>NZ_SMKV01000059.1 GCF_004348445.1 Saccharopolyspora aridisoli | reverse complement strand
GCCTCCGCCCGCGCCCGCGACGCCCCCGCCCGCGACGCAGGTCGAGCAGGCTCCTGAGGGGTTCGTGCGGTTGCGCGACGTCGACCCCTCGATCGTCGAGGAGGTCCGGTACGCAACGCCGCACAACTTCACCGGCGACCCCGTGCCCGGGTACGACGAGCCGATGTGCGTGCTGACGCGTCCGCTGGCCGAGGCCCTGCACGAGGCTCAACGGCGGCTCGTCGGGCAGGGCTACACGCTCAAGGTCTACGACTGCTACCGGCCGCAGCAGGCCGACGCCCGGTTCGTCGAGTGGGCGGAAGACGTCGGTGACCAGCGGATGAAAGAAGAGTTCTACCCGGGGCTGGACAAGTCGCAGCTGTACTCGGCCGGCTACATCGCCGAGAACTCCGGGCACAGCCGGGGCAGCTCAGTCGACCTGACCCTGGTGCGGCTGCCCGTCCCCGCCCAGCGCGCCTACGTGCCCGGCGAGCCGCTGGTCTCGTGCACGGCGCCGGTGGGGCAGCGGTTCCCGGACAACGGCGTCGACATGGGCACCGGCTTCGACTGCTTCGACGACATGGCGCACACCGACGACCCGCGCGTGACCGGCGAGGCTCGCGCCAACCGGCAGGAGCTGCACGACGCGCTCACCGCCGTCGGGCTGAAGGGCTACGCGGGGGAGTGGTGGCACTTCAACCTGCCCGAGGAGCCCTTCCCGGACGAGTACTTCGACTTCCCCGTCAACAGCGCGGCCTTCCGCTGAGCGCCGGCCGACTGGCCAGTTCTCGCCAAGAACACGAGCGTCGTTGTGCGACGCAACTATCCGGGTGCTGCGTCGTTGTTCACCCCAGGAGTCGACTCGGTCGACGACGCGCACGGGCGCGGTGACCGGCCGCGGACCCGATCGACTTGCGCAGTTCGCACCATCCGATGACGCAGGGAGCGACCGCATGCCCCGATCCGCCCACCACCCGCCCGCCGTGGCGCGAAGGCTGGTCACAGCCACCGCGTTGTCACTGGTCATCGCCGGCTCGCAAGCCGTGCCCGCGATCGCCGACGACGCGCCCAGCACACCCGGCATGGTCAGCGCCGGGTTCTACGACCCGCCCGCCGAACTGCCCGCGGCCGACGGCGCCCTGGTGCGCACCGAGGAGCTGCCGCTCGCGCTGAGCCTGCCCAGCATCGGCGGGAAGCAGATGCCGGGCACGGCGACCCGCCTGATGTACAAGACCACCGACTCCAACGGCCAGCCCGCGGCGGTGACCGGCGCCTACATCGAACCTTCGGCGCCGTGGCGCGGTGAGGGTCCGCGTCCGCTGGTGGTCGTCGCGCCCGGGACCATGGGCCAGGGCGACTCCTGCGCGGCCTCGATGGGCCTGGAACGTCCGATCAACTTCAACGGCGAGGCGGTGTCGGTCGGCTACGAGGACATCGCGATCTACCGGCTGCTGGCCGAAGGCGCGGCCGTGGTCGTCACCGACTACGTGGGCCTGGGCACCACCGACCGGCTGCACACCTACGTGAACCGCGTCGACGGCGGGCACGCGGTGCTCGACGCCGTGCGCGCGGCCCGTCAGCTGCCCGACACCTCGGTCACCCCCGACTCGCGCGTCGCCCTCTACGGCTACAGCCAGGGTGGCGGCGCCACGGCCTCCGCCACCGAGCTGCAGCCCGACTACGCCCCGGACGTCGCGCTCGCCGGTGCCTACGTCGGGGCCCCGCCCGCGAACCTCACCGAAGTCGTCGAAGGCATCGACGGCAGCGCACTCGTCGGTGCGCTCGGCTGGTCGCTCAACGGGTTCATCCAGGCCCACCCCGAGCTTCAGCCCGTCGCCGACGAGTACCTCAACGAGGACGGCAAGGCCGCGCTGGAAACCCTGTCCACGTCGTGCATCGGGGACGGCATCGCGCGCTTCGCCTTCCGCCGCAGCTCTGAGTGGACCACGACCGGCCAGGCCCTCGGTGAGGTCGTCGACGCCGAGCCGGCCGTGCAGGACGTCCTCGACGACCAGCTCATCGGCACCCGGAAGCCGGCCACGGCCGTCCGCGTCGCCACCGGCGTGCAGGACGACATCGTGCCGCACGACCAGGCGCGGCAGCTCGCCCTGGACTGGTGCGCCGAAGGTGGCGAGGTCACCTACCAACCCGTGCAAATCCCGGACCTCGGCAAGGGCCTGCTGACCAACCACATCACCCCGTTGCTGGCCGACCAGAGCAACGCGATCTCGTGGCTCACCGAACGCCTCTCCGGAGGTGCGGCGATCAACAACTGCCACACCCTGCCGGATCAGCCCTGACCGGTCCGCATCAACGGGGCCACCAGCGCGCGCTCGTGGCCCCGTCGCGTGAGCACGGCGGTTCTGCCGAATATGTCCGGGCACATCGGACGTTGATCGGAACGCCACTCGGCGACGTGCCCCGGAACTCAGCGCGGGGTGAGGGCTTGGGCTGCGGGGTGTTCGGTGCGGCCGTGGCCAGGCGGCGGCGAAGTCCCGCTGCGGTGGCGAGTTCGTTGATCAGCTCGCTCAGGGAGCGGTCGGTCGGGTAGCGGGCGCTGGCCGTGCGCAGCTGGGCGGCGGTGCTGGACGAACTCGCCCTCCTGGCCGGGTGGGGCGGAGCAGAGCGTGTCGCGCAGCAGGAGCGGAAGCTTGAGCGCGTTCGATCTTCGGCCCGGGATCCGGCCGAAGTCGGTGATCAGCGACCGCCGCGTCGTTCCAGGCCACGTGCTTCGACGAGAATCGCCCCACTCAGGGTGCAGTGGCGGTTGCCCGCTCCGGCGATGCTCGTCGTGGAGGAGAGGTCGAGCACGGCAGCTGGGGCGAATCGGCCGTGCTCACGGCGGTCACCCGGACCGCAGCGGCCCTCGCCGCGTCGAGCCCCGCCGCCAGCGCCTCCGTGATCGTCGGGGTCCACTGAGGATCACCACGGGAACGCGTTGAGCAGGCCGACACCGAAGGCGCTCAGGGCGACGGCGGCCGAGACCACGGCGAAGACGTTCGTCCTGCGCTGGCGGTTCATCGACCGGAGGGAGTTCGTCTCGGCACGCGAGTCCACCCGGGCGAGCCGGTTGGCGATCGAGTTCAGAGCGCCCGGCGAGGCCTCCTGTCCCATTCCCGATTGCGAGGGAGCGGCCGATGGCGCGGAGCCCCCGTCGTACCCGAACGCGGGCGGTGACGCGGGAGCCCCGCCGAAGTTGGCCTCGTCTTCAGTGGCCGGCACCGGCGCGGAGCACGGATCGGTGTTCTCGTGCTCGCTGATCACGACGGCGCCGGATCGGCTGGGGCCGGTGTCGCGGTGGAGGTTGACGGATTCCATCGTCGAGGCGATGGCCCGCAGCTCGTCGACGACCACCTGCATGGCCCGCGATGCTTCGCGCGCCTGCCGCTCCTGCTCGCGCTGCTGCTCCCAGCTGAGCCGGAACGCCCAGATCGACAGCAGCGTGGCCGGGATGGCCAGCACGAACGAGCCGATGCTGCCGAGCCAGGAGGTCGTCTCCAACGGGCTCACCGGGTCCTGCGTCAGAAACCACCGCACACGGCGAAGATTACCGGACCGCAGGCGGCGAAAACTGCTGTTCGAGGGCATCGCGGCCTGCGGCGGACCGGTCGGGACGGGTGCAGAATCGGGGGCACGTCCAACCGAGGGGGCTCGTCGTGATGACCGAGTTGTTGCCCGCTCTGCCCGATGAGACCTTCCGGCGCGTGCTCTGCGTCGTCGCACACCCGGACGACATGGAGTACGGCACCTCCGCAGCTGTCGCGCGCTGGAGCGAACAGGGCATCGACGTCGGATACCTGCTGCTCACGCACGGCGAAGCGGGCATGCCCAACCCGCCGGAGGAAACCGCGGAGCTGCGGTTGGCCGAGCAGCGGGCGGCCTGCGGGACGGTCGGCGTCGAACACCTCACCGTGCTCCAGCACCCCGACGGCGTGCTGGTCCACGGTCTGGACCTCCGCCACGACATCTGCCGCGAGATCCGCCGCTTCAAGCCGGATGCCGTGGTCGGCATGCCGTACGAGGTCGAGACACCGATGGGTTTCAACCAGTCGGACCACCGCGTCGCGGGCCTGGCGACCATCGACGCGATCACCGACGCGGGCAACCGGTGGATCTTCCCCGAGCAGATCGATGACGACGGCCTCGACACGTGGAGCGCGCGGTGGTTCCTCCTCCCGGGGATGGCCGGGGAGCTGGACGCGACGCACGGCGTGGACGTCACCGGGAGGCCGATGCAGCTCGGCGTCGCCTCGCTGGAAGCCCACGGCGCCTACCTGGCCGCGATCCCGGAGCATCCCGCCCCGGCGGACTTCATCCCGAAGATCCTCGCCGCGAACGGGAGACTGCTCGGCACCGAGCACGCCGTCCTGTTCCGCGCCCTCGACCGCCACTCCCCACCAGACTTCCTCGAAGACCTGGGTTAGGGCTGTTTCGTGGTCTGGCGGTTCGGGTGGCGGGCCACCGCGGGGATCTCGGCCGCCAGTCATACCGCAGCGCGAGCAGCATCAGGACCTCCGATGCTGCGCAGCTCGTCGCTGTCGGCGCGGCTGTCGCGAGCTCGACCTCCCGGAACGGACCTCCGGTACTGCCCACACCAGTCCGGTCGCTGATTCGGCGCCCATTCAGCGATACCGTCGCTGGGTGGAGTTGAGGCAGGTCGAGCACTTCCTGGCGGTGGCCCGGTGCGGGAGCTTCACCGCGGCCGCGCAGCAGGTGCACATCGTGCAGTCGGCGTTGAGCGCTTCGGTCCGCAGGCTGGAGGACGAGCTCGGCGCGGCGCTGTTCGAGCGGACCACGCGGCGGGTGGTGCTGACCGAGGCCGGGCGGGCGCTGCTGCCGGTCGCGAACCGGCTGGTCGACGACGTCGCGGCGGCGCGCGGTGAGGTCGCAGCGGTCTCCGGGATGGACCGGGGCCGCGTGTCCATCGGCACCATCCAGGCGCTGTCGGTGGTGGACCTGCCCGGCGAGCTGGGGATCTTCCAGAAGCGTCACCCGGGAATCCGGATCCACGTGCGAGACGGCAAGGCCCCCGACCTGCTCGCGGCCATCGACGCGGGCGAGCTCGACCTCGCCTACCTGGCCACCAACGGGACCCCGCCGAAGGACCTGACCTGCTACGTGCGCTGGAAGCAGCGGCTCGTCCTGGTCACCTACCCCGGGCACCGGCTCGCGAACCGGCAGCGCGTCCGGCTCGACGAACTGGCCGACGAGCCGTTCGTGGACTTCGCCGGAAGCTCGATCCGGACGCTGGTCGGCAATCGGTTCGCCGATGCGGGCGTGCGGCACAACCCGGTCTGCGAGGCCACGCACCTGCCGTTGCTGCTCGACCTGGTGACGGCGGGACTGGGCGTGACCATCGTTCCCCGATCGGTGGCCGAGCGCGCGGGTCTGCCCTTCGCGCGGATCGAGAAGGTCGACTTCGAGCGCACCCTCTACCTCGCCGGGCGCGGCCCCGAGCTGTCGAACCCCGCCGCGCGGGCGTTGCTGGACCACCTCACCAGCGAGCGGCTCACCAGCGGATCGGAGCGAGCACCAACCCGAAACCGGCCAGGGCCAGGCACATCGCGAGCGCGACCCAGCCGATGAACGCGGCGAGGCCCGCCAACGCGAACGCGTGCGCGCCGACGACGCGCAGCAGCCGCGTCACGTCGGGAACCGGCGAGGGGTTGACGTCTCCGAGGTACTCACGACCACTGCGCATGCCACCAGTCTTGGTCGGTGGAGCCAGCTGGTCCAACGCTCATTCCTGCTGGCGTTGAGCTCTGCGAGAGCTGGGTTCCTCGGGCGGCTCGGGTTCGGACTCGTGGAGACCGAGTGGGACCGAGCGGCGGATCTGGTCGCGGGGCTCGCGGACGACCTCGATGGAGGAGCGGTCGGTGCGCTCGTCGTTGAGCACGTCGAGGATGACCTGGAGTGGTGTCCACGATGGACTTGACGATCTCGTCGTGGAACGGGAGCTGTTCGATCCGGCCCACCTGCTGGTCGTTCCAGAGCTCCTCGGTGACGTTCGCGCGGCACCTCGCGGTGCTCGCCCAGCGGAAGAGGGGTGTTCTCGGGTTAGTGGCCGCTCGCGACGACTTCACGTCGTGGTTGGTTGCTCCCGCGGAGCGACGTTGAGCAGGCGGATCTGACAGAGGCGGCGGACGCGGTAGAGCGCGCCTCGTTCCGCCACGTCCGCCGAACAGGGGTTGGTGCGAACCGCAGGCGATCATTCATGGCAGTCCTGAACCCGCTCTTGCGGATTGTTGCCCAGCAACATCAACGCAGTTGCGGAAGCGCGTCGTTCGGGACCCCGGCGGGGGTGAGTTGTCTTCGGGGCGCTTCGCGCTCACTCTGGGAAGGTGGACAGCGAGAGCTACGCCCGCTTCCTGCCTGACTCCTACCGGCGGCGTGCCTCCGAGGTTGAGCCGACGTCGACCTGGTGGCACTGGCGGAACGGTCGCGTGCACATCGCGCGGGCCGCGGCACCGGAGGCGTCCGCGCGGGTGATGGTCATCCACGGCGCGGCCGGTCATTCGGGGGCGCTGTGGCCGGTGTGCGCGCCGATCGCGGGCATGGCTGACCTGCTGCTCGCCGACCTGCCGCCCTACGGCAACACCGCCGTGGCGCTTCCGCACCGGATCCGCTACGGCGACTGGGTGGAGCTGCTGTGCGAGCTCGTCCTCGCCGAGCGGCGGCGCGACGACCGGCCGCTGGTGCTGTTCGGCGCGAGCATGGGCGGGATGCTGGCCTACGAGGTCGCCGCCCGCACCGGGCAGGTGTCGGCGGTGGTCGCGACCTGCCTGCTCGACCCGGCCGATGCCGAGGTCCGGCGTCGGGCCGCCCGCGGTCCGCTCGGTTCGATCCCACCGGCCGGTCTCGCCGTGCTGGAACGGCTCGCCGGTGGTGTGCGGGTGCCGATGCGGTGGCTCGCCGACGAGCGCAAGATCAGCCGCGACCCGCAGCTCTCCGCGCTGTGCGCGGCCGACCCGCGAGGCGGCGGGGCCAGAACTCCGATCGGCCTGCTCACCAGCTTCGTCCGCTACCGCCACACGCCGCCGGAGAACTTCGACTCGATCCCACTCGTCCTCGCCCACCCAGCGGCCGACGACTGGACCCCGCCGGAGCTCAGCTTCCGCTTCCTCAACCGCGTCAAGGGCCCGACCACGGTGGTGATGCTGGAGAACTGCGGTCACTACCCGACGGGAGAACCAGGTCTCACCCACCTGGCCGAAACCCTGTACAGCCTCGTCGGCAACACCCTCGGAGAACCCGCCGAGGGCCAACCCGACGAAGGTCCAGTCGCTACTTCCAATCCCGCGACCCGTCCGGACCCCCGCGGGTGACCCGATTGCGACCGCGATCAGGGACCTGAAAGCGGCCGCAATCCGGGCACCGAGGACTGCCGTTGGTCCGTCCCACACCGCCCCCGGGTTCTGAGGACCGGGTTGCGGGGGTGGTTACTTCAGTTCGGCGCTTGATTTGCCGAGGAGGCGGCGGGCGACGATGAGCTGCTGGATCTGCTGGGTGCCCTCGAAGATGTCGAGGATCTTCGAGTCGCGGGCCCACTTCTCCAAGAGCGACTCCTCGGTGTAGCCGACGGTGCCGCAGAGCTCGACGCAGCGCAGGGTGATGTCGACGACCGAGCGGCCGGCCTTGGCCTTGGCCATCGACGCCTGCAGCGAGTTCGGCTTGCGGTTGTCGGCCATCCACGCTGCCTGCAGCGTCAGCAGGTACGCGGCCTCGTAGTCGGCCTCCAGCTGCAGGTACGCCGCGGCGGCGGCGTGCTGGGAGTTGGCCGGGCGGTCGTAGTCGACCGTCACGCCCGCCTCGGCGAGGACCTTCGCGGTTTCCTCCAGCGCGGCCCGGGCCACGCCGATGGCCATCGCGGCGACCAGCGGGCGGGTGTTGTCGAAGGTCTGCATGACCCCGGCGAACCCGGATTTCGTGTCGATCTCCGGGGAACCGAGCAGGTTCTCCTTCGGCACCCGGCAGTTGTCCAGCCGGATGACGGCGGTGTCGGAGGCCTTGATGCCGAGCTTGTGCTCCAGGCGCTCCACCTCGATGCCCGGACGTGTCTTCTCCACCACGAACGACTTGATCGCCGCGCGGCCGAGGGACTTGTCCAGCGTCGCCCACACGACCACGGTGTCGGCGCGTCCACCGGCGGTGACGAAGATCTTCTCGCCGTTGAGGACGTACTCGTCGCCGTCGAGCTCGGCGGTGGTGGTGATGTTGGCCGAGTCCGAGCCGGTGTGCGGCTCGGTGATGGCCATCGCCGCCCACACCTGCGCGAAGCGCTTGGCCTGCTCCTCGTTGGCGACCGAGGCGATCGCCGCGTTGCCCAGGCCCTGGCGCGGCATGGCCAGCAGCATCGCCACGTCGCCCCAGCACATCTCCATGGTGCCCAGCACGAGGTTCAGGTTGGCGCCGTTGCGGTTGCCCTTCGCGGCGTCGTCGCCGCTCTTGCGCACGCCGGCCGCGCCCGCGCCGCCTTCACCGGAGGAGTTCAGCCCGTCCAGCAGGGCGGCGAGGGTGTCGAGCTCCTTGGGGTACTCGTGCTCGGCGCGGTCGTACTTGCGCGAGATCGGGCGGAACACCTCGGAAGCGGCCTGGTACGCCTGGTTGACCAGCGCGGTCGCCTTCTTCGGGACCTCAAGATTGATCATGGGATTGGAGTCCTTCGCGTCTCGAAGGTCCTCAGACGAGGACCGCGCCTTCCATCACGCCGATGGCCCGCAGGTCGCGGTACCAGCGCTCCACGGGGTGTTCCTTGGTGTAGCCGTGGCCGCCGAGCAGCTGCACACCCGCGTTGCCGATGAGCATTCCCTTGTCGGTGGCCAGCTTCCGGGCCAGGGCGGCTTCGCGGGCGAACGGCTTGCCCTGCTCCGCGCGCGCGGCGGCGCGCAGCGTGGTCAGCCGGACGCTCTCCAGCTCGATGCCGATGTCGGCGACGCTGAAGGCCACGGCCTGGCGGTGGCTGATCGGCTCGCCGAACGCGGTGCGCTCGTTGACGTAGGGGATGACGTAGTCGAGCACGGCCTTGCCGGTGCCCGCTGCGAGCGCGGCCCAGGCCAGCCGGGAGAGCCGGACGAGGTCGGTGAGCACGTCGAGCTTGCCCTCGCCGAGCAGCGCGGTCACCGGGACGTCGACCTGGTCGAGGTGCAGCTTGCCGGTCGCCGCCGAGCGCAGGCCCATGGCGGGTTCGGCCTCGATGGACAGCCCGGAGGTGGAGGACTCCACCAGGAACAGCGCGGGGTTCCCGTCGAGGTTCGCCGAGACGATGAACAGCTCGGCCTGCGCGGCGCGCGGTACGAGCGACTTCACGCCGTTGAGCTGGTAGCCCTTCGGGGTGCGCTTGGCGGTGGTGCTCGGCTTGAGCGGGTCGCCGAGAGCGACGCGCTCCTGCAGCGCCAGCGCGGCGGCGGGCACGTTCTCACCGGCGAAGGCGGGCAGGTAGGTGGCCTGCTGGTCCTCGTCGCCCCACAGCGTGAGCGCGGTCGAGACGGCCGAGGGGGCGAGCACCGCGACGGCCAGACCCATGTCGCCGTGCGCGAGGGCCTCGGTGACCAGCACGTTGGTGACCGCGGAGCGTTCGGTGCCGATGCCGCCGAGGGAATCGGGGATGCCCACCGCGCTGAGTCCCAGTTCGGCGGAGCGCTGCAGCAGGTCGACCGGCGGTGCGAGCTTGGCGTCGGCGTCCACGGCGGCGGGCCGCAGCTGCTCGGCGGCGAACTCCCGGACCGTCTCGGCGATGAGCGACTGCTCTTCGTCAGGTTCGAGGTCGAAGAGGTCCTTGGCTGGGGCGGGGGCCAGGCGCGCGGGCTTGTTGTGGCCCTGGATCTTCTTGAAGGACCTGGTCGCGGCGCCGGCGGCCTTGAAGCCGGTTCTGGTGCCCGACTGCACCAGGACTTCGAACTGCTTGCGCAGCCCGAACCTGTCGATGATCGGCGCGCTGGCGATCTTGGTCAGGGCGGCGAGGCCGAGGCCCATGGCGTCGCGCTTCCGAGCGCCGCCAGCCTGTCCCCGATGGGCGTTTGACACGGTGCGTCTCCAATCGGCCGGCTTCGGCCGGGCATTACCTACTGACGAGTAAAATAACGTGCCCTGGTATCACCGCGCCAGAGAGGTCGCTCACGGCTTGCTCGCTTTCGGGGGCAGTGGGTGGTTCGAGAGCCCGTTGCCGGTGTCCGGTGAAGCGATTGGCTAGTATCACTGGCTGATCGTGTAGCGGGGGTCACATGTCGCTGGAGCAGCTGTACTGGGTGCTGCTCGCTGGTGCGTTGGTGCTGCTGGCGGGTGTCGTGGGAACCCGCGTCGCGCGCGGGGCGGGACTGCCCAGCCTCCTGCTGTTCCTGGCGCTGGGCGTGCTGCTCGGCGAGGACGGGATCGGCATCGAGTTCGACGACGCCGAGCTGGCCCGCAACCTGGGCACGACGGCGCTGGCGGTGATCCTCGTCGAAGGCGGTCTGACCACGAAGTGGTCGGACGTGCGAAAACTCGTGGCGCCCGCCGGAATCCTCGCCACCGTCGGCATCGGCGTCAGCCTCGCCGTGACCGCCGCGGGGGCGCACTTCCTGCTGGGCTTCGACTGGCAGCTGGCGCTGCTGCTCGGCGCGATCGTGTCCTCGACGGACTCGGCGGCGGTGTTCTCGGTGCTGCGTGTGCTGCCGCTGCCCCGGCGCGTGGCGGGGTTGCTGGAGGCCGAGTCGGGTTTCAACGACGCGCCCACGGTGATCCTGGTGCTGCTGTTCAGCGTGACACCGCTGGCGTTCTCGTCGGGACACGTCGTGGTGAGCCTGGGGTTCGAGCTGGGGGTCGGAGCGCTGCTCGGGCTCGGCGTCGGTTTCCTGGGCGCCGTGGTGCTGCCGCGCATCGCCCTGCCCGCGTCCGGGCTGTACCCGCTGGCGTCGTTCGGGCTCGGATTCGTCGCCTTCGCCGCGTCCGGTGCGGTGCACGCCAGCGGTTTCATCGCCGCCTACCTGTGCGGGGTGGTGCTGGCCAACAGCGGACTCCCGCACCGCTCGGCGACCCGGTCGTTCGCCGAAGGGCTGGCCTGGCTGGCCCAGATCGGGCTGTTCGTGCTGCTCGGCCTGCTGGTCAAGCCCACCGACCTGGCGGTGGAGATCATCCCGGGGTTGGTCGTCGGGCTGGTGCTGCTGCTGCTCGCGCGACCGCTCTCGGTGGTGCTGTCGCTGACCTGGTTCCGGGTGCCGTTGCGGGAGCAGGTGTTCCTGTCCTGGGCGGGCCTGCGCGGCGCGGTGCCGATCGTGCTCGCCACCTTCCCGGTCGTGCAGGGCGTCCCGAACAGCCAGCGACTGCTGGACATCGTGTTCGTGCTGGTCATGGTCTTCACCGTCGTGCAGGGGCCGAGCCTGAGGCCGTTGGCCCGGTGGCTGCGAATCCTGCCGCGCGAGACGACGCGGGAGGTCCTGGTCGAGGCTGCCCCGCTGGACGTCCTCGACGCGGAACTGCTGTCGATGTCGGTGCCGCCGGATTCGGCCATGCACGCGGTCACGGTCCGCGAACTCCGGTTGCCGGAGCCCGGCGTCGTCACCCTGGTCATCCGGGACCGGCACACCTTCGTGCCCAGCCCGGAGACCGGCATCGAGACCGGTGACGAGCTGTTCATCGTCACCACGGTCGCCCAGCGCCAGGCCACCGAGAACCGGCTCCGCGCGGTCAGCCGCCGGGGCCGGCTCGCGCACTGGTTCGGCGAGCGCGGCGACCCGGCCTGACCCGGTTCAGCTCCGCCGGGCGATCTCGGCCGTGAGCACTTCGGACTCGTGACGAGCCCGGATGCGGCCGAAGCTCCAGATGGTCAGCGCGTGCGCCCCGGCCAGCACCAGCAGCAGCACGCCGATCCGGCCGACCACGGTCTTGGGCTCACCTCCCAGATCCATCGGCAGGATCGCGATGAGCGCGACCAGGCCGAGCGCCGCCAGGTGAAACACGACGGTCACCAGCTGGTTCAGCGGGCCCGCGTTGTCCCCGAGCTCGCGGAGGTAGGCGGTCCCGCTGCGGCGCAGCAGATGCCCGTCCACGGCGACCAGGAGGATTCCGGCGAACAGGAACGTCACCAAGGATGTCATCGACGTCTCCTTCCTTCGCCCGTTGCGGTACCCGGTGATCGACCGCCGGGAAACCGAGATCAACCGAAAGCACCAACCGCGCGCCCGGTCTTCCCGAACGAGCGGCCACGTCTGCCGCATGTTCGCGACATGCCGCAGGACCGCGATCCGGGCGGTGCGACGCAGCGCCGCCGCTGGTCCCGGCAAGAGGGCCGAGGTCCTCGACGCCTTCACGCCGAGCCACCCCGAGCTGACCCCGCGGGAGGTCCAGCAGATCACCGGGCTGCGATCGGGATGTCAACAAGCAGGAGCCCGCCGAGGCACCTGGCGAACGCGGATCCCCGCGCCGCCAGGTGGTATCACCGGACCTCAGGCCGGTGAGGACGTCAATCCCTGGACGGTGCCCGCAGCGGTCGCAACCGCAGCCAGAGGATGAACAGCGCGCCGACGACCAGCATCGACAACCCCGTCCACAAGTTGATGTTGATGCCCTGCGCCTTGTCGAGCTCGGCGGCGTCGGGGGAGATCCCGGCGGCACCGATGAGCAGGCCGTAGACGAGGAACAGGCCGCCGATCACCGTTCGGACGTCGAACAGCTGCGACGCCGTGCCGGACTTGCGCTCCAGGTCGTCGATCTCGGCTGCGTGGTGGGCGATCTCGGTTTCTTCGCGCGGGTTTTCGTCCATCGCGGGCTCCTAGAGGGTGAACGGGATGTAGCAGAGGGCGGACAGGATCAGCGCGCTCCAGCCGAGAACGGCCGGCTTGCGGTACCACGCGTCGTCACCGGCGGCCGCCACTCCCTTGTCCCGAGCGGAGGCTCGGCTGTAGACCAGCCCTTCGAGCTCGGCGGCGGGCTTCGGCTTGGTCGCCAGCGCGATCGGGACGCTGACCAGCAGGTCGACCGCGAAGGCGATCATCGATGCGGTCATGTTCGCGTCCTGGTCGGAGCCCATCTCCACGATGCCGGCCTGGTAGGAGAAGTAGAACGCGATCGGCGCCGCGGTTCCCAGCAGCAGGCCCCAGAAACCGGCCTTGGCGGTCATCCGCTTCCAGAACAGGGCCAGGATGAACGTCGCGAACAGCGGGACGTTGAAGAAGGCGAACAACGTCTGCATGTAATTCATGATGTTGCTGAACGACGCCGCCAGGAACGCCGTTCCCATGCCGATGACCACGCCGATCGCCGTGATCGCCCGGCCCACCTTCAGGTAGTGCCCGTCGGGCATGTGCGGCTTGATGTAAGCGCGCCAGATGTCGGTGGTGAACACCGTGTTGAAGCTCGACACGTTGGCCGCCATGCCCGCCATGAACGAGGCCATCAGCCCCGTGACCGCGAGACCGAGCACGCCGTTGGGCAGCAGGTCGCGCATCAGGATCGGGATCGCGTCGTTGTAGTCGTAACCACCGGTCTTGCCGATCGTCGGCTCGATGATCAGCGCGATGATGCCCGGCAGCACCACGATCAGCGGGATGAAGATCTTCGGGAACGCCGCGATCAGCGGGGTCCGGCGCGCGGCCGAGAGGTTCTTGGCCGACAGGGATCGCTGCACCTCGGCGAAGTTCGTTGTCCAGTAGCCGAAGGAGATCGCGAAACCGAGGCCGAGGGTGATGGTCAGCCAGTTGGTGCCCAGCGGGTTGGTCTCGCCGAAACCGGTTCCGGCCCAGGTGGACAGGAACATGTCGCCCTGCTGCGCGGTGGCCTTCTCGATCAGCCCGTCGATGCCGCCGACCCGGACCAGGCCGAGCACGGTCAGCGGGATCAGCGCGGCGACGATCACGAAGAACTGCAGCACCTCGTTGTAGATCGCCGAGGACAAACCGCCGATGACGATGTAGGCGAGCACGAAGATCCCGGCGAGCAGGATCGAGATCGGCAGCGGCCAGCCCAGCAGCGCCTTGAGCACGATCGCCAGCGCGTAGAGGTTCACCCCGGCGATCAGCACCGAGGCGACCGCGAAGATGACAGCGCTGAGCAGGTGCGACGAGCGGCTGAACCGCAGCAGCAGGAACTCGGGAACGCTGCGGACCTTCGAGTTGTAGTAGAAGGGCATCATCACCAGGCCGAGGAACACCATGGCCGGGATCGCGCCGATCCAGTACCAGTGCACCGTGTAGGCGCCGTACTGCGCGCCGTTGGCGGCCATGCCCAAGATCTCGGTGGCTCCGAGGTTTGCCGAGACGAACGCCAAGCCCGTGACCCACGCAGGCAGCGCTCGGCCTGCCAGGAAGAAGTCAAGGCTGTTGCTGACGCTGCGGCGCGCGGCCAGCGCGATGCCGAGGACCACGGCGAAGTAGATGACCAGGATGAGCGTGTCCATCCAGTTCATCGACAACCTGAGGTCGTCCGCTGCCAGTGCCATGGTTCCCATCTCCGTCGTTGTCGCGAACGATGTTCGACCAGTCGGACATTGTTCGGGACGGTACGGGAGGTGTGAACATCAGGTCAATCATCCGTTCGCAGTGCGGGATGATGGGCCGAACGGACGTGAACCCTTGTGGCGTCGAAACTTTCACAAGATCCACCGTGGCCGGCGAGTGGTGCGACCACCGTTGGGGACCAGCGTCTGCCGGTGAACCACCAGCCCTCGGTGACCAGGTGCCGGATGATCGGATCGTCAGCCAGCCGCGCAGCGCCGAGGACTTGTGGAACTCGATGCGTTCCGGTGTCTCCTGCGGGTGGGAGAACGGGGTTTCCACCGGGCCAGAGGCGACCGATGTCGCGACAGCGGGCCGCCGAAGTTCATCGCGCCTCCGCCGGCCAGCACGACCGCGTTCCGCACACCCTCCGGATTCGTCGTCCCTCCTCGGCAGCGACTCCCGATCCCCGGTAGGAACACGCACCGGTGAGCCCACGGAGGGATTGGGTAGCCGCAGGTCATCGTCGTCGCAGGGCCGGTCGGCCCCGTTCGGATCACCGACTGTGAAACCGCCCTGATGCGGGTGGAGATCCCCTACACTTCGCCGCGACATGCGCGCCGTTGCTGGGAGGGTCATGTGGCGACCTGGGAAGACCTGAGCACGTTCATCCGCACGGAGTACCAGCCGGCTCCGGAGGACGATGGCGACGAGGAGGTGGAGGAGGAGCCCGAGTTCCGGATCATCGAGTCCAGCGAGGAGGAGATCCGGGTGCTCGTCGAGTACGAGGACGACCGCAGTCAGATCGTCATCGTCGCCCGCGAGCGGCTCGACGACGCCGAGGACTGGGTCCAGGTGGTCTCGGTGATCGGCCGCGCCGACCAGGTCGACCTGCACAAGCTCCTCGACGAGCTGGGGCAGACCTCGGTGGTCTGCGGTGCGGTGGTCATCGGCGAGCACGTCGTGCTCCGGCACGCCGTCCCGCTGCTCCACCTCGACATCAACGAGTTCGTCGACCCGCTGAACTTCGTCGCCGAGACGGCCGACCACCTCGAGGAGATGTTCTTCCCCGAAGACGACTACTGATCCGGCAACCGGTGGCGCCGCGGTGACGCGGCGCCACCGTCGCGGATCAGCCGACCGGGGTCGGAACCTCCGTGGCCGCGTGCCCCTCCGGTTTGGTCACCGCCGCGGTGGCCATCAGGACGACGCTGACGGCGGCCAGCGCGGCGCCCACCCACAGCGGTGAGGTGAAGCCGAGCCCGGCCGCGATGGTCAGGCCACCGAGCCACGCGCCGAGCGCGTTGCCCACGTTGAACGCCGCGATGTTGATGGCCGAGGCCATCGTCGGTGCGTCGCCCCCGTAGGTCATCACCCGGGTCTGCAGCGGCGGCACGGTGCCGAAACCGAATCCGCCCATCAGCAGGACCGCCACCACGGTGATCACCTTGAACCCGGCGAGGAGCCAGAAGGCCGCCATCACAACGGTCAGGCCGACCAGGAGCACCAGCATCGTCGCGTCGAGGTTGCGGTCGGCCATCCGCGCGCCGAACAGGTTGCCCGCGAACAGGCCCACGCCGAACACGAGCATCAGCCACGGCACGGTGCCCGACGCGAACCCGGAAACCTCGGTGACCAGCGGCGCGATGTAGGTGAAGGCGCCGAACATGCCGCCGAAGGCCAGGATCGTGATCGCCACGGTCCACCACACCTGCGGGTGGCGCAGCGCGGTGAGCTCGGCCCGCAGCCGGGTCGGAGCCACGTCGGCGTCGACCTTCGCGCCCGGCACCAGCAGCTGGATGCCGATCAGTGCGACCACGCCGATCGCGGCGATCGCCCAGAACGTCGAGCGCCATCCCAGCGCCTGCCCCAGGAACGTGCCCAGCGGGACGCCCAGGACGTTCGCGGTGGTCAGGCCCGTGAACATGATCGCCACGGCGCCGGCCTTGCGGTTCGGCGGGACCAGCGCGGCGGCGACCACCGAGCCGATGCCGAAGAACGTGCCGTGGGTCAGCGCGGCGAGCACCCGGCCGGCCAGCATCAGCTCGTAGACCGGGGCGAGGGCCGAGAGCAGGTTGCCCGCGATGAACAGGAACATCAGCGAGACCAGGACTCGCTTGCGCGGAAGCCTGGTGACGGCGGCGGTCGGGAAGATCGCCCCGACCGCCACGGCCAGCGCGTAACCGGAGATCAGGTAGCCGGCGACCGGGATGCTGACGTCGAAGTCGCCTGCCACCTCCGGGAGCAGGCCCATGATGACGAACTCGGTCAGGCCGATGCCGAACCCGCCGAGTGCGAGGGCCACGAGTGCAACGGGCATCCCCGTACGCTCCTTAAGTGCGTTGGTGTGTAGATAGCGTACGCAAGTAGTTGCACACGCGGCATAAATAGTTGCACGCGCGCTATAACGGCGCAAACGGCTACAGTGGGAAGAGGCGGACGTCACCGGCGAGGGAGGTGTGCAGTGGGGATCGCCGACGATGCGGTGGAGATCCGGGCGCGCGGCTGGCGCACGCTCGCAGCCCTGCACGGCAGGATCGAGACCGCGCTCGAGAAGGCGCTGCAGGCCGACCACAGCCTGTCAGTGGTCGAGTACACCGTGCTCGACGCGCTGAGCAGGCAGGACGGCTGGCACATGCGGATGCAGCAGCTCGGCCGCGCCACGGCACTCAGCGGCAGCGCCACGACGCGCTTGGTCAGCAGGCTCGAGGACCGGATGCTGCTGACCCGGGTGCTGTGCCGCGACGACCGGCGCGGCATCTACACCGAGCTCACCGACGACGGTCGCCGGCTGCTGGAGAAGGCCAGGCCCACCCACGACGAGACGCTGGAGAAGGCGCTCGCGGAGGCCGAACAGGTCCCCGAGCTCGCTCCGCTGGTCGGGGCGCTGCACCGGCTACCGCAGCTCGGCGAGTAGATGCCCGCGACGGCAGCGACCATCGCGGCCCCGGGCCACTGCAACGAGGACCACTTCGCGATCGGCCCCGACTGGGCGTTCGTCCTCGACGGCGCCACCGCACCGGCGGGCCTGGACAGCGGATGCGTGCACGACGTGGTCTGGCTCGTCCGGCGTCTCGGCGGGGTGCTCGCGGAACGGCTCACGACCAGCGACGAGGCACTTCCCGACGTCCTGGCCGAGGCGATCGACCGCCTCCGCGGAGCCCACGCCGACACCTGCGACCTGAACAACCCCAACAGCCCGTCCTCCACGGTGACGCTGCTGCGCCTCCGCGACCAGGCCGAGCACCTGGTCCTGGCCGACAGCCCGCTTGTCCTCGAAGTCGACGGGGAAGTACGCCCGATCGTCGACAAGCGGATCGACCGCCTTCCCAGCTACACCCGCGAAGCGGTGGCCGAACTCCGCAACTCCGCGGACGGGTTCTGGGTCGCCTCAACGGTTCCCGAAGCCGCCCACCACGCCGTCACCGGCACGACACCCCCGTTCCGCAGGGCAGCCCTCCTCACCGACGGTGCCTCCCGCCACGTCGACCACTTCGCCCTCACCGATTGGCCAGGCCTCCTCGACCTCCTCGACGCCGGAGGCCCGTCGACCTTGCTCAACCAGGTCCGCCAAGCCGAAACCACCGGCACTCCGCCCCCAAGGGCGAAACCCCACGACGACGCAACGGTCGTCCACTGGACGCCCTGACCCATCCGGTCACCACCGGCGGGGCCGAGGGGTGTCGGTGGGAGGTGGCGTCAGAGGAGACCGGCGAGGGTGATGGCGTCGTGCGGGGCGTGGGCCTTGATGTCGTTGTCGAAATAGGCGTAGACGTCGCGAGTTTCGGCCACCGGGGCGGGGGCGGCGATGGTGTGGTCGGTGGTGGGCGAGTCGCCCCGGCGCCAGGCGTCGATCAACCGCGCCCAGCGGGCGAGGTCGTCGTCGCCGTAGCCGCTGGCGTAGAGCTCTTCGGCGCCGTGGAAGCGCAGGTAGGCGAAGTCGCTGGTGATGTCTTCCAGATGCGGCCAGCTGCCGGCCGCATCGGCCACGACCAAGCCGATGTCGTGCTCCCGCAGCAGTTCGACGAATTCGGCGGTGGCGAAGCTGGAGTGCCGGACCTCCAATGCGTGGCGCATCGGCCGGTCCGCGTCGGTCTCGGTGAGCGCTCGGCCATCCAACCGCTCGTCGTGCCGCGCGGCCAGCTCCGCAGCCTGCGAGGTGCTGCGCGGGAGCAGCGAGAAGAACTCGACCAACCTGTCCGACTCGAAGCGCAGCGACGGGGGTAGCTGCCACAGCAGCGGGCCGAGCTTGCCTCCCAGCGCCAGAACACCCGAGGCCAGGAAGTTGGCCAACGCGGTCTCGACCCCGCGCAGCCGCTTCATGTGGGTGATGTACCGGCTGCCCTTCACCGAGAACACGAAGTCGTCGGGAGTCTGCGCGGCCCACCGCCGGTAGCTCTCGGCCCGCTGCAACGAGTAGAACGACCCGTTGAGCTCCACGCTGCTCATCCGCGCGGCCAGGAACCCCAGTTCCTCCCCGCGCCGCAACCCCTCCGGGTAGAACGGCCCCCGCCAAGGCCCGTACACCCACCCGGACGTTCCGATCTGGACCCGGCCGCCCACAGCCCCACGGTAATCCGCTTCCGGGTCCGGAGCCGAGTTCCCGCAGTTGGTAGGGGTCATGTGAGCAGGCCGGCGCCCAGAGCGGCGATCAGCGCGATCACGAGCAGCCAAGTCGTTGGCGTGGCTTCGCGGAACTCGCGCCGCGCGGCGTGGCAGACGCCGAAGGGCGCCTCCGGTGGTGTCGGAGGCGCCTTCGGGTACTCGTCAGCCGGCTCGGTTGGCGGAGGCTTCGAGGGCTCTTCGTACGAGGACCTTGGCCAGGTGGCGGCGGTAGTCCGCGCTGGCCGTGGGCTGGTCCGGTGGAGAGGTGTTCTCGGCTGCGCGTTCCGCTGCTTCGGCGGGGTTGGCGCCCGAGGCCAGTGCTTCCTCGACGCCTGCCGCGCGCATCGGGGTGGGGCCCATGTTGACCAGGGCGACGCGGTTGCCCGCGACGGCCACGCCGACGACCGCCCAGTCGATGGCGCGCTTGGTGAACTTCTGGAAGTCCCAGCCCTGCACGGCGTTCTTCTCGATCCGGATCTCCACCAGCAGCTCGTCCTCGCCGAGCGAGGTCTCGAAGAAGTCGGTGAAGAAGTCCGTGATCGCGATCTCGCGGGTGCCCGACGGGCCCTGGGCGACCAGGACCGCGTCCAGCGCCAGCGCGACGGCCGGCAGGTCCGAGGCCGGGTCGCCGTGGACCAGTGAACCGCCGATGGTGCCGCGGTGGCGGACCTGCGGGTCGCCGATGGTGCCCGCGGCGTGGGCCAGCAGCGGGGCCTCGCGCTTGAGCAGATCCGAGTGCTCGATGTCGTGGTGCCTGGTCAGCGCACCGATGCGGATGTGCGAACCCTCCTCGCGGATGTAGGACAGATCGCGCAGGCCGCCGACGTCGATGACGACCTCGGGCACCGCCAGTCGCAGCTTCATCAGCGGCAGCAGCGAATGCCCGCCGGCCAGCAGCTTCGCGTCGTCGCCGTGCTCGGTGAGCAAGTTCAGCGCCTCGTCGACCGTGGTGGCGCGCTTGTAGGTGAAGGCGGCAGGAATCATTCCGCGGCCCCCTGCTTCTCCTTGGCCGCGTCGAGCACGGCTTGAACGATGTTGTGGTATCCGGTGCAGCGGCAGAGGTTGCCCTCCAGACCCGACCGCACCTCGGCCTCGGTCGGGTCAGGGTTCTCCTCCACCAGCGACACCGAGGCCATCACCATGCCGGGCGTGCAGTAACCGCACTGCAGGCCGTGGTTGGCCTGGAACGCGCGCTGCATCGGGTGCAGCCGCTCGCCGTCCGACAGGCCCTCGATGGTGGTGACCTCACTGCCCTCGGCCTGCGCGGCGAGCACGGTGCAGGACTTGACCGACTCGCCGTCGAGCAGCACCGTGCACGCGCCGCAGGACGTGGTGTCGCAGCCGACGTTGGTGCCGGTCAGCTCGCAGTCGTCGCGCAGGTACTGGACGAGCAGGGTGCGGTCCTCGACCTCGTGGCTCCGCTGCTCGCCGTTGACGTTGATCGAAACTTGCACGAAGGAACTCCTCAACGCTTCTCAGGTGCACTACCTGAACAAGATCAGCGGGTTGTCTATGCCTGGTTGATGGACTGCCACACCCGTTCGGGCGTGGTCGGCATGTCGATGTGCCGAACCCCCAGGTGGGACAGGGCGTCCACCACCGCGTTCTGCACCGCGGGGGTGGCGCCGATCGTCCCGGCCTCGCCGATCCCCTTAACGCCCAGCGGGTTCAGCGTGGTGGGTGTTTCCATCGTCAGCAGCTCGAAGCTCGGCAGCTCGGCGGCGGTGATGATCGCGTAGTCGGCGAAGCTGGCGTTCTGCGGGTTCCCGTCGGAGTCGTAGGAGACCTCCTCCAGCAGCGCCTGCGCCGCGCCCTGCGCGATGCCGCCGTGCCGCTGGCCCTCGGTGAGGACCGGGTTGACGATCACGCCCGCGTCGTCGACCGTGATGTGCCGCAAGTAGTCGACCTTGCCGGTCTCCACGTCGACCTCGACCACCGCGAGGTGGCTGCCGAACGGGAACGTCGGCCGGTCCTCCACGAAGTGCACGTCGGCGGCCAGGCCGTCCTCGGCCTTCTGCGCCAGTTCGGCCCACGACACCGTGACGTTGGGGGCGCCGCGCACCTGCCACTTGCCGTCGGTGAGCTCGATGTCGGCCTCGTCGCTCTCGATCATCTCGGCGGCCAGCTTGCGGGCCTTGTCCTTGACGTCGACGGCGGCGCGGTGCACGGCGGTGCCGCCCAGCTGGAGGGATCGCGAGCCCATCGTCCCAACGCCCTTGGGGATCAGGTCGGTGTCGCCGTGCACGACCTCGATCTTCTCCAGGTCGATGCCCAGCTGCTCGGACACCAGCATCGCGAACGTCGTCCAGTGGCCCTGGCCGTGGGCGGAACTGCCGGTGAGCACCAGAGCGCTGCCGTCCGGGCGGATTTCGACGTGCCCGGTCTCGCCCTCGGTGTTGTTCGGCGCGGTGATCTCCACGTAGCTGGCCAGGCCGATGCCCAGCTGCTTGGTGGCACCGTCCGCGCGCCGCTTGGCCTGCTCCTCGCGCAGCGAGGCGTAGTCGGCGGCGTCGAGCACCGAGTCGAGGCCCGCGACGTACTCGCCGGAGTCGTAGAGCATCCCGCCCGGCGTCTGGTACGGGAACTGCTCCGGCTTCACCAGGTTCGCGCGTCGCACGTCGGCCGGGTCGGCACCGATCTCGGCGGCGAACAGGTCGATCGCGCGCTCGATCGCGGCGGTGGCCTCCGGGCGTCCGGCACCGCGGTAGGCGCCGATCGGCGTGGTGTTGGTGACCACCGTCTGAGCCCGCGACTCGACCTTCGGGATGTCGTAGACGCCGCTGGCCATCATCTGCGTGAACACCGGCAGGAACGCGCCCAACCGCGGGTAGGCGCCCACGTCCTGCACGATCTCCAGCCGGTATGCCTGGACAGTTCCGTCGCGACGTCCGCCGATGGTGACCACGTGCCGCTGCGCGCGGCCGTGGGTCATCGCCACCAGGTTCTCGCTGCGGGTCTCCACCCACTTGACCGGCTTGCCGACCTGCTTGGACACCAGCGACAGCAGCGCGGCCTCCTGCTCGGAGCCGATCTTGGCGCCGAAACCGCCACCGACGTCGGGCGTGATCACCCGCAGCTTCTCCTGCGGCAGGCCGAGGTTGGCCATCAGCTCGTCGCGGCAGGACTGCGCGTTCTGGTTGGAAAGCCAGAAGGTGACCTTCTCGCCCTCCCACGCGCAGGCCGCCGACCGGCCTTCCAGCGAGGCCGCGGCGACGCGCTGGTTGAGGACCTGCTTGCTGACGACTACCTCGCAGTTGGCGAACAGCGAGTCGTCGAGTTCACCGGCGGTGCCGATGACGTTGGTGCCGGCTTCCGGGAACACCAGCTTCTCGTCGGCCAGCGCCTCGTCGAGGTCGATCACCGGCTCGAGCGGGTCGTAGTCGATCGAGACCATCTCCGCCGCGTCCTGGGCCTGGCCCAGGGTTTCGGCGACGACCGCCACGACCGGCTCGCCGACGTAGCGCACCACGCCCTTGGCCAGGTGGGGTCGGTCCATCCCGGGCGGGGT
>NZ_SMKV01000058.1 GCF_004348445.1 Saccharopolyspora aridisoli | reverse complement strand
CCCACCCGGACGCCCGCGCGGCGACCGGCCACCACCCCCACCGCCGCGGCGGCGGAGCAGGCCCAGCTGGGGGAAGCGCATCGGCATCGCGCTGCTGGTCGTCGTGGTGCTGCTGGGTGCGTTGGTGTTCTACTTCGACAGCATGCTGCAGCGCACCGCGGCCCTGGACTTCGAAGGCCAGGTCGGCAACTCGGCGGGCAGCAACTGGCTTCTGGTGGGCTCGGACTCCCGCGAAGGCCTCGACGACGCCCGGCGCGAGGAGCTCTCCGCCGGTGATGCCGGAGGGCGCCGCACCGACTCGATGATGCTGGTGCACATCCCCAGCGGCGGTGGGCAGCCGGCACTGATCAGCCTCCCGCGCGACTCCTACGTGTCCATCCCCGGGCACGGCAAGACCAAGCTCAACTCGGCGTTCGCCTTCGGCGGGCCGCAGCTGCTGGCCCAGACCGTCGAGCAGAACACCGGCGTGCACATCGACCACTACGCCGAGATCGGGCTGGGCGGGTTCGCCGACCTGGTCGATGCCGTCGGCGGCGTCGACCTGTGCTTGGACAAGCCGATGGACGACGACATGGCCAACGTGCACCTGCAGCCCGGCTGCCAGGAGCTCGACGGACCGCAGGCGCTCGGGTTCGTCCGCGCCCGCAAGTCCCTCGAGGGCGGTGACCTCGAACGCGCCGAGAACCAGCGCAAGGTGCTCGGCGCCCTGGTCGACAAGGGCACCAGCCCCGCCACGCTGATCAACCCGTTCCGGTTGTTCCCGCTGGCTTCCGGTGCGAGCAAGACCTTCCTGGTCAACGACTCCGACCACATCTGGCACCTGATGTCGCTGGCCCTGGCGCTGGGTGATGTCTCCGGTGGTCAAGGCGTGACCACCCAGGTCCCCTTCGGGGACTTCGGCACCGACAGCGACGGCGGGTCGGTCATCGTCTGGGACAAGCAAGAGGCCCGCCAGATGTTCGACGCCATCAACAACGACCAGCCCATCCCGCCGGAGCTGCTCGGGCAGTAGGAAGCACCGCTGAACAGCACGGAGGTGGGCCGTCCCGGGAGAAGGGGCGGCCCACCTCCGTGGTCGGTGGCTGGCGCACCGGGGTCAGCCGGCGAAAGCGGCCAGCTGGCCGGGACCACCGTTGAAGGCGTCCTGGCCGCCCGGCAGCGGCCCGCCGTCGGAGTGCTGCCAGAACGAGTGGAAGTTCCAGCCCGCCGGCAGCGGGCCGATCTCCTGGGCGTACCGGGCGATCCACAGCGGGTTGTTCGCCGCGACGTCCGGGTTGGCGCCCGTGCACTGGTTCCACCACGACGCGGTCGTGTAGATGACCGGTGCCCTGCCCGTGCGCGCCTGGTAGGTGCTGGAGAAATCGGCGATCCAGCGCGACATGCTCGCCGGGTCCAGCCCGTAGCAGATCTCGCCGTAGGGGTTGTGCTCGATGTCGAGGACCCCGGGAAGCGTGCCCGACCCCGGCCTCCACGCGCCGCCGTTGTCGACGAAGAAGTGTCCCTGCACCGCGCCAGTGCTGCGGTCGGGCAGCGCGAAGTGGTAGGCGCCGCGCACCATTCCCACCGCCGCCGCACCGTGGAACTGCTGCGCGTAGGACGAGCTGCGGAACCCGTGGCCCTCGGTGGCCTTGACGTAGGCGAACCGCGCCCCGTCGGCATGCGCCCGGGACCAGTCGACCCGTCCCTGGTGGCCGCTGACGTCCATGCCCGCCAGCGCACCGGCCGGAAGCTGCCCGGAAGCCCGCTCACCGGAGGCCTCACGGCCCGCGCTGTAGCCGATCCACGCGCCGTGGGTGTCGCGCGGATCCAGCCGGGGTGCTGCGGCCTGCGCCGGGGTGGCGGCGCCGACCAGGGCGGCCACCACGGCAAGCAACACCAGCGAACCGCTGCGGCGGGGCGATGCGGCGCGACACCGGTGACGACCGGACGGTGGGAACATCTCTGGCCTCCTCACTGGACACCGGCACCCCGCCAGGCGGGGTGCCGGTGTGAGAGCGGGCAGGTCGCGGCGGGCTCACACCGCGGTCTGGCCGGGAAGGTCGTTGACGGCTGATCTTGCGGGCGCTCGCAGACGATAACCCGACGTCATCGCCCCCGCCCGATCACGACGCGCGCACGCGTCACACCCTCGGGGGGACTCGCAGATCACACCGGTCCACAGTGTGTCCACTGTGGTCTGGATCATGGCCGGTTGGAGATTCCGGCGCCGCTGCGGTAGCCCTGTGTGCATGGCACAACGACACGGCGGCCGGGGCGGGCCCCGGCACAGCGGCTCCCGCACCTCACCGGCCCAGCAGCAGCGCGACCCCACCGCCGCCCGCGGCGACGCGCAGCGGTTGCGCCATGAACTGGGCGGCATGCACGGCGCCAGCTACGGCCGCTACAAGTCGCTGACCGGATCCTGGCGCTTCGACGGATTCACCCTGCAGGTGCAGCGCGTCCAACCCGACCCCTACGCCCCTGCCAGCCGCGTGCAGGTCACCGTCGATGCCGACCACGCAGCCCTGCCCGCCGAGCTCCACGACAACCCGGTGCGCGCCCGCGCCCTGGCCGGTCACCTGGTGCGGCAGCTGCACCGCGCGCTCGGCGACAGCAGGCTGCGGGTCGACGCAGGCGATCAGCAGGTCCTCGACCGAAGCTCCTGCCAGATCCGGCAGGGCGCGGTGCGAGTGCGCATGGGCATCGACCTGCCCGGCCGGGGGCGCACCATCGACGGTCGCGCCGCCGAACGCACCCTCTGCGACGAACTGCCCGAAGCGGTCGAGACCGCGCTGCGCTGGTCCACCGCCGACCAGCAGCAGGCCCGCGCGTTCGTCGACAGCGTCGAGGACACCCACGCCCTGCGCGAGGCGCTCACCGAACGCGGCTGGGTGGCCTTCGTCGCCGACGGGGCGACCCTGCCGCGCCGCAGCGGCATCGACGAACGCCCCCTGACCAGCGGTGTCGCGTTCTCCTCCCCGGAATCGATGCGCGCCACCGTGCACCTGCCCCATCGCGGCGAGGTCACCGGCATGGCTGTGCCCGAAGGCATCACGCTCATCGTCGGCGGCGGCTTCCACGGCAAGTCCACCCTGCTGCGCGCCCTGGAGCAGGGCGTCTACGACCACGTTCCCGGCGACGGCCGTGAGCTGGTGGTGGCGCGCGCCGACACCGCCAAGGTCCGCGCCGAGGACGGCAGGCGCGTGCACCGGGTGGACGTCAGCCCGTTCGTCTCGCACCTGCCCACCGGTGCCGACACCCGGGACTTCTCCACCGACAACGCCTCCGGATCGACCTCGCAGGCCGCCGCGATCACCGAGGCCGTCGAGGCCGGGGCCCGGGTGCTGCTGGTCGACGAGGACACCGCGGCGACCAACCTGATGATCCGCGACGCCCGCATGCAGGCCCTGGTGGCCAAGGACGCCGAGCCGCTGACGCCGTTCGTCGACCTCATCCGCCCGCTGCGCGCCACCCACGGGGTGTCCACGGTGCTGGTCATGGGTGGCTCGGGTGACTACATGGACGTCGCCGACCGGGTGCTGATGATGGACGCCTACCGGGCGCGCGATGTCACCGACCATGCCCGGGAGCTCTCGCAGGCCCGCCCCACCGGGCGGCGCAGCGAAGCCGACAGCTACCCGCCGCTGGGCCACCGGGTGGTCGACCCGCGCTCGATCCCCACCGAACGCCCCAAGGTCCGCGCCCGCGGCACCGACGCGCTGACCCTCGGTGAGTCCACGGTGGAGCTGCGCGGTGTGGAGCAGATCGTCGACGCCTCCCAGGTCACCGGGATCGGCCTGGCACTGGTGAGCTGCGCGCGGCGGGGTGCGCTCGACGGGCGCGCCAGCATCGCCGAGGTGTTGGAGGCGCTGGCCGCCGACATCGCCGAACGCGGGGTGGAGGCCGTCGACGAGCGGTTCGTGGGTGATTTCGCGGTGCCCCGGCCGCTTGAGGTGGCTGCGGCGCTCAACCGGCTGCGGGTGCTGCGGGTGAGCGCGTTGCGGCGGTGACGGCGGTTTGCCCGCACCACTGCTGGGCATCCCAGTGGTGGCCCCGATGTGGCGGGAAGGGGCGCGAAATGCCTCGAACGCGATTCCGGCACTCCGGCGCGACCGGCTACGACGATCGCGCCCACGCCGGACAGGTACTGGTCGGGCACCTGCACGGCTTGGACCTGGTCGACCCGGTGGTGTTCGGTCTGGCGCGCGGGGGTGTTCCGGTGGCCGCCGAGGTGGCGCGGGAGCTGGGCGCCCCGCTGCGGGTGTGCGTGGCCCGCAAGATCGGTGCGCCGGAACAGCCCGAGCTGGCGCTGGGCGCGGTCACCGCGCACGGCCCGCCGGGCTACGACCACCGGCTGGTGCGGTCGTTCGGGCTCGACATCGATGATCTGGCGGCGGCCTGCGAGCGCGAGCGCGCTGAGGCCGCGCGTCGCGAGCGCCTGTACCACGGTGAGCCGGTGGAGCTGGCCGGTCGTGATGCGGTGCTGGTCGATGACGGGCTGGCCACCGGTGCCACCGCGCGGGCGGCGCTGCGGATGCTGGCCGAAGCCGGGCCCCGGCACTTGGTTCTTGCGGTGCCGGTGGGTTCGCCGGAGTCGGTGCGCGCGTTGCTCGGTGAGGCCGATGCGGTGGTGTGCGTGCTGCAACCGGTGGGTTTCGCCGCGGTCGGGCAGTTCTACCGCGATTTCGCCGCCACCACCGATGAGGAGATCAACGCGCTGCTCGCCGAGCTCGGCGAGCAGCGCTGAGACCGATCACCGTGCGCGCCGCGGTAGGTCCGGTGGGTGATCTTGGCTGGTGGCGCCGCGGGCGCGTGGGGGTGATCTCGGGGGGTTCGGCGGGGTCTGTAGATAATGCTTGCGCATCGCCTTCACCACGCCCAGCCTGGACGCGCTAACCTCTCCGCACCTACTCCTGTGCTGCGACAAGCCCGGGATCCGGACGACACGTGCCGGACGGTCCGGGCGCGTGGTGGTCGGGGTGGAGTTGGTACTGGAATCGGGTTGATTGGTTCGCTATGACTGCCGCTGGACATTCCGACCACTCGTCGTCACAGGCGGGTAAGCACGGCCCGCCCTCGCGTCGCTCGGGCAGACGCGGTGAGGAGGCGGGAGCCGAGTCGGGTTACTCCTCGGAGGTCGCTCGTCAGGTCGGCGAGGCGACCGTGGCGCTGAGCGAGCGGCTGCGCGATCCGGGTGTGGCGCACAGCGTCGAGGAGATCGAGAAGGTCATGCGTGGTTTCTCGCTGACCGTGGAAGGCATGTCCGGTGGCCTGTCCGGGGTGACCGAATGGCTGCGCGCGGCCGGTCACGTGGGGCCGCTGTCGGGGCACGCCAGCGTGATGTCCGAGCGCCTGTCGCACATCGGCAAGGAGCTGTCGCGGTTGGCCGATGCCATAGAGCAGGCACAACAGCGCGCCAGCTGAGTCACCGAGCACCCGGGCCCGGGTTGCCGGGTTCCTCGTGCCACAATGATCATGCGCGGTGGCGCCGGGTTTCCAGGTGCGAGAGGTCCGTGCGCAGGGGTTTGCGAGCGGTACCGATGATGGCGGGCGGCATCCCGGTGAGGTGCTCACCGGTCGAGCCTGGCGGTATCGCGGGGGCGGTGCCCGTCCGCTGAGGTTCGACATCGCCTGCGGCATCCGGGTTTTCGGGTGGGCGGGCGATGCTCGTCGTGTGTGGAGGTGGCCCGGTTGGATCGCGGCAGTGCCGGAGACTCCTCTGCCGCCTTCGATTCGCTGTTCCGCGACGTGCTCGCCGGTTCGGGTGAGGCGGTCGCGCAGTCGGCGGCGCTGAGCGCGCTGCTCGACGAGCAGGCGCACGAGGTGGTGTCCAAAGCGGTGCGGGCCACAGTGGACTGGGGTTCTCCCGAGTTGGACAGCTCGCACCTGTTGTGGGCGGTCACCCAAGTCCCGGCCACGGCCGAGCTGCTGAGTTCGTCGGGCGTGCGGGTGGTTGAGCTCGCCGAGGCGGTGCGCTCGGCGGTGATCGCCGTGCAGGAACCGTTGTTGCAGGGCTCTCCGGTGCTCTCGTCGGCGGCTCGGCGGGCGCTGCTGGGTGCTTACCGGCAGGCGTTGGCCGAGGGCGCCGATGTGGTCGGTGCGCGGCACGTGGTGCTGGGGTTGGCCGCGGACGCCGATTCGGTGGCCGGGCGTGCGCTGGCGCGGGCCATCGAGCTCGGTGAAGGCGGTGGCGGTCGCAGCGTGCTGAGCTTGACCCCGCGGCTGGACGAGTTCGGGATGGATCTCACCGAGCTGGCGCGGGCGGGCAAGCTGGATCCCGTGGTGGGCCGGGACTCGGTGATCGAGCAGGCCATCGAGGTGCTGGGCCGGCGCTCGAAGAACAACCCGGTGTTCGTGGGTGATCCGGGCGTGGGCAAGACCGCGATCGTGGAGGGTTTGGCGCGGCGGATCGTGGCTGGTGAGGTGCCGTGGTCGTTGGCGGATCTGCGGGTGGTGTCGCTGGATCTGGCGGGGATGGTGGCCGGGGCGAAGTACCGGGGCGAGTTCGAATCGCGATTTCGCGACGTGCTCACCGAGATCCGCGCCAACCGCGAGTCGGTGCTGGTGTTCATCGACGAGCTGCACAGCATCGTCGGTGCCGGCGCCGGTGAGGGGTCGATGGACGCGGGCACGATGCTCAAACCCGCCCTGGCGCGTGGCGAGGTGCGGCTGCTGGGTGCCACCACGGTCGAGGAGTACCGCAAGCACGTGGAGAAGGATCCGGCGCTGGAGCGGCGTTTCGCGCCGATCATGGTCGATGAGCCCAGCGTGGAGGAGACCGTGGTGGTGCTGCGGGGTTTGCGGGAGCGGTACCAGCGCCATCACCGGGTGCGCATCGACGAGGCCGCGCTCAAGGCCGCCGCGGAGCTGTCCCAGCGCTACATCGCCGACCGGTTCTTGCCGGACAAGGCGGTGGACCTGCTGGATCAGGCGTGCAGCCGGGTGCGGTTGCGGCGGGGCGGGCAGGTGCGCTCGGCGGCGGTGTTCGAGCCGACGGTCGTTGCCGACGACGTCGCCGATGTGGTGGCCACCCGCACCGGGATCCCGGTGGCCGATGTCAGCGCCGAGGACGTCTCGCGCCTGCTGGGCTTGGAGGAGCAGTTGCAGGCCAAGGTCATCGGGCAGGACGCGGCGGTGGCGGCGGTGGCCGAGGCGGTGCGGCGGGCCCGGGTGGGTTTGGCCGACCCGGAGCGGCCGATCGGCAACTTCTTGTTCTTGGGGCCCACGGGTGTGGGCAAGACCGAGCTGGCCCGCGCCTTGGCGCAGGCGCTGTTCGGGGATGCGAACCGGTTGTTGCGGCTGGACATGGGGGAGTTCCAGGAGAAGCACTCGGTGTCGCGACTGATCGGTGCCCCGCCCGGTTACGTGGGCTACGGGGAGTCGGGGCAGTTGACCGACCGGGTGCGCCGTCAGCCGTACTCGGTGGTGCTGCTCGACGAGGTCGAGAAGGCGCATCCGGACGTGTTCAACACGTTGCTGCAGGTGCTGGACGCTGGGCGGTTGACCGATTCGCAGGGCCGCTTGGTGGATTTCCGCAACGTCGTGGTCATCATGACCTCGAACCTGGGGGCCGATCGGATCCTGGATTCAGGTGGTGACCCGGCGGCCTCGGCGGTGGTGGTGCTGGAGGAGCTGCGGGGCTTCTTCCGCCCGGAGTTCATCAACCGCATCGACGATGTCGTGGTGTTCCGGCCGCTGGGCACCGAGCAGTTGCGGCGCATCGGCGGTCTGCTGCTGGAGCGCACCCGGGCGCAGCTGGCCGACAAGGGGATGCGGCTGTCGGTCACCGATGCCGGTTTGGACTGGCTGGTCGAGCGCGGCCACCAGCCGGAGTTCGGTGCCCGCCCGCTGCGGCGGGTGATCTCCCGGGAGCTGGACAACCGGCTGGCGCGGCTGGTGCTGGGCGGTGAGGCCAGTGCCGGCGATGAGATCACCGTGGATGCCGCCGCCGGGGAGTTGCGGTTGTCGGTGGGCCAGGTGTGGCGGCCGGTGGCCGGGGGGAGGCATGCCGCGCCCGGCGAGAACTCGCCACTTCCCGCCCAGAGGTCGGGTGCGTTCGGGTGATCGCCTTCCCAGGCGGGTTCGCTCTTGGCATGGTGGGCTCTTGATCGTTTCCGGCGTGGAGGGTGGTGGCGGGTGCGGGTGAGCGGGCAGCCGTACGTGGTGATGCGGGACCTGAGCTACGCGCCCCGGGTCGGCAACGCGCACCGCATGGACCTGTACCTGCCGCCGGAGGCCGCCGGCCCGTGCCCGGTGGTGGTGTGGTCGGCGGGGTCGGCGTGGCTGGCCGACAACGGCAACACCGGCGGTGAGCGGGTCGCGCGTGCGTTGTGCGGGCGCGGCTACGCGGTGGCGGCGGTGGCGGTGCGTTCCAGCGGGCAGGCCCGCTTCCCGGCGCAGGTGCACGACGGCAAGGCGGCGGTGCGCTGGTCGCGCGCCAACGCCGCCCGCTACGGCTTGGACGCTGATCGCATCGCGGTGATGGGCAATTCCTCGGGCGGGTGGCTGGCCAGCATGCTCGGTGCCACCGCGGGTGTGGTGGCGTTGGAGGGTGATCTCGGGCCGACGTCGGTGTCCAGCGAGGTGCAGGCGGTGGTGGACCTGTACGGGCCGACGGATTTCCTGCTGATGGACCGGCACATGCCCGAGGGGGCACTGGAGCGGTTCAACCAGATCACCGGTGGCAGTCGCGGCCATGACGATGCCGTCTCGCCGGAGTCGCGGTTGATCGGCGCCGAGATCCAGGCGGTGCCCGGCCGGGTCGCCGAGGCCGATCCGTCGCGGTGGGTGCGCCGGGGCGGCCCGCCGTGGCTGATCCTGCACGGCACGGCCGATCCGCTGGTGCCGTTCCACCAGAGCGAGCTGCTGCTGGCCGCGTTGGAGCGCGCCGGGGTGCCGGCGACGCTGTACGAGATGAGCGGGCGGGTGCACGAGCACGATTACCTCGACGAGGCGAGTGACTTCACGCCGCGGCGGGTGCGGCACGCCGCTGGGGGCTCGGTGGTGGGTCAGGCTCCGGCGACGTGGGAGCTCATCGCTGATTTCCTCGACGCCGCCTTGCGCTGACCACCCGGAAGTTCACACGAAAGTGGCAGTGCTTGTTGTGGGGTGCTGGCCGCTCCTACGGTGGTGGTGCGGTTTCGCCCGGTCGTCGCCGTGCGCGCTGGTCGGTGATCGTTCCAGCGCACAGGCGTTTCGACGCGGCGCACGTGAGTTCGCAGGCACCGGACCGTCCAGCACGAAGGGGGTAGCGTGATCGTCTCCAGATCCTTGCCCGCACAGGCATCCCACGGCTCGGGCGGCATCGTCGCGCCCCGCAGCGCCGCTGACGCCGAACCCGGCGGTGGCGCGTCGCATTGGGCGTTACGAGTGCGCGTGACGTGGCCCGAACGGGGCGTGGTGGTGGTCAGCGTCAGCGGTGAGATCGACATGGCCAGCCTGCCGCGCATCACCGAGGTCGTGCGCCAGCGCTTGACCGCCGCCCGACTGCACACCGCGATCGTGGACCTCGAACAGGTCGGGTTCGCCTCCAGCGCGGTGCTGGAGCTGCTGATGCTGGCCTCCAACGCCGCCGGCCGCCGCGAAGTGCGGCTGCTGGTGGTACCCGGTACCGGGCGGGTGAGCAGGTTGCTGGAACTGACGGGCCTGTCAGCGTTGTTCGAACAGGCCGCGACCGTCGACGAAGCGCTGGCCCAAGCGCGCGAGTAGGCCGTGTCGGGGCGCGGTGGCAGGATCGCCCAGGTGAACACCTTCGTGGCGCTGCTGCGCGCGGTCAACCTCGGTTCGCACGCGCGGCTGCCGATGGCCCGGTTGCGGGAGATGCTCGGCGAGCTCGGCTGGCAGCAGCCCCGCACCTACCTGGCCAGCGGCAACGCGGTGTTCACCGCGCCGCTGGAGGCAGGTGCGGTGGCGGTGGCGCTGCGGGAGGAACTGGCTGCCAACGGCCTGGACACCGAGGTGATGGTCCGCACCGGCGAGCACCTGCGCGCCCTGGCCGCAGCCGGTCATCCCTTCGCCGCGCCCGGAGTGGAGCACCCGAAGCTGCAGGTCGCCTTCCCGCTGCACCCGGTGACTCCCCAGCAGGTGGCGGCCATGCCCGTTCCCGGCGGCGAGACCGCACGCGCCGCTGACGGGGAGGTGTTCCTGCACTACCCCGACGGCGTGGGCCGCTCGAAGCTGACCACCGCGCACCTGCAGCGCCACCTGGGAACGCCGGTGACCTGCCGGAACTTCGGGACGGTGCGCGGCTTGGCGCAGATGTGCTGAGAATTCGCGCGCGCCGCCACCCGCGATGCCGGTAGCATCGCCGGCGTCCTGCCGCCGGCGACAGAGGTGCCCGTTGCTCATCTGAGGTCCGCGATCACCACGCGAGAACACCCGCACCAACCCCACGTGGGGTTGTCGTTGGCGGGGCGCGTGGAAGCGACCTCGATGACCGGGACCCCGCTGGTGGGCTGCCTGACCGGATCATCGCCGCGTGGTGCTCGCCGCACATGCAACCCCACCCGTTGCCCGGCGAAGGCGAGATCCCCCATGTCAACACCCACTCCTGCTTCGGTGACCTGCACCGAGATGTCGTTCACCTGGCCCGACGGGACACAGGTGTTCTCCGGTGCCACCGCCGGTTTCCCCACCGGCGTCACCGGACTCATCGGCGGCAACGGCAGCGGCAAGTCCACGCTGCTGCGCCTGCTTGCCGGCGAGCTGACCCCCACCTCCGGAGCCCTCAGCGTGCCGGGCACGCCCGCGTACCTGCCGCAGACCATCACCCACCACCTCGACGTGCGCGTCGATGAAGCCCTTGGCATAGACGGCACGCTGCGGGCACTGACCGCGGTCGAATCCGGCGAGGTCACCCAACAGCACCTGGACACCATCGGGCAGGACTGGGACGTCGAACAACGCGCCCACGCCCTGCTGGCCACCCTCGGACTCGACCGGCTCGCCCTGGACCGCCGCGTCGCCGAGCTCTCCGGCGGCCAGACCGTCCTGCTGCACCTGGCCGCGCTGCTGCTGGTCCGACCCGAGGTTCTGCTGCTCGACGAACCCACCAACAACCTCGACCGAGGGGCCCGCCACCGGTTGCGGGAGGCGGTGCGCGGCTGGCGCCACGGGGTGCTCATCGTGGTCTCCCACGACCGCGAACTGCTCGAAGACGTCGACCGCATCGCCGAACTGCACGCAGGTGAGATCACCTTCCACGGCGGCGGGTACTCGGCCTACGAGCAGGCCGTGGCCACCGCGCAGGCCGCCGCCGAACGCGACCTGCGCGCCGCCGAGGCCGACGAGCGCCGCCAGCAGCGGGAACTCGCCGAAACCCAGGTCACGGTGGCCCGCCGCAAACGGCAAGGCGCCAAATCCGCCGAGAACATGCCCAAGATCCTCGCCGGTGCCCGGCAACGCGCCGCGCAAGAATCCGCGGGCAAGCTCACCGGCGTCCAGCAGCAACGCCTGCAGGCCGCCCGCGAGAGGCGCCGCCACGCCGAACAGGCGCTGCGCAGCGACGATCAGATGCGCCTGGAGTTGCCCGGCACCCGCGTGCCCGCCGGCCGGGAGGTGGCGCGGCTGCGGGAGGTGGTGCTGCCGCACACCGGGGCGCTGCTGGGCCTGGACGTGCACGGGCCGCAACGCATCGCGCTCCTGGGCGGCAACGGCACCGGCAAGACCACCCTGCTGCGGCTGCTGGCCGGAACCGCCGAGCAGCAAGCGGGCGAGGTGCGGGTTCCGGTGCCCGCTCGGCTCCTGCCGCAACGCCTCGACGTCCTCGACCCCGGTCTGAGCGTGGCCGCAAACCTCGCCCGAGCCGCCCCGGCGCTGACCGACAACCAGGTGCGCGCGCAGCTGGCGCGGCTGCTGTTCACCGGTGCCCGCGCCGACCAGCGGGCAGGCACCCTCTCCGGTGGGGAAGCGCTGCGGGCGAGCCTTGCCGCGGTGCTGCTGGCCGAACCATCGCCACAGCTGCTCATGCTCGACGAACCCACCAACAACCTCGACCTCGCCAGCAGCGCGCACTTGGCCGCCGCGCTGCGCGCCTTCCAGGGTGCGTTGATCGTGGCCGGTCATGACGTGGCGTTCCTGCGCGAGACCAACCCCACCCGCTGGTTGCTGCTGAGCGACACCCTCACCGAGATCCCCGCCGAGGACGCCGCTGAGCTCTAGCGGCCGCTCCAGGTGTGCGGGGTCTTGTCCAGGAACGCCCGCACACCACTGCGGAAGTCGTCGCTGCCGAACACGGTGCGCACCAGGTCGTCTCCGTCGGGCATGGTCGCCAGCCGCAACCGGCGCACCGCCTCCTTGGATGCCCACATCGTCAGCGGCGCGTGCTGCACGAGCCGGGAGCACATGGTGTCCACGACCGAGTCGAGCTCGCCGACGTCGCACAGCTCGGTGACGAACCCGGTCTCGTGGGCTTCTTCTGCGGTGAACATGCGGGCGCGCAGCAGCATGTCCTTGGCGCGGGAGGGGCCGAGGTGGAACACGAGCATGGAGTAGGTGTTCATGGCCAGGCAGTTGCCCAGGGTGCGCGCCACCGGCACCCCGAACCGGCCGCTGGTGGTCGACACCCGCAGGTCGCAGGCGGCGGCCAGGGCGATGCCCGCGCCGACGCAGTAGCCGGAGATCGCCGCCATCGTGGGCACGGTGGCGGCCTCCAGGCGTCCGAACACCGCCTCCATGCGCTGCTCGTAGGCCACCCCGTCCTCACCGCTGGTGAACTCGGCGAACTGGGCGATGTCGGTGCCGGCCACGAACGCCTCCTCACCGGCACCGCGCAGCACCACCACCCGGATGTCGGGGTCGGATTCGGCGCGGTCGATGGCGGCCACGAGCCCCTCGTACATGGCCCAGCTCAGGGCGTTGCGCTGGGCGGGGCGGTTGAACGTCACCCGCAGCACGGGTCCGTCGGCGGCCACCAGCAGTTCATCGGACATCGGCATGTTCCTTCCTCCCCGCCCGATGGCGGGCCAGCAGTGGTGCGGTGAGCATGGCGGCCGCGATCAGCAGGACCACCACGGCGATGGGCTCGGTGGCCAGCAGCCACATGTTGCCGTCGAAGATCGCCGAGGACTGCACCAGCGCCTTCTCCAGCAGACCGCCGATGACCACGCCCACCACCAGCGGCGCCATCGGCAGGTCGAGGCATTTCATCCCGTAGCCGACGAACCCGAAGATCAGCACGAGCACGACGGAGAAGGGGTTGTTGTCGATGGCGAACGCGCCCACGAAGCTGGTCACCAGGATCAGCGGGTAGAGCAATCCGTAGGGCACGCGCAGCAGTTGGGCGAAGACCGGCGCCAAGGGCAGGTTGAGCACCAGCAGGATGACGTTGCCGATGAAGAACGACACCAACAGGCCCCACACGAGCTCGGGCTGCTCGGTGAACAGCAGCGGGCCGGGCTGGATGCCGTAGACGGTCAGCGCACCCAGCAGCACCGCGGTGGTCGCGCCGCCGGGGATGCCGAGGGTCAGGGTGGGGATGAAGTTGGCGTTGGCGGCGGCGTTGTTCGCGCTCTCCGGCGCGGCCACACCTTGGATGGCGCCGCGGCCGAAGTTCTCCCGGTTGCGCGAGACCCGCTTCTCCAGCCCGTAGGCCAGGAACGACGCCAGGGTCGATCCGGCGCCGGGCAGGGTGCCCAGGGCGAAACCGATCAGGCTGCCGCGCCCGATCGCCCCGGCCGAATCACGGATGTCGCGGCGGCGGATCACCAGGTCGCGGAAACCCGCCCTGATCGGCCGCGCCCCGCCGACCCGGATCTGGTGCAGCACCTCACCGACGGCGAACAACCCGATGACGACCTCCACGTAGGGGATGCCCGACAGGAGGTTGATGCTGCCGAAGGTGTAGCGCGCCTGCCCGGTGCCGGCATCGATGCCCACGCACGCGATGAGCACACCCACGCAGGCCATGGCCGCCGCGCGCAGCGTCGACCCAGTGGTCAGCACCACCATGGTCACCAGCGCCAGCACCATCACCGCGAGGTTCTCGGGCGGCCCGAACCGCAGCGCCACCTGCGCGATCGGCGGTGCCAGCGCGGCCAGCAGGACCAGCGAGAGGACGGCCGCGGAAAACGAGCCGATCGCCGCGATGGCCAGCGCCGCACCGGCCCGGCCCTGCCGCGCCATCTGATAACCGTCCAAAGTGGTCACCACGGTGGCGGCCTCGCCCGGAGTCGACAGCAACACCGAGGTGATCGTCCCGCCGTACTGGGCGCCGTAGTAGATCCCGGCCAGCAGGATCAACGCGGTGACCGGCTCCACGGTCAACGTCAGCGGAATCAGGATCGCCACCCCGGTCGCCGACCCCATCCCGGGCAGCAGCCCGATCACGGTGCCCAGGACGACCCCGGCGAAGCACCACAGCAGGTTCGTCGGCGTCAACGCCGTCGACACGCCCAACAACAGGTTCTCCCACACCCGACCCACCCCTCCCTAGAACCCGAAGATCCCGGTCGGCAGCGGCACGGCGAGCAACACCGCGAAGACCACCCACACCCCACCGGCAACCGCCACCGAGAACGCCACCGCCGGAACGAGACGCCGACCCTCCAGCCAGGTGGAGATCACCAGCACCAGCCCACCGAACGCGCACACCATGCCCACCACCGGCACCGCCAGCACGGTCACCGGCACCAGCACGAACACCCGCCGCAGGATCCACGCCCGCTGGCTGGCCGTGCGCCCGACATCATCGGTGCCCGACCCGGCCTCACCCGACGCACCCGGCTGGGACAACTGGCGTCGCAGCATCACCGCAGCCAGCAGCGCCAGCAGCCCACCGGCGACCATCGGCACGAAACCCGGACCGATCCGTCCCTCATCGCCGAACACCCCGTACACCGGGGCCGACAACGCGACACCCGCGCCCAGCACCACCAGCCCGGCGGCCAACCACACCTGCCCACCTCCGGTGCTCATCGGCTCACCACCAGATCCAGCTCGCCCTGCGCCCCGGCCAGGTACGCCCCGAACTCCTCACCGAACGCGGGCCGGGCCTGCAGGAACTCCGAGGCCACGTACTCGTGGTAGGCAGGGGAATCGGCGAAGCGCCGCGCCGCCTGCACCCAGAACCGCCGCGCCTGCGGGTTGAGCTCACCCGGGGCGATCACCCCGCGGAACTGCGCGAAGACCACCCCCACCCCCTGCTCCACCGACGTGGGGATTCCGGCGAGTTCGGGGTAGGTGTAGCGCTGGTCGGCGAACACGCACAGCGCCTTGAGCTCCCCGGCGCGCAACTGCCCGATCACCTCGCTGGGGTTCAGCGACGCCAACTCGACCTGACCGCCCAGCACCGCCGCCATCGACTCCCCACCGCCCTCGTAGGGCACGGTGTCGAGATCGGCGCCGGTGGTGGCGCGGATTTGGGAGAACACCACCGCATCCGGTCCCATCGCCCCCGAGATCGCGGCCAGGACCCGGCGGTGCCGGGCCTGCTCGACGGCATCGGCGCAACTAGTGATGGGGGAGTCGGGGCGGGCCACCAGCAGGGTGAAGTCCTCACCGACCTTCATGATCGGGGTGAACGAGCGGTGCGAGAACGCCACCTCCACCGACGCCGGCAGCGACAGCAGCGACGTCTCGGTGGCCAGCAGGTACTGCGGGGAACCGGTCTTGCCCAGCAGGTAGGAGTAGCCGACCGCGCCCTGCCCGCCCTCGCGGTTGTCCACGCTGATGTTCAAGCCCGGGGTGACCGACACCAACCCGTCGGCCACCGCGCGCCCGGCGATGTCGCTGCCGCCTCCGGCGGCGAAGGGCACCACCATCGTCACCGGGCCCACCGGCCGATCCGCGCCCGCCGCATCGTCCGAGCCGGGCCCGCTACCGCACCCGGCGCAGGCACCCGCCACCGCGGCCACCGCCATGATCAGGGCTAACGCACGCATCGCTCCTCCTCGAGCTCGCGCCGCGAAAAGAGGTCTCAGGGCTCGGCGATGACTCCCGCCTGCGCCAAGCCGGCGATCTCGTCCTCACCCACGCCCAGCTCGGCGAGGACCTCACCGGTGTGCTCACCCAGGACCGGACCCGCCGAGCGGCGCTGCGGCGGGGTGTCGGAAAGCCGCATGGGCGAGCCGATCTGACGCACCGCACCCAGCTGCGGATGCGGTGCGTCCCAGAAGAACCCCCGCCCTGTGAGGTGCTCGTCGGTGAACACCTGCGCGGTCTCGGCGATCGGCGCGCACGGAACCCCGGCGGCCACCAGCGCATCCACGATCCCGGCGGTGGTCCACCGGGTCGTTTCCCGCTCGATCGCGGCGATCAGCTCATCCCGGTGCTGGTAGCGGTCGTAGGAGGAGCTGTAGCGCTCATCGTCGAGCAGCTCGGCCAGCCCCAGCGCACGGCAGAACGCCGGCCAGGTCTTCGGGGTCGTGGCCCCGACGGTCACCCACCCGTCCTTGCTGCGCACCGCCTGGTACGGGGCGCTGTTCTGGTGCGCCGAACCGTGCTTGCGGCCGCTGTCGCCGGTGGCGAAGAACGTTCCGGCTTCCCACACCGCCAGCGACGCACCGGCTTCGAACAACGACACGTCGGCGACCTGGCCGCGCCCGGTGCGCTCGCGGGCCCGCAAACCCGCCATCGCGCTCATCGCCGCGTACAGCCCGCACACCAGGTCGCACACCGGCACCCCGACCTTCACCGGGGCACCGCCCTCCTCGCCGGTGATGCTCATCAGGCCCGCGCGGGCCTGGGCCATGATGTCCAAACCCGGCTGGGACGCCAACGGCCCGTCCTGGCCCCACCCGGACACCGCGACGTAGACCAGCCGCGGGAAGCGCTCCCGCACCACCTCGGGCCCGAACCCCAGCGCCTCCAGCGCGCCGGGACGCAGGTTCTCGATGAGCACATCAGCGGTGACCAGGAGCCTGTCGAGCACGCTCTTGCCCTCGTCGGTCTTCAAATCCACCGCCAGCGAGCGCTTGTTGCGGTTGAGCCGGACGAAAGGGGAGGAGTGCTCCTGCAGGAACGGCCCGGTCTGGCGCACCGGATCACCACCCGCGGGGTTCTCCACCTTCACCACGTCGGCACCGAGATCGGCCAGCTGCATCGCCGCGTAGGGCGCTGCCATGAACGCACCGATCTCCACCACGCGCACACCATCTAGCGGAGCTGACTCTGATCGGGTACTCAATCCACGCCTCCCACCACGCCGGGCGACACGGCGGCTACCGTGATCGGCATCACCTGACTTTTGTCTACAGCAGGCAGTTCGTGGCTGACAAGCTCGGCGGAGCAGGTTGCTCCACCCGAGGCAAGAGGATCACGTCGAGCACCGAAGGAGACTCGTGACCGGATCCGCGGACAACACCACCAGCGCCCCGCACATCGTCGGGCCGCCCAGCCTCGTCGAACTCGCTGCCGCCACGCTGCGCCGCATGATCGTCGGCGGCGACCTGCTGTGCGGGCAGCGCATCGTGGAGAACCGGCTCACCGGTCAGCTCGGCATCTCCCGGCCACCCCTGCGCGAAGCCCTGCGCGTCCTGGAACGCGAAGGCCTCGTTCGCCAGGTGCCCCGCAAGGGCGTGATCGTCACCCCGCTGACGCTGCACGACATCTACGAGATCTGCACCTTGCGCGCCGAGTTCGAACGCCTGGCCATCCGCCTGGGCGTTCCGGTCACCGACCCCGCCCGCCGCGCCCGCTGCCAGCAGGCCCTGCAATCCATGACCGCCGCCGCCCAGGCCGGCGACCGGCCCGCCTACCTGGAGCGCTCCTTCGAGTTCCACGTCTCCGTGGTCGGCCTGTCCGGACACGCCCGCCTGGAAGAGGCCTACCGCTCGCTGCAACTCCAGTTGATGCTGTCCATGGCGCTCAACCGCCGCGCCCGCGAGGAGCACGAAACCCTCGACGGCGACGTCGCCCGCCACACCCGCCTGTTGGAGATCATCGACGCCGGAGACCCCCAGGCCGTCCTCGACGAACTGGCCACCCACGGCGACCGCAGCTTCCTCGACGGCATCGAGGACACAGTGGACGGACACACCGACGTCGCGCTGGCCTGGCTGGCCCAGCAGCGCACCAGCTGAGAGGAACCCCGTTGAACGACCCGCTGACCGTGACCGTCGACGACATCACCCCCGAGATCGACCCCGCCGCCTTCATCGCCCCCGGCACCAGCCTCATCGGCCGCGTCACCATCGGCCCCCGCGCCAGCATCTGGTACGGCTCGGTGCTGCGCGGCGACCAGGAGACCATCACCATCGGCGAGGCCACCAACATCCAGGACGGCAGCGTCATCCACGCCGACCCGGGATTTCCCGCCGACATCCACCCCGAGGTCACCGTCGGCCACCGCGCTGTCCTGCACGGCTGCACCGTGGAAACCGGCAGCCTCATCGGCATGGGCTCGGTCGTGCTCAACGGTGCTCGCATCGGCGCGGGCTCCCTGGTCGCCGCCGGAGCGGTCGTGCTCGAAGGCACCGACATCCCGCCCGGCTCCCTGGTCGCCGGAACCCCCGGCAAGGTCCGCCGCCAGCTCACCGACGACGAACAAGCCGCACTCAAGCTCTCCGTCGAGCAGTACCTCAACCTCGCGGCCAAGCACCGCAACGCCCTGAGCTGAGCGACGAGAACACCCAGCTCGCCAGTCACCACGGCCGCTGCCCTGACTCGAGTGCTGCCACCGGCCCTCGCAGTCGGGGCAGCGGTCCGGTCATCCTCGGTTGCCCGGACCCTCACCCCACGCGGTCAGCAGGGCGAGCACGGCGATCACCACGCTGCGCTAGCAGCGCTTCCGCCAACGGCGAGCAGGAACTGACAGTTCGCCGACGCCAACATCGCAGCCACGAACACCGCCCGCTGCGCCCACTGGTCCGCGGCACCGGCCTGCCCACCGGGGACGACCGCGACGAAGTGGACGATCGTGAACGGGTGGAGCAGAGTCATCGCCACGAGCACCGCCCAGGCCCGCGCGGGACGCGGCTGGGCCGCCCAAGCCCGGTTTGGCGGCATCGGCGGCGTCGGTGTCTTAGCGTGTTCCGGTTGTGAACCACGCGTGCTGACTGGCCGAGTGAGCGTGCCGACTGGGGCAGTTCGGAGGCGCCGAGAAGCAGTGCGAGCACGGTGGCCCAGTGCGCGGGACTGAGACCTCGCGCCGGAATGCCTCCTACTCGGGTGGTACCAGGTGGGCGTAGACCACGATGTTGTCGTCGTAGCTGCGGGTGGCGGTGTCGAATCGGCCGCCGCAGGTGATCAGCCGAAGGGCCGCGTGCTGGGTGGGGCCGTAGACGCGCTCGGTGGGGAAGGCGTCTTTGGGGTGTTGGCCGAGGGCATCGACCCGGAACGTGGCGGTGGTGCCATCGGCGCGGGTCACCAGGATCGGATCGTTCGGGCGGAGCTGGTCGAGCCGGTAGAACACCGCCGGGCCGTCGTGAGAATCGATGTGGCCCAGGATCGCGGCCGGGCCTTGCTCGCCGGGGCTGGGCCCGCCTCGGTACCAGCCGGCTTGGCCGAAATCGGTGGGGACCTCGACACTGCGGTCCGGGTTGAGACCCAGGGACGTCAGACCGGTTTCGACGTTGATGGTCGGGATGCGGAGGAAGACCGGGGGCGAGTGCGCCATCACCGGGCCCTGGGTGTCCTCGCGGTGGGCGTTCGTCGCAGGCGCGACTCCGGCGGTCCTGGCTGCCGGAGTCGCTGGCTGGATCGACTCGGTGGTCATCCCCACGGTGATCGTGGCCAGTCCACCCAGGCCCATGACCGCGGCGAGCACCGAGGCCGTGAGGCACCGGCGTCCGCCGCGGTCAGATGACCTGTCCGGGCGAGGGGTCATCACTGCTGTTGAGGAGTTGTTCCCTCGTCATCGGCCGAGCGCCGGTGGGCCGCGTAGGCGGCGGCACCGACACCGGCGGCCAGCATCCCGGCCCCGGTGCCCAGCAGTGCGTTCTGGGTTGCCGACGAGTCACCGGCGGTGCCGCCGCCACCGGTGTCGGCACCACCAGCGGGGGCACCACCGGCGGAGTTGAGCTCGCCATTGACGCCGTTGGGAAAGAACCCGCCCTTGGTTGCCGCGCCCGGAGTGAGGTAGACGATGTTGAGGACCTCCCCAGGGGTGCGACCGAAAGCGATGCCGTTGGCATCGGTCGGGGTGATGTTGGCCTTGCCCTCGACCTCGATGCCCTGGTCCTTGCCGTTGTCCAGCTGACCGCGAGCAGCCGAGATCTTGTTCGCACCCTCGATCAAGGCCGGCGTCTCCTCGCCCATGGTGTAGAGGGCGGTGCGGATGTTGGCCGCGTGGTAGGCCTCCACAGCCAGGATGCCCGCGGCGGCGTCCAGGAATGTCTTGTTCTGCACCAACGGGGCCGCGCCCTTGTAAGCGGTCACCCCGACGTCCTCGAAGATGAACGCCGCCAGCAGGAAGTTGGCGTCGTTGGCGTAGGCATCGAACTGCTCGTTCGGCCCGATCGCTCCGGAGGCCCGCGCGGCTGCGGTGAACGCTTCGTTGATGTCGATGGCCGGTTCGGCCACCGCCGACGAGCCCAGCGCGGTGCGCAGGAACCGCACGTGCTCGAGCTCGTCCTTGGCGATCTCCTCGGCGTACTGGCGCACCACCTTGGACTGGAATGGCACCTGCTTGCCGCCGCTGACCTGCCCCTGGGTGCCCTGACCACCGGTCAGCGAGGAATCCAGTCCCTGGCCGAACGCGGCGCGCTGGTAGAACTCCGCTTCCAGGTATTCCAGGTTCAGCGCGAAGTTCAGGATGGCCGGATCTGAAATCCCGCCCCCTTCGCCGCTCTGGGCGGCCGCGACGCCCGCGCCTCCCAGGGAGCTGGCGGCGACCGCGCCCGCGCCGGCCAGCCCGAACGCCTTCAACAGGCTTCGCCGGTCCGTGGCGTTCTCGGCGCTGCGGTTGATCGCAGCGGTGATGAAAGCCCTGTCAAACCCCATCGGTGCTCCTTACGATCGAAGGCGAAGCCGGCACCGCGGTCACAGGCACTGGGCGGGCCCGTGTGGCTCCCAGCACGGCCGTTCAGCCGACCCCCTGCCCATGGGATTGGACGTGCCCCTCGTCAAGAACGCACAACCAAGACACTCGGGAAGGTGAACTGTTACCTCCTTCGGGAGGTGTCCACTTGCCGCGCAGTGGTTGATCTGCCAGGCAATGCATCGCGCACTAGCCAAGCCCTCCTCCAGGGCCGGGGCGCTTCTTGCGCGAAAGGCGCCCACAGCAACGATGGTTCAGGGGCCAGGGCCGCAGTCCGGCGGCCAGGTGCGGGGTCGAGAACGAGCAGCGGTCCAGCATGGACGTGGTGCGAAGGCGACAGCCGGGCGGCGTCTGCGTCACGGACCTCGCGCGGGCGGTGCGCAAGCTCGGTGATCGCGGCCTCGAGGTAGCGGGTGGTGAACAGCATCGCGTTCCGTACGAGTCCGAGGCGCCGAGTTGGTCTTCCATGCCTTCGTAGTAGCGCGGGATCAGTGCGCCACGCTGGTCTTGAAAGATCCGCCGGGCCGAGGCGTGGCGGCCTCGTTGGGTGGGCCTGGGATTGATGTCGCGGCGGTGGCCGGTGTCGTTGCCAAGCACGTGCAGCGATGCACGGGATAACCGGACACGACCTTCCCGACGAGACCGGCGGCCTGGTCGTCGACCATGTTCAGCGCCCTGTTCCTGACGCCGACTGTGCGGGTTGTGGCGGGCGTTGCCGGTCTGCACCGGCACGACGAACCGCATCCCGTCCACGCTGGCCACACGCCCACCACCCCGAATCGGAGCGAGCCCGATGCGGGCCCGGTCCGCACAGCGCGGCGTTGGCGTTGGCGATCGTGTCGCGGCATCCACGTGCGCAATCCGGTCGCGGGTCAACGCCGCCACACCGGGTCTGATCACCGAAGGCCCAGCCGCGAATCTGCACGCCTCGCTCACCCGCGATGCGCGCACTGCGCACCCGCTGCGAACCAGCCACGCGAACGTCCGGCCCTCGACGCCGAGACCCCGCCACGATTCGGGGACCCGGGGAACCACATACCGCTAACCTAAGCGGCCGGACACGACCGTGGCGTCGAGCTCGTCGCAGCGCGACACCCGCGCCACCAGGCCTGCCGCGCTCATGAGCCCCGCGGTGCCCTCGGCCTGTTCGCGGGAGGTCTCCACCAGCAGCACACCATCCGGAGCCAGCCAGCGCGGTGCCTGGACGATCACCCGCGCCTGCACCGCCAGACCGTCGGCCCCACCGTCCAGAGCGCTGCGGGGTTCGTGGTCACGAGCCTCCGGAGGCATCAACGCCACCGCGTCGCTGGGAACGTAGGGGGCATTTGCGGTGATCACCTGCACTCGGCCCGCCAACTCGTCGGGGAGAGGGGCTAACAGATCTCCCGTGACCACGTGCCCTGCAGGCAGGTTCAGCTCCGCGCAGACCGTCGCGCGCTCGTCGACATCGCACGCCCACACCTCCGCGTCCGGGCGCTCGGCACGCACCGCGGCGGCCACCGCACCCGAACCGCAGCACACGTCCACCACCACAGCACCCGCACCAAGGCCCTCCAGGGCGAGCTCGACGAGGTGCTCGGTGCGACGCCGGGGCACGAACACCCCTGGCGCCACCGCGATCCGCACACCCCGGAACCACGCCCACCCCAGCACCTGCTCCAACGGAAACCCCGACACCCGAGCACCGAGCATCCGCTCCAACCGCTCCGGGTCATCACCGGCCTCGCCCAGCAGCAGATCCGCCTCGTCCTCGGCGAACACGCACCCCGCCGCCCGCAGCCGAGCGGTCACCTCATCCCGCGCCACACCCACGCCC
>NZ_SMKV01000057.1 GCF_004348445.1 Saccharopolyspora aridisoli | reverse complement strand
CGACCCCGCACACCCCAGCCCACACCTCCACGCACGCCTCACGACCCCCGCACGCCTCAGCAGCTCAGGAAGGCCGCCGGGCCTCCCGATCACGGCGGTCATCCGGCTGCGGCAGGTGACCGTTCGCGTGCTCGCCACGCTCGGGGACGCGAAGAGGCCGTCCCGGAGCGGGCTCCGGGACGGCCTCTTCGGGGGTGGGCCGTTAGAGGCCCGCTGCGGTCTTGAGGGCGTCGGCTCGGGTGGTGGACTCCCAGGGGAGGTCGACGTCCGTGCGGCCGAAGTGGCCGTAGGCGGCGGTGGCCGAGTAGAGGGGGCGCAGGAGGTCGAGGTCGCGGATGATGGCGGCCGGGCGGAGGTCGAAGACCTCGTTGACGGCTTGCTGGATCCGGTCGGGATCGACGGTCTCGGTGCCGAAGGTCTCGATGAACAGACCGACCGGGGCGGCCTTGCCGATGGCGTAGGCGACCTGGACTTCGATGCGCTTGGCGAGTCCGGCGGCGACGACGTTCTTGGCCACCCACCGCGTCGCGTACGCCGCGGAGCGGTCGACCTTGGACGGGTCCTTGCCCGAGAAGGCTCCGCCGCCGTGGCGGGCCATGCCGCCGTAGGTGTCGACGATGATCTTCCGCCCGGTCAGCCCGGCGTCACCCATGGGGCCGCCGACGACGAACCGGCCGGTCGGGTTGACCAGCAGCCGCGTGTCGGAGGTGCTCAGCGCCAGCGACGCGATCTCCGGCTCCACGACGTGGGCCTTGATGTCGCCGACGAGCTGCCCGTCGAGGTCGATCTCCTCGGCGTGCTGGGTGGACAGCACGACGGTGTCCAGCCGCACGGCCTTCTCGCCGTCGTACTCGATGGTGACCTGGGTCTTGCCGTCGGGCCGCAGGTAGGGCAGCACGCCGTCCTTGCGAACGCGGGTGAGCCGACGCGACAGCCGGTGGGCCAGCGCGATGGGCAGCGGCATGAGCTCGGGCGTGTCGTCGCAGGCGTAGCCGAACATCAGGCCCTGGTCGCCTGCGCCCTGCCGGGCGATCTCGTCTATGACGCCTTCGACGCGGTTCTCGTGCGCGGTGTCGACGCCCTGCGCGATGTCGGGCGACTGGGAGCCGATGGCGACGTTGACGCCGCAGGAGTTGCCGTCGAAGCCCTTGGCGGACGAGTCGTAGCCGATCTCGAGGATCTTCTCGCGCACGATGGCGGGGATGTCGGCGTAGGCCTCGGTGGTGACCTCTCCGGCCACGTGCACCTGCCCGGTGGTCACCATGGTCTCCACCGCGACGCGGGAGCGCGGGTCCTGCGCGAGCAGCGAGTCCAGGACGGAGTCGCTGATCGCGTCGCAGATCTTGTCGGGATGCCCTTCTGTCACCGACTCACTGGTGAACAACCGCTGCTGGCTCAACGCCTCTCCTCTGGTGCTCGTGGCCTTGTTGCCGACAAACACTACTGGTCGGAGAGCCGCCGACCGACCGAGTCCCACAATGTGGACGCCAGCAGGGACTTGGCGCCGAAGGCGATGCGCTCTTCGGTCCCGTCGTCCCCGAGCAGCCAGCCGGAGTTGTCCTCGACCTCGAAGGCCATGCCCTCGCCCACGGCGTTGACCACGAGCATGTCGCAGCCCTTGCGCGCGAGCTTGGCCCGGCCGTGGTCGAGGACGGACGAGGTGGCGTCACCGGTTTCGGCGGCGAACCCGACGATCAGCGACGCCGAGAGCTTGCCGGCCGACCGCGCTTCGACGATCTCGGCGAGGATGTCGGGATTGCGGGACAGCGCAACGGGTTCCGGGTCCCGATCGGTCTTCTTGATCTTGTGCTCGACCCGGTTGACCGGCTTGAAGTCGGCCACGGCGGCGGCCATGACGACCGCGTCCGCTCCGTCGGCCTCGGTGAGCATCACCGACCGCATCTCGTCGGCGGTCCCGACCCTGATCAACCGCACTCCGGCGGGGGTGATCAGGTCAGCGGTGTGCGCGGCCACCAGCGTCACGTCGGCGCCGCGGTGCGCGGCGATGCGCGCCAGCGCGTAGCCCTGCCGCCCGGAGGAGCGATTTCCCAGGTAGCGGACGGGGTCGAGCGATTCCCGCGTGCCACCGGCGGAGATGACCACCCGGCGCCCTTCCAGGTCCCACGGCAGCGCGGTGGACGAGGTCAGCAGCAGCCGGGCCAGGTCGACGATCTCGGCGGGGTCGGGCAGCCGCCCCTTGCCGGTGTCCTTGCCGGTGAGCCGACCGCTGTCGGGCTCGGCGACGATCACACCGCGACTGCGCAGCGTGGCCACGTTGTGCTGGGTCGCCGGGTGCTCCCACATCTCGGTGTGCATCGCCGGGACCATCAGCACGGGGCAGCGCGCGGTCAGCAGGGTGTTGGTGAGCAGGTCGGGCGCTTGCCCGTTGGCCGCGCGGGCCAGCAGGTCAGCGGTGGCGGGAGCGACGACGACGAGATCGGCTTCCTGCCCGAGGCGCACGTGCGGGACCTCGTGCACGTCCGAGAACACGCCGGTGACGACCGGCTGCCCGGACAGCGCCTCGAAGGTCGCGGCGCCGACGAAGTTCAGCGCGGCCTCGGTCGGCACGACGCGGACGCTGTGGCCGGACTCCGTCAGCCGCCGCAGCACCTCGCACGCCTTGTAGGCGGCGATGCCACCGCTGACACCGAGGACCACCCGCGGGCGGCCCTCGGTCGGTTCAGACGTCACTCGCCTTCGGTGTGCTCTAGCACGCCTGCGTGGATCTCGCGCAACGCGATCGACAGCGGCTTCTCGCGCGGGCCGGGCTCGACCAGCGGGCCGACGTACTCCAGCAGGCCTTCGCCGAGCTGGGCGTAGTAGTCGTTGATCTGCCGCGCGCGCTTGGCGGAGTAGATGGCCAGCGCGTACTTCGAGCTGACCTGCTCGAGCAGGTCGTCGATCGGCGGGTAGGTGATGCCCTCGACGGTGTTGGTCGACGGGCTGCTGTTGAGCGCAGCCAGCGCGCTAGGGGTGCTCACAGGTGTGGCTCCTGCTCAGTAGTAGGTCGCTCGGAGCACGGGAAGGGAGACGTCACTTCTCGTGGCCGAGTATCAATCGTACCAATTCGCTGGTCGCGGATTGCACGTCGGCGTTGACGACGGTCTCGTCGAACTCCGGTTCGGCTGCCAGCTCGTCCCGCGCGGCGGCCAGTCGCCTCTCCACGACGTCGGCCGGTTCGGTGCCCCGGCCGGTGAGCCGGTCGACCAGCTCGTCCCAGGACGGCGGCAGCAGCATGACCAGCTGCGCGTCCGGCCAGGCGCTGCGGACCTGGCGGGCGCCTTGGAGTTCGATCTCCAGCACTGCGGGCTTGCCCGCGGCGATCGCCTCTTGGACGGGCTTGCGCGGCGTCCCGTAGAAGTTGCCCGCGTAGCGGGCGTGTTCGAGCATCTCGCCGTCGGCGATCATCCGCTCGAACTCCGCGACGGAGACGAAGTGGTAGTGCACTCCGTCGATCTCACCGGGGCGCGGAGCCCGGGTGGTCGCGGACACGCTGAAGTACACCTCAGGAACCTGCCTGCGCACTTCGCTGAGCACGCTGGACTTGCCGACTCCAGAAGGCCCGGAAACGACGGTGAGCCGAGGCTCGCCCTGACGGACGGTCCTCGGCTCAGCGCCGGTTTTTGCGTCGATCACTCGCCGCTGAACTCGGTGAGCAGCGCCTTGCGCTGCCGCTCGCCCAGCCCGCGCAGCCGACGGCTGTTGGCGATCTCCAGCCGCTCCATGATCTGCTGCGCACGGACCTTGCCGACGCCGGGAAGGGCCTCGAGCAGGGCGGAGACCTTCATCTTGCCCAAGACCTCGTCGTTGTCGGCGGTCTCCAGGACCTCCGCCAGCGTGGTTCCGCCTCGCTTGAGGCGCTCCTTGAGCTCAGCTCGGGCGCGACGGGCGGCAGCCGCCTTTTCCAGAGCTGCTGCCCGCTGCTCCTCAGTCAGCTGGGGAAGGGCCACCATGTCCTCCGTGATGTGGGGTTTCTCTTGATCGGTGCGGGCGACGGTACCGAGTCCCGGAAGGCGGTTGCCCACGGGGGTCCCGGTTTTGTGGAACGGATCAGTCCGCCCCACCGCCCTGGCCCTTGAGGTTCTACCCGTACAAGGCGTGCACGAGCACGGGGCCGCTGCAAGTCCTATCAACAAAGCCGCTGAAGTGCACTAATCTCAGCCAAACTTATCGGAATGTGTCCGATTTCCGCACAGTTGAGCCACGTGAGGGTTGTCTCCGCAGGTCACAACCGCGTTAAACGGCCCCCGAACGCACGTCGTTCGAGGACCTGCTCTACGATGGAAGTTGATCTTGCCTTCTTCCACTGAGCGGAAAGGATGGTCCCCGTGATGCGGCACCGAAGCCCCCGGTGGCCCCGCCCGTCCAGACGCGGCGCGGCGAGGGCCTGACGCCGTCGGGTCAGCTGCCCGAGCCGGTGGGAGCGCCGCTGCGGCCCCTCGAGCCCGGTGCACGGGTTGAGGCAACCTCGAACTTTGTCGCGTTCACCGCGCGGTTCGTGTCATCGGCGCAGCGGACCGCTGCAGTCGGCATTCTGCACCTGCCCCTGGGTTCGCTTGCCGACGCCTCCGCTGACCAGCTCCTTCGGGGCCGTACCTCCGCAGGCGAAGGGGCACCGAACCGGGCCTCAAGCACTGGCTGCTTCAGCGTGTCGTGCCGCCTCAGGGCGTGCCGAGGCTTCAGCTCCCGCAGTGGCAGGACCGGGGCCGTCAGCAGGCCACCTGTCGCCGTGGAGGGCGGCCGAGACGACCAGCGATCGGGTGGGGCATGCCGCCGAGGCACTACGCGCACTGCTCAGCCACGCCGCTTGGCGGTGGCGGACCACCACACGAGGAAGACGCACCCAGCCGTCACGGCGATGTGGGGCCCGTAGTCGGGGACGGTGATGAGGACCGCGGCCAGCGCCCGCACGATCGCGATGCCGACCAGGCCGAACCGCCGATCGGATGACCGGGCTGCGTCGTCCTGCGCTCTTCGAGGGGCACCCCCAGCGATGTTCTCGGCGAGCTGGCCGCCGCGAGCCCATCCGGGACATGACATGGGAGAGCCCCGGGCGCGCGGCCCGGGGCTCCGCTTCCCGCTACAGCGTTTTGCCGAGGTCCTGCACGCGGCCGGCCATGCGCTGCCGGTCGATGGGCGCGATGGTCGTCCATCCTTCGTCGCTGCGGTGGCTGTTCTCGATCATGTACCAGCCCTTGGCGTTGGCGAAGAAGTTGGTGACCATCGGGGCCCGGTGCCGCTTGCCCTGCCCGTCCATGACGGCGTAGCCGACCTGCGCGTAGGCGTTTCGAGCGCCGCCGGCCATCTCGACCAGCGTCTTGGCCTCGTCGCGCCGGAGTCCTTGCCGCACGAGCGCCTCGCCCATCTCGCGGTCGTTGCCCGCGGACTTGGCGGCGGCTTCCATCGCCGAGCTGCGCAGCGACACGCCCCGCCCGGGGCCGGCCTTGACGTCGTCGGGCAGCACGCTCAGCAGCGCCCGCACCATGGAGTCGGCGGGCAGCGTCTGGACGGTCACGTCCTCTTCGGTGAGCACCGCGAGCGTCGCGTGACCCCGGGTGCAGGCGACCATGCCCGCGACGATGCGCTGTCCGCCGTCGGGCGTGCGCTGCCGGAAGTTGATGTCGAAGGCCCGCTCGTAGCGCGTGAGCGGCAGCAGGGCCCCCTGGATGTCCTCTTCGCGCATCTCGTTGCCGAAACCGAGCGCCTGCAGCTCATCTCGCGCGCGGGCCTCGACCTGGCGCCGCTCGGCTTCGAGGATGCCTTCGGGCAGGACGTTGAGCACGAGCGGCTTGGTGCCGAGGTTGAAGTACTTCCACGCCTCGTGGAAGCCCTGCTTCGACAGCTCGATCTTCACCGGTTCTCCCCAGCCAGAAAGTGTGGACGGCACAGCCCCGAGGGCGTCCACGAATTGATCCGAGTTGTTCACTGATCCGTCCAGTTCTCAGCCGTTCGGTAGCCATGGCGCACGGCCGTCCCCCGCAGTTCCGAGCCCTGATCGTCCACGATCTCGCACGAACCAGTGGGCGGCACCGAAGCGGTACCGCCCACTGGCCGATCTGCGTTGACGAGCGATTACCGCTGGTTGTCCCAGTCACCGAAGACCGGCGGAGCGACCTTCGGCAGGTCCTCGTCGAAGACGCCCTGGTCGCCGATCAGGTAGTCGGGAGTCTCGTGCTCGAGGTCGTCCTCGCCTTCCTGACCCCTGCCGCGCGCACCCGCGCCCGCACCGGCACCAGCACCACCGCGGCCACCAGCCCCGGCAGCTCCACCGAGACCACCCGCGCCCGCGCGACCACCGGCGCCCGTCCCGGAACCACCGACACCCGCACGACCACCGGCACCAGCACCCGAGCCGGCCCCCAGGCCGCGACCCGCACCAGCACGGCCACCAGCACCGCTACCGGCGCCCGACCGCCCACCAGCGCCCGAACCCGGCACGCCGGGACGACCAGCACCGAGCCCGGGAGTACCACCGGGGACACCAGGCCCGTTCGGAACGCGACCAGCGCCACCGGGATTCTGGTTCGAACCCGAGCCACCACCAGGCGGAGTCGCCCAAGCAGCACCGGTACCAGCAGCACCACCGCCGAAAGCACCACCGCCAGCACCACCAGTACCCGCGCCACCGGCGTAACCACCAGCGCCACCGGCGCCACCGGCCCATGCACTGGACGTCGACGACGGAGCCGGAGAGCCAACCCCACCGACGCTGGGCACGGAAGAACTGCTCGTGCCGCCTGCCGAGCCAACTGCAATTTCCGGCGGCTGCTCGAACTGAGCGCTGCCCGAAACGTTGCCCTGCGTCGTGTCCTGATAGGCAGTGAATGCCTGGACTGCTTCCTGACGCAGCTTCTCGTTGTGCGCCTTGGCATCCTCAGCATCCGTGGAGCCGGTGACCAGGCTGTCCCAGCTCTCTTCGATCCACATGTCGTCCGGGACGGCCTGTTCTTCACTCTTGGCCGGGATCGACGTCTGGACCTTCTTGAAGGCTTCGCCCTGAGCGGTCATCTGCTCCGACTGGAGCTTCGCACTGTCCGCCGTGATCTCAGTCCACAGAACCACCGGCATGGCCTGGTCCTTCATGGCTTCGCCCGACTCGGACTTCATAACTGCGCCGACCTGCTTCAGCTTGTCCTCAAGCCGGATCTTCAGGTCCCGCATGTACTGGTCTTCTGCGTTCCAGAGCTTTGAGTTCTCGTAAAGAGCCTCAGAGCCAGCGCCACCGTGGACCCAGCCGCGCATCTGATTGAGCTGCGCACCCTCAAAGTCCGCAGGTTCAAGTTCTCTGCCAGTCACCGCCTACCCCCTCAGGCATTCGGAAGATTCTGAACAACGGCTTCCGCCACCTTCTTCATGACGTCGCAGCCGTTGACCGCCTCATTACGAGAGATGCCGTTCACGAACACAGAACCTTGGTCCGAGACGTCGACGGAGACGATGCAGTTCCTGTTGCCTGAAGCGATCTGCACTGCCGGGTAGCCAGCCACAGTAGCTGGCTGTTCGTTCGCCATACGCTCAGTAAATTGCTGCAGCGTCTCACCCTGTTTCACCGCAGCGAACGCGCTCCATCCGTCGGTCGCGTTGCCTCCACCGTCTTCGAAGGTGCAGCCAGGAACACCGTTCGACTCGCGCGCACGCGGCGGCTCGTTGACACCGATCGCTTGCTGCTGCTCCGGTGTGAGAACGCCACATGCGTCCGCGACCTGTAGCTGCTTCGCCGGAGCCGTCCGGGAAGAGCTCGGCGGTGCAGGGGGCTCGACTGGGGCACTGCTCGGCGGCTCTGGAGCGGCACCTCCACCCGAACAGCCTGCGAGCAGCACGCCGCCCAAGATCGCACCAAGGGTGAGCCCTTTACGCAAGATTTCCTCCTAGAACCCGCTCAGGTGTTAATGCCGTGAGCAGCGGTGTCATCATCCGTCCGGGTTTGGCGCGCGCTACTGCTCAAAGCCTCGGCCGCTTCCCTGAAAACCTTCGTGAGCGCCGCGTAGTTATGCATGTAGGCCCGCGGGTCACCGGCCGCGACCTGTCCGTACTTCGCGGCAGCGTCCGTGCTGACTGGGTCGGCCCCTGGCGCCTGAACGTTCGCGAGCTCCATCATGTCAACTTCGCGCGCTTCCATCTTGTCCGCTTCGTCGGCAAAGAAGCGGGCAATCTCGTCAACCTTGTCCGGATCGATCTGCATCGACCCGCCAGCAGACTGCGACGCGGCGTACGCTTGCTTGTCCGCGATGCGATCGACGGTCTCCGTGATCTGGCCCCACACGTTCGGAAACATCAGGCCGCGCCTCCCTCGCTGTTCACGCTGAACTCCCCTTGTCCAGGTGCCGCCGCGATGAGGGCGACGGACATCCACTTGCCAGCGTGGCAAACGTTAGCGCACGGGTCTGCGCGCGTGTAGCGAAGTTGGTCAAAACAGGAACCGGCAAACGAGTGAAATGGATCTCAAATCATCGCTAGGGGCTTCCCAGCCAGTTGATCTTGCGTTCGAGCCCCTAACGACCCCTATCGACTACATGATCAACTGCGAAAAGAGTTGCTGAACCTGCCATCCCGCAACCCCTGCACGAAGGCCGACCACGCCGGCTGCCCGAACATCAGGTGCTGACCAGCAGGGTTCTTCGAGTCACGGGTGTGCACGGTGTCGCCTGCGAAGGCGACTTCAACGCAGTTCGCGTAGTTGCTGCTCCGAGTGCTCGTACGCCACTGAAGCGCATGCCGTTCCGGCGCAGTCACAATCCGCTCCTTGAGCTTTAAACGAGTTTGTCGGCGATCTCATTCATGAGAGCTATTGAATCGTGAGCGGGCAACGCTGCCTCGTGCAACCGCCGAAGGGCTTCTCTCGTCGCAGCGACATGTTCGGGCTCTTCCAGGAACGCACTGCTACCACGGTTCTCCAGGAGGACCAGGGGCGGATGCTGGTCGAAGTCGAAGAGGACGAATGGTCCGTCCAGACCGGGATGGGCACCTGCGCGGGTCTCAACCACCCGGACCGTGATGTTGTCCTGCCTGGCCGCAGAAACAAGGTGGCGAATCTGCTGGTACATCACAGCTGCGTCGCCCACCAGGCGTTCGAGCGTGCTCTGTTCGATCAACGCCTCGAAATATGGAGCCTTTGCCCTGTTCAACACGGTCTGACGGCTGAGACGGGAGGTGACCAACGCTTCGATCTCGGCGATGTTCAGATCAGGGTCCGTTCCACCGACGAGCGCCGACGCGTACCCGGCTGTCTGCAACATGCCTGGAACAAGCGTCGTTTCGTAGTTGAAGATGGCCGCCGCTTCGCGTTCGAATCTGGTCGTTTCTTCCCACATCGCGGGCAGACGACCCTCCTGCACCTGCCACCAGTTGGGCATGGCCGCGTTCCGCACCAGGCTCAACAGCTCTTCCCGTCGCCGCGCTGGGACGCGGTAGAGCCCGAGGAGCGCCGACACGTCATCAGCCTGCAACCCCCGCTGCCCGGACTCCATCCGGGACAGCTTGCTCATGGACATGCCGAGAGCCCCGGCAACCTCCTCAGCCCCGAGCCCGCTCCGCAGCCGAAGCTCCCGAAGCTCGCTCGACACCCGCCGAACCCGAACCGGCACACCCACACGACCGCTCATCAATCCTCCCGATCAAGACCAACAACGCGATCACGATCGGCACTTGCCCCGAAGTCACGTAAGAGAAACCCCACGGATTCAGCCAGCGGATACAACCCCCCAAACCCAAAAGCCCGCCCAATCACTCCATGTGACAAGGAACCGACTGTTATCACTCAGGCGTTCGGGAGATTGGGAACAACCGCCTCGGCAACCTCCTGCATGACGTCGCAGCCGTTCACCGCACCATCTCGCGAAAGCCGTGAACGAAAACCGTGCCCTGATCGGAGACCTCAACAGCGACCGCGCAATTCCGGTTGTTGATGGCCACTTTCGCAGCCGGATACCCGGCCACTGAGATCGCTCTGCCCCTGGCTTGGATCGCATGAACTGCTGGAAGTTCTGAGTAGCGGTCGACCCACGAAGGCGTTCCAACCCGCCCTGGTCCCGGACTCACCAGCCATGAATGCGCAACCCGGCATACCGTTGAAATCCCGCGCCTCCAGCACCTGATCAGCCCCAACGCCTGCCGCTGTTCCGGAGTCAGAACCCCGCACGCGTCGGCGACCTGCAAGGACTTCACCGGCGCCCGTACGCGAAGAACTCGGGTTGTCGCCCCACTTCCCAAGTCAGGCACGCGAAGACTAGCCCGCTCAACTCGTCCACGACCCCAGAACGAGCACTCCGACTCCCCATCACATCACACGCGCGGGGGCGTCAGTTGCAGCTGAAACTGACGCCCACCCACCAACCGACAGAGTCTCACTGACCAGCGGTGTACGCGCCGACCACTAGAGGCGCGTACACGACGACTGCAGTCACCGCCATGCCAATCCCGAACCACCGATATCGGAAGTGAGGAGTCTGCCGGGACCCGAACCTTCGCGACGCCGTTCGGTGAAGTTGAGATGGCTGCTCTCCACGCAACACGCTGCTCAGCCTGTCAGGCGGCACCTGGACGGTGCCTGCGGAACAACCGGAAATAACGCATTCCACTTCTAGCCAGAACCGCAGACCGACGTCACCGCTGCGGCGCCCCGTACGGCCCAGCACCCACCCGGTTCAGATCGAGCAAATGCCTCCCCACCACCATGTCGATCACGGAAATGGCAAATGGAAAAAGGAGAAGAACCAGGCATACCGCAGCTGCGGGTGGGAACTCACCTGCCGAGCCACCACCCGCAGCGAGAATAAGAACGGCAATTCCGGTCGGAAGAATCGACGAAACCGCCAGAAAAAGCAGCGTCCTCCGGGACCGTCGGGCAAAGTTCAGATTAAACGCCCCCGTGTTCACGCAAGACGCACTTGTGGCCAGCGCGAGCGCCGAGGAGACAGCGAAAGCTCCAGCTAGCCACCCCAAAACGACGGAAAAGATCGCCGCTGCTGGCATCAGCGCAAGCAGCATGAAGCAACTCACCGCGATCCCAATCATGACAGCGGCAACCAAAAGTACCGACAAAACGCCGATCAATCGAGCGACTTTCCGAATCCGACTAACGAACTGGGGTGAGACCGGAACGAAATCGTGATTTGCGGCAATGTGATTACCCTGAGGCCAGGGTGGCGTAGGAGTCACTGATTCACCCGCCAATCGGAACCGTCTCCATCACTCACACTTCCATCCGAAAGGTCACCCAACACCGACTTCGGCCAGGTATTTCCCACGTCAAGAATCTTCTGCGTGAGCGAATTCTGATCAGTAGCCAGAGAGTTGGCAAAGGCGACGACCGCAGCGCTCGCCGCGGTAATCAACCCGATGACGACACTGACGACGCCAGCAATCTCAGCAACCCCGAGCGGAGCCCCAACCCCCGTGCAGCATGCAGCAATAGCACCGGTCAGCCCGACGATGAAGGCAGCAAGCGCTGCCGCGATCGCAACGTAGAACGCTGTCAGCGCATTCGCCAAACTGTCCAGAGAGCTTTGCACCTGCCGAGCAAGCGTCTTCAGCGCAGTCAGACCGTCCGCCTGCGAAGGAACAACTGCCTTGTACGCCTCGGCCGCGCGCCCCTGCCACTCAATCGGCGCACGAAGCCTGTGCAACGCGATGTCCCCTGCAGTTTCGCCGAGAGGCTGAGAAACCGAACGCTCCCACATATCAGCTTTCATCCGAAGCGCTGGCACGCTGCCCATCCAGGCAAAGAACTTGTTCAACTCCTTCCAAAACTCCTGGAGCCTCTCCTCGAAGACCTTCAACCCGTCCTCAACAGCTTTGATCACCCATTCAAGAGCACTAGGAACCCAACTCAGAGTGTCATTGAGCTGGTCGAAGAACTCCTGAATCTTCCTTCCGACCTCTTTGGCCTTCGCGTTGATATCAGCAACCGTGGTATCAGCCACCGTAGAGGTCTCCTTCCATGCGGTAGGCGCCCTGAACCTGGTGCATACCCCTTTCGTCGTCGGCCTGGTACTCCTTCGCTGACTCGTTGAGGTCAGATCCGATCTTGCGGAAGTACTCAGCCGCCTTCCTTATCACTTCCTCCATAGCCGAAGTCGCATCATTGAAGCTCTGATCAAGACCTGCCCATTGCGCGAAGATTGACACATCCGCAAGTTCAACATCAAGGGACCCGACCGCATTCAACGGGCCGGACAAACCCTGCGCGGCAGTTTCCCACTTCTTTGCATCCGAGCGCAGCGCTTCCAAGGAGACATCAACGCCACCACCTGAGCTCATACACCACCCCTAAGAGGATTCAACATCAGTACTGCGACGGTAGCCCGATCCTCCGAAGGAACAACTGGGGATCACTGACAAGGCTTTTCAACTCGCTAATCGCACGACTCTGCGGCCCTTGCGCCAAATCACCTGCAGAGGACTGCTCACCCAATTTCCTGAGCACGTCGTTCAGTTCGGTCTCGATCTCGGCCTTCCGGGCCACCGAGGACCAGTTCGAATCAATCGAAAGATCGTGGATCTGCCCTTTCGTAGCAGAACCCTGCACGTGCCCACCTGCGCTCGTGACCGAAGCTGTGCGGTCCAAGCGCTGCGATACTTGCTCCGCAAATCGATCGACGTCGGCGTAGACCTCATCCAAGAGGCGCTGAACGTCCGAGGGGTTCAGCGGTGAGAGGTCCGGAACATCCGCCGATGCACCCGACGCCGAGCGTTCGGCCGTTGGATCCATTTGCTCCGCGTTGCGCGCGAGCACCTGCATGGTCACCGCCTGCACAGCGGAGACCACAGCCGTGTGCAGCGCGCGCGGATCAACCGACTTCTTCCAGTCAGCTGCAAGAGAAACGCCGATCACAACGCCGGCATCGTCAACCTCAACGGTGACGGGTGGTTCAGCACTCGAAGCCTCCGAGCCCGACATCGAGACGGACTCAGCCCTGTGCCAGGTGCTATCGAACTCCGCTGTCGGGTCGTATTCAATGTCCCATTCGTCTGGGTCCTGCCTGCCGCGAGCCATACGGCTTACCTCCCGAGTTTCGAGTGCGCGCGCGAGTGTGCCGCGCATCGAACAACCCATGCAGGCAAATCGACCAACTGTGTCTCTCAGCACCGCTATACGGGTGATACGACCCGCCTCAGGCTCCCTCGACAGTCGGCTCCCAGCGGCTCCACCACAAACGCTGCCTAAGATGAATTTCCTCCAGCTGAGCTGGTCTACCACCTGTGTGTCGACACTGGAGGAGACGGCATCGCGAAGTCGGTTCTGTACATGGCGGTGTCGCTTGACGGGTTCATCGCCGGTCCGGAGGACGGGCCGGGCAACGGACTCGGCAACGGTGGCCTCCGGCTGCACGAATGGCTCGGCGAGCCCGTCGCGGGGTATCCGCACTTCGACCCGCCGGGGGTGAGCGGGAAGGTGTTCGCCGAGGTGATGAGGACCGGCGCCATCGTCGTCAGCCGCAAGACGTTCGACTACGCCGGTCCGAACTTCGAGCTGGTCAGGCAGAACTTCCCCGACCAAGACAGGCTCAGAGCACCGGCGTTCCGCGCTCGGCGCCCCGAGCGTTTCACGAGGTCAGGACCTCACTGCGTCGAGGAAGCGGTTGTGGCGGAGCCTCGTGGCTCGTTCGAGGACTGCGAGGGTTACGGCGGTGATCAGGGTGGCGTTCGCCCAGGTGGGGAGGTGGATCGGTGAGGTGAACGTGCCGACCTTCTCGGCGATGACCGGGCTGTGGGTGAGGACCCGACGCCGTGGAGGAGGTTCAACGCGAGCGCCACGACGAGGATGACCACCGCTGCTGCGCCGATGACCGCGCTGGCGCGGACAGCGCTGCCCGAACCTCGCGCGAGGCCTTCCTGGGAGCGGTGGTGCGGGCGCAGCGCCCGTTGCGCGCCGGTTCCGGAGACGAAGTGCATGCGCTTCAGGCCGAATGCGGTGGGGGCGACCTCAATGGCGCCGCCGGGCACCGGGAACGCCGTCGGCACGTTGGAGCGGGACACCTGCACGCCGTTCCGGTACAGCGCGGCGGGGGCTTTGCCCTCCCCGTTGTCGTGCTGCTTCCTCGTCTTCGCGGCGGCGAGGTACCGGACGTCGACTGCGTAGGTGTGGCTGATCCCGTCGTGATCGGCGAGTTCGAGGAAGAACAGGGAGGGGCGAAGAGCCGCCAGAGGCGGTGATCGCGAAGCGAGCTCCCGTCGCCGGTCCTGACCTCGGCGAACTGCCAGCGCCTCTCGAGCTTGTCGACCACCCAGGTGCGCCTCGTCGACGAGCCGTCCCCCTGCGCTTGTCAGAGGCGTGCCCCCGGGGCACGCCTCAACAGGCGCGCTGGGGCTGCGGCCGGCGAGGTGACGGCGTCATCTCCCTCGAGGAACACACCTGTTCGCCAGAGTTGTCCTGCGTGCGGGGCGTGACACAATCCGCACCATGAGTTACCAGCCACACGATCCCTACGACCGGAACGACCCCGGGCGGTACCCGTACGGGGACGACTACGGCGACCGACGCCCTCCTCGGCGTCCGGGGCAGGTCGGGGACACCATCGCGCGGATCGTGCGGATCGTGGTGTCGATCGTGGTGCTGGTGTTCGCGTTGCACGTGCTGTTCGTGGTGCTCGACGCGAACCAGGGCAACGGCTTCGTGTCGTTCATCTACACCCTCGCGCAGACCTTCGTGCTGGGGCTCGGGGACGTCTTCACCCCGGACGACGCGCTGCTCGGCGTCGTGCTCAACTACGCGCTGGCCGCGTTGATCTGGTTCATCGTCGGACAGATCATCATCAAGATCATCCGTCGCTAGTCCGGACGAGCGCGAGGGTGCGGGCGCGGAGCGTGGCCCTGGCCTCGGCGTCGTAGGCCTGGGCGTGAGCCCGAGCTGGCCGGAGTCGGTCGAAGAACTGACCGGTGACGCCTTCGAGGGACTCGTCAACGGCGAGCCTGCGGGTCGCCTCCACACCGGTTTCCAAGGAGTCCGAGCTCCTGCCGACCTCCGACAAGACGATTTTGGTCGGCATGAAGGTGGCCGGGTGCAGGCAGGTCGCGGCCAGCTCGGTGGGGGCGAACCGCTCGGCGAGGTCGAAGCTGTGCATGATCTGCGCGAGCTTGCTCTGACCGTAGGCACGGGAGCCCGAGTAGTCGCGTTCGAGCATGAGGTCGTCGAAATCGAGCTGGTCCTGCGCCAGCGACGCCACGTGCACCACCCGGGCGGAACGTCCCTCCGCCGCTGAGGAGCGCAGGAGCGGCAGCAAGTCCTCGGTGAGCGCGAAGGTGGCCAGGTAGTTCACCGCGAAGCGCAGTTCGTGACCGTCCGCGCTGGTCCGGCGTTCGCGCCCGTCCGGCTCGCCCGATCCGATGCCCGCGTTGTTGACCAGCACGTCGAGCCTGTCGACGTTGCTGCTGATCGTGTCGGCCAGCGTCGACACCTGGGCGAGTTCGGCCAGGTCGGCGGTCGCGGTGACCGGAGCGGCACCGCCCGCCCCCTGGACCTCGGCTGCGACCTGCTCGACCTTGCCCGCGTCACGGCCGTGCAGCACGAGCCGGACGTCTGCGCTCGCCAGGCGCAGGGCCAAGGCACGGCCGAGCCCATCGGTGGCGCCGGTGATCGCGATCGTCCGGGACATGTGGTCCTCCCATCGTTGGGAAAGCTCGTCGCTCAGGAGACCAGGGAACGCGGTCGGAGGCGTCGCGTGTGACCGAGGTGGTGGCGAGCGGCGCCAGCTTCTCGCGCTGTCCGTTCCGGGAACGGGGTGGAAGATGACCAGGGCCCGGGCTGCCTTCGACGCCGAGGCTTTCCCGGTTGAGCACCCAGCTGAGGATTCGCCAGCAAACGGGGGCCACCGTATCGTCCACAGGCTCTGCTGGGAGACGATTCAGCGAAGTGTTTGCTCGACACTACCTCTGGGGAACCCATACCCGAAAGCTCACAAGGTCCGAACACCAATGGGAAGGAATGCTAGGCCCCTGCGGTCCACGCTCCCAGCGAATCCCGCACGACGTCGCCGGCTGCGGTTGATGTGGATCGCGACCTTCACGCCGATCTGCACGGGTCTGCTCATCACCGGCCTCGCATTCCACTGGGCATTCCTGCCGGCTGCCGCGCTCTGGATCGCAGCCTTGGGGTGCGTGCTCCGCATGGAGTCCCTGGACCATCAGACACGCTCGGCCGCCGAAGCCACCCCGTGGCAGCAGCTGACCAAGGCCGGTTGGCTGCTGCTCGCGATCGCCCTCATCACCGCGAGCGCTGTAGCCGTGAACGCAACACTGGGGTGACCCGGGGCTCGGCAGGTGGTCCGGCACAGGTGCTGGGAGCCGCCGACAACCCGACGTGACTCGCTTCGGCGGTTGGAGGGCGCCGATGAGTTCCTCCGGCTGGGCTGGTCTACCTGGACGTGCTCGCGCCCGAGGTGGGAGGAGACGGCATGGCGAAGTCGGTTCTGTACATGGCGATGTCGCTTGACGGGTTCATCGCCGGTCCGGAGGACGGGCCGGGCAACGGGCTCGGCAACGGTGGCCTCCGGCTGCACGAATGGCTCGGCGAGCCCGTCGCGGGGTATCCGCACTTCGACCCGCCGGGGGTGAGCGGGAAGGTGTTCGCCGAGGTGATGAGGACCGGTGCCGTCGTCGTCGGCCGCAAGACGTTCGACCACGCCGGTCATTGGGACGGTGACCACCACGGCGTGCCGATCTTCGTGCCCACGCGCGGCACGGCACCGGAACCGCAGAGCGGCTGGGTGCACTACGTCCCCGATGTCGCGACCGCGATGCGCGAGGCCAAAGCGGCCGCCGGGGCCGAGGACGTGATGGTGCACGGGGCCGCCCTCGCGCAGTCTCTGCTGCGCGAAGGTCTGCTCGACGAGCTGGAGATCCAGTTGATCCCGGTCGTGCTCGGCGACGGGCGACGGCTGTTCGGCACAGACCACGTCGAGCTCGAGCTGACGCGCGTGCTCGACGCACCCGGCGTCACGCACCTGCACTACCGAGTGCTCCCGTCGTCCTGATGCTCGTCGCTTCGGTGGTGGGATCTCCGCGGGAGAGGACCCCGGCCGGTGATCCGCACGATGGAATCCCGACGTACTTCGGGCCCGCATGCAGACACCCTCGACTTCGCCAGCTCCTCGGTCCCGTTATCCCGCTTGTGCGCTGTGCGGTGGGACGTTCGTCGGCGGGATGCGGATGACCAGCCAGTACAAGACCGGGGTGTTCCCGTTCCGGAAGCGGCTGTGGGGCAATCCGCTCTCAACGCTCAGCGCTGTCGTGTCCCTGGGGTGCGGGCGCACGAAGCTGTTCGCCGACCGACGAGCTCAACCGGCTCCGCTTCGAGATGACCTTCCACCCGACCTGCTCCCCCAGCTCCCAGATTCACTAGGAAAGACCGCTGGGACGCTAGGTCAGCGCTATCGACGCCCTCGCGTCCCCGTAGTTCATCCCGTGGAACAACGGGTCAGGCGCGCAAGGTCCTTTGCATCGTGATCCAAGTGGCGCCACCGAGTATGGCGGGCAGAACCAAAAGTCCCAGATACGCCCGGGTCTCGCCACTGAACTCGACAGGGGGATGCCAGCTTGATCCGTCTGATGTCGATACCACTAGCACCATCGCGGCGAGCCCGATGCCGCTTGTCATGAAATTTCCGATCCAGAACATCACAGCCGCACGCTGTAGATTGCGGCATGAGATGACATTGAGCTGACCAGTCTTTACACAGCCCCGCCCAGCAAGAGCAAGCGCGCCGATCAGCAACGAGAAGAGCGATGACGCAGCCATCATTCCCGCCACGACGAAAGTCAGCGGATCATACGCGGTCGGCAGGAAGAACGTCCACGGAAACCCGACTGCCCCGATGATCAGGGACAACGGAATAGACGTCAGTCCAACCAACGTCGACCAAGTCCGCACGCTGCGTATCTTTTCCGGGGGAACTCGAACGAACCATTCGGGGAATTGCGGAACAACCGAAATCATGACCGAGCCTCCCAATTGGAATCATCACCATCGCGGACAGTACCGTCCCCGAGCTCGACACCATTGCTTGGCTTCGACCAAGTGTCACCAAGCTCGTCAACGGCTTCTGGACCGCCTTGGCTTGCGAGTTGATGGGCTGGATGGTCGATACGACCGCTGTCGTCGCAGCGGCGATAAGCCCCACCACGACCACGGCGACACTGGTCAAAGCGACGATCGCCGGCGGTGCAGTAACGACACCCAAGATCCCGGCGAGAGCCGCGAAGAGGCCGACGGCGAAGGTCGTGACAGCGATTCCGATTGACACCCAAAACATCTCGATGGCGTTAGCCAGAGCCTCGAGTGTCAGGACAACCTTGTCTGCAGCGCCCTTGACCCCCCGTTGACAGCGCTGACCTGGCCGGGGACCAACGCCTTACGCCTCAGCCGCACGTTGACAAGCGCCCCCGGAGTGGGGCGTCTCGTTGAACCGTCCTGCGCCACTCTGGGGAGATCAGTGGAATCGAGCAAAGATGACGAGGCCCTGCTCAACGAACATCGATCGCGCTTGCGCCGAGTGCGAGAGCAAGCTCCAGCGGAGCCGTTGCCGGACACCGCCAATCACGAGGTCGCAGCGTCGACGGATGACGGTGCAGTGCGTGTGACGATGCGCGGCCGTCGGCTCGGCCGAGTCGCGGTCGCCCCTGCCGTGCTCGCTCGACCGCGTGCCGAGGTTACAGCCGTGCTGCGCGAGACGATCAACGATGCCGTGTCACGTTCCCAGGCCCAGTCTCCGCGAGCAGGAGACCCGGGGCCGAACCTCGGCGCGATCGGTGAACAACTCGACGCATTCGCGCGCGCCAGAGCGGCGCCGAGCTGCGGCGGATTCAGGACGCCATTGAGCAGAACATGGCCAAGCTCGCCAGCACGGGCGATGTTCAGATCCGCGGCAACGCCTCACCGCAGCACGTGATGCGGCCCTCGACAAGATACGTGCTGAGAACCAGAAGAGGAGAATATGACCACAATCGCCGGTGAGATTGCCGTGATGCTGAGCGTGCTGGGGCGTCGCCAAGGCGACGATCGGATCCTCGACGCGATCTCCCTGGTCGGGCCGAGGATGGAGGTCGACGAGGACGACCTCGACGGCGAGAAGTCGACCTACTTCCTGTTCAGGCCGGCCGGCACTGAGATGGTCCTAGAGGACGACGTTGCCCGACCTTCGGATGGTCCACGCGCATGGGCGCTGCCATAGCGGCTCTCGACGAACGCCGGAAGCGCCTTTATAGTAAGGCGTTTCGCCGTGCTCGGCCCGATCTTCCGCACCGGTTGCTTGTGGCGGCGCTTGGGTTTGGCGGTGCCCAGGCGCAGCAGGTGGTCCGTCGCCGCCTCGTCAAGCCGAAGCACGCGGGCGAGCGACTCCAGCACCTGCACCGACGGGTTGCGGTCACGGCCCTGCTCCGAGCGCAGGCAGTAGTCGGCGCTGATGCCGGCGAGCATCGCGACCTCCTCCCTGCGCAGCCCCGGCACCCGCCGCACGCCCGTCACCGGGATCCCGGCCTGCTCGGAGGTGACCAGCGCACGGCGTGCTCGCACGATGTCGCCCAGCAGGTCCTGCTCACACCCATAGCTCCAGCGCAGGCGCGCGGATGGGGGCGTGCCTGGTCGTGCGAACCCCAGGGTCGCGCGGCTCTGGTTGAGGTGCGGGCCGGCGGCACGTGGTCGGCTCGACGAAGGAGTGCACGGATGTCCACGTTCCTGCTGGTGCACGTCGCGTGGCACAGCGGTCGGGCGTGGGACCGGGTGGTTCCGCTGCTCCGAGTCCACCGGGTGTTCACCCGACCCAGACCGGCTACGGCGACACACGCCACCTGCTGAACCCGGCAGTGCGGCTGCACATCCAATCCGCCGAACGTCGTCCTCGTCGGGCACAGCTACGCCGAACTCGTCATCTCCGACGTCGCCAATCAGGTTCGACAGTATCGCGCAGCTGGTCTACCTCGACGCGGCCCGTCGACGGCGGCCCTGCAAGGTTCCCACAGGAGCCGGATCACGAGTAGAGTTCCGAACGATCCCACAGCAGTGCCCACTTCGGACGGTCGCCACGTGCGTTCCTAGCTGTCCGACCGAGGAAGCGGGCTCATCGTGAAGCCCCATGTGGAGCATCCGCGGCTGCAGTTGCGACCAACCCCTCCACGATCCACCCGCCCTTGCCGTCGATTTGCGCCTTCGCGGGATCTCGTGTCGATCCCCCACGGGCGGACGCTGTCGAAGAACCGCTCCCACTCCCGCGATCGGACCCCAGGTCGAGCGCCCGCTCGGTGTCCTCCGGCAAGTGGCGAAGGGCCAACGACGTCGCTGCACATCAACGGCTGCTCCGCGGGCGGGGCATGGTCACCAAGGCCGGGACGGACGCGGAGGTCGTCGATCGGCAGGAGCCGCACCGGCCCTCGAGGGGAAACCCCGGGGGCCGTCCCGCACGTCGGCGCGCACTCCGATCGTTAGACTTCGATCGTCTTGACGACATCGAAATCGGCAATCCCAGCCCAGCTCCCGAGCGATCACCAGAGGATGAGCATCGTGCACTCCAGAACCGCGTTCCCAAGTCCGTCGCCGAGCACACCGCAAAGGCGGCTCTCGGCGATTGCGGGCTCCCTGCGCGCTGCGGCGTCGGTTTCAGTGGCGGAACCGGAGTTGTGCGGGTTGTCGCAGCTGGTGCGTGCGGGTGATGTGTGCTTCGACATCGGTGCCGCGTACGGGATGTACAGCTTCAGCCTGGCGCAGCTGGTCGGACCGTCCGGTGCGGTGTACTCGTTCGAACCCCAGCCGAAACCTCGGCGGGTTCTGCGCACCGGCGTCCACGCTTCGAACCTGGAGAACGTGCACATCATCGATGCCGCGGTCGGTGAACGTTCCGGTGAACTGGAGATGGCGCTGCCGGTGAAGTTCGGTTTCGCCCCGATCCACGGGCATGCGCACGTCAACGACGGAGTGCGGCAAGAACGACCGAACTCCACGATCACCCGCACCCGCAGCTGGTCCACCTCGATCCAGTCGGTCGACGAGTTCTGCGCGGAGAACTCGATTTCGCGCGTCGACTTCATGAAGATCGACGTGGAAGGTTTCGAACCGACCGTCATCGCGGGCGCGCGTGAGGTCGTCGAGGCGAACCGGCCGACCTTGCTGCTGGAGATCGAGGACCGCCACCTCGCCCGGTATTCCACCACCGCCGCCGAATTCACCGCCACGCTGCGGGACCTGGGATACCGGATGCACGTGTGGAATCAGCAGGAATGGGTTCTCGCCGAAACCGTCACCTCGGATCGGCGCAACTACCTGTTCACCTCCGAGACCCTCTGACTCCGGTGGCCGCCGGGGTGATGCCCGAGGAATGGCTGCGGTGCTGTCGGTTCCGCGCCCCGACGAGGTCGGCGTACGTGCTCGACCACCGCAGCAACGTTCCGCCGGGCGATCGATACTGAGGCGCGCTCGGACGTCAGCTCTTGTTCGTGCTGGGGCACGTTTTCCTCGCACGTGATCGAAATCCCCAGCCGTGCACCGCGTTCTCGCTGGTCTTGACCCAGGCCGAGGAATGTGCGGCACAACACCCGGGACCTTGCCGCAAGTCCCCACACCCTGTGGGACGAGAGCGGGGAGAAGGATGCGTTCCCGCCCTCTCACCATTCCGCGGCAATTCTTCGGCAAGTCCGTCGCGCCTCTTGCCGATCACCAGGTCACGTCCGATCATCACCGCTGATCGCGCCACCCCGGGTTTGCCCCGAGGTCACGTCGCTGCGGTCCCCGGAACGTGATGTTGCGTGCCCGACCGGCACGCGCGGACATTCGGTCTCGTCATTGTTTCCACTGTGGAGGGACAAGAACATGTGCGCCAGTTGGCGAACTCCGGCTTGCGAGCGTCGCGGAGAGGTCGTGGTGACGCTGCTGGTGCGGGACGAGATCTCCATCGCCCAGGACGGCGTGGAGGTCGTGGTCGCGCGCAGCCAGCTCACCGACGTCGCCGACAAGCTCTACTTCCTCGACCAGGCGTTCCGCGCCGAGGCCCGCGACGTGGTGGAAGCGCTGTGCGACTGATGACCTGCCTGATGCTGTGGGCGCTGCTGGCGGGTTGCGCGACCGAGGTGCCGGAGAAGCCCGAGGAGCTGTTCTGGGAGGTCTACCGGCGGCAAGCCACCCAGCCCGTCGTGCACACCCGCCGCGAACGCTTCGAGACGCCTGAGGCCGCCGCGGCGCGGAGGGTGGTGCGGGTCAGCGACGAGGTTTTCGACCACCGGTCGGGGCACCACGTCGGGACCAGCATCGAGCACTGGCGGGGCGAGAGCGTCGTGCGGACCAGGTGCGTCGACGGCGTCCGCCACGGCTACCTGCCCTCGCGCAAGACGTGGGACGACCCGGAACCGAGCTCGTTGTGCCAGGTCAGTTCGCGCCCGCTGCTCGGGGACGGGATCATTCCCGGGGGCCTGTCGGACTCGCAGGCCGACGCGGTGGTGGAGTCGCTGCGCGGCGAGCACCGGTTCCTCACCCCGCTACCGCCGACCCCGGTCGACGTCGGCGGTGAGCGCTACCTGCGGATCCCGGTGCGGGCGCGCCCCACTGAGCACGATGGCACGGTGTGGGACATGCAGCACCTGCTGTTCGCGCTGCACGACGCGGGCGTGGACCCGAGGACTTATCCGTTCCAGCCCGCCGACAACACCGGGTACGGCGCGGACCTGACCTACTTCGTCGATCCGGCCACGCTGCTGCCCTCCTTCGTCCACCGGCAGGTGTTGCCCTCGCCGGGCCCGGTGGTACGGGTCGAATACGTTCGTCCGGCACGACTTCCCGCTGATCCGCTGGCCGACGTGACCCCGTGGGCGCTGCGGTGGTGATCAGCCGTCGTACTCGCCGCCGCCCGAAGGCCGGATCCGCCGTGATCGGGAACCGGAGCACTGCGGTGATCCTGGAGCCCGGAGGACCGCCGTGAGCGGGCACCCGAAAACTGCGGTGATCCGGGGGTTCGAGGACTGGGGTGGGCGTTCAGGGGG
>NZ_SMKV01000056.1 GCF_004348445.1 Saccharopolyspora aridisoli | reverse complement strand
CTGCTGGGGAGTGGCCGTTGGTGCTGGTGGGGGCGGAGCCGTTGAGAGGGGAGGAGTTCTTCTTGAACTCCTCGAACGGGTTCTCGCCGTCCAGGAGGTGGTTGGTCACCGCCGTGCGCGGGTTGAAGTTGCGGACGCTGCGGAGCTCGTCGAGCGGCTTCTTCAGCTCGTCGAACTCCGGGCCGATCTCCGACCGGATCTGCTCGCGGGCACCGGTCGCGTACTCCTTGACCTGGCGGACCGCCTTGCCCAGCCACGCCGCACCCTCGGGCAGCCGCTCCGGGCCGAGCACGAACAACCCGACCAGCGCGAGGATCAGGATCTCGGGCCAGCCGACGCTATCGAACACCTCTCGACTCCTCTGGGATCCTCGTGGCTCGCGAACCGACGCCGAGCTGCCGACATCGCCAGCGTACCGACCGGGTGATGCCGGTCGAAGGGGGGAACTGGCGCAACTTCGCGCCGTGTCCTCCCGGTGGCTGGCTGTTCATGCCGTCGTGATCGGTCATTTCAGCGTCACGTCGAGCACCAGCTCGCGGCCCTGCCGGACCACCGTCACGGGGACGCGGTCGCCGACCTGGTGCCGGTCCACTGCCACGATGAGTTCGTCGGCGCTACCGACTTTGCGGTCGCCGACCTTGATGATCACGTCGCCTTCGGCCATCCCGCCACCTGCGGCGGAACTGCCGTCCTGCACGTTCTGCACCTGAGCGCCGTCGGCCAGCCCGTCGCTGACGGACTTCACGTTGACCCCGAGGTCGGCGTGCCGGACGGTGCCGGTGCGGATGAGCTCCTGCGCGATGCGCCGGACGTCGTCGATCGGAATCGCGAATCCGAGTCCGATCGAGCCGCCCTCGCCGCCCGAGCCGAGCGTGCGGATCGCGCTGTTGATGCCGACCACCGCGCCCGACCCGTCGACCAGCGCGCCACCGGAGTTGCCCGGGTTGATGGCCGCATCGGTCTGGATGGCGTCGATGACGGCGTTGGTGTCGGTGCCCTCCCCGGCCAGCCGGACCGGTCGGTGCACCGAGCTGACGATGCCGGTGGTGACGGTGCCCGCCAGGCCCAGCGGCGAGCCGATCGCGATGACATCGTCGCCGACCCGCAGCTCGTCGGAGTCGCCGAGCTGGGCCACGGTCGGGTTCGAGACCTCGACCTTGAGCACCGCGAGGTCGGTCTTGACGTCCCGGCCCACGACCCTCGCCGGGGCCCGGGTGCCATCGTGGAAGACCGTCGAGACCTGCGCGTTCGGCGTGTCGGCGGCCATCGAGACGACGTGGTTGTTGGTGACCACGTAGCCGTTGCCGTCGATGACCACGCCCGAACCGGAACCGCCCTGGCCACCGATGCGGACCTCGATGGAGACCACCGTCGGAACCACGCGCTGCGCGACCTGGGACACGGCGCCGCGCGGCCGGTCGCCCGAGCCCTGATCGACCTCGGCGAGCGTGACGTCCGGGTTGACCAGCGGGTTGCCCTCCTCGGCGGTGATCCGGCCGAGGAAGCCGCCCACGAGGCCGACCAGCAGCGCGACCACGCCGAGGATCGCCAGCGCGCGTGGGTGCACGCGATGGCCGAAGATCACTTCCCGAGCGCTGAGCAGCGGTCCCCGTTCGCGTTCGCCGTCGTCGTCGGTCTGCTCCTCGGACACCGCGGGCGGGCCGAGGACCGCGCCGGCCGCCGGGTCCCGCCACGGGTCGCGGTCGCCGGAGTTCCACAGCGCCGGATCGGGTTCGGCCTCCGGGGTCATGGGTGTCTCGCCCGGCGCGCGTTGCAGCGGGTCGCTGATCTGCGGCGGGCGGCCGAACGCCTGCACCAGCGCATCCGGCGGTGGAGGTGCCTGCTCGATCCCGCGTGTGGGGAGACCGTGCTCGTCGGGATCGAAGCTGCCCGACACGCCTTGGGGGCGGGCGAAGGCGTTGCGCTGCGACGGGTCGACTTCGGGCCGATCCAGGGGGCGCGGCTGGAGCCGATCGGGGGTTTGCCCGTTGCTGTCATGGGACGGGGCGGGAGCGAATCGGTCCGCGGGCACGCCGCGGCCCGCCATGGCGCCGCCCTGCCACGGGTGGACCGGCTCTGCCCCCTGCTGACCTCGTGCAGGACCGTCCCGGCGCGCGTCGGGACCCTGCGCGGGCGTTCCTGGCTGGTCGCTCATCGCTCCCCGGGCGGTCCGATCGGGCTCGTCGCTTCGAGTGGATCACACGGGCGCGCAGCCCGCCTCACCGGCATGGTGCCGAGGAACCCATCTTGCCCGCAGCTCGGTGAAGTCCGCGTGGAGTGGGCGCGAAATCGCCAGCCCGCTACTCGGCGGGTGGCGCGGTGGACGCGGGAGCAGGCGGAGCCGACGCGGATGGTGCAGGATGGACCGCTGCGACCTGCGGTTCCGGCGGCGCGATCGAGCTCGTCGGGGCGCTCTCCGACGGCAGCGCGGTGTTGCCCGCGGCCGGGATGACGGCGTTGGAGAAGGCTCCACCGGGAAGCGGCACGGGAGCGCCCGGCAGCGGATGCCCGTCCTCGTCGGTGATGGGCAGGTTCATGAACGCCAGAGCACCGAGCACCAACCCGGAGAACACCACGCCGGCGCCCTGCTTGGTGCGGCGGGAAGCCCGCCGGTCGGCGGAGCCCTCCGGCGGGTCGTCGTAGGAGGTGACGCGTGTGCCCAGCGGCTGCTGCGAGCCGCCGAGCGGCGTGGAGGACCCCAGCACCGGTCCGCTGCCGAAGCGCTTCAGGCGTTCCGGCCTTGACACGGTGACGAGCTGGCCGTCCTCGGTCAGAGCGAGGTTCTCGGGCTGTGCGGGGAGTTCGGCGCTGGAGGGGATGGCCTGCAGCGCCTGCAGGAGCTCCGGCGAGACCGACGGGGTGTCGGCCGCGCGGACCGCCGCGCGGGCCTGCCGCTGAGCAGCGGCGTCCGCCGTGCACGCGGGGCATCCGGCCAGGTGGGCCACCGCGCGGTCGTGGGCGCTCGGGCTGAGCTCACCGTCGACGAACGCGACGAGAGCGTCCAGCGCGAGGTGCTGCTCGGGCAGCCCCCACCCCCGCAGAACCGTCATCCGTCAATCCTCCCGGCTTGTTCGCGGCGCGCTTCGAGCGTGGACTTCAGCATCTGGCGCCCGCGGTGGATCCTGCTGCGCACAGTACCCAGCTTCACGCCCAGGGTGGTACCGATCTCCTCGTAGGAGAGGCCCTCGACGTCGCAGAGGACGATGGCCGCGCGGAACTCCGGCGGCAGCTGGTCCAGCGCCGCCTGCAGGTCGGGATCGAGGTGGGTGTCGTGGAAGACCTGCTCCGGCGTCGGACCGCCACCCGGCAACCGGTCGGTGTCCTCGGGCAGGCCTTCCATGCGCAGGCGGGACCTGCGGCGGGCCATGTCCAGGAACAGGTTCGTGGTGATCCGGTGCAGCCAGCCCTCGAACGTGCCCGGCTTGTAGGACGCCAGGGAGCGGAACACCCGGATGAAGGTCTCCTGGGTGAGGTCCTCGGCGTCGTGCTGGTTCCCGGACAGGCGGTAGGCGAGCCGGTAGACCCGGTCCGCGTGTTGCCGGACCACTTCGTCCCAGCTGGGCGGGGTCCAAGCGGCTTCCTCCGCGCCGGGCGAGACGGTGCTCGGCGTAACGCTCTTCTCGTGGGACCGGTCGGTGCCGGGGGCCACGCTCATCGGCTGTGTTGCCATCGGGCGAAAAGCCACCTCCTGTGGGCTTGCATCTACCAGAACGACTGGGGCGGGAGCGTTGTTCCTGAGCCCGCTCGCCGGTGAGACGCCGATGGGTGTTGTTCTACGACGGCTACTGTCGCCCTCCCCGGTGATACCGGCATGAAAGCGGCCTGAGAAGGGCCTGAGAGTCTGGGTGAGGCTGCTCTCACCCACTCGGCCCCACGCCGTTGATCACGCTGCGTGACGGGATGTCGCGCATGGAAACGGCCGTCTAACGATGTCGTCCGGACGCATCATCCGCAGGCGGAACGCCGATAACCTTTCACGTTGTGATACCCGAGAGGTCGGTGGCCCGCTACTCGATGAGCGGCTTCGAGGTGGGCGAGCAGGAACGTGCCCGCCCGATCGGCGATGGTCCGCAGGGCCAGCCGGTCGGTGCGTCGTCGCTGCACGTCCTGCAGTTCCTCGCCGCCGCGCTGCGGGCCAAGGCCGTCGTCGAGATCGGCACGGGGTCCGGGGAGAGCGCCCGCTGGTTGCTCCGCGGGATGGTGCCGGAAGGCGTTCTGACCTCGATCGACGCCGATCCGTCCAACCAGCGCACGGCCATGGCCGCGCTGCGCGAGGAGGGCATCGCGCCCGCGCGCACGCGGCTGATCAACGGGCGCGCGCTGGAGATGCTGCCGCGCTTCACCGAAGGCGGCTACGACCTGGTCTCGGTCGGCGTCGCCAGCACCGACTACCCCGCTTACCTGGAGCTGGGTGCGCGGCTGCTGCGGCCCGGCGGGGTCATCGTGTTCGCCGGAGTCCAGCTCGGACGGGAGCGCGACAACCGCAGCGCGCTGGCAGCGGCCATCCGCGCGCTGGTCAAGGCCGTGCAGGACGACGAGGACCTGGTCCCAGTGACGTTGCCGACCGGCCCAGGTCTCCTCGCCGTCGCGAAGCGCTGACGTCTCATCGTCGAGAGGTCGCTCTGGCTGAGTCCCGCACCTGAGGAAGCGGCTGTCGCCGCTTCCTCAAGGAGGAAAGGCCTAGGCCGGCGATACCGACAGCAGCTTGCCCGCCAGGCCGCGGGCGCGGGTGCCGAGGCGCTTGGCGATGTCGCTGAGCGCCGCGCCCGCCGGGGAGTCCGGATCCTGCAGCACCAGCGGCTCACCCGCGTCGCTGCACTCGCGCAGCCTCGGGTCCAGCGGGATCTGGCCCAGCAGCGGCACCTCGGTGCCCAGCGCGCGGCTCAGCGAGTCGGCCACGATCTGGCCGCCGCCGGAACCGAATACCTCCATGCGCTGGCCGTCGGGCATCTCCATCCAGGACATGTTCTCCACGACGCCTGCCAGCCGCTGGCGGGTCTGCATGGCGATCGCACCGGCCCGCTCGGCGACCTCCGCGGCGGCCTGCTGCGGGGTGGTGACCACCAGGATCTCGGCGTTGGGGATCAGCTGGGCGGTGGAGAGCGCGACGTCGCCGGTGCCCGGCGGAAGGTCGAGCAGCAGCACGTCCAGGTCCCCCCAGAAGACGTCGGAGAGGAACTGCTGCAGCGCGCGGTGCAGCATCGGCCCGCGCCAGACCACCGGGGTGTTGCCCGGGGTGAACATGCCGATCGAGATGACCTTCACGCCGTGCGACTGCGGCGGCATGATCATCTTCTCGACCTGGGTGGGCTTGCCGCCGGCTCCCAGCATGCGCGGCACCGAGTGGCCGTAGATGTCGGCGTCGACGACGCCGACGGACAGGCCGCGGTCGGCCATCGAGGCGGCCAGGTTGACCGTGACGCTGGACTTGCCGACGCCGCCCTTGCCGGAGGCCACGCAGTACACGCGGGTCATCGAGCCCGGCTCGGCGAAGGGGATGCGCGGCTCCTCGGCGTCGCCGCGCAGGCTGCGGCGCAGCTCAGTGCGCTGCTCGTCGCTCATCACGTCGAGCTCGACCTGCACCGAGGACACCCCGTCGACGGCGGAGACGGCGTCGGTGACCCGCTGCGTGATCGTCTCGCGCATCGGGCAGCCTTGGACCGTCAGGTAGACCCCGACCTCCACCGCGCCGCCGTCGCCGATGGACACGCCCTTGACCATGCCCAGGTCGGTGATCGGCTTGCGGATCTCCGGGTCCTCGACCTTCGTGAGGGCCTGGCGGACGGCTTCCTCGGTCGGTGCGGACTGCGTACTGGTCACGGTTACCTCGACAAGCGTTGGTGAACGTGGTGGGAACGGGAACGAATCCCGAACCCGAAGGGTCTCACACCCGTGTTCGGCAGTTCCCATGTTACGGACGAGTAGCCCACGAGGGGCAACGCCATCGCCGCCGGTGGGGCCGTTACTCGGTGTGCTTGACCGGGGGCGCTGAGGAGTCAAGGGAATGCGGACAGTAATATCCGTCACGTGGCCGAGACGGCTCTTGACCGATTACCGACTCGAAGCGAATTGCTGGCGTACCGCAGCTTCCTGCGCGCACACGCCCGGGTCACGCGCTGCCTGGAAGGCGATCTGATCGCCGAGCAAAGGCTGACACTGGCCGCCTACGACGTGCTGGAAGCGCTGACCGAAGCGCCGGAGCAACGACTCCGGATGACCGAGCTCGCCGATGTCGTGCTGCTCTCCCGCTCGGGGGTGACCCGACTGGTGGACCGGCTCGAAAGGCTCGGACTGGTGCGCCGCGTGCGGGTCGACTCGGACGGGCGCGGCGTGCAGGCGGTGATCACCGAACGGGGTGAGGCGCGGCTGCGGATGGCCGCGTCGACCCACCGCCACGGTGTCGCGCGCTACTTCCTCAACGCCGCCGACGGCGAGCTGGAGACCCTGGTGCGCGCCTGCGAACGCCTGGCGGACGGGGGTGTGCCCTCGCCTCCTGGTCAGCGTGCGCAAGCATGAGCGGGTGAACTCCCCGATCAAAGCGGTCGGCCTGGTGCGGTACGTGGACCAGCGGTTGTTGCTGGTGCGCTCCCAGGACCAGGTGGCCTTCTACCTGCCCGGCGGCACGATCGAACCGGGCGAGACCGAGCAGCACGCGCTGCACCGCGAGGTCGCTGAAGAGCTCGGGGTCTTCCTGCGCGAACCCGAGTTCCTGGCCCGCTACCGCACCGACGCGGTCGGGCGCGGCGACGGCGTCCAGGTCGATCTCGCCTGCTACACGGGCGCTGTCGACGGCGAACCGGTCGCTTCGGCGGAGATCGCCGAGCTCGGCTGGTTCACCCGTGCCGAGTACGCCGAGCACCGCGTCACGGCTCCGGCGATCGTCGAGCTCTTCGCCGATCTCGAATCCGGGCTATGAGGTGTGCCCCCGGCCCGTCCGGGCCCTGCGCTTCTCCTGCGGGCTCTCCAGGCCGGGGATCTCCTCGCGGAGGCGGTCGAGCTCGCCGCGGATGTAGTCGCGGGTGGCGACCTCTCCGATGGCCAGCCGCAACGCCGCGAGTTCGCGCGCGAGGTAGTCGGTGTCGGCCTTGGTCTGCGCCGTCCGCGCCCGATCCTCCTCCAGCGAGACCCGGTCGCGGTCGTCCTGCCGGTTCTGGGCGAGCAGGATCAGCGGCGCCGCGTACGACGCCTGGGTGGAGAAGCACAGGTTCAGCAGGATGAACGGGTAGGGGTCCCAAGCGAACCCGACCGCGAGCAGGTTCACCGTGATCCAGGCGATCACGAGCACCGTCATCCAGAACAGGAACTTGCCGGTCCCGAGGAACCGGGCGATGCGCTCGGAGAACCGCCCGAACAGCTCCGGGTCGAACGAGACGTTGATCCGACGTTCGGCGCGGGGCTGGTCCAGCCGGCGGTGGGTGAGCAGCTCGGGCATCAGCGGGCCTCCTGGGACGTCGGCTCCTCCGGTTCCCGGTCGGGCAGGCCGCTTTGCCGCCACCCTCCGGGGAGCAGGTGGTCGAGCAGGTCGTCGACGGTGACCGCCCCGATGAGGTGCTCCTCGTCGTCGAGCACCGGTCCGCAAACCAGGTTGTAGGCGGCGAAGTAGCGGGTGAGCTCCGACAGCGGCGCCAGCGGCGGCAGGCTCGCGAGGTCGGTGTCCAGCGCACCGGCGACCAGCGTGGACGGTGGTTCGCGCAGCAACCGCTGCAGGTGCACGCATCCGAGGTAGCGGCCGGTCGGGGTGGCGCTGGGTGCGCGGCAGACGAAGACCATGCTCGCCACCGCGATCGGCAGGTCCGGGTTGCGGGCCATCGCCAGAGCTTCGGCGATGGTGGCGTCCGGGGTGACCACGAGCGGTTCCGGTGTCATCAGCCCGCCAGCCGTGTCGGCGGAGAACTCCAGGAGGCGTTTGACCGGCTCGGACTCCTCCGGGGCCATCAGCTCCAGCAGCCGGACCTTGTCGATCTCGGGCAGTTCGGCGAGCAGGTCGGCGGCGTCGTCGGGGTTCATCGCTTCGAGGACGTCGGCGGCGCGCTCGTCGTCGAGGTAGGCGAGAAGGTCCTTCTGATCGTCTTCGGGGAGCTCTTCCACGATGTCGGCCAGCCACTCGTCGTCGAGCGCTTCGGCGACCTCGTAGCGCCGCTTGCTCGGCAGCTCGTGCAAGGTGCTCGCGACGTCGACCGCGCGCATCGTGTCGAACATCGACAGCAGCTGCTGCACGCCCTGCGGGCTGCCGGTGACCTCGGCGAACTCCAGCCCCTCCACCTGGTCCCAGTCCAGCACCTTCGTCGGCCCGCGCCGGCCCAGCCTGCCGGTGCGCTCGCGGACCGCGAGCTTGGTCAGCTGCCAGTCGCGGGTGCGGGTCTGCTCCAGAGCGGAGTCGACCAGCACCGCCGAGGCCGACTCGATGCGCACCTGCGCGTCGAGCAGCTCACCGAGCACCAACATCTCGTTGGGCCGCTTGGTGAAGGCCCGCAGGTTCACCGAGCCGGTGGTGAGTGTGACCGCTGCGGCTTCGATGCGGGTGACCCGCAGCATGGGCACGAAGATCCGCCGCCGGGTGGGCAGTTCCACGACCAGGCCGAGGACGCGCGGCGGTTGCCGCCGGACGCTGAGCGCGGCGACCACGTCGCGGACCCGCCCGATGGGTTCGCCGTCCGGACCGAACACGGGCAGTCCTGCCATCCGAGCGGCGAAGACCCTGGTAACGGCCACCATGTCGATCAGGCTAGGTACAACCGGCCCACCTCGCCGGACGGCGTGGTAGACACCTGGCATGAGCATGGTGGAAGGTGCGCGGCGCAGCTGCCTGGCGGTGCCGGGGTCGAGCGCGAAGATGATCGACAAGGCTCGCGGGCTGGCGGTCGACCAGTTCTTCCTCGACCTGGAGGACGCGGTCGCCCCGCTGGCCAAGGCCGAAGCGCGGGACCGGATCGTCGGCGCGCTCAACGAGGGCGGCTGGGACGGCAAGGTCCGGTCGGTGCGGGTCAACGCGCTGGACACCGAGTGGACCTACCGCGACGTGGTGACCGTCGTCGAGGGTGCCGGTGCCGAGCTGGACTCGATCATCCTGCCGAAGGTCTCCACACCCGATCACGTGCGTTGGCTCGACCTGACGCTCTCGCAGATCGAGCGCGCGCTGGGCCTGGAACCCGGACGCATCGGCATCGAGCCGCAGATCGAGGACGCGCGGGGGCTGGTCGAGATCGACGCCATCGCCACCGCATCGCCCCGGGTGGCGGCGCTGATCTACGGGCCGGCCGACTTCATGGCCTCCATCAACATGCGGTCGCTGGTCGTCGGGCACCAGCCGCCCGGTTACGACGTGGGCGACGCCTACCACTACGCGCTGTTCCGCATCCTCACCGCGGCGCGCGCGGCCGACGTGCAGGCCATCGACGGCCCGTACCTGCAGATCAAGGACGTCGACGGGTTGCGCGCGGTCGGCGGTCGGTCCGCCGCGCTCGGTTTCGACGGCAAGTGGGTGCTGCACCCGGCCCAGGTCGACGCGGTCAACGAGCTGTTCTCGCCGCGCCAGGAGGACTACGACCACGCCGAGAACATCCTCGACGCCTACGAGTGGCACACCTCTGCCGCGGGCGGCAAGCGCGGTGCGGCGATGCTCGGTGACGAGATGATCGACGAGGCCTCCCGCAAGATGGCGCTGGTCATCTCGGGCAAGGGCCGTGCCGCCGGGATGTCGCGCACCGACCGCTGGACTCCGCCGGGAAGGCAATAGCTCGGGAGTGCGGACGTGGCCGCTGCTCAGGTGTGGGATGCCGCGGGTTCTCCAGCGACGCCGCTCCACCCGGGGGGTGGACATCGGCGTCGCGGCGTGCTCGCCACGAATGCAACAGGAGTGACCCACGGAGTCCACGGAGCCGGGCGGGTTCGGCTACCCGCATCCTGAGCAGAGCACCCCCGCACCACCTCTTCACCCGGTACGTTCGTGATCGTGGATGACGGTGACGAGCTGCGCCTGGCGCTCGCCATGCGCGGTGGCGCGAGCATGGTGGTGTGGATCGGCGGAGCCGTCGCCGAGATCAACGCGCTCCGCGAATCGTTGGACGGCGCCGGGAAATCCGAGCACCCGTGGGCCGCGCTGGCGCGGCTGGCCGGATACCGGTCGGTGAGCGTCGACGTGCTCGCCGGGGCCTCGGCCGGTGGTCTCAACGCCGCGCTGATGTCGGCGACGCTGGTCTACGGGATGCCGTTCGAGCGGATGCGGCGGACGTGGATCCAGCTGGCCGACCTGGAGGCGATGGCCCGGCCGGTGCCGAAGTTCTGGCAGGGCGGACCCGCGTCGCTGCTGGAAGGCGACGACTACTTCCGCGCCGAGCTCGCCCGGGTCATCCGGGACAACGCCCCACCCGCTGAGCAGCAGCCGGGCCGCCGGGCCGACATGCTGCTCGCCGCGACCCTGCTGGATCCGCTGGTGGAGCCGCACTACGACGCCCGCGTCGGGCCGATGCCGCTGGAGCGGCGGGCCGCGCGGCTGACCTTCCACCACGAAGGCCGCGCGGGGGAACCGCTCTCGGACTTCGGCGACCTCGACGACACCGCGCTGCGCCTGGCGCACGCCGCGCGCGCCACCTCGTCGTTCCCGTTCGCCTTCGAACCCGCGGAGGTGCGCTCCGGGCCGGGCGAACCACCGGCCGGCGAACCGAACATGCTGGGCCTGTTCTCCGAAACCCGCGCGGGCACAACGCCGTTCCGGGTGATCGACGGCGGGGTGCTGGACAACATCCCGGTCACCGCCGCGATCGAGGCGATCGCCCAGGCCCCGGCCGACCGGCCCACCCGGCGCTTCCTGCTCTACCTCAACCCCGATCCGGTCGTCTCGCACGGGCAGCGGCGCAGTTCGGGACGTGCGGTGCCGGTGACGGCCGCGGCCCTGCGCGGCCGGTTCACCCAGGAATCACTGCTGTCGGACCTCGACGAGCTCGCCGAGCACAACCGAGCGGTGGACGGGAACGCGTTGCGCCGCAAGGCCTTGTTCGCCCCGGTGCGCGAACGTCCCGAGCGGTTGGCCGAGCACGTCGCGTTCGTGGAAGCCGATCACGCGGTGGTGCGCGCGGAACTCGACGCGCAGGCGGTGCACGCGCTGCTGACCGACCCGTCGGGTTCGGAGGACGGCACGCTGCAGCCTCCGGTGATCGGTGACCCGCTCGCGGAGTGGTCGGCGCGCACCCGCGACCTGCTGCCCGACCGGCTCACGGCGCTGGCTGGTCAGGCAGGTCCTGGGGTCTTCGACGACGCGCACGGGCTGCGCACGGCCGTGCAGGAGTGCCTGGGCTGGTCCTGGGACATCGAACGATCCGCGCAGGTCGGCGCGTGCAAGGCGCAGCTGTACCGGCTGCGGGCATTCGCCGGCGTGCTGGCCGGGCACGCCGACCGCTACTGGATCAACGGCGCGCGGCTGGAACCGATCGTGGAGACCGCCGAGCTCGACGACTGGATCCGCAGGGTGCAGCGCCGCCGCGAACGCCTGCAGCACCGGCTGCCCTCGCCGATCGAGCCGCTGCTGGGTGCGGTGCTGCGCGCGGTCTCCGACGGCAACGGGTTCCAGCAGGCGCTGGCCGAGTTCGCCGCCGAACTTCAGTCCATAGTGGAGTCATCGGGTGCGGACGCGGCCCCGGACGCCGACGGGGTGGACGCGGTGGCGCGGGCCCGGGAGGTGCTGCACGGCATCGCAGACCGGCTGGCCGAAGAGGCTCCCGCGAGACCGGAACCCGTTGCGGCCGAACAGGTCGGGTACGCGCTGCTGGAGACCACCGGACGCCGCCCCGAGGTGCTGCGGCAGCTCGTCGTGCTGACCGCGCCGCTGGACGTCGGCCGCGCTCCGACCACGCGCATCGACCTGCTCCGCGTGGTCAGCGACGAGCACACCCCGTTGCCGTTCACCGCGATGCGCCGCGACGGCGCGCTGCGCATCGAGGACAAGATCCGCGGCCTCGACCTCGGCAGCTTCGGCGCGTTCCTGTCGGCGAAGTGGCGCGCCAACGACTGGATGTGGGGTCGGATGGACGCCGCCGCCACGCTCGTCGGCATGCTCGCCGACCCGCAACGCCTGGTGCGGCACGGCGACCCCGAGCGGCTGAGCGAGGCGCTGCGGGCCGTCGTCAGCAGTCCGACCGAGGCCGAACTCGGTGCGCTCGACGAACCCAGGGCCGAGCGGTGGCGCGGGTTCCTCGCGCAGGTGTGGGCGCGCCACGCCGAGGAGGTCCGCGCCGAGCTCGACGCGATGTTCACCGCGCCCGACGACCAGCACCCGCTGACCGAGACCCGCGCGCTGCTCACCGAGCGTCTGCAGTGGACGATCGCGGCGGTGGAAGTCCCGCACGTCGAGTCGGTGCCGACAGGTGCGGCCCCGGACGGCGGTGCCGAGACGGTGGTGCCGGACCCGGCCGAGCTGTCCCGATCGGTGGAGAGCTTCGACGTCGGCCGCCAGCGGGTCCGCGACCTGGGCGAAACGCGCCTGCTGTCGCTGGCCACCCGCTTCGGGCTGCTCGGATACCGCGCGGCCCAGCCGTCCGGGGGCGGGGTCCTGCGGTTCCTGGCTCGTGCGGCGATGGCGCTGGTCAAACCGCTGCCGATGCTCGTTGCGCTCGCGGTCGCCGCGCCGAGGCGAGCGGCGCTGCTCGGCTTCCTCACGGCCCTCGTCTTGACGATCACCGCAGGTGGCGCGATGTTCGGCCCCGGAGGTGGTCCCGCGACGCTCCTGCTTCCAGGTGACTGCCCGCCGCGAGCGGCGTGCATGGTGGGGTCGCAGTCGCAGACCAGCTGGCTCACGGTGATCGACTTCTCCGGTGCCGACGTCGTCGACTGGGCTCCGCTCGCAGCGCTGCTGGTGCTGGTGTTCGCGATCTGGGCCGGCCGCTGCATCATTAGGCCCTTCGGCAGCGGACTCGCGCGCTGGGCACCGGCGCTCGTGGTCTGCGCGCTCCTGCTCGCCGCGGCGCTGGGCGTGCACAGCACCGGCCTGCGCCTCGGCCCGATCGGGGTCGTGCTGGCCGCGACCGCCCTGACCTGGGTCGCCGCGGTGGCCTACCGCGTGCCCGCCAGGATCGGCGCGGCGCTCCTGACCCCGCTGGTCTCGCTGGGTGTGCTCTGGCTCGTCGGCGAGGACCGATCGGACGTCGGCACTTGGCTGAACCTCACCGCGCTGGCCCTGGCCTACGTCCACGTCCTCTACGCGAGCACCATCGACGTCCTCAACCCGCGTCCCAGGCCGACGTCCGCAGCTCCGGCCACGCCCGCGGGCTCCCGCCAAGAACCCAGCGCCGACCTCGCACCGCGCACTTGACGCAGGTCAGCGCCCCAACCCCCGACCGCATCGCCCTGGCCACCGCCCCGAGGACGACCACCCGCCCTCACCCGAGCGGGGTGGGTATCGGGTGCGCATCAGTGCGGGGGCGTTCATGATCTCGGGGGGATGCTGCGAGGTAGCCTGGTCGTAGGGGCGGTTCGTCCCCGGATCTGCAGTTCAACGGAGGTGTCAGCGGTGTCCAACCCCTTTACCGGCGCGAGCCGGCCGGCGCCGGGCACACCCAACCTGCCCACGCCACCCACCGGCTGGCCGATCGGTTCCTACAGCAAGTACGAAGAAGCGCAGCGGGCCGTCGACCACTTGGCCGACAGCGACTTCCCCGTCCAGGAAGTCACCATCGTCGGCGTCGACCTGATGCTGGTCGAGCGCGTGACCGGCAGGCTGACCTGGGGACGGGTGCTCGGCGGTGGGGCCGCCTCGGGCGCGTGGTTCGGTCTGTTCGTCGGTCTGATCATGGGCATGTTCACCCCGCAGGGCAGCTGGATCGCCCCGGTGCTGGCCGGTCTCGGCGCGGGCATCGTGTTCGGCCTGGTCTTCGCCGCCGTCGGCTACGCCTCCACGCGCGGCCGCCGGGACTTCTCCTCGGCGAGCCAGCTGGTCGCAGGGCGTTACGACGTCCTCGCCCAGCCCAAGCACGCCGAGCAGGGGCGCGACCTGCTGGCCAAACTTTCCATGCGCCCTCCGGCTTCGTAGGTCGTTTCCCTGGTCGCTTCGCTGGTCGGTGCAGGTAGCGGAACCTAGAACGCCGTCTGGTCTCCGTGCGCCACTCCTGATGTCTTCCGCGCGCCCCGAGAGGTGGCATCGCGTCGCGGCGTACTCGCCAGACGAGGTCTCGGAACCCGCGGCGGTGCGAGGTGCGTGAGTGGTCTTCACGGCTCGCGGCTCCGCCGCTCCCGCCGAATCGAAGAACCCTCCCCCGACCCCTACTGCTGGGCCGTCAGATCGTCTTGGTTTCAACGAAACCCCTGCTCCGGCCGCCGAAACGGCTAAGTGATCCGGCGCTGATGGGGGAACGGTTGCATCGGTCGTTCACCGGTTCTTCACGGGTTGGCAACAAGGCGCGAGAGTGCTTGCCCTCCGTGATCATCCGGCCTTAGCTTTCCATCCACCGGCTGACCGCCGGTGGTCGTGGTGCGACGGAGCGTTGGCGGAATCCCCGGAGCTCGGTCGCGTTGGCGACCAGGGCACCGGAAGGACTGATGGTGGAAGTTCGCCGCACTCGTACGGCGGCATTGCTGGGCGCGTCCCTGGTGTGCGCGTCGGCGTTGACCGCATGCGGCCAAGCCGCAAGTGCCAACACGATCAACCTCTACAGCGCTCCCGAGGAGAACCTGCAGCACAACGTCGACCGCTGCAACGCCAAAGCCGCAGGCAAGTACGACATCGTCTACCACAAGCTGCCCCGAGACGCCGACGGCCAGCGCGAGCAGATGGTGCGCCGCCTCGCCGCCGGGGACACCGGCATGGACCTGCTCTACCTCGACGTCACCTGGACCGGCGAGTTCGCCGAGGCTGACTGGGTCCGCGAGTGGACCGGTGCGGACAAGGCCGAGGTCGAGCAGGACACCCTGCCCGGACCGCTGGAGACCGCGACCTGGCAGGGCAAGCTCTACGCGGCGCCGAAGAACACCAACGTGCAGCTGCTCTGGTACCGCAAGGACCTCGTCGCAGGAGCGCCCAAGAGCTGGGGCGAGATGATCTCGACCGCCCAGCGCCTCAAGCAGGAGGGCAAACCGCACTGGATCACCCTCACCGGTGCGCAGTTCGAGGGCCTGTACGTGCACTACAACACGCTGCTGGAGTCCGCGGGCGGGCACGTGATCGGTGAGGACGGCAAGACCGCAGTCGTCGACCAGGGCGCGGTACGGGCGCTGGAAGCCCTGCGCGACCTCGGCAACGCGGGGGTCACCAGCCCCGGCATGAACAACGCCGAGGAGGACGACGCGCGGCAGGAGTTCGAAACCGGCCAGTCGGCCTTCGAGCTCAACTGGCCGTTCGTCTACGCCTCGATGCAGGAGGAGAAGCCCGAACTGGCCGCGAAGGTCGGCTGGGCGCGCTTGCCCGGCCTCGACCCGAACGTGCCCAGCAAGTCCACCATCGGCGGCGCCAACTACGCGGTCAGCAGCTACTCCACCAAGCCGGAGCTGTCCTTCGAGGCCGCGAAGTGCTTGCGCGACAGGGAGAGCCAGAAGTTCTCCGCCATCAACGACGGCGTGCCGCCCACCAGCGAGTCGCTCTACTCCGACCCGCAGCTGCAGGCGGAGTACCCGATGCACGAGACGATCCTGCAAGCCCTCAAGGACCCGGGGATGCGACCGGTGACCCCGGCCGCGCAGAACGTCTCGACGGTGCTGTCCAACATGCTCAGCCCGATCGCCGAGATCGATCCGCGGGCCACCGCCGAGCGGATGCGCCGCGAGGTGCAGAACGCCCTGGAATCCAAGGGAGTGATGCCCTGATGGCGACCACCACCATGGGCCCCGTGAGCGACGGCAAGCGGGCCGAACGCCGGCTCGGCATGCTGCTGGCGGCCCCGGCCGCGCTGGTGATGATCGCCGTCACCGGCTGGCCGATCCTCTACGCGTTCTGGCTGTCCTTCCAGCGCTTCGACCTGAAGTACCCGGACCAGCGCGAGTTCATCTGGTTCGACAACTACATCACCGTGCTCACCAACACCTACTGGTGGAGCGCGTTCTGGGTGACCGTCCTCGTCACCGCCGTGTCGGTGCTGGTCGAGTTCGTGCTGGGCATGTCGCTGGCGCTGATCATGCACCGGGCGCTGGTCGGCAAGGGACTGGTGCGCACCGTCAGCCTCATCCCGTACGGCATCGTCACGGTGGTCGCCGCGTTCAGCTGGCGCTACGCCTGGACCCCGGACACCGGCTACCTGGCCAACGCCATCGCCCCCAGCGGGGCTCCGCTGACCGAGTACGGCAGCGCGCTGGCGATCGTCGTCGTCGCCGAGATCTGGAAGACCACGCCGTTCATGGCGCTGCTGCTGATGTCAGGGCTCGCGCTGGTGCCCGACGACCTGCTCAAGGCGGCGGCGATGGACGGAGCGGGTGCCTGGCAGCGGTTCGTCAAGGTCATGCTGCCGGTGATGAAGCCGGCGATCCTCGTCGCGCTGCTGTTCCGGACCCTCGACGCCTTCCGCGTCTTCGACCACATCGTGGTGCTCACCGGGGGAGCGCAGGACACCTCGTCGGTGTCGGTGCTCGCCTATAACAACCTCATCAAGGGCCTCAACCTGGGCATCGGATCGACGATGTCGGTGCTGATCTTCATCGCGGTCGCGCTCATCGCGTGGATCTTCGTGAAGCTCTTCGGCACCGCGGCCCCGGGCAGCGAAGAGAAGGGGAGGGGCTGATGGCCGGCCTCGGCGGGACACCGACGCCCGCGCGCAAAGCCAAGTGGGCCGCGCTCAACGTCATCGTGGTGGCCTACGCGCTGCTGCCGGTGCTGTGGATCCTGTCGCTGTCGTTCAAGACCTCCGACACCCTCTCCGACGGGAACCTCATCCCGCGCGAGTGGACGCTGGAGAACTACGCGGCGATCTTCTCCACCACCGAGTTCACCCGCGCGCTGCTGAACTCCATCGGCATCGCGCTGATCGCCACGGCGATCGCCGTCGTGCTGGGCACCATGGCCGCCTACGCCATCGCCCGGCTCGACTTCCCCGGCAAGCGAGCGCTGGTCGGGGCGTCTCTGCTGATCGCGATGTTCCCGCAGGTCTCGCTGGTCTCGCCGCTGTTCGACATCGAGCGGACCGTGGGCCTGTTCGACACCTGGCCGGGACTGATCCTGCCCTACATCACCTTCTCGCTGCCGCTGGCCATCTACACGCTGTCGGCATTCTTCCGGGAGATCCCGTGGGAGCTGGAGAAGGCGGCCAAGATGGACGGCGCCACACCCGCGCAGGCGTTCCGCCGGGTGATCGCCCCGCTGGCCGCGCCGGGCGTGTTCACCACCGCGATCCTGGTGTTCATCTTCTGCTGGAACGACTTCCTGTTCGCCATCTCGCTGACGTCGACGGCGAACTCGCGAACGGTTCCGGTGGCGCTGCAGTTCTTCACCGGCGACTCGCAGTTCGAGGACCCGACCGGGACCATCTCCGCCGCCGCCGTGGTGATCACCATTCCGATCATCCTGTTCGTGCTGTTCTTCCAGCGACGCATCGTGTCCGGACTGACCTCCGGCGCAGTGAAGGGGTAAGCAAGTGGCCGACATCGTGCTGGACAAGGTGACCAAGCGCTACCCGGACGGGGCGCTTGCGGTCAACGAGGTCGACCTGGAGATCGCCGACGGCGAGTTCGTGATCCTGGTCGGACCGTCGGGTTGCGGGAAGTCGACCACGCTCAACATGATCGCCGGGCTGGAGGACATCAGCGGCGGCGAGCTGCGCATCGGCGGGCAGCGGGTGAACGAGCGCGCGCCCAAGGACCGCGACATCGCGATGGTGTTCCAGTCCTACGCGCTCTACCCGCACATGACCGTGTTCGAGAACATGGCCTTCCCGCTGAGACTGGCCAAAGTGGACAACGCGACGGTGAGGGGCAAGGTCACCGAGGCCGCGAAGATCCTGGACCTGAGCAACCACCTGGACCGCAGGCCGGCCAACCTCTCCGGTGGTCAGCGGCAGCGGGTCGCGATGGGCCGTGCGATCGTGCGCAGCCCGAAGGCGTTCCTGATGGACGAGCCGCTGTCCAACTTGGACGCCAAGCTGCGGGTGCAGATGCGCACCTCGGTGTCGAAGCTGCAGAAGCAGCTGGGCACCACCACCGTCTACGTCACCCACGACCAGACCGAGGCGATGACCCTCGGCGACCGGGTCGTGGTGCTGCGCGGCGGCGTGGTGCAGCAGGTGGGGCCGCCGCAGCACCTCTACGAGAACCCGGCGAACCTGTTCGTGGCTGGCTTCATCGGGTCGCCGGCGATGAACTTCGTGCCGGTGGAACTCGCGGAGGGGAAGCTGCGCAGCGCACTCGGCGACGTGCCGCTGCCGGAGAGGCTGCGCAAGGCCGCGGAGGCCGCCGACGCGCCTCGCGACCTGGTGCTGGGCATCCGACCGGAGCACTTCGAAGACGCCGCGCTGGTCGACGACGCGGTCAAGAGCAGGGGGGCGACGTTCACCGGTGAGGTGGACGTGGTCGAGGAGATGGGCTCGGACAAGTACGTCTACTTCACGCTGCAGGGCGCCAAGGCCAGCAGCGCGGAGCTCGACGAGCTGGCCGCCGACAGCGGCAGCTCCGAGGTCCCCACCGACGACGGCCAGGTCGTCACCCGCCTGTCGGTGGAGTCGCGGGCCCGGGAGAACTCCGAGCTCTCGGTCTGGTTCGACACCGACAAGATCCACCTGTTCAACCCGCAGACGGGCGGGACGATCAGGTAGCGCACGAGAGGGGACGGTTCTCCGGCCGCGAGGCGTGGAGCAACCGTCCCCTTCGCGTGCTTATCAGAGCTGGTTCGCGATGAGCACGAACTCCGTGGCGATCCAGCCCGCGATCAGCGCGACGAGAAAGGTGAGCTTGCTGGAGAGCAGGCGAGTCATAGCGGTGCCTCCCTACGTGAGAACGAGGTTCTGGTTGCTGCAGATCCGTTTTCACGATGTGGCCCGCGGTCTACCCGGGCATGTGCCGTCAGCGCGCGCAGGCGCTCGGCGCGGGGACCACGTCCCACATCGCGCCGGGTTTTCGCTGCACCCAAGCGGAGTGCCGGAACAACTTCTCGGCGATCTCCCGGCGAGACACGGGACTTCGTCTCGCGGTGAGGAGTCGCAGTTGGGCGGGCGCGGTGTTCGACGCGTGCATGTCGGACCTCCTCACTTCACGTACGACATCGGTTCGAGCGCCAGAATCGTTACAGCCACTTGTTCTTCCGGAAGATCTTGAACAAGACCATGCAGGCGATGAGCATCACGACCATCGCCATCGGATAGCCGAACTTCCAGCCGGTTTCGGGCATGAAGTCGAAGTTCATGCCGTAGATCCCGGCGATCATCGTCGGCGTGGAGATGATCGCGACCCAGGCCGAGATCTTGCGCATGTCGGTGTTCTGCTGGAGCGTGATCTTGGCGAGCGTGGCGTCCACCAGCGTGGTCAGCAGCTCGTCGAAGGCGCCCACCATTTCCGAAACGCGTGCGAGGTGGTCCTCGACGTTGCGGAAGTAGGAGCGCACGTCCTCGGCGATCATCGGCGTGTAGCCCTCGGCCAACCGCTGCATCGGCTTCGACAACGGCTGCACCGCCCGCCGCAGCTCCATGACCTCGCGCTTCATCAGGTAGATCTGCTCAGCGTCGATCTTGGTCCGGGGCTCGAAGACCTCGGCCTCGATCTCGTCGATGTCGTCCTGGAACGCTTCGGTGACGTCCAGGTAGTTGTCCACCACGGTGTCGGCCACCCCGTGCAGCACCGCTGACGGGCCCAGCGCCAGCTGCTCGGGGTCGTCCTCCAGCCGGCAGCGCAGGTCGCCCAGTTCGGCGTGCTTGCCGTGCCGGACGGTGATCACGAAGTCCCGGCCGAGGAAGACCATCAGCTCACCGGTGTCGACGATCTCGCTGGTCGCGGTGCGGGTCTCGGTGTCGGTGTAGCGAACCGTCTTGAGCACCATGAACAGCGTGTTGTCGTAGCGCTCCAGCTTGGGCCGCTGGTGCGCGTGCACCGCGTCCTCGACCGCGAGCTCGTGCAGCCCGAAGGTCTCGGCGATGCCGTTAATCTGCTCCTCGGTCGGCTCGTGCAGCCCGATCCAGACGAACCCGGTTCCGCGCCGGCGGACCTCTTCGATCGCGTCGGCGTGGTTCCAGGTGCCGTCCAGCCGGTGGCCGTCGATGTAGACGCCGCAGTCCACCACGTAGGCGGACACCGGCGCGGGCTTGCGAGCGATGGGCTGGTCCGCGCGACCGTTGCGGCTGCGCAGGCCGAGCGAAGGCAAGTTCGGCACGACGGCCTCCAGGGGGTCCGGGGCCCAGGGACGTGCGTGGCGCGAGACCGGTGGTCCGGTCGGCGGTCGTCCGGGCAGTCGTCCGGACGCTGCACCGCGGCGGTGTCCCTCGGGCGGAGATCACTCTCGCTTGCGGGGTCTCACATCCCGGCCGGGCCCCTGACGGGCCGGAACCAACTCGCTCAGATCAGCGACGGGCCTTCTCGGCGGGGATGCGGTTGGTACTGCACGGAAGCGCGCTGTCGGTACTACTGCTCACGATCCCTCACCTCCCGAAGGTCATCCACCACAAGGGGCGGGCACTGCATCAGCCAACCGGGAACCATACTCCGTCCGGGTGGGCTACTGACAACCGCGTCGAACTCACATCACAGGTCGCAGCGTTTGGCACGAACGCGAAAGCGGACCAGTCGACTAATCCGGGCACCCGCGAAGGGCTCCACTCGGGGGGTTGATCCACCGATCGTCACGTACTCCGTCGGAGACGCGTAACCCGGCGGCATTCCCACTCACTCCTCGCGGGGTAAACAATCCCACGACGTGAGGGCGTCGGCCAAACCGGCGGCGAGCGCTCCACTTCGTTCGAGTGTGGCGAAAGTCGCACCGTCCGCCCACATTGCGTCGGCGGCGTCATCACCAGCGGAAAGATCCCACTCACTACTCCAGCAGGAGTAGTCGAGGATCTCGAAGGTTCCGCGCGGAGCGGGCCGCTCGACCCGGCCGATGAGATCACCGACCGTGACGACGAGTCCGGTTTCCTCGAAAACCTCGCGCCGTACCGCCGAATGATCGGATTCTCCGTGCTCCACCCGGCCCCCGGGTATCGACCACTTGCCCCTGCCAGGGTCGTTGGCTCGTTTTACCAGGCACAACCTGCCTCGGGGGTCGAAAATGAGAGCTCCGACGCAGCGGATCACGGGATTCTCGGATACGATCATCGACACGGAGGGTAGTTGGTCCGGGCCTGCCCGGAAACGACTGACCCAAGTGCGGTACAAAGCTGCCGTAATGGGGCGGAGTGCGGTACAACGGATCAGCAGGCGCCTGTGCTACTCAAGGGCTTTTTCGGACGGGGTGCGTCACAGTGAACATGAAGAAAATCCTCACCTGGGCAGTGGTTGCTTTCCTCCTGTTCTTCTTGTTTTCCGCGCCGGACCAAGCCAGCAATGTCGTGAACGGCATCCTGGCCAGTCTTCGTGGGGCTGCAGAAGCTGTCATCACCTTCATGCAGAACCTCTTCCAGGGATAAGGCGAGAATCGCGGGGAGGCGGGTGCGTTGTTCGCTCCTAGGGATCCCGACGAGTACCTGCTGGACTCCGAACGCCGGGTGATCCGGGTTCGGCGTCACTGGGCCAGTCTGGTGTGGGACCTGTTCGAGGCGGCGGGGTTGCTCGTCGGACTCGTGCTGGTGTCGTACCTGCTACCCGCCGGCAGCTCCTGGCTGTTCCAGAACATCCTCTGGTACGCCGGTCTTGTCGTGCTGATCCGCTTCACCTACCAGGTCCTCGACTGGTACGTGGAGCGCATCGTGGTGACCGACAAGAGGTTCTTGATGACCACCGGGATCTTCACCACCAACGTGGCGATGATGCCGGTCACCAAGGTCACCGACCTGACCTTCCACCGCTCGCTGATAGGTCGGATGTTCGGGTACGGCACGCTGATCGTCGAGTCGGCGGGCCAGATCCAGGCGCTCAACCGGATCGAGTACGTCCCCAACCCGACCGAGGTCGAGGACGCGATCTCGGGCTTGGTGTTCGGTGACAAGAAGGGCCAGCAGCAGGACCGCTTCTCCATGCTGAAAGCCCGCCGCGCAGCGGTGGGCAAGCGGAAAGCGGCGAAGCTGTAGTTCTCGTGGTCCGGTGGTCCCGGCGTGGCCGGGATCACCGGCTCGAGGCATCCTCGTGCCCGGTCATGGGTCACACTGAGGTGTGCTCATCGACCTGCACGCGCATTCCACCGAGTCAGACGGGACCGACACACCGGCCGAGCTGGTGGCGACCGCGGTCGCTGCCGGGCTGGACGCGGTCGCGATCACCGACCACGACACCACCGCCGGTTGGGAGGCCGCCGAACGCGCTGTGCGCGAGCTCGGTCGTCCCGGAACGTTCCGGTTGGTCCCGGGAGCGGAGCTGTCCTGCGCCAGCCCCGACGGTCGTGGCGGCAGGGTCACCGTCCACCTGCTGGCCTACCTGTTCAACCCCTCGTCTCCCGCGCTGGTGCGCGAGCAGTCCCGGCTGCGCGCGGAGCGCCGCGAGCGGCTGCACCAGATGGCCCACAAGATGGCGTCCGACGGCTTCCCGATCGACCCCGAGGCGATCATGGCCGGGCTGCCGCCGGACTCCCCGGGCGGACGTCCGCACCTGGCGCGCGCGCTGGTCGCGGCCGGGACGGTCGCCAGCGTCGACGAGGCCTTCGCGCAGTACCTCAGCAGCAGCGGCAGCTACTACCTGCCGCGCACCGACACGCCAGTGCACCGGGCCATCGACATGATCTCCGAAGCGGGCGGCGCGACCGTGCTGGCGCACCCCTTCGCGCACAAGCGGGGGCCGGTGGTCAACGCCGAGGTCGTCGCCGAACTGGCCGATCACGGGCTCGCCGGGGTCGAGATCGACCACCCGGATCACGACGAGTCCGCCAGGGCGAAGCTGCGGGAGCTGTCCGCCGAGCTGGACCTGATCCCGACGGGCAGCAGCGACTACCACGGCACCAACAAGACGATCCGGATCGGGCAGGAGACCACGGCCCCCGACTCCTTGGAGCGAATCATCGCCCGCTGCACCGGGAGCAAGGTCATCAGCTGACCTGCTGGTCGGAGGTTCTGCGTAGTGTTGTCGGCGTGCAGCAGCAGCTCGGCCTGGAAGGCATTCCCGGGAGGCTCGTGCGGGTCACCCCAGCCCGCCTGGCGACGTGGGCGGGATGCCCTCGTCGGTACCGCATGACCTACCTCGACAGACCCGCGCCGAAACGCGGAGGGGCGTGGGCCAACGCCACGCTCGGCGCGGTCGTGCACAACGCGCTGAAGGCGTACTTCGAGCTGCGTCCCGAGAAGCGGACCCCGCAGCGCGCGGAGGTGCTGGTGCACCGGCACTGGAAGTCCGACGGGTTCGCCGACGCCGACCAGGCCGCCGAGCACCGGCGACGCGCGCAGCGCTGGGTCCACGACTACGTGGCGGAGCTGCCCGCCGACTTCACCCCGGTGGCCATCGAGCGCTGGGTGTCGGCGCCGGTCGGCGAGATCATCGCCGAGGGCCGGGTGGACCGCGTCGACGAGCGGGACGGTGAGCTCGTGGTCGTCGACTACAAGACCGGCAGGCACGGGCTGCGGGTCGACGACGCGAAGAACTCGCTGGCACTGGGCTTGTACGCGCTCGCGGTGCGCAAAACGTTGCGCCGGCGGTGCAACCGGGTTGAGCTGCACCACCTGCCGACGGGTACGGTCGCGGCCTGGGAACACACCGCCGAGTCCCTCGACGGACTCCGGGAACGCGCCGAAAGGCTGGCGGGTGAGCTCCAGGAGGCAACCGACGCACTGGAATCCGCGTCCCCGGGCTCCAGCACCGTTGCGGAGACGGCGTTCCCGGTCAGGACCGGACCGCACTGCTCCTGGTGCGATTTCCGGGCACACTGCACCGAGGGACAGCAGGCCGCACCGGATCTGCGACCCTGGTCGCTGCTGGGGGACGGATGAGCTTTCGACCGGAGGACGGGCCGATGCACGCACCAGCCCCGCAACGCCGAACACCGCCCCGCACGCGGCACATGCCGCCGGGCGACGGTGCGCGCCGGATGCCGCCGCCCAGCCCGCCCCGCGCGGCCCCCGAG
>NZ_SMKV01000055.1 GCF_004348445.1 Saccharopolyspora aridisoli | reverse complement strand
CCCCGACCGCGTCCCCGTCCCCACCCGCTACCCGGCTGCTGGCACCGCCAACGCCGAGGTCACGCTCGCCGCGATCGGGCTGGACGGCCAGCGCGTCGCCGTCGAGTGGGACCGGAGCACCTACCCGTACCTGGTCACGGCGCACTGGTCGCGGCACGGCAGCCCCCTCATCGCGGTGCAGACCCGAGACCAGCGGACCCAGCTGCTGCTCGCGGTCGACACCGAGGCGGGCACCACCACCGAGATCCACCGGGACACCGACCCGCAGTGGATCGACATCAAGCCGGGCTGGCCGTCGTGGACGCCGGGCGGTGAGCTCGTGCGCATCGATGCTGCCCAGGGTGCCTACCGCCTGGTCGTCGGCGACCGGCCGTGGACGGCGGCTCCGCTGCAGGTGCGCGGCATCGTCGACATCGGCACCGCGGACGTGCTGGTCTCCGGGTCCGAGGAAGATCCGGCCGAGGTGCACCTCTACCGCGTCACCGCCACCGGACACGAGCGCCTGACCAGTGGTTTCGGCGTGCACACCGGCACCCGCGGCGGCGACGTGCTGGTCGTGGCCACCAGCGATCTGGACCGGCCCCGGACCGGCGTGGTGGTGCGGCGCGGTGAGCAGACGATCGCCGAGATCGACAACAACGCCGAGGCCCACGGACTGGACCTCAACGTCCGGCTGCTGCGGCTCGGCGAGCGCGAGCTGCGCAGCGCCCTGCTGCTGCCCAGCGGGTACAGCGCGGCGGACGGGCCGCTGCCGGTGCTGCTGGACCCCTACGGCGGCCCGCACGCCCAGCGGGTCCTGGCCCGCCAGCAGGGCTACCTGACCTCCCAGTGGTTCGCCGACCAGGGCTTCGCGGTGCTGATCACCGACGGGCGCGGGATGGCCGGGCGCGGGCCTGACTGGGACCGGGCCATCGCCGGTGATCTGGCCGGTCCACCGCTGCAGGACCAGGTCGACGCGCTGCACGCCGCAGCTGCCGAACACCCCGAGCTCGACCTCGACCGGGTGGCAATCCGCGGCTGGTCGTTCGGCGGGTACCTCGCCGGACTGGCCGCGCTGCGCCGTCCGGACGTCTTCCACGCCGCGATCGTCGGAGCCGGAGTCGTGGACTGGCGGCTCTACGACACCCACTACACCGAGCGCTACCTGGGCGATCCGAACACCTCGCCCGAGGTCTACGAGGCCAACTCGCTGCTGCGCGACGCCGCGAAGCTGGAACGCCCGATGCTGATCGTGCACGGCACGGTGGACGACAACGTGGTCCTGGCCCACGGCCTGCGCCTTTCAGCGGCGCTGACCGCGGCCGCCCGGCCGCACTCGGTGCTCCCGCTCGCGGGCGTGAGCCACATGCCCACCGACGAGACGACCAGCGAGAACCTCCTGCTCATGCAGGTCGACTTCCTGCGCACGTCGTTGGCGCGCTAGAGATCCTGCGGGAGCAGCGCGGCGAGCCGGGAACCGCCGTGCGGATCCGCTCGGACAGGTTCTCCAGCCCCCACCGCCGGTGAGCTCGGTGATCGGTTCGCCGTCCGGGGCGTCGTTGGTGACCACGATGCGCAGCGCGTCAACCCGGTCGCTCAGGTCCTCCCGGCCCCCGCGCCGGGCGCGTGCTTCGAGGCGTTGGTCAGCGCACTTCCCGCACGACCAGGTAGGCCGCGCGCTCCACCGCTCCCGGCACCTCGTGGTGCTCCAGCTCGCCGGTCACTCGACGTCCGCACCGGATGCCCGCGCCTGGCCGACGAGGTCGTTGATCGTCTTGGCCTCTGCCTCGGCCGTGGCCGAGCTGAGTCCACGAGGATCGTGCGCCCCTCCGCCGCCGTCGTCGGTTGCCGCCACCTCTCGGCTCAGCTCGCCGCTCCCGGGGTCGCCAGCAGACCAACGGGAGCGGATGTCCTCAGCGCTCGCACCACAGGTTCCGCTACCCGCGCCCTGAGCAAGGCGGGTTGCTCACCCTCGTTTGCCCTTGGCCTTGCGTTCGCGCACCCGCACGGAGATCCGCACCGGGCTGCCGACGAAACCGAAGGTCTCGCGGAACTTGCGCTCCAAGAACCGCCGGTAACCGGCCTCCAGGAAGCCGGTGGTGAACAGCACGATCGTCGGCGGCCGGGTCTGCGCCTGGGTGGCGAAGAGGATCTTCGGCTGACGACCGCTGCGCGCCGGCGGCGGGTTGGCCGCGACCAGCTCGTTGAGCCAGCCGTTGAGGCGACCGGTGGAGACCCGGGTGTCCCAGGAGTCCAGCGCGGTGCGCAGCTGCGGCGCCAGCTTGGCCACCGAGCGGCCGGTCAGCGCCGAGACGTTGACCCGCTCCGCCCAGCGCACCCGCACCAGCTCGCGGTCGATCTCCTTCTCCAGCTGGTTGCGGCGGTCGTCGTCGACCTTGTCCCACTTGTTGTAGGCCAGCACCAGCGCGCGCCCCGCCTCGACCACCATCGTGATCACCCGCAGGTCCTGCTCGCTGATCGGCTCCGAACCGTCGACCAGCACGATCGCGACCTCGGCGGCCTCGATGGCAGCCTTGGTGCGCAGCGACGCGTAGTACTCGGTGCCGCTGGCGGTCTTGACCCGCTTGCGCAGGCCGGCGGTGTCGACGAAGCGCCACACCTGGCCGTCGAGCTCGACCAGCGAGTCGACCGGGTCCACGGTGGTGCCGGCGACGTCGTGCACCACCGAGCGGTCCTCGCCGGTGAGCTTGTTGAGCAGGCTGGACTTGCCGACGTTGGGCTTGCCGACCAGCGCGACCCGGCGGGGTCCGCCGGTGGCTCCGAAGACCTCGCGCGGGGTTTCCGGCAGCGCCTCCAGGACCCGGTCCAGCAGATCGCCCGAGCCTCGCCCGTGCAGGCCGCTGACCGGCATCGGCTCGCCCAGGCCCAGCGACCACAGCGAGTGCACGTCGGCCACACCGCGCTCGTCGTCGACCTTGTTGGCAACCACGATCACCGGCCGCTTCGAGCGGCGCAGCACGCGGGCCACGGCTTCCTCGGTGGCGGTGGCGCCGACCTTGGCGTCGACGACCAGCACGATCGCGTCGGCGGTGTGCATCGCCATCTCGGCCTGGGCCGCCACCGCGCTCTGCAGTCCCTTGGCGTCGGGCTCCCAACCGCCGGTGTCGACCACGGTGAAGCGGCGGCCGCTCCACAGCGCGTCGTAGGCGACGCGGTCCCGGGTCACGCCCGGGGTGTCCTGCACAACGGCCTCACGACGACCCAGCAGGCGGTTGACCAGGGTGGACTTGCCCACGTTGGGGCGTCCGACCACGGCCAGGACCGGCTGCGGCTTCGTCGGCACCTCGTCGCCCTGCGCGGCGGCCTCGTCGAATTCCGCCCATTCGGACTCGTCGGACCACGTGCCGTCCAGGTCCTCCAGCGACTCGTCGGTCACGCTCGTTTACCTCTCACATCGTCAATGGTCCGGTCGGCGACCTGCCGATCCAACTCGGCGATCAGCGCGACCAGTTCGTCGCGGACGGTTTCGGTGGCCGCCACCAGCCCGGCGCGGCCCTTGCCGCCCGCCGGGGAAATCGGCTCGCCGAACAACACGTCGATCCTGGGTAACAGCCTACGGCCCGAGCCTTCGGGACGTCGGGTGCCCCGGCAGGCCACCGGCAGGATCTGCGCACCCGAGGCACGTGCGAGCCACGCAGCTCCGTGCTGGGCGTTGTCGATCTCCCCGGAACCACGCGTGCCCTCGGGGAACACCCCGACCACGCCGCCGCCCTTGAGCACGCGGACCGCGGTCAGCAGCGGGGTTCGATCCGGTTCACCGCGCCGGACGCCGATCTGCCCGATGCGGGTCAGGAACCAGCCCAGCGCACCGCTGAACATCTCCTGCTTGATCAGGAACACCATCGGGCGCGGAACCATCCCCAGCAGCAGCGGACCGTCCAGCAGGGAGCTGTGGTTGGCCACCAGGACCACCGGACCGCTGCGCGGGATCCGCTCGCGGCCGCGCACCTTCACGCGGAACGGCAACCGCAGCGGCCAGCGCGAAATCCACCGGGCCACGCGGTGCAGGCCGGCAGAGGCACCGTCGGGGAGCTCCGCGCTCATGCCGCACCTCCCAGCAGCCCGCGCGACTCCACGAGCTTGGTGAGCTGTTCGAGCACCCCGGCGATGTCGAGGTCGGTGGTGTCGACCTCGACGGCGTCCTCGGCTTGGCGCAGCGGCGCCACCTCGCGGCCGGAGTCCAGCGCGTCGCGGCGCTGCACGTCGGCGTGGGTGCTGCGCAGGTCGCTCCCGCGGCCGTCGGAGGCGTCCTGCGCGGTCCGCCGCGCGGCGCGCGCGTCCGCGGACGCCGTCAAGTACACCTTCAGGCCCGCGTCCGGCACGACGACCGTGCCGATGTCGCGGCCTTCGACGACCATGCCGCCCGGATCGTCGATCGCACTGCCGATCAGGTCGCGCTGCATCGCCACCAGCAGCTCGCGGACCTCGGGCACCGCGGAGACCGCCGAGACAGCAGCCGTGACCTCGGGGCCGCGGATCTCCGGTTCCGCGTCGGCACCGTCGAGCCGCACGGCAGGCGCGAGCGGGTCGGTTCCCATGCCCAGCTCGGCTGCGCGGGCCACCTGGGTCACCGCTGCGGCGTCGGTGGGGTCGACCCCCGCGCGCAGCACCGCGAGCGTCACCGCCCGGTACATGGCACCGGTGTCGAGGTAGGTCGCGCCGAGAGCCGCCGCCAACTTCTTCGACACCGTGGACTTGCCGGTACCCGACGGTCCGTCGAGAGCCACTACTCCACGAAGCCTGGCCTGCGCCACGTCGCCGTTCCTCCCCGTTCACGGATTCCTTCCCGGCGGATCGCCGGAACCAACCAACCATTCTGCCTGGCCGCCACCTGTGAATCCCAATCGCGTCCGGTTCGGGATCGGAACCGGACCGACACCGGGACTCCCCCAGGCAAATCGAGGGAATACCCGTGAAGCCCTTTAGGGTTGCAGGAGTGGACGTAACTGTGACTCCGCTGCCGGGGCTCGGCACGCGCCAGGACTTCACCACTGGATCTGGTCACCGCGTCGGGGTGATCACCTATCGGGACGGGCGGTTCGAGCTGATCGTCTCCGACCACGAGGACCCCGACAAGGTCGCCGCCTCGGTCGAGCTGTCCAGCACCGAGACCAGCACGCTGGCCGGTCTGCTGGGGGCACCTCAGCTGGTGTCGAAGCTCGCCGAGCAACAGCGGGAGGTCGCCGGGGTGACCACCTGGCAGCTGCCGGTCCCCGCCGGTTCACCCTACGCCGGCCGCGAACTGGGCGACACCGAGATGCGCACCCGCACCTCGGTGTCGATCGTCGCGGTGGTTCGGGAGGGCGTCGTCCACCCGTCACCGCGGCCGGAGTTCGTCTTCGCCGCCGGTGACCTGGTGGTCGTGGTGGGCACGACCGAGGGCCTGCGCGCGGCCGGGGAGATCCTCACCCAGGGCTGAGCCCGGCAGAGCACGGCCAGCGGAGGTCGACGCCGACCGACCGTCACAACTCCATACGCAGGGAACACGCGAGAGGAAACACGGTGCACGACACGGCGATCTCCCTCATCGAGCTGGGAGCGGTGTTCTTCGGTCTCGGCATCCTCGGGAGACTCGCGTGGAAGATCGGCATATCACCGATCCCGCTGTACCTGCTCGGTGGAGTCGCGTTCGGCACCGGCGGGCTGATCCCGCTGCACGGCATCCAGCCGTTCACCCACATCGCCTCCGAGATCGGCGTGGTGCTCCTGCTGCTGTTGTTGGGTCTGGAGTACTCCGCGGGCGAACTGGTCACCGGACTGCGCCGCTCCTGGGTCGCCGGACTGATCGACATCGTGCTCAACGCCGCTCCCGGAGCGCTGGTGGCGCTGGTGCTGGGCTGGGGCCCGATCGGAGCGCTGGCGATGGCCGGTGTCACCTACATCTCCTCGTCGGGGATCGTGGCCAAGGTCCTCGGGGACCTGGGCAGGCTCGGTAACCGCGAGACCCCGGTGATCCTGTCGATCTTGGTCTTCGAGGACCTCGCGATGGCGGTCTACCTGCCGATCCTCACCGCGCTGCTGGCCGGGGTGAGCTTCGTCGGCGGTCTGACCGCGGTCGGCATCTCGTTGCTGGTGATCACCGTGGTGCTGGTGATCGCGCTGCGCTTCGGCAAGTACGTCTCGGCGATCGTGGACAGCCCCGACCCCGAGGTGTTCCTGCTGCGGCTGCTCGGTGCCGCGCTGCTGGTCGCCGGACTGGCCTCCGAGCTGCAGGTTTCGGCCGCGGTCGGCTCGTTCCTGCTCGGCATCGCGATCTCCGGGTCCACCGCGCAGAACGCGACCCGCATGCTGGAGCCGCTGCGCGACCTGTTCGCCGCGGTGTTCTTCGTCGTCTTCGGCCTCAACACCGATCCCGTTCAGATCCCACCGGTGCTGCCGATCGCGCTGGGGCTGGCCGCGCTGACCTGCGCCACGAAGGTCCTCACCGGCTGGATCGCGGCCCGCATGCATGGCGTGGCCCGGATGGGCCGGTTGCGCGCGGGCGCGGCCCTGGTGGCGCGCGGCGAGTTCTCCATCGTCATCGCGGGGCTGGCGGTGTCCTCCGGCGCCGTCGACGGCGAACTCGCGGCCCTGGCCACCGCCTACGTCCTGCTCATGGCCATCATCGGCCCGGTCGCGGCCCGCGTCGTCGAACCCCTCGCCCGCGCGGTTGTGATCCGCAAGCCCCAGACCGCGTGAGCGGTTCAACCCCAGCTGGAATGATCCGCGGCCGGTACTTCCCGGCCGCGAATCCTGCCAGCTGGAGCTCACATGTCGACGATCTTGTAGAGAGACGCGACCTCTCGGCCGTTGAGGGGGCGGATCGCTCCCTGGCGCTCGGTGGTGAGCTGCACATCACCGATGCGGGTGCGCACCAGTCGCTGCACCGGGTGCCCGACGTGCTTGAGCAGCCGGCGCACGATGCGCTTGCGGCCCTCGTGCAGCACGATCTCCACCAGCGCGCGGTTCTGGTTCTGGTCGACCAGCTTGAAGCGGTCCACCTCCACCGGGCCGTCCTCCAGCTCCACGCCCTCGCGCAGCCGCTGTCCGAGGTCCTTCGGGATCGGCCCCAGCACCTCGGCCATGTAGGTCTTGCGCACCTTGTACGACGGGTGCATCAGCCGGTTGGCGAGCTCGCCGTCGTTGGTGATCAGGAGCAGACCCTCGGTGTCCTGGTCCAGGCGTCCCACGTGGAACAGCTTGCCCTGGCGCTCCCGCAGGTAGTCACCGATGCACGGACGTCCCTTGTCATCGGACATGGTGCACAGGATCCCGGCGGGCTTGTTCAGCAGCAGGTGGGTCAGGTTGTTGTTGGTCATCACCCGGCTGCCGTCGACGTGGATCACCGCGGTCTCCGGGTCGACGCGGCGACCCAGCTCCATGACGACCTCGCCGTTGACCTCGATGCGGCCCTCGACGATCATCTCCTCGGCGGCCCGCCGAGACGCGACACCCGCCTGCGACAGCACCTTCTGCAGACGCACCCCCTCTTCGTTGGGGTCCTTCGCAGCACTGGACGGGGAACGGCGTTCAGACGTCATCGATCGAATCCACTTCGGGCAACAGGGGTGCGAGCGGCGGCAGGTCCTTGAGCGACGAGAGCCCCAGCCGTTCCAGGAACAGCTCGGTCGTGCAGTACAGGATGCCGCCCGTCTCCGGGTCGGTGCCGGCCTCGCTGATCAGGCCGCGCCCCACCAGGGTACGGATGACGCCGTCCACGTTCACACCCCGTACCGCCGCGACGCGGGAGCGCGTCACCGGCTGCCGGTAGGCGATCACCGCGAGGGTCTCCAGCGCAGCGCGGGTCAGCTTGGTCCGCTGCCCGTCGAGCAGGTAGCGCTCGACGTAAGGCGCGTACTTCTCGCGCGAGTAGAAGCGCCAGCCGTCGCCGACGTAGCGCAGGTCGATGCCGCGCTCGCTCTCCGCGTAGCCCTCGGACAGCCTCCGCAGCGCGGACCGGACCCGGGCGACCGGCTGCTCCAGCGTCTCCGCGAGCAGCTCGTCCCCGGCTGGCACATCCACCACCAGCAGCAACGCCTCCAGTGCGGCGTCCAGCTCGGAGTCGGCGGCGAGGTCGGGAGCCCCGGGAGTCTCCACCGCCTCATCGGCCGCAGCCTCCGGTCCGGGTTCGGCGGGAGCTTCGCCGCCCACCTCGTCGCCCTCCGGAGGCGTCTCCTCGTCCGGCAGCGCGTCGACTTCGGGTTCCGCTTCGGCCGCCATCAGCCGTACTCCTCTTCTTGCCGGTTGGCTCGCTGCGCTTCGGCCTCGGCCTGCGCCTGGGCGATGCTGCCGCCGACCCAGGTCACCTGCAGCTCGCCGAGCGGGCTGTCCTGCTCGAACTGGAGCACCTTCTCCCGGTACAGCTCCAGCAGCGCCAGGAACCTTGCCACCACCTCGACGGTGTGCCCGCAGTCCGACACCAGGTCGGTGAAGGTCAACGTGCCCTTCTCCGCCAGCCGCACCCGAAGCAGAGCGGCGTGCTCGCGCACCGACACCCCGTGCTGGTGGATGTGGTCCAGGGACACCGTCGGCGGCGGTTTCGGACGGAACACCGACGCGGCGATCTCGGCGAACCGCTGCGGATCGACGCCGATCACCACCTCCGGCAGCAGGTTCTCGTAGCGCTCCTCCACCGACACCGAGCGCGGGTAGCGGCGCAGCGCACCGGCTTCCAGTTCGGCGAACAGCGCGGCGACCTGCTTGTAGGCGCGGTATTGCAACAAGCGCGCGAACAGCAGGTCGCGGGCCTCCAGCAGCGCGAGGTCGGCCTCGTCCTCGACGTCGGCGGCGGGCAGCAGCCGGGCGGCCTTGAGGTCCAGCAGCGTCGCGGCGACCACCAGGAACTCGGTGGTCTCGTCCAGGTCCCAGTGCTCACCGAGCGTGCGGGTGTAGGCGATGAACTCGTCGGTGACCTTGTGCAGCGCCACCTCGGTGACGTCGAGCTCGTGCGCGGAGATCAGTTGGAGCAGCAAGTCGAAGGGGCCCTCGAAGTTCTCCAGCCGAACTGTGAACTTCCCGTCACCGGGCTGCGCTTCGGTTCCCGCTAAGGAGGAATCCTGTCGTGCTGCATCGATCCCGGCGTCGGACGGTGCGAGTTCGGCGCCGGGTTGTGGGGCGTCGGTCACTCGCCGGACTCCCGCAGGTGCCGCACCAGCACCGAGTCCGCACCGTGCTCGGTGAAGTCGGCCAGCAGCACCGCGATCGCCTCGCGCACGACCCGGCCGCGGTCCACCGCGATGCCGTGGTCCGCCCGCAACGCGAGCCGAGCCTGCTCCAAACCCAGCAACTCCTCGTCGGACACGTACACGGTGATCTTCGAATCGTGCTTGCGCCGACCGGTACCCGCCGACCGTGCCCGCCCCTGCTCCTTGACCGGGGCGGCCGGCTTCGGGTCCTCCTGCGGCGCGGAACCCTGATCCGTCCGAGGAACAGTAGTACGGAACAGTTCGGCGGCTCCTGGCAGGGCGACCCGACGCGTCATCGAGCGATCACCTCGCGGGCCAGCGCCCGGTACGCCTGGGCACCGGCGGAACGCGGCGCCCACCTGGTGATCGGCTCACCGGCGACCGTGGTCTCCGGGAACCGCACCGTCCGGTTGATCACCGAGTCGTAGACGACGTCGCCGAACGCTTCCACCACGCGCTGCATGACCTCGCGGGAGTGCAGCGTGCGCGGGTCGAACATCGTCGCCAGGATTCCGCTGATCTCCAGCTTCGGGTTCAGCCGCTCGCGCACCTTCTCGATGGTGTCGATCAGCAGCGCCACCCCGCGCAGGCTGAAGAACTCGCACTCCAGCGGGATGATCACGCCGTCGGCTGCGGCCAGCGCGTTCACCGTGAGCAAGCCGAGCGAGGGCTGGCAGTCCACCAGGATGTAGTCGTAGTCCTCGATCGACTGCCGCAGCACGCGGTGCAGCGTCTGCTCGCGGCCGACCTCGGTGACCAGCTGCACCTCGGCGGCGGAGAGGTCGATGTTGCTGGGCAGCAGGTCCATGCCCTCGACGGTGGTGCGGCGCACGACGTCCTCGACGGCGACCCCGCGCTCCATGATGACGTTGTAGATCGTCTGCTCGAGCTGGTGCGGCTGGACGCCGAGGCCGACCGAAAGCGCGCCCTGGGGGTCGAAATCCACCAGCAGCACCCGGCGCCCGTGTTCAGCGAGCGCGGCACCGAGGTTGATCGTCGAGGTGGTCTTGCCGACGCCGCCCTTCTGGTTGCACATGGCCAGCACCGACGCGGGACCGTGCTCGTCCAGCAGGGGTGGTTCGGGGATGTGCCGGAGCGGCCGACCGGTGGGACCGAGACCGCGGGCGTCCTGGTTCTGATCGGCGTTGGCCGCAGGGTCCGTGGTCTCGGTGGCGATGCTCAGGTCGACCGCGCCCCGAGGCCGCCGGGCGGCGGAAGGATGCGGCAACGACATGGCGATCTGACTCCTTCGGTACCGGTGGCGATCGATCGCAGCCTAAGTCGCTCAAACGACCTGCGGCAACGTGCCTCGCCGTCGTGTCGGTAATTGGGTCGGTGGAAGTTCGTGATGTGCGTGTGATGAAGATCTACCGCCTTGGTTGATCACGCGCATGCGCAAGCGGTGATCTCACCCCGAAAGGTGTGCGCGCGGATGCGCCGTGGCGTAGACCTCCCGAAGCGTGTTGACCGTGACCAGCGTGTACACCTGCGTCGTCGTCACCGAAGCGTGCCCGAGCAGCTCCTGCACCACGCGCACATCCGCCCCTCCTTCGACCAGGTGCGTGGCGAAGGAATGGCGCAGCACGTGCGGCGAAACGGTCTCCGCGATTCCCGCCCTTTGCGCAGCTGCTTTCAACGCGTTCCACGCGCTCTGACGGGAAAGTCCGGTGCCGCGCGAATTCAGGAACACCGCCGAACTGCCGCGCCCGCGCGCCACCAGCACCGGCCGCGCCCGAACCAGGTACGCCTCCAGCATCGCCAGCGCGGGACGCCCGATCGGCACGAGCCGCTGCCTGCCGCCCTTCCCGTCCAGCAGAACGGTCCGGTCGGTGCGGTCGATGTCGTCGACGTCGAGCCCGACCGCCTCGGAGATGCGGGCTCCGGTCGAGTACAGCAGTTCGAGCAGCGCCCGGTCCCGCAGCCCGCGCGGATCGTCTCCGCCGGCGTGCTCCAGCAGCCGTCCCACGTCGTCGACCGACAGCGCCTTCGGCAGCCGCTTCGGCGGGCTCGGCGGGGCGACCTCGCGCGCCACGTCGACGGCGATCCTGCCTTCGGCGTGGGCGAACCGGTGCAGGCCGCGCGCGGCCACCAGCGCCCGCGCCGCCGACGACGACGCCAGCGGAGGTCGGCCTTCGACGCCTTCGCGCAGCTGCGCCAGGAACTCCGCCAGGTGCTCGGTGCGCACCGCGTCGAGCCCGGAAACGCCTCGTGCCACCAGGAATTCCGCGTACCGGCGCAGGTCGCGGGCATAGGAGTCCAGCGTGCTGCGCGCAGTTCCGCGCTCGACCGCGAGGTGGTCGAGGTATTCGCCGACGGCGGTGCGCAATCCCGACGGCAGCGACTCGATGCCCTTCACCGGGCCGCGAATCGCAGCGGCCGGTCGATCCACTCGGCGTCGGCCGGGCGGGTCTGCGCGACACCGTCGCGGGCCGCCTGGGCGGCCAGCAGCCCGGCCACCGCCGGACCGTTCACGATCTCCCCCGCGAGCGCCATCCGCACCGCTTCCGCCAGCGGGAACCGCTCGATGACAAGGTCCGCCTCCTCGTCGCCGACTGCGTCGGGACGGGTCACCTCCGACAGGCCGGTGGCGAGGAACACGCGCACCACCTCGTCGGTGAAGCCAGGTGAGCTGGCCACGTCGACCAGCACCGACCAGTCCTCGGCGGCCAATCCCGCCTCCTCGGCGAGCTCGCGCTGCGCGGTGCGCACCGGCGGTTCACCGGCGACGTCCAGCAGACCGGCGGGAAGTTCCCACAGCCTGCGGCCGATCGGATAGCGGTACTGGCGGACCAGGACGACCCGGTCGTGCTCGTCGATCGCGGCGATGGCCACGGCGCCGTAGTGCTCGACGACCTCCCTGCGGGCATGACCTCCGCCGGGCATGCCCACTTCGTCCGCCCGCAGCGCCAGGATCCGCCCGACGTAGACGTCTTCGCTGGCCAGCGTGGTGAACTCGTGCTCTCCGTTGGTGCGCGCGACACCGCTACCCGTGGTCTCCACGACCACCACCCTAGAGCCGATCGCCCACCGATGAAGCGGCCCGCACCACCGTCAACGGTCGTGCGGGCCGCTCACCTGCGATGGATCACGCTCCAGCGGGTTCGGACGCCGGCTCCGGAGCGGCCGTCTCCAACTCCACCGGAAGCCGCTCGGCCGCCTGGTAGTCGATGGCCGCCTTCACGAACGCCGCGAACAGCGGGTGCGGACGGGTCGGACGGCTCTTGAGCTCAGGATGCGCCTGGGTGCCCACGAAGAACGGGTGGATCTCGCGGTCCAGCTCGACGAACTCGACCAGCCGGTCGTCGGGCGAGGTGCCGGAGAAGACCACGCCGGCCTTGCGCAACCGGTCCCGGTAGGAGTTGTTGACCTCGTAGCGGTGCCGGTGCCGTTCGTGGACCTCGGCGGTGCCGTAGGCCTCGGCGACGATCGAGCCCTCGCCCAGCTTCGCCGGGTAGGAACCCAGCCGCATCGTGCCGCCCATGTCCCGGTCACCCGAGATCACGTCGTGCTGGTCGGCCATGGTGCTGATCACCGGGTGCTGGCAGGGCTCCTCGAACTCGGTGGAATTCGCGCGCTCCAGACCGCCCAGCGACCGGGCCGTCTCGATCACCATGCACTGCAGGCCCAGGCACAGCCCGAGGACCGGGATGTTGTTGGTGCGCGCGTAGCGGATGGCACCGAGCTTGCCCTCGATGCCGCGCACGCCGAACCCGCCCGGGATCAGCACGCCGTCCACGCGGGACAGGGCCTGCGCCGCGCCCGAGTCGGTCTCGCAGGTGTCCGAACCGACCCAGGAGATCTCCACCTTGGCGTGGTGGGCGAACCCGCCCGCGCGCAGTGCTTCGGTCACGGACAGGTACGCGTCAGGCAGGTCGATGTACTTGCCGACCAGCGCGATGCGCACCCGCTCGGACGGGTTGTGCACCCGGTCCAGCAGGTCGCCCCACACCGACCAGTCGACGTCGCGGAAGGGCAGCCCGAGCCTGCGCACCATGTAGGCGTCCAGGCCCTCGCTGTGCAGCACCTTCGGGATGTCGTAGATCGACGGCGCGTCCGGGCAGGCCACCACGCCGTCGGTGTCGACGTCGCACATCAGCGCGATCTTGCGCTTGAGGTCGGAGGGCAGCTCGCGGTCGGCGCGGCAGACCAGCGCGTCGGGCTGGATGCCGATGTTGCGCAGCGCCGCCACCGAGTGCTGGGTGGGCTTGGTCTTGAGCTCGCCCGACGGCGCCAGGTACGGCACCAGCGAGACGTGCAGGAAGAAGCAGTTGTCCCGGCCCACGTCGTGGCGGACCTGGCGGCAGGCCTCCAGGAACGGCAGCGACTCGATGTCGCCGACGGTGCCACCGACCTCGGTGATCACCACGTCAGGCGTGACGCCGTTCTCGTCGGGCTCGGCCATGGCCCGGATGCGGGCCTTGATCTGGTCGGTGATGTGGGGGATGACCTGCACCGTGTCACCCAGGTACTCGCCGCGGCGCTCCTTGGCGATGACCGCGGAGTACACCTGGCCGGTGGTGACGTTGGCGTTGCGGGTCAGGTCGCGGTCCAAGAACCGCTCGTAGTGACCGATGTCCAGGTCGGTCTCGGCGCCGTCCTCGGTGACGAACACCTCACCGTGCTGGAAGGGGTTCATCGTCCCCGGATCGACGTTCAAGTAAGGGTCGAGCTTCTGCATGGTCACCCGCAGGCCGCGGGAGGTGAGCAGTTCGCCCAGGCTGGACGCCGTGAGCCCCTTCCCCAACGACGAGGCAACGCCCCCCGTTACGAAAACATGCTTGATAGTGCGTGCTTGCGGCACCAAGAAAAGCTCCCCGTGGTCAAGCCGTCGCCTGGCTGGATTTCTGCGCTGGCAGGACGGCTGGATCCGTCGCTCCCACGGAATTCCAGCCTAACGCACGACCGTCGGGGCCCGCACCGAGACCCGCCCCACCTGGAAATGGCGAACCGGCCGGGTCAACCGCCATCCGGCGGCCTACCGGCCGGTCAACCGTGACGTCTCGGTGAACCGCGCACGACCAGGGGCGAACCCGCGGGTCACGAAGCGCCGCGGGTGCCCGGCACGGGTCCTTGCGCGCTGCTGGCCACACCGTAGTGCCCGGCCTGCCGGTCCGCCTGCTCCCGGGTGGCCATGACGACCGCCACGCGACCGGCACCGGTCTCCGCGTTGTCCACCGTGGAGAGGCTCGACGCCATCGCCGGATCGACGCGCGCCACGCCGACCGCACCGCGCCCGTCGGCAGACCCCGTCGTTCCCGCCAAGACCGCGCCCAGCCCGGATCGGTCGATCTGGGTGGCGAAGCGCGCCAGCGCCGTCGCCCGGTCCGCCGCGTTGTCACCCTCCACGCGACCGCCCGTGAGCACCACCGCCAGCTGCGCGGGACGCAGTCCCTCCGACGCGGTCGCGTAGCCGCCACCGGCCAGGCCGGACAGCGCCGCCGCGCGGGCGTCATCGGCGGCCTGCGGCTGCCCGGTCTGCGGGTTGACCAGCGTCAACGGGCCGATCAGGCCGCCAGCGAGGGTGCCCGGGTCCGCCGCCGTGGGCAGCTGGACCCCGGCGGGAAGCAGCTGGGTGACGACCTCGCGCAGCTGATCGGTGCGGTCCGGGTCGGTGAGCGCTTCGCCGAGGCGAACCTCACCGGTGACGTCGGCGCCGGAGTCGCGCAACAGCTTGGTCATCGCGGCGCGGTGGCCGTCGTCGGTGTCGGCGGAGCTGATCACCACCACGCTGCGGCCGGAGAGCTGACCCCGCACGGCCATCGGCGCGATGGTCGTGTCGAACCGGTCGGCGGCGTCGGCCTGGGCCTTGAGCTGGGCGCGCTCGGCACCGAGCTCGTCGACCTGAGCGCGCAGGTCTTGCTTCTCCCCGCTCACGGCCGCCAGCAGGCCTTCGCTGACCGAGCTCGTGCCCAGCACCACGCCCACTGCCAGCGCGAGGAAGATCGCGGCGATCGAGATGATGTGGTAGCGCAGCGTGATCACGAGAACAGCCCCTTGATGTAGGCCGACACGGCACCGGCGGTGTCGGCCACCTGGCTCATGGCGGCGGCGCCGAGTCCGGACACCAGCAGCGCCACGGCGACCACCAGCAGCACCGCCGACACCATCAGCACCACCGCCGACATCGGCGTGCGGTTGCGCTGCAGCGCGGCGACGGCCGGGCCGTCGATGACCTTGCTGCCCAGCCGCAGCCGGGTCAGGAACGTCGACGGGTTCGAACCTGAGCGGCCGCGGTCGAGGAATTCGCTGAGCGTGGCCTGGAACCCGACGGTCACCACCAGGCTCGCGTGGTGCGCGTCGGCCAGCAGCAGCGCCAGGTCCTCCGGGTTGCCGGAGGCGGGGAAGGTCATCGCGCCCACGCCGAGGTCCTGGATGCGCTCCAGGCCGGGCGCGTGCCCGTCCAGGTGCGCGGGGATGACCAGTTGGGCACCGCTGCGCAGCGTGTCGGTGCTGACGGTGTCCGGGGCGCCGACGATGACGTTCGGCTTGTGACCGGCGCGTTGCAGGGAGTCGGCGCCGCCCTCGACGCCGATCAGCACCGGCTTGTACTCGCGGATGTAGCGCTTGAGGGCGCGCAGGTCGTCGGCGTGGCCGTACCCGGGCGCGACCACCAGCACCTGCCGGCCCTCCATGGAACCGGACAGCTTGGGAACGCCGATGCCGTCGAGGATCAGCGTGCGCTCGGTGCGCAGGAACTCGATGGTGTTCGCGGAGAACGCTTCCAGCTGCGTGGCCATCCCGGCCTTGGCCTCGATGAGCTGGTCGGCGATCGAGTTGGCGTCCTGCTCGACGCCGCGTCCCAGCTCGCGTTCGCCGGCGAAGACGCCGCCTTCGAACAGGCGGATCTTCGCGCCGTCCTTGACCTGGTTGAGGATGTCGCTGCCGACGCCGTCGACGAGCGCGATCCCGGCGGCGAGCAGCACCTCGGGGCCGAGGTTCGGGTAGCGCCCGGAGATCGACGGAGCGGCGTTGACCACACCGATCACCCCGGCCGCCACCAGTGCTTCGGCGATGCGGCGGTCCAGGTCGGCGTGGTCGATCACCGCGATGTCACCGGCGCGGACCCGGCGCGGCAGATCACCGGAGCGACGTTCCACCCTGGCGACCCCGGCGAGACCGGGCAGGTCTTCCTGCTGTCGAGTCAGCAGTCCGCTGATTTTCATACGCCGATGGTGACAAACCAATCACCGACCGTGGCCGCGCCACGCCGACAGCGCTGCACCACATGGCGCATCGCCCAACAGCCCTTCCAGCCCACCGCCGCCGGGCGAGCGATGCAGTCGCCTCCTCCTCGCCCCATGCGAGCAACTCGCACCGCCGCGAATCTCAGACGTCGTCTGGCGAGGGGGCCCTAGCGCCGCGCCCCCGTTCGCACTCAAGTCCCCGGCTCCCGGAGCAGGAGGGGCGTCAGGTGCCGCCGCCCGCACCGCTGAGCAGCAGGACCACAGCAGCCCTAGGACGTCTTCTTGCTGCTCTTGTTCTTCCGGCCGAACTTCTCTTGCGTGAGCTTGTAGGTGTTCGCGGTTTCGAGCAGCTCTTCGGCGTGCGCGCGACCGGTTTCGGTCGACTCCATGCCCGCGAGCATGCGCGCGAGCTCCACCACTCGGCGCTCGTCGGCGACCAGGCGCACGTCGCTCTTGGTGAGACCGCCGTCGACCTGGCCCTTGTCGACCACGAGGTGCCGGTCAGCGAACGCCGCGACCTGCGGGAGGTGGGTGACCACGACGACCTGGTGGGTGCGCGCGAGCCGGGCCAGCCGACGCCCGATCTCCACCGCCGCACGACCGCCCACACCGGCGTCGACCTCGTCAAAGACGAGCGTGGGCACGGTGTCCGCGTCGGCGAGCACGACCTCCAGCGCCAGCATGACGCGGGAGAGCTCACCGCCCGAAGCGCCCTTGTGGATCGGCAGCGCGGGCGCACCGGAATGCGCGATGAGCTGGAGCTCGACCTCGTCGACGCCTTCCGGCCCGGCGTGCAGCCTGCGGTCGTCAACCGGGATCCCGTTCGGGTCGCCGTCCTCGGCTTCCTTGGCGTGCACCAGGACCTGCAGCTTGGCCTGCGCCATCGCCAGTCCGGACAGCTCCTCCGAGACCGCGTCGGCCAAGCGCACGGCCGCTTCGGCGCGGGCCGCGCTGAGCGCCTTGGCGTGTTCGGCGAGTTCCACCGCGAGCTCGTCGCGGCGGGCTGCCAGCGCGGCCAGCGCCTCCTCCGAGGTGTCCATCCCGGACAGCCGGGAACGGGCGTCCTCCGCCCAGGCCAGCACTCCGTCGACGTCGGCCGCGTACTTCTTGGTGAGCTGCTTGAGCTCGGCCTGACGGGCCAGCACCTGCTCCAGGCGGGCCGGGTCGGCGTCGAGCTTGTCCAGGTAGGCGCCCAGTTCGCCGCCCACGTCGGAGAGCACCGCGACGGCCTCGGCCACGCGCGGTTCGAGTTCCCGCAGCGCCGGGTCCTCCGAGGAGGACAACCGGCGGGCGGCCTCCCCGATCAGCCCGATCGCGCCCGGGGCCTCCGGGTCGGCGTCAGCGGAACCGGACAGCGCGTGCTGGGCGCCTGCGGCGATCTCCCGCAGCTGGTCCACGTCGGCGAGCCGCCGTGCCTCGTCGACCAGCGAGACGTCCTCGCCCGCTTCGGGGTTGACTGCTTCGATCTCGGCGAGCCCGTGGCGCAGCAGATCGGCTTCGCGGGACAGCTCGCGGGAGCGTTCGGTGCGCTCGGTGAGTTCGCCCACCACCTCGGCCCACTCGGTGCGAACCCGCTGGTAGTCGGCCAGCACGTGCAGCACCGGTTCACCGGCGAAGCGGTCGAGCACCGCGCGCTGCTCGCCGGGGCGCAGCAGCCGCAGCTGGTCGTTCTGCCCGTGCACCGCGAGCACCTGCTCGGAGAGCTCCGAGAGCACGCCGTTGGGCACCGAACGGCCGCCCAGATGAGCCCGCGAACGCCCATCGGAGGTCACCGTGCGCAGCGCGATCAGGCTTCCGTCGTCGTCGGGTTCGGCACCGGCATCGCCGGCGACCTTCGCCGCCGGTGAGTCCGGGGTGGTCGCGAAACGGCCCTCCACGACGGCACGCTGCGCACCGGACCGGACCCGCGAGGCGTCGGCCCTGCCGCCGCTGAGCAGGTGGAGTCCCGTGACCACCATCGTCTTGCCCGCGCCCGTTTCACCCGTGACCACGGTCAGGCCGGCGTGCAGTGCGAGCGTGGCGTCGTCGATGACGCCCAGTCCCTGGATCCGCATCTCCGCCAACACACTCAGCACCCTATCGGCAGCGAACCCCGGAGAACGGCCCACTGCGGTGATCGCCACCGAAATCGTTAGACACTGTGTTCGATCTGCTCGGCTGGCGGTCGCTACTTGGCAGGTCCGCGCCATCCCTGGACGGGCAGCTCGAACTTCCGAACCAGCCGATCGGTGAACGACGTGTCGTGCAGGCGCACCAGGCGGATCGGCGTCGAACCGCTGACGACCTCCACGCGCGCCCCGGGCGGCAGGTCGATCTGCCGCTGACCGTCGCAGCACAGCACCGCGTGATGACCGTGCTGGTCGATCTCCATCGCCACCAGGGAATTCCGCGACACCACCAGCGGGCCCGCGAACAGCGCGTGCGCGTTGCTCGGCACGACCAGCAGCGCCTGGACGTCCGGCCACACCACCGGACCGCCCGCGGAGAACGCGTAGGCCGTGGACCCGGTCGGGGTCGAGCACAGCACGCCGTCGCAGCCGAACGCCGACACCGGGTGGCCGTCGACCTCGACGACCACGTCCAGGATCCGTTCCCGGCTGCTCTTCTCCACGCTGGCCTCGTTGAGCGCCCAGGTGGCGGCGACCTGGTCACCGTTGAGCGTCGCGGTGACTTCCAGAGTCATCCGCTCCTCGACGTGGTAGCGGGATTCGACGACGGCGGCGATCGCCTCGTCGAGGGCGTCGGAATCGGCACCGGCCAGGAACCCGACCCTGCCCAGGTTCACCCCGAACAGCGGCACCCCGGCGGGTCTGGCGAGTTCGGCGGCGCGCAGCAGCGTGCCGTCACCTCCGAGCACGAGCACGAGCTCGGTGCCGACGGCGGGGTTCTCGTCCGGGCTCGCGACCTCGCAAGCGGAATCCCGGAGCTCGTCGGCTTCGCCGGCGAGCGCCCGGACCTCGATCCCCGCGTCGAGCAGACGACCGGCGACCTTCTCCGCTGTGCGCAGGTTCTGCTCCCTGCCGGTGTGCACCACCAGCAGCACCCGTCGGGTCAACTCCCACTCCCTTGCCGGGATGAATTCCTGGTCGAAGTCTGCGGTCCGCGCTCGACCGCGTCCGCCACCATGCTGCTGGCGCGATCGTGGTCCGCTTCGGCGCCCGGCCGCAGCCAGACGAAGAACTCGACGTTGCCGGACGGGCCCGGAAGCGGGCTGGCGACCACGTCGCACAGTCCCAATCCGTGCTCGGCGGCGAAGTCGACCACTTCCAGCACCGCTCCGGCGCGCAGCTGCGGATCCCTCACCACGCCACCCGAGCCTAGCCTCTGTTTGCCCACTTCGAACTGCGGTTTGACCATCAGGGCGAGATCAGCGGTCTCGGTGGCGCAGGCGACCAGCGCCGGCAGCACGAGCTTCAGCGAGATGAACGACAGATCCGCGACCACCAGGTCCACCTGGCCACCGATGTCCTCCGGCGTCAGCGACCGCACGTTGGTGCGGTCGTGGATGTGCACCCGCTCGTCGGTCTGCAACTTCCACACCAGCTGGCCGTAGCCGACGTCGACCGCGACGACCTCGCGGGCCTCGCGCCGCAGCAGCACGTCGGTGAACCCACCGGTGGAAGCACCCGCGTCCAGGCAACGCTTGCCCGCCACCGACAGGCCGCCGGGCTCGAACGCCTCCAGAGCACCGACCAGCTTGTGGGCGCCGCGCGAAGCCCAGCCCGGGTCGTCGACGTCGTCGGTGACCAGCACGGGTGCGTCGATTTCCACGGCGGTGGCCGCCTTGCGCGCGATCATGCCGCGCACGCTCACCCGACCTGCCGCGACGAGTTCTCCAGCGTGTTCCCGGGATCGGGCCAGCCCGCGCCGAACCAGTTCGGCGTCCAGGCGCGCCTTGCGAGGCACTTCGTCAACTCCGAGGGGTGTTCTGCGACTGCAGGTGGTCGGCCTTCGACAACGCCTCGGTCAACGAGCTGTGCACGTTCTCGAAGCACTGCACGTGCTCGGCGACGGGCTGGTCGCGCACCTCGTCGAGCTCGGTCATCGCCGCGGAGATCGCGTCGATCGCCGACTGCCCGTCGTCGGCTTGACGCGCCAGCATCGCCGGGTTGGGCGCCTGCTGCTGCCACGGAGAGGTCATGGGCGGGTACTCCCCTCGATCACCGGTGGGCGCGAACGTTGCGCGGCACCACCTTCACGCTAGCCGACCGATCCACGACGTTCCCGTCAGGTCAGTCGATGTCCAGCGCCCGCAGCGCTGCGCGCGCCGCGTCGTCGCTGCCCTCCACCTGCACCGGGCCGGAGCCCGCCGACCACCACGCCGCGCACAGCGCGCGCAGCGCACCGAGTTCGTCGCCCTCGCCTCGCGAGGACAGTTCGAGCCGGTCGCCGACCGCCACCGACCACGCCGGTTGCGCGGCGATGGCCACCTCTGACTTGGGCGAGAACAGGCCGCGCAGGTCGGCCGCGACGCTGCCGGGCCGTTCACCGGGAGCGGCTTCCAGCAGGTGGCGAGGCGTGTTGACGCCGGTGAGCACCATCAGCGACGGCATGCCGGCCTTCACCGCACCGGCGATGTCGGTGTCCAGCCGGTCACCGACCATCAGCGGCCGGTCGGCTCCGGCCGACGACACCGCGCGGTCGAGCAGCGGACGCTCCGGTTTGCCCGCGACCAGTGGATCCTGGTCGGTTGCCGCGCGCAGCAGCTCGACCAAGGCGCCGTTGCCGGGCATCAGCCCGCGTTCGGTGGGCAGCGTGCGGTCGGCGTTGCACGCCACCCACAGCGCGCCGTCGCGGATCGCGAGGCACGCTTCGGCGAAGTCGCGGTAACCCAGGTCCGTGGACAGGCCCTGCACCACCGCGACCGGCTCGTCGGCGAACTCGGTGACCGGCACCAGGCCGAGCCGGTCGACTTCCGACTCCAGCGCCGCGGAACCGACGACCAGCACCCGGGATCCGGCGGGCAGCTTCTCGGCGAGGACCGCCGCACCCGCCTGAGCGCTGGTGCTCACCTCGCTGCGCTCAGCATCCAGCCCGAGCCCGGTCAGGTGATCGACGACCGCCTGATCGGGCTTGGAGGCGTTGTTGGTGACGTAGCGGACCGGCACGCCGCGGCCGTGCACCTGCTGGATCGCTTCCAACGCGCCGGGAACCAGTTCCCCGCCCCTGTACACCGTGCCGTCCAGGTCGAACAGCACGACGTCGTGATCGTCGAGCAGCATGCCGCTCACTGCGTCCGCGATCCTCCTTCGGCGGCGGGCTCGGCCCGACCACCGTCCTCGTCTGCCTTCACGTCGTCCGCGTCCGCCTCGTCGAGGTCATCATCGTCCTCGTCGAGGTCGTCCCCGTCGACGTCGTCCCCGTCGAGGTCGTCATCGTCGACGTCGTCCTCATCGAGGTCGTCATCGTCGTCGATCTCCGCTGCGGCCTCGGCCTCGTTGACCAGCTCCTCGACGACCTCCGGTCCACCGAGCTGCACCGCGAGCTCCTCGAGGCGCTCGGGAGCGTCGGTCTCCTCCTCATCGTCGGCGTGCGCCGCGTGGACGAACCAGGTGAAGGCCTCCCGCTCACGACCGGCCGCCAGCAGGTTGTCCGCGTAGGCGTAGAACAGCCGGGCGCTCCACGGCTCCTGGATCTTCGGATCCAGCTCCGGGATCTGCAGGCTGACCACGGACGCCTCGATCTCGTCGAGGTCGCGCCGCGCCCCGGCCGCGACGATCCGCAGCTCGATCTCGTCCTCCTTGTCGAGCTGCAGCGCCTCTTCGCTGCGCACCAGCTCGATCGCCCGCTCCGGACGTCCCATCGCCCGCTCGCAATCGGCCATGATGGCCAGGTGGCCCGGGCCGCCGCCCATCCGCCGCGCAGCGCGCAGCTCGGACAGCGCCTCGTTCCACTCGCCCGTCAGGTAGGCGGTGAGACCGTTGGCCTCGCGCACCGACGGGGTCCGGGAGGCCTTCTGCCGCGCGAAGCGAGCGTGCGCCAGGGCGCGCTCGGGGTCCTCGTCGATCAGCTGACCGGCTGCGACCAGGTGCTGGGCCACCTTGTCGGCAGCCCCCTTCGGCAGCGACAGCAGCTCACGGCGGACCTCCGGGTCCAGCTCCGACGGATCGACCCCGCTCTCGGGGAGCTCCGGCTCGACCGGCTTCGGCGCATCGTCGTCCTTGCGCTCCGGCCGGCGGTCTCCGTCGCGCTTGAAGCCGCCGTCGTCCTTGCGGAACCCGTTCTTCTTCTTGAAGTCGTCGCGCGGGCCACCGCGGTCGTCCCGGCGAGGGCGGTCATCGCGCTTGAAGCCACCGCGGTCGTCGCGGTCGTCGCGACGCGGACGGTCATCCCGATTCCGGTCGTCACGGCGGGGACGGTCGTCACGCTTGAAGTTCCCGCGGTTGTCACGGTCGTCGCGACGCGGACGGTCATCCCGATTCCGGTCGTCACGGCGGGGACGGTCATCGCGCTTGAAGCCACCGCGGTCGTCGCGGTCGTCCCGACGCGGACGGTCGTCACGCTTGAAGTTCCCGCGGTTGTCACGGTCGTCCCGACGCGGACGGTCGTCACGCTTGAAGTTCCCGCGGTTGTCACGGTCGTCCCGACGCGGACGGTCGTCACGCTTGAAGTTCCCGCGGTTGTCACGGTCGTCCCGACGCGGACGGTCATCGCGCTTGAAACCGCCCCGGTCGTCGCGGTTGCGGTCGTTGCGGTAACCACCACGATCCCCGCCCCGGTTGTCCCGGCCACGGTCATCACGACGGAAATCGCCACCCCGGTTGTCCCGACGATCATCACGCCGGTCGTCACGGCGGGGACGGTCGTCGCGGTTTAAGTTCCCGCGCGTGTCACGGTCGTCCCGGCGAGGGCGGTCGTCACGCTTGAAGCCACCGCGGTCGTCCCGACGCGGACGGTCATCGCGTTTGAAGCCACCGCGGTCGTCGCGGTTGCGGTCGTTGCGGTAACCACCACGATCCCCGCCCCGGTTGTCCCGGCCACGGTCATCACGACGGAAATCGCCACCCCGGTTGTCCCGACGATCATCACGCCGGTCGTCACGGCGGAAGTCATCACGACGCGGGCGATCGTCACGGCGGGCGCCGCCGCGGTCATCCCGATTGCGGTCGTCGCGCGGGCCCCTGCGGTCGTTGTCGCTGAACCGGTCGCGGTCGTTGCGGAAGCCACCGCGATCATCGCGCGGACCCCGGTCGTCCCGGTAACCACCGCGATCGTTGCGGTCGTTGCGGAAACCACCCCGGTCATCCCGGTTGCGGTCGTTGCGGTAGCCGCCGCGCTCGCCGCCCCGGTTGTCCCGGTCGTTGAAGCGACGCTGACCACCGCCGCTGTCGCGCCGCGGGCCCCCGTACGAGCCGCGGCCCTGCGAATTACCGCCTGGCTTGCGGTCGTCACCGCCGCGGCCACCCTGGCCGCTGCGGCCGGCACCGGCCCCGCGGCGGGGACCGCCGCGCTTGTCGTCGGAACCGGACACCGAACCTCCTGGAGAAGAAAAGCCAAAAAATCTTACCAAGGTATTAGCCCTGGCTTAGCGCGCCCGTCATCGCGGGGTCTTGATCGACCACCTGCGCCCGTGCTGTCATCCAAGCCCCGAGCGGGACTGAACAGCCACGACCGAACCGCCTTCTACAAATCGTACAGCGCGTCAACCCGCTCCGACCGGCCGGGACCACGGCCGAAGAACCCCACGACGAAAGAGCGGGGCTGGTTGATCCTGCTCGGATCAACCAGCCCCGCTCTTGAGGATTGTGTCGGCGGTGTCTTACTCTCCCACACCCTAGCGAGTGCAGTACCATCAGCGCTGGGGAGCTTAGCTAC
>NZ_SMKV01000054.1 GCF_004348445.1 Saccharopolyspora aridisoli | reverse complement strand
GGTGGGGTGCTGGGGAGGCCGGTGACGGCGGGATGTCCGGTTCGGGCGGATCGGCAAGTCGAATGTTGTAACACGATGTAGCGAACTGGCTCCTCTTCGCTTACGGAAGACGACCTTGTTTTGGAAGAGTTCCGGTCGCGAGGGAGGACGAAGCTCCGTGGGGGAGCACAGCAGGCCGAGGAGGTTCTGGCACCGCGATGTCCGTCCGTGACCGTACGACGCAGACCGCCGGACGGCGGTGGCTGGGCCGTTCCCTGGTCCTGGCGGGCACGGCGGTCGCCGGAACCTCCGCGGCCTTGCTGGTCGGTCAGCCCGCACAAGCCGATTCCGGGACGCCGACGGACGCGCTCGCCGGACCTCCGGTGCTGTCCGAAGCCGCCGCGCTCACCGGTGAGGCCGCGGACATCCCGGCGACCGCGCTGGAACACGTGCGACAGGCGGACCCCGCTTCGTTCCCGCTCGATGAACTGGATCCGCTGGACCTGGCGCCCGACGAACCGGTCGGGCAACTCCTCCCCAGCGGTGGCGGCGACGCGACCGCCGCACCCGACCAAGCGCCGCGAGACACCGCCCCCGCGACGTCGCCGATCGAACCCGCCGACGGGCCGGACCGGCAGGCGGACGGCCCGGCCACGGCGTCCCCGCAGGTGGACGCTTCGGTCCGGGTGGCCGGACGACCCGTTCCGGCCACCCCGAACACCCCAGAGCCGGAGCGCCCGGCCGTGAACACCGCACTGCCCGCGTCGACCGGCTGCGCCACGACGGCGGACGGCCAGCAACCGGGCGTCGGACACCCCGGCCGGTACTCGACGGCACCGCTTTCCGCCGGCGGAGCGCGTCCGGACGTGTGCGGTCAGGACCGGGCCGAGGCGCTGCGAGGTGTGCCGTCCCCTCGCCCCGGCGCGACCCCTGACTGACCCGCTCACCGGCAGCGATTCGCAGCGTGGCGAAACGCGCGTGCCGGCGACTTCGCGATCTGAGTCCACCGCCGACCGAGCATGATCAATATCTGATGACGGTGCGGCGCTCGAAGTTGATTTTCCCCCGGAACGCGGGGAGCCTGGTTAAGGAGAAGATCCATGCAGACTTGGGCGAAGCGCGGCGTTCAGACCGCGCTGGTCACTGGTGGCATGCTGGCCGTCGGCACGGGGGTCGCTTCCGCCGGGGATGCCAGTCAACAGCGTCCGATGCCGTTGGGAGAGTCGGTGTTCCCGCCCGCGCTCGACGACACTGCGCCGCTCGGCCGTTGCCTGGCCGGGGACCTGTTCGCAGATGGTGCGCAGCACAACAGCCCGGTGGTCGGATCCCGCCGCGGTCAGCTCGACGAGTCCGCCAACGAGCTGACGCGCGAGATCCCAGCGCTGCGGTTCCAGGACTCGCCGCTGAAGCTGGCCGGCTGGGCGGCCGACCCGTCCGAGGCCACGCCGCTCGACCTGCGCCGCTCGCCGCAGGGCAGCGCGCCGACCACCCCGGCCGAGGGCTTCCACCGCTCGCTGAGCTGGTCCGCGCCGATCGGTGACGTCGTACGCGACAGCGGACCGCAGACGGCCGAGCTGGTCATCCCGCACGACGACCTCGTCTACTTCGACGGTTTCGCCCCGGCCAACGGGATCATGGAGCTCTACGAAGGAGCCCTCGCCTCCCGCGAGGAGGCTCCGGCGGGGACCGGCGGACTGCTGGCCACCGACTCGGTCGACCTGACTTCCGCCGACGTGGGCGGACTGCGCAGCGACCTGCGCACCGTGCCGCCGCTGGTGCTGTCCGCGGCCCTGGCCGAACCGCCCGCTCCGCCGGCCGCGCCGGTGGAGTTCGTGCCGCTGCACGTGCCGGGCGAGCGGCAGGCCCCGGTCACCGAGGTTCCGCCGCTGTCCGGGCTGTCGCTGCTGGAGTTGTCCAAGGTGCCCGGCACGGTCCAGCGCGGCGGCCCCGGCCTGTCCGCCCCGATCCCGCCGACACCCAGCCGGATCACCGCCGCCCTGGAGGACACCGTCCGCCCGGCGCACACGATGGTCGCGTCCCGGTCCGAGCTGCCGCTGCTGTCCGGCATGGCCGGTGCCCCAGACGTCACCCTGCCGATGCCGGCCCTCCGCCCCGAGCTGATGCACCGCTTCGACAACGCCGAGACCGTGGTCATGCACCGCGTCTGACCCCGCGCACGAGAAGGCCCCTCCCGGGTTCCTTGGGTTCTAGTGGTCGTCGCAACACCCGATCTTCGGGGATGCGATGGACTTCGAGATCCGCAAGGACCGGGACGAGGGGCCGGGACGCAAGGGTCTTCACCGGGAGCGTGCTGCGTACTTCGATCTTGTGAAGCAGGGGTACAGCAGCATGGAGGCGTGCCGGATCGTGGGGATCAACCCGCGGACCGGCAAGCGATGGCGCAACGGCAGGCAGCCGACCGGAAACACGAAGGGCGCCCCACCGGTTCGTCCGGCGGGGCGCCCCGATGTGTGTTCTCGGTACCTGGGCCAGCAGGAACGCCTCTACATCGCGGATCGGCGGCGGGACCAAGCGGGCATCCGCACGATCGCCCGGGAGCTGGGACGATCACCTTCGACGATCAGCCGGGAGATCCGCCGCAACGGGATGCCGCTGCGGGGAGACGTCCGCAAGTGGGCTTACCGGCCTTACTCAGCGCAGGACCGGGCACTGGCCCGGCGACCCCGCCCCAAACCACGCAAGATCACCACGAACCTGCAGCTACGCCAGGTCACCCAGGCCCACCTGGACCGCAAACTCAGCCCCGAGCAGATCGCCGGCCAACTACGCCGGGACTTCCCCGACCAGCCGGGGATGCACGTGGTCCACGAGACGATTTACCAGGCCCTCTACATCCAGGGACGCGGTGAGCTGCGGCGAGAGATCGCCAACACCCTGCGCACCGGCCGCGTCATGCGCAGACCGCGCCGCCAGGCCCGACGTCGTCAGCCGCGCTACACCCACAAGATGGTGATGATCAGCGAACGGCCCGCCGAGGTCGCCGATCGCGCCATCCCCGGGCACTGGGAGGGCGACCTCATCATCGGCAAGGACGGCGCCTCGGCGATCGGCACGCTGGTCGAGCGCGCCACACGGTTCGTCAAGCTCATCCACCTGCCCGACGGCCGTTCCGCCGAGCTGTTCCGCGACGCCCTCACCGGCGCGGTCGCTGATCTGCCCGCCCACCTATGGCGGTCGCTGACCTGGGACCAGGGCACGGAAATGGCCTGCCACCACGCGTTCACCGTCGCCACCGGGATCCCGGTCTACTTCTGCGACCCGGCCAGCCCCTGGCAGCGCGGCTCAAACGAAAACACCAACGGCCTGCTCCGCCAGTACTTCCCCAAGGGCACCGACCTGTCGCCCCACACCCCCGAGCACCTGGACACCGTCGCCGCCGAACTCAACGGTCGCCCACGCAAAACGCTCGGCTGGGATACCCCAGCCGAGCGCTTCGCTAAGCTCCTGGCCCAAACCAGTTGACCAGTTGTGTTGCGACGACCCCTCGAATTCGCCTGCGAGCGGACGGGGCCTTCTCGCGTCAGGGAGTCGCCGCGGGTTCTTCGGACCGCGGGATGTCGACCGGTGTCCGGTCGCGTTCGCGCCACCACAGGTAGCCGTTGTAGCCCAGGTAGGCCACGCCGAAGTAGACGTAGGAGTTGCCCACGAACTGCTCGAAGACGTTCCAGGTCAGCTCCAGGCCCTCGCCCTGCGGCATCTTCCAGTGCGGGCCCATCATGAAGAAACCGCTGATCAGCGTCGTCATCAGCAACATCGCCCAGTCCCGGCGCACGTACGCCGCGCCTGCCAGCAGCACCAGTCCGGGGATGGCCCAAACCCAGTGGTGCGACCAGGAGATCGGCGAGAGCAGCAGACCGAGCACGCCGTTGAGCACCACGGCGGTGGGCAGGTCTCGCTGCCGGACCGCGTTGATCATCCCCAGCACCGCCAGGCCCAGCACGAGCACCGCCAGCACGCCCAGCACGAGCGTCAGGTTCGGCGCGCTCAGCTTCGACAGCAACGACTTCAGCGACTGGTTCCCCGCGTAGGTCGAGGCGTCACCGGTGAACTTCGGCCCGAAGTTGACGTGGCTGTTGGCGAACATCTCGTGCAGCCAGAAGCGGCGGGCGTTGTCGAAGGTGATCAGCAGGCCGACGAGGGCGGTGCCCACGAAGGTCAGCAGCGACACCGCGATCGTCCGGAAGTCCCGCCGCAGCAGCGGCAGCAGCAGGAACACCAGCGGCGTGAGCTTGATGCCCGCGGCGATGCCGATCAGCAGGCCGCGCGGGTAGGGCAGCTTCTTGGTGCCCTCCACCCGCCACAGCAGGTCCACGACCACCAGCGCCATCAGCACGATGTTGATCTGCGCGTAGGTGATCGTCTCCATGATCGGTTCGCTGATCGTGGCGATGGGCAGCACGGCCGCGGTCACCACCAGCACCCGGTCCCGGTGAGCCTGCAGGAACGTCGACTCCCGCAGCACCACGTACAGCGTGGTCAGGAGCGCCAGGTGGCTGACCAGCATGATCACCGCGGTGGACACCGCCTTGGGCACCAGCGCGAGCGGCGCGAACACGATCGCCGCGAACGGCGGGTAGATGAACGGCAGCTTCAGACCCGACTCGGTGGGCGGCAGGTTGTGGTAGAGATCGCGGCCTCCCAGCAGCGCTTGGGCACCCTGCCGGTAGACCTCGCCGTCGATGTGGTCGTGGGTGTTGACCGTCGAGACGACCACGATGGCGATCAGCTCCGCGATCGCGATGACGGCCAGCAACGAGCTGTGACCACGCATTCGCTCGGCCAGCGGAACCAGATCCGCGGTTCCGGGCATTGGCATGCACCATCCTTTCGGCTACCACTGCCGCTCAAGGGTAGAGATGGCCGCGGCGCAGTCGGACGCTCGGCGTCGGGCGGAAGCCCATTCGTGACGCACTCTCCATCGGTAGCGGTTCCGAGGTGTTTCGCACAGGCCTTCTCGATCGTGTTTCACCTGCACGAATGATCAAAGTTCGATCATCGAGGTGAGTCGTGGGCAAGGTGTGATCAAGCCCCTGACACAGCGTTATAAGCGGAGCGTGAAACCACCATTACGAGTGGTGGCTTCGCTCTTGAAATGCGCCCCACCACAAGGGGAGGCTCAGACGGACTGCTCCGTTTGGTGGGGAGGGAGGGGGCTGAATGAGCGTCCTTGACGTGGCTGCAGCCCAGCTGGCACCCGTGTGGGACGAGCTCGTCAGCGGGCTGAACGTCGGGGTACTGCTGACCGATGACCGTGGCCAGGTGCTGGCCACCAACGACGTCGCCGCCGAGCTGATGCAGCTCGACAGGGCCGATTTGCTGACGGGGACCCGTCCCCACGACTGGCAGGTCCGCGACGACACCGGCTCGCCCATGCCGGACTGGGCCGACCTGGCCGGTCAGGTGCTGCGCGCGGGCTGCCCGCTGTCCATACCGCTCGTCATCACCAGCGGTCCCACCGAGAGCCGCATCTGGGCCGACTACCACGCCGTCACCGTGCAGGGGCGCAGGCGAGTGCTCGTCCTGCTGCAGTCCGTGCACACCGACGTCTCGCACTCCTCCGGCCTGCTCGACCCGCTGACCGGTCTGCCCGGTCGTGTGCTGCTGCTCGACCGCTTGCAGCAGTCGCTGGTCCGGTCCCGCTCCCGCGGCACGCTGTCGACCCTGGTGCTCATCGACGTGCAGCGGCTCGCCGACTTCAACGCCACGCACGGCTTCGAGCGCGGCGACGAGCTGCTGTTGACGCTGGCCGGGCGGCTGCGCGAAGGTCTCAAGGACGAGCACACCGTGGCCCGCTACGGAGGGGACGAGTTCGCGGTGATCGCCGAGCACGCCAGCGGTACGGGTGAGCGGATCGCCGCCCAGGCGCGCGAGATGGCCGGCTGGCCGATGCGCATCGGCCGCAAGCGCGTCCGCCCCGTCCTGCGTGTCTCCTGGGTGACCACCGACGGGCTCGCCTCTGTCCACTCGGTCCTGGCCCGCGCGGAACAGCAGCTCACCGCGAAGGTGCGGTCCTGAATGGAGCGAGTGCGAGCGGCGGAGCGCGAGGCGTGGAACCCACCCTCGCAAGCCGGCACCGCTACTGGCACGCACCGCACGACGACCACTGGCCCCGAGAAGAGCCTGGCCGTCAACCAGGAAGGAGGTATTGCGTGGGTCGAGTAACCCCTGCAGAACGAAGCGGGGCACCCACGGTGAGGTGGGTGCCCCGCTTCCGGTTCGCGACGGTTCAGCGCTCGGCCTCACCCGAGATGAAGTCCTCGACCGCCTGGTAGGCGTCGGAGTCGGAGTACTGCTCCGGCGGCGACTTCATGAAGTAGGACGAAGCCGACAGGATCGGGCCGCCGATGCCGCGGTCCTTGGCAATCTTGGCGGCGCGGATCGCGTCGATGATGATGCCCGCCGAGTTCGGCGAGTCCCACACCTCGAGCTTGTACTCCAGGTTCAGCGGCACGTCGCCGAAGGCGCGCCCCTCCAGCCGGATGTAGGCCCACTTGCGGTCGTCCAGCCACGGCACGTAGTCCGACGGACCGATGTGCACGTTGCGCTTGCCCAGGTCGCGGTCGACCTGCGAAGTCACCGACTGCGTCTTGGAGGTCTTCTTCGACTCCAGGCGCTCCAGCTCCTTCATGTTCAAAAAGTCCATGTTGCCGCCGACGTTGAGCTGCATCGTGCGGTCCAGGTGCACGCCGCGGTCCTCGAACAGCTTGGCCAGCACGCGGTGCGTGATGGTGGCGCCGACCTGCGACTTGATGTCGTCACCGACGATCGGCACGCCGGCCTCGGTGAACTTGGCAGCCCACTCCGGGTCGGAGGCGATGAACACCGGCAGCGCGTTCACGAAGCCCACGCCCGCGTCGATCGCGCACTGCGCGTAGAACTTGTCGGCGTCCTCCGAGCCCACCGGCAGGTAGGACACCAGGACGTCGACCTCGGCATCGCGCAGCGCCTGGACCACGTCGACCGGCTGCTCGTCGGACTCCTCGATGGTCTCCCGGTAGAACCGGCCGAGACCGTCGTGGGTGTGCCCGCGCTGCACGGTGACGCCCAGCGGTGGCACGTCGGCGATCTTGATGGTGTTGTTCTCACTGGCGACGATGGCCTCGGAGAGGTCCCGGCCGACCTTCTTGGCGTCCACGTCGAACGCGGCGACGAACTTCACGTCGCTGACGTGGTAGTCGCCGAAGGCGACGTGCATCAACCCGGGCACCCTCGTGTCCGGATCGGCGTCGGAGTAGTAGTGCACACCCTGCACCAGCGATGCAGCGCAGTTCCCAACGCCGACGATCGCCACTCGCACCGAGCGACCGGGACGATCTCCGCCCATGGCAGGGCCCTCCTTCTTGGTCATCTGTCGTGTCCTTGCTTGAGTTGAGCCTGTGGCTCATTGGCCACATCTGGGCGCCCACTGGCATCGGGCGGTCCGGACGTCGAGGCAGCTGCCTGCTCGACGCGTTCGGTCTCGATGATCTCGTCCAGCCAGCGAACCTCGCGCTCGCTGTGGTCAAGCCGTAGCTGGTGCAGTCCCCGCGTGTAGCGGTCGAGGCATTCCCCGGACCGGGCCAGCGCGCTGCGCAAGCCCTCCTGGCGCTCCTCCACCCGGCGGCGCCGGGCCAGCAGGATGCGCATGCGCGCCTCGGCGGGCGTGCGGGAGAAGAACACCACGTGCACGCCGAAGGCGTTGTCATCGCAGGAACGGGGACCGCTGTCGGCGACCAGCTCGTCGAAGCGCTGCTCGCCGGCGGCGGTGATGCGGTACACGCGGCGGGCGCGGCGGCCCCACGCCTTGGATTCCTCGGCGTCCGATTCCTCTTCGATCAACCCGGCCCGGCACAGCCTGCGCAGCGTCGGGTACAGCGACCCGCAGGAGAGCGCGCGGAACACGCCGAGCGTGTCGTTCAGCTGTTTCCGCAGCTCGTACCCGTGCATCGAGGAGTTGTGCAGGAGCCCGAGCACCGCGAGTTCGAGCATCCGCACCTCCTACGAGCGTCTAATAGGCGCCGCGAATAATAAGGGCTGCCAGCGCTGGCAGGGGCACCCGGCAAATTATATCGCTCCGATATGTCGTGGTTCATCATCGAGCGGTGCCAGAGGTGTCCGGCGTCACCGCACGTTGTGGCGGAGATATCCTCCTGCCCTGAACGGCGCATGGAGCGCGTGGAAGCGGCACGTACCCTGTGGTCGTGCGGACCCAACGGCAAGTGGTCGACTACGCGTTGCAGCGCCGAGCGCTCCTCGCGCAGTTGCACGCTGGCCGCGTCGGGGTGATGGAGGTCTGCGACGCCGACCCGTACTTGCTTCAGGCGGCGAAGTTCCACGGTGAGCCCAGCGACACCACCTGCCCCGTGTGCAGGAAGGAAGAGCTGACCCAGGTCTCCTGGGTGTTCGGCGACGCTCTCAAGCACGCGTCCGGATCGGCGCGCAAACCCGAAGAGCTGGACCGGATGGCCAACCTGTTCGAGGAGTTCAACGTCTACGTCGTCGAGGTGTGCCGCACATGTAACTGGAACCACCTGGTGCTGTCTTACGTTCTCGGGACCAACGGCTTGAACGATGGCCGATCCGGGCGCAAGACTGCAGCGGAGTGAGATTCGGTCGTGCACCCGGCACGCCCGCACGCGCCGATGCGGCGCACCCCCGACGTGAACGCATCACCGGCGTCGCCCCGACGCCTGTCCTGGAGGCCAACTCGTGAACGACGAGCGTGACGACCATGCCAAGGGCCGCCACTCCCGGCATCCGAACCCCGAAGGTCGCCCCACGCCACCCCCGCCGCAGAACCCTGGCCAGCCCGGTGGTCATGCGGGGCCACCGCAGCGGCCGGCCGGCGGACCCCCGCCGCCCCCGCCCGGCGGTCCTGCGTGGCAGGGAGAGCAGCCCGGTGGTCGCCCGGGTGCCGGTGGGCCGCAGCCGCCGCCCCCGCCGGGACGTCCCGGCGGTCAGCCGAGTGGGCAGCCAGGTGGGCAGCCGCCGCAGTGGCCCGGGGCCGAGGCCCCGGGCGAGACGACCGGGGCGTGGACGCCGTCCTTCGACGACGACTCCGCGCCAGGTTCGAGCCCGTCGCCGCTGACCAGCAAGTTGAACGGGGAGGACGACGCGACGAGCTACTCGCCGTCGCCGCCGCCTCCTCCACCGGGCCGTCCTGGCCAGCCACCGGCGGGGCAGCAGCCGCCCGCCGGTCGTCCCGCCCCGCCGCCAGGCGAGGCGCCGACGCAGAACCTCCCCCAGACCCCGAGCGCTAACCAGAAGCCTGCCGGTGCCGCGGGTGCGGCCGGATCCGGTGGTGCCGCCGCCGGTGCGGCTGCGGCTGGTGCTGCCGCCGCGGGCGCCGGTGCCGCTTCGGCGGGTAACGGTGCAGCCCGTGAGCCGAACCTGCTGACGCACTCGGACCAAGCGACGTACAACTACTACGCCGACGACTTCGACGACGACCCCTACGGCGACGACGATCGGTTAGGCGACCACAAGAGCGGCGGTGCCGCTGACGTCGGCAGCGCCGGTCCCCCCGGCAGAGACGACGAGGATCCAGACGACGACATGAGTGCCGCCCAAGCCAAGCGCGCCGTCCTGTGGCGGCGCATCCGCAGGGCCTGCTACGTGGGCGCGGCCGCCGCGGTGATCATCCCGACACTGGTGTTCATCTACGGCTACCTGTTCTGGGAAGCGCCGGACGAGCAGAAGCTGCTGAACATGAAGCAGCCGATCACCATCACCTACGCGGACGAATCGCCGCTGGCGACGGTGAGCTCGGACGGTTCCCGCGAGGTCGTTCGCGATCTCAACCAGGTGTCCAAGCCGCTGCGGGACGCGACGATCTCCGCCGAGGACGCGAGCTTCTACACCAACCCAGGTTTCGACTTCCAGGGCATCGCCCGGTCGGTGTTCTTCATGTTCACCGGCTCCGGTGTCGGTGGTGGTTCGACGATCACCCAGCAGTTCATCAAGCTCGACCTGGAGCTGAACAAGTCGGATCCCGACTACGTTCGCAAGGTCAAGGAGATCGTGCTGGCGTTCAAGATCACCAACGAGCGCTCCAAGGACGACATCCTCCTGTCGTACCTCAACACCGCCTACTACGGCCGCGGCGCCAACGGCATCACCGCGGCGGCCAACGCCTACTTCGGCAAGAAGCCCAGCGAGATCACCCCGGCCGAGGCGTCGGTGCTGGCGGGCATGGTGCAGCGCCCGAAGGGCAACGACCCGCGCGAGGACCTGGAGCAGGCCACCACGCGGTTCGAGTACGTGCTCGACCAGATGGTCAAGAACGGCTTCCTGCCCGCTGCCGAGCGCGAGGGCCTGAAGCTGCCGGAAACCCGCGGTCAGAACGACTGGCGGATCGACCGGCGGTTGACCCCGGACCAGTTCAAGATCAAGGACCAGGTGCTCCGGGAGCTCGAAGAGGCCGGCTACGACGAGGACACGCTGGCCCGCGAGGGCTTCAAGATCAAGACGACGATCGACCCGAAGGCCCAGAAGGCGGCGGTCGAGGCCGCCACCACCCAGGCCGAGAACACGCTTCCGGACAACATCAAGACCTCGCTGGTCGCGATCGAGCCGAAGACCGGTGAGGTCAAGGCTTACTACGGCGGCGGCGGTGACGTCGGTGGCTACGACTGGGCGGTCGCGCCCACCGAGCCCGGCTCGTCGTTCAAACCGTTCGCGGTGCTGGCGGGTCTGCACAAGGGCCTGGGCATCGGTGAGTTCTACGACGGCAGCAGCCCGCAGACGATCGCGGGCACCGAGTTCGCCAACGCGCCGAACGTGGCCTGCGCCGTGCCGACCCACTGCGGTGTACGCGAGGCCATGACGAAGTCGGTGAACACCGTGTTCGTCAACATGGCGTCCCGGCTCGGGCCGCCGGCCATCGCCGAAGCCGCGCACGCCGCCGGCGTCCCGAAGGAGTACAAGTCGGGCAAGGGCTCGACCAAGACCCTGCAGAACGCCGACGGTCAGACCCAGTCCGGAGTCGCGCTGGGCATGTACCCGGTGAAGCCGATCGACATGGCCAACGCGTACGCGACGCTGGCGAACGAGGGCAAGTCGCACACCCCGCACCTGGTCAAGGAGATCACGCCGCGCGAGGGTCCGGCGATCAAGATCCACAACGAGCCGGTCAAGACGCTCTACGACGAGTCGGAGTCGGAGGCCGCGAAGCTGGCCTACAACACGATCGCGTCGATGTTCGACGTCGCCGACCACGCCAAGCGGGGTCTCGAAGGCAAACGGCCGGTGATGTCCAAGACCGGTACGCACCAGTACCTGGACACCAAGGACAACGCCACCGCGTGGATGATCGGTGCGACTCCGCAGCTGTCCACCTCGGTGTCGATGCTGGCCAGCGAGAACGGCCGCAACGTCCCGCTGGAGGACAACTCGGGCACCAGCTTCTACGGTGGCAAGTACCCGGCGATGGTGTGGCAGCAGTTCATGAACAGCTACCACAGGGGCCTCAAGGTCGAGCAGTTCAAGAAGACCGACACCATCGGTCAGTTCCAGGACATCCCGCTGCCGCCGCCCCCGACCTCGTCGGAGCCGCCGTCGACGTCGGCGCCGCTGCCCACGTTGCCGAGCGAATCGCAGGACCAGGGCCCGACGACCAGCAAGGAGCAGCCCGGCGGTGAGGACTGCGGTGGCTTCTTCGAGCCGCCGTGCGAGTCCGAGTCGAGCAGCCCCGGTGACGTCGCGCCGACGCGGCGTTTCGGCGACTAGCCGGAGCTGAACTGAGGAAGGGCACCCGTCGACCCGGCGGGTGCCCTTCCTGCTTCTCGGGGCCAAGTAGCATCCGGGCGTGTCCACCAACGAATCCGCCGATCGGGAAACAGCGGCGTCCTCGGGGAACGCGCTCGCGGCACCGGTGGACAGCTCTTCCCTCTCACCGGCGGATCGGGTCCCGCCGACCTGGACCGAGTCGTTTCCTCGCAAGGTCAGCCGGCCCTTCGGCGGTCCGCTGGGCAAGCACGCGCAGGTCGGGCGGCAGTGGTTCTGGACGCCGCTGCGCGTGATCCTGCTGCTGGCTGTGCTGACGCTGGCCGCGGCGTGGCTGTTCAAAGCGCCCTGTCAGGTCACCTACGACACCAGCAGCGGTCCGCAGCTGGACTGGCGGAACAGCAAGCAGTACATCGCCATGTGCTACACCGACATCATCCCGCGCTACGGCGTGGGAGACCTCGCGCCGGACAACGCCTTCCCGTACAAGACCGGCTGGGTGGAGAACGAGGGCACGCCGAACGAGCAGGTCCGCTACATGGAATACCCGGTGCTGACGGGGCTTTTCCAGTGGATCAACGCCCGCACCGCCGACGGCTGGGCGACGCTGGCCGGTTTCGGCTGGCTCCCGGGTGGACTCACCAGCGTCCTGTACTTCAACATCACCGCGCTGTGGTTGGCGGCGGCCTGGCTGGTGACCATCTGGGCGCTGGTCCTGCTGGCCCGCCGCCGCGTCTGGGACGTCGCGCTGGCCGCCGCGTCACCGCTGGTCTTCGCGCACGCCTTCACCAACTTCGACGCCCTGGCCGCTGCGCTGGGAACCGCCGGTCTGCTGGCCTGGGCGAGGCGACGACCCGTGCTGGCCGGGGTTCTGATCGGCATCGGCGGTGCCACCAAGCTCTACCCGCTGTTCTTCCTCGGACCGCTGCTGATCCTGGCCTGGCGCGCCGGGAAGCTGCCCGACGCCGCGCGCGCGGTGCTGGCCGCCGCGCTGGCGTGGTTGGCGGTGAACGTCCCGATCCTGCTGCCCTATCCGGACGGCTGGAGCGAGTTCTTCCGGCTGAACAGCCAGCGGCCCGCCGACCCCGACTCGCTGTACAACGCGCTGATGCACTTCACCGGCTGGGGCGGGTTCGACGGGCAGCTCCCGCCGGGCGCGACGCCGGTGGTGCTCAACGCGGTCAGCCTCGGGCTGTTCCTGTCGGCCTGCTTGGCGATCGGTTGGCTCGCGCTGGCCGCTCCGACCCGGCCGCGCGTGGCCCAGCTGTGCTTCCTGGTGCTGGCGGCGTTCCTGCTGACCAACAAGGTGTGGAGCCCGCAGTACTCGCTGTGGCTGGTTCCGCTGGCGGTGCTGGCGATTCCGCGCTGGCGGCTGCTGATGACCTGGATGGTCGTCGACGCGGCCGTGTGGGCGCCGCGCATGTACTACTACCTGGGCACGGCCAACAAGGGACTGCAGGAGGGGTGGTTCCTGGGCGCGGTGCTGGTCCGGGACGCGATGGTCGTGCTGCTGTGCGTGCTGATCGTCCGCGAGGTCCTCGACCCGGCCCGCGACAAGGTGCGCACCGCGCTGACGGTCCGGGGCGAGCACCCCGGCGGCATCGACGACCCGTGCGGCGGACTGCTCGACGGTTCCCGGGACCGGTTCGTGTTACCCGGTGTCGCTCGTTGGGGGCAGCGCACTCTCGCGGTGGCACGGGGAGCTCTAGCTTCGAAGCGCTGATCCGCTCTTCTCGTGGAGGTGCTTCTCAAATGCCAGGTCGCATGCTGACCGTCGTTCTCGCCGCAGTCGCGGCGGCCATCCCCGCCGCGGCCACGGCCACGGCGGCCGCGCCGCCGGCCCCGGTCCAGGTCCAGCTCGGTGAGGCCAAGTGCCAGGACATGTCGGCCGTGGTCGCTTCGATGCCGATGCTCGCGCCCGCGTTCCCCGACGCGGCCCACACCCCGGTCGTGGAGTACCGGATCACCGCTTCGCCGGACGCACCGATGACGCCTTACAAGGTCAAGGTCAACGGCGAGATCAAGGGCTCCGGTTCGGTGGGAGCCAAGGGCCTGATCATCTCCAGCACCTCGCTGCCCAACAACACCACCACCAAGCTCGAGGTCACCTCGGGCGAGGAGGTCCTGGCGACCCGCACCTACACCCCCGCCTGCTGATCGGAGCAGCGCTGATCGTCGCGGCCCCCGGGATTCCCGAGGGCCGCGACGGCGTTCGCGGTGGTTGCCGAGGAGGGACAGGGTGGGGGTCCGGGGTTGGTCAGGGCTCTCCCCGAGGTTCCGCGGGCGCCCGCAACGCATCCTGGGTGCATGACGACCTACCAGAAGATGTCCCTGTCCCGTCCGAAGGACCAGGCGGTGATCGCCGGGGTCTGCGCCGCCCTGGCGCGGCGCTTCGGCATGAAGCCGACGACCGTCCGGATCCTCTTCCTGCTCTCCTGCCTGCTCCCGGGCCCTCAGTTCGTGGCCTACATCGTCCTCTGGGCGCTCATCCCGAAGGCATGACGCCGCGCGGTCAACGACGTGGTCAGGACCAGCAGCACGCCGTGAGGGCGGCCCGCACGAGCACCGAAGGGGGTGCGGTGTCGGCGCCGAGGGCGAGCAGGAGTGGGAACGCGAGGGGAACCCCACTCCGCCAGCAGCGTCACCGCCAGCAGGATCACCACCGCGCCAGGGTGCATCCGATGCGGGGATCACCAAGGCCGAGCACGGCAGTGCCACGGCGACGCCGAAGACCGAGCAGATCAGGTGCACCAGCAGGCCGGGGCACCGCGCGTCGGCCGTGCCGCTTGGTCAGCCAGGACACCGCCGCGACGGGCCGCACGGCGGTGCTGCTCACCGAGTCGCGTGGGCGTCGAGCACGTAGGCGATGGCGCTGGTGATCTTGGCGGCGAAGGCGAGGTCGAGGCTCTCGTCGGGGACGTGGGCGTTGCTGTCCGGGCCGAGCGCCCCGGTGACCACGAACTGCGCGTCCGGGTAGGCCTCGTGCAGCAACCCCATGAAGGGGATCGAGCCGCCCAGGCCCATGGTCCGCCAGCTCGCGCCGAAGATCTCCTCAGCTGCGGTGTCCAGCGCTCCGGACAGCCACGGCGCCGGGTCCGGTGCGTTCCAGCCCAGGCCCGCTTCGGAATGGCCGAAGCTGACGCGGGCGCCGTAGGGCACCTCCTCGGACAGCCGCCGCTGCACGGCTGCCAGCGCGGCTTCGGGGTCGGCGGTCGGCGGCAGCCGGAAGCTCAACTGCAACGTCGTCGACGGGCGCAGGACGTTGCCGGCGTCGGCGGGCTTGGGCAGCCCGTCCGCGCCGATCACCGACAGGGTCGGCCGCCAGGCGTTGTTGAGCGCCAGCTCGACCTCGTCGTCGGTGACCGGCCGCATGCCCTCCGGCCACGGCACGGAGTTGGTGACCATGCCGGGCACGGCCTCGATGGCCGCGCGGGTTTCGGCGATCCGGTTCGCCGGGATGGACACGGTGAGCTCGGGCAGCAGGATCTCGCCGGTGGCGGAGTCCTCGATGCGGTCGAGCAGCTGCCGCATGATCCGGAACGAGCTGGGCACGATGCCGCTGGCGATGCCGGAGTGCAGCCCGGAGTCGAGCACCTGCACCTCGACCTCCAGCTGGACCATGCCGCGCAGCGAGTTCGTCAGCCACATCCGCTGGTAGTCGCCGGCACCGGAATCCAGGCACACCACCAGCGACACGGCGCCGAGCCGGTCCCGCAGGTGTTCCAGGTAGGCGGGCAGGTCGGGGCTGCCGGACTCCTCGCCGGTCTCCAGCAGCACGACGCAGCGCGCGTGCGAGCCGCCGTGCGCGCGGACCGCCTCGATCGCGGTGACCGCCGCGTACCCGGCGTAGCCGTCGTCGGCGGCGCCCCGGCCGAAGAGCTTGCCGTCGCGCACCACCGGGGTCCACGGGCTCAGGCCCTCCGACCAGCCACCGAGCGGCGGCTGCTTGTCGAGGTGGCCGTAGAGCAGCACGGACTCGTCCGGCGCGTCGGACGATCCGGGGACGTCCACCAGCAGCAGCGGGGTCCGCCCGGGCAGCCGGACGACGTCGATCTCGGCGCCTTCGATGCCGCGGCCGTCGATCCACGCCCGCACGTGCTCGACGGCGGCGTCGAGGTGCCCGGTGTTCTGCCAGTCGGCGTCGAAGGACGGCGACACCGCCGGAATCCTCACCAGCTCGGATAAGCTCGGCAGAATCGCTTCGTCCCACGCCTGGTCAACGGTCTTGGAAACAGCTGCTCGATCCACGAGCGCGATCCTATGCCCGCGCACGGGGGCGCGTCGGCACGTGGCGCGGGTCGGTCAGCTGCTCGATGCCGCGGCACCGGCGGGCGATCAGCGCGTCTCGCGAGACCGGATCCGGCGCGAACCTGTCGTAGGAGATCTGCAGGAACGACTGCTGCTCCCGGTGCATCGGTCCGCGTTCGGCGAGGGCAGCGGCGTGCGCCTTGCGCGCATACCGGCGGCTGCGGATGAACGTCGTTGCGACCCGACCCGTTCGGTCAGCACCAGCTCGCCCAGTTCGGCGGCGCCGGTGCAGTCGGAGGTCGAGCAGTAGGAGCCGTCGGACTTGTGCAGCAGCAAGGTGCGGCGGGGCGCGCACGAGGCCCCTCGTGACGTTCGTCGGTCCCGCTCGTGCGCTGGTGCGTCCGGGGGTGGTGTCACCGGGGTGGGGGTTGTCGGATTTGCGCAAGCTGAGACGCGACCACCCCAATATCGGTACTGCAATGGTCCGTAACTCGTTAGTCGGTCCTCCATTAATTCGATGACCTGCGAAATCGGTCCGTCCACAGAAGAACTACCGTGATCTCACGGGAGTTGATCGCTCGCCGCTGTACCGATCCACTCCCTGTGGCAGGGCTCACGGACCACGCGGTTTTCGTGCCAGGATGACGAGGAGCGATCCACCGCTCCGCTCGGCCGGCCGGATGACCCACCAGGTCAACGGCAGGTCGGCGGAGCAAGCCGGTCCCACCGCCACAAGCGGTGGCCGTCGGCGCGAGACGAGGAGATCACACATGTCCCCCGAGCAATGGACGTCCTCTTCAGGTAATCCGCCCGCGAAGCGCACCGACCTCCCTGCCGCAACCGCAGCCAAGCCCACACGGGAGCAGGTGATCGCCGGTTTGCGCGCGACGAGTGAAGGTGGGGCTGACCTCGTTCAGCTCCTCACCCCCGAAGGCCAGCGGGTTTCGCACCCGGACTTCGACATCGACATCTCCCCCGAGCAGCTGCGCGACCTGTACCGCGACATGGTGCTGGTCCGTCGCGCCGACCGGGAGGGCAACGCCTTGCAGCGCCAGGGCCAGCTGGGCATCTGGGTGCCGCTGCTGGGCCAGGAAGCCGCCCAGATCGGGGCGGGCCGGGCGATGAAACCGCAGGACATGGCGTTCCCGAGCTACCGGGAGCACGGCGTGGCCTGGACTCGCGGCATCGACCCCACCGAGCTGCTGGGCATCTTCCGCGGCACCGACCACGGCAGCTGGGACCCCACGAGCACCGGGTTCCACCTGTACACGATCGTCATCGGCAACCAGTGCCTCAACGCCACCGGTTACGCCATGGGCCAGCGCTTCGACGGGAAGGTCGGCGACCCCGACGGCGAAGCCACCATGGCGTTCTTCGGCGACGGCGCCACCAGCCAGGGCGACGTGCACGAGGCCATGGTGTGGTCGGCCGTCTACGACTCACCGGTCGTCTTCTTCTGCCAGAACAACCAGTGGGCGATCTCCGAGCCCTTGGAGCGCCAGACCCGAGTACCGCTCTACCAGCGCGCCAGCGGCTACGGCTTCCCCGGCATCCGGGTGGACGGCAACGACGTGCTGGCCAGCCTCGCCGTCTCGAAGTGGGCGCTGGACGAGTGCCGCAACGGCAACGGACCGGTCCTCATCGAGGCGTTCACCTACCGGATGGACGCCCACACCACCTCTGACGACCCGACCCGCTACCGGATGTCCGATGAGCAGGAAGCCTGGAAGCTCAAAGACCCGATCGAGCGACTCCGGGTGTACCTGATCCGCGAGCACGCTGCTGACCAGGACTTCTTCGACTCCGTCGACGCCGAGGCGGACCAGCTCGCCGCGCGGTTCCGCGATTTCTGCTTCAACATGCCCGAGCCACCACCGGAACGGACGTTCTCGCAGGTCTACGCCGAGGAGACCCCGCAGGTCGCCGCGCAGCGCGAGGACTACCTGCGCTACCTGTCCGGATTCGCCGACGAGGCTGCCAGCGGAAACGCGGTGGCGGGAGGTGTTCACTGATGGCCGCGCCCGCTCTCGAACGCCCGACCACCCCGTCGGGCACCCAGACCGTCACCATCGCCAAGGCGCTGAACATGGGGCTGCGCGCTTCGCTGGAGCGCGACCCGAAGGTGCTGGTCATGGGTGAGGACGTCGGCAAGCTCGGCGGCGTCTTCCGCATCACCGACGGCCTGCAGAAGGACTTCGGCGAGCACCGTGTGCTCGACACCCCGCTGGCCGAGTCCGGGATCATCGGCACCGCGATCGGCCTGGCCATCCGCGGCTACCGGCCGGTGTGCGAGATCCAGTTCGACGGTTTCATCTTCCCCGGCTTCGACCAGATCATCAGCCAGCTCGCCAAGCTGCACTACCGCAGCCAGGGCAAGGTCAAGGTCCCGATCGTCATCCGGGTTCCCTTCGGCGGCGGCATCGGTGCCGTCGAGCACCACTCGGAGTCGCCCGAGTCGCTGTTCGCGCACATCGCCGGCCTGAAGGTGGTGTCCTGCTCGAACCCGGTGGACGCCTACTGGATGCTGCAGCAGGCCATCGAGTGCGACGACCCGGTGCTGTTCTTCGAGCCCAAGCGCCGCTACTACGAGAAGGCCGAGCTCGACACCTCCATCGACCCGCTCCCGCTGCTGAGCTCCCGCGTCGTGCGGGCCGGCTCGGCGGTGACCGTCGCGGCCTACGGCCCGATGGTGCGCACCTGCCTCGACGCCGCTGCTGCCGCCGCCGAGGACGGGCTGGACCTGGAGGTCGTGGACCTGCGCGCGCTGTCCCCGCTGGACCTGGGGCCGGTGTTCGAGTCGGTGCGCCGCACCGGCCGGTTGGTGCTGGTCAGCGAGGCGCCGCCGGAGTCATCGGTGACCTCGGAGATCGCCAGCCGGGTGCAGCAGAACTGCTTCTACTCGCTGGAGGCCCCGGTGCTGCGGGCGACCGGGTTCGACACGCCCTACCCACCGTCGAAGTTGGAGGAGGGCTTCCTGCCCGACCTCGACCGGGTGCTGGACGTCGTCGACCGTTCGCTGGCGTACTGAGGGGAGTTCATCGATGGCGCTCAAGAAGTTCCCGCTGCCCGACGTCGGCGAAGGGCTGACCGAGGCGGAGGTCGTCGGTTGGAAGGTGCAACCGGGCGAGAACGTCACCGTCAACCAGGTGATCGTGGAGATCGAGACGGCCAAGGCGTCGGTGGAGCTGCCCTGCCCGTGGGCGGGCACGATCCGCGACCTGCTGGTGGAGCCGGGCCAGACCGTCGAGGTCGGCACGCCGATCATCAGCATCGACATGGCCGGTGCCGACCCCGGATCGGAACCCGACCCGGACGAGAGCTCGAGCAAGATCGGCGAGGAGTCCAACGGCCGGATCGCCACGCTGGTCGGCTACGGTCCGCGGACCTCGGCGGCCAAGCGGCGTCCGCGCAAGGACCGGCACGCGGCCACCAACGGCACGCCGACCAACGGCACCGCGACCGCCACCGCTGTCGCACCGCCCGAACAGGCGGCACCGCAGGTCGAAGAGATCGGCGGGTTCGTGCCGCTGGCCAAGCCGCCGGTCCGCAAGCTCGCCAAGGACCTCGGCGTCGACCTGCGCTCGCTGGCCGGGTCCGGTCCGGGTGGCGTGATCACTCGCGACGACGTCCAGTCCGCGGCGGCTCCGACCGCGGCTCCGGCCAAGCCGCTAGCCACTCCTTCCGGTGACCGCGAGCGTCGGGTGCCGATCAAGGGTGTCCGGAAGGCGACCGCGCAGGCGATGGTGGACAGCGCGTTCACCGCTCCGCACGTCACCGAGTTCCTGACCGTCGACGTCACGCCGATGATGGAGCTGCGCGAGCAGCTCAAGTCGGACCCGGCGTTGCGCGGTGTGAAGATCACGCCGCTGGCGTTCGCGGCCAAGGCCATGTGCCTGGCCGCCCGCCGGACCCCGGACGTCAACGCGACCTGGGACGACGCGGCGGGCGAGATCGTCTACAAGGACTACGTGCACCTCGGGGTCGCGGCGGCCACGCCTCGCGGACTGGTGGTGCCCAAGGTCCGCGACGCCGACCGGATGTCGCTGCGCGAGCTCGCCGAGGCCCTGGAGCAGCTGACCAACACCGCCCGGGAGGGCAAGACGACCCCGGCGGACATGGTCGGCGGCACGATCACCATCACCAACGTCGGCGTCTTCGGCGTCGACACCGGCACGCCGATCATCAACCCCGGTGAGTCCGCGATCCTCGCGTTCGGCGCGATCCGCGACATGCCGTGGGTGGTCGACGGCCAGGTGGTGCCGCGCAAGGTGTGCCAGCTGGCGCTGAGCTTCGACCACCGCGTGGTCGACGGTCAGCAGGGCTCCCAGTACCTCGCCGACGTGGGCGCGCTGCTGGCGAACCCGAGCACGGCATTCACCTACTGATGCATCGCGCAGGGGCGTTCCCGGGTCCGCCCGGGGCGCCCCTCACGTGCGCTTGAAGACCCGAATGCCCTGGTCGGGTGTCCACGAGGTGATCACCAGGTGGGTTTGGTCGTCGGAGACCTTCGTGGTGACGACCTCGGTGATCGCGCAGCGGAAGAGGTGGGCGTCGGTCTGCGGCGCCTGCACCTCGGCCATCCACGCGGCTTGCTCGTCGCCGGTGATCTCGACGGCCATTCCGGAGATCTTGACGTCCGGTTCGGACATCGTTCCGTCGCCGGGGTTGGTGTGGAGCGCGAAGCGCCCGTCGCGCTGGAGGTCGCGGGCCTTGCGTGCGCCGGGCATCGACCCGAAGGTCAGGTCTCCCCGGTACCAGCCGGCCTCCGTGCCGCTCACGCGCGGAGCGCCGTCCTTGCGCAGCGTCGCCAGCACGTGGTGCTGCATCGACTCGAGCCGAGATCGAGCGGCCGAGGCCAGCTCAGGTGCCTGTTCGGTGAACTCCTGCCAACCGGTCATGCCGACCAGGGTGGCAGGCGGCACCGACAGCGCCAGGGCAGACGAACGGCCCGCTCCCGCCATCCCCCCGGATGCGGTGCGGGCCGTTCAGCCAAGTCTGGTCAGTTCCCCTTGCGACGGCGTCCGCCGCGGCGGGACTCGGAGTTCTTGGAGCTCGAAGATCCGGAACCCGATGCGGGGCCTGCCGACACGGCGACGGGTTCTCCCGCCTCCGCCGAGGTCTCCTGCTCCGGCTCCTGGGACTTCTGCTCGTCGTACTCGCGGAGAAAGTCGAACGCGTGCTTGTCGAAGTCGTGGATGTCGATCTCCGGCAGTTCGCCGAGCTCGTTGTTGAGCTGCTTGAAGATCGGCGTTTCCACCTCAGGGGTCGTCAACTTCTTCACCGCTTCGCCCTCCCGTTCGTCATCGAAGCGCTGGCCGAGCCGAGCTCTCCGCGCGGAGCTCGTTCGATGAGCGGCGGACCTCGCGGTCCTTCGCTCACCTGTGGAACGCGTGCCGCCGCTCATCCTGACGCGGCGGCACGCGGTTCATCCAATCGGATCGGTGCCCTCGCACCTGCCCACGCCCATGGTGCAACAGTGATCACGATCCGGCCGGATGAATCGATCTCACACATCCGCCAGGCCGCATACTGCCTTCAACCCCGTCAACACGGGTACTCGTTGTGCAATTCCGCACCGTGTCATATGCCACTGACCTGCGGTTAACCTCGAGAACAAGTTGATCTGCTAGAGCGAGAACGCGAACGGACCGGCTCCACTCCTGGAGTTGGGAGCGCGGTCCGCTCGCTTGGTGCCGGGTCGCCGTGGGGGGCTTTTCCGCCGACCCGGTGTCCGAGGGAGGTGCACGTCTTCGGCACCTCGAGGAGCTTGGGCAGGTCGGTGGTCGTCGCTCTTGCCGATCCGCCAGTTGACCACCGCGTGACTGCGCTTGGCGTGTTCGGGCTGGTGGTGCTCGCTCATGCGCCGGAAGATCTCGTCGATGACGCTCTCGCGCAGTTCGGGCCTGGCGAGCACGGCGTCGAGCTGGTCGTCCGAGGCGCGCGAGATCAGCCGGGCGAACTGGTCGGGGGTCAACGCGCTGAGGTCGAACCGTTGTCGGCGGCGGAGTCGGCGGCGTGCAGCAGCTGGACCAGCTTCGACTCGTCGATCTCCTGCGGGTCTACGAGGGCGAGGGTCGCGATGGCGTCCGACGGATCGCGGCATCGCTGCCCACCTCCATTACCTACTGGGAGTAAGACTACGCACGAGTAGGTTGGCGGACAAGGCACCAGACTTGAGTCGCTCCACTAACCTGAGCGGATTACCAGGGTATGAGGTGAGATGGAAGATCATCGGGACAGCGAGCGCCCGCGTTCCCGGCGTTTGCCGAGGGCTGTTCGCGAGCGGCAGATCCTCGACGCCGCCGTGGAGGTGTTCGCCAAGCACGGTTTCCACAACGCGTCGATGGACGAGATCGCCGAGACCGCGAGCATCTCGAAACCGATGCTCTACGCCTACCTCGGTGCCAAGGACGAGCTGTTCGTCGCGTGCGTCCGCCGCGAAGCCGCGAAGCTGGTCGAAGCCATCGGCGCCGACATCGGGACCGGGCTGACCCCCGCCGACCAGCTCTGGCACCGCCTGCACATCTTCTTCGAGTACGTGAACGTCAACAAGGCGGGCTGGCAGCTGCTGCACCGCCAGGGAGACGTGCCCGGCGAGCCCTACGTCCAGGAGCTCTCCGAATGGCGGGAGCGCGCCACCGAGCTGATCGCGGCGCTGCTCGCCGAGGCCACCACCGACCAGCCGCAGCCGATGCAGTCCGAGCAGACCGAACCTTTCGCGGCAGCCCTGGTCGGCGCGGGTGAAGCGCTCGTCGAGTGGTGGTTCCAGCACCCCGAGTTCACCGCCGAGGGCATGGCCATGCGCCTGATGAACATGCTCTGGCTCGGTTTCGGTGAGCTCGTCGAAGGCCGATCCTGGTTCCCGGCCTCCCAGACCGAGGACCCCACCGGATCATGACCGCAACATCGCGCCCGTCGGGTCAGCGCCTGATCGATCCCGTGAGGTGCGGCTTTCCGGAGCGCGAGTGCAGCGCGAAGTCCCAGCCGGAGCCCGTTGAGCGCATCGTGAAGTCGGCCCTCGACGGAACGAGCAGGGGCTTGGCGAAGTCGACGTCCACCGTGAACGCCCCGGGAAGCCGGCCCTCCAGCGCCGCCAGGCAGCGGGCCTTGGACCACATGCCGTGCGCGATCGCCTTCGGGAAGCCGAAGACCTTCGCGGTCAGCGGGTGCAGGTGGATCGGGTTGCGGTCGCCGGACACCGCCGCGTACTCGCGGCCGATGTCGGCGGGCACCCGCCACGTGCCCGAGGCCGCCCCGGGCTCGACCTCCCGGCGCCGCTGCTGCGGGGCGTTCTCGTCCCGCTTGCCCACCCGCAGGTAGGTGCTGGTCTCCCGCCACACGACCTCGTCGTCCACGCTGGTCTCGGTGACTACGTCGAACTGCTTGCCCTTCGGGTGCGGGCGCAGGTCTGCGACCCGGACCTTCTGCGACAGCTCGTCGGTCACCAGCAGCGGCCGGTCCTGCTTGATCCGGTTGGCCACGTGCACCAGGCCGACCAGCGGGAACGGGAAGCCCTTGTCGGTCATCAGCTGCACCGACGCCGGGAACGACAGGATGTGCGGGTAGGTGATCGGCAGCTCGTCGCGCAGCCCGAACCCGCAGACCCGGTTGTACTCGGCGAGCTGCGCGGGATCGATGGTGATCCCGCGCAGCACGTACTCGGTGTCGGGCAGCTCGCCACCCCGACGGGTCGGGCCCGTCGCGGCGGCCTTGAGGTACAGCGCCCCCAGGTTCGGAGCGGTGTGGAGTTCCGGCATGTCCTCTCCAGACCTCAGGCGCCGAGCAGGCTCTGGCCGCAGACCCGGACCACGTTGCCGTTGACGCCGCCCGACGCGGGGTTGGCGTACCAGGCGATGGTCTCGGCGACGTCGACCGGCTGGCCGCCCTGCGACATGCTGTTCATCCGGCGACCGGCCTCCCGCACGAAGAGCGGGATCGCGGCGGTCATCTTGGTCTCGATGAAGCCCGGCGCGACCGCGTTGATGGTGGCGCCCCTCTTCGCGGCCAGCGGCGCGGTGGACTGCACGTGTCCGATCACGCCGGCCTTCGACGCGGCGTAGTTGCCCTGGCCGACGTTGCCCGCGATGCCGCTCATCGACGACACGCAGATGATCCGGCCACCGGTGCGCAGCGGGGAGCCCTCGCCGAGCAGCTCCTCGTTGATGCGCTCCTGCGAGGTCAGGTTCACCGCGAGCACCGAGTCCCACTGGGACTCGCTCATCCGGCCGATCGTCTTGTCCCGTGTGATGCCGGCGTTGTGCACCACGACGTCCAGGCCGTCGTGCCGCTGGCTGAAGTGCTCGGCGAGCTTGGCGGGGGCGCCTGCCGCGGTGATGTCGAGCTGGAGCGCCGAGCCGCCGATGCGGTTGGCGACCTCGCTGAGCTCGCCGCCCTGCGCGGGCACGTCCAGGCAGACCACGTGAGCGCCGTCGCGCGCCAGGGTTTCGGCGATGGCCGCGCCGATGCCCCGGGACGCGCCGGTGACCAGCGCGATCTTGTCCTGCAGCGGGCGGTCCTGGGAGATCTCCGGCACGTCGGCCTTGCCGATGCGGACGACCTGGCCGGACACGTAGGCGGACTTGCCGGACAGCAGGAAGCGCAGCGTGGAGTCGGTGGCCTTCTCGGCGCCGTCGGCGACGTAGACCAGCTGCGAGGTGGCGCCGCGCTTGAGCTCCTTGCCCGCGGTGCGGGTGAAGCCCTCCAGCGCGCGCTGAGCGGTGGCCGCGCGGGGGTCGGGCAGGGTCTCCGGCGGCGTGCCGAGGACGATCAGCCGTCCGCAGCGGTCCACCTGCCGGATCGCGGGCGCGAAGAAGTCGTGCAGGGCGCGCAAGCCCTCGCTGGAGGTGATCCCGGTGGCGTCGAAGACCAGGGCGGCGTAGCGCTCGTCGTCGGCGCGCTCCTTGCGGACGTCGGCACCGACTTCCTGCAACGTCGCGTTCAGCGAGTCGGCGAGCCGGCCCGAACCGCCGAGCAGCACCGGCCCGGCGATCAGCGGCTCGCCGGGCTTGAAGCGGCGCAGCGGGGTCGGGTCGGGCAACCCGAGCTTCTTGACCAACTGGCGCCCGAACGCGGACTGGGTGAACTGCTGGTATCGATCGGACATCTCTGGACACTCCCGAGGAGGCGGTTCATGAGGGTTCGGACACGAAGTCGCGCGGTCGCTCGACGGCTAACCTACCCGCGAGTAGATTAGATTGGCCAGGAACGAACCAGCAACGAGGGAGTAGGTATGACCACCGTTCGGCGAGTCGCGATCCTCGGCGGCAATCGGATCCCGTTCGCGCGATCCGGCGGTCCCTTCGCTCGCGCGTCCAACCAAGACATGCTCACCGCCGCTCTCGACGGGCTGGTCGCTCGCTTCGGCCTCGCGGACAAGACCGTCGACGAGTTCGTCGCCGGCGCCGTGCTCAAGCACAGCCGCGACTTCAACCTCGCCCGCGAGACCGTGCTCGGCTCCAAGCTCGACCCCCGCACGCCCGCCCACGACGTGCAGATGGCGTGCGCGACCGGCCTGGAAGCGGTCGTCTCGGTCGCGAACAAGATCGCGCTCGGCCAGATCGAGGTCGGCATCGGCGGTGGTGTGGACTCCGCCAGCGACGCCCCCATCGCGGTCAACGACGACTTCCGCCGGGTGCTGCTCAAGGCCAACCACGCCAAGACCACCGGCGCCAAGATCAAGGCGCTGGCCGGCGCCCGGCCGCAGCACGTGGTGCCGGAGATCCCGCAGAACTCCGAGCCGCGCACCGGTCTGTCCATGGGTGAGCACGCGGCGAAGACCGCGCTGGCGTGGGAGATCACCCGCGAAGCCCAGGACGAGCTGGCCGCGCGCAGCCACCACCGGCTCGCCGCCGCCTACGACCGCGGCTTCTTCGACGACCTGATCACCTCGTTCCAGGGCGTGGCCAAGGACCAGAACCTGCGCCCGGACAGCTCGGTGGACAAGCTCGCGAAGCTCAAGCCGGTCTTCGGCGAGGGCGAGGGCGCCACGATGACCGCGGGCAACTCCACCCCGCTGACCGACGGCGCCTCCACGGTGCTGCTGGCCAGCGAGGAGTGGGCCAAGGCCAACAACGTTCCGGTGCTGGCCTACCTGTCGGACATCGCGCCGGCTGCCGTCGACCACGTCAGCGGCGACGAGGGCCTGCTGATGGCCCCGGCCTACGCGGTCCCGAAGCTGCTCGACCGCAACGAGCTGCAGCTCGGCGACTTCGACTTCTACGAGATCCACGAGGCGTTCGCCTCCCAGGTGCTTTCGACGCTGAAGGCATGGGAGGACCCGGAATTCTGCAAGAACCGCCTGGGCCGGGACAAGGTCGTGGGTGAGATCGACACGGCGAAGCTCAACGTCAACGGTTCCTCGCTGGCCGCGGGTCACCCGTTCGCCGCGACCGGCGGCCGCATCGTCGCCACGCTCGCCAAGCTGCTGTCCGAGAAGGGCGAGGGCAAGGGTCTGATCTCCATCTGCGCGGCAGGTGGTCAGGGCCTCACGGCGATCGTCGAACGCTGACGCCTCTGCCTGACGCGAAAGCCCCGGTGCACCCCGGTCGCCGGGGCTTTCGCATGCCCATCGGGCCGTATATTCCTGTCTAGTCCTTTCGCTATACACCGGGATACGTCGCGAGCCCTGGATCGGCGCGGAGGCGAACACCCTCCTACCGGAATCTCGCCATGTATCGAATCCGAGCTAGAAACGCGGATGCAGTCCGACGGTTATGGACCCGGTCCGCAACCCCTTCGCCCCCGGCGCCGGACAGCGACCGCCTGAACTGGCCGGACGCGCTCGCGAGCTGGACGCCTTCGACGTCGTGCTGGAACGAGTCGCCCGTGGCCGTCCGGAGCGGAGCCTGGTGCTGACCGGACTCCGCGGCGTCGGCAAGACCGTGCTGCTCGGCGAACTGCGCTCGATGGCGGTCCGCCGCAGCTGGGGCTCGGGCAAGGTCGAGGCGCGTCCGGAAGCCGGTCTGCGCCGACCGCGCCGTGATCGCGCCGATCGAGCGGGAAGAAGCCGAGATCACGCCGGCCGCGCTCGACACGCTGTTCAGCGTCTCGGGCGGGTACCCGTACTTCGTGCAGGCCTACGGCAAGGCGACCTGGGACGCGGCCGTGCGCACCGAGATCGCCGAGGAGGACGTCCGGCTGACCGCCCCGGAGGCGGAGTCGGAGCTGGCGGTCGGCTTCTTCGGCTCCCGCTACGAGCGGGCGACCCCGGCCGAGCGCGAGTACCTGCGCGCCATGGCGGAGCTCGTCGAGGGCAAGGACGAGCCGGCGCCCACGGCCAGGATCGCCGAGCACCTGGAGCGACGTCCGTCGTCGTTGTCCCCGGCCCGCGACGCGCTGATCAAGAAGGGTCTCGTCTACTCCGGGGAACGCGGCCGAATCGCCTTCACGGTCCCGCACTTCGGGCGCTACCTGCTGACCCAGGACTAGTGGCCCATCGCGATCTCTAGCCTCGTATAGGACGAGCGCTAGATGTGATGTCCGGGGAGGTTGTCCCGGTCGTGGTGTGTGAGTTGGTTTGTTTTGCAGACAGGTGAAGGCCTCTGGTTGTGAAGTGGAGCTGTCTAGGAACCGCTTCATCAACCGGAGGCCTTCGTGTCCCACCCTAACGCCACGCTGACTCCTCGTACGCGGCTGCGGCTGGCTCGTTT
>NZ_SMKV01000053.1 GCF_004348445.1 Saccharopolyspora aridisoli | reverse complement strand
GATGATCCAACTCCGCGATGAACATCGTCGGCACCCCGTACAACGACGTGCACCGCTCCTGCGCCACCGCCCTCAACGCCGACCCCGGATCAAAACCCTCCGACGGGATCACCATCGCCGAACCATGACTCGTGCACGCCAAGTTCCCCATCACCATCCCGAAGCAGTGGTAGAACGGCGGCACGATCGCCACCCGATCCACCTCCGAATACCCGCACAACTCCCCCACGAGAAACCCGTTGTTCAAGATGTTGTGATGCGACAACGTCGCACCCTTCGGAAAACCCGTCGTACCCGACGTGTACTGGATGTTGATCGGATCATCCGCCGACAGCCGGATCTCGCCGAGCCTGCGCTGGTCAGCGGCAGCGCCGACGAGGACCTCCCACTCCGGCGATTCCAGGAACACAACCTGCTCCAGGCGCGCGCACTTGCTCCGGACCTCCTCGACCATGGCTGCGTAGTCGGAGCTCTTGAACGACTTCGCCGAGATCAGCATCCGAACCCCGGCCTGGTTGAGCACGTACTCCAGCTCGTGCGACCGGTAGGCGGGGTTGATGTTGACCAAGATCGCGCCGATCTTGGCGGTCGCGTACTGGGTCAGCGTCCACTCAGCACGGTTGGGCGCCCACACGCCCACCCTGTCCCCCTTGACGATGCCCGCCTCGAGCAGACCGGTGGCCATCGCATCGACGGCGGCGACGAACTCCCGGTACGTCCAACGACGACCTGCCGCGACCTCCACGAGCGCGTCCCGCTCCGGGAAGCGCGCCGCCGTGCGGTCCAAGTTCGTTCCGATCGTGTCGCCCAACAACGGCGCGGTGGACGCACCGGAGTCGTAGCTGAGCGATGTCGGCTCGGTGTCCACGACGACCTCCCGAATTCGGTGGTGCAGGTCACCATCTTCACCTGCACCACCGAACCGGGCCAACCCCGGACGAGCGCGCCCGGGGAGGGTCCTCGAAGACCCGGTCAAGCCATGAAGGGGTCCGTGACGTGCTCCCGGAGGTCCGCGATGGAGCGGACCACCTTGGTGGGGCGGTACGGGAAGCGCTCCGCCGTGTCCTCGTCGGAGATGCCGGAGAGGACGAGGATCGTCTGCAGCCCGGACTCCAGGCCCGAGCGGACGTCGGTGTCCATCCGGTCACCGATCATCAGCGTGTTCTCCGAGTGCACGCCCAGGTGGCGCAGCGCGGAACGCATCATCAGCGGGTTCGGCTTGCCCACGTAGTACGGAGCGCGGCCGGTGACCCGCTCGATCAGGGCGGCTACGGCGCCGGTGGCCGGCAGCGTGCCCTCGCGGCTCGGGCCCTTCTCATCCGGGTTGGTGGCGATGAACCGGGCACCGTTCTCCACCAGCCGGATGGCCTTGGTGATGGCCTCGAAGCTGTAGGTGCGGGTCTCACCCAGGATCACGTAGTCGGGATCCCGGTCGGTGAGCACGTAGCCGATGTTGTGCAGCGCGGTGGTCAACCCGGATTCGCCGACCACGAAGGCCGAGCCGCCTGGCCGCTGCTGCTCCAGGAACTGCGCCGTGGCCAGCGCGGACGTCCAGATCGCCTCCTCCGGGATGTCCAGCCCGCTGCGCAGTAGCCGGGCCCGCAGGTCCCGTGGCGTGTAGATCGAGTTGTTGGTGAAGACCATGAACGGGATGCCGTTCTCCCGAAGAGCAGCCACGAACTCGTCCGCGCCGGGCACCATGTGCTCCTCGTGGACCAGCACGCCGTCCATGTCCATCAGGTACGTCCAGGTGGATGGCTCAGTCACGCCCCCGATGATCCTCCGGATACCGGGTGTATGGCCACCTCGGTCGCCTTGATCACGAACCAAACGTCCTCACCTGCGGAGATCCCCAGCTCCGCGACCGCTGCCGGGGTGACGTCGGCGGCCATGCCGACGTTCGAGGGGCCCGTGGCGCGCACCCGGACCACGTCACCGCGCGGTTCCAGGGCCGCGACGCGGACCGGCAGCGCGTTGCGCGGACTGCCGTGCGGGCGCTGCCGGTGCACCGCCACGGCCGAGGGCGCGAACACCGCTCCCGCCGGCTCCCGCGCCTCCAGCTCCTCGACCACCCGGCCGCTGATGATCTCCTCGCCGATCAGCACTCCCCCGTCGGTCGCCGTGCCGGGCAGCAGGTTGAGACCGGCGAGGCGTGCGGTGAACGCCTCGCGCGGACGCGACAGCACCTCGCTGGTCGGTCCCTGCTCGACGACGCGACCGTCTCGCAGCACCAGCAACCGGTCGGCCAGCACGACGGCGTCGAGCACGTCGTGGGTGACCAGCACCGTCGGCACCTCCTGGCGGCGCAGCACCTGGTGGAGCAGTCCGCGCATGGCCGGAGCGGCGTCGACGTCGAGGGCCGCCAGCGGCTCGTCGAGCATCAGCAACCGGGGGTCGCCGGCCAGCGCGCGAGCCAGCGCGACCCGTTGCGCCTGCCCTCCGGACAGCCGCGCGGGACGGCGTCCGCTCAGTTCGGCCACATCGGTCTCGGTCAGCCAGCGCACGGCGATCTCCCAGGCCCTCGCCTTGCTCGTGCCCGCGGCGCGCGGACCGAAGGCGACGTTGTCGCGCGCGGTGAGGTGGGGGAACAGCAGCGCCTGCTGGGCGAGCAGGCCGACTCCGCGCCGGTGCGTGGGGACGTTGATGCGGCGTGCGGTGTCCAGCCAGGCCGTCCCGTCCAATTCGACCACGCCGTGATCGGGCGCCAGCTGTCCGGCCAGCACCGACAGCAAAGTCGACTTCCCGGCGCCGTTCGGGCCGAGCACCGCCAGCACCTCACCGGGCGCCACCGCGAATCCCGCGCGCAGCGAGAACTCCGCGCGGTGCAGCTCGACGTCCACCCGCAGGCCGCTCACAACCGTCCCTCCACTGCTCTCGGCCTGGCGATCACGATCACCAGCAAGGCCACCACGACCAGCAACAACGACATCGCCACCGCAGCGTCCACATCGGACTGAGCGGTGGTGTAGACGGCCAGCGGCAGGGTCCGGGTGCTGCCTTGCAGGCTGCCCGCGAAGGTGATCGTCGCGCCGAACTCGCCGAGCGCGCGGGCGAAGGTCAGCACCAGGCTCGACCCCAGCGCCGGGAGCAGCAGCGGCAGCGTCACGCGCCGGAAGGCCAGCCACGGACCCGCTCCCAGCGTCGCGGCGACCTGCTCGTAGCGTCCGCCGGCCGTGCGCAACGCGCCTTCGAGACCGACGACCAGGAACGGCATCGCGACGAAGGTTTGGGACAGCACGACCGCGGCCGTGGTGTAGGGCAACCGGATTCCGGCGACCGCGAGCACACCCCCGAGCGGCCCGGTCCGCCCCAGCAGGTACAGCAGCGCCAGCCCGCCGACCACCGGCGGCAGCACCAGCGGCAGCAGCACCAGCGCTCGCACCACCCGCATCCCGGGCAAGGTGGAGCGCGCCAGCACCACGGCCAGCGGCACCCCCAGCAGCGCCGCCAGGGCGGTCGCGATCAACCCGGTGATCACCGACAGGCGCAGCGCGTCCAGCGCGGCCGGGCTCAGCAGCAGCCCCGGCAGCCTGGCCGGTTCGACGCGGGTGAGCAGACCGGCGACCGGCAGCACCACCAGCGCCAGCGCGAGCACCGCAGGCACCCACAGCACTGCGGGGACCTGCGGTGGATGACGTCTGATCATGGAACGAAACCGTGCGCGCCGAGCACCTCGCGACCCGCGGGCCCGCGCACGTACGACACGAACTCGTTCGCCAGCTCCGCCTGCTGCGAATCCCTGACGGTGGCGATCGGGTAGTTGTTGACCGCCTGCGACGACTCGGGGAAGTCGATCGACTGCACCCGGCCTCCTGCCGCCTCGGCGTCGGTGACGTAGACCAGGCCCGCGTCGGCCTCGCCCGCGACGACCTTCTGCAGCACCTGCTTGACGTCGTTCTCCTCGCTGACCGGCCGCAACCCGACGTTGGCGGCCTTGGCGACCTGCTGGGTCGCGGCGCCGCAGGGCACCTGCGGGGCGCAGACGACCAGCTCCTCGTCCGCGAGGTCGGCCAGCGAGGTCACGTGCGCGGGGTTGCCGGGCGGGACCACGATGGTCAGCCGGTTCGTGGCGAAGTCCTGCGGCGGCGAGACCAGGTCGGCGACCTCGGACATGTTCTTGTCGTCGGCCGAGGCGAACACGTCCGCCGGGCGGCCCTGCTTGATCTGCTCGGCCAGCGTCGACGAGCCCTGGTAGTCGAACTGGATCGCGACGTCGGGGTGCTCGGCGGTGAACCGCTTGCCCAGCTCGTCGAAGGACTCGGTCAGCGAGGCCGCCGCCAGCACCGTCACCGTGCGCTGCTGCGGCGGGGCCTGCTGGCCGGAGCGGGCCTGCCCGCAGCCGGCCAGCAGGGTCAGCGCGAGCATCCCACCCGCGATCATCTTGAGCTTCGACATTCAGCCCTCTCCCGGTGTTTCCACCACGACGTTGGTCGACTTGACCACGGCCACCGCCAGCGAACCGGGGACCAGCCCGAGCTCGCGCACCGCCTCGGTGCTCATCAGCGACACCACGCGGTGAGGTCCGCACTGGATCTCCACCTGCGACATCACCTTGTCCGACACGACCTCGGTCACCAGCCCGACCCAGCGGTTGCGCGCCGAGCGCCCGACGGCCGACGGGTCCGGTGCGGACCTGGCCTGGTCGCGGGTGAAGTCGGCGAGCGCGGCTCCGTCGACGACCAGCCGTCCGGCTGCGTCGCGCTCCGCGGGTAACTGCCCGCCGTCGACCCAGCGGCGAACGGTGTCGTCGCTGACGCCGAGCAGCGCGGCGGACTCTGCGATCCGGTATTGCGGCACGAACGCAACGATACTTCCGCAGGTGCGGAGGAACCAAGGCTACCGAACCGCGAACCAGGATCGTTGACACCTGCCACACCGCTGTTGACCAGGAACCTTGCGCCGCTCGAATTTGCCGCGCGCGATCGAAAAGCGTCGGTCCGAGGAGATAGGGTCGAGTTGTGAACGCGGTGGATTTGGGAATCCCGTTCGTGCGCCGCACGATCGACCCCTCCGAACGGCCGGACACGCCGTACCTGGTGGATCGCTTCGGCCGGGTGGCGACGGACCTGCGCGTCTCCCTGATCGACAAGTGCAACCTGCGCTGCACCTACTGCATGCCCGCTGAAGGGCTGCCCTGGCTCAAGCGCGACGAAATGCTCGACACCGACGAGATGAACCGGCTGATCCGCATCGCGGTCGAAGAGCTCGGCGTCACCACGGTCCGCTTCACCGGCGGCGAACCGCTGCTGCGGCAGGACCTGGTCGACGTCATCGCGGCCACCTCGTCACTGCCCAGCCGGCCCACGACCTCGCTGACCACCAACGGCATCAACCTCGGCGGCTTCGCCGAGAAGCTGGTGACGGCCGGGCTCAACCGGGTCAACGTCTCGTTGGACACCTTGGACGGAGCGGTGTTCAAGGAGCTGACCAGGCGTGACCGCATGCAGGACGTGCTCGACGGGCTCGCCGCGGCCAAGACGATGAAGCTGGAGCCGGTCAAGGTCAACGCCGTGCTGATGCGCGGGATCAACGACCACGAGGCCCCCGAACTGCTGCGGTACTGCATCGAGCGCGGCTACCAGCTGCGGTTCATCGAGCAGATGCCGCTGGACGCCCAGCACGGCTGGGAGCGCTCCGCGATGATCACTGCGGACGAGATCTTGGAGATGCTGGGCGAGGAGTTCACCCTCACCCCGGACGTCGCCGAGCGCGGCTCGGCACCGGCCGAGCGCTGGCTGGTCGACGGCGGCCCGGCCACGGTGGGCGTGATCGCCTCGGTGACGCGACCGTTCTGCGCGGAGTGCGACCGCACGCGGTTGACCGCGGACGGACAGCTACGCTCGTGCCTGTTCTCGACGACGGAAACGGACCTGCGCGGACCCATGCGCGAAGGCGCCACCGACGCCGAGCTGATCCGGCTGTGGCAGGGCGAGATGTGGGCCAAGGCCGCCGGTCACGGGATGGACTCCGGTGAGTTCGCCCAACCATCAAGGCCGATGAGCGCAATCGGGGGTTAGCGGAGATGACCGCGGTGTCGGAGCAGAGCGCCGGTCCGGCGAGGAGTTCGGTGTCGGTCCAGGTCCGGTATTTCGCAGGCGCTCGCGCGGCGGCTGGCGTTCGCGAGGAGACGGTGCGGCTGCACCGCCCGGACGGCGCGGCTCCGACGGTTTCCGACGCCATCGCGGCGGCGCTGAACCAGCACGACGAGAAGCTGGCCAAGGTGCTGCCCGCGTGCAGCTTCCTCCTCGACGGCGTGGCCGTGCGCGACCGCAGCACACGCATTCCCGGCGACGCCACCCTCGACGTCCTGCCGCCGTTCGCGGGCGGCTGAACCGCCCGCCGAGGGCGGTGCACTGTGTCTTCTGCGCGCGTGCGTGCGGGTGCGCGAATACAACATTCCCGGGCGCGTCGTACAGCCTCGTTCAGGTGACTTTTCGGATGATTCTTCGCTCATTCGATCTTGGTTCTCAGAGCGCCTTCCGAGCCCACCCCTCGCCCGCCTGAAAGCCACCCGATCTAGCGACCGGGCTACCTACGCTCCGTGGTTCCATCAATACGAATTGCATTCGCGCTCGGCCATCCGCGTCCCCACGCACTGGCGTGATCCACGCCCGCTCGACGGTTGGTAACCGCGTGACAGGGGTTTCCCAGCGGGAGCATCGTGGTGACCCAGGCCTCACTCACGGTGATCGATTTCAGCCCGGAAACGGTCCGATAACGACGCTCTGATCAGCGAAAATGATCGGGATCGCCACCCGTTTCGCCGGTGTTACTGTGACCAGCGTCACATGGTCCATGATTTCCGATCTTCGGATTGGTTACGTAGTGTCGCTCCTCGGTCGGCCCCGAACCGATCAGCAAGGAACTCGAGAGCCCGTGGCGCCGAACCTGTCCAGCGGGCTCTCACCCCGAAAACGAAACAGAACCGGACAGGAACGAGGGACGTCTCAGGGCCCCCCGAAAGCCCCGAGACGCCGCCGGCTCCCCCGAGACCGGCGGGCGTGAACCCGGCTCCTCCGAAGGAGCCAGACCGAGGGTTCGACCCGAGGCGCGGTAGGAGAGAGGGACATGTCCAGTTACAAGGGCAAGCACCGCAAGCCTTCGAATACCAAGCGCAACTTCGCCCGGATCGCCGTTGCCGGCGCTGTGGTCGCCACCCCGATCGCGATCGCCGCACCCGCCAACGCCGCGGACTGGGACGCTCTGGCCAAGTGCGAGAGCAGCGGCAACTGGAGCGCCCGCACCGGCAACGGCTTCTACGGCGGCCTCCAATTCACCCCGTCGACTTGGGCCGCTTACGGCGGCACCCAGTACGCCAGCAGCGCTCACAACGCCACGCGCGAGCAGCAGATCGCCGTCGCGGAGAAGGTTCTCGCCTCCCAGGGCAAGAACGCCTGGCCGGGCTGCAGCGCGAAGCTGAACTGGACCAGCGGCTCGACCAAGTCGAGCACCAAGATCGAGACCACGCCCAAGAAGAAGACCACGACCACCACCAAGACCAGGTCCACGGTCAAGGCGGACGGCGCCGACTACACCGTCAAGGCGGGCGACACCCTGGGCAAGATCGCCCAGCAGTTCGGCGTGAACTACCAGGACATCGCCGCGAAGAACTCGAGCGTGATCAGCGACCCGAACCTCATCTTCCCGGGTCAGCAACTCGACGTGAAGTAACACCTGCACGGTCAGGCAATCCCCCCAAGGCCGACCGGCAAGGACGCACGCGCCGTCTCCCCCGACACGGCACGTGCTCCGCCAGAGAAACCCCCTCCACCGCGAAGCCCCCTGAGCGGTGGAGGGGGTTTCTTGCTGAACAGGCCCGAGCTCGTCAGGCAAGCACCGAAGATGCCTTCTCAACTGCCCACCCGAGCGGGCACCGCCGCGGGTCCATGACACGTCCTCTGGAGAACAGCCGCAGCGCCGCGCATCCGCGCGCACTCAAGCCTCGGAACCTGGAGGCGGGAGGCGTGTCAGGTTCGGCCACCCGCACCGCTGAGCAGTAGAACCAGAGAGCAGTTCCCACGAGCTACGGGCAGTTGACCCATTCCTCCGTGTTGTCGTCGAAGACCTGGCGCTTCCAGATGGGCAGCCGGCGCTTGACCTCGTCGACGAGCTCTGAGCAGGCGGTGAACGCCTGCTTGCGGTGCTCAGCGGCGACCGCGCAGCCGAGCGCGACGTCACCGATCTTGAGCATCCCGACGCGGTGCGAGACGGCGATGGCGCGAACGCCTTCGAACCGCCCGGCGATGTCGGCGGCTACCTCCTGGATCACGTCCTGCGCGATGGGGTGCCCGGTGTACTCCAGTTCCAGCACTCCCCGGCCGCCGTCGTGGTTTCGCACGACCCCGCCGAAGGTCACCACGGCTCCGGCCGCGTTGTGCTCCACCGACCGGGCCAACGACTCGACGTCGATGTGCTCGTCCACGACATCGGCCCGCAGGACCTCGGCGGGGGTGTGCGCCGGTGCGGTCGCCGATCCGGGGTGGTCGCCACCGTGGAGCTGATCGACCGCGTGGTTCAGAACGCCTTCGAGGACGCCCAGGCCGTCCTTGACCCCGCCGGTGGATCCCGGGAGGTTCACGATCAGCGTGCGACCGCTGACGCCCGCCAGCCCTCGGGAGAGGACGGCGGTGGGGACCTCGGGGAGTCCGGCAGCCCGGATCGCGTCCGCGAGACCGGGGATCTGGTGCTCGAGGACCTGCCCGGTGACCTCGGGGGTGCGGTCGGTGGGGTTGATGCCGGTGCCACCGGTGGTGATCACGACGTCCACGCCGGCGTTGACGGCGGTGCGCAACTGATCGCCGACGGGGTCGCCGTCGGGCACCACGAACGGTTCGGGTGTCTCGTAGCCGCGGTCGCGCAGCCACTCCACGATCACCGGACCGGTGCGGTCCTCGTAGATCCCGGCGGCGGCGCGGTTGGACGCGGCGACGACTCGCGCGGTCCTCGTCATGGAGACCTCCCGTGGATGGCCCGACCCTGGTGCAACGACGGCGAGCGGCGGATTAGTCCGCTTCGGTTCGCTCCCAGAGACCGGTCTTGCCGCCTTCCTTCCGCTCGACGCGGACGGCGTCGAGCACGGCGCCGGGATCGACGGCCTTGATCATGTCGTGCAGCGCGAGCCCGGCGACGGCGACCGCGGTCAGCGCCTCCATCTCGACACCGGTGCGGTCGGTGGTCTTGACCGCGGCGGTGATCCGGACTTCGGTGTCGCCGAGTTCGAGCTCGACCTTGGCGCCGGAGATGGCGATGGGGTGGCACAGCGGGATGAGGTCCGGCGTGCGCTTGGCGCCCATGATCCCGGCGAGCCGGGCGGTGGCGACGGCGTCGCCCTTGGGCAGGCCGTCGCGGCGCAGGAGCGTGATCACCTCGGCAGTCGTGCGCACGACTCCGCTGGCCACCGCCTCGCGGGCGGTGGCGTCCTTCTCGGACACGTCGACCATGCGCGCGGCACCGGCCGCGTCGACATGGGTGAGCTCATCCTGCGCCATGTCTGAAAGCCTAGAGGACCGCCGTCCCCGGCCGGGTGGAGGGAAGGCGGAGAGGGGGACGCGATCATCTCGTGATCACGTCCCCCCGCGGACGGCGTCGGCCGACCTCATGCCCTGTTGAGGAATGCGGGGAACCGCTGTTCCGGTGCGGGACCCAGCCGGCGCCGGGTGAGGTCTTGAGCGGCTTCGTACCGCTGCGCTTCCCGCTTCGCGGGTCGCTGACGCCGCACCGCCGAGCAGCGCGATGCCTCAACAGCTACTAGTAGTCGAGGTCTTCGGCCATGCTCCAGGGCATGGACGAGCCACCTCGCGAGGCGGTTTCGGCGGGTTTGGCCGCCAGCGCCGCCTTCTTGACCGCGTCCGCGACGGCCGGGGCGACCGCGTTGTCGAAGACGCTGGGGACGATGAACGAGGCGTTGAGGCGCTCGCCGTCGACGACGTCGGCGATCGCGTTGGACGCCGCGAGCATCATGTCGTCGGTGATCTGGTGGGCGTGCGCGTCGAGCAGCCCGCGGAAGACGCCCGGGAAGGCCAGCACGTTGTTGATCTGGTTCGGGTAGTCGCTGCGCCCGGTGGCCACGATGGTGGCGTGCTGCTGGGCCTCCAGCGGGTCGATCTCCGGGTCCGGGTTGGCCAGCGCGAAGACGATCGCGTCGGAGTTCATGCTCGCCACGTCGTCGGCGGAGAGCAGGTCGGGCGCCGAGACGCCGATGAACACGTCGGCCTCGCGCACGGCGTCGGACAGCGTGCCAGTTCGGCCCTCGTTGTTGGTGGTGGAGGCGATGTTGCGCAGGTTCTCGTCGGCGTCGCCGCGCCCGGCGTGCACGATGCCGTTGATGTCGACGGCGATGATGTCGGCGGGCTTCTTGTTCTGCAGCAGCCGGATGATCGCTGAACCCGCCGCGCCCACACCGCAGACCACGATGCGGCAGTCGGCGATGTCCTTGTCCACCACGCGCAGGGCGTTGCGCAGCGCGCCGAGCACGACGATGGCGGTGCCGTGCTGGTCGTCGTGGAAGACCGGGATGTTGAGCTTCTCGCGCAACCGCGCCTCGATCTCGAAGCAGCGAGGGGCGGCGATGTCCTCGAGGTTGATGCCGCCGTAGACGGGAGCGATCAGCTCGACGGCGCGGATGATCTCCTCGGTGTCCTGGGTGTCCAGGCAGACCGGCCAGGCGTTGACGCCCGCGAACTTCTTGAACAGCGCCGCCTTGCCCTCCATGACCGGCAGCGCGGCCTCCGGGCCGATGTTGCCCAGGCCGAGCACGGCGGAGCCGTCGGTGACCACGGCGACGGCGTTGCGCTTGACGGTGAGGCGGCGGGCGTCGTCGGGGTTCTCGGCGATCGCGGTGCACACCCGGGCGACACCCGGGGTGTAGGCGCGGGAGAGGTCATCGCGGTTGGCGAGCGCGACGCGGGAGTTGACCTCGATCTTGCCGCCGAGGTGCACCAGGAAGGTCCGGTCGGAGACCTTGCGGACGCGCACACCGGGCAGCGCTTCGAGGGTCTCGGTGACCTCGCCGGCGTGATCGGCCGACAGAGCGTTGCAGGTGATGTCGACGACGATGCGGTCGGCGTGCGACTCGACCACGTCGAACGCCGTGATCACACCGCCCGCACGCCCGATCGCGCTGGTCAGGTCGCCTGCGGCGGTCGTCGACGGCGGAGCCTCGACGCGAACGGTGATCGAGTAACCAGGACCTGGAACCGGCATTGGCACACCCCTGTCGAGCGAACGGCTATGGACGTGGGTGCCGCCCCCGACGGTCTGACCGCCGAAGCAGATCGCCTACCCGGCACGCAAGCCATTCTGGCCCGCCAAGCGACCGGAACTTCACCCAGCACGAAAAAGCCTAAAACTTTCCTGCTTGTGAGCTAGATCCGGTGGGTTACTCGTGAGTCAGTATTGACAGGACGCGTTCGCCGGGTGCCGGTTTCGACGCCGAACCGGCACCCGGCCGGTTCGGCGACAGGGGTCTCACTTGTTGATGACCGTGACCGGGTGCTCGTACTGGACGGCGTCGTCGTTCAGCGGGAACGTGGTGTCCCCGAACGGCGACAGGGCGCCCTGCTTGTCGGCCACCAGCTCGCTGACCGGGTGCTCTCCGGCACCGGCCTGCGGCCATGTCGGGTCGATGCGGTCCTTCTTGGTCTTGCCGGCCACGTCGTCCTCCTGTGCATTCCGGCTGCGGGCAACTCCAGTTTGCCGGATCGGGGCGATCGAACTCACCCAAGGGTGTCGCAGCTTGCACATCTCCGGCCCCTCCTGCCCAGGCACGTCGCTCTCCCGGAGTTGGGTGTGACCGGATCACCGCCGTGATCAGGACCCGACTGCGGCGGTGATCCGGGTCAGCCGGCGCCGGTGGTCGGGGCCTGTCAGGAGCCGCCGAGTGGGGCGACCGGTTGCGTTGGGCCCGGCGTTGGTGGGCTGGTGTCGCGCGGTGGGTGGGTGTCGAGGTGGGGAGGTGGGGGCTGCCACTGGGTATCGTGGGCGTGATGCCTCCAGTTGGAAATTGGCTCCGCGACCGCGGCGACGAGCAGCTCGTCGCTCTGCTGCGCGCGCGCCCGGACCTGGCGACGCCACCGCCCGCCGACCTGTCCGTGCTCGGCTCCCGGGTGGCGCAGCGATCATCGGTGGCCCGCGCCTGCGAGGAGCTGGACTCCTTCGCGCTGAGCGTGATGGAGGCGCTTGTCCTGCTGGACGCCGACGAACAACCCGTCGGGCTGGACGCGGTGGCCGACCTGTTGGGCAGCGAGGTCACCGTGCAGCGGGTCCGCCGGACGGTGAACGCGCTGCGCGACCTGGCGCTGGTGTGGGGCGACGACGACTCGCTGGAGATCGCGGGCACCGCTCGCGAGGTGCTGCCGACGTTCCCCGGGGGCTTGGGGCGACCGGCCGACGACCTGACCGAGGTGACCGCCAAGGCGGCCTTGGCCGAATTGGACGAGGAGGAGCGGCGGCTGGTCGGCAAGCTCGCCGACGGCTCCCCCATCGGCCGCACCAAGGACGCTTCCGCGCACGTCCCGCTGGAACGCGCGACGAACCCGGTCCAGCGGCTGCTGGCCCGGGGGCTGCTGCTGCGCCGCGACACCGAGACCGTGGAACTGCCTCGGCAGCTGGCGCTCGCGGTGCGCGGGGATCAGCCGATGGGCCGGATCGAACCCGAGGAACCCGCCCCTGAACTCACCCAGACCGACCGCGAGCGGGTGGACAGCACCGCCGGTGGCGCGGCGCTGGAACTGCTGCGGCACGTCGAGGAACTGCTGCTCGCGTGGGAGACCGATCCGCCGGACGTGCTGCGTTCGGGCGGGGTCGGCATCCGCGACGTCCGCCGCACCGCCAAGATCTTGGAGGTCGATGAGCAGCACATGTCGCTGCTGGTGGAGGTGGCCGTCGCCGCCGGTCTGCTGGACCGCACCGAGGACGCCGAACCGCGCTGGCTGCCGACGATCGCCTCCGACACCTGGATGGCTTCTCCTGTCGAGCACCGCTGGGCCGTGCTGGCGGCCGCGTGGCTGGAACTCCCCCGGCTGCCGGGGCTGACCGGTGCGCGCGATGAGAAGGACCGGCTGATCGGGCCGCTGTCGGACGAGCTGAGCCGCCCGCTGGCGCCGAGGGACCGGCGACGCATCCTCGACTACCTCGACGAACTCCCCGGCGGTTGCGGCGCCCGCCCGGACGACGTGGCCACCGTGCTGGCCTGGCGGGCGCCACGGCACGCCGGTCGGCTGCGCGACGACCTGGTGCGCTGGACGCTGTCCGAGGCGACCGCGCTGGGCGTCGTAGCGCTGGACGCGATGACCACCGCAGGTCGCGCGCTGCTGTTCGACGGCCCGGCCGAGGCCGGCCACCGGCTCCGCGAGGTGCTGCCCGATCCGCTGGACCACGTGCTGGTGCAAGCGGACCTGACGGTCGTCGCGCCGGGACGGCTGGAGCCGGACCTGGCGGCGGAGATGAAGCTCGTCGCCGACGTCGAGTCCGCAGGCAGCGCCACCGTCTACCGGGTCGGCGAGGCCAGCGTGCGCCGGGCGCTGGACGCCGGTTACACCGCCGACGACCTGCACGCGTTGTTCCGGGACCGGTCGAAGACGCCCGTCCCGCAGGCGCTGACGTACCTGATCGACGACGTGGCGCGCCGCCACGGCAAGCTCCGAGCCGGAACCGCAGCAGCCTTCCTGCGCTGCGACGATCCGGTCGTGCTGGCCGAGGTGCTGGCGACTCCGGCGAGCGAGGAGCTGGAGCTGCGGCGCATCGCGCCGACCGTGCTGATCAGCCCGCTGCCCCTGGCGGACCTCGTGGAGCGGCTCCGCGCAACCGGTTTCGCACCGGTCGCCGAGGGCCCCGACGGCAACGTGCTGGACCTGCGCGCGAGCGGGCGCCGCACCCGCGGCAAGACCCGGCAGCGCACGTCCTACGGGCCGTCGGTGCCCAGCGCCGAGCAGCTGGGATCGATGGTCACGCAGCTGCGCGCCAACGACATCGCCGGTTCTGCCCGCCGGGGTCGCGCGGTGGTGCCCGAGCGGGGCCGCCCGAGCGCCGAGGCGACCCTGGCGCTGCTGCGCGACGCGGCGACCGAGGAGCGCAGCGTGTGGCTGGGTTTCGTGGACACCCACGGCGTCCGCAGCCAGCACGTCGTGCGCCCGGTCAGCGTAGGCGGAGGCGTCCTCCAAGGAGTCGACGCGGCCAACGACGAACTCGGGAACTTCCCCCTGCACCGCATCACATCAGTAGCCCTCGTCGAGGACTGACCCGGAGGACTGCCTGGAGCAGCGGCGCAGTCGCTGCTCCAGGTGCGGGCTCAGCCCGCGCACGTCGTCCGGCGAGTACGCCGCGACGTCGTGTGCTGGCACACATCAGGAGTGGCGCAGAAGTCCAGGCGGCGTGTCAGGTCCCGCCACCCGCACCGCTGAGCAGAGCGACCACGACACAGCTAGTGAGAAGTCGCGAGGCGTTGGCGCATGGCGTGCTCGACCAGCGTGATGAGCGCCTTCTTGGTCGACTCCCGGTCTCGGGCGTCGACGGTGATCATCGGGACCGACTCGGCGATGGTCAGCGCTTCGCGGACGTCCTCCATGCGGTGATGCGCGAGGCCGTCGAAGGTGTTGACCGCGACGATGTAGGGCAGCCCCCGATCGTCGAAGAAGTCGATCGAGGCGAACGCGTCCGCAAGCCGCCGCGTGTCGACCAGCACGACGGCACCGATCGCGCCGCGCACGAGGTCGTCCCACATGAACCAGAACCGGTGCTGGCCGGGCGTGCCGAACAGGTACAGGATCAGGTCCGAGTCGAGCGAGACGCGGCCGAAGTCCATCGCGACGGTCGTGGTGACCTTGCCCGGCGTGGCGGTGAGGTCGTCGACGCCGACGCTGGCCTCGGTCATCACCGCTTCGGTGGTCAACGGCACGATCTCCGAGACCGAACCGACGAACGTCGTCTTCCCGACGCCGAAACCACCGGCAACCACGATCTTCGTCGAAGTCTTCTGGTTGCTCGGCTGCTGCGACCGGGGATCAGAGCCTGCGAAGCCCACTGAGCACCCTCTCCAAGAACTCCATGGACGGCCGATCACCGACGACCATGCCACTGTCATGAATCAGAACCAGCCCGGTGTCGGCCATGTCGCCGATCAGCACCCGCACCACGCCGAGTGGCAGCCGCATGTGAGCGGCGACCTCGGCGACCGAACGGGCCTCCTGGCACAGCTCGGAGATCGAGCGGTGCTCGGGCCGGGATTGGGTCGCCTGGTTGCGACCTCGTTCGCTGGTGCTTACCAACGTCTCGATAGCAAGATCATAATCGGTGCGGGTACGCCCCCGAGTGCGGGCATACGGCCGAACGAGTGAACCGCCGCTGTCCTCGGCTTCCATGTCGTCCATCGGCGGGATCGACGGCATCGAGCCGGAGATCGACGGCATCGAGCCGGAGATCGGTGACATCGACTGCGAGATGGACGGCATCGACACCGACGGCGGGCCGCTGTCCGGGCGCGGACGCGGAGCCGGGGTGCCGCGGTCCTGGGAGCTCCAGTTGTCCGCAGCTGCGCGGGGATCCTGCTTGTTCCAACCGTCCTGCTGGGCGTAGTTCTGCACGCCCGAGGAGGCGTCGCCGTATCCGCCCGACCCGAACAGGTCGGCACCCGGTCCCCCGAACAGCGCGCGGTCGTACCCGCCGATGGCACCGCCGCCCTGGCCGGACGGGGTGTCATCGACGAAGTCGTCCTGCCAGGACTCCGCGCTCAGCCGCTTGTTGTAGAGGCGGAACAGGTCACCGTCCCAGCTGGGCTCGGAACCGGCGTTCATGGTCAGCTCCCCTCAGCTCTCCCAGCCGGAATCACCGGCGTCCCATGCCTTGCAGCTGCGCGCGCAGCTCAGGCGTGAGCTGACGACCGACCCGCTCCACGAGCAGGGTCATCTCGTAGGCGACCAAGCCGATGTCGGCGTTGGGCGCGGCGAGCACGGCCAGGCACGAGCCGTCGCTGATCGACATCAGGAAGAGGTAGCCCTGCTCCATCTCGACGACGGTCTGGGTCACCTCGCCTGCTTCGAAGCAGCGCGCTGCGCCTTGGGTGAGACTGACAAGACCTGACGCGACGGCGGAAAGCTGCTCGGCGCGGTCACGCGGCAAGCCCTGGGAGCCGGCCAGCAGCAGACCATCCGCGGACACGACCACCGAGTGCGCCACGCCGGGTACCCGCGCACGAAGTCGGTGATCAGCCAACTGAAGCTGTTGCTGCTCATCGGTTGCTGCACGGACCCGTTCACTCCTGCTCCTCGGGACGGCTCGGATTCGAGCGGGGAAGTTCGGTGGAAACCGGTTCGGCTTTGGCGTGCCTGCCCCGATGGACGCCCTGCTGGAAGTTCGCCATGCGACCGCGAACGGCATCAGCCGAGCGCGGGGCGGCGGGCTTGCGGCGAGGTGTCTGCGGGGATCGGGGTGCTGCCGAGCCGGGCACGAGGTTGGTCTTCGGGACCCGCTTGGGAAGTCCGGCCGCGGTCGTCTCCTGGACCTCGTGGGTCTGCAGGAGCGCCTCGGCGGCTTTCCAACCGACATCCGCTCGCCCCCAGCCCGGATCGGGCGTGGTGGTTCGCGGAACTTCGTCGACGACCGGTTCCGGCGCGGAGTTCGACGGGGTCGAGGGCGCGGCGGTTTCCGGTTCGGCGGGTTCGGGGTCGGCAGCGGCCGGGGTCGAGTCCTCGACATCGGACTCCCGGAACCACTGCGAGAGCACGGCTTCGTATATCGGCAGGCGTTGGGTAGGCGCATCGTCCATGTCCCAGGACTCCCTCGGCTCGTCGTCGGCGCGTGCCGGTGATCCGCCGTCGAAGCCCGGGTGTTCCAGGTCGGGAGTGCCTCGCAGGGATGCGCTCTCGGACTCCCAGGGCTCCGACGCCGGCTCGGACCGGCTTCCGTCTCCTGGGGCGCCCTCTTGGCCGCCACCGAATGCCGCGCCTATTCCACTGCCGTTCAGGCCGTTGCCGTTCAGGGAACCGCCGTCGGGCTCGCTCCCGTTCAGGTCGGCACCACTGGAGCCATTCCGGTGCTCGTCGGCGCCGAAGGGCTCGGACGGGGCGAAGTTCTTGGTCTTCTCCGCCTCGAACGGGCTGTGGAACAGGTCGGTCGACGAGGTCTCCGACGGTGCACCGCACTGCCCGTCGAAGCCCGGGTCGAGATCCGGCCAGGCTTCCGCCCCGACACCGTCGTCGTGGGGCGCCCGGCCGTCATCCTCCCATTGGGGGACGCTCGTCGCGCCGAACGAATCGCCGGAGGACATCGTCACGGAGTACTGCGCGGGCAGTTCCGCGTCGTAGTCGCCCGGCTCGTCGGCGAAGCTGTGACCGTTGAACGACGCGACACCCGGTGCCGAGTCGTCGGCGTCCATCGCCGCCTGGTTCAACGAGGTGAAAGAAGTCGGCGGCTCGGAACTGCTCAGGCTCGGCAGCTCGGCGCGGCTGGTCGGTGGGTCCAGACCCGGCTGGTGACCGTTGTTGCCCGCGGCGGCACGACCGCCGAAGGCGGCGGCCAGGCCCAGCTGGGTGCCGGTCTCGCCGAGCTGACCGCGCTCCTCGGGCTGGACGGTGCGCGGCATGTCGGGCATCGGCACCGGGCCGTCCGGGGTGAGCTGCACGACCAGCTCGCCGCTGAGGCGGACGGTCGCCGTGACACCACCTTCCAGGCCCTCGTTGTTGCCGAGTTCGACCTCGATGTTGTGCCTGCGGGCCAGCTGACCGACCACGAACAGACCCATGCGGCGGGAAACCGCGACGTCGATCTCCGGCGGCCGCACGAGCCGCTCGTTGATCTCGTCGACCTCGCCGGCATCGATGCCCACGCCGCGGTCGCGGATCTCGATGACCAGCTGCTGGCGGCGGTAAGCGGTGCGGACCGTGACCTCGGTGTCCGGGTTGGAGAACACCGTGGCGTTCTCCAGCAGCTCGGCGACCAGGTGCACGAAGTCGTTGACCACGCGGCCCTGCAGGGCCAGCTCGGGGGCGTCGACCACGGCGACCCGGGCGTACTGCTCGACCTCGGAGACGGCGGCGCCGAGCACCTCGTTGAGCGGGACCGGCCGCATGGTGCGCCGAGTGAGGTCGGTGCCGCCGAGGATCAGCAGGTTCTCGTTGTTCCGGCGCATTCGGGTGGCCAGGTGGTCCAGCTCGAAGAGGCTGGACAGCTGGTCCGGGTCCTGCTCGTCCTGCTCCAGGCGGTCGATCAGGGCCAGCTGCCGCTGCACCAGGGTCTGCGACCGGCGGGCGAGGTTGACGAACAGGTCGTTGACGTTGTTGCGGAGCATGGCCTGCTCGACGGCCAGCCGCAGCGCCTGCTGGTGCACCGCGTCGAAGGTGCGGGCGACCTGCCCGATCTCCTCGTCGGTGTAGACCGGCACGGTCGGCACCGTTGTCTGGTGGGACGCGCCCGGGTTCTCGGTGACCCGGTTGATCGCGTCCGGCAGGCTCTGCTGCGCGATCTCCAGTGCGCTGTAGCGCAGGGTCCGCAGCGGTCGCAGCATCGAGCGGGCGATGTAGGTCGCCACGCCGAACGCCACGATCAGCAGCAGCGCCACCAGGGCGGAGTCGCGGACCAGCGTCCACGTCGCGGAGTCGGCCAGCGAAGTGGCGTCGGAGTGCAGGTCTTCGAGGACGTCGGACTCGACTTCGCGGACGAGGTCGGTGCGCTGCCCGGACTGCTGTCCCCAGTCCGCCGGGGAGACGCCGAGGTTCTGGTCCTGCTGATCGTTGTCGTACGCGATCAGCGAGCTCTGCTCCAGCTGCTCGCTGCGGTCGACCGCCGCACCGGCGACCCGCTCGGCGAACAGGGCGCGCTGCTCCTGGGTGGCCGCGGCCTCGAACTCTCCGAAGGCTGCTTCGTAGCGCGCGTCGGCGGCGCGCATCTGGGCGGGCTGACCCGTCAGGAACTGGTTGCGCAGCGACGCGCTGAGCAGGATCGAGCGCTGCCGGGCGAGCTGCTCCTTGGCCTGGCCTACGGAGTCGGCCGCGCGGGCGGTCTGCGCGGTCGCCGTGTTGGCCGCGGAGTTGGCGACCTGGTTGTTGATCGACAGCAGCGTGTCGATCACGGAGTTGTAGGCGATCATCGTCTGCGGGCTGGTGAAGCCGCCGTTGACGGTGCCGCGCAGCGCTCCGAGGCTGTCGAGCCGGTGCTCAGCGCTTCGGAAGGCGAAGCGGACCTCGGGGGTGAAACCGGCCATCTGCGACTCGAACGCGAGCACCCGCTGGACGCCGGCGTCGACCCGACGGCCCTGCGCTTCGTAGTCGGTGCCCGCGCTACCGCCGTTGGAGGTGGTGAGCACGATCGCGAAGTCCCGCTCGCGCTGCAGCTCGTGGGTGAGGTCGGAGGTCTGCTGCGCCAACTCGACCTGGTCGACGATGGTCTGCATCTGCGACTGGCTGTTGAGACCGTCGTAGATGCGAACGCCACCGACGCCCAGCGCGGCCAGGGTCGGCACGAGCAGAACGGCGGCCATCTTGTACCGGAGGCGCCAGTTGCGCAGCCACCACTTCTTGGTCCGGGCGGCAGCCGGATCGGCTGTGCCGGGTGCGGTCGCGGGGTCGTTGTTGAGCATCCCTGTTTCCTGCGCTGCGGCGGACATGTGCGGAACCGCCACGGCTAGCTGCCCTTCCGTGCCGTGGCAGTGGAGATCATCGTGCTGGGAATGCGCCCGCGAACCGACGCGGTCGCGTCGGGTCCCCACGAGCGGGTCCACGTCACCTCGGCGATCGAGTTTCCGCAGACCCCGACTCTGTCAGCCGGGCTTGCCATCACACTCCCTGGTCACAACGTGCATTCCCCCGAAGCAGAGGCCGGTCACCTCGACGGGCGAGACTATACTTAACCCGACGTCACAAGTCAGGCCCCCAATACGGGCCACCGTCACTCTTCAGAGTGCCTTTGGCAACAGCTGGGCCAAACGTGTGACCCATAGTTGGTTACGCCTGGTTGTAACCCGATAGTTCAAACCTCTACAGTCCTTTTCGCGCCCCACCCGTCACGGCCATCGCGCGTGTGCCCGGCCAGCGCCGGCGCCTCCGTTGAAGGTCGTGGCCAAGTCCACAGTGCACAGTCGCAACTGCCGGACCCTGCTCGGGGTTGTCCGCGCCGAGCCGGCGGAGCTCACGCAGCGCCCGGCGCGCCCCATGTCGTGCTGTTGCAAGGAGGACTCGATGACCCTGGCCAATCGCGCTATGTCGCGGAGAGGTCTGCTCAAACTCGCAGGTGGAACGGCTACCGCCGGAGCGCTGATGGGCGCGAGCGGATGCGGCCTGCTGGGCGGCTCCGAATCGGCTGGCAGCGGTGACGGCACGGTCGAGAAGCCCAACATCAAGGTCGGCGCCATGCCGGTCACCGACCTCGCCCCCCTTCACCTGGCCGTGCGCAACGGCATCTTCAAGCAGGAGGGCCTCAACGTCGAGATCGTCACGACCTCGGACGGCAGTGCGGCTCTGACCAGCACCATCGGCGGTGACTACGACATCACCTACGCCAGCTACGTGCCCTTCTTCGCAGCCCAGGCCAGGGGCGTGGCGGACCTGAAGATCGTGGCCGACTGCGGCGCGGGTGCCCCGAACACGACCGCGATCATGACCTCGCCCTCGTCGAAGGTGCGCACGCCGCAGGACCTGGCGGGCAAGACCATCGCCATCTCCGGACCGCGCACCATCTCTGAACTGCTGGTCAAGGCCACCATGCGCGCCTACGGCGTGGACTTCTCCAAGTCCGAGTTCACGGCGATCCCGTTCATCAACATGCCGGCCGCACTCCAGCAGGGCCGGGTGGACGCGGCGATCCTGACCGAGCCGTTCCTGACGCAGGCCGCGCGCGCCAGCGGAGCGGTTCCGGTGGCCGACACCAACACCGGTCCGCTGGAGGACCTGCCGCTGACCGGCTACGGCGCGACGGCGAAGTTCGTGCAGGACAACCCCAAGACCGTCGCGGCCTTCCAGCGCGCGATGGACCGCGCGGTGGCCGAGTCGCAGGACCGGTCGAAGATCGAGCCGCTGCTGCCGGAGTTCGCCAAGATCGACAAGGACACGGCCGCGATCATCTCGCTGCTGAAGTTCAACTCGCGCGCCGACGCGACGCGCCTGCAGCGCGTTCCGCGCCTGATGAAGGACTTCGGCTTCCTCGACAAGGACGTCGACGTGTCCAAGATGATCGTCCAGCCGGCGCAGGGCTGACCCTCGCGTCAGCCCCAGGGCTGAGGGCCGGCCCGATCCGATCAGCCGAAGTGCTGAGGAGGATCGACCGGCCCAGCAACCGGACCCCGCCGCGGGACCGGCCCAGCCGCAGGTGCTTCGTCACGAACGAAGCACCTGCGGCTTTTGTCGTCTCCTCACCGTGTATTTCACGTTGTTGGCGCTTGATCACTCGTTTGCGATGTGGCGTTACTCTTCGTGTTATTTGCTCTCGCCAATGAGTGACCGGGGACACACCTTCGAGTAATGGACACAACGAGCCCATTACGTCTTGTTGTCGCCCACTGATCAGGTATCTAGAGTTCTGCGCACCGATGCAGTCGGTGATCTCGAGGACACGGGACGTGCCCAGCGGAACCATCACCCCTGCGCACGCAGTCCCGCATCCGGCCGCAACGGCCTCGGTCCACGCAAGTCGCTCCAGCCGCCAGGGCCCGCACAGGCCCACACCTCGCCATGCCAGGAGGAAACGCCATGCGTCCGAAGAACCGCCCGATAGCCCGCCGCGACCTGCTCAAGATCGCAGGCGGTGTGGCCACCGCAGGCGCGCTGATGGGATCCAGCGGTTGCGGGCTGCTGGGTGGTGCGGAGCAGAAGTCGTCCGGGAACGACCAGGTGGAGAAGGCCAACCTGCGCGTCGGTGCGCTGCCCACCGCCGAGCTCGCCCCGCTGTACCTGGCGGCCGAAGCCGGTCACTTCCAGCGCGAGGGCCTCAACGTCGAGATCGTCCCCGCCTCCGACGGCGGCGCCGCCCTCAACAGCGCCATCGGCGGCGACCTCGACATCACCTTCTCCAGCTACGTGCCGATCTTCGCGGCGCAAGCCAAGGGAGTGGCCAACCTCAAGATCGTCGCCGACTGCATGTCGGCGGTGCCCAACAGCTGCCTGATCATGTCCGCGCCGAACTCCGGGGTGCGCACCGCGCAGGACCTGGCGGGCAAGCGGATCGCGATCTCGGGTCCCGGAACCATCTCCGAGCTGCTGGTCAAGGCTTCGATGAAGGCCAACGACGTGCCCTTCGAGAAGGTGCAGATGGTGCCGCTGGGCTTCATCAACATGCCCAACGCGCTCAAGACCGGCCAGGTCGACGCCGCGATGGTCGTGGAGCCCTTCCTGACCCTGGCCGCGCGCGACGCCGACGCCGTGCCGGTGCTCGACACCACGGCCGGCCCGCTGGAGGACCTGCCGCTGGGCGGCTACGTCTCCAACTCCGAGTTCGCCGAGAAGAACCCGAGGACCGTCGCCGCCTTCCAGCGCGCGATGACCGCCGCGGTGTCCGAAGCGCAGGACCGCGCCAAGATCGAGCCGCTGCTGCCGAGGTTCGCCAAGATCGACCAGGAGACTGCGTCCATCATCACACTGCTGAAGCTGAACGCACGCGCAGATGCCACCCGCTTGCAGCGTGTTCCGCGATTGATGCTGGAATTCGGTTACATCACAAAGGACGTCGACGTGGCGAGCATGATCATCAAGCCGCCGCAGAGCTGATCGGGACATGACCAGAACAATCCGGGGTCTGCTCGGCCTGCTGGGCTTCCTGCTGTTGTGGGAAGCCTTCAGCAGGTCCGGGCTCGTCGACCCCCAGTACTTCCCACCGCCCTCGGTGGTGCTGTCCAGGTTCGTCGAGCTCCTCGGCGACCCCTACTTCCTGCTCGACCTGATCGCGAGCGTGCTGGCCTGGGCCATCGCGCTGGGCATCTCCATCGGCATCGCCGTGCCCGCCGGGCTGCTGCTGGGCAGCGTGCGCGGCATCCGGGTGGCCACCCGCGCGATCATCGAATTCCTCCGGCCGATCCCCTCCGTGGCGCTGATCCCGCTGGCGATCGTGCTGGTCGGCTCCGGCCCGGAGACCAAGATCGCGCTCGCGGTGTACGCGGCGGTGTGGCCGATCCTGTTCAACACCATCTACGCGTTGGACGAGGTCGACCCGGTGATGGTGGACACCGCGCGGTCCTTCGGCTTCGGTCGGGTCCGCACGATGTTCACCGTGCTGCTGCCCAACGCCGCGCCGTTCGTGCTCACCGGCATCCGGATGTCGGCCTCGGTGGCGCTGATCCTGGTGGTCAGCACCGAGTTCCTGGCAGGAGGCGGCAGCGGGCTCGGCAGCTTCGTGCTCGACGCCTCGACCGGTGCCGGGCGGATGGACCTGGTGCTGGCCGGGACGATCGTCGCGGGCATCGTCGGCTACCTCATCAACGAGGCGCTGGAAACGGTGCACAAGCGCGGTCTGGCGTGGAGCGCGGTCGATCGGGAGGCAGTGTGACGGGCCACCTCTTTCCCGGCATTCACGACCTCCCGGGAATTGACATCGCGAATTCACTGGAATTCAACTTCGGGTTGCGGGGTGCGTCGTGAAGAGAACGCGTGGATTCCTCCGCCAATGGCTCGTGCTCATCATCGCGGTCCTGCTGTGGGAATTGCTGACCCAGAACGCGCAGCACCCGTTCTTCCCCTCGCCGAGCAAGATCCTCGCCACGGCCGGTCAGAAGTGGTTCTCCGGACCTCCGGAATCGCTCTTCCTGACCAGCGAGGCAACCGGCGACCTGTTCGCCAGCCTCGGCCGGGTCGCCATGGGGTGGGCGCTGGCCGCGGTCATCGGCGTCGCGGTGGGCACGCTGCTCGGCCGCTCGCGCAACCTGCTGGACTTCGTCGGGCCGCTGATGGCGTTCATGCGCGCCATCCCCTCACCGGTGCTGGTCCCGGTGTTCATCGTGCTGCTGGGCATCGGTTCGTCGATGCAGATCACCGTGATCGTGTTCAGCGTCGTGTGGCCGATCCTGCTCAACACCGTCGACGGCGTCCGCTCGGTGGACCAGGTCAAGGTCGACACCGCGCGGTCGTTCCGCATCCCGCGCGCCCAGTGGATCACCGGCGTGGTGCTTCCCGCGGCGACGCCCAAGATCTTCGCCGGGCTGCGGGTTAGCCTGTCGTTGTCGCTGGTGCTGATGGTCGTGTCGGAGCTGGTGGGCTCCACCAACGGCATCGGCTACCGGCTGATGTACGACCAGCGGCAGTTCGACTTCCCGGCGATGTGGGCGGGGATCGTCCTGCTGGGCGTCCTCGGATACGTACTGAACACCCTGCTGCTCGTGGTGGAACGCCGTGCGCTGAGCTGGCAGCCCTCGCAGGCGTCGGCTGACCAAGTTGTCGGAGGCTGACCGAAATGACCCGAACGAACACGATGCTGGAAGTCTCCGGACTCGGTCACCGCTACGGCGGGGCGAACGGGCACCAGGCCATCGCCGACCTCACCTTCGAGGTCCGCACCGGTGAGCTGGCGTGCATCGTCGGCCCCTCCGGCTGCGGCAAGTCGACGATGCTGCGCGGCATCTCCGGCCTGATCAAGCCGACCTCCGGCGACGTGCGGCTGCACGGCGAGGCGGTCGACGGCGTGCCCAGCGACCTTGCCGTGGTGTTCCAGGACTACAGCCGCTCGCTGTTCCCGTGGAAGTCGGTGCGCGCCAACGTCGAGTTCCCGCTGCAGGCCCGCGGCGTCAGCCGGTCCGAGCGGCGCGAGCGCGCCGACGAGGTCCTGGAGTGGGTCGGTCTGTCGGCCGCGGCCAAGAAGTACCCGTGGCAGCTCTCCGGTGGCATGCAGCAGCGGGTCTCCATCGCCCGCGCCCTGGCCTGCCAGCCTGCGCTGCTGCTGATGGACGAGCCGTTCGCGTCGGTGGACGCCCAGACCCGGTTCGAACTGGAGGACCTGCTGCTGCGGGTCCGCAAGCAGTTCGACAGCACGGTCTTGCTGGTCACCCACGACATCGACGAGAGCATCTACCTCTCCGACCGGGTCTTCGTGCTGTCGAAGTCCCCGGCCACGATCGTCAAGGACCTGGAGATCCCGCTCGGCACCGAGCGCGACCAGATCACCACCAGGGAGTCCGAGACCTTCGTGCACCTCCGCAGCGAGGTGGCCCGCCTCCTCGACGTCAAGAGCGCAGGAGCGGCCCCGGCCGCAGCCGCGGAGACCACACAGGTCATCTGATCTGCGAGAGCCAGGAGGCGGCCCCGAACACAGCTCGTCGGGGCCGCCTCTTCGTCATCCACGTGCGCGCAAGCGGCGGAACCGCTTGCTCCTCACCCGGGCAACGCGCGAGGAGTGACGCCTGGAGTCCCGAGCCGTCTCAGGTTCCGCCGCCCGCACCGCCGAGCAGGACGAGTGGGGAACGAGGGCTCAGTACAGGAAGCGCTGGCCTGGGTCGACCTTGATGTGCAGCAGGCTGGGCCCCTGCTTGCCCGCGAACTCCTCCGGCAGGGCTTCGGCCAGCTCCTCCGGGGTTAGGACGAGCTTCGCCGGGCATCCGAGGCTGGTTGCCAGTGAGACGAAGTCGATCCCGCCCAAGTCCACGCCCGGCAGCTTGCTGCCCCCGGCGGCCTCGCCCAGCACGGCCACGGCGGCGTACCGCGAGTTGTCCATGATCAGGAACGTGACGGGGGCCTGCTCGCGCACGGCCGTCCACAGCGACTGGATGCCGTACATGCTCGAACCGTCGCCGAGCAGCGCAACCGTCCGCCGGTCGGTGTTGGCCATGCCGACGCCGACCGCGGCGCCGACGCCGTAGCCCAGCGCTCCGGAGAAGCCGGTGAAGAACCCGCCGTCGGTGGAGCGGACCGGGAAGTACTCGTGCAGGTCGTTGCGGTGGCTCGGGGCCTCCTCGACGACGGCCGCGTCGGCGGGGAGCTGACCGACGAGGGCGTCGAAGACGTAGGAGGCCGTCATCGGCGTGCTGGGGGCGGGCTTGTCCGGCCGCGCCATGGTCTTCGGCGCCGATCGGTCCAGATCGTCGACCAGCGCGTTGACCTGCGGAACCGCGTGGCTCATCGTGCCCATCACGCCTCGTCCGGAGCGGGCGCGGGCCAGCACGTCGGCGTCGTCGTTGACCAGGAACAGCTCGGGCAGCGCGACCTCGGCCTCACCCCGGTAGACGTGGTAGGTGAACGCCGGAGCTCCCCACACCACGACCAGGTCGTAGCCGGAGAGCTCCTGGCTGAGCAGCCGCTGCTCGGGCTGCAGGAAGCCGGCGAAGCACGGGTGGTCCTCCGGGAAGGAGCAGCGCGGCGACATCGGCGGTGCGTACACGGCGGCCTTGGTCTTCTCGGCCAGCCGCACCACCTCGTCCACCACGCCGTCGGCATCGACCGCCGGACCGGCCACGAACGCGGGCCGCTCGCAGTTGCGCAACGCCTCGGCGAGCCCCGCGATGGCCTGCGGGTCGGGCGCGAAGCCCGGCGTGCGCGGGCGCGCGGGGACCGCCACGCCCGGCTCGTCCCAGTCGTCGGCGGGCACGGACAGGAAGACCGGACCGTACGGCGGGGTCGTCGCCACCTGGTAGGCGCGCACCAGCGCTGCCGGGACGTCCGCGGCCCTGGCCGGCTCGTAACTCCACTTCACGTACGGCTTGGGGAAGTTCGGCGCCTCGGTGGCGCCCAGGAACGGTTCGTTGAACATCAGGCTGCGGGTCTGCTGACCAGCGGTGATGATCATCGGGGTGCGGTTGCGGTAGGCGGTGAACACCGCGCCCAGCGCGTGCCCGACACCACCGGCCGAGTGCAGGTTGACCAGCACGGGTTCGCGGCGGGACTGCGCGTAGCCGTCGGCCATCGCGACCACCACGGACTCCTGCAGTCCGAGCACGTAGTGGAAGTCGTCGGGCCATCCCGTCAGGAAGGGGACCTCCGTCGTGCCCGGGTTGCCGAACACCGTGGTCAGCCCGAGCTCACGCATCAAACCCCGGGTGATGCCGCGAACCGTGCCATCCTCGCTGCCCATGCGTACTGCCTCCTCGCCCCACCGATCGTCGTGCCCCATCACAGCAGACCGGCTTCGTCAGCGGTAGTGAACATTCAGACGCCCCGAACGTCCCCGAAGCACACGGTCTTGCGGGTGAAGACGTAGTAGCCCTCGTCCTCCCCGCACGCGGACTCCGGGTCCTGCCCACCGACGATCCTGGTGACCTGGTCCTCCGACCGGGAGCACTCGATCTTCAACGGCAGGACGCCCTCGTCCTCCTGGAAGGGCGTCAGGCAGTCACCCACCTTGACGTCGAGGACGGCGCAGTAGGCGTTGCCCTCGAAGTAGTTGACGTAGTCGTCACCGCACTCGGCGAGTTGGCGGGTCTGGACGTCGACCACCTCGTAGTCGGACTCGGCCGAACCGCAGTCGGCGGGAGCCATCGGGCCACCGCGCTCGTCGAGCAGCTCCATGCAGTCGCCGGCCTCGATCCGGTTGCTGGCGATCACCGCCAGCGAGATCCCGATGATGCCCCCGGCCAGCACCAGCACGCCGACGACGAGCCCGACGAACAGACCGGTGCGCTTCTTCTCGGGCTGCGGAGGTGGCTGCTGGTTGCCCGCGACCTGGCGCCAGAAGGCGTCGGAACCCTGCTGCGGGTACGGGTAGCCCTGCTGCGGGTGCTGACCGGGCCAGCCGCCCGGATGCGGCCCGGACTGCGCACCGTGAGGATCCGGTTGCGGTGGGTAGGTCACAAGTCCTCCGAGGTCGAGTACGCCACCAGCAATCTACCCAGCCAGGGAAAACGCGTTCCTACGCGGCATCGCGGCGCAGCACGAACACGAACGGCGCGTCCATGCCGCGCAGGTCCATCGCGCACAGCAGCGTGTCGTCGTCGACCTTGCGGAACGGGTCGTGGATCGGCAGCGCGTCGTAGACCATCGCCGCCGAGGACACGCCCCGGTACTCGACCATCCGCAGCCGCGCACGGGGCTCGCTCGTGGTCATCAGCGGCATCAAGATCCGGAACAGCTTCGCCACGACGGGGTTGTTGAGCTTGTCGGCGACGCCGAGCATCAGCCTGACCGGCACGAACGCCGGGTTGATGCTCTGCACGCGACCACCGCTCGCAGCGAACAGCAGCGGATGGGCGTCCTCGGGTCCTCCGAAGCGCTTGCCGTACCAGCCGAACCGCTCCAGCAGCCCGTCGAACGGGTTCCCGGTGTCGATCCCGTTGCCGCGCCAAGTGCCCACCAGCTCCTCGACCCGCACCGGGGGCAGCGAGTCGAACAGTTCCAGCACGTCCTCCAGTCGGGCCCCGGGCTCCAACTCCCGCAACCGCTCCCCCGCGTTCTCCGCAACCATGTCACTCCTCGCACCCGAACAAGATCGACGAAACGCTCCCACCACCCCATCACCACCCACAATCC
>NZ_SMKV01000052.1 GCF_004348445.1 Saccharopolyspora aridisoli | reverse complement strand
ACCGAAGCGGCTTCATCGTTCGACTTGCATGTGTTAAGCACGCCGCCAGCGTTCGTCCTGAGCCAGGATCAAACTCTCCAACAATGCCTTGTTGAAACAATCCCAGCACACGCTCAACAACCATAAAGGATCGGAGCGTGATACTCAAAGAAACCACCAACCACCAACACGATCACTCGCATCACTGGTCAGGGGCATAAAAGAACACTAACCAAAACAGTCCACTGTTGAGTTCTCAAAGAACACACCCACACCATCGCCACAACCCCATCATCAGGGCCGCGCACTCCGGGGAGTCATTTCCTCGGTGATTCCCGCTCTCGCGGTGTTTCCCACTCTAGACCATCCTGATTTCCTCGGTCAAACCGGGGGTCTCATTCTCGTCCGTCGCCATTCCGTGACCTTCAAGCAAGCCCCGTACCCGGCAACATCAAGCGAAACAACCGCTCAATCGGTATTCACATTATCAAAAGGTCTTACGCGTTTTTCCCGGGCCCCACCACACTAACACCACGAGGGTTTAGCGAGGTTCTCGGGGCCCCGTCAGGCCCGGCCCGGTTTTCCCGGCCCGTGTCGCTCTGACTTGGAATACTTTACGCACCCCGAAAAACGCCGTGAACACCACCCCCCTCCTAAGGGTGAAACCGCAGGTCAGAGATCGCTCCCAGGGGTCCCCGGCGTGAACGGGCCGTGGACGGCAGGCGTAGTGCGCCATCCACCATCGGGTGGTAGTTGGCCTTGGGAGCGGGTACTGCCCCATTCCGCGGGTAGCCTGCCGACGACTTGTCAGAACGGGGGTAGCAGTTGGACTCGACTCCGATATACACCGAGCTGCGCAACACTCTTGCTGATCCCGAGGATCGCAACTGGGGCCCGAGCGCTCCACCGGAGTTCGCGGCCGCGCTCACCGATGGAGCGGACTCAGCCCCGGCGAAGGAGACGCGCGCGACGGGCACCCGCGCGCGTCCGCGCAGGCACCGCGCGGCGGACTGAACAACACCCGAGATCTCAGGACCGCACCGGATCAAGCGCAGATGTCCGGTGCGGTTTTTGCTGCGGTCGTCGCGCGGGTTCTAGTCGACGGCGGAGGAGAACAGAGGCAGCGACACCGCCGGAGCCTCGGCGCCGGCGGGCTCGGGCTTGGTCTCCTTGGCGGGAACCAGCTCCGATTCCTTCGCGACGACCGGCTCCGGCTCGGCACCCTCCTCAGGAGCCTTCCCGGCGTCCGCCGCTTCGGGCTTCTTCAAGGCCTCGCGGGTGCGCTGGGCGGCACCGCGAATCTGCTCGGTCAGCTGCTTGTTGGCCTGACGCGCCTGCTCCTCTTCGCGCTCCTGCTGCTTCGTGCTGCGAGGAGCCGCGGGTTTGGGCGCGCGAGCTGCCTTGATGTAGCGGTCGAGCACAGAACGCAGCGCTTGAGCGTTGCCGTCGTTCAGGTCGATTTCGTAGCTCACGCCATCCAGCGCGAAAGTGACGGTGTGCTTGGCTGGCGACCCGTCGATGTCATCGACGAGATCAACCTGAATCCGCTCGGCCATGATCACCTGTCTCGGGAACGCGCCCCGTCTCGATCCGCGACTTCCAGGTAAGACTACTGCTGGTCCTGACCACGTTGTAGCACGACACTTAGCAGATGTCTCGCACTCAACCATAGAACAGGAGCCCGGTCGGCCGGAAACCGCTCGGCCCGCCGGACGTCCGCCGCCGCGCCCCGCCCACCGCCGACTAACGGTCGGTAACCGGATGCGCCGGTTATGAGCCCAAGGTAATCCGAGCAGCGGCTGAATTTCGAGACCGGGTGGAACATTCTTCCGGCGATCGTTTATTGTTCGCTCGCTCTTAGTCGCGCGGGCATGTGCGCGCAGAGACTGGATTCGAGCCGGAATCGAGGTTTAACCGTGGCGCAGAAAGTCACCGTGCAGCTGGTCGACGATGTCGACGGCTCGCAAGCCGACAGCACCGTCGAGTTCGCCTTGGACGGGGTGAACTACCAAATCGACCTGTCCGTCGACAACGCCGCGAAACTGCGGGACGCGCTGGCTTCCTTCGTGGCCAACGCACGTAAGACCGGTGGCCGCAAGCGGTCTGGCAACAAGCCTGGCAAGCCCTCGGGCGCGCCGACGCAGGCCGACCGGGAACGCAACCAGGCCATTCGGGAATGGGCTCGGGAACAGGGCATGCAGGTTTCCGACCGGGGTCGCATTCCGGCTGAGATCGTCGAGGCTTACGACAACGCTCGGTGAACAGCCGGGCACGGGCGGCCGGATTTGGCTTCGGACATTTCCGGCCCTCCCGCTGCAGTTCCGCGCATTACCCGGCAATGACCGCTGGTGGTGGTCGTCGGTAACGCGCAATCGAGGCTTACGACTACCAGTTCGCCATGAAGCGGATGATTTCATCCCGAGTGGGCATCGCGCTCGTCGCGCCATTGCGCTGCACGGACAGTGCCGACCCCGCCGCCGCCCTGCGCAGTGCCGCCGGGACCTCTTCGCCCTCGCCCAGCGCGGCGCTGAGGACACCGACGAAGGTGTCGCCGGCCGCCGTGGTGTCCACCGCCTGGACATCGAACGCCGGGACCTCGTGGCGCGAGCCCTCGCTGCTGCCGTAGACGCAGCCCCGAGCGCCGAGGGTGATCACCACCTCGGGAACCAGCTCCAGCAGCGCCGTCAGGGCGCGCTCGGGGTCGTCGTGGCCGGTCAGCACGGCCGCCTCGTGCTCGTTGGGCACGAGCAGGTCCACGTCGTGCAGCAGTTCCTCGGGCAGCGGGGCCGCCGGCGCGGGGGTGAGCACGACCCGCACGCCGTTGCGCTTGCCCGCCGCCGCCGCTGCGGCCACTCCGGCCTGCGGGATCTCCAGTTGCAGCAGGAGGCTGTCCGAACCGGCGATGATCTCCTCGTCGCCGTCGGCGAGCGCGTCCACGGTTCCGTTGGCCGACGGGACGACGACGATCGAGTTGTCACCGCGGTCGTCGACCACGATGTGCGCCGTTCCGCTGCGGCCGGACACAGTTCGCAGACCCTGGGTGTCCACAGTGGATTCTCGGAGGACCCGGTGGATCTCGGCCCCGAACTCGTCGCCGCCGACCGCGCCGATCATGCGCGCGTCCGCACCCGCCTTCGCAGCGGCGATCGCCTGGTTGGCGCCCTTGCCACCGGGAACCGTGCGGAACTCGCGGCCGGTCACCGTCTCGCCCTGCTTGGGCGCGACCGGCACGTAGGCCACCAGGTCCATGTTGCAACTGCCGAAGACCACCACGCTCGTCGTCACCGGACCATCATGGCCGAGTCCGACACCCCGCCTGCTGGACGGGTCACCGGCAAGGGGACGTCGTACCATGCCGTCCAGCAGTCGAGGAGAGGGCGATACGCGGTGGACTACGCGGTGACGGCAGAACTGGCACCACCTGCCCAGGTGGTCGAGCTGGACCCGCTGCAGCAAGAAGGGGTCGCGGCCGTGCTCGACCGCCACCTCGCCATGGTCGAGGGGGTCAGCGGGCCGGAGGAGTCCGAGATCGACGTGCTCGACTACCGCATCACCGTGCACCCGGCGGGTGTGAGCGTGCTGCTCGCGCTGGACGCGCCGTCGCTGCAGGCGGCGGAGGAGGGCGCGGCCTCGGTCCTCGACGAGCTCATCGTGGAGACCGAGCTGCTGATCGGCTGGTCCGTCGCCGAGTCGGCGGTGCGCATCACCGAGGACGAGTTCAACGAGCGGCTGGCCGCCGCGGACGACGTCGACGCCGACGACGCGCTGCAGGCCGCCATCGAGGAGGCCCTGGACTCCTCCGGTGAGCCCGCGATGGACGCCGCGCACTGGAAGCACCGGCTCACCGAACTCGCGCCCAGGCTGCGGGCCTTCCACACCGGGGTCTTCGGCGCCGAGGGCGAGCAGGCGGCGTTGGCCGCGGGAGCCCTGGTGCACGCGGTGCGGGTGGTGACCGACGAGATCTTCTACGACGAGCTCGCTCTTGCGGTCAACAACGCGACCGTCGCCGACGCCGTCGGGCTGCTGGTGCTCGAAGAGCTACCGCCCTGCTACGACAAGCGCTACGACGCGTTCTTCGCCCGTGCGTTCGTGCTGGCCTCGGCGGCCGTGGCCGTCCGGCTCACCGAACCGGTGTGGACCTCGCCCCGCAGTGTCGCCGAAGCGCTCGCGCTGCGGCTGATGATCAACGAGGCGCGGGTGGTCCTGGAAGCCGCGGAGCTCATGGCCTGGGACGACAGCGAGCCGGTGTTCGAGAACTTCGCGGACGCGGCGTTCGGCGGCCTGGAGCACCACGAGCTCTACGAGATCGACGTGCCGCTGGCGGGGGAGGCCGAGCCGGAGGTCGTGGAGCGGGCCGCCAAGCTCGAAGCCGAGCTGCACACGCAAGGCCTCGCCTTCGACCAGTGGTTCCTCCCGCGCGGCGGAGCGATGAACTTCCACCCCTACCTCGACGCCCCCTAGGCCGAGCGGTTCTGCCGCCTGTCCGCACTCGCACGGGAGCGCGGACAGGCCAGGCGAACCCGAGACCCCTGGTCAGGGGCCTGGTGGGGTCAGGACTGGTTCCGCACCGAGATCGGGGGGACCGTGGCGCCGATCAGCGACGCGTCGTCGATCGTCTCGGGCTCGTAAGCGCTGCTCGGTAGCGCTTCGAGCATGAGGTTTATCGGGTCGTCGATCGGCTCGACCCGGCCGAACAGGAACGCCCACTCGTGCTCGTCGGAACCGAAGTAGGAGACCGTCTCGAACGCCGACTGGAACCGGTTGTATGCGCGGATCAGCGTCTCGTTGCGCCACACCGTCGGGCAGCCGCCTTGGAAGGCCACCACACCACCTGCGGAGAGCACCGACTGGCAGCGCTGGATGAACTCCAGGCCGTAGAGCCGGTTGTGCTGACCGTCGGCGTCGTCAGCGCGCTCGTCGGGCAGGTCGACCACGACGATGTCGTAGCCCTCCGGCGGGGCCGCGTCCAGGAAGCTCCACCCATCCGCGAAGTGGATCGTGACCGGGCCTTCGCCCTTCTCGGCGGCAGCCAGCTCCTCCGGGGTGTAGCCGTAGGGCAAGTGCTCCGCGCACTTGCGCACGCACAGCTCGTCGATGTCGACGTGATCCACCCGGGTCGCGCCGGCAGCAACGGCCATCTGGCTGGCCACGCCCTCGCTCGACCCGATGATCAGCACCCGCTCCACCTGCGCGGCCAGCAGGAACGCCGGCACCATCATGGCCTCGTGGTAGACCAGCTGGGAGAACTCGGTGCTCTGGCGGTCGTCGTCGCAGAACAGCGAGACGCCTTGCGCGGTCCGCGCGATCACCACGTGCTGGTAGGGGGTGTCGCCCTCCCACAGCACGTCGTCCACCCGCCACAGGCGCTGCAGGTCGGCGCCCATCGGCTCCTTGATCCACCGGTGCCCGTCGAGTTCGATCAACGGTGTTCCTCCTGATTTCCCCATCGATTTGTGCCAAGCATCCCGCCGGCTCCCGTGGCGGGCCCGCCGACACGCGAAAGTAGACCGTTCCCCGCCCACGTCCAACTGCGGACGCCTGGCAAGCGGCGGAGCTGCTTTCGCTCCGCCCACCTGAGCAACCCGCACCCCCAGCGGCTTCGTGGCGAGCACGCCGCGACGCCGATGCCCACCCCCTGGGGTGAGCGGAAGACATCGGGATTGGCGCCCGCAGTCCACTGAGCCGCTCAGGTCCTGCCACCCGCACCGCCACGCAGCCGGGTTTCGAACCCGTCGAACGCTCAGCAGACCAGTTCGGCGTAGTCGTGCCCTCGTTGGATCGTCTGCACGTTCTTCGTCGCCGGTTGGAGGGCTTCGGCGAGCAGCTCCACGGCCAACTCCGGCTTCGCGGTGTGCCCGCAGGTGAACACGTCGATGAAGATCGAGCCGTCCTCCGGGTACGTGTGCAGCGAGGCGTGGGACTCCGACAGCAGCGCCAACACCGTGACGCCTTGCGGATCGAACCGCTTGGCGATCATCTGGCACACCGTGGCGTCCGACTCGCTGAGCGCGTTGTGCAGGACTTCTCGCAGGTACTGCTCGTCGTCCAGCAGTTCCGGTTCAACGCCCTCCAGCTCTGCCAGGACGTGCCTTCCGGTGAACAGACCGACCTGTGCTCCGGTGTCAACGGACATCTATCGACCTCCCATCATTTCGCAGATTCGCCGCGTCTCGCTTCTCGCACCGCCGCGGAGGACGTGCCGCCGCAGCAGATCACGGCCGCTGATCGCCATCGACGCAATAGGTGGGCAGCGGGGTGAACCCGTTGAAACCCACCGATGAATAGCTCGCGGTGTACGCGCCCGCCGCCAGCAGGTCCACCCAGTCGCCGCCGCGCAGTGTGCGCGGCAACTCGTAGTGGGTCCGCTGGTAGAGCACGTCGTCACCATCGCAAGTGGGCCCGGCCAGCACGACCGGACCTTCCTGGTCACCGTCGCGCGAGGTGCGCAACCGGTAGGTGATGGCCTCGCCCTCGGTCTCGGCGAGGCCGTTGTAGCGCCCGATGTCGAGGTACACCCAACGCCGTTGCCCGTCGCAGGAGTCGGTGACCAGCACGACCTCGCTGCGCAGCACGCCGGCGTCGCCGACGACGAACCGTCCGGGCTCGATGAGCAGGTCCGGCCGCTGCGGACCGAACGCGTGTTCCAGCGCCTGCTCGATGGCCGTGACGTAGTCGGCCAGCGGCGGCGCGGTCTCGGTGTATCCGGCGGGCAAACCCCCGCCGAGGTTGACCATGCGCGGTCGCACTCCGCGCGCGGCGCAGTCGGCGAACACACCGGCGGCGGCGTCGATGCCGTGCCGGTAGGCGGCCGGGTCCAGCTGCTGCGATCCGATGTGGAACGACACGCCGCAGGGGTCGAGGCCCAAATCCGCGGCGCGGACCAGCAGTTCCGCGGCCTGCTGCGGGGTGCAGCCGAACTTGCGGCCGAAGGGGGTCTTCGAGCCGGCGTTGTCGACCAACACGCGGCAGAACACCTGCGAACCCGGTGCGACCTCGGCGATGTTGGCCAGGTCGGCGTCGCTGTCGGTGGCGAACAGCCGCACGCCCTGCTCGTGGGCGCGGGCGATGTCGCGACGTTTCTTGATGGTGTTGCCGTAGGAGATCGACTCTGGTGCCGCGCCCTTGGCCAGGCACAACTCGATCTCACCTGGACTGGCGACGTCGAACGAGGCGCCCTCGGCGATGAGTTCGCCGACGACCTCAGGAGTGGGATTGGCCTTGACCGCGTAGCAGATGCGCGCGTCCGGCAGCGCGGTGCGCAGTTGCCGGTAGCGGTCTCGCACCTGCGCCAGATCCATGACCAGGCAAGGGGTTTCGGGGTTCTGCTGATCCAGGAATCGTCGGATCGGATCCGGATTCCCGTTGCCCCGCCCGGGTTCCTGCGCGGTGCCGCTCGGGCGGTCCGTCACGCCGGTGGTGGCGGACAGATCGGTCAATCCCGTTACCTCCGTCTCGGGGGGTGGGTGGGTTCCTCGCCGCGTCTTCGCTGCCCTTCGACCGGGCGCTCGGCGACCGCAACTGCGACCAAGCACGGTACCGCCATCAACGGCAGATTTCGAACCGCACCCGACTTTGTGAGCACACGCACTGACCTGTGCCTGCTGTCCGCGGCCCTCGTGCCGGTAGCGGTACCTGAGCGGCGGTGCGAGGTGCTCAGGTGGTGGGCGGAGGGAGCGACTTCGTCGCTAGCCTGACGGCTCTAGGCGTCGGGGGCCATGCGGAGTGCGAGGTAGAAGTCCACGCGGGCACCGAAGTCGGAGAGGTCGCGCCCGGTGAGCTCCTCGACCCGCTGGACGCGGTAACGCAGGGTGTTGACGTGCACGTGCAGCAGTTGTGCGCAGCGCGACCAGGAACCGTTGTTGTCCAGGAACACGCGCAGCGTCCGGACGAGTTCGGAGCCGTGCGCGGCGTCGTAGTCGACGATGGCGGAGAGCAGCCGGTCCCGGTAGGAGCGGCGCAGTTCGTCGGGCGCGGAGGCGAGCAGCACCTCGTGCGAGGCGAGTTCCGCAGCGGCGGCGACCTCGGCGCGTCCGCGGCGCTGCTCGGCGAGCCTGCGAGCGTAGGCGGCCTCGTCGAGCGCGCCGCGCAGCGCGGTGGCGGCGGTGATGTCGCTGATGCCCATCGCCAGCCGCCGCTCCCCCAGCCCGGCTTCGGCGTCGGCGACGATGCGTCGGAGCTGGTGCTCCAGGTCAGCGAGGTGTTCGGGGTCGTCGACGAACAGCGCGACGGCGCCGTCGCCGAGCGGGGCGGTCACCGAGGCCATCCCGGTGGCCGCCGCGATCTCGCGGAGCAGCGTCGTGGATTCGGCGGGGGCGCCGACGCTCATCGCCACGGCGCGCAGCGGTTCGTCGGCCGGGAGCCCGGCGGTTTCGAGCCGAGCGGCGACCTCGGTCGGTGAGGAGCTGCCGTCGAGGAGCCTGCGCAGCGCGGCTTCGACGGAGCGGCCGGCGATGCGGCGGGCCTCATCGACGCGGGCCCGCACCAGCGCGACGACGGTGCCCAGGTCGGTGGCGACGGCTTGGCGGTGTTCGTCCCACTCCACGAGGTCGCCGCTGATCAGCGCGAACCACTGGGCCGCGGTCGGTTCGGCGCCGGTTTCGACTGGCCACAGCACGTGCGGTTCGGCCGCGCGCCAGGTGCGCGGCAACCTGCCGCGGGTGAACTCGGTGAGAGCGCCTCGGCGGCTCCGCTCGGGGAGTTCGGTGGTACCGCCGACGACCCAGCCGGCGGCCGAGAGGACCCAGCAGTCGGCTCCGAGGTCGTCTGCGGCCATCCGCAGCACCCGGTCGAGATCGGCTCCGGCGGCGACCGCCGAGATCAGCTCGCGGCGAGGGGCTGCGCGCCACTGGATGCGTTCGGCGAGGGCGTTGAAGCTGACCGTGATCGGCACCTCGAACGCGGGCAGCCCGTGCTCGCGGCAGGCCGCCACCAGGTCGGGTGGGGCGTGGCCGAGCCGCGCCGTACCGGCGGCGAGACCGGCGACTCCGGCGTCGACGATGGCCCTGACGAACTGCTCGGAATCCTCCGGCCCGCCGTGCCAGACGAGACCGCTGAGGACCAGCTCGCCGCCGGTCAGGTAGCGGCGGGGGTCGATGAGGTCGGTGATGTAGACGCCGCGAACCGGCCGCTCCAGCGCATCCGCGTCGTTGAGCAGCACCAGGCCGAGCTCGTCATCGGCGAGCAGATCCCGCAGGCGCACCCTCGCTCCTCCGTCAGCCTCTTCTCACACCCACCCCAACGATGGGTCTCCGCCGAAGGTCCTCCTCACCCGCAACACCGCGCCAACCGAGTGGGTTCACACCTTTGTAGGAACGTACAACCGCACCCGTTCAGGGGGTGGTCATTTTCGGTGCATCGCCCGCTAGCCAGGGGCTGCTCGACGAATGTGTACTGGGCCACATCAGCGCACCGGCCGGTCGAGAAGGAGCACGACGTGGAATTCCTCCGCCCCGCCAGCTGGCGGGAAGCGCTCGAAGCCAAGGCCGCGCATCCGGACGCCACACCGATCGCGGGCGGGACCGACGTGATGGTCGAGTTGAACTTCGACCGGCACCGGCCCGAGGTCCTGCTCGACCTCACCACCGTGCCCGAGCTCGCCTCGTGGGCGCCCGACGGTGACGTGCTGCGCATCGGCGCGGGCGTCCCCTACGCGCGGCTCATCGAGGAGCTGGGCGCGCGGGTGCCCGGTCTGGCGATGGCCAGCCGAACGGTGGGCTCTCCGCAGATCCGCAACCGGGCCACCGTCGGCGGCAACCTCGGCTCCGCCTCCCCCGCCGGTGACGCGCATCCGGCGTTGCTGGCGTCGGCGGCGAGCGTCGAGGTCGAGTCGGTGCGCGGGAGCCGGGTCGTCGCCGTCGACGAGTTCTTCACCGGCCCTAAGCGCAACGTCCTGGAAGCCGACGAGCTGGTCGCCGCCATCCGGATCGCGCCCGCTGCGGGACCGCAGCAGTTCTCCAAGGTCGGCACCCGCAACGCGATGGTCATCGCGGTGTGCACCTTCGCGATCTCGTTGGACCCGGTGGGCAAGACCGTCGGCACCGGCATCGGCTCCGCCGCGCCCACCCCGATCCGGGCGCGGGAGGCCGAGGACTTCCTCAGCGACGAACTCGACTGGGACGCCCCGCTGGAGGACTCGTTGGCACGCCGGTTCGGCGAACTGGTCGCGCAGGCCGCGACCCCGATCGACGACGTGCGCGGCAGCGCCGACTACCGCAGGCACGCCTTGGGCGTGCTGGCCCGCAGGACCCTGAACTGGACCTGGCACGAGCACCGCTCCGGGAGGCAGGAATGCGCCTGAAGTTCACCGTCAACGGACGCCGGCAGGAGGCCGACGACGTCTGGGAGGGCGAGTCCCTGCTGTACGTGCTGCGCGAGCGGCTCGGCCTCCCCGGCTCGAAGAACGCCTGCGAACAGGGCGAATGCGGTTCGTGCACGGTCTACGTGGACGGCGTTCCCGCATGTGCGTGCCTGGTCGCGGCCGGTCAGGCCGAGGGCCGCGAGGTGCGCACCGTGGAAGGGCTCGCCGACGAGGAGCAGCTGGACCCGGTTCAGCGGGCTTTCGTCGAGACCGGCGCCGTGCAGTGCGGTTTCTGCACGCCCGGCCTCCTGGTGCAGACCCACGACCTGCTGGAACGCACCCCGCAGCCCTCGGACGCGGAGATCCGCGAGTCGCTGGCCGGAAACCTGTGCCGCTGCACCGGCTACGAGAAGATCATGGACGCCGTTCGCCTCGCCGCGCAGCGGAGGACCAATGGCTGAGCGGATCGTCGTCGAAGGCGGATCGGTCGTGGCGGTCGACGACCGCGGGACCGAGTTCGCAGAGGGCCACGTGGTCGTCGAGGGCGACCGGATCGTCGCGGTCGGGTCGGGATCGGCTCCGCCGCAGGACGTCCCGGTGCGCCGCATCAACGCCACCGGATGCCTGGTCACTCCCGGACTGGTCAACACCCACCACCACCTCTACCAGTGGGCGACGCGCGGGTACGCCGCCGACTCGACGTTGTTCGAGTGGCTGACCGAGCTCTACCCGGTGTGGGCGCGGATGGACGTCGACACCGTCCACGCCGCCGCCTCAGCCGGGCTCGCCCAACTGGCGCGCTCGGGGTGCACGACGGCCGCCGATCACCACTACGTGTTCCCGCGCGAAGGCGGCGACGTCTTCGGCGCGGTGGTCGCCGCCGCAGAGCGGACCGGCCTGCGGCTGCACGCGGTTCGCGGGTCGATGGACCGGGGACGTTCCCAGGGCGGCCTGCCACCGGACTCCGTGGTGGAAGACCGCGACGTGGCGCTGACCGGAACGCAGCAGGCCATCGACGCCTTCCACGACCCCGCGCCCGGTGCCCGCGTTCGGGTGGCGGTCGGCCCGTGCTCGCCGTTCTCGGTGAGCACGGAGCTGATGCGTGAAGCCGCGGAACTGGCCCGCCGCAACGGGGTTCGGCTGCACACCCACCTCGCCGAGACCACCACCGAGGAGGAGCAGTGCCGGGCCGAGTTCGGCCGCACCCCGGTCGAGTACGCCGAGGACCTGGGCTGGCTCGGCCCAGACGTGTGGCTCGCGCACGCCGTGCACCTCTCGCCCACCGCGGTCCGGCGGCTCGCCGAGACCGGTACCGGTGCGGCGCACTGCCCCAGCTCCAACGGCCGGCTCGGTGCCGGGATCGCCCCCGTGCGAGAACTTCTCGGCGCCGGTGCCCCCGTCGGACTGGGGGTCGACGGGGTCGCTTCCAACGAGTCCGGCGGGCTCGGCGAGGAGATGCGGCAGGCGCTGCTGCTCGCCCGCGCCACCGGCGGTCCCCGGGCGATGTCGGTGCGCGAGGCGTTGTGGATGGCCACCCGAGGTGGCGCGCGCTGCATCGGCCGCGAGGACGAGATCGGTTCGCTGGAACCGGGGAAGCTCGCCGACCTCGCCGTGTGGCGTCTCGACGGGCTCGACCACACCGGCATCGCCGATCCGGTCGCCGCGCTGGTGCTGGGCCGGTTGCCGCAGGTCGAGGCGCTGCTGTGCGGCGGAAGTGAAGTGCTCGCCGGAGAAGACGTCGTCGAAGAACTGGATCGGGCGAGCGCCCGGCTGCGCCTGGTGGAGGTGTCGTGATCATGACCAACCGACCGAGTGCCCAGGCACCCACGCGGACGCCGCAGCGGCTCGACGACGCCATCGACGGCGGCATCGGGGAGTCCCCGCTGCGCCCCGACGGCACGTTGAAGGTGCGCGGCGAGTTCGCCTACGCCTCCGACCTGTGGGCCGAGGACATGCTGTGGGGCGCGACGCTGCGCAGCCCGCACCCGCACGCGCGCATCCGCTCGATCGACCTCGGCGCCGCCATGGCCATGGCGGGTGTGCACGCGGTGCTGACCGCTGAGGACGTGCCGGGCGAGAACATCTACGGGCTCAAGACCGTCGACCAGCCGGTGCTGGCCTCCGACGTGGTGCGCTACGTCGGCGAGGCGGTGGCGCTGGTGGCCGCCGACCACCCGGAGACCGCGCGGCGCGCGCTGGAGCGCATCGTCGTCGACTACGAGGTGCTGACCCCGGTGCTCGACGCCGAGCGGGCCGCGCACGACGAGGACCTGCCGAAGCTGCACCCGAACGGCAACGTGGTGCGTCACCAGCGGATCCTCAAGGGCGATCCGGACGCGGCCGCCGAGGTCGTCGTCTCGGGCGTCTACACCGTCGGCATGCAGGACCAGGCGTTCCTGGGTCCTGAGTCCGGTCTGGCGATCCCCGCCGAGGACGGCGGCGTCGACCTGTACCTGGCAACCCAGGACCTGCACTCCGACCTCGAGCAGACCGCCCGCGCGCTGGGACTTCCGCCGGAGAAGGTGCGGATGACCATGTCCGGTGTCGGCGGTGCGTTCGGCGGCCGCGAGGACCTGTCGATCCAGGTGCACGTGTGCATGCTCGCGATGCACGTCGGCAAGCCGGTGAAGATGGTCTACAGCCGCGAGGAGTCGTTCTACGGCCACGTGCACCGGCACCCGGCGAAGATGTACTACGAGCACGGCGCGAGCCGCGACGGGACGCTGGTGTACGTCAAGGCGACGCAGTACTTCGACGGCGGCGCGTACGCCTCGAAAACCCCCGTGGTGGTGGGCAACGCGACCACGCTGGGCGTCGGCCCGTACGCGGTGCCGAACGTGCGCATCGACGGTTGGGGGCTCTACACCAACAACCCGCCCTGCGGCGCGATGCGCGGACTGGGCGCCGTGCAGCCGACTTTCGCCTACGAGTCGCAGATGGACAGGCTCGCCGCCGAGCTGGGCATGGACCCTGTGGAGCTGCGGGTGCGCAACGCCATCGCCCAGGGCGGGACCACCCCCACCGGCCAAGTGGTGGACTCCCCCGCGCCGGTCGCCGAGCTGCTGGAACGCGTCCGCGCGCTGCCGATGCCACCCGAGGGCGGCACCACCGACATCCGGGAACTCCCCGGCGGGACGTCCAACAGCACGCACGGCGAAGGCGTGGTGCGCGGGATCGGCTACGGGGTGACGATCAAGAACATCTGCTACTCCGAAGGCGCCGACGACTTCTCCACGGCCCGCGTGCGGTTGCAGCTCCTCGGTGGTGAACCGGCCGCCATGGTGCACACCGCCGCGGCCGAGGTCGGGCAGGGCCTGGTGACCGTGCAGCAGCAGATCGCGCGCACCGAGCTGGGCGTGGAGCGGGTGACCATCCACCCCAACGACACCTCCGTCGGACCGGCCGGTTCCAGCTCCGCTTCGCGGCAGACCTACGTCACCGGCGGCGCGGTGCAGGCCGCCTGCCACGCCGTGCGCGATGTGCTCTTCGACCGGGTCATCGAGCGGTTCGGGACCGCGGTCGGGCTGTCGTTGCAGGGCGGCAAGGTCGTCTCCGCCGAGGGTGTCGTCGCCGACCTCACCGAGGTGCTGGGCGAGGACGTCATCGAGGAGACCCGCGAGTTCCACCACCGCCGGACCTCCCCGATGGACGCCGACGGGCGCAGCGATCTGGCCCAGGTGCAGCACGCCTTCTCCGCGCACCGCGCGGTCGTCGACGTCGACACCGAGCTGGGGCTGGTCAAGGTCGTGCAGCTGGCCTGCGCGCAGGACGTCGGCAAGGCCGTCAACCCGGAGGCCGTCCTCGGCCAGATCCAGGGCGGCTCCGCGCAGGGCCTCGGCCTGGCGGTGATGGAGGAGGTGCAGGTCAGCAACGGGAGGATCCGCAACCCCTCGTTCACCGACTACCTGATACCCACCATCCTCGACATGCCGCCGATGGAGATCGACGTCATCGAGCGCGGCGACGACAACGCGCCCTACGGGGTTCGCGGTGTCGGTGAGCCGCCGACGATCTCCACCACGCCTGCGGTCGTCGCGGCCATCCGCGCGGCCACCGGCAAGAACCTCACCCACACACCGGTCGCTCCCGAGCACATCATCTGAGCACCGCCGAGAACCTTTGGAGTGAACCGATGTCCGTGGATGTCGCAACCCGAGAAGAGCAGGCTTGGATGGCCCGGGCGATCGAGCTGGCCACCGCCAGCGTGCACAGCGGCGGCGGCCCGTTCGGCGCGGTGATCGTGCGCGACGGCGAGATCGTGGCCACCGGCGCCAACCGCGTCACCACCGACCTGGACCCGACCGCGCACGCCGAGGTCGTGGCGATCCGCAACGCATGCCGCGAGCTCGACACCTTCTCGCTGGCCGGCTGCGTGCTGGTGACCTCGTGCGAACCGTGCCCGATGTGCCTGGCCTCGTCGATGTGGGCCCGGGTCGACCGGATCCTGTTCGCCGCCGACCGCGACGACGCTGCGGCGGCAGGCTTCGACGACCGGGCCTTCTACGAGGCGATGATCGACCCCGCCAAGAACCCGACCGCGGTCGCGCGGATCGAGATCCACAACCGCAACGAAGCGTTCGACGCCTGGCGAGGCAAGACCGACCGCGTCGACTACTGAAGGAGTGTTTGCGGGCTCTGGCCCAGCGGCGGGTCGGGGAACCTGACCGGCTCCGTGGACTCCGCGCGCCACTCCTGAAGTGTGGCCAGCACGGCTTCGCGGTGCTCGCCACCACGAAGCCGCTCAGAACCCCGGCGGTGCCTGGTTCCAGAGCACTCACCGAAGAGGCGGCGGCCCCACTGAGAACAAGACGAGCGGGCGATCCCGCGCAATGCACGGCGATGACCGGGTCGCCGATCAGAACGGACCGCGCACCAGCGGGCCGCAACAGCTCAAACGCCCCGCACCAGGCATTCGGCGAGTCCTCGCCGGGCTCAACCCTGCCGTCCCGGGGGCGCCCACCGGCATGGGAGGACGCATGACTCAGCAGTTGACCACCAGACCCGACAGCGGTGTGGACCGGATCTTCCGGATGTCCGAGCGCGGTTCCACCTTCTCCCGCGAACTGCGCGGCGGCCTGACCACGTTCGTCGCGATGGCCTACATCGTGATGCTCAACCCGCTGATCCTCGGCTCCGGAACCGACGCCACCGGCGCGAAGCTCTCCCCCGAGCAGCTCACCACGGCCACGGCCGCCACCGCCGGTGTCATGACGATCGTGATGGGCCTGGTCGGCAACGCCCCGCTGGCCATGGCGACCGGGCTGAGCGTGAACGCGGTCGTCGCGTTCACCATCGCCCCCACCATGACCTGGGCCGAGGCGTTCGGGCTGGTGGTGCTCGAAGGCGTCGTGATCGTGGCGCTGGCGCTCAGCGGCGTCCGCGAGAAGATCATGAACGCCATCCCGGAGCCGCTCAAGATCGCGCTCACCGTCGGCATCGGCCTCTACATCGCGCTGATCGGCCTGGTCAGCGCAGGGTTCGTGACCCGCGTGCCGGACGCGCAGGAGACGACCGTGCCGGTGCAGATGGGCACCGACGGACACCTGTCCGGGATTCCGATCGTGGTCTTCTGCGTGACGCTGCTGGTGATGGTGGGGCTGGTGGCCCGCCGCACGCCCGGCGCGATCCTGCTGGGCATCGTGGCCGGGACGGTGATGGCGCTGGTGGCCAACGCGGCGCTCGACGTCGCTCCCGACGAGTGGGGAACGGTGGTCCCAGAGCTTCCCGCTCAGCTGGTCGGTGCCCCCGACTTCGGCTTGTTCGGGCAGGTGGACCTCTTCGGCGGGTTCGCCGCCGCCGGCGGCGTGGCGGCGACGGTGTTCCTGTTCACCCTGGTGCTGTCCGGGTTCTTCGACGCGATGGGCACGATCACCAGCGTCTCCTCGCAGGCCGGGCTGGTCCAGGACGGCAAGGTCGAGGGCATGGGCCGGATCCTGGCCGTCGACGGTGTCGCCGCTGCAGCGGGCGGGCTGGCCGGGGCCGCGCCCAACACGGTGTTCCTGGAGTCGGCCGCGGGTGTCGCCGAAGGCGCCCGCACCGGCCTGGCCAGCGTGTTCACCGGCCTGCTGTTCTGCCTGACGTTGCTGGTCACACCGCTGGCGTCGGTGGTTCCGGCGCAGGCCGCCGCGCCTGCTCTGGTGATCGTCGGCGGGCTGATGATGTCGCAGGTCAGGTTGATCCCCTGGGACGACCCCGAGTACGTGATCCCGGCGTTCCTGACGCTGGCGGTCATCCCGTTCACCTACATGATCACCAACGGCATCGGAGCCGGTCTGATCGCCTTCGCGGTGATCAAGCTGGCCCGGGGCAAGGTGCGGGAGATCGGCTGGCTGGTCGGCTCGCTGGCGATCGTCTTCGCCGTCTACTTCCTCATCTCCGGCCTCACCGGGATTTGAGCCCGCGGTCCGGGGGCGCCACGGCGCGTCCCCGGACCAGTACGGTCGGTCCGTGACAGCACCAGCAGGAGTCGTTCTCGCGGCGGGCGCGGGCCGCCGCTTCGGGATGCCGAAAGCCCTCGTCGACTACCGGGGAGCGCTCTTCGTCGACCGCGCCGCGAAGGTCCTGGCCGACGCCGGTTGCGCCCCGGTGCTGGTGGTCCTCGGCGCCGCAGCCGACGAGGTCCGGGAGCGCGCCGAGCTCGCGGGGGTGACGACGGTGCTCAACCCCGACTGGCCCTCCGGCATGGGTTCTTCGCTCCGGACCGCGCTGGAGGCGCTGCGGGAGTCCGACGCCCCGTCCGCGGTGATCCTCCCGGTCGACATGCCGGGCATCGGCCCGGAAGCCGTTCGCCGCGTCGCCGCGCTCTCCTCCCCCGACGCGCTCGCCGCCGCCTCGCACGGGGGACGCCGCAGTCACCCGGTGTTGCTGGGAAGGAACCACTGGACCGGTGCAGCCGCGTCCGCGAGGGGTGACGCCGGCGCACGCGACTACCTGAAGCAACGCGCAGTGACGATGGTGTCCTGTGACGACGTATCGGACGGCTTCGATGTTGACCGGCTTGAAGATTTGGACCGCCCCGCCACGTAGAGTGCCAGGACGACCGAGAGGCGCTGCTGAGAACCAGTGCACCTAGCATTGTCTTCCGGTCAAGAGCTCGAACGCCCGAGCGAAGTGGAGAGCGGAGGCATTCATGGCTGGCGGTCATATCACCGCGAACTACGTACCCCAGGGCGAAGACTGGCAGATTACCGTCACGGATGGTGACGGCAAGAAGACCGCGCGTGCCCCCGGGCTGATCGCCGCTCGAGACCAGGCCGATCAGCTGATCGAGCAGCTCTCGCCCGGCAAGTCCGGCCGCGTGGTGATCCACCTGCTCGACGGGGACGGCTTCGCCTTCACCACCGCCTACCTGCAGGCCAGGCACGGCCTGTCGGACGAGGCGACCCAGCACGCGGCGCGCGCCGCCGCGGCCCACGCACCGTCCCAGTAGCGCTGCGGTCTGGTCGGCAAGCCACTGGTCGGTGACTGTTCGCAACCCACCGATCACGCGCGCCGGAGACCTACCGCCGGTGACCCTAGGATGGCGTTCGTGAACGCGCCGACCAGTAGTGCACCCCAGGAGGAAGCAGCGGTGGCCAGCCTCGAACCGAGCAGGCCGCCCGTCGGCCGGGGACGCCCGCGGGACGCCTCCCGCGATGCCGCGTTGCGCCAGGCCGCGATGGAGGTGCTGGCCCAGGTCGGCTACCGGGCGCTGACCATGGACGCCGTCGCCGCCCGGGCCAGGGCCGGGAAGGCCACGATCTACCGCCGCTGGGACTCGAAGCTCGACCTGGTCATCGACACCTGCAACGAGCTCGTCCAGCGCCGCATCCCGGAGCCGGACCTGGGTTCGGTGGCCGACGATCTCGGCGAGTTCCTGCGCGCCTTCGCCACGCTGCTGACCGGCCCGGTCGGCAAGGCCGCGCAAGCGCTGGTAGGCGAGCTGCCGCACGAGCCCGAGCTGGCGCTGAAGTTCCGCGAGTCCTTCCTGCTGCCGCAGCGCGACGTGCTGCGTCGGATCATGGAGCGCGGTGTGCGGCGCGGCGAGATCGGCCCGAACGCCCCGATCGACACGGTCGGCGAGCTGGCCGGTGCGGGGCTGATCTACCGGCTGATGCTGGCCGACGAGCCGCTGGACACGGGATTCGTGGACCGGTTGCTCAACGAGGCGCTGCTTCCGCTGTTGAAGCGCTGATCGTCCATTCCACGCGCTAGGGTGGCTTCGCGGGAAACGGAGGTCGGTTCGTGTCCGAGGTTCTCAAGCTCAACCGCTGGCCGGTGAAGTCGCTGCGCGGGGAGCAGCTGTCCACCGCGCTCTTCGACGAGCGCGGCGTGGCGGGTGACCGCGCCTACGCGCTGGTCGACGAGCGGCCGAACCGAGCGGGCAACATCCTCACCGTTCGGCAGAACCAGACCCTGCTGTCCTGGTCGGCGAGCTACGGCGACCTGCCGGAGCCGGCCGGACCGCCGATCCTCACCGGTTCCGACGACCAGCGGTTCTCCTGGGAGGACCCGAAGCTCGCGGACGTGCTGGAGGAGTCGCTGGGCATACCGGTGAGCCTGCGCGCGGCCGACGGCCAGCAGGACCGCGGTCCGACGGTGCTGGTCACCTTCGAGTCGTCGCTGCGCGAGCTGAGCGAGGAGGTGGGCGCGGAGGTGGACTTGCGGCGCTTCCGCACGAACCTGCACGTGGAGGCGGATCTGCCGGCGTTCGCCGAGCAGGATTGGGAAGCGGGCGCCACGATCACCGCCGGCGAGGTGGAACTGGCCGTGACCGGCGAACACGCGGGTCCGTGCATCCGTTGCGCGGTGCCGAGCTGGGACGCCGAGGGGCGCGAGCGCTGGCGGGAACTGCAAACTCACCTGATCCAGCGACACGAGAACAAGTTTGGCGTGATCATGCGAGTGACCCGGCCGGGTGCGGTGAACGTGGGCGACGCGGTCCGGGCGGGTTGAGCGGGTTCCGGCGTTCTGGGGCCAGGTCCGAGACCCCAGAACGACCGGCACCTCACCTGAACAGCTTGCGCACGACCACCACGGTGACCAGTGCACCGACCCCGATGAGCGCGTAGCGCACCTTGGGATCGTTCAGCTTCTCCATGACGCTGGCTTTGCCGGCGTCGACGAACCGCTGCGGGTTCGCCTGCACGCTCAACCTGTCCAACGTGTCGGCCAGCGCGTCACGCGCCTGCTCGATGTCACGCTCGATGGCATCTTGATCACGGGCCACGTGTCCTCCTCACGTTCACCTGGCTGCCCACACCGTAGTTCACAGCGGAACCCGCGCCGCATCAGCCGCGCCCATGTCGCCTGCTCGGGTCTCCTCAGCCGCCCCAAGAACAAGATCGACGAGCGCGATACGCTGTGCACGACAAGGGGCCGTAGCCCAATTGGCAGAGGCACTAGGTTTAGGTCCTAGACAGTGAGGGTTCGAGTCCCTCCGGCCCCACCGAACTCCCCCACGCCCTCCCGGCCTCTCGACCTCGGGGAGCCAGGTGCCCGAGGGCAATGACGTTGACGCCGTCTTCCCGGGTGTTCCGCGCCCTGCGACGCGCGAACGATCTCCTGGATCAGGAGACGACGCCAGCGACGACTTCAGCTGAACCGACTCCCCGGGGAACGCCCCGCAGGTACCGTTCGGCGGCGTCGGCACTGATCAGGGGGAGTGCGTCCATGACTGCTCTGCACGTCAGCCCGGAGTTCCCGTCGGTGCTCCAACGCATCGACGATCTCGGCGAGGCGCTCCGCACGAGCGCGGATGCAGCCGAGCGGCGCGGGAGCCTCGGCGAAGACGTCGCGGACGGCCTGCTGGCGGCCGGGGCCGTTCGGGCTTCGCTGCCCGCGAGTCTCGGTGGTCACGAGTTCGCTCCGCGGCAGCTGATCGAGGTGATCGAGCGGATCAGCCACCACGATGCCGCGGCCGGGTGGACGATGATGGCGTTGCAGCACATCACCGGCACCACCGCCGCGTACCTCGACACCGCTGCGGCAGATGCCTTGTTCGCCGACGTCGCGGGCGGGGACCACGCGTTGCTGGCCGGGCACGGCACCAGACCGGGCCGCGCCGTCCCGGTGGACGGCGGCTACTTGGTCAGCGGGAGCTGGCAGTTCGCCACCGGCATGGCGCTGGCCAGCCACGTCCACAGCCTGGTCCTCGTCGAGGGCAGCGGCGAACCTCGCGTGCTGGCGATGCCGAAGTCGCAGGTGACGCTGGTCGACAACTGGGACGTGCACGGGCTGCGCGCGACGACCAGCATCGATTACCACTGCACCGACGCGTTCGTCCCGGTGGGAAACACCTATTCCGCGACGACGACCACGTCCGTGAACGGCGGCGCGATGTACCGCGTCGGCCTGGTCAACATGGCGGCGATCGGGCACACGGGCTGGGCGCTCGGTGTCGGTCGCCGACTCCTCGACGAGCTGAAGTCGTTCGCAGCGCCCCGGTTCGACGCGCCCGGCGCCGCGGTCAGCACCGCGCAGTTCCACGCCGAGCACGCGACCGCCGAAGCCGCGCTGCGCTCGGCCCGGGCGTGGGCGATGCAGGTGTGGCAGGACGTCGAGCACACCCTGGACACCGGCGAAGCGCAGACCACCGAGCAGGACACGATGATCCGGCTCGCCCTCGGGAACGCCACGAGAGCAGCGCAGGACGTCGGCCGGACCGTGCACCGCTGGGCAGGAACGGCAGCGATCCGGCGGGGACCGATCAACCGCTTCCTCCGCGACCTCGACACCGGGTCCCAGCACGTCACCTCCAGCCCGGTGGTCCTGCAGAACTGCGGGGAGTGGCTCAGCGGAGCACGACCCGGAGGCCACTGGGAATTCCTCGACCTGGTCCCGTGATCGCCGCGTTCCCAGCAGATGCGTCGCCGTCACCTCGAGGCCGTTTCGGCCCCGGGGGTGGCGGCGAGCGGTATACCGTGGTCGACGTGGTGGTTCCGTGGTTCGGGGGTCGTGGGTGGTGAGCGTGAAGGTCGTTCTGGTGGATGACGAGGACCTGGTGCGGTCCGGGATTCGGATGATCCTGGAGTCCGCGCCCGAGATCGCGGTGGTGGCCGAGGCCGCCAGCGGGGTCGGGATCGTGGACCTCGTGGCGAAGTTCTCGCCGGACGTGGTGCTCACCGACATCCAGATGCCCGAGGTCGGGGGCCTGGAGGTGACCAAGCGGCTCGCCGCGTTGCCGAACCCGCCCGCGGTGGGCGTGCTGACGACCTTCGACGTGGACGAGTACGTGCACGAAGCCCTGCAGAACGGGGCGGCCGGATTCCTGCTCAAGGACACCCGGCCGCACGAACTGATCTCCGCCGTGCACACCCTCGCCGGTGGCGAAGCGATGCTCTCGCCGCGGATCACCCGGAAGCTGCTGACGGCCTTCTCCTCCGGCGGCGGTGCCGCGCAGTCGGCGAAGTCCAAGATGGACAAGCTGACCGCGCGGGAGCGCGAAGTCGCCGTGGCAGTCGCGCAGGGGTCCAGCAACGCCGAGATCGCCGCTGACCTGTACATGAGCCAGTCCACCGTAAAAGTCCACATCGGACGGATCATGCACAAGCTGGACGCCGTCAACCGGACCCAGGTCGCGATCATCACCCACGACGCAGGCTTGGCCTAGTACGCCTCGCGCCGCCGGTAGGCGTCCCCGCGCCCGATCAGGAACCACGCGACCGGACCCAGGAACGGGGCGGCGAAGGTGATGCCGATCCACACGATCGTCATCCCGAAACCCAACGGCGAGCAGAGGATGCTGACCAGCGCGCAGATGAACAGCGCCATCGCGCCGACGATCACCAGCGCGAGCAGTCCCAGGCTGCCCAACGCGAACAACTGCTCCGGGTTGCGCAAGAGCGTGCCCAGGTCCATTTCGCTTCCTCCCACGAGTTGCGTCGTTCCTTCGATCAACAACGCTATGGATCAACGGCCGCCGAGACGTCCCTCCACCCGCTCGTCCCCACTTGGCCGAAAGTCGTACCCGCCTCGGCCGGTCGGCGAACGTGCCGGGGAATTCGCGCAGCTAGAGTCGGTCCGGTGCGTGACCTCCTCGACCGAGAGCAGCTGCTGTCCTGGTGGGACGGCAAGGTGCACCGCCTGCTGATCGACCTCGCCGTGGCCTTGGTGATCGGCGGCGTGCTCAGCACCCAGGCCACGCCGTGGGAGTTCTTCCTCCACTCCGCCGTCGGAGTCGCACTGCTCGTGCGCAGGCGGTTCCCGCTGGTGACCGCCGGAGCATCAGTCGCACTGATCGTGTTCCTGCTCTACCTGCCGCCGTCGTGGGTCGCGCTGTACTCCTACGCGCGCCGCCACGGTGCCGCGCCTTCGACGTGGGTCGTGGGCATCGCGATCATCGGGACCGGGGTGACGGCGAACTTGATCCGCTACCCCGGGGAGCAGGTGTTCCCGACGCTGCTGACCATCGGCGTGAACTCGGCGTTCTACACCGTTCCCGCGATGCTCGGGTTGTGGCTGCACCAGCGGCGAGCGCTGCTGACCGCCGCTCGCGAGCGCATCGAACGCGCCGAGCGGGAACGTGCGCTGCTCACCGGGCGGGCCGTCACCGAGGAACGGCGGCGGATCGCGCGCGAGCTGCACGACGTGATCGCCCACCGGGCCAGCGTCATGTCGCTGCAGGCCGGCGCGCTCACCCTGCACGCGAAGGACGAGGGCACCGCCCAGACCGCGGAGATCATCCGCGAGAACAGCGCGAAGGCGCTCACCGAGCTCCGCGGCATGCTGCGGGTGCTGCGGGAAGGTCCCTCCGACCTCTCCGAAGCGCCGACCTTGGAAGACATCGCCGAGCTGGTGCGCGAAACCGGCTCCGGAGTGCGGTTGAGCATGCCCGACGAACTTCCCAAGACCTCCGGGAGCACCGGGCGCGCGGCCTACCGTGTGGTGCAGGAAGCCCTGACGAACGCGGCGCAGCACGCACCCGGCGCATCGGTGTCCGTCGTCGTCGAGGGCGGCGACGAGCTCCGCGTCACCGTCACCAACGGCCCCGGTCCGCAGGCGCCGACCGCTGGGAAGGGGTACGGGCTGCTCGGGATGCGGGAGCGCGTTGCGCTCGCGGGTGGCTCCCTGGAGGTGGGGCCGACCGCGGACGGGGGCTTCCGAGTGGCGGCCGTGCTGCCGCGGTGACCGAAAGTCGTACCCGGCCATAGCTGGAAGTCAGACGCCCTGACCTCACCGGATTCGCGATCCTCGTCGTCATGCGGGGCATCCGATCCGACTTCGAGGAGCAGGGTTGATCACCATCCGGGAACTGACCAAGCGCTACGGCAACACGCTCGCCGTGCACGACCTCACCTGCACGATCCGGCCGGGCGTGGTGACCGGCTTCCTCGGCCCGAACGGCGCGGGCAAGTCCACCACGATGCGGCTCATGCTCGGCCTCGACCGCGGCGAGGGCGAAGTCCTCTTCAACCACAGCCACTACCGCGACCTGCCGAACCCGGTGCGCATGGTGGGCGCTCTGCTCGACGCCGGGGCCGTGCACCCGGGGCGGTCGGCGCACCAGCACCTGCGGATGATCGCGGCCGGTGCCGGGATCTCCGAGCAGCGGGTCCGCGAGGTGCTGGCCGCCGTCAACCTCGACGAGGTGCGGTCCCGCCGCATCGGCGGCTTCAGCCTCGGGATGCGGCAACGCCTCGGCCTCGCCGCCGCGCTGGTGGGAGACCCCGAGTACGTGATCCTCGACGAGCCGACCAACGGGCTCGATCCCGAAGGCGTCCGCTGGATCCGCTCGCTGCTGCGCAACCTCGCCGACGAGGGCCGCACCGTGCTCGTGTCCTCGCACCTGCTGGCCGAGGTCGCGCAGCTCGCCGACGATCTCGTCGTCATCGGCGAGGGCCGGCTGATCGCCGCCCAGCCGGTGCGCGACTTCATCGCCGCGCACACCCGCACCCACGTCGTCGTCCGCACCCCGGAGCCCGACCGCTTCCGGGACTGGCTGCGGCAGGCCGGTTTCCAGGTCCAGCCCGAGGACGTCGACGCGCTCGTCGTCGACACCCCCAACGCCGACGCGGTCAGCGCCGCCGCACGCCAGGCCGGGGTCGCGCTCCGCGAGCTGCACACCCGCCGCAGCAGCCTCGAGGACGCCTTCTTCAACGCCACCGCCAACGCCACGACCTACCGGGGAGAAGCAGCATGACCACCACCCTCGAAGCCCGCTCCCAGGCCGACCGCGCGCCGGGGTTCCGCCGAGCGCTGGCGTACGAGTGGGCCGCGTTCCGGACCGTGCGGTCCAACTGGGTGCTGATCGGGGCGGCGCTGCTGGTGCAGCTCCTGCTCACGGTGTTCGCGCACGACTCCCGCGACCACGGAGACGTCACCTTCACCAAGGTGCTCTCCGTCGCGTGGCTGTTCGGGGCGCTCGTGGGCGCGCTCGGCGTCAACTCCTTCGGCACCGAGTACCGGTTCCGCACGATCACCACGACCGTGCTCACCGCGCGATCGCGGACGCGCGTGCTGCTGGCCAAGATGGGCGTGGTCACCGCGGTCGCCGTCGCCACCGAGATCGCGGTGCTCGCGACGTCCTGGCTGGTGCTCGCGGTGTTCTTCGCGGCCGCGCCGACGGTGTCCTCGTCGCTGGTGATGGGCACCGGCGTCGTCGTCTACACCGCGCTGATGACGCTGATCGGGCTCGCACTGGCCGCGCTGCTGCACGGATCGGTCGTCCCGATCGCGTTCCTGGTGGTGTGGCCGGAGGTCGAGATGCTCCTGATCAACCGGCTGGATCTGCCGGAGTGGCTGCTCGTCGTGCTCCAGCCGTTCTACTCGGCCCGCCGACTGATCAACGAGACGCCCGATTGGCCGCACGTGCTGCCGATGCTGGGACTCGCGGCGGTGCTGCTCTGCGCTGCGGGCATCGTCCTGGCCTGCCGCGACGTGTGAGTACGGTGACGGACGTGCCGGTCGAGCAGAAGCCCTCGTGGTTGTCGTGGTGGGACGGTTCGCTGCGGTCGCTGCTGTTCGACCTCGCCGTCGCGGGGGCCCCGGTCGCGGGTGAGTTCTACACGCACGGCGGCCGCCTCAACGACACCTCTCCCCTGGCGATCGCCGCGCTGACCACGGGATTCCTCGCGCTGGTGGTGCGGCGGCGCTTCCCGTTCGCCGTCGCCCTGGTGCTGGCCGCGGCATCGCTGCCCATCGATCCCGTCGTCGGGGCGACGGAGGTCGCGCTGTACACGGTGGCGAGCCGACGCGGAACGCGGCCGACGACGTGGCTGGCCTTCGTCGCCCATCTGCTGGCCCTCGCGCCGATGGTGTGGCGGTGGGGCGAGTTCCACCTGGGACCGGCGACGACCATCGTGGTGGGAACCGTGGTCGTGCCGATGCTGCTCGGGCTGTGGGTGTACGGGCGGCGGCGCGTGCTCGTCGACTACCGGGAGAAGGCCGAGCAGGTCGAGCGCGAGCGAAAGCTGCTGGCCGAGCAGGCAGTGGAGGCGCAGCGGCGCGAAATCGCCCGCGAGATGCACGACGTCGTCGCGCACCGCATCGGCGTGGTGTCGCGGCACGCCGACGTGCTGGCCGCCAACGCCACCGACGAGCGCAGCGCCGAGCTCGCCGAGATCATCCGGTCCACCAGCGCCACCGCGATGTCCGAGCTGCACGAGATGCTGCGCGCGCTGCGCGACGACGCCGAACCCGAGCCGGCCTCGGCGAGCACGACCGGTATCGCCGACCTCGTCTCCGGCGCCATCGAATCAGGGGCGAACGTGCGGCTCGACATGGCCGAGCCCGCCCCGGACGTCCCGCCCGAGGTGGGACGGGCCGCGTACCGCGTGGTGCAGGAGGGGCTCACCAACGCCGCCAAGCACGCCCCGAACGCGGCCGTGCAGGTCACCGTGCGTTCCGACGACGAGCTGGCGGTGACGGTGACCAACCGCCGCAGCCCGCGCGGCCACGACGTCGCGCTGCCCAGCTCCGGCTTCGGCCTGGTCGGCATGCGCGAGCGCGTCGCCCTCACCGGGGGCAGGTTGGAGACCGGCCGCACCGAGGACGGCGGCTACCGCGTCCACGCCACCTTCCCGCTCCGCACCGACGACACCTCGTCCGAGTGACGGAGCTCCGGGCGGTCGACAGCGTCGGCCGATGAGTTCTCGGGCCCCGCTCGGTCTGCACGTGGAGACCCTGCGGAGGGAGGACCGAGCGATGTCGGATCTGATGGTGGACTTCATCATCTCCCTCGACGGCTACGCGGCTGCCGAGGGATGGCCCGGTTCCTGGTGGATGGAGGGCCCCGAGCACCTCGGGTGGATCGGGAGCGAGTCGGAGCTGGAGCACGTCACGCTCATGGGGGCCACGACGTACCGGCTGATGTCCGGGTTCGCCGCCGAGGCCCCCGAGGAGGCCGGGCTCGCCGAGCTGACCGCGATGCCCAAGGTCGTCTTCTCCTCCACGCTGAAGGCACCGCTGACCTGGGCGAACAGCGATCTCGTCACCGGGGACGCCGTCGAGGCCGTGCGGGAGCTCAAGCAGCGAAACTCGCCCGCGCGCACCGTCGGCAGCCTTGGACTGAGCCGTCGCTGCTCGAAGCCGGGGTCGTGGACCGCTTCCGCGTGGTCGTCTTCCCGGTCATCACCGGCAAGACCGGCCAGGAACGCACTTCGACGGCTACCCGGACATCGAGCTCGACCTGATCAGCGACCGCACCTTCGACGGCCGGCTCCAGCTGCTCGAGTACGCCCCCACGATCCTCGACGGCCTGCCCGGCGCGTGATCGTCAGCGACCGCTGACGGCGCGTTCGACGGCGGCGATGTAGTCGTCGAACTCGGCGGTGGGCACGCCGTCCTCGACGAGGGCGTCGCGTGAGCGCTCCAGCTGCACGCCCTTCCCCGATACCGTCATTCGGCGAGCAGCGCCTCGATCCGGTGCTGCTCGACGAGTTCTTCGTAGTCCGAGGGGTCCGCCTCGACCAGCACCGCCGAGCGTCCCGTCACCTCGCCGATGGGACGCAGGAGTTCGAGCGCCTTCTCGCGGGTGCTGAGCACGCCGACCACCAGGGCGGCCCGATCGGGATCGCCCGCGTCGTCCGCGACGCCGAGGCTCCACGGGATCTCGCACGGGCCCCGGTGCCACTCGTCGGGGCACAGTAGGTGCGCGATCGGGTCCTGCGCACCGATGGCTTCGGCGAGGCTCGCGAATCCGTCGACCCGGATCTCGTAGACGCGCGCGTGGTTCATCCGTTCCCCCAGGTGATGTGGCCGTGCGAACCAGCATCGCGCCTCGCAGGGGACGGCGATTCCGGGGCCTCCCGGAGATTTCCCCGAGAGGGCCCCGGAATCGGCTCTAGCCGAGGTCGAGGATGGCGTAGCCGAAGGCCGGGACCGTGACGGTCCGCCCGTCGATGCGGACACCGCTGTCCTCGACGGGGCGGGCCTCGGCCAGACGGTCGTCGGCGACGTCGACGGTGACCTGTTCGCGGCTCGGGTTGATCGTGATCAGGAAGCGGTCGCCGCGCAGGTAGGTCAGCGGGTAGCCGTCGTGGAACACCTCCACCGCGCCGCTGCTGCCGAACTCGGGGTGCTCCTTGCGCAGCGCGATGACCCGTTGCACGAAGTTCAGCAGCGAGCCTCGATCCGCGAGCTGACCTGCGACGGTCGGCCGGTTCGGGTCCGGGTCCTGCGGGATGTAGAGCTCGTCGGCAGGGGCGGTGGAGAACCCGGCGTTGGGGCCGTCGTTCCACTGCATCGGCGTGCGGTTGTTCTGCCGACCGTTGCTGCCCTCGACGTCGGGCAGGCCCTCGATCAGCCGCATCCCGATCTCCTCGCCGTAGTACAGCGTCGGAACGGTCGGCCAGGTCAGCCAGAACGCGAACGCCGCCGGGATCTCCTCCGGCGTCCGCACGCCGTTGTTCAACCGCAGCGCGCCGTCGTGGTTGGCCGAGGGCAGCAGGATGTGCCCGGGGCGCCCGATGGTCTGCTCGGTCTGCTGCCAGGCGTCGGTGAAGGTCTTGGCGGTGCCGGTGCCGTCGGCGCCGAAGTAAGGGTTGTCCTGCCACAACGACTTCCACGGCGCACCGTCGCCGGGTCCGTTGACGGGCAGGAAAAAGTCGCCGTCGAAGCCCGCGGGGACCGAGGTCGCCGGGTCGCCCCACTCGGAGATCAGCACCGCGTCGGGGTGTTCCTCGCCGAGCCACGCCCGCATCTCGCCCCACAGCTTGCCGGTCTCGACCCAACCCGGGTCGTCCTTGACCAGCGTCGCGGCCAGGTCGCAGCGGAAGCCCGAAACACCCAGCTCCAGCCAGTGGTCCATCACCTCGCGCATCGCTTCGCGGTTGCGCTTGGGACCTTCGGCATCGACCGGCTGACGCCACGGCTCGTCCGGGTCCATCCTC
>NZ_SMKV01000051.1 GCF_004348445.1 Saccharopolyspora aridisoli | reverse complement strand
CTCCACAGCACCAACCCCCACACCCACCCAGCAACGCCCCACGCGACGACGTCCCGGACATCACCGACCCCGCACGGCGCAACGTCCCGATCCCACCAACCCAGCACGTGGCGACGTCCCAGCCACCGCCAGCCCCGCACGTGGTGCCCCGATCACCGCACCGCAGCACCCGGGAACCGGATTACCGCCGTGATCGAAGGACATGATCACGGCGGTAATCCGGTTGGTGCGGTGAGGAGCCTGGTCAGCCGGCCTTGGCGGGCATGGCGACTTCGACGCTGCCGTTGTTGCGGCGGTGCTCGGCGACCCAGTTCTCGACCGCCTGGTGGCAGGCGCGGTCCAGGTGGCGGACCGTGCTCAGGTCGAGGTGGACGTGCTTGCCCGTGGGCAGCTTCTCCAGGTGGTCGAGCAGCCGGGGCAGCCGCAGGAACGTGGCGTTGCCGCCGAGCTCGACGTGGACGCGGTCCTCGCTGTGCTCGGCGTTGACCGACAGCCTGGAGACCTCGATCGCGGTCTTGACAACCGCGACGGCCAGACCCGTCAGGGTGCCGATGAGCAGGTCGGTGGCCACGATCGTCACCGCGGTCAGCACCAGCACGAACGCCTCGGACCGGTGCTCGCGCACCAGCCTGGCGACCGCCTGGATCTCCAGCAGCTTCCAACCGGCCTGGATCAGCAGCGCGGCCAGCACGGCGGTCGGGATGAACGCCAGCAGACCGGGCAGCAGCACCACGAACAGCAGCAACCAGAAGCCGTGCAGCACGCGGGACAGCTTCGTCTTCGCGCCGGCCTGAACGTTGGCGGAGCTGCGCACGATCACTGCGGTCATCGGCAGCGCGCCGAACACACCGCACACCGCGTTGCCCGCTCCCTGCGCGACGAGTTCCTTGTTGTACTGCGTCTTCGGACCGTCATGCATGCGGTCGACGGCGGCCGCGCTGAACAGGCTCTCCGCCGAGGCGATCAGCGCGAACGTGAGGATCGAGCCGAGCACGGCGAGGTTGACCGCGCCGAAGTCGGTCAGCGCGGGCGGGTTCAGCGACGCAAGCAGCGAGCCGACCTCGATCTTCTTCACCGGCAGGGCCAGCAGCACGGCTGCCGCGCTGGTGAGGACCACGGCGACCAGCGCGCCGGGCACCAGGTTCAGCGGCGCGGGAGCGAACTTCTTCCAGGCGGTCATGACCAGCAGCGCCGCGATGGCGAGGCCGAGACCGGCGATGCCCGCCGGCGTGGTCACCATCGCGGTGGCCAGTTCGCCCAGTCCGCCGAACTTCTCGACGGTCGTGTCGGGCTGGGCCAGACCGCCGACCGGGTAGATCTGGCCGAGGATCAGCACCAGGCCGATGCCGGCGAGCATGCCTTGCACGACCGAAGGCGAGATGGCTCGGAACCAGGTGCCCAACCGGCTCACGCCGAGCAGGATCTGCACGACGCCGGCACCGAGCACGATGATGCCGAGCATCCCGAGCCCGTGCTGGCTGACGGCCGAGGCCACCAGCACGGTCAGGCCCGCGGCCGGGCCGGAGACCTGCAGGGCGCTGCCGGGGAGCAGGCCGACGACCAGGCCACCGACGATGCCGGTGACGATCCCCAGCTCGACCGGGACACCGGATGCGGCGGCCACGCCCACGCACAGCGGGACGGCCACCAGGAACACCACCAGCGATGCGGCGAGGTCCGCGCCGAACGTCGGCGCGCCGGGCATTCGCCCGGTTCGTGGTTGCTTCGTGTCTTCAATTTGCGTTGTCACGATGCCCTCCAGGGCGAGAACGGAGCGGGCATCGATCCGGGCACCCTGCGCGGTGGTGGCCCGGATCGATGTCGCAGGCGCGGGCTTGCTCAGAGCGGGAGGAAGTCCTCGTCCTCCGCGGACTGCGGTGCGACGTAGACCAGGCCGGTGTCGATCTCGTAGAACCAGCCGTGCAGGCGAAGCCGCCCGGATTCGACCCGGTCGCGGATGAACGGGTATTCGCGCAGCACGTCCAGCTGCGACCGGAGGTGCCGTTTGCTCTCGGTGCGGACGGCGGTGTCCTCGGGTTCGGTGGCGACCTGGGTCCCGGTGCCCAGCCAGGTGCACAGCGCGGGCAGCTCGTCGAGCCCGCGGCCGGCGATGGTCAGCGCGGTGACGGCGCCGCAGTGCGAGTGGCCGCACACGATGATGTCGGGGACCCCCAGCTGCAGAACCGCGTACTCGATCGTGCCCATCTCACTGGAACCGGAGTCCGGTGAGTATTTCGGCACCACGTTTCCGGCGGTCCGCAGTTCGAACAAGGTTCCTGGCTCAGCCCCGGTGATGTGCGACGGCGTCACACGGGAATCTGAACATCCGATGAACAATGCGGATGGTGCCTGGCCCGCGGCCAACTGCTTGCGCTGGTCCGCGGAAAGCAGGTTCGGGTAGCGACGTGCGTGACGCACGAAGTCTTCGAAGCTCATTTTTCGCATCTCCGGGTCGAATCGGCTCGGAAAGAAATCGGAGTCCGAGCCGATCAGTGCCGCATGACCTGCAGCATCGCCGGTGAATGTCTGAGCCTGCCGTGTGCGTGGTGCGTATCAGTCCCGATGCTCGGGAACGCGGCGGAGCGGATGAGGACCTCGAAATCCGCAGCCATCCACCGGGAAGCCCCGAGGAAGAGGTCCCGGTCGCGTTCGTGGCGCAGCTGGGTGCGCCGGTGCGTTGCCGGGCTGGGCAGGCGTTCGCGGAGCTTCTCGCCGTCCCGGTGTTCCTTCGGGTCGGGTTTGTGCTCGTTGGTGGTGGCGGACTTGGCCTGACCAGCAAGCGCGGCGTCGGTGGGCCCCAGGGCGGCGAGCACGACCGCGAAGAGCAGGAAGAGTCCCACCCTCGTGATCTGCCATGCCGTGCCGCGCACCGAATGCCTCCCGAAAAAACGAGCAGCGGATCCCCTTCCGGCGACGCCGACGGTTGCGGGGTGAACGAGCGAAAGCGCTCGAACCCCACAATATCGGAACACTCACCTCCTCACGCAAGTCGTAGATCGGACGAATCCCCCGCGCACCAGATGAGGATTCCTTAATGCTGGAACCTCGACGGCCACAATCACCCGGTCGCCGGGTCGACATCCCGCACGCCACTACGTTCCGCGACCTCAGACGTCACGGTACGCACCTTGAAATGTGATCGGTATAACCACATCGAGGGATGGCATCGGTAGCGGCCTATTCACTTGCGAAACATCGCAGAAACACAATTCCTACCGAACGCGATAATGATATGCATGCGCGAGTATGAATCCGAGCGATTCGTAACGACTCCGCGCGACCGAGTTGCCGGTCTCGACTTGGAGGAACACCCGCTCGGCCGACGCCCGACCGGCGCCTGCACGCATCAGCGAGGCGGCCACGCCGCGTCGCCGCCACGCCGGGGCCGTGTGCATCCCGTAGACGCCGCACCAACCGCCCGAGACGGCGAACATGCCGACCCCGACCGGAACTCCACGGTGCACGGCGGTGGCGAACGCGACGGGCGCCGGTACCCGGTCCAAGCTCGGTTCAGGCCGACCGCCGACGGTCGCGACGGCGTCCAGCCACCGCGATCCGGGCTCGGTGTCCAGCACCACCTCGAAGTCCGGCACCGGGCAGGCCTGCAGCAGCGCCTCCCGCTCGGTCCGCATGACCGTGGTCGGCGCGTCGGCCCGGTAGCCGCGAGCGGCCAGCAGCGTGTCCAGTTCCGAGTGCTCGTCGAGCGGGCTGACCTGAACGATCGCCGGGTTCGAACGCTCGGCGTAGAAGCGCTCCGCCGCGTCGAGCGCGGCCTCCGGATCGTCGAGGGGGCCGATGCGCAGGGCCGAGTTCGAGCGGCGGCGGCGAAGCAGGTCGCAGTGCCGCAGCAGCCAACCGTCGCGACGCACCACCGTCGAGGCTGGCCATGTCGCCACCACCGCGCGCTCGATCTGCCAGGTGTCCGGGTCCGTCACTCCGTGCGGAACGCCGGGTACGGCTGAAGGTGCAGCGCACCGGCTCCGAAGCGGTCCACCAGAGCGTCGATGACGGTGTCGGCGAACTCCGCGACGTCGGACAGCTGCGCGTCCTGCGCGTCGGAGCGCAGGTGCCGCCAGCGGTCCACCAGCGCGGTGCTGCGACGCGGCGAGGGCTGGTGCAGGTCGATCGGCCGGTCGGTCTCGCCGGTGCGCGGCAGGAACCACCACGTCGACACCCACACCCACAGCAGCTGGGCGTTGAAGAGCCTGGGTAGCAGCACCTCGTCGGAGTCCAGCTCCGGCCACACCTCGGCGATCTCCGAGCGCCAGGTCGCGAGCATGCTCTGCGCCAGGTTGTCCGGTAACGCGTAGGAGCACCACGAGGACGGGAACGGGTACTGCAGGTAGGCGGCGTCCATCGCGACGTCGCGCACGCAGCCCCACTCGAAGTCCAGGAAGCGAACCCCGCTGGAGCCGGTGACGAGGCTGTTCTCCGGGCAGATGTCGGACGGGCTGAACGCCTGGTAGCGGCTGTAACCCAGCTGCTCGGACGCGGCGGTGAGCCGTTCGACCAGCTCCGGCGGCGTGCGCACGCCGAGGGTCTGGCTGAGCAGTTCGGGCAGCTCGCCGACCGAGGCGACGATGTCGTCGGCGACCGGGTCGGTCCAGGACTTGGCGCCCAGCCGGCGCATCAGCGCGTCGAAGTCGGCGGCGCAGGCAGCGGTGCTGCTGTGCAGGCGTCCCAGCGCCCGGGCCCACGCGAGCAGAGCGCGTTCGGCGGCGCGCGGGTCCTCGGCGAAGAGCACGTCGGCCAGCGTGGAACCGCGGCCGAGGTCTTCGAGCACGAGCAGGCGCTCGTTGACGTCGTGCGCGATGAGTTCGGGGCTGACGCGCGCTTCCGGCGACAGCGCCGTCGTCAGCTGGCAGCTGGCCGCCTCGTGCGCGAACGGATCGGTGCGCGCCTCCGGTGGGCACTCCCCGTAGTGCTTGACCACCACGGTGCGCGGCAGTTCGAACGGCGATTCGGCGATCCGCACCCGCAGCACGACCGAGCGGTCACTTCCGCCCAGGTCCTCCGCGTCAGCAAGCCGCACCGGCGCTCCGGTCCTCTTGCTCAGCACCGCTTCTGCGGTAGCGACCGTGTCGGTCGCCTCGGTGCTGGCCGGGACCCGGACCTCCGGGGGGCCGGTGGTGATCTCCACGCTCATCGTCTCCAGACACTACCCCCACAACCTGAACCTTCAGGGCCATGACCGGTCAAGTGCCACCTGACCGGTCATCCGCCATATGCGCTGCGTATCAACCCTGAACTCCCCACGCGCACGGCTCCCTCAGACGTTGACGGAACCGGCCCTCGGCAACGTTGCACGGTGGCGAACTCCGATGTCGAACCGCTCCCCACGCACACGAGCGGGCCCGGCCGAGCGCGCCGATCACGCGCTCGGCCGGGCCGCCACTCGATGGGAGCAACGTCAGCTCTGCGGCCCGGCCTTCTCGCCCTCGCCCTTCGAGGCCTGCTTCGGCTTCGCGTCGATGCCGGCCTCCTTGCGCTGGGCCTCGGTGATCGGCGCCGGCGCGGCGGTCAGCGGGTCGAACCCGCCGCCGCTCTTCGGGAACGCGATGACGTCGCGCAGCGACTCGGCACCGGCCAGCAGCATGCAGATCCGGTCCCAGCCGAAGGCGATGCCGCCGTGCGGAGGGGCGCCGTACTTGAACGCCTCCAGCAGGAAGCCGAACTTCTCCTGCGCCTGGTCCTCGGAGATGCCCAGCAGCTCGAACACCCGCTCCTGCAAGTCCGGCCGGTGGATGCGGATGGAGCCACCGCCGATCTCGTTGCCGTTGCAGACGATGTCGTAGGCCCAGGCCAGCGCGTTCTCCGGGTCCTTCTCGAAGTTGTCGATCCAGTCGGCGTTGGGCGAGGTGAACGGGTGGTGCACCGCGGTCCACTTGCCGCTGCCGACGGCGACGTCGCCAGCCTCCATGTCCTCGACGGGCTCGAACATCGGCGCGTCGACGACCCACACGAACGACCAGGCGTCGTGGTCGATGAGGCCGCAGCGCTCACCGATCTCCAGGCGGGCCGCGCCGAGCAGCCCGCGAGCGGAGGCGCGACCGCCCGCGCCGAAGAACACGCAGTCGCCCGGGTTGGCGCCGACGGTCTTGGCCAGGCCCTCGCGCTCGGACTCCGAGAGGTTCTTGGCGACCGGACCCGACAGCTCACCGTTCTCACCGATGAGCACGTAGGCGAGGCCCTTGTGGCCGCGCTGCTTGGCCCACTCCTGCCAGGCGTCGAGCTGACGACGCGGCTGGTCGGCACCGCCGGGCATGACCACGGCACCCACGTAGGGCGCCTGGAACACGCGGAACGGCGTGTCCTTGAAGTACTCGGTCATCTCGGTGAGCTCGAGACCGAAGCGCAGGTCGGGCTTGTCGGTGCCGTAGCGGGCCATCGCCTCGGCGTAGGTCATCCGCGGGATCGGGCGCGGGATCTCGTGGTCGACCAGCTTCCACAGGCCGGCCAGGACCTCCTCGCCGAGCTCGATGACGTCGTCCTGCTCGACGAAGCTCATCTCGATGTCGAGCTGGGTGAACTCGGGCTGGCGGTCGGCGCGGAAGTCCTCGTCGCGGTAGCACCGGGCGATCTGGAAGTAGCGCTCCATGCCGCCGACCATCAGCAGCTGCTTGAACAGCTGCGGCGACTGCGGCAGCGCGTACCAGCTGCCGGGCTGCAGGCGGGCCGGGATCAGGAAGTCGCGGGCGCCTTCCGGGGTGGAGCGCGTCATCGTCGGCGTCTCGATCTCGACGAACTCGCGGCCGTGCAGCGTTTCGCGCGCGATGCGGTTGATGTCGCTGCGCATACGCATGATCCGACCGGGCTCGCTGCGACGCAGGTCCAGGTAGCGGTGCTTGAGGCGGACTTCCTCGCCGACCTCCAGGTGGTCGTCCAGCGGGAACGGCAGCGGGGCCGCTTCGCTGAGGACCTCCAGGTCGGTGGCTGTGACCTCGATGGCGCCGGTGGGGATCTCGGCGTTCTCGTTGCCCTCGGGGCGGACGATGACCTCACCGGTGATCTTGATGCAGAACTCGGCGCGCAGCCGGTGGGCGCGCTCGGCCATCTCCCCTTCGCGGAAGACGACCTGGGAGACGCCGGAGGCGTCGCGCAGATCGATGAAGATGACCCCGCCGTGATCGCGACGGCGCGCCACCCACCCTGCGAGGGTGACGGTCTGCCCGGCATGACCGGCGCGGAGCGATCCGGCCTCGTGCGTGCGCATCACGGGTACTCAGGCTCCTTCTTCCGCTTCTCGAGCGTTCGACTGCGTTGGCCGCTTCCCGCGTCGTGAGCAGGCGGGAAGCGAGGTTCCAGGCTAGCCAACCTGCCCTGGGCGATCGCGGGCAGGGCGGCGGCCGGTCCCGCGATGTGAGCCGACCCGATCAGCGCCTCGACCTCGCCTCACCAGCGTGCCAGCCTGGTCCAACCATTTTCACCGGGTGATCGACAATTCGAGTTCTCGGACTCGGCGCCCGGCGGAGTGAACCATTGTGGGCCGTTGCATACGTGTGGAGGAGAGGAACAACAAAACACAGGCATCGCCCGAGTTGGGCTACTCCTAAAGTTGGAGCCGCCTACCGGAACTCGGTCGTTGCGCAACAGTGACCCACTAATTAGCGTAAGTTCGGAATTCGCCGGACACGAGGAGTAACGATGACCGGCCCGAAAACCGAGGCCCGCCCGACCGCCCGACCGGCCGTTCGCGGCATGCAGCAGGGCGCCCCGCAGGCCCACCCGACCCAGCAGCCACCCTCCCAGGCCACGAAGCCGCAACCGACGCAGCAGGCCAACACGATCTCGGCCGAGCTGGCGGAACTGCTCCGAACAGGTCCGTTCGAAGCCGCTCTGCGCACCGCGATCCGCTCCAGCCGCCTGAGCCTGGAGCGCATCCAGCACCGCCTGCGCGCCAGAGGCACACCGGTCAGCATCACGGCGCTGAGCTACTGGCAGTCCGGCCGCCGCCGCCCCGAGCGCCCCGATTCGCTGCTCGCGCTGGCCCAGCTGGAGAAGGTCCTGGGCGTTCCGGAGAGCTCCCTGTCCGCGCTGCTCGGTCCGCCGCGCCCGCGCGGCCGCACCCGGCAGGCGTCCGCCGAGGCACCGCCGCTGAGCGCGCTGTGGTCGGAGCACGAGTCGGCCGCGGAGCTGCTCACCAAGATCGACACCAACCACGACAGCAAGCTGACCCGCCTGTCGCACCACGACGTGGTGCACGTCGATCAGCACGGTGACCTGCGCAAGATCCGCACCCGCAAGCTGGTTCGCGCGGAGACCAACAACGCCGACCGCTGGGTGATCATGTTCGACGGCGCGTCGTCGGTGGCCACGCCGCCGATCATCCGCCCGATCCGCTCGTGCCGGCTGGGCCAGGTGCTCACCGACCACGCCCGCGATCTGGTGGTCGCTGAGCTGCTGTTCGACCACGCGCTGGCGCGGGGCGAGACGCTGCTGCTCGAATACGAGATCATCGACCCGCCGACCGGTCCGAACGAGGCCGAGCACAGTTTCTGCCGCCTCTTCCGGCTGCCGGTGCGCCAGTACGTGGTGGAGTTGCAGTTCGACCCGGCGCGCCCGCCCGCGGGATGCGAGAGCTACGTCGGCGATTCGGCGATGCAGGAGGCCGAGCAGCCCAAGTCGCTCCAGGTGGATCGATTCGGGCGCGCGCACGCGGTCGCGCTGGACTTCGGCATGGGGGTCTTCGGCGTCCGCTGGCAGCCCGAGCAGCAGAGCGAGGAGCTCCCGCTGGCGGAGTAATCCGGTCCAGCGACAGGTTCACCCACCGCTCTGCACGCACCGTAACGAAGACTCGAACAATTCAAGAACCCACGGACCCCCCGATCAACGCCTCTCGGCATTCGACGAACAATGGCCGGGCGCGGTCACCTCACGGAAGAATTCCCGGGCACGAAAGCCCGATCGTTCCCCTAGAAGTGACAGGAGGCCGGGCGGTGCAGGCCCGGCCTCCTGCCCTTGGCCGAGCCTGAGCGTCCCGTGAACGTCCGCCGACCGCAGGATCCCGGGCATGACCGCTCCTGCCCGCGCTTCCAGCGTCGCCCTCTCGGCCCGGTGGGGGCGAACCGTTCACCCCCATCGCGTTCCTCCCGAGGACCTGGAGGTCGGCGAGCTCCTGGTTGAGGTTGGCGACCGCGACGTCGGGCCGGTAGCGGTCTCCTCACCCTGCTGGCCTTCTGGCCCCACCTTCGCTGGCAGCAGTTGCGCGCATGCCCAGCAGTGCGTCCACGCAGAGGAATGCCAGCAGCGAGATCCCCAACAGGGGCACCGCACAGCCGACACCGATGGTCACCAACACACCGCCGAGCAGCAGAGGAATCGGCAATCTGCGCCAGGCGCCACGCGCCGGTGGGTTGCCGAACCCGCGGGTGGGCCGGCGCAGCCACCACATCCTGTAGCCCCAGAGGATCACGCAGATGGCCGAGATCATCAGCGCGGCGAGGGCGATCTGGTTCGGCCAGCCGAACAGCAGGCCCATGTGCGCGTCGACGCCCCATCGGGACAGCTTGGCCACCAGCGGGTAGTCGGCGAAGCGGACGCTGTCGGTGATCTGCCCTGTCATGGGGTGTATCGCCACGGAATCCTGCTGGGTGGGCCAGCTGCGCCCCGTCTCTCGCACGATGTAGGCGGCACCGGTGTGCTCGGCCGGGGTGATCTCCAGCGGCCCGGTCAACCCGTGGTGGGTGGCGACCTGCCGGACTCGGTCGTATCCGATGTCGATCCGCCTGCTCGACTGCTCGAACGAGACGCGCATCGGAAGCCCCTCGGCAACCGCTGGCGTCTCCCAGGACAGCGTTTCGCGCAGCTTTCCAACGTTGTCCCCGGCGAAGGTCGACCAGGTCAGCCCGGTCGCTGACAGAAACAGCAAGCCGACCCCGATGCTGGCACCGGTCACGCCGTGCCAGGACGACACCCGCGTCCGTCCGGGCGGCTGCATCCGAGGTGCGCGGGTCGCGCGTCGCCGACCGGACCACAGGGCGATGCCGCCGAGCACGACCACCCACAACCAGCTCGCCGCCAGCTCGCTGTAGACCCGCCCGAGATCGCCGAGGTGCAGGCCACGGTGCAGTTCCGACACCCACGCGCGCAGGGGTAGGGCCTGGTCGCTGCCGTAGGTGTCCAGCACGCCGCGGATCTCGGCGTCGTGGGGGTCGACGAACACCGTGCGGTAGTAGCTCTCGGGCAACTCCTCGGCCGTGAAGATCACCTGCGTGGTGTCGGTGGACGTCGCGGCCGGCCGGACTGCCTTGAATTCGGCTTCGGGCAGTGCGTTTCGCGCGACGTTGACCTGGGTCGACAGCGGTGCCTGAGCCGCGGTGGCGGGCACGTGCAGCTGTTGCCGGTAGATCGACTGCTCCAGCTGCGGTGTGAGCACGTACAGCAGGCCGGTGATCGCGGTGATCAGGACGAAGGGCGCGACGAGCACACCGGCGAAGAAGTGCAGGCGCAGCACCAGCGGTCGCAGCGCGGCCCACGGGGTGTGGCGAACTCCAGGCCCAGCCTTGTCGACCACCTCAGTCGTTCTCGGTTCACCTGCGACCACGGCGTGGGCCCTCCTGTTCCGAACGAGCGCTCCAGGACGAGTGCGGGGAGCTTCTCCGCTCGGAGCCGGCTCAGTGCTCGAGCGCTCCGGTGGTGCGCGGCTCCGGCGCCGGTGCCACCGGGGAGGTCGCGCAGCGACTCGGCCCGCAGCCGGTTCTCGCATTCCACTCGTAGTCCCCTGAGAATTGGTCGCTGCGTCGGCGCGTTCTCGCGCCCGGCCCTGCGGTGCCGCACACGCGGCCTCCCGCGCCAGCCGGCACTGCGCCGACCGCTGCCGCTGAAGCGGACCGGTCGGCGCAGTGGCCTCAGCCGATGGTCTGGCCGATCCACTCCCGGTAGGCGGTGGCATCGGTGTAGATCGAGGGGGCAGTGCCGCAAACGGGGACAACGCTGCCAAGTCGGCTCGTGACCCCGGTCAAGCGCCAGTCCCCCGGAGACCCTTCCAGCTGCGGGCCGCCCGAATCACCGAAGCAGGCGTTGTCGAGCAGGAGCTCCTGGCTGCCGGTGCAGATCTCGGTCGGGCCATCGACACCGCCCAGCGCGCATCCCGCATCGGCCGCGACCTGCGTTCCGATCTGCTGCAACTGCTCGGGCGGCTGCCCGCAACCCCGCAACGGGCAGGTCAGACCCCAGCCGATGATCCTGGACGGGGTACCGGTGGCACCGGAGCTGTCGGCGATCCGGACCGGTGTCTGCGAGGTCGCTCCATCCAGCCTGAGCAACGCGATGTCGCCGTTCGGGCCTCTCGTGGCGTAGTCCGGGTGCACGACGATCTGGGACACGCCGCGCTCGGTCCCGCCCCGGGTGTGGTCCGGGCTGCCGATGCGGAGATCGAGATCGGCCGGGCTCGCCTCTTGCACGCAATGTGCGGCGGTGAGCACCCACTGGTCGGCGACGAGCGAGCCGCCGCAGCTGTGTTGGCCCTGCCGCTGCAGCGATGCCATCCAGGGGTACTGCTCGGTGGCGCTGTGACCGCCCGTGACCAGCGTTCCCGGACTGTTGTTGATCAGCTCTCCCGATGGGCCGGCTACCGCCGGTGTGACACCGTGGCCGAGCAGCGCGGCCGTCATGATGGCCAGCAGTGCGGAGGTTCTCTTCATGGGACTCCTTTCCCGCCGCGTGCTCCGGGAGCGGGCGCGTGGTCGGCGCCGACCGATCACCGTGCAGCGGTTCACTGGGGATCTTCGGTAACGGGATGCGTGCCGCGGCAGGCCGCCTGGTCAGCGTTGTTCGTGCCGGGAACGCGTGATGACCTCAGACCGCGTGGACGTTGCCTTGCTCGTCGATGTGGACGTTCACGGGTGCCAGCGGTGTTTTCGCCGGCCCTGCTACGGGAGCTCCGCTGGCGGGGTCGAACTCGGCGCCGTGGCACGGGCACTGGAGTGTCGTCTCACCGGCGTTGACCGTGCAGCCCTTGTGCGTGCAGGTCGAGTCGAAGGCCTTGACGGTGCCGGGTTCCGGCTGTGACACCAGCACCGGTGTGCCGTCGGGCCCCGGCACGGAAACCACGCCACCGACCGGAACCTGCGACACGGTGGTGAGCGTGAACGTCTGCCCGGGCTGTGCCGGCTGTTCAGGGGCGGCCGCGGGCTCGGCGTTGTCAGCGCAGGACGTCATTGCCCACGCTCCCGCCACGGCTCCTGCGCCTGCGATCAGCGTGCGACGGGCCACGTGAATCCGGGTTTCGTGCTCCATGATGTGCACCCTCCTCATCGGACTACTTCGTTCTCGGTGAACCGGATTGCGGCGGCGTCGGTCCACACCGACCGCGCCCCCGAATCGCCGATCCGCACCACCTGCACCGTCGACCCGACGCTGAGCACGACGGCGCCGACGATCAACGCGGCGGCTACGAGCCGCCGTGGCCTTCCTGCGATTCCAGTCCCGCCTCGCACTCGAATCCCCCACGCGTGAACGGCCACCGACCACAGAGCCAGTCCACTGACCCAGGGCAGCAGCTCCTCGGCGAGCCCGGCATGGATTGCGGTTCGCGCGGAGACCTGAACTTCCTCGAGCAGCGCTTCGCCGGAGCTCTCAGCGATCGGCACGCTGATCAGCGCTAGCAGCGCCAGTGCCGGCGTGATCCAGCCCAATCGCTCGCGAGCCGCCGGCCAGATCGCTGAGACGAGCACGGTGAACGCGGCCACGGGTACGAGCACGACGACTAGGTGAACAACGAGCGGGTGCAACGGAAGCCCATCGACCCCCGCGGGGAGCAAGCTCGGGCACATGCCGTCCTCCTTCCTTCTCGAAATGCCACGAGGGACTGAGCGTTCATCACCGCGGTCTCGGTACCTCCTGGGCCGGCGTGGTGGGCAGGGTGGGCGCGAGATCGCGCACGCCATCGGTGACGTCGCCGATCACCGTCGCCACCGGGCACAACGCAGGCGCCTTATCGAGAGCTGGGCCGCACTCAGATGCTGGACCGGGAGGTGGCGGGGGTGGCGCGGTCGGTGATTGCGGCGGAGCAGGTTCGGGAGCAGGAGCCGACGCGGCGGGCTCGGCTGCGGGACCCGGGCTGCGCTCGACTCCGGCGGACTCGGCCACCAAGTCGACTGCTGCGCCGTCCCGCACCGGATGAGCACCGGATTCGTACCTCCGGATCCACCGGATCACGATGTCCACGTAGGCGTTCGAGTGGTTGTAGCGCAGCAGCGCCGCGCGCAGGTCGTCCATCGTGGACATGTTCGTACCGTTGGCGCACAGGTACCGCCCTGCCGACAGCGTCGCGTCGAAGACGTTCTGAACGTCCGCCCGCCCGTCTGCCGATCCGTCGACGCCCCAATCGGCCCAGGTCGATGCGATGAACTGCATCGGGCCCGCCGCGCGGTCCCACCGGCCGCCGTTGCGGATGGCGGCGTTGCCGCTGGTCCCGTTGAGCGGAGGTCCGTAGATGGGCGTGCGCATCGTGCCGTCGGACGTCACGTCTCCGTTCCGCGCGTGGTGCGACTCGACCCTTCCGATCCCTGCCAGCACCGGCCACGTGAGCCCGCAGTTCGAGTCGGTGACGGCCTGGACAGCGGCGGCACGTTCGTACGCACGCAGCACGGTCTCCGGAATCCCCGATGCGCCCTCCGGAACGGGCGTGAGCGAGGACGGTACGGGCGACGGAGGCGGTGGTGGTTCGAGGAACGGCGGCGTTCTCCCGTCCACGGCCGCACGCACCGGCGGGGCTGCTGCGCCGACGTCGGGTCGGGAGGCCGTTCCCGTCTCCAGCACGATCCCGTCCACCGCGGCCAGCGCGAACAGACCCGCCAACAACGCCGAGGCGGTGCGAGCCCGCGTGCGGTGCTCGGCGCGGTCGGGCAGGAACCTCGTCTGCACGTCACTCACCTCCCATGGCGGTCGCGCGTCGCAGCCGGACGGTGTTGATCGCCCCGTCGACGAGCACGAACAGCACGAGGCTGGCTCCCAAGACCGGCAGCACCCACGTCAGCACGAGCACCGCGAGCAGAACGAGGACCAGCCAGGACCAGGAGAGCTGTCTCCACACCGGCGGTGGCAGGGAGGCCCACCGTCCGCGATACGGGTTGTGCACCCACCACATCCGGTAGCCGAGCGCCACCAGGACGAACAGTCCGACGGCCAGCACCGCGAGCACGACCTGGTTGGCGAGGCCGAACAGCGTTCCGGTGTGGAACTCGACAGCGACCGCCAAGAACTTGGCACCGAACGAGTAGTCTTCCCAGCCGACCTTCTCGACTACGCGGCCGGTGGCGGCCTCGATCACGAGGCTGTCCCGCTGAAGCGGCAGCCCCGGCGAGTGCTCGACGACCGTGTAGCGACCGCTGAGGTGCGGTGGTCGCACGATCAGCTCGCCGCGCAGCCCCTGGACCGCAGCGATCTCGACGGCGCGGTCCACTCCGATGTCCCCGGCAACGGCCTGGGTCCTCGTTCCGGTCGCCGCGCTGGGCGTGGTCTGCGCGGGATCCGGGCTCGGGCCCAGCGGAAGCGGAAGTCCCGATGTCTCGGGGAGAATTCCCGGCAGGAGGTCAGACAGGTCGGGCAATGGCAGTCCGGGGATCAGCGGAAGTAGCGGCTCTGACGGCGGAGGCGTCGGTTCCGGCGCTGGTTTCGGTGGCGGAACCGAGCTCGGCTCCGGTTCCGGTGGTGCCGGCTGCTCATGGGGCGGCGCTGTTCCGGGGTCGCTGGGTGGCGCCTCCGGCGCGCTCGACCCCTCCTCGGGCACGCTCGGCTCCCACGCGCCGGGTGCCGAGTTCCCGCCCGGGAGAACCGGTTCGGTGGTCCGGTGCGGAGCCGCGTCCGGCGGCGCAGCCGGAAGCACTTGCGACGGCGGGGGCGGTACCGGGAGCGCACCGGGCAGCGGCGGTCCGGGAGGCGAGCCGGTCGCGGGCAGGGCCGCGACGCTCGGGGCCCCCCTCGATGCCGGATCGGTGCGCTGGTCGTCGCGCCCACCCGCGTGTTCGGACATGGCGAGCCCGGACACCGACAGCGCGAGCACGCCGAGTGCGAGCCAGACGCCGAGCGGACCGTGCCACGCACGCAGCCGCCACCACGGTTCCCGCACCCCCCGCGCGCCGACCGGTAGTAGGAGCTCCCGCCAGCTCGGTCGGTTGCGCCTGCGCGGTTGCGCGAGCCACACGACCAGCCCGCCGATCGTGATCACCGGAAGCCAGCTCGCGGCCAGTTCTGCGTAGACCCGGCCCGGTTCGCCGAGCCTCAGGTTGCTGTGCAGTTCCCGCAGCCACATGTTCGCTGGCAGCCTGTGTCCGACAGTCGTGAGCTCCCCGTTGATGAAGTTCGTGTACGGGTCCACGAACACGGTTCTGCCCTCCTCCGGCCCTGTCAGATCCGGGACCGACAGCACCACGCGTGTCGTGCGGCCAGGTTCCGGTGGGGTGATCACGTCGCGGACGGTGCCCTCCGGGTGCGCGGTGAGCGCCGCCTGGACCTGCTCGGACACCGGGCGCGGAGTGCTGATCGGGGCGTTCGCGTACAGCTGCCGGTGGTAGAGGTTGTCGTGGATCTGCGGGCTGAAGACGTAGATCAGCCCCGTCACGCACAGCACCAGCACGAACGGCGCGACCACGATCCCCGCCAGGAAGTGGACCCTGCGGGCCAGCAGGCGCAGCGCTGTCATCGGGCTGGCCGGCCGGCGGCGCTTCGCCGAGGTGGGAGGGCGATCGGTTTCCGCCATGGACACGGCATGCTCCTTCCAGGGAGCCGGGCGCCCGTCAGGTGGGGCGCCCGGCCAGGTCTCAGTGCACGTCGAGCGGCTGGGCGACCGTCTGCGCGCCGCCGTCCGGGGTGCGCACGTCGAGCACGACGGCCCACTTACCCGGTTCAGGTAGCGATGCCGCGCCGACCGTGTGCCCGGGGCCGCTGGCGGGGCGCAGCACGAGCGGAGCCGGCGTGCCGTTCTCCCTGGCCAGCAGGCCGGCGACGCGGACCTCGTCGGTCGGGTTCCCGGCCTCGTCGAAGACGGTGACGTGGGTGTCGAGCCGGATCTGGCCGTTCTCCACCGCGGGAAGCAGTGCCAAGTCGATCGAACCCCGACCGCCGGGCTTGCCGGTGTCGTAGGCGAGCCGGAACGGGCCCGGCTGCTGCCGGATCGACACGGGCGTGGGGCTGTCGGTGCGCGCGTGGGCGGTGTCCGGCGCGTGCGCGAGCACCAGCGCCGCGGTCGCGCCGACGAGGACCGCCGCGACTCCGGTCCCGACGCCGGCCGCGGTGCGCAGCCTCTGGAGTTCGGCCGGCCGCTGGTCCGCGGATTCGACGGCGAGAACGCGCTGCCGTCGCAACCAGACGTGGAGGACGGCACTGACGACGACCAGCAGCACGGCGAGCGCCACCAGGCCAGTCGCGAGCCAGGCCGGCTCGCCATCCCGCACTGCCTGCCGCACGTGATATCCGCCGGTGCACGCGAGCAGTGCGGAACAGGCCGCCAGCACAGGGATCAGCCGCGGCACCACGGGTTCTGGTTCCCGGTGGCCGCTTCGCGCCGCGAGTCCGAGCAGCAGCACGCTCGTGATTCCGACGGCCGCCGCGGTGAGCGTCGCGGTGTCGACGGCGGCCTCGAGCGGCGTCGGGCTGCCGATCGGGCGGGTGCGGGCTAGCGGCCACGTCGCAGCCAGCGCCGCACCGCCACCGAGCGCGGCTACCCCGCGCATCAACCGTGCGCGCCGCGTCTTCGCAGGATGGGCCTCCAGCAACCACACCAGTCCGGCCAGCACCGGTACGAGCAGCGCGAGCCTGCTCAGCATCCCGCGCCCGGTCGGCGATTGCACAGCGGCCCAGAAGAGGGCGGGGTCGAAGGCACCGCCGAGCGGAACCCACGCCGCGTACGGGCCAAAAGTCGCCAGCGTGCCGATCGTTGCCAGCGCTGTGCCGATGCCGGACCAGATCAGCACCCTGCGCACCGGTCTCGACCCCGCGGCGGCGGGCTGCAGGGCGGCGACGAACACCGCCGCACCGATCAGCAGTGCCATGGCTCCCAGCGTGGCGACGCGTGCCGTGACGTGTGCACCGGTCACCCACGGATCGTGTTCCGCCGCTATCTCGGGAACACCGACCGGCGTGGACGAAACCACGACGTCGAAGGTGAACACGCCCGCGACCTGTTCGAGCCGGTCGGACGGCAACGCCCACGCGACCGTGTAAGTCCCGCCGTAGCGGACTGGCGGCATCGCGACCGCCACCGTGTCGTCCTGTCCGACCGGGTTGTAGGGGCGGGTGAACACGACCTGGTCACCGGGCGGGCTGATGATGCGTATCGTCGCCAGTCCGGCGGGCACGGGCCTGTCGAACCTCAGCAGCACCTCGTCCGGTGATTTCACGTTCTCCGCGTTGCCCGGCGAGGTCGAGCGCAGCACCGGGTTCCCCTGCGGCGCGGGCATCGTGGCCAGCAAAGCCACCCAGCACACCGCGACGAACAGCACGACGGCGAGGATGCGCCGGAACATCGGTGGGCGCGGGATGTCCCGTCGAGCAGGTCGTTGTCGGGTCAGCATCGCTGTCATCGCGAGGTCACCTCCGAAACGGCGGCGCGTCGGCACCGCCGTGGTGGTCGAGTACTGGTGCGGATTCGTCGTTGAACACGGCGAAGAAGCCGTCGGGATCACCGCTCTCGCGCCGTCTGGCCCGCAGCGCCAGGGACCCGATCGCTGCGAGCACGGCTACCGCGAGGGCGGCACCGAGCCCGAGGGCTTCCCAGCGCGATGACGGGGTGTCGGTCTGCGGGACAGCGGGTTCTCCGAGCAGGAGGCGTTCGGTGGTCGAAGGTGCGGCTGCGACCGCCCTCGGGTACGGAGCCGTTGATGCCTGAGCCGGAGGCGGAACCGCGGAGGCCACTGCTTCGGCGGAGCTGTTGGTGGAAGGGGGCATCGGCCCAGCGAGTTCCGGGGCTGCCGGTGAATGCGGTTCCGGCGATTCCATTCTCGGATCGCCGATCGTGATCGTCGGGGCACCGGTGGTCGCTCCGGTCCACCGCAGGACCCGTCCATCGGAGAACGTCTGCGTCGCGGTGAACACCAGCGAGGTGTTCTCCGGCAGCGGAGCCATCGTGAGCGGGAAGTCCTGGTGGCTGCCGCGTCGGATCCGCCCGCCGCTGTAGGTGATGATGTCGGTGACGACCGAGGTTTCCCGGTCATCGACGCGCACCGGCCGGTTCGCTCGGCGGTCCCGCCGGGTCACGGTCCAGCCCGGGACCGGTGTCGCGTCGACCAGCAATGCCGGGTTAGTCGGGAAGTGCAGCTCGAACCGGGTGGTGTCGGCGTTGGCGTCGTCGTTGACCACGCGGACCGCGACGCTGCGGGTGCCGCCTCCTGCGATCGTGTCGGGCACCAGCGACACGCTGGCCGATGCCGGCGTCGGCGCGAGCACCGCCACGCCGTTGGTCATCGCCCCTGCCACCATGAGGTACAGGGCGGTTTTCGGACAGCACGGCATGACTCTCTCCCCGGGAAGCGGCGGAAGGAGGGCGTTCACAGCGAGAAGTCGCCGGAGGGGAAGCGTTGTGGGACCGCCCGGGGCCGGGCCGGAACCCGGCCCCGGGGTTCACTCGGCCCGGATCACTTGCCGGTGCCGATCGGGTCGCGCTGCTGCGGGGTCAGCATCTCGGCCCACTTGCCCGCGTTCTGCTGAGCCCAACCGTTGTAGACCAGCGGAATCGCGAGGACACCCTGACCGCCCATGCCGGACGCGCCCGTGATGGTGCCATCGACCTTGGTGTCCGCGGTGGCGTCGAGCGTCTTGGTGCCCACGACGGCCGCATCCGCGATGTTGCCGTCCATGTTCGGATCGACGTCGATGATCTGCATGACGTTGGCGAACTTGTTGGACACGTAGGCGTAGTAGCCGCCACCCTTCTTGGCACCGAAGTTGATGCCGTGGCAACCCGCCGAACACGGCAGGTCCTTGACGACCTTGTCCGTCTTCGGGTCCACCACCGAGACCGTCTGCGAGAGAACGTTCGCCGCCACGAGGGCCTTGTTGTCCGGGCTCACCGGCAACTGGATCGACAGACCGCCGAAGGGCTTGCCCTCAGCCGGTCCGGCGATCGGGCTGTAGTTCTCCCACAGGTCGATCGTCTTGCTGTGCACCAGCTTCCCGTTGTCGGCGCACGCGTTCTCCTTCAGGGAGACGCACGTGATCGACTGACCGGTGAAGTCCGCCGTGTACGCCTTGCTCGCGTCGGACGTCATGCTGGTCGCGATCGGGAACTGCCCGGTCTTCTCCGTCTTGACCGCCCCGGAGTCGAGGTCGATGATCGAGGCGTTGTCGGTCATGACGTTGGGCGTGATCGCGGTCTTGCCGTCGTAGGACAACCAGTGCGCGTGCGGGTGGCGGATCTCCCCGGAGGGGCTGACGTTGATGCGCTTGGTGACCGCGCCACCGCCCGGAGCGACCTCGACGATCTCGTTGCCCGCGTTGAGACCGACGATCAGCTGGTCCGTACCCGGCTTGGTCATGATGTGCGCCGGGTTGTGGCCGACCTGGGTGTTGACGATGTGCTTGCCCGTCTCCCGGTCGAAGGCGTTGATCTCATCGTCGAACCACTCGGACTGGTAGAGGAACTTGTAGTCCTTGTCGGTCCACATGTTGTGCGGGTTGTTCATGTTGATGCCGGGAGCGCCGATCTTGCGCTCGATCTTCCAGTTCTCGGCGTTGATCCGCGTGGCGGAGCCGACCTTGTCCTTCTCCCCGAACTCCTCCATCTCGGTGTCGAGCCAGACCTCGCCGACACCGGGAACGGGCGGAGCCTTGTCACCCGGGTTGAGCGTCTTGGGGTACTTGAACTTCGAGTCGAAGTACGCGTCCAAGATCGGGATCAGGATCGGGTTGCCCGCCTCGTCGTACTGCAGGATCGGGGCGGGAGCCTGGGTCGGGTTCCAACTGACGGGGTTCTTCGGGTCGAACTTCTGCCAGTTGTTCGGGTTGGTGATGTTGAAGAACGCGTTCACCAACCTGTTGACGATGTCGGAGTGCGACGGCACGTTGAGCTCGCGCGAGTTGATCTGCGACCGCTTGCCGAAGTCCAGCCCGATCGTCAACGGGTCGTCCACCACGACCGCACCCAGCATGTACGGCGACACCATGTCGGCGAACGCGTACAGGCCCGGCTCGGTCAGCTGGATCTGCTTCTCGCCGAAGAACGCTCCCTTGGCGTCCATGAACGGAAAGCCCTGCGCACCCTCCGGGGCGATCAAGCCCATGGGGTTGCGCAGACCCTCCGACTCCTTCGGGTCCACGACGAACTTCACGGTCACCGGCGGGCCCTTGACCGCGAACTCCTGCAACTCGTTGAGCGCGCCCTGCAGGTCCACCCCGACCGGCAACTGGTTCAGGTTGATCGGCGCGTCGACCGGCAGCCCGACCACCTGCTGGGTGAAGGCCCCCAGCAGCCGCTCGGCCTTCAGGGCAGTCGGCAGGGCCTCCGGGTTCGAGACCCCGATCTCCTTGACCGTCTTCAGGGTGCTGTCCAGGTTGAGCATCTGCGCCAGGTTCTGCCCCGTCTGCCCCAATGCCGGGACCGGCTGGCCGGTGCCCTTCACGAGGCCGGTCAGCCCCTCGGCCTGATCCATGTTGGTCAGCGACCTGGCTTCCTGCGGCGAGACCAACCCGGCCACGCCCGGCAGGCTCGGCAGCGCACCATCAGGCACGCTCGGGACGATCGAACCGTCGGCCGCCGACGTGCCCACCCGGGGCAGCTCCGCGATGGCCAGCGACTGACCGCCGAAGAGGTTCAGGCCGGAGTCGAACCACTTCCCGTTGTCATCCTTGATGTGGAAGGTCACCGGCAGCGGACCTGCGCCGACCGGCTGCTGAGCAGCCGCCGGCACCGCGGCCATCGTACCGGCGCTGGCGGTGGCGACCACCACCGCCGCGGCAGCCTTCAGGCGACCGCGCCATTTTCGGGCTCCCGGAGGAGATTCTGCGGACATGTGGGTCCTCTCTGATCCGTGCGGTGCGAAGATCGCCGGTTCGGCGGTGTCAGGTTCCGAAGCTCGTCGGCCCCAGCGCCCCGGCGGTCCGACACTTGTTCCGGAGGAACGACCGCACCTCACCGGGTCTTCGGTTCGGAAAACCCGCGCAGCCCTGCGCCACACGGGTATCGTCAATTCATTTCCGGATCGGCGTGTCATGCTCGAGATCAATCGAACGAGAAGAGTTAAGCACGCCGCCGATCCCAGCGGAACGATCAACCGGTAAATCGAGTGTAAAACGACCATCACCGGCGCATCAGAATTGATGTGATCAGAAGAGACGACAATGCGCCACGTGACACGTCGAAGAAAATCGGACTCGCTTCAGGGAAATGGTTCCCACCGTGCCCGAACAGCCCGACACCAGCGACAAGAGCTGGCATGATAGCTGGTCACGACCACGCCCACGGCAGACGTCGGGACTCCGCCACCATGTTCACGCTCTTCACGGACCATTGATCAGGCGTGCTCGCGCGTGCCGCGAGAAAATGGCACCACGAGATCGGGAGAGCACGTAGAGAACACAATTCGAGGCGACCTGGAACCCAATCAGGGAACCTCGTGATCTGTTTTCCTCACCCTCGTCCACCGCAGTGGCGCGTCCGGTTCCCAACCGCGAAGGCCAGCAACGCAGCGACGGCGAAGAACAGACACAACGGCCTCTCGTCCGCAACGGAGTCCGCACGACTCGCAGTCAGCTCGGTGCGCGCGGCCGACATCTCCGGCTCTCCGGACCCGGGCTCCAGATCCCCGACGACGCCACGTCCAGCCGCCCACGGCCACTCCTGCGGCGCGCGTTGCTCAGCACGCGGCACGGCGCCGGCTTCGATCCCATCGGCAGCCAAGGGCTCCGGAACGTGCGAGGGTGACGCAGCGGGGGCCGGAGACGGAGGCGGTTCCGCCGGTTGAGGTGATAAGGGTGGCGGGCCGGCCGGGAGACGTGGCAGGTCGGGGAGTTCCACGTGCGTTGCGATTCCGCACATCGGGCTCAACGTCGCGTGCACCACCGGGGTCAATTCGCCCAATACCGGTCGCGCGGCGGGGATTTCCGCCAAACGCAGGATCGCGGCGTCCGCGATGCGTCCTCCGGACAGGTACCCCTCGCCGATCCGCCCCACCGAGATCGGCGGCGCGGCGCTCCACTCCACCCGGAACACCTCGGCAACCCCGGGAAGGTCGTCGACACCCTGCACCGCCGTCGCGACGGTCTCAACCAACGCCTGCGGAAGCACCACGACCTCGGTACCAGCGGCACCCTCGACGACCGCCGCGCAGGTCGGAATGACGAGAGCGGGTTCAGCCGCCTCGGCGGCGGGCGTGGCGGAGGAGGCCACGAACACGAGCGCACCGAGCGCCAAGCGACGGCGGAGTCCCATGCCTTCCCCTCTCCCGTTCGAAGCGCTTTCTTCGCCAGTTCTCAGCGAATCCACATCCGCCGATGCGAACCTGGGAACTCAGCGCGGACCGAGCAATGGTGGCACGTCCGCCGGGCGGTGCCCAGAACGCGGTGACAGCGGTGACCGACAGGTGTTTCGCGCTTGTTTCCTTCCCCGGGTCTTGCCCTGAACAGGCATTCCTTCGATGGATCGTCGCTTGTGGACGGACTGTGGAGAGATCGCGCCGGAAGCGCCGCCCGGCAAATGGTTCACAACGCGGTTGCGCCTCACCGCTGACTCCGGATCGCCGAGTGGAACCTATTTCGCGTGCGCCGGGTCCGGCGAATCCGAGGCAGTTCCGACCAAAACTCGTGTGAAAACAATACGTCTCGCTCCACGGCGCCGTTGCTCACCCAATCGCAACGTCACGCACGACCGGTCGTCACATCTTCCGGTCATGAACCAGCGCTCCGGCACTCGGCGCCGCCCGCATCGCCGCACGCCGCGGATCGGTCCTGGCCGCTCCTGCTGTGCGCTTGAGCGAGACGTGCGAAGTGTGTCTTCGGCGTTTCGCACCCGCGATCGTCGCGTGAATTCGTGCTGGCAATGTGATTTTCCGGCGGGTGAGAACGGCTGCCCGATCGACATCCTCAGATCGAACGCCGCGCAGTGTTGTGGCAGCCTGAACGATCATGCACTTCGGACTGGCAGGCACGACAACGACGCTCTTTGCGGGAACGCCCATCAATTCGCCCATCGCGAAGCGTGGAACGATTTTCGCCGCCCGTTCATCGCGCCACCGCTTCCACGCCGGAACGCCCTCACCCGTCACCACTCGCCCATGAGCCCGCTGACCTGCGGCAACACCGTGCACGCGCGTGTTTCGGACAGGTGAACACGAAGCGCAAAGGAAGACCACGTGACGCCGAACGCTGCTGGTCAGAACGTTGTCGCCGTGTCACGATGACCTGGCCGGCCATCCCGACACCACTCATTCGCGCGGCGTCATCGACGCCGATCCGCGCGCCAACGGTGGCGGCATTCGATCCCGGGAAACCGCAGAACATTCCGCACCACCCACAGGTGTGCGCCGGAACGCGGTTGCTCACTGAGGAGGCATTGATGACGACGGGCGCACTGTCCAGAACCGAGGTGGAGCTCAAGGTCCAGCTCGACCGCAAAGACGTCCTCGCCGCCGGTGTCGTGCGGCTGACCTTGCGCCATCCCGATGGCGGCCCCGTGCCGAATTGGGAACCCGGCGCCCACATCGAGCTCGTGCTGCGCGACGACCTGGTGCGCCAGTACTCGCTGTGCGGTGACCCCGCTGACCGCTCGACACTGCAAGTCGCGGTACTGCGCGAACCGGGCGGCCGAGGAGGGTCCGACTACGTCCACCGCGAACTCGCCGAGGGTGACCTGTTGCGGATTCGCGGTCCCCGCAACCACTTCCCACTGGTGAGAGCCAAGAGGTACCTGTTCCTGGCCGGCGGCATCGGAATCACGCCCATCCTCCCGATGATCGGCGCCGTCGACCGGGCGGGAGCCGACTGGCGACTTGCTTATGGCGGCAGGTCCCGCGACACGATGGCATTCGCCGACGAGCTCGTCGCCCGCTACGGGCCGAGGGTCAGCCTGAGCCCGCAGGACGAAACCGGCCGCCTCGACCTCGACGTCCTCCTCCGGGAGGCGTGCCGCAGAACCGCGGTCTACTGCTGCGGCCCGGAGCCTCTGCTCGCGGACGTGGAGAACCGCTTCTCGTCGCGAAGCCGCGGCACGCTGCACCTCGAACGGTTCACCGCCAAGGAGGTCGATGCGCCGACCAGTGGTTTCGAGGTCGAGCTCGCGCGCTCGCGACTCACGCTCAACGTGCCGGAAGACCGCTCGATCCTCGAGGTCGCCGAAGACGCGGGCGTGCCGGTGCTGTCGTCGTGCCAGGAGGGCATCTGCGGCACCTGCGAAACTCCCGTGCTCGACGGCGTCCCGGACCACCGCGACTCACTGCTCACCGAAGCCGAACGCGCGGCGAACCGAACGATGATGATCTGCGTGTCGCGGACGTGCGGGAAACGGCTCGTCCTCGACCTGTAGCCACGACCAGCGGGCCCCACACACCGCCTGACATGGGAGCTCAGATCACAGCTCACGCACGGGAACCGGCCGATGACTCAGCACCGCGGGAACGCCTGGAGTGCGGACCGGGCTTTCACGGGATCCGGTGGACACCCCTGCGGACAGCGCGTCCGCCGGATCCTGTTGACCGCCTCGCCACATCGGCGAAACGATCGCCAGAACGTCGTTCCTACAGTTCGGTCACCACAACGCCACCTCTGGCGCACCGCCGATTCTCTGAGTCTCCTAATTCCGGATGATGGCAAATGCGTGCGCCCGGCTCCACCCCACCCCGACGACACCACTGGCCCCAGCCTGCGCGTCTTCCGTGGCACCACGAGCAATTCGGAATCGACGGGAAGCACCTGCCTCCGATTCAGGTGCCTGCGCACCACATCGATCCTCCACCTCGCTTGACTCGGAGCTGACGGACAATTAACAACGCAGCCGTTCATTCGACAGCGAACGATCGGGTAATTTCACCGGTGCCGGGTCTTCGCCAGTGCGCACCGGCAGCCGACCCTAGTCATCGTCCACAGTGTTCGCACGAGAGCGCCATGAACGACGTCATCTCGCCAGGTCATCGTCGGCGAGTTCCCGAACGACGAGTAGCTGGGATGCATCGAATGACCAACGCTGAAGCCTTCAGGATGACGACACGGGACGCACGCAAACTCTCCCCCGAAGCGCTGGAGGAGATCCGTCGTCGAGCCGTCGCCGCGGTCGAGTCGGGGGCGTCGCAATCCGACGTCGCGCGCCTGCTCGGTGTGTCCCGCAAGACCGTCGGCGCGTGGGTGCGCGCCTTCCGGCGCAGCGGCGAGGATTCGTTCAGAGCGAGGACGCGGGGACGCCGTCCGGGTGAGCAGCTCGCGCTGTCGACGCAGCAGCAGGAGTGGACGATCCGCGCCATCACACGGGGCGCGCCGGATTCGCACGGCCTCCGAGCTGACCTGTGGAGCAGGCAGGCGGTTTCCGACCTGGTCAACCGCGAGTTCCGGGTGCTGCTCAGTTCCGCGACCGTCGGTCAGTACTTCGCGCGCTGGGGTCTGATCGACGAAGCGCTCCTCAAGGACATGATGCGCTCACGCATCGCCACGATCGTGCCCCAGTGGCGAGCGACGAACACCGAACCGCAGTGGTGGATCCGGGAAGCCAAGGTCGCGTGGATCGTCTGGAGCAGGCCGCACGCACCACCGCCCGGTCACAGCCGCAATCTGATGAACGGGTTCCGCAATCACTTCGGCGACGTCCACGTCCTGCAGGCCATCTCCCACCGGAGCGTCGTGCTGTTCCACGCACAGCTCGGGCCGTTCGACGCACAACAGGCTGGCCGGTTCCTGGTCCGGCTGCGGCACCAGCTCAACGGCCCGCTCAACGCGATCGTCTGCCACTGGCCGACCGAACACCACACGATGCTGAAGGAGTGGTCGGCGCCGCACGAACACCGGATCGCCCTGCATCTGAGCAAGGGCTGAAGACACCTCGCCAAAAATCGGGGAAACATCTCCTGACGAGAGCCTGGGCGAGAAGGAGGTCCTGAGGAAGGGTCCCTTCTCGCAGCAGGTGAGTGCGGCGGCGAGCGAGGAAGCCGCAGAGCAGGGTGCCGTGGGCAGCAACTACCGCGGTTTGTCCAGCGCGCGCTGGAGGTTCTCAGCGCTGGCGCATTGGACGGAGCAGAGGACGCCGTTGTGGACGAGGTCCCAGAGCACCTGGTTGGCCTGAAGGCACGAAGATCGTCGCGACGGCTCTCGGGCATGTGCCTCCTCTCGACGAAGGACGCGCCTAGACCGTCGTGGGCTCACCGCCCCGGCATCACAGCAGGGCGAGCTGGCGCGCGCGATCCCCATCGGTCTCGGACTGCGGGGAATGTCCCGGCTGCGTCCGGGAGTTCTCCGACCTTCCCTGGCGCGCCAACCCGTGACGCTCCTCGGCCTGCTCGACCAGCTGCAAGACCTCTCGTTGGTACCACTTGGGCGTGTAGGCGCCGTTGCGGTACAGCCTCTCGTAGAGCGGCAGGAGGTCGGGCCGCCGAGCGCTCAACCACTCGTGGAACCACTCCCGCGCACCCGAACGCAGGTGCAACACGATCGGCGTCAGGCTCACCGCTCCCGCCTCGGCGATCGCGGCCACTGTCGCGTCGATCTCCTCCGGCGAATCGCTGAGCCCAGGCATGATCGGCGCCATCAGCACCGAACACCCGATTCCCGCCTCCGCGAACCGCCGCACCACGTCCAGCCGACGCAGCGGCGACGGCGTCCCCGGCTCGACCTCCCGCCACAACAACTCGTCGACGGAACCTACTGAGACGGCGACGGAGACCTTGGCGACCTCGGCCGCCTCCGAGATCAGATCCAGGTCACGCAGGATCAACGTGCCTTTGGTGAGGATCGAGAACGGGTTCGCGTGGTCGCGCAACGCTGCGATGATCTCCGGCATCAGCCGGTAGCGCCCCTCCGGCCGCTGATAAGGATCGGTGTTGGTGCCCATCGCGATCGCCTCGCCACGCCAACCAGGCGCGGCGAGCTCCTTGCGCAGCAACGCCCCGGCATTGACCTTCACGACGATCTTGCTGTCGAAGTCATGCCCCGAATCCAGGTCCAGGTAGGTGTGAGTGCGTCTCGCGAAGCAATAGGTGCAAGAGTGGGTGCAGCCCCTGAAGGGGTTGATCGTCCAGCGGAACGGCACCTGCGACTCCCCCGGAACCCGGTTGATGATCGACTTCGCCTGGATCTCGATCGCGAAGGCATCCTCGGTCCCTGCCTCGATCGGCACCGGATCCGGCAACGCCAACCCGGCTCGGCCGCTCCCGCGCACGACGGGATCAGGCAGACCGAGCGGCAGCTCCCCTGCCCGACCTGCATCAACCCGCTGCTCTTCCCAACGCATGACCCGATTCGAACACAAATTCGATGATCTGTCGAGCTGCCTCCACCGAGCTCACACGATCGAGCGGCCGGCCGATCCCCGGGATCACGCCCCGGAGAAGAGGACGACGGAGTTGTGGCCTCCCATGCCGAGTGAGGACTTGACCGTGACCCCGTCCCGGACGGGCGTCGGGCCGTTGAGCAGGCGCGGGTGACGGGAGGGCACCGCGGGCGGGGCCGGGATGGTGCCTCGGTCGTAGCCGAGCGCGGTGGCGGCGATCTCCACCGCTGAGGCAGCGCCCTGGCAGTGGCCGACCAGCGGTTTGACCGAGTACAGCTCGGCTTCCGACGGGAACAGCGAGTCGAAGACCGCCGCCTCCGCCCGATCGCACTGGGCCGTGCCCGGACCGTGGGCGTTGAGGTAGCGCAGGCTCGACGCCTCCACGCCCGAGTTCTCGATGGCCTCCTCGAAGCAGCGGGTGATGTCGGTCAGGCTCGGGTCGATCGAGGTCACGTGGTGCGCGTCGTGCGACATCGCTCCACCGAGCACGTGCGCGTAGGCCCTGCCGCCGCTCTCCCGCGAGAGGATCATCGCCACCGACGCCTCACCCATCGCGAAACCCCGGCTGCCCTCTTGGAACGGCCTGCACACCTGGGGCGGTTCCGCGTCGCTGAAGGCGACTCCGAGGCGTTCGAAGTGCAGCACGTTCTCCGGGGTCGCCGACACGTCCGTGGCGACGAAGACGACGTCGTCGACGATGCCCGCGTCGATCCACGCCTTGGCGGTGAGCAGCCCGGCGTTGCCCGACGAGCACATCGCCGAGACGTTCATCGCCGGCCCGTGGAAGCCGAACTCCTGCATCAGCAACGACATCGGCGTCGACGGCATCAGCCGCAGGTAGTCGCGCGAGGCGAGGCTGCCTCCGTGCTTGAGGTAGAAGTCGCGCCACAGCTCCACTTCCCCGAGCACGACCGCGTGCAGCAGGCCGACTCGCCGCCCTTCGCGCCACCCGCGTGCGCGCGCGTCGGCGACGGCCTCGCGGGCCGCGCCGCGCATCGAGCGGCCGAACGTGCTCGGTCCGTCGGACTCGTCGCCCCCGGGCGGGATCGCGGCGATCCACGCCGTCCGGTCACGGCCTTCCCCGTAGCCGTCGGCCAGCGAGGCCGCGTGCTTGCCGTCGAGCAGTCCGTCCCAGAACGGCGCCACGCCCCAGCCGTACCCGGTCACGATCCCAAGACCGCGAATGCCTGTGTGCGGGTGCATCTCCATCACCTTCCGAACGATCAGCCCTGATCAGGATGGCTATCCTGTCCTCGGTGCAGATCGTCGCGGCGGGGTGGTGCGCTACATCCCCGTGGCCGCGGCCGGGGTGCGCGCGGAGTGCCGCAACGGCGGGAGTTGTGGGTCCGCCGAGGTCGGCGTGGGCGGTCGCGGAGCCGTCGGCGACGCCTGGGCAGGGCAACTCGGATCAGCTCGGGACGGCGAGCACGCACTCGAGGGATCGCCGCCTGGGTCGGGCTCGGTGTCTTCGTCCCCTGCCCCTCGGCGAGGTGGAGCAGGATGTACTGCCGCACCGCGCGGAGCGGAGGTTCGCCCGTGACGAGGACGAAGGTCGCATCGAACTCCTGGATCACGCCGATGGGCCTCCGGATCAGAACACGAGCAGTCCGATGTGGACTTCCCGGTCGGGCTGGACGAGCCGGCCGCGCAGCGTCGCCGTGATCACCTCGGCGCGCTGCGCGGCAGTGTCGCAACAGCGCTCGCACCAAGTCGTCATCGGAGGTTGGGCGGGCTGCTGCCACCTGGCGAGGCGGTACGGCTGGGGCGTGCACCACGACGCCAACGGACGCATCGCGCTGATCCCGGCGGGATCCGACCGGTACCGCGAACTCGCGGCCGACCCCGCGCTCCACCACGTGAGCGCCATGCGATCCAGCCGCGCTTTTGACCTTCCCGGCAGTTCGGCGATCGGGATCCGCTTGCCCTCATCCGCAGCGCCAGGCTGCCGCGCAACACCCCAGCTGCGCCAACGCCACCGGCGTGAGCGTGCTGCTCAGCCCAAGGGGCGGCTGCTGGCCCTGCGCGCAACGACGCTCGTCGACGAACGAGCTCGAACGCTGAGCGCGTCGCCCGCCCGGGCCCTCAGGCTGGCGACGCTCGGGTTCAGCTCTCCAGCGCGACCGAGATCGACTGGGAGATCGGGGTCGTGGGGCGGCCGATGAGGCGGGCGAGCTCGCCGCTGCCACCCTGGAGCAGGCCCTTCGCGATGGCCGAGACGTCCACGTCGACGAGGACGTCGGCGACCGCGTCCGGAACACCGGCGCCGGCGAGGGTGGTCTTGAGGGTCTCCGGCGGGACGTCGGTGTAGGAGACGTCCGTGCCGGACTGGCGGGCGAGCTCCGCCGCGTACTCCGCGAGCGTGAAAGCGCGGTCGCCGCTGAGCTCGTAGCTGCGGTTCTCGTGCCCCGACCCGGTCAGGACCGCGACCGCCGCGTCCGCGTAGTCCTCGCGGGGCGCCGCACCGATCTTGCCGTCACCGGCGCTGCCGAGGACGCCGTGCTCCAACTGGGTCGGGATCTGGGCCGTGTAGTTCTCGCTGTACCAGCCGTTGCGCAGGAACGTCCAGGTCAGGCCCGAGTCGAGGATGGCCTGCTCGGTGCCCTTGTGGTCGTCGGCGAGCGCGAAGTCCGCGTTCGGGCCGCCGAGCACACCCGTGTAGACCAGCCTGGCCACGCCCGCTTCCTTCGCCGCGTCGATCACCGCCCGGTGCTGCGGGAGCCGCCTGCCCACGTCAGGGCTGGAGATCAGCAGGACGACGTCGCCGTCGTTGAACGCCTCGCTGAAGGTGTCCGGCGTGTCGTAGTCGGCGATGCGCAGCTCGACGCCGCGCGCGGCCAGCGGAGCCGCCTTGGCCGCGTCGCGGACCACCGCGGCGACCTGGTCTGCGGGAACCTCGCGCAGCAGCCCCTCCACGACGAGCGAGCCGAGCTGTCCAGTGGCTCCGGTGACGACGATGCTCATGTCCATGTCCTCCAGCAAGTGTGAATGCGGTGCGGACCAACTGTATCGACGGAACTAACTTCTGGTTAGTACCCACTTCCGAGTAAGGTGGTGACATGCCGGTAAGCAATGAGGTCACCGCCACCGAGAAGCCGAACGTGAATGCGGCCACCTGCCCCTCGCGCAGCGTTCTCGAGCACATCACGAGCCGCTGGGGTGTGCTCGTCCTCGCCGCCCTGTTGGAGGACGGCCGACGGTTCAGCGAACTGCGCCGGACCATCGGCGGAGTGAGCGAGAAGATGCTGGCCCAGACGCTGCAGACCCTCGAACGCGACGGTTTCGTGCACCGCGAGGCCCACCCGGTGATCCCCCCGCGAGTGGACTACTCGCTGACCGAGGTGGGTGAGCAGGCCGCTCGGCTGGTGTCCGGGCTCGCCCGGTGGTCGGAGGCGCACGTGGCCGGCGTGCTGGCCTCGCGGGAGGAGTACGACAACGGACGTGAGCCGACGGGGCCCCGGAAGCCGCAGGACCGACCCGCATAATTGCCGGGTGACCGAGCCACCCGAGAATTCCGGACGTCGGCCTCGCCATCGACAGCCGGGACAGCCCGCGTGGCAGCCGCCTCCGCAGCAGCCCAGCCGCCGACCACCCCGGGAGAACCCACCTGCCCGGGATGCCCAGCCTCCCCAGGACGGCCGGCCACCTCGGCAGGCGCCGCCGCAGCGCCCGGACCCGCAGCGCACCCGCC
>NZ_SMKV01000050.1 GCF_004348445.1 Saccharopolyspora aridisoli | reverse complement strand
TCCTCCCCCACGTCCGATCCACCCCGCGACACCCCCGAGTGCGGCCGTTCCCATGCCTTGGAACACCGCCGTTTTCGATCGCGGCCGTGTTCCGGGTGGTGGACGCGGATTGCTCCCGCAATCGGGAACCTGATCACGGGACCAATCCGTGGCGCCCCACCGCCGGGACGGGGTTTCCGGTGGTGTGTGTCGTCCGTTGGCGGACCGGGTGGGCAGTCGATGCCGGGGGCGCCTGTTGGTGTCTGGGGTGGTCAGTCGATGCCTGGGGCGATCATGGTGAGCCAGACGACGATCGGGGCTAGGACGACCATGGCTCCGCCGTAGAGGGCGAGGCCCTTGAACACCGAGTCGCGCTCGGGCTCGCGGGAGTTGGCGAGCATGATGGCGCCGCTGGTGGAGAACGGGCTGATGTCGACCACCGTGGAAGCGATCGCCAGTCCGGCGACCATCCCCGCGATCCCGACCTCACCTGCGGCCATGAGCGGCACCGCCAGCGGGATCAGCGCGCCGAGCAGGCCGGTGGACGAAGCGAACGCCGACACGACCGCGCCGATGAGGCACAGCAGGAACGCCGACAGCAGCGGGACACCGATGCCGCTGACCGCTTGGCTGACGTAGTCGACCGTGCCCAGTTCCTGCAGAACGCTGACGTAGGTGAGCACACCGCAGATCAGCAGCACGGTGGGCCAGGTGACGTTCTTGACCGCGTCGCGGTGCGCCTGCGGGGAGATTATCCCGAGCACGACCGCGACGGTGATCGCCACCAGCCCGATGTCCAGCTCCAGGAACAGGGTCAGCACGACCATGGTCACGATGCCCAGCAGGGTCAACGCCTTGTCCCAGCTCATCTCGACCCGCGCCAGCAACGTGCCGTCATGCGCCGCGCCCGGCGCGTCGGCCGGCACCGGGACTTCGGCGGTCTTGCGGCCGCCGAGCAGCACGGAGGCGACCGCGGCGAAGACGAGGTTGAGCGCGGAGCTGGCGAAGAAGAGGAACAGTGGGCTTCCCCGCAGCCCGCTGTCGTCGACGACGCCGTTGACGATGACACCGAACACCGAGATCGGCGAGAAACCGCCGACCATCGTGCCGTGCACGACCATCACCGACATCAGCAGAGGGCTGATGCCGTGCTTCGCCGCCAGTCCCATCGCGACCGGGGCGATGATCGCGACCGCCGCGGGCGGCACCGCGCCGATGGCGGTCAGCAGCGCCGAGACCGCGAGCATCACCCAGGGCACCAGTGCCAGCCTCCCGCGCACCAGCTGCACCGACCGGTAGACCAGCCAGTCGATGGTGCCGTTGGCGCGGGCGATGGCGAAGAGGTACGTGACGCCGACGAGCACCATGAAGATCTCGCCGGGGAACCCGGCCAGGATGTCGTCGGAGCTCATCCCGCCGGCGAGGGTGCCGACCAGGAACGCTGCGGCGAAGGCGAGCGCGCCCATGTTGACCGAGAAGACGCCGGTGATGACGAAGATGGCCACCAGCGCCGGGATCGAGATCAGTTCGGGCGACATCCTCAGTCCCCCGATCTGCCGGTCAGCTCGGCGATCGCGGCGGTGACCCCACCCGGCTCGTGCGGCACACCGGCCAGTCTGAGCCCGGCTTCGACGACGCCGAGGGTTCCGAGCAGTGTGGCGTCGTTGAAGGCGCCGAGGTGCCCGATCCGGAAGACCTTCTTGGCCACTTTGGACAGTCCCGCGCCGAGCGAGGTGTCGAAGTGCTCCAGGATGACCTCGCGGAGGTGGTCGGCATCGTGGTCCGGCGGCGTCAGCACGGCGGTCAGCGCGCTGCTGTAGTCGGTGCCGGGCGTGGTCGCGGGATCGCGGCAGAGGACTTCCAGGCCCCAGGCGCGCACGGCCGCGCGGGTGGCCGCGGCGTGCCGGTCATGACGCGCGTAGACCTCGTCGAGCCCTTCTTCGAGCAGCATCGACAGGGCTTCGCGCAGGCCGAAGAGCAGGTTGGTGGGCGGGGTGTAGCGGAAGTGGCCCTGCTTGCCCGCGTCGAGCAGCGGCTGCCAGTCCCAGTAGGACTTGGTGAGCTTCGCCGACTGCGCGGCCAGCAGCGCCTTGGCGCTGATGACGTTGAGGCCGATGCCCGGCGGCAGCATCAGGCCCTTCTGCGAGCAGCTGATGGTGACGTCCACGCCCCACTCGTCGTGCCGGTAGTCCACCGACCCCAGCGAGGAGATCGTGTCGACCAGCAGCAGCGCGGGGTGGTCGGCCGCGTCGATGGCCGCGCGCACCGCCGCGATGTCGCTGACCACGCCGGTGGAGGTCTCGTTGTGCACCACGGCCACGGCCTTGATCCGGTGCCTGGAGTCGGCGCGCAGCCGCTGCTCGATGACGCCCGGGTCGGCGCCGCTGCGCCAGTCCCCCGGTATCGTCTCGGGCCGCAGGCCGAGCGTGGCGGCCAGTTCGGACCACTGATCGGAGAAGTGCCCCGTCTCGCACATCAGGACCGCGTCGCCGGGGGCGAGCGTGTTGACCAGGGCGGCCTCCCACGCCCCGGTCCCCGAGGACGGGTAGATCACCACGTCGGCGGAAGTGCGTGCCACGGCGCGGAGTTTGTCGAAGACCTCCAGGGCGAGGTCGACGAAGTCGGGGCCCCGGTGGTCGATGGTGGGATTGGCGATCGCGTGCAGCACCCGGTCGGGAACGTTGGTCGGACCGGGGATCTGCAAGAAGTGACGACTGCTGGCAACGGACATTCGTTCCTCCACGGTGAGGACGCTCTTCCGGCATGTGAAATCTCAGTCTCAGTGGGTTGAATTCTGTAGACAGCCAGCCGATCATGTCAAGTGGCTCACTTCTCCCTTGACAACGGTTCTAGCTGGTCACGGCCGCGAAATCGGCCGGAAATCGCTGGAAGGAAACCCAGTGCGCAACGTCGCCACCGCAGGGATCGCCACCGAACTCGCCCAGAACCTCGACGGCAACGTCCGCTTCGACGACTACACCCGCCACCTCTACTCCACCGACGCCAGCATGTACCGGGTGCGGCCCGTCGGCGTGGTCTTCCCTCGTCATGCCGAAGACGTCGCCACCACCGTCCGGTTGTGCCGGGAGGCCGGTGTTGCCGTGCTGCCGCGCGGTGCGGGGACCAGCCACTGCGGGCAGACCGTCGGGGACGCGGTGGTGCTGGACTTCTCCAAGCACATGAACCGGATACTGGAGCTCGACCCGGAACGCGGGCTCGCGCGGGTGCAGCCCGGAGTGGTGCAGGACGAGCTCAACCTCGCCGCGGGAGCGCACGGGCTGTTCTTCGCCCCGGACACCTCCACCAGCAACCGCGCCACGCTCGGCGGCATGATCGGCAACAACTCCTGCGGTTCCCGCTCGGCCCGCTACGGCATGACCATCGACCACGTCGAAGGCCTGGAAGTCGTGCTCTCCGACGGCACCCCGGTGTCGCTCGGCGAGGTGTCGGCCGCCGAGCTCGCAGCGAAGTCCACTTCGGACACACTGGAGGGCCGGATCCACCGGCGACTGCCGGAGATCATCGATTCCGCGCGGCCGGGGCTGGCCGAGCAGACCCAGCAGTTCTGGCGGCGGGCGGGCGGCTACCGGCTGGACCGGCTGGCCGAGGGACCGTTCGACCTGGCGAAGTTCGTCGTCGGTGCCGAGGGAACGCTGGTCACCGTCACCGAAGCACTGGTGCGGCTCACCCCGAAGCCGAAGGCGACCGTGATGGTCGTCGGGCACTTCGACTCCACCGCCGCGTGCATCGCGGGCACCGACGCGGCGATGCGCACCGGTGCCGCCGGTATCGAGATGGTGGACGACTTCATCCTCGACCTCGCCCGCCGGTCGCCGGAGCACGAGCACCTCTTCTGCGCGCTGGAAGGAGATCCGCGCGCGCTGATGTTCGCCGAGTACTACGGCGACACCGTCGAGGAGGCCCGCGCCGGAGCCGAAGGACTCGTGGCCGCGTGGCGAACCGAAGGGCACGGCTACGCGACCCGACTGGCCGCCACCGGTGCCGAGCTCGCGCCGCTGCGCGCCCTGCGCAAGTCCGGGCTCGGGCTGCTGATGGCCGCGGGCGACTCCACCGAGCGGTCGGTGGCCTTCGTCGAGGACACCGCCGTGCCACCGGAACACCTGGCGGAGTACACGACCCGGTTCGCCGAGATCCTCGACGACCACGGGCTGCGGGCAGGGTTCTACGGGCACGCCTCCGCCGGTTGCCTGCACGTGCGGCCGTTCATGGACCTCACCCGCCCCGACCAGGTCGCCACCATGCGCAAGGTCGCCGAGGAGGTCTGCGATCTCGCGCTGTCCTACGGCGGGGTGAACTCCAGCGAGCACGGCGACGGGTACGCGCGCAGCGAGTTCAACCGGAAGATCTTCGGCGACACCACCTACGAGGCGATGCGCGAGGTCAAGGCGCTGTTCGACCCGGACGGGATCATGAACCCCGGCAAGATCGTCGACGCTCCGCCGATGACCGACAACCTGCGCGAGCCGACGATCCCGGTGGCAGCTCCGCTGGACACGCACTTCGACTTCACCCGCTACGGCGGGATGCGCGGGGAGGCCGAGCGCTGCCAGCGCATCGGCGCCTGCCGCAAGCCCAGCACCTCGGGCGGGGTGATGTGCCCGTCGTTCATGGCCACCCGCGATGAGGAGCACTCCACGCGGGGCCGGGCGAACGCCCTCGTGCTCGCGCTCTCCGAGCCCGACCCGAAGGCGGCGCTGGGCGGGGACCGCCTCAACGAGGTGCTCGACCTGTGCCTGGAGTGCAAGGCCTGCCAGCACGAATGCCCGATGTCGGTGGACATGGCCACGCTCAAGAGCGAAGCCCTGGCCCAGCACCACGCGCAGCACGGGACCGACCTGCGGACCCGGATCTTCGGCGCCACCCGGCGGCTCTACCGGCTCGGCGCGATGGCCGCGCCGCTGACCAACGCGCTCGCCCGCCCGAAGCCGGTGCGGGCCCTGCTGCAGAAGATCGCCGGGATCGACAGCAGGCGCCCGCTGCCCGGTTTCCGCCGGGACGACCTGCTGCGCTGGAACCGGACCCGCCCCGCAACGCCGACCGCGCCGGGAGTCGAGCCGGGCGAGCGCGGGGACGTGGTGTTCCTGGCCGACTCGTTCACCAGCCACACCGAACCGGCCATCGGCCGGGCGGCGATCCGCCTGCTCGAACACGCGGGGTGGCGGGTGCGAGTCGAATCGGAGGTGTGCTGCGCGCGCCCGCAGATCTCCAAAGGCCTTCTCCCCCAAGCGGAGAAGGTGGCCGGGAAGCTGGTCGCCAAGCTCGCACCGGAGGCAGGGAGGGGCGTGCGGATCGTGGGGTGCGAGCCGTCGTGCGTGTCCACGCTGTGCGACGAGCACCCCAAGCTGCTGGGTGATTCGCGGGTTGCCGGCAGCGCGAGCCTGGTCGAGGACCTGCTCCTGGAGGCCTTGGACGACGGCACCCTCACACCGTCGCCAGGCCCCGAGAAGGTCCTGTTCCACGGCCACTGCCACCAGAAGGCGGTGCTGGGCACGACCTCGTCGGCCCGCCTGCTGGGGCATCTCTCCGAAGTCGAGGTGCTCGACGCGGGCTGCTGCGGCATGGCCGGTTCGTTCGGTTTCGAGACCGAGCACTACGAGTTGTCGATGCGCATCGGCGGGCAGCGGCTCTTCCCCGCCATCGAGGGATCAGCCGATGCGGCGGTGGCCGCCACCGGGGTCTCCTGCCGCCAGCAGGTCGCCCACGGAACAGGCCGTCAGGCCAAGCACCCGGTCGAACTCCTCCACGACGCCGTCTTCGGGTGACACCACCGAGGCCGGTCGGTGTCCTTCGTCCCGGGCAGTTCTGATCAGCACTGCCCGTCAACCGATCAGCCGGGCCAGAGGCCGAAGAGGGACGCGAAGCCCTCCCGCCAGCTCGGCCAGGTGGGCTTCCAGCCCAGGGTCTCGCGGAGCCGGAAGTTGCTCGCCCCGCGCTGCTCGGTGAGCTGGTGCACGGTCAGCCAGTCCAGCTGGGACTTCGCCTGCTCCATGGTCAGCGCGACCGGGGCGGGCGCACCGGCCATCCTGGCGTAGGCGGGCAGCCACTCGCTGGACTCCGCCGGCTCGTTGTCGACCACGTTGTAGGCACCCGGATCGCCACCTTCGAGCAGCTCCAGGAGCACTCCCGCGGCGTCGTCCACGTGGGTGAAGGAGGTGAGCCCGACCCCGTCGCCGACCAACGGCAGCTCGCTGCCGACCACGCGGGCGTGCACGTCACCACCGGGCGCGTAGTGGGTGTCCGGCCCGTACAACGAGCCGTAGCGCAGCGACACGCCCTCGATACCGGAGCGGCTGAGCAGGTCCTCCTCCACGGAGGCCAGTGCACGCACCAAGTCGCCCCAGCGGCCCGGTGCATCCACCCACAGCGGTGAGTCCTCCTCGAGGACGTCGTGGCCGTGCGGGCGGTATGCGGCCGTCATGCCCTGGGCTATGAACCGGCGCGCACCCGCCGCCACGGCGGCGTCCATCAGGTTCTTGGTGCCTCGCTCGCGGAGTTTCGCCATGCGCTGCAGGGCTTCCTGCGGGTCGGCGGCACCGAAGGCGGAGCTCTGGTCGACCACGACGTCGGGGGCAGTGCGGCGCAGCTGTATGCGCAGCGCATCGAGATCCAGGAGATCGACGGCCGTGATCTCGTCGACGGACAGCTCTTCCAACCGGTCGGCTTTGCGCGCCAGCGCCGTCACGTGGTGACCGCGCTCCCGCAGCAGCGGCAGCAGCGTCCTCCCGACCACACCTGTCGCACCGGCGACAACCACACGCAGGGGCATTCCCCGGAACCTCGCATCTGGTCAAACGTCAGCGAGCCCTGAGGCTACCCCGGAACACGTTGCCCCAACGGGTGAAACTCGTCGGTGATCGGCGAAAGGATGATCATCTGCGACGGGCTGCGGGCCGACGGTCACGACCCGCCGCCCGTCCAGACGGAGGAGGTGTCACACCGTGCGGATGCCGGCCGCCTGCGGACCCTTCTGGCCCTGGGCGATCTCGAATTCCACGCGCTGGTTCTCCTCCAGCGTGCGGAAGCCCGTGGCATCGATGGCGGAGTAGTGGGCGAAGACGTCAGCGCCACCGCCGTCGGGGGTGATGAACCCGTAGCCCTTCTCGGCGTTGAACCACTTGACCGTACCGCTTGCCATTCCTTGTTCTCCCGTTTCTGCTGACCAGGGTCAACACTGCGCCGACCCCTGGTTGCCAGAGCTGATCACCGGCAGCCCGCGGAGCGACCACGGCACAAAAAAAGCGCCTGCGTTCTGGCAGGCACTCTTTCCAGTACTGCAAGGACCAAAACCGCAACCACGAGTCACGCTAGCACCGCGGTTGCGGGTTGTCACATGCTGATCGCAGCCAGTCAACATGGGACCGCACCCGGTCCGCCGCAGCGCTTTTCAGGCACCGGACGTCGTGGTCCCCCGGCCGGTTCGCGACCCGGGGACCACGACGCGCCGTCACGGGATGCTCAGCAGCGCCTGTCCGCTCTCCTCGGCGACCCGGTTCTGCTCGGTTCGCTGCTCGGCCAGCATCAGCGCCGCGTCGCGCGGGGTGTGCCCCTCGGTGTCCCACGCCGCGAGCAGCAGCGGGATCTTGGCCAGCATCTCCTCGCGCAGAACCTGGAAGGACAGCACCGGATCGGCGTCCACCCGGCCCAGCAGCAGCCACCACGCCCAGGCCGCGGCACCGGCGTTGGCCACGAAGTCCGGGATCACCGGGATGCCGCGGGTCGCCAGCATCTCCTCGGCCTCGAGCGTGACCGGGTTGTTGGCAGCCTCGACGATCACCCGCGCCGCCACGTCCGGTACCTGGCCGGTGCCGATGGCGAAGGACACCGCGGCCGGGATCAGCACGTCGACCTCCTGCGACAGCACCGCCTCGCGCGGCAGCCGCTGGACGTCGGCCGGGACCTGGTCGCGGTCGATCTCACCGAAGCGGTCGCGGGTCTCCAGCAGAGCCGGGACGTCCAGGCCGTCCGGGTGGTAGAGGGTTCCGGCTGCATCGGCCAGGGCCACCACCTTCAAGCCCGCCTCGTGCAGGTAGAAGGCGGCGCCACCGCCCATGGTGCCCACGCCCTGCACCGCGACGGTGGTCTCCTGCGCGACCCAGTCGCGGGCGTGCACCACGCCCAGGCAGCACTGGGCGACGCCGTAGCCGCCGACCACGTCACCGAGCAGCAGGCCACCCGGCACCGGGGCGTTGAGCCCGGCCCGGACCCGGCGCAGCGTGCGCTCCACGTCCGGCGCCCGGCGGATCGCCGCGTGGTAGGACTGGTGCATCCCGAGCTCTTCGAAGGCCTCGTCGATCAGGTGTTGGGGCACGCCCAGGTCCTCGGCGGTCACCCAGTGCGCGTCCAGCCACGGGCGCATCGCCTGGAGGTAGCGCCGGAGCACGCCCTTGGCCTGCGGGTCCTTCGGGTCGCAGTCGATGCCGCCCTTGGCTCCGCCCACGGGCAACTCGAACACAGCGGTCTTGCGGGCCATGCCGCGCGCCAGGTGCTCGACTTCTTCCATCGTGCAACCGGCACGCATCCGCGTCCCACCGGTGGCCAGACCCGACACCAGGGTGTGCACGACCAGGAAGCCGTTGCTTCCCGTCACCGGATCCGTCCAAGTCACCTTCATGAGCGGTTCGCCGCCGACGAGTCCCATGGGCGAATACCTCCTTTCAGTGCGCATACGAGGCGGGGTAACTCGATCGGGCTATGCCGACATAGGGCGGATATCCGCCCTGGTTGCCGGAATAGCCCGATTAGATTTGTGCTGACTCGAAGAGTCCGATTGTGGGAAGAAGCTCGACAGACCCGGCCGGACGCGGAAGGTGATTCGACTCGGTTCGCATGAGCACCTCCCGCGTTGGCCGGAATGGCTCGAAGCTAAGGCCGGGGAAGTGAGATTGTCAACAATCTCCGGTTCGGACAACCGTTACGGCGTCGGAACGGGTGTGTGTCGGCAGGTAAAACGGCCGCATCCGGTTGGTGCGTAACGAGATCAACTCACCCGGCCCCGCCGGGGGCGCGTTGGTTCTAAGCTTCTGCGCGAAGGCGCTCGTGATGCCTTCTCCGCCGCTCCGAAAACCGTCATCCCGAGGAAGAACGGCGGGCCCGGAGCAGGGGGAACGGCGTGCATCGCCCACGCTGCACGACTGGAAGGATGGGAGTCATGAGTCAACCTGACCCGCCGGGGTCTCTGGACGAGGCCGCGCAGCAGCAGCTGATCCAGGAGATCGGCCGGGTGATCGTGCGCGCGCTGCCCCCCGGCTGGCAGGAGTCCACCACGGAGTACCGCGCGCTCGGCGATCACGTCGAGACGGTGTGCCGGCTGATCGCGCCCAACGGCAGCGCGATCCCGCTGGCCGCACCTCCGGAGGTCTCCGACCTGTTCGGACGGCTGCGCGCCGGCATGCACCAGCCAGATCGGGGCACCTGGGTCAGCGCGGTCTACCGGCTGCAGCGTCCCGGGAGCTACGCGGTCGACTTCAACGGCGACAACGAGCCGGACTGGCAGACCCCTCCCCCGCCATCGGCTTACGCCGACGAGCTGCGCAGGCACCCCCGGCCGGCGGAGGCGACGCCGCAGTGGCTGGCCGCCGGCACCGCGCAGCCGGAGCAGCCGAGGCCGTCGCTGCGCACCGCCGAGGTCTTCGACGACCGGGGCAACCCGATCACCGAGCGCGCCGAGATCGGCCGCGCGGAGGCCGAACGGGTGGCCGAGTACCTGGAGAAGGCCCCGGTCGTGCTGGCCGCTCGCAGCTACGACAACGATCGCCTCGACCCGCAGCGCACCGCCTCGGTCCCGATGACCTTCCACACCGACGGCAGCTGGATCTGGCCGGGTGCGGTGGGCTACTACCTGCGCCAGCACGGGGTAGCTCCGGAGCCCGACCTGCTCAACCACATCAGGGCGCTGGGCTTCCAGCTCCCGGAGGTCGCCGAACCGCAGCGCGAGCTGGCCGTGTCGGTGATCACCGGAGAACGCCGCTAGGAGTTCTCGACGGATCACTTCGCCCGGCGGTGCCGGTAGGACGACCTGACCGGCTCCGTGGACTTCCGCGCGTCACTCCTCGATCATGTCGCTCGGCGCACTCCGGGAGGCGGGGGGTGCGGGCCCGTCCCGCCTCTTCGTCCTTCCAGACCGGTCGATGTGGCCAGAACTGCTCGGTAACGAGGCGCCCGGCGCCTGCGACAATCAGCTCATGGCGGATGAGGTGGCGTTCGTGGGCGGCCCGGTGGCCACCATGGATGCCGCGCGCTCGTTCACCGACGCCGTGCTGGTGCGCGACGGCCGGATCGCGGCCGTGGGCGGCGAGGCCGTGCGCGAGCGGATCCGGTCGCGCACCGAGGTGGTGGAGCTGCGCGGACGCCTGCTGCTGCCGGGGTTCCACGACGCCCACGTGCACCCGGTGTTCGGCGGCATGCTGCGGTTGCGCTGCGACCTGTCGCAGGCCACCGACGGTGGCGACTGCCTGCGGTTGATCTCCGAGCACCTCACCGAGTTCCCGGACTCACCGTGGCTGCTCGGCGGTGGCTGGGACATGGCCCAGTTCCCGGGCGGTACGCCGACCCGGCGAGCGCTGGACTCGGTGACCGGCGACCGGCCCGCCTACCTGGTCAACCGCGACCACCACGGGGCGTGGGTGAACTCGGTGGCTCTGCGGCTGGCCGGCATCGACCGGCACACGCCCGATCCACCGGACGGACGCATCGAGCGCGATCCGGCCGGGCGTCCCGACGGCACGCTGCACGAGGGAGCCACCCGCCTGATGGAGCACGTGCTCCCGGCGGCCGGTTCCGAGCAGTACCTCGACGCCCTGGCGACGGGTCAACGCCACCTGCACGCGCGCGGGGTGACGTCGTGGCACGACGCCATCATCGGGCGCTACCTCGGTTACGACGACCTGCTGTCGACCTACCTGCTCGCCGACGACCGCGGGCTGCTGACCGGCAAGGTCCGCGGAGCGCTGTGGTGGGACCGCGATCGCGGCGTCGAACAGATCCTGGACCTGCTGGAACGCCGCAAGCGCGCCCGAGGCCGACGGTTCCGCGCCGAGACGGTCAAGATCATGCAGGACGGGGTGTGCGAGAACGCCACGGCCGCGTTGCGGCTGCCCTACCTGGGGCCCGACGGTCGGGGCTTGTCCTTCGTGTCCCCGGAGGAGCTGGCGGAGGCGGTGCCGCGGTTGACCGCTGAGGGGTTCCAACTGCACTTCCACGCCGTCGGCGACCGCGCGGTGCGCGACGCCCTGGACGCCGTGCGCGGGAGCGGACCCGAGCTCCGCCACCAGATCGCCCACGTGCAGGTGGTGCACCCGGGTGACATCGCGCGGTTCCGTGAGCTCGGGGTGGCGGCGACGATCCAGCCCCGCTGGCCGGTCAACGACGCGGCGATGACGGAGCTGACGGTGCCCAAGCTCGGGCAGACCCGGGCGTCCTGGCAGTACCCGTTCGGCTCGCTTCGCGCGGCGGGGGCGGTGCTGGCGGCCGGCAGCGACTGGCCGGTGTCGGAGGCAGATCCGATGTTGGGCGTGCACGTGGCGGTCAACCGCCGCGAACCGGGTTCGGACGAGCCGCTGGGTCCGGAGGAGGCGCTGGACCTCGTCGACGCGCTCGCGGCCTACACGGTCGGCAGCGCTTGGGTGAACCACGCCGAGCAGCACACCGGTTCCGTCGAGGTCGGCAAGGCCGCCGATCTGGTGGTCCTGGACGCCGACCCGTTCACGCTGCCGCCGGAGGAGATCGCGGGGTGCGGAGTGGATCTGACGGTGGTCGACGGGGAGTTCGTGCACCAGCGGTGATCTCGGCGCTGGGCCGGGCGGGCGATGTCGTGTCCCGATCGTGTGCCAACACCGGCGAGGCGTTGGCGACGGCCCAGGAGACTGGTTCCGTCAGCTGGCGATGGTCCACACCTCCGGGAGGCCGCTGACCCATGTCGTTCCGACTGCCCGAGTTCTACCTGTCCTACCCCGCCCGGTTGAACCCGAACCTGCAGCGCGCCCGCGAGCACAGCAAGGCGTGGGCCCGCCGCATGGAGATGATCGACGTACCGCAGCAGGGCAAGGAGGTCTGGTCCGAGGCGGACCTGGACCGCGACGACTACGCGCTGCTGTGCGCCTACACCCACCCGGACTGCGACGGCGAGGAGCTCGACCTGATCACCGACTGGTACGTGTGGGTGTTCTACTTCGACGACCACTTCGTCGAGCTCTACAAGCGCGATCCCGACCTGACCGCCGCCCGCGAACACCTCGACCGGCTGCGGTCTTTCATGCCGCTGGAGGGGCCGATCACCGAGCAGGCGACCAATCCGGTGGAGGCCGGCCTCGCGGATCTGTGGCGCCGCACGGTGCCGTCGATGAGCGCCGACTGGCGGCGCCGGTTCGCCGACAGCACGAAGGCGCTGCTGGACGAGTCCTTGTGGGAGCTGCACAACATCAGCGAGGAGCGGCTGTCCAACCCCATCGAGTACATCGAGATGCGCCGCAAGGTCGGCGGCGCTCCGTGGTCGGCGAACCTGGTCGAGCACGCCGTGGGGATGGAGGTCCCGGTCGAGCTCGCCGCGACCCGCCCGCTGAAGGTCCTGCGCGACACGTTCTCCGACGCGGTGCACCTGCGAAACGACTTGTTCTCCTACGAGCGCGAGGTCACCGACGAGGGCGAGCTGAGCAACGGGGTGCTGGTCTTCGAGCGGTTCCTGGGCTGCGATCCCCAGGAGGCCGCCGAGACGGTCAACGACCTGCTGACCTCGCGGATGCACCAGTTCGAGCACACCGCGCTGACGGAGGTGCCGAGGCTGCTCGACGAGCGCGGGGTGGACCCGGTCGGACGGCTGGCGGTGCTGGGTTACGCCAAGGGCCTGCAGGACTGGCAGTCAGGCGGGCACGAGTGGCACATGGCCTCCGGGCGGTACCCCGAGGGGGGTGCCAGCTCGTCGGTCCTGGGCGGTCCCACGGGTCTGGGCACCGCGGGCGCCTACATCGCCAAGTCGCTGATCTCGACTGCGCCGCAACGTATTCGGAGCTTCACGCGGGTGCCCTCCCAGCCGGTCGGCCCGGTCCGACGACCCGAGTTGGAGGTGCCGTTCGAGCTGCGGTTGAGCCCGCACCTGGACGTCGCCCGCGAGCATGCGGTGGACTGGGCGCGGGAGATGGGGATGTTCGCCGACGCCCCGCCGGTGTGGGACGAGGCGGCGGTGCGGTTCAACGACCTGCCGCTGTGCGCCGCCGGGCTGGACCCGGACGCCACGCCGGACGAGCTGGACCTGGCCTCGCACTGGCTGGTGTGGGGAACCTACGGCGACGACCTCTACCCGCAGCGCTACGGGCACACCCGCGACGTGGCCGGCGCCAAGGCGCAGAACGAGCGGCTCAAGCAGGTGATGACCGACGAAGGTGAGCCGGGAATCGTGCCGGTGAACATGATGGAGCGCGGCCTCGCGGACCTGTGGCGGCGCACCACGGCTCCGATGAACGCCCGCGAGCGGCAGTCGCTGCGCAGCGCCGTGGAGCTCATGATCGACAGCTGGGTGTGGGAGCTGGACAACCAGGCGCTCAACCACGTTCCAGATCCGGTGGACTACGTCGAGATGCGCCGCGCCACCTTCGGTTCGGACATGACGATCAGCCTGGCCCGCTTCGCCCACGGCGACGTGGTGCCTCCGGAGCTGTACGAGACGCGTGCGGTGCAGAACCTGGAGAACTCGGCGATCGACTGCGCGACGATGCTCAACGACGTCTTCTCCTACCGCAAGGAGGTCGAGTTCGAAGGCGAGGTGCACAACGCGGTCCTGGTGGTGCAGAACTTCCTGGACTGCGACTGCGACCGCGCCTTCGACATCGTGCACGGGCTGTTCAACGCCCGGATGGAGCAGTTCCAGCACGTCATCGACGTGGAACTGCCCGCCCTGTACCAGGAGCGGCAGGTCGCGCCGGAGGCGCAAGAGGCGTTGAACCAGCACGCCGAGGAGCTCGAGGACTGGTTGTCCGGCATCCTCAACTGGCACGAGCAGGTGGGCCGCTACCGCGACTCCGAGCTCCGGCACAACGCGCCGATGAGCGGCATCCGCTCGCTCTACGCGCCGTCGGCGCCGTGGGATCCGGTGGTCGGCTGAGTCATCGCCCGCCAGGCGGCCAGCCCGATGGCGGCGATGGCTTCGACGCCGTCGCCGCCTCGGTAGCCCTTGTTGGACACCGCGTCGGTGAGCTGGTCGACGAGCACGGCGAGGACGACCTGCGGGGTGTCATCGGTGCTCAGCAGCGCCACGTCGTGACGCAGTCCCTTGATCTCGCCGGTCTTGTTCCAGCAGCGGGCGTTCTCGGGCAGCAGCAGCGGGATTCGGTCGACGACCTGCTGCCGCGACAGCACGGTGAGAGCGTGCCGGGTCAGCTGGGGCGGTAGCGCGACGCCCTCGGCGAGCGCGGCCAGGACCCGAGCCTGATCGAGCGCCGTGGTCTGCAGGACCCCGGGCGCTCCGGTGTCCATGATGTGCCGCTCGATGCGGGTGCTGGTGCAGCCCAGGTCGGCGGTGCACTCGGCGATCGCGGTGAAGCCCACCTGGTCGATGACGGCGTTGGTGGCGGCGTTGTCGCTGACCACGATCATGAGGTTGATCAGGTCTCGCAGCGACGCCCTGGGCACGCTGGGGACCTCGAACAGGACGCCGGTCCCCCTGGTCCGCTCGGCGGGCAGCTCCACCTGCGCGTCCAGGTCGAGCCGCCCGTCGGCGACGGCCCGCAACGCGGTGATCATCACCAGTACCTTGATGGTGCTGGCCGAGTGCACCTCGACCTCGGCACCTCTGAGCACCGGCGCGTTCTCGCGGAGGTCCCAGCTCGCGATGCCCGCGCGCCCGGGAAGCTCCAACCCCGCCAGCTCCGCCTCGAACCTCGCCGCGTACCCCACCGCAGACCTCCTCAACGCCGTCTTCGCCAGCCAAGGAAAGCACACCGCGCGCCCTCACTCGCGAACCCGAGCCGCTTCGCCGCGGGCGCCCGCAACCAGGTCCGCGCTCGTTGTTGCAGGTCCTGGATGTCCTTCCACGACTGATCGACGGGGATCGCGGCGACTCGCCGCCCGTTGCCGTGAACGGGTCCCGTGTCGCCTCGGAGCACGTCGATCACCGGGTCACCTCTCCCCCATCGAGAACCGGCCGATGAACACCCACTGGCACGGGATGCGGGCCATCGCTCACCGCCCGCAGCACGGGCAGCCGCACGCCAGGAAGTGGTTCTCAGCGTGGAAGTCGACCGCGTCTGAAGCGATCTGATCCATGTCCGCGACGACCCGGAAGCAGTTCGGTCCACCGACCGGGCACACCAACAGCTACGACCGTCGACGAGAACCGTTGTGCGCTCCTGCGCTTCGCACCCAACCGGCGACCTCGCTGGCTGTTCGGCACCGGGCCGCCCCTCGCTCAACATCACCACGACGCGAGATTAGGAGCAGCGGTGACCGCGATTCCAGTTCTAGTCAGGACCTCGCATGAACTCGTCGGCAACCGATTCAGCAGTTCGCCTGGCGCCATTCTTGGTTCGAAAGATCACTTCTTGACCTCCTGAAGGGCTCCAACAGCGGCAAGGACAACATCCGGGGGAAGCTCGACGGCACACTCCCCGTCTCCCAGGGTGAGCCCCTCCGTGCCCACTCGACCGGCACCCCTGGATCACGGCCGTCCCCCTGTCCGACACGTACACGGCAGGACAGTTCTCGTCCTTGCACTCCGTCACCTTGGATAGCTTCATGAGTCCAATGGTTCGTCGAGCTGAAGCAGTCGATCGAGTTCCTGGATCTTCTATGCACGATGTTGGGCAACCATCACCCGCATGAGCCATGCGAGACGCCTCAGAGCAAGCCGAGGACTGCGAGAGCTGCTGCTGCGTCTTGGGCTCCGATTCCGACGCTGTTGTAGAAGATGAGGTCTTCGGCGGACTTCCGGCCCGGGGCTTGGGCGGTGAGGATCGCGCCGAGCGGGGTCAGACCGCCCCGGTCGAGGTCACCGGTTTCGAGGGCCGCCATGATCGGACCCGCGTGTTGGGTGGCCGTGTCGACGTCGTCGACGACGATCCTGTCCGCTGCGCGCAGGAGGTCGCCGTCGACCTCTCGCCGGTGGGCCTCGAAGCTCCCAACGCTGACCACGGTCGCGCCCGGGGCGAGGTCGGCGGTCGCGACGACCGGGTCGGGGCTCAGGGTGCAGGCGACCACCATCGCCGCGTCGCGGACCACCTCCTCGGGGGTGCCGACCGGCCGGACGTCGAGTCCGAGTTCGGCGGCGAGTTCAGCGGCGGTCGACTCGCGGCGGGCCGCGTCTCGGCTGTGGATCCTGACCTCGGTGAGCGCGCGGACGCGGGAGATGGCCCGTACGTGTGCGCGGGCCTGGACACCGGAGCCGATCACCGCCAGCACGTCCGCGTCGGCGGGCGCCAGGGCGTCGAGGGCGACAGCGCTGCCCGCGGCGGTGCGGATCTCGGTGAGGGTCGTGCCGGACATCGTGGCGGTGAGCGCGCCCGTCTCCGCGTCGAGCACCAGGACCGTGGCGTTGATCGACGCCAGTCCGCGATCGGCGTTGCCGGGGTTGACCGAGACGAGCTTGGCGACCGGGCCGTGCCGGGGCGAGAGCCGGCTCAGGTACGACAGGACCGTGTCCTCCCCCGTGCGGATCGCTGCTTTCGCAGCTTGTCGCGCTTCTCCCCGCCCCAGCGATTCGAAGGCCAGGCGTTGCGAGGCGATCGCCGCGTCGTAGTCGAGGGAGGCGGCCACGTCCGCGTCGCTGATGAGGTCCATGCGCACCGACGTTGGCACATCCGTTCGCCCACCGGAAGGCAGCCCCAGCGACGCTGGGCCTCAGAGCGACAAGAAATCACTCTTCTGATTCTCAACAGAGCGCGCTCCGTCGTTCTACGGTGATCTCAGCGTGGTCCCGAGCAGGAAGAGGTGCATGTCGGTGCAGGCGACGTTGAGCTCCGTGATCGGTCCGGACACCCCGGAGGTGATCGACGGCGGAGGCGAGTACCTCTCGAAGAACCCCGCGAACCTCGACGACGTCGTCGCCAAGGTCGCGCTGGGCACCCCCGAGACCCTGGTGGCCGCGACCGAGCAGGCCCATCGCGCCCAGAAGGAGTGGGCGCAGGTCCCGGCTCCGGTGCGCGGCCGCGTCATCGCGGGCCTGGGACGGCTGGTCGAGGCCAACAAGGAATCGCTGGCCCGGCTGGTGACCCGCGAGATCGGCAAGCCCTACGCCGAGGCGCTCGGCGAGGTGCAGGAGATCGTCGACACCTGCGACTTCTTCGTCGGCGAGGGTCGCAGGCTCTACGGGCAGACGGTGCCCTCGGAGATGCCGGACAAGCAGCTGTTCACCTTCCGCGTGCCGGTCGGGGTCGCCGTGGTGATCACCGCGGGCAACTTCCCGGTCGCGGTGCCCTCCTGGTACCTCGTCCCGGCGCTGCTGTGCGGCAACGCGGTGGTGTGGAAGCCGGCCGAGTACGCGGCCGGGGCCGCTCGCGCGTTGGCCGAGCTCGCGTGGAAGGCGGGTGTGCCCAAGGGCGTGCTCAACCTCGTGTACACCGACGGCGAAGCGACCTTCAAAGGCCTGGAGGCCTCGTTGGAGGCGGGCACGGTCAACAAGGTCGGCTTCACCGGATCCAGCGCGGTCGGCACCCGGGTCGGCGAGCTGTGCGGGCGTCACCTGCAGAACCCGTGCCTGGAGCTGGGCGGCAAGAACCCGATGATCGTCACCGAGGACGCCGACCTCGACCTGGCCGTGGAGGGCGCGCTGTTCTCCGGCTGGGGCACGGCCGGTCAGCGCTGCACCTCGCTCGGCAACCTGATCGTGCACCGCGAGGTCAAGGACGAGTTCACCTCGCGGCTGGACGCGGCGCTGCGCGCGGCCACCGTGGGCGAGCCCGGCGGAGACGTGCTCTTCGGGCCGATGCTGGACCAGAAGTTCGCCGACAACTTCGAATCCATCCTCGACACCCTGCAGCCGCACCACACGCCGCTCGGCTCGGATTCGGTCGGCCGCATCACCAACGACAACCCGCGCAAGGGTTTTCACGGCGATGCGGGTGCCGGTCTGTACTACCACCCGGTCCTGGTGGACGGCATGCGCACCGACGACCACATCTTCCGCAACGAGACCTTCGGCCCGATCGTCGGCGTCACCACCTGCGAGACCCTCGACGAGGCGATCGAGCTCGGCAACGCGCCCGGCTACGGGCTCTCGGCGGCGATCTACACCACCGACCCGGCCAAGGCGTTCCGGTTCCGGCAGGGCATCGGGGCGGGCATGGTCAGCGTGAACAACTCGACCTCCGGTGCCGAGGCCCACCTGCCGTTCGGCGGGAACGGCAAGTCCGGCAACGGAAGCCGTCAGTCGGGCATCTGGGTGCTCGACCAGTTCACCCGGTGGCAGTCGTTGAACTGGGACTTCTCCGGGAAGCTGCAGAAGGCCCAGATGGACGTCGACACCGTCGAGCCTGAGATGGACTACCGCCTGCCGCCGGAACTCGGCCAGCTTTGATGTCACAGCAACTAGTTCCTCCTTCCGCTGAGGTGGTGGTCGTCGGCGGCGGGGCGGTGGGCGTCAGCACCGCATTCCACCTCGCCGAAGCCGGCGCGGACGTGCTGTTGCTGGAACGCGGCGAACTCGGTTCGGGCAGCACCAGCAAGGCGGCCGGAGGTGTCCGGGCGCAGTTCTCCGATCCCGTCAACATCGAGCTCGGGCAGCGCAGCCTGCGGGCCTTCGAGGACTTCGCTCGAAGGCCGGGCGGCGACATCGACCTCAAGCAGCAGGGATACCTGTTCCTGCTGTCGGACCCCGCTGATGTCGCCGCCTTCGAAGGTGGTGTGGCGTTGCAGAACTCGCTGGGCGTGCCGAGCCGCATGGTGACGGTGCGGCAGGCGTGCGAGCTGTCTCCGCTGGTCTCGCCCGAGGGCTTGCTCGCGGCGGCCTACTCGCCCACCGACGGGCACTGCACTCCCGAGGGAGTCGTCCAGGGCTACGCGCGGGCGGCTCGCGAGCACGGTGCGGTGCTGCGGCGCGGCGTCGAGGTCACCGACATCGAGACGAGCGGCGGGGAGATCACCGCCGTGCGCACCGACGCCGGAACCGTGCGAACCTCGACGGTGGTGTGCGCGGCAGGGGCGTGGTCGGCGGCTGTCGGCGAGCTCGCCGGTGTGGAGCTGCCGGTGCGCCCGCTGCGCAGGCAGGTCCTGGTGACCGAGCCGGTTCCCGACCTGCCGCCTCGGCTGCCGTTCACCATCGACTTCGCCACCAGCTTCTACTTCCACGAAGAAGGCCCCGGCCTGTTGGTGGGCATGTCGGATCCCGACGAGGAGTTCGGGTTCCGCCTGGGAACCGACGACCGCTGGCTGGGGCGGCTCAGCGAGGCCGTCGCGCGACGGGCTCCCCGGGTGGCCGACGCCGGCGTGGCGCACGGCTGGGCCGGGCTCTACGAGATCACTCCGGACCACAACGCACTGGTCGGCAACGTCGGCCGGTTCTTCTACGCGACCGGCTTCTCCGGGCACGGCTTCCTGCAGAGCCCGGCGGTCGGCGAGGTGATGCGGGACCTCGTCCTGGAACGCACACCGCCCATCGACGTCTCCGGTCTCGACGCGCGCCGATTCGACGGCGCCGAGGTCCGGCCCGAGCACAACTGCGTGTAGGAGGGGACAACCGTGGTTGACCTGTTGCAGGAGATCGACGAGTGGGGCCCGGAGAAGGTCGTCTGCGTCTCCGACGCGCGCACCGGGATGCGGGGCGTGCTGGTCATCGACAACACCGCGCGCGGCAGCGGCAAGGGCGGCACGCGGATGGCCCCGGGCGTGACCATCGGCGAGATCGCCCGGCTGGCGCGGGTGATGACCTGGAAGTGGGCTGCGGTCGACCTCTTCCACGGCGGCGCCAAGGCAGGCATCGCAGCCGACCCTGGTTCGCCGGACAAGGAAGCGGTGGTGCGCGCGTTCGCGCGACGCCTGGCCGACCAGATCCCGGCCAGCTACGTCGCCGGGCTCGACATGGGCATGACCGAGCACGACGCGGCCATCGTCCAGGACGAGCTCGGCGATCGCGGTGCGGCCGTCGGCGTCCCGGAGGCGCTGGGCGGGGTTCCCTACGACCAGCTCGGGGTGACCGGACATGGTGTCGCCGAGGCCGCGTTGGCCGCGTTGGAGCGGGCGGGCAAGCCGGTGTCGGGTGCACGGATCGCGGTGCAGGGCTTCGGGGCGGTCGGGGCGGCCACGGCCGCGCGGCTGCACGAGCTGGGCGCGCAGCTGGTCGCGTTGTCCACGGCTGACGGTTCGGTGCACGACCCCAACGGTCTCGACGTGCCCGGTTGGCTGGCCGCGAAGGCGGAGTTCGGCGACGCCTGCGTCGCGAAGGTCGCACCGGCGCAACGCATCGCGCACGGCGAGGAGTTGACCGTGGACTGCGACGTGCTGATCCCGGCCGCCCGCCAGGACGTCATCGACGAGTCGGTAGCGGCCCGCATCCGGGCCGGGCTGGTCGTGGAGGGCGCCAACCTGCCCACCAACCCTGCTTCGCGCGCCGCGCTGGCCGCGCGAGGGGTGGGAATCGTGCCGGACTTCATCGCCAACGCCGGTGGCGCCATCGCCGCCGGATTCGCGATGGACGCGAGGTATTCCGCGTTCCGGCCCGACCCCGCCAGGATCCTCGACGAGGTCGCGACCAGGACCAGGCACAACACCCTGCTGGTGCTCGACACCGCGGCGGAGACCGGGGTGCTCCCGCACGCGGCGGCGCTGCAGATGGCCCAGCAGCGGGTGCGCGAGGCGATGCGGCTGCGCGGCCGCCTCCCGGTCCCGGCCTGAATCACCTGAGGAGTCGGCGTGCTCAACCCCATTCACCTGCGGACCTTGCAGGAGTGCGTGCGCACGGGCTCGTTCGCCGAGGCCGGGCGGATGCTGGGCTACACGGCATCGGCCGTGTCGCAGCAGATGGTGCTGCTGGAACGGGCGATCGGGGCGCCGCTGTTCGAGCGATCCGCCCGGTCGGCCCGCAGCACCGCGCTAGCGCTTCGGTTGGCCGACCGCAGCCGGGACGCGCTCGGCGCACTGGACTCGCTGGAGCGCGAGGTGCGGGCGATGGTGGTCGGCGAGGAGGGCGGTCTCCGGCTCGCGTCGTTCGCCACCGCCAACTCCCGCGTGCTGCCGGACGTGCTCGCGGCCGTGATCTCGCAACGGCCCAACGCCGAAGTGCAGCTCGACGAGGGCGAACCCGACGAGGTCGTCGACGGCGTCCTGGACGGAGTGCTCGATGCGGCCCTGGTCTTCGAGTACGACCTCGACCCGCGTCAGTGGCCGATCGAGCTGTGCGCGGAAGAACTCCTGGCCGAACCTCTTCGCGTGGTCCTGCCCTCGTCGCACCGCCTGGCTGGCCGGAGCCGGGTGGAACTGCCGGACCTGGCACGCGACAACTGGATCTGCACCCGGCAGGACACCGCGGGCGCCCGCTCGTTGGTCCGGCTGGCCGCAGCGGCGGGTTTCGCCCCGCGCATCACCTTCCGCAGCAACGACTACTCCGTCATCCGCGACCTGGTGCGTCGGGACCTCGGCGTCGCCATCCTGCCGGCACTCGCCATCCCGCGGGAGCAACAGGGCGTGGCCCGGATCATCGGGTTCGAACCGCACCGGAGGGTCAAGGTCCTCCACCGCAAGCAGAACAGCAACCCGCTGCTCCCGGTCGCCCTGGAGTTCCTCGCCAAGTCCTGCACAGCGGTCGCATCCGAGTGGGAGCAACCATGACCGAACCCGTCGACGAACACTTCCTCCAGTCGCTCGCCCACCTCGGTGACCGGATTTCAGTGGAAATCGGAACTCCGAGTTCCACTGATATCGGGTCAACCGCCGCATCGGCCGAGGACCTGGTGGGGTTGTTCGACTCCCAGGCGGGGAGTCGCCACCTGGACTTCAAGGCCCGTGAGCTGGGAGCACGAGGAGTGGGTTTCTACAGCATCGGGTCGTCCGGGCACGAGTCGAACGCCGCTGTGGCAGCGGCGCTGCGGACGAGCGATCCGGCGCTGCTGCACTACCGGTCAGGGGCGTTCTACCTCCAGCGGGCCAGCGCGGTCGCCGGGAGCACCCCGTTGATGGACGTTCTGCTGGGCGTCGTCGCATCGGCGGACGAACCGATCTCGGCCGGTCGGCACAAGGTCTTCGGCAACGCCGACCTGTCGGTCATCCCGCAGACCTCGACGATCGCCTCGCACCTGCCGCGCGCGGTGGGCCTGGCGTTCGCGTTGGAGCGCGGCGCGAAGCTCGGGGTTCCTGCGGAGTGGCCTGCGGATTCGGTGGTGGTGTGCAGCTTCGGTGACGCCTCGGCGAACCACTCGACCGCCACGGGCGCCATCAACTCAGCGCTGCACTGCGGTTTTCAGGGCCTCCCGCTGCCGTTGTTGTTCGTGTGCGAGGACAACGGGATCGGGATCAGCGTGCGCACACCGCCGAGCTGGATCGCCTCGACCTACCGGGACCGGCCCGGCCTGCGGTACTTCGCCGCCGACGGAGCCGATCCGGTCGAGTGCCTGCGGGTGTCCCGGGAAGCGGCCGACTGGGTGCGCGAGCACCGCGCACCGGCGTTCCTGCACCTGCGCACGGTGCGGTTGATGGGTCACGCGGGCTCGGACGTCGAATCGGCGTACCGGTCGCGCACCGAGATCACCGCCGACCACGAGCGCGACCCGCTGCTGGCGACGGCGAGAGCCCTCGTCTCCCGAGGCGTTCTCACCCCCGACGAAGTCCTCTCCCGCTACGAGGAGGTGCGAGCGGAAGTCGCCGCTCTCGCCGAGGACGCGCTGAGCCGTCGCAAGCTCGGCAGCGCTGCGGAGGTCATGGCCTCCGTGCACGCCGACTCCCCCGACGCCATCGCCGCGCGGACCGCCGAAACCCCGCCCGGCCGCGCCACGACCTTCGGAACCGCACCCGAGGACGAGGGACCGCTGACGCTGGCGCAGTCGATCAACCGGTCGCTGGCCGAGGAGCTCGGGCGGGACAACCGCGTCCTGGTCTTCGGCGAGGACGTCGCGCGCAAGGGCGGCGTCTACGGCGTGACCCGCGGTCTGCGCAAGAAGTTCGGCGGCAGCAGGGTTTTCGACACGCTGCTGGACGAGCAGAGCGTGCTCGGCACGGCGCTGGGCGCGGGCCTGGCGGGGCTGGTGCCGATCCCCGAGATCCAGTACCTGGCCTACTTGCACAACGCAGCGGACCAGCTGCGCGGTGAGGCGAGCACGCTGAGCTTCTTCTCCAACGGCCGCTACACCAACCCGATGGTCGTCCGCATCGCCGGCTACGGCTACCAGAAGGGCTTCGGCGGGCACTTCCACAACGACGACAGCGTCGCCGCCCTGCGCGACCTGCCCGGCGTCGTGCTGGCCTCGCCGTCCCGGCCGGACGACGCGGCGGCGATGCTGCGCACCTGCGTGGCAGCCGCCCGCGAAGACGGCAGGGTCTGCGCCTTCCTCGAACCCATCGCCCTCTACCACACCCGCGACCTGCACGAATCCGGCGACGACGGCTGGTTGGCCCGCTACCCCGCGCCGGGCGAGCACCACGTGGCGATCGGTCGCGCCCGGGTCTACGGCGACGGGAGGGACCTGACGCTGGTCAGCTTCGGCAACGGCGTTGCGATGAGCCTGCGCGTCGCCGAGCGGCTTCGGCACCAGGGCGTGCGCGCCCGAGTCCTCGACCTGCGCTGGCTCGCACCGCTACCGGTCGAGGACCTGCTCAGGGCCGCCGAAGCGACCGGCAACGTGCTGGTCGCGGATGAGACCCGCCGCAGCGGTGGTGTTTCGGAGCCTGTCGTCACGGCGCTGGTCGACGCCGGGTTCACCGGGCGGATCAGTCGCGTGACCAGTGAGGACAGCTTCATCCCGCTCGGCGCGGCGGCCTACCACGTGCTGCTCGACGAGGACACCATCGAGACCGCCGCGCTTAAGCTGATCACCTGACGAGCGCCTCGCCGATGAGCCGGGCCGCCTGCGGGTAGGCACCGGGGTTCGGTCCGGCGTAGTTGAGGCGCAGGAAGCGGCCGGTCGGTTCGGCGGGGAACCACTCGTCGCCCGGGGCCACGACGACCCCGGCGGTTTCGCAGTCGCGCACGAGCGCGGGCAGATCGGTGGTGTCCGGCAACCGCACCCAGAGGTTGAGCCCGCCTGCCGGAACTTCCAGGTGCGCGCCGGGAACGTGCTCGCGCACGGCCTCGGCCAGCAGGTCGCGGCGTGCGGCGAGCTGCTGGCGGAGATCCCGCAGGTAGGTGCGCCAGGCCGGTTGGGTGACCACGTCGAGGGCCACGGCCTGCAGCATGCCGCTGACGTAGACGGCCTCGGACTGCGTGTCAGCGAGGATTCGCTCCCGGGCGGGACCTCGGGCGATGATCCCGGCGATGCGCACGGACGGCGACACGGTCTTGGTCAGCGAACGCAGGTGGACCACGTGCCCGTCCTCGTCGCGGGCGGCCACCGGAACCGGGTCGGTGGTGATGCCGAGATCGCGGGCCCAATCGTCCTCGATCAGGAAGGCGCCGTGGCGGCGAGCGGTGTCGAGCACCTCCTCGGCAAGGCGCGAAGACCACTGCGCGCCGGTGGGGTTGGCGTAGTTCGGCTGGGCGTAGAAGGCGCGCGCACCGGTGCGCTCGAAGGTGCGGGCGAGCTGGTCCGGGTCGGGGCCGTCCGGTCCGCTCGGGACGGGCACCGTCTGCACGCCCACCTGGGCGGCCGCCACGATCGCTCCCCAGTACGTGGGCGACTCCATCAGCAGCGGACGACCGGCGCCCACCAGCGCGCGGAAGATCGCGCTCAGCCCGCTCTGGCTGCCGGGGAAGATCACCACGTCGCCCGGTACCGCCGTGCCGAGCTCGGTGGCGAACCACGCCTGCAACTCCGGGAGACCGGCCGTGGCGGGCCGATCGATGACCGCGTCCGTGCGGGCCGCCCGCGTGAACGCGGATCGGACCAGCCGCTCGGGTAGCAGTTCGCGGCACGGGTACCCGGAGTGCAGGGCGATCACGTCGTTGGGCGCGGGCCGCATGGCGGTGGACAGCGTGGGGCGGCTGTTCTTCGGTGCTCCCAACGCGGCGGTCTGCCAGCCGAAGTCGCTCGGCCGGGGCACTCGAACCGAGCGGACGAACGTCCCGACGCCTGGCCGGCTTTCGACAAGACCTCGGGAGGCGAGGGTGCGCAGCGCCTTCTGCACGGTGACCGGGCTGACCCCGTGTTCCGCGACGAGCTCGCGCGTGGACGGCAGTTTCGCGCCGGGCTGGGCCGTGGCCATCCACTTGCGGAGTTCCGCGACTATCCGCGAACTGCTATCGTCTGACATGAAAGACAATAGTAGCGCTACTGCTCTGCGGGACACGGTGCTATCCCCGACTCGCGTGGGACTGGCCTGGGGGTTTCTGGGCGTCGTGGCGTTCTCGTTCACCCTCCCGCTCACCCGCATCGCCGTTGACGGGCTCTCGCCGCTGTTCATCGGGGCCGGCAGGGGCGCCGTCGCCGGGCTCATCGCCGTCGTCGCGCTGCTGGTCACCCGGCAAGCGCTGCCGCGCGGCACCCAGTGGGCGCGTGCCGCGGTCGTCGCGGGCGGCGTGGTCGTGGGATTCCCGTTCCTCACGTCGTACGCACTTGCCAGCACCCCGGCCAGCCACGGCGCGGTCGTGCTCGGTGTCCTCCCGGCGGCGACCGCCATGATGGCGGTGCTGCGCGGGCACGAACGCCCGCCGAAGGCTTTTTGGATCACGGCTTCGCTGGGGGCGATCGCCGCGGTGTCCTTCGCCTCGCTGCAGGGCCTGGGCGGACTCCACCTCGCGGACCTGCTGCTGTTAGGCGCCGTCGTCGCCGCGGCGATCGGGTACGCCGAAGGCGGACTGCTCGCGCGGGAGCTCGGCGCCTGGCAGACGGTCTCCTGGGCGCTCGTGATGGCCGCACCCGTGATGAGCGTGATCACCGGCATCGAGGTTGCCCAGCATCCGCCGAGCGCGACCCCGGTGCAGTGGGCGTCCTTCGCCTACCTGGCGGTGATCAGCCAGAACCTCGGATTCCTCGCCTGGTACCGGGGTCTGGCGATCGGCCCGATGGCCCAGGTCAGCCAGATCCAGCTCACCCAACCGGTCATGACCCTCCTCTGGGCCGCTCTCCTGCTGGCCGAACCCCTCAACTGGCCCACCGTCCTCGGGGCCCTGGCGGTGATCACCTGCGCAGCGCTCTCGGTCCGCACCCGCCTCAATCCCCGACCGGGCGCTGTGGGCAGCTCTGGTCCGAACCGGCCGTGGTCGATGCCCGTTCGTGCCCGGTCAGCTCGAACCCCAGAACTGCCACCGGCCCCGTCCGAGGTGAGGCCCGGAGTGGTCAGGACGGGTCGCCGAAGACCTTGCCGGGGTTGAAGATTCCGGCTGGGTCGAGGGCGTTCTTGATGTCGCGGTGCATGTCGATGACCTTCGGCGACAGCTCCGCGTGCAGGCCCTTGCGCTTGAGCAGGCCCACTCCGTGCTCGCCGGTGACCGTGCCGCCGAGGTCGATGGCGTCGGCGACGATGTCGTCGAAGGCGCGCTGGGCGCGCAGACGGGCCTCGTCGTCACCGGGCGGGGTGATGATCAGCGGGTGCAGGTTGCCGTCGCCGGCGTGGGCGATGTTGGCGATCTGCGTGTCGTGCCGCTCCGCGGCCGTCTCGATGCGCGCGAGCATGTCCGGGACCAGGGCGCGCGGCACGCAGACGTCCTCGGTGAGCAGCGGGCCGAGCCGCTCCAGCGCCGGGTAGGCCAGGCGGCGGGCCGAGAACAGGGCGTCGGCCTCCTGCTGGTCGGTGGAGCGCGCGCTCCAGGTCGCCCCCGCTCCTTCGAAGCAGCGCACGAGGGTGTCGACCTCCTGCTCCCCCGCCTGGCCCGGCGCATCCGAGCGGCCGAGCAGCAGCACGTCGGCCTCGGCGGACAGGCCCATGTTCTTCCACTCGTCGACCGCGCGCAGGCAGTGCTGGTCGAGCAGTTCCAGCGCCGAGGGCACCACGCCTGCCGCCGCAACTGCCGCGACGGCCTCACCGGCGGCGACCAACGAGTCGAAGTAGCCGACCACGGTGCGCTCCGGTGCCCGCAGGCCCGGTAGCAACTTCACCGTCACCTCGGTGACCACGCCGAGCGTGCCTTCGGAGCCGACGAACAGACCGCACAGGTCGTAGCCTGCGACGCCCTTCGCGGTGCGCCGTCCCAGTCGCACGACCTCGCCGGAGCCGACGACGGCTTCCAGACCGAGCACGTAGTCCCGGGTCACGCCGTACTTCACGCAGCACACGCCGCCCGCGTTGGTGGAGACGTTGCCGCCGATGGTCGACCACGGCGAGCTCGCCGGGTCCGGCGGGTACCAGGTGCCGTGCTCGCGGCAGGCGGCGCGCAGGTCGTCGTTGACGACGCCGGGCTGCACCACGGCCAGCTGCTCCCTCGGGTTGATCTCCAGGATCTCGTTCATGGCTTCCAGCGAGATCAGCACGCATCCGTCGATGGCGTTCGCACCGCCGGACAGACCGGTCCCGGCTCCGCGCGGCACGACGGGCACGCCGTGCTCGGCGCAGGCCTTGACCGCGGCGACGACGTCTTCGGTGCTGCGCGCCCGCACGACCGCGAGGGGCTTCCCGCACGGCGCCCACTCGGCCTCGTCGTGGGAGAAGCGTCCAGTGGAGTCCGGATCGGTCAGCACCGCCTCGTCCGGCAGCGCCGAGCGCAGTGCCCGCAAGGCTGCGTTGTCCGAGTTGTCCACCATCGATGACCTCCCACTCCACGAACCGCCCACACAGTAACTCCGTGAACGGGACGTGGAGATCGAGGCCTCAACCGAGCTCCGGGAAGCGGTGCGCCCAGATCTGCCGAGACCCGCTGATCGGGTCGGACGCCAGGGATACCGGCACGTTGAACAGCCGCGTCTGGCGGTCGGCGAGCTGGTAGCCGGGCCAGCCGGGATCGCCGGTGGCGGCGAACGAGGTCCAGGCCCCGCGGATCGCGGCCGAGAGCTCCTCGAACCCGGCCGGGGAAGCACCGAGCATCGCCAGCGCCAGCGGGTCGTCGAGGTTGCCGAAGGTGAACGGGACGTCCAATCCGTGCGTCGCGCCGAGCAGGCCGTCGCGCTGCGGTGTCTCCCAGGTGAACTCGTACAGGAAGCCACGCCCACCCGCCGCCGCGGCCGCCTCGGCCATCCACACCGCGGGCATCCGGAACAGCCTGTCGCTGAGCAGCACGGTGTAGAGGTCGGAATCGGCCACGCCCGGATGCGTCGACCGGTACTCGGCGACCGTCGTCGGCGGCAGGTGCAGGTCGTCGACCAGTCGCTGCAGGTCTCGCGCCTCGGCGGGCAGGTCGATGGTGAACCCGGTCGCCTCGTCGCGGTTGAACCCGGCGATCACGTCGATGCCGTTGGCCACGCCTCCGCGCATCGCCACCCACGGCAGCTCGGAGAGCACTTCGCCGTCGAGGACGACGGTGTAGGGCGTGCTGTTGGTCCAGGCCGCGCGGTTGCGACTGATCTCCGCCATCGCGTGGGTCTGCGCCACGTGCAGGTCTTCGGGCGGGACCTCCGCGAGCGCCGCGGTGGTCGCGGGCACGCCGAGCCGTCCGGTGATCAGCTCACCGATCTTGCGGTTCTCGTCCTCGTCGCAGTACATCGCCGCAGGGCTCTGGGCGATGGCGCGGCGGAACAGTCCGCGCCGCGCGGAGCCCGCGACCAGGGTCGCCACCGAGACCGCGCCGGCCGATTCACCGAAGATCGTGACGTTGTCCGGGTTCCCGCCGAAGGAGATGATGTTGTCGCGGACCCAGCGCAGCGCGGCCAGCTGGTCCAGGATCCCGCGGTTGGACGGGGCGTTGTCCACCCAGCCGAAGCCCTCGTAACCGACGCGGTAGTTCACCGTCACCACGATCACGCCGTCGCGCGCGAGCTTCGCCCCGTCGAAGCCGTCCGTCGAGGCGGTTCCACCCAGGTACGCACCGCCGTGGAACCACACCATCACCGGCAGGTGGCCGCCGCGATCGGGAGTCCAGACGTTGACGGTCAGGCAGTCGGTCGAGTCACCGGGCCGCCAGCACGCGGGAAGCGCGGGGTCCAGCGCGGCCTGCGGTACCGAGGCGCTGTAGCCCGAGGCATCTCGGAGCCCGTCCCAGCGCTGCGGCGTCACCGGCGCTTGGAACCGGCGCGGACCGTCCAGCGGCGCCGCGTAGGGGATCCCCTTGAACGACATGACGTCACCGTCGGAGATTCCCCGCACGGCGCCGTGCTCGGTTCGAACGATGAGGTCCACGCCTCCATATAACCAGTTGAAGTTCGACAGCGGAGGCGGGTTCCCGGCATCCATGTCTCACGTCCCGTCGCTGAGTTCGGCTACCGCCTGCGGCAGCGCCTCGGCGAGCTTCTCCAAGTCGGGCAGCGCCGTCCGGTTCGCCTGCACGCCGATGTGCACGGTGCCGCGGAACTGCGAGACCGCGATCGACAGCGAGTGCCCGGAGGCCAGCGGGGCGAGCGGGAAGAGCTCGGCGACCTCGGCGCCGTCGAGCGCGGCGTGGAAGGTCGGCAGCGGGACGTTGGTGACCATGGTGTCGAACAGCAGCGACGCACCCTGCGCGACCAGCGGTGTCGCCACGTGGTGCAGCACCTGCGGCAACCGGCCGGCCAGCACGGGGAACGCCCCTGGCCCGCGCAGCGGTCCGGCGCTCTTGTTGCCGCTCATCTCGGCGCGGATGGACGCCAGCCTGGTGGCCGGATCGGGTTCGTCGACCGGCAGCTCGCACAGGTAGCCGGAGAGCTGGTTGTTGCCGCTGCGGGGTTGGTTGCTGCGCCGCCGGCACACCGGGATCAGCGCGCGCACCGGCACCTGCGCGGAGTCCTCGCCGCGCGCGGCCATCCAGAGCCGCAGCGCTCCGGCGATCACCGCGAGCACGACGTCGTTGTTGGTGCCGCCGCCGTGCCGGGAGCGGATGCGGCGGATGTCGGCGAGGTCGATGGGCACCAGCGCGAGGCGGCGGGCCGGGGACGTCGCGGCGTGCATCGGCGAGGACGGCACCGGGAGCCGCATGTTGCGCATCACCGACGCCGCGATCCCCAGCGATTCGCTCGACTTCGACAACGTGCCGCGCAACGCCCCGACCAGCTTCTCCGGCCGGCGGATCAACCCGAACGCCTCGTCCAGCGGGTTCGGCGGCGGCGTCGCGGGGGTGTCGGCGAGGTCGGTGAACTCGTCGAGCAGCCGGACCCCGACCTCCACCGCGTCGTGCCCGTCGACCAGCGAGTGGTGGAACTTCATCAGCACCGCGAACCGGTTGTCGGCCAGCCCGGTGATCAGGTGCAGTTCCCACAGCGGGCGACGCTGGTCGAGCGGATCGGCGATCAGCTCGGAGGCCAGGATCGCCAGTTCCTCGCGCCCGCCGGGCGCGGGGATCTCGTGGTCGTAGACGTGATCGGCGGCGTCGAAGTCGCGGGCTTCGCGCCAGTGCGGTTGCAGCCACGAGCGTTCCAGCCGCATGCGCAGCCGGGCGATGCGCTGCGCGCGTTCGGCCAGCAGCCGCCGCAACCGGTCCCGGTCGACCGGGCCTTCGGAGCGGAACACCGCAACGGCGCCGACGTGCATCGGCGTGTCCTCGTGCTCCATGCACAGGAAGGCCCAGTCGAGTGGCGTGAGTTCACTTCTGGATGGCGTCTCGGTTGCGCTCATCGCCTATTTCCCGTCAACGATGAAGTGGTCATTCGCGTTACACATCAGTTTCTCATTGGTCCGCGAGGCACGATTGCGGACCAAACCGAATCCGGTTCGCAATCCGACGATCTGGTGAACCGGCAGTCCTGCGAACGAGCAAGAACATGCTGGTGGCGACGACATCGACGGGTTCCTTCCGGTGCTGCCGACGATCGGCGTGCGCGCACCGAACACTGCAGCGATGAGGTTTTCGGGTGGACGCACGAGCGTTGTTCACGTACCGGTGCGCCGTTGCACGATTCGTCATCGTAACCGCTGACGAGTGCATCGACCTTAGCGAAGAAAAGATCGGTTGAGAACGACCGCCATCACCCGCGCTGAACCCCGAAAGAGTTTTGATCACTTCGTTCGGTGCCCATTCCGGCGCAACCGATCACCCGAAAGCATGTGACGACGCTGATGACCCGGGCCTCGACGGACGAAGCGATGACGCCGAGCACTGGACCGGAACTGCGAAGCGGCCCGATTTCTCACTCGAACGCTGCCCCGGAAAGCACGGGACCCCGCCTCCGCAGGCGTGTCGCGCTGCGGAGGCGGGGTCGCGTGATTCCCAGCCGGGTGGTCTGCCTACTTGCCGGGCTCCCAGTGCTCCAGCATGGCTGCGAACGTCTCGAACGCGGGAGCGTTGTAGCCGTAGGGGGCTTCCAGGTGAACGCTGATCGGGAAGCCGAGGTCGTGCACGCCGTCGATGACCCGCTTGTAGAGGTCGACGACCGCCTGCTTGCGCTGCTCGAAGCCGAGCTCGGCGGTGCGGGCGACGAACTCCTGCTCGGCGGCGACCGCCTCGTTGCCCGGGTCCTGGATGAGCCACTGGATGAGTTTCTTGTTGCCCTCCACGCCCGGGATGAACCCGAAGGACAGCAGGATCTCCGGGCGGTGCGGCGTGGTGCGCGCGAACTCCTCGAGGAAGTCCACGATCGCGTCCGAGTACAGCAGCTGCGTCATGCCGTAGGTGGCGCCGCGCTCGCACTTGAACCCGAACCGGCCCTGCTCCCCTTCCCGGGTCGGGATGAGGATGGACCCGCGGTGCGGGACGACGTCCTGGAACTTGGTGAGCGCGTCGGTGGGCGGCACTCCGGGGCCTTCGCCGTCGGCCATGTTCCGGGGCACGCCGACGAAGGCGATGCCGTCCATGTCGGCGTCGCGCAGCGCCTGCAGCCGCTCGGCCAGCGCGCGCTCGTCGTGGAACGCGGTGACCTGCGTGCACAGACCCCGCAGGTCGCCGAGCTCCGGGCGGATCGTGCGCCAGAAGTCGATGGTGTCCATCTTGGGCCGGAAGTCGACCGGGCGGTCGCCGTCTTCCTGGATGATCCCCGGGATCATCACGTGTCCGATGCGGCCGGTCAGCCCCGAGTTGCGGCTGAGCTCGGCGATCTTCTGACCCTCTTCAACGGCCCTCTGCACACCGCCGTCGAGGTCGGGCGGAACCAGTTCGAGTGCGATGGTGGTCATGTCGGCCTCAGGTATTCCTTCTGTCGACTTCGGTCACCGCAGCGCTCGTGGTGGATGCGCCTGCGAACCTGCCGTGTGCGACAGGGACCGTTTTCTTTCAAGGAGAAGGTTTTTCGACGCGACCGGCGGACCGTCGTGGACGGCCGCCCGGCTATCGCGGAACCGGGGGTGGTCACCGCCCGCGGGGAGCGGTGACCACCGGCCGGATCAGTAGCGGTAGTGCTCGGGCTTGTAGGGGCCCTCGACGTCGACGCCGATGTAGGCGGCCTGTTCCTTGGTCAGCTTGGTCAGCTTCACGCCCAGCGCGTCCAGGTGCAGACGAGCGACCTTCTCG
>NZ_SMKV01000004.1 GCF_004348445.1 Saccharopolyspora aridisoli | reverse complement strand
TTGCGGAGGTGCGGGGGTGAGCCTGCGGTCAGCCGGGGTGGGGACGACGGCATGCGGGCTCGGGCTGTTCCCGGTGGTCGGAACGCGGTTCACGACCTCCGGCCGGACGAGCCGCTGCACCACATCTCCGGGGGGTGAAGTGGGCTCGACTGTCTTATGGGGACGGTGGGGAACAGGTGCGTCCTGTTGCGAAGCAGGGGAATTCGTTCCGGGGCGCGCCATCGCCGAGGGGTGCTCGCGCTGCACGACGGGTCGTTCACCCGACGGCGGCGCGGCTCCGGCGGTGATCGGCCGGCCGGACTCGTCGCTCGAAGCAGGGGCGGCGGACTCCGGTAGCTGCGAGATCGGCGGTCCGATCCCCAGCCGAGGCCGCGTATCGCGCGGAGTACCACCAGAATCCGGGGCGACCGAACGCTGAACCACGGGAGAACGGGCGTGGCCGGTCTCCCGGTCCTGCGACGGCATGGCATCCGACCTCGTCTCGGGCCGGGCGACCTCGCCGTGGTCGCGGGACGCGCGGTTGACCACGGTCGGACGGTCGTGGTCGGTGTCCCGGCCTCCCGGCGGTGCTGCGCTGGCCCGCCCGTCCTCTCGCCGGTCGACCACGGGAGGCGTGACGTCGTGATCGACGCTGGGGACGACGACGGCGCTGGGCGGGAGGTCCCGCAGCGGCGCAGCCGCGGCCGATCGGCCGGCGATTCTGCGCTGCACGACGGTCCCCGCACCCACCTCCGACGACGTGGAGGAAGGACTCTCCGGGCTCGGGGACTGTGCAGGAGCAGGTTCGGAGGAGGTCTGCGGGCGGATCGCGCGCACCGCTCGCGGCGCGATCGGTCGTGGCAGGCGAGCGACGGTCAACGGCGGCGATGTCCGCCGAGGCCGCACCCGAGGAACAACCGGATTCACCACACCCGAAGATGATTCGTCCGAACGCGAAGGCGGTTCGTCGCTCTGCGCCGTGGACCGCACCGGCAACTCCGCGCCCGCCGAGCGCTGCACCGGGACTCCGACGGTCGAGCCGAGCAACCCGTGCACCACACCGGACGGCGCCCCCGGGTCGAGGAGGTGGCCCAGCTCCGTCATGACGCCGTGGTCGCGGTACGAGGCGACCGCGTCGCGGAACTGCCGGCCACCGGTCACGTCGCAGGCATCGCGCTGCAGCACCCCGATGTCCTGCGCAGCCCGCCGCCAACCACCGTCCCAGCCGGGAGCGGTGACCGGGGGAGCGGGGTTGTCGTCGCGGCTGCTCGCACGTCGGCGGAAGAGATCCAGCAGGCCCACCGGCTCATCCCCCCTCGTTCATCCTGGTGTTGATGTGCGCGATCTCGCGCACCCAGCGTCGGCGTTCGTGGTGGTCGAGATCGAGGATCTCGTCCCGCGTCCAGTGGAAGTGGTAGGCGACGTACGCGACCTCCGCGTGCAGCCGTTCCGGTGCGTACGTCACGATTCCCCCAGGCGACCACCTGCCAGGTCGATCTCGAAGGCGGTGTCGCAGGACGGGCAGGTGACCCCGGCGCGGGTGTGCCCCTCGCTGTTGATCCGCCGGTAGAAGTCCTGGAGGAAGGCGACGTCGGTGGCGTACATGTTCTCCACCACGCCCGCGTGCACGTCGGTGATGTCGCCGAGCCTGGTGATCACCTGCCCGAGCAGCACCACGCTGAGGTACGCCGGGTTCTCCTTGACCCGCACGTCGATCTGCGGGCGCAGCTCGTCCTTCGCGGTGGCCAGCCGCATCCGGCCGTGCCGATTGACCGTTCCGTCGCTGTGCACGTAGCCACGGGGCAGTTCGAACTCGAACTCGTCGTGCTGAGGTGCGGGCGCGTCCGGTGCTTCGGAAACCCGGTTCTTGCCCGCGACGTCATCGAGCTCGCCCAGCGAGGTGATGCGACGCCTCATTCGACTTCGATCCGCTCGAAGACGATGGTCACCTGCTCGGTGGCCGCGCTGGACTCACCGGCGCTGAAACCCGGGCCCTCCCACTTGCTGACCCACGCGTCGTAGAGCTGCATGCGCCGGACGGATTCGCCCTTGGTGTCCTGGATCTCGATGGTGAGGTTCTCCCGCGCGCTCTCGACGTCGCCGTCCAGCAGCGTCTTCTGGATCCACTTGGTGAATTCGGTGCTCTTGTCCAGGCCGCGGGTGATGGTCACTTCGCCGCCCTTCTGACCGCCGGGCTGCTTCTTGGTGAACAGCTCGCCGGTCGGAGTGACCTGCTGGGTCTCGACCACGTCCTGCTCGACGGTGAGACCGCTGACCTCCTTGACCGATTCCACGGTGACTCCACCGAGTTGCACGCCGAACCGGTGGGTGGAGAGAGTGTCGCCCTGCGCCATGTCCCGTTGCCTTCCGTGCGGTGGGAATTACTCGTTGACCAGGCTGGTGCTGTCGGAGAACTGCGAGAGCCGGAAGATCACGAACTCGGCGGGTTTGACCGGGGCGACCCCGATCTCGCACACCACCTGTCCGAGGTCGATCGATTCCTGCGGGTTGTTCTCCCGGTCGCACTTGACGAAGAACGCCTCTTCGGCAGTGCGGCCGAACAGCGCGCCGTCCCGCCAGGACTGGTGAAGGAAGGCGCTGATGTTGCGCCGGATGCTCGACCACAGCCGGTCGTCGTTCGGCTCGAAGACCACCCACTGGGTGCCGATCAGGATCGACTCCTCCAGGTAGTTGAACAGGCGGCGGACGTTGAGGTAGCGCCACGCCGGGTCCGACGACAGCGTTCGCGCGCCCCAGATCCGGATCCCGCGCCCGGCGAACGCGCGGACGCAGTTCACGCCGATGGGGTTGAGCAGATCCTGCTCGCCCTTGCTCAGATTGGTCTCCAGGTCCACTGCACCGCGGATGACCTCGTTGGCGGGAGCCTTGTGCACACCGCGTTCGGTGTCGCTGCGCGCCCACACCCCGGCGACGTGACCGCTCGGCGGCACCATGGTGTTGCGCCCGCTGGTGGGGTCGAACACCTTGATCCACGGGTAGTACAGCGTCGCGTACTTCGAGTCGTAGCCGGCCTGGTCCATCCGCCAGTCCCGCACCTGCAACGCGTTGAGCCCGGGCGGCGGGTCGAGGACCGCGACCCGGTCGCCCATCTGCTCGCAGTGCGAGACCGACGCCAGCTGCACCGTTCTCACGCCCTCGGCGTCGATCAGCCCGCGCTGGTGGGCGCTCATCAGGTCGGGAACGCAGACCATGGTGATCTCGTCGATGGTCTCCAGCCCGCCGAACCCGGTGCGCGCGGCGAGATCCCCGACGTACTCCTGGGCGTCGAGCTTGGCCGGTGCGGGCGCGCGCGGCGGCGCGGCGACCGACACCGACTGGTTGTCGGGCCTGCTCAGGGTCCCCGAGGGCTCGGTGATCTCGATGAGCTTGGACCGCTCGCGCACTTGTGCGACGACGTAGCTCTTGACGTTCTTCTTGGTCGAGACGTCGAAGCTCTCCGCGACCTTGCCGTCCTGCTTGACCAGCAACCGAAACCGGTCCTCCGGCGGGTTCTCACCCTCGGCATCGACGACTTCCACGGTGATGCCCGATCCAGCACCAAGCAGCGCCGACACCCGCAGATCACCGAGCTGCGTCGGCTGAGGCGCCGCGACGGGCGCGGCCTCGGCGGAAGGACCGCCGATCCGCACGATGTAGGCGGAACCGCCGCCGTTGGCGAAGTAACCGTAGACCGAGTGCGCGAGGTACCCGTCGCCGAACCCGCCGAAGGTCTGCGTGAACTGGCTCCAGTTCGTCACCAGCGTCGGCTCGTGCAACGGCCCCTGCGACGCGAACCCGACGAAGGCGGCAACCGCGGTCCCGACACCTTCGATGGGCCGGGCCCCGTTCTGGACCTCCTCGACGTAAACGCCAGGGGACAGGTACGACGGCATGTTCGCTCCTTCGCCTGCAGACGGTGATGTGTTGAGCTTTGTTGCGTCGCTGCGTGTCGACACAGGTCCTCGCGGTCACTGCTGGGGGCAACGCCTGTGTCTTCCGGGGCAAGTGCGGCGCGCCGCTCAAAGGCGCGTCGCCGGAGATTCCACTCATTTACCTGCTAGGACGTCGTCGAATTCCTGGAAAGGTAATCCGTGTGTACCCGCGCGCTCGTCGGAGTGGCCATCTTCTTCTCATCCGATCCGCTGCCCTTAACTTCGACCCCCGGTTCCCATGGAGTACGGCAGGTGAACAGAAGTAGTTGGGCATAGTCTTTCAAGGCTGGAGTTCGATCTACGATCTCTGCGACATTTGGTGGCTTCTCCGTCGTCACGTATCCCTGTTGTTCGTCGAGGAACACCGCGACGTCGCAGCTTTTGGTAAGCTCGGAGAGTCGTTTAAAGTCATCTTTTCCTAGGTCTCCAAGGTGTGGCCTGGCCATCAGCGAAGGGGCCTTTTTGGTCGGTTCAATTTTGGCTTCGTTCATTGCATTCGGCAATTTCGAGTAGACGGCGTTGTCGCCGGTGCGCAGCCAGCTCTTGCCCTGTTCAACAATGAATCCGTAGCTCCTCGCGGTATCGGTGTCGACGGATTCCGCATCCTCGTATCCATGTGATGCCCAGGCAAGCATATTACCCGGGTCTTGTGGGTCTTCTCCCTCTCGTTTCTTGTGCAGCAAGGCTACTACACCGCGGCCGACTCCTTCGATGTCGTAAAATACCGGGTTCGCCTCAACGTCGCCGAACTGTGCAACAGTTTCCTGGTAGGCACCAAGTGCCCGTTCGCGGAATTTTTCAATAGGCTCTTCTTGGGGGCGTGTGTCTGGTTCTGCGAGGGTTTCTGGTGTAATATTGCTTCTGTGCAGCAGGCTGACTGCGGTCTCGACCGTCATTTTTTTCCAATCGTTCGACGTTTCTTCCGCTATACGTTTTAACTGATTGTGTAGCTTGAGTCTTTCTCGTGGGGTTCCCTCTTTTCCGCCGGACCATTTGAGGTACAGGTCTTTGCGATCTTTGTCTCCGACGCGCTGGACGGGAGTTCCTGTCGCATCGCTTGCATTCGACGTGGGGTGATCCTGCCCCTTCGGGGTGGGTTCCGGGGAGCTCAGTGCTTTTCTCGCGTTTGACTCGGCGGCGCGCTCGAATTCGTCGCTCGGGTCCGAAACGCTCAGGCCTGCTCCGTTGTCGGTGCCGGCGACAGGCCCCTGACGTTGCTGGATGACGTGGCTCAGCTCGTGGGCGAGGGTATGTCTGTCGGCGCCGCCGTCGCCGATGACGATATGATTTCCGGAGGTGTAGGCGCGAGCGCCGATTTCGGCTGCCGAGGCTCGCGCCGCACCGTCGTTGTGGACACGGACATCAGAGAAGTCGGCGCCTAGGCGGGATTCCATCTCTGCGCGGGTTGCTTCTTCCATGGGTTTCCCGTTGGTGCGCAGCACATCGTGGACCTTTGAGCGTTGCACTGTGGCCGAGGGATCGTGCTGCCAGTCGTGAAGGTATTGGGATGCTGCGGCGTTGCCGATACTGCGTTGTAGCGCGAGGATCGCGGCTGGAGAACGATCTCCGGGGTGAGGTGCGAATGTGTCCGTATTCGGGGTGTGTGCGGTGAATTGGTCTTCGTTGGGTTTACTGCCAGTGCCTCGGGCACGCATGTCAGCCGTTCCCTTCGGTTCGACGGTGTGGGGTGACACAGGGTTCCTTGTTCTCGTTGGACACGTGATGGAACTCCCCGTCCAGCACCAGCCTCCCCAATTTGTCGTATTCCTGGCGCACCGCTGTGAGCAGTTGTGCCATGCCCACCGGCTCGCCGCTCTCGGCGGCCAGGTAGGCCGCTGTGATGGCGCAGGAGCGAATTGAACCGCCTGCCAACTCGAAGCGGTCGGCGCAGAAAGCCAGGTCGAGGTCTTCGGCGCGGGGGAGGGCTACGCCGAGGCAACGCTCCCAGAGTGCTCGGCGTTGGGTGGCGTCGGGCATGGGGAAGTCGGCTATGACGTCCAGACGGCGGGTGAAGGCTTCGTCGAGGTTGGCTCGGAGGTTGGTGGTGAGGATGGCGATGCCGTTGAAGGTTTCCATGCGCTGCAGCAGGTAGGCCGATTCGATGTTGGCGTAGCGGTCGTGGGCGTCTTGGACGGCTGAGCGCTTGCCGAAGATGGCGTCGGCTTCGTCGAAGAGGAGGACTCCGTTGACGCCTGCTGCTGCGGTGAAGATTCGCTCCAGGTTCTTCTCCGTCTCGCCGACGTACTTGTCGACCACTGTGGACAGATCCACGACGTAGAGGTCCATGCCGAGGTCGGCGGCGACGACCTCCGCCGACATGGTCTTGCCCGTTCCCGACTCGCCCGCGAACAGTGCGATGACGCCGCGTCCGCGTCCGCCGCCGGGGCGCATTCGCCAGTCGCCGAGGACTCGGTCGCGGTGGCGGGCGCGCATCGACAGTTCGGTCAGCTGTCTGTGCGTGGGGTCGGGAAGTACAAGGTCGTCCCAGGTCACGGCTGGGGTGATGTGGCGGGCCAGGCGGTCCAGGCCAGCTCCGTTCTGGGCTCGCGCGCCCGCTCGCAGGTCGTCGGCGTTGACCGGGCGGGAGTCGAACGCGGCGAGCTGCGCGGCGACCGACGCCGCGCGGCCGACCGCCTCGGTGTCGAGCTGGTAGCTCCCCACGGCCTCGGACAGCGCGTCCTCGGGCATCTCGGCCGAGACGGCGGTCAGGGCTCGCCGCCACTCCTGCGTCCGTTCCGCTGCGTTCGGGGGTGCGACGCGGATCGACACCGGTGCCCGCTGGGACCACGCCGGGTCCCAGCTGCCGGAGCCGTGCAGCAGCAGTGGGACGCGCTCTGCTGCGCGGACGAGGTCCCGCAGCAGGCGGGCTCGTTCCGGGCGAGCGGGTTCGAGATTCTCCAGCGGTCCCAGCGTGATTCCGGCGCGGAGCAGGGCTGCTTCCCGGACGAGCACCGGCACGGAGTCCGGTTCGAGGTATGCGATGTCGATGACGAGCGCTGCCCGGCCGCTGACCGAAAGGGCATCCAGCGCGACCCGCGAGGCACCCTCCGCGCCGTGGAGGTGGACCAGCCGCACGCCGGAGTCCAGAGCCGCCCCGATCCGCTTGGCCAGCGCTCCCGGTGAGCCGGGATCGCCGCGCACCAGGCGACCGGCGGCGGGTTCGTCGTGACCGAGCAGGTGCGCCACCACCCGGTCCGGAACCCGGAGCGCGCGCGAGAGCGCCGGACGTTCGGGCTCCTGCACTTCCAGCAGTCCCCCGGCGACCAGCGGAGCGGTTGCGCTGAACCGGAACCGGGCGTCGCCCGCCGACGGCATCCCGCACAGGTCCAGCGCCAGGCCGGTGGTCGCGCGACGGCGGGTCACGTCGTCGTTGAGGTAGCCGTAGAGCGGTTCGAACCGGACGTCGACGTCCGGAGCCAGCGCCACCAGCAGCAGCTCGACGTCCAGCTCGGTGAGGCCGAAGTCCTCGGCCAGGCGCTGCAGCCTGGGACCGGGATCGGCCGAGGGGAGGCCGTCGCCGGACCAGGACTTCGCAGGCGTGGCCAGGATGCGCTCGACGTGCTCCGGAGTGAGGTAGAGACCGCGGTGCGGGTCGTCCGGGTGCGGGTCGGTGGCCCGCCGGGCGGCGACCGCCGACCGGACGCGCTGCTCGACCTGGCCCAGCCGAGCCCACAGGTGGTGCAGGTCCTCGGCCGTCACGAGACGGGGCCTCGGCGACGCCGCTTCGGCTCCGGGCGAGGCCGGGCAGGAGCGAACGCCTCGCCCTCCGCGCCGGACTCGTCGTAGCGCAACCGCCGCGCCGCATCCTCCGTAGCGCGCAGCACCACGCCCTCGGTGACCGGTGGCCCGGCCGGGGTCAGATCCCCGGACAACGGGGCCGTGACCTGCAGGTTGATCGACGGTTTGAGCTGCCCGCCCAGCGCCGACCACACATCGGCGGCCGAGCGGCCTTCGGCCATCGACCCGCCCGCCTCGAACGCCACCGTCAGCCCGAGCTCCGCGAGCGTGCCGGTCAGCCACTGCTCCGCCAGGGCGTCGTGGTGCACGACGCAGCGCAGCACCTCGGAGAGCAGCCGGTGCTCGTCCTGCGGCCGGTTCGTCCACACCGTCACCAGGTAGGCGAGGTGGAACCAGTGCGGTGGCGACCGCCAGCCGGTCACCGCGCCGGTGTCGTCGCGCTGCTCGAACCGGCCGCCCTGCCGCAGTCCCGGATCCTCCCTGATGTCGTAGAGGAACACGCTGATGGTGGGGGCGTTGCGCTTCGCCGCCCAGTCCGTGGTGGGCGCCTCGAAACCGAGCTCCACCCCGGCGCCGGGCAGGTCGTGCTCCGCCAGCAGCAGCCGCAGCGCCTCGTCGACCTCGTGGATCATCGCGGCCCCACCATCCCGGGCGGCGTGATGGCGGGACGGACGACGAGGAACCGCGCGGTGACCGGGCTGAACCCGGGACCGGACGCGGTGATGGTGCGCGGCCCGGTCTCGTCCTTGGGCAGGATCAGCAGCTGCGCCGCGAACCGCCCGTCCGGTCCGGGCAGCGTCGGCGCTGCCGAGGCGGTGATGCCGGGCGACCACTCCAGCCGCACGGGATCACCGGGCGGGAAGTCGAATCCGCGCACCGAGGTCACGAACCCGGGCTCGCCGACCTCGGGAACCGAGACGATCCGGGGTTGCAGCACGCGGTAGGGCCTGGTGGCGCGGTTGTCGGCAGGATCGGAGTCCGACCCGCGAGTCCGCACCGTCGCCGCGATCTCCGACATCAGAGCAGCGCGGGGAGCCAGCACGACTCGCTGGTCGACCACGCCACCGGGCGGAAGGTCGGGCAGCGCGCATCGTCCACCGCCGCAGTCCGGCGGCAGGCTCTCCACCGGAACACCCGGAGGCAGCGCGATGTCCAGCTCCAACCCGCTCGCCGGGGCCTGGCCACCGTTGCGAACCGTGAAGATCACCTCGGTACGACTGCCCACATAGGACGGATCGGGCGCGGCGGTCATCGCGACACCGGGGTTGGCTTGCAGCGGCGGCGGTTCCGGGCGCACAGGCACGACCGTCCGGGAGCTGTTGTCGCCCGGCCGGCTGTCCCGCACCGAACCGGTGGCGGTCCAGGTCAACGGGTGATCACCTGCGGCCTCGCCCACGAGTTCTGCGGTGACCTCGACGGAATCCCCCGGCTCCAGCACACCGAGGTCGCACCGCGCGCCCTCGCAGCCGCCCTGGTCGGTGCGCAACCGGGTCAGCTCTAGACCCGGTGGCACGTCGAGGGTCGCGGCCGTGCTCGCCGAGGTCGCCGGGCCGTTGTTGCGCACCGTCCCCGTGACGTGCGCGGACCTGCCGACCTGGACCTGGTTCGCCGACGGCGGCGCGGTCATGGTCAGGTCGACCGCGGTCTGCCAGCTGGGTTCCTTCTGGCGTCCCGGCAGCCGGTCGCTGAGCGAGGTCAGCTCGCCCGTCGCCGGGTCCAAGATCGACAGGTGCTCGGGAACGTTGTTGTTGCTGTTCGAGCGCCGGGAGAGCACCAGCCGCTTCCCGTCCGGCGACCAGGTGGCATCCCTCGGCTGGTAGGTCCCCGAACCCTCCGGCCGGTCCGGGATGTCGACGCAGCTGCTCTGCCCCCGGGGCAGCAGCACCTCGCACCGGTTGCCGTCGAGGTGGATCCGGTAGAGGCCGTCGTTCTCCCGGTTGAACACGATGCTGCGCCCATCAGGCGCGAACACGGGGCTGTCGTCGACGACCTCGCACTGGCAGATCGTCTCGCTCAGGTCCTGCTGCCCGCCGAGGTCGTCGGCGCGGGCCAGCCAGATGTGGTTGCGGCGCTGGTCGTCCGGCACGTCGGCGACCCGGCCGCGGCTGAACGAGAAGCGCCGGCCGTCCGGCGACCACGCGGGCTGGGTGTCGTCCAGATTTGGATCCGGGTTCGCCAGCCGCTTGGTCACCCGGCCGGTGTCGACGTCCACGACGACGATCCGGCTCCTGCCGCGCTCGGCCGCCGGGTCCATCGCGCCCGGCGATCTCCGCGCCACCGCGACCTCCTCGCCGTCCGGCGACCACGCGACGTCGGACTCCCAATCGCCGGACTGCCGGTCGGCGATCGGCAGCCGCCGGGGGTTGGAACCATCGGAGCCCACCAGCCAGATCCGCTGCACGCGCTGCCCGCCGACGTCCTCGAACCGGCTGATCGCGATCTGGGTGCCGTCGGGGGAGTACGCCTGCCGCTCCGTCCAGGGGTCGTAGCCCGGGGACGGGGTGAACACCAGGCGCGAGTCCCGGAACGCGTTGGGGTCCTCGGTGAGCGCGTCGACGCCCAGATCCCGCGGATCGACGCCGTCCGGCCGGATGTCCTGCAGCCGTGCGGTGTTCCGCAGCGACGCGGTGGTGCGGGCGACCACGAGGCGCCCGATCCCGCCGCCGGTGAACCAGGTCGGGGAATCGACGTGGCGGTCCTCGGAGAGCATCCGCGTCGCGGGCAGCGACACCGGCGCCGTCGTGGCGTCGACCTGGAACACCTGATCCCACCCGTCCTGCCCGGGGGACGGGTCGGGGTGGGAGGGGCTGAGGAACAGCAGCCGCCTGCCGTCCGGGAACCACCGGGGTTCCCGGGTCCGCCACCCGGGATCGTCCGCGAACAGCGGTGTCCCGACCCCGGTGCCGTCGAGGACGCGCACGCTGCGCTCCGCGTTGTCGTCAGGGGTACCGGAGGCGTAGAGGGTGTAGGCGATCCGGTTCTGGTCCACCGGGTTCCACGACGGTTCGACCGCGGCGCCGGTCGGTTCGTCGGTCAGCCTCCGCAGAGCGCCCCCGGAGACGGGCTGGTCGTAGATCTCCCACTGCCCGTTCGCGTCGCACGCGTAGGCGAGGCGCGTCCCGTCCGGGGAGAACGTCGGATGCGTCTCGTTGCTCGCGGTGTCGGAGAGCCGGTGGGCCCGGCTGCCGTCGGTGCGCACGAGCCAGATGGCTCGCTGCCCGTTCGCCTCCGCCGAGTCGAACGCCACCCACCGCAGGTCGGGCGAGAGCTCCGGGTTCGCAGCGTCGAGCCCCCGGGTGAGCCGCCGCACCTCGCCGTCGGCCTGACGCAGGTAGACCTGCGGAGTCCGCTCGTCCCGCAGGCTGGTGAACACCATCAGCCCGTCGCGCGCGGACACGTCCTGGTCGAAGTGCTGCTGAGGCTCGTCGAACAGCGGCTGAGCCGTGCCCTGACCGGGCAGGCCGGTCGCGGTGATCCCCAGGCTGCGGTGCTCGGTACCGGCGAAGGCGATGCGGCTCGGCGGCTGCGCGGCCACCGGTGGAGGCGCGGTCTGCGCAGCGGTCGTCGGGAGGCTGATCACCCCGCACAGCAGGAGGAACACGCCGAGCAGGACGATTCCCAAGCGGGTCGAGCCGCGCCGGAACCCCGGCACACTGCCGATCACGATTGACCTCCACCCCAGGCGATCGATACCTCCCGCAGCCTCGTCCGGTTCTGCTCGCGTGCCCAGGAATCGACAGGCACGAGAACGGGAAGAGCCGCCGCCCTTTCGGGCACCGAGTCAGATCAGTCCCTGCCGCATGGCGTAGCCGACGGCGTGCGCGCGGTTGCGCAATTGCAGGCGCGTGGTCACCTCTTGGAGGATGTTCTTCACGGTGCGTTCGGAGTAGGACATCTTGGTGGCGATCTCCTTGGTGTCGAAGCCGTCGGAGATCAGCCGCAGCACTTCGCCTTCCCGCGAGGTCAAGGTGGAGAGCGTGGCGCCGGCGGTGTCCGAAACGCCGCGCTGCAGGCGGCTGACGTGGTCGAGCAGCCTGCCGAGCATGTCGCCGGGCAGCACCCCCTCGCCGCGGACCAGCGCCGTGATCAGCCCGACCAGCCGGTCCTGAGTCGCGTCGCGGCGGCGCAGCACGGCCGCGACACCGCACTCGATGGCGGTCTGCAGCGCGTCCTGCCCGAACTCGCCGACGATGAGCCCGGTGCGGACCGACGACGTGCGCTGCAACCTGCGCAGCACCTGCTCGGACTCCTCGTCCAACCGGTCGACCACGACCAGCGAGACCTCGGCCCGCTCCTCCTCTTCGGTTCTGAGCACCTCCACCTCGGGTCGCGGGCGAAGCTGGTGCGTGACGCCGCTCGCCAGGATCGGATCGGCCGCGCATATCGCGACCGCAACTCTCGTCATCGGTTCTCCTCCCCAGGACACCCCTCTTTCAAGTGATACGCGAAATCGGGGCGCTGGGGCACGGCCATTCGGGCATGAAGAATTCGACGTGCGCCCGAGATGACCGCTTTCGGCGCACATCTGAGCGGAGAACGCTTTCGTGCAAGGAATTTGGAGAACCAGAACGCGAGGGCAGGGGCGATGCCGCTGCGGGCACGCGCGTTGCCTCGGCGCTGCCCTCGACGCCCTGCCTCGGAAGGGAGCGGGACGCCTAGATTCTGGCCGTGTGACGACATATGCCGAATTCGACGGCGAGCGAGTGGAGGTAAGCCCGGGCGGTGAGGTAGCGGCGACTTTCACCGTGGGCAACAACACCGACATCGTCGAGGCCTACGAGTTCGAAGTCGTGGGGGAGTGCGCCGCCTGGACGACGGTGCAACCCGACCGGCTGCCCGTCTACCCGGGTGAGCGGGGAACCGTCACCCTCGTCCTCCGCCCACCGCTGTCGTCCGAGGTGCGGGCGGAGGAGGTTCCGCTCGCCGTCCGGGTCGTTCCGGTCGAGCAGCCCGGCCTGGTCGCGGTGCCGGAGACGACCGTGGTCGTCGCGCCCTTCCACCGGTTGCGAGCCGCGCTCACGCCGCAACGCCGCCGCGCGTGGCGCAGCGGGCGGTTCGAGGTCTCGGTGCACAACCAGGGCAACACGCCCCTCGCGGTTCCGCTGGAGGCGACCGATCCCGCGGAGGAGCTGAAGTTCTCGCTCGACTCGGCGCAGGTCGCGCTGGAGCCCGGCGAACGCGCGGACGTCCGGTTGCGGGCCCGCGCGGGCGGTCTCATCTGGTTCGGCAAACCGGCCGCCAAACCGTTCCTGGTCAGGGCATCCCCTAGCGCGGAGGCCACGCCCGGGGAGCCGTCGCTGGAGGAGCTGGACGGCGAACTGGTGCAGCTGCCCCTGCTGCCGAGGTGGTTGCTCGCGCTCCTGGCCCTGCTGCTCGCGTTGCTGCTGTTCTGGTACACCCTGGCGCTTCCGGAGCTCAAGTCCGCCGCGCAGGAGGCGGCGCAGGAACGCGCGGAGCAGCTGGCGGCGGAGGGAAAGCTCGCGCCGCCACCACCTGCGGAAGAGCCGAAACCCGGCGGCCCGGGGGAGGGACAGCCACCCCCGCCACCGCCGAACCCCCTGGAGACCGGGCAGCAGCACTCGGCCACGATCGAGGTGACCACGAGGACCGGAGACTCCGGGGACGAGTCCTACACCGTGCCTGAGGGCCAGGAGTTCTACATCACCGACCTCGTGCTGGCGAACTACCAGGGCGACGAAGGCGTGCTCACCATCGAGTTCGACGACCGCGTCATCACCACCATCGCGCTGGAGACCTTCCGCAACCAGGACTACCACTGGGTGACCCCGATCAAGGTTCCGAGCGAGGCGGAGGTCGTGGCGACGGTGCGCTGCGCGCGGCCGGGAACCCCGCCGTACGGCCCACCGGCTCCGCGCTGCGTCCAGCAGCTCAACGTCAGCGGCGCACTGGCGGCCGAACCCCGCTGACTCGCATGTCCACTCAGTACGTGGAACATCTGGAACCGTCGCACGAGAAGGGGACGTTCGATCGAAGACGATCTGCCCGCGGCTGTGCCCTTCGATACCTGTTGCACGAGGACCACCGGTGTGAAGCTCGGTCTCGATGGGCAACGCGCGGAGCAAGGAACCGGAACGGGACCAGGTCAAGTCCACCCACGCCGGCACGCGCCCACAGGTAGCTTCTGGCCTGCGGCGAGCGCCGGGCGAGCTCGCCCCGGCCGACGTCCTCTCGCTGCAACAACGAGCGGGCAACCGCGCCGCCACAGCGGCGGTGCAGCGGACGGCCGGGGACGGGCAGCGGACGGTGGGGGCCCCGACCGGCGGAGGGCGATTGGGCGAATGGGTCAACGCCCAGAAGGTGAAGTCCGACCTGCTGAAGCGGCTGAAGAGCGGTCCGCTCTTCGACGACGGTGAGGTGCAGCAGATCCAGCAGCAGGGCGGGAACTGGCTGGAATCCGCCGGCATCGGGACCTACGAGGCCGCCCTGGCGTACGCGGAGAAGGGCAATTACGAGGACTGGCTGAGGCTTTCGCCCGGGCGGCGGCTGCTCATCGCCACGTTGGAGTACCGCGGCGCCGTTCGCGACAGGCAGCAGGACAGCCCGGCCTACACCCTCGGCCGCACGTTGACCGCGAACAAGTCGTCGGCGGAGGAACGCGAGCAGCTGGACGCCGAACGAGACGAGCAGATCCGCAACACCTTCGTGGACACGCTGCACCCGAGGGAGCCGTCCGGGGACGGCGCCACCGCCGAGCAGAACAAGCAGGCCCACGCGCAGCAGCTGCTCACCCGGGTGTTCCTCGCCCTGCAGAACGGCCTCAAGATCCGGCCAGGGCCGGGCGAGGAGCACATCGACTACCGCGACGGGGATGTGGCGCGGGCGCTGGCGCACGGCGGCCGGGTGAACATCCGCATCCCCGAGCTGTCCCGGCGAGGTGCCGGGCGCTTCGAACTGGCGCAATGGCTGGAGATGACCGACGCGCAGGGCGAGCTCACCGACAAGGTCTTCGAGCGAAAGTACGCCACCCACCACATGTCCATCAGCGACGACCGCGTCGGTGGTGAGGGCGCTTTCAAGGAGCGCGGCGGGGCGCTCGCCGCGCTCCGCAACAAGAGGCCGTTCGGCTCGAAGGACGAGAAGGTGCGACTGGCGGGCGTGGACGTGGGCATGGGCGGCATGGGCAGCCTCGACTGCAACGGTGATGTGATCATGCCCGATGGCGCGCACGGCCACCTGCTGCTGATCTACACCCCACCGCGGCTGGGCAGGGCGGGCGCGCTGGAAGTCGGGCTGGAGACGCTCGCGCCCGAGAACGAGAACAGCCCGGTCGGGTACGTGCACAACTGGCGCTCGACGGAAGCCACCAGCAACCCGGAGTCCAGCGCGCACGGCCACAAGCGCGACAAGATCGGCGCAGGCAAGCTGCGGGACAACCAGCGCTACGTCAACCTCGCCGAGTTCCCCCAGCCGTGGGTGAACTTCCTGCGCGACCTGGAGCGGGATTACAACGCGCTGATGAGCGCGGCGAGAAACCGGGACGAGGAACGAGAGCTGGTGTCACGCCTCGTCGGCCGCCGCGGCGAAGCAGATTCCCAGCTGAGACCGATACGGCCGTTTGACATCGCGAGTGCAAGGTCCGGGCCCTCCGGAACGGAGGGCCGAAGCCGATCGAACGACCGATCGAACGACCGATCGAAGGACCGATCGAAGGAGGGGTCGACGCGCCGGTCGGTCGGCCTCGGCCAGGGGCGACGCGGGCCGAGTGCGGTGGTCGCGGCTCGCGGTAGCGGTTCGGGGTCTCCTCGCGCAACCGCGCACGAAAGTATCAGCGCGGGCCGTTCGAACTGTCTAGTTCGCTCCGCCGTGCCGACATAGTTTGTGGGCATCAGGCACCTCTGGCGTGTGATCTCCCTCGTCAGGTGCTGCCCAATCGGTGTCCACAAAGGAGTGACTCCCGCATGTTCGGCATGCCGCGGCGCCTGCTGTTCGGCTACCTCGCCCTCGCCGTTTTCATGACCGGTGATGGTTTCGAGCTCACGTTCTTGTCCCGCTTCCTCGTCGAGAGCGGCTTCTCGCCCACTCAGGCGGGTCTCGTCTTCACCGTGTACGGGCTGGTGGTCGCCTTCTCGGCGTGGACCACCGGCGTGCTGGCCGAGATCGTCGGCGCCCGGCGCCTGATGGTGCTCGGCGGCGTCCTGTGGATGGTCCTGCACGTCCTGTTCCTGACGGTGGGGCTGCAGAGCGTGGTCGGCACGATCCTGATCTACAGCTTGCGCGGGGTGGCTTACCCGCTCTTCATGTACTCGTTCGTGGTGCTCATCGCCCAATCCGTTCACCCCGGCCGCCTGGCCTCGGCGATGGGCTGGTTCTGGGCCTCGTTCTCGCTGGGCATCGGCGTCATGGGCGCCTACCTGCCCAGCCTGCTGGTCCCCGTGATCGGCGAGTACGCCACGCTCTGGGCCTCCCTGATCTTCGTCGCGGCCGGAACGGCCATGTGCGCCTTCCTCGTCCCGGGTGCCCCGCCGGAGGCTGACCGCTCGCGGGGGCTCGTCGGCGAGGGCAGGGCTCGGGAGCTGCTGCGCGGGGTGACGATCCTGGTCGAGAACCGGCAGATCGCGCTGTCCGTGGTCATCCGGGTGCTGTGCAACCTGACGCTCTACGCGTTCCCGATGATGATGCCGCTCTACCTGACCACCGACGGCGTCGGTGGTCAGGCGTGGTTCTCCCTGTCCGAGTGGATGACCTTGTGGGCGATCACGAACGCCATCACGATCGGATCCAACATCATGTGGGGCCGGCTCGGTGACCGCTACGGCTGGATGCGCCAGATGCGCTGGTACGGCTTCGGCGGCATGGCGATCGCGTCCCTGGCCTTCGCCTACTTCCCGGTCTGGTTCGGGCCGAGCTTCGTGCTGATGATCGTTCCCGCCGTGCTCTTCGCGCTGTCGGTCACCGCATTCGTGCCCATGGGCGCGATCTTCCCGGCGCTCGCACCGGAGCACCGGGGGGCGGCGATCTCCGCCCACAACCTCGCCTCCGGGCTGACCACCTTCGCGGGTCCGGGCATCGCCACCGCCCTGCTGCCGGTGATCGGCCCGATCGGCGTGTGCTGGGCCTTCGCGGTTCTGATGGTGCTGGGCACCATCACCACCTTGTTCATCCACCCACCCCAGCCGGGCATCACCTCGGAGACCGGCCGGATGCTCCCGCGCCGCGAGCGCCTGGCCCAGACCGCCTGAAAGGACCTGCGACGATGAACCCCACGACCGTTCCGACCCCGCAGGAGAAGACGATGGACGCCGTCGTCCTCGAACGCCCGCAACAGATCCGGATCCGCCCGGTCCCGGGCCTGGGCAAGGTCGGCCCAGGCGAAGTGCGCATCGGCGTGCACACCGTCGGCATCTGCGGCAGCGACGTCCACTACTACACCCACGGGCGGATCGGGCCCTACGTCGTCGAGGCTCCCATGGTGCTGGGCCACGAAGCCTCCGGCACCGTCCTGGAGGTCGGTGAGGGCGTGACCCACCTGGCCGTCGGCGACCGGGTGTGCGTGGAACCGGGCATCCCGAACCCGCGTTCCCGCGCCTCCCGCCTGGGCATGTACAACGTCGACCCCGACGTGCGGTTCTGGGCCACCCCGCCGGTGCACGGCTGCTTGCAACCGGAAGTCGTTCATCCGGCCGACTTCACCTACAGGCTGCCCGACCAGCTGCCCCTGGAGGAGGGTGCGCTCATCGAGCCCTTCGCGGTGGCCGTCCACGCGGTGACCAAGGCGGGGATCTCACCTGGTGACGTGGTCGCCGTCGCCGGAGCGGGGACCATCGGGGTGCTCACCGCCATCGCCGCCGCGGCCAGCGGTGCGTCCCGCGTCTACATCTCCGACGTCGCGCCGGAGAAGTTCGCCAAGATCGAGGCGTACCCGACCATCCACCCCGTCGACGCCACCCGGCAGGAGCTGGCCGACGTGGTGCGCGAGGCCACCGACGGCTGGGGCGCGGACGTGGTGTTCGAGGCCAGCGGCAACCCGCGTGCCTTCGACTCGCTGTGGGAGACCCCCGCACCGGGCGGGACGGTCGTGCTGGTGGGCATCCCCGTGGACCCGGTGCCGCTGGACGTCGCAGCCGCGCAAGCCCGGGAACTGCGCATCGAGACGGTGTTCCGCTACGCCAACGCCTACTCGCGGGCCATCGAACTGGCGGCTTCCCCGTCGGTGGACCTGGGCGGTCTGATCAGCGCCACGTACCCCTTGGAGGAGGCCGTTGCCGCCTTCGAGCGCGGCGCCGAGGCACGACCCGGCGACACCAAGATCCAGATCAGGGTGGCGGGAGCCTGACCGTGGGTGCCGCCGCGCGGAGCAACTCGGGCGAAACCGCCTCGCCGGTGCGGGAACTGGTGGTCCCGGACCCGTCGAGCTCCGTGCGGTGGCACCAGCACGACTGGCCGCACCCGCTGGCCCGCTGGCACCACCACCCCGAGGTGGAGGTCCACCTCGTCCGCGAGTCCTCCGGCACGATGATGATCGGTGACTACGTGGGTCCGTTCGAACCCGGAAACCTGTGCCTCGTCGGTTCCTCCCTCCCGCACAACTGGATTTCCCACCTCGACGACGCCGAACCGGTGCGCAACCGCGACGCCGTCTTGCAGCTCGACCAGGACCGGTTCTTCGCCGCCGCCGAGGAGCTGCCGGAACTGGAGTCGCTGCGTCCGCTGCTGGACGATGCGGCTCGCGGCATCGAGTTCGGTGGCCGCACGTTGGAGGACGGCACTGCGGCCTTGGAAGCCGTGCAGGGCACCTTCGGCCTGCGGCGCCTGGCCGCGGTCACCGAGCTGCTGAGCGTGCTCGCCGAATCCCCCGAGTCCGACCGCCACTACCTCGACAGCCACGGCGGTTCCTACCGCCTGGACGTCGAGGAGACCGAGCTGTTCAACCGGGCGCTGAGCTACATCACCGACCACCTCGCGGACCGGTTGCTGCTCCGGGACGTCGCCGACGAGGTGGCCTTGAGCCGCGACGCCTTCTCCCGGCTGTTCTCCAAGGCCACGGGCGTGGGCTTCAGCCGCACAGTGAGCCGGATGCGCGTCACGGAGGCTTCCCGCCTGCTGCGCACCACCCGGCTGCCCGTCGCGGAGATCTGCTACCGGGTGGGCTTCACCAACCTGTCGAACTTCAACCGCCAGTTCCGCGCCGTCACCGGCACGACCCCGTCCCACTACCGCCGACTCGACCAGCACTGACCGTGCAGCCCGCTGGAGCCGGGGTCAGCTCCGGTCGGCGGAGAAGTGGTCCCCCCAGCCGTCTCGGTAGAAGCCCCGGATGTGCTCCTCGACGTGCTCCTGCGCTGCGGCGCTGTCGCCGGCTTCCAGCGCCTCGTAGATCGAGCGGTGATCTCTCTTGAGGCCCGCGGCGATCGGGGCCCACGAGTCGCCCAGGTCCCGGAAGGCGTTCAGCAGCGGTCGGCGCATGGATTCGCGGATCGCGATCGTCATGTCGGCGACGAGGCGGTTGCCGCCCGCTTCGGCGATCGCGACGTGGAAATCGGTGTCGAGCTCGTTGAAGCGCTCGCGGTCGCAGTCCGGGTCGTCCATGGCCGCGAGCAGCTCGCGCATCTGTTCCAGGTCGGCCGGAGTGGCTCGCTCCGCGGCGTGCCGAGCGCTCTCGCGTTCCAACATGACCCGGGCGTCCACGACGTGCTGGATGGGGAAGTTGGCCAGCGCCACGTGCAGGCGCAGCAGCCGGTTCAGGGCGCTGCTGGGCGTGGCGGCAACGGTCGTTCCCGCATCGGGGCCGGTGCCGACCGACATGCGCAGAGCGCCCTGCGCTTCCAGCGCGCGGAACGCTTCGCGGACCGCACCGCGGCTCACGCCGAGCATCTGAGCCAGGTCGCGTTCGGCGGGTAGCCGATCGCCCACCTTCAGCTGGCCGGTCACGATCTGCTCTTCGACGCGTTCGATCACGAGCTCGTAGGTCCGTGCGCGCGCCACCGGGCGCCACGATCCGCCCACGCTCGGATCGTCGTCGCTCCCGCTCCCGGCCATCAGCGCCCCCCGAACCTTTACATCCCCTTCTGAGGCTCTTAGGGTACAGCCACCTTGTGGTCCGACCACATAGAGGTCGACATTGGCGGTCTTGACTCAGAGAGGTGTCGCGCCTGTGTACCAACCGGATCTAGCGCCGATCGGCGGAAGCCTGGTGCTCTCGGCGGTGTCGGCCGCACTGCCCCTCGTCACCGTGTTCGTGCTGCTCGGCGCATTCCGGGTGAAGGCCCACTGGGCGGCCCTGTCCGGGCTCGCGGCAGCCCTGGCGGTGGCGGTTGCCGTTTACGGGATGCCGGTCGGCATGGCGTTGTCCTCGGCTGGGCAAGGCGCCGCGTTCGGCTTGCTGCCGATCATGTGGATCGTCTTCACCGCGATCTGGCTCTACCAGCTCACGGTGACCAGCGGGCGCTTCGAGGACCTGCGAACGTGCTTCGGCATGATCTCGCCGGATCCGCGGATCCAGGCCGTGGTCATCGCGTTCTGCTTCGGCGGTCTGCTCGAAGCGCTCGCGGGGTTCGGCGCCCCCGTGGCGATCACCGGCATGATGCTGGTCGCGATCGGCTTCCCACCGCTGCGCGCCGCGGTCACGGTCCTGCTCGCCAACACCGCGCCGGTCGCCTTCGGCGCCCTGGCAACCCCGATCATCACCGCCGGTGAGCTGACCGGGATCCCCTACGAGCACATCGGCGCCGTGGTCGGGCGGCAGACCCCGGTGCTCGCGCTGGCCGTCCCGTTCCTGCTCGTCCTCATCGTCGACGGCCGGCGCGGCCTGCGCGAGACCTGGCAGGCAGCGGCGGCGACCGGCGCCGGTTTCGCGGTCGCCCAGTTCGTCTGCGCGAACTACATGTCGGTGCAGCTGACCGACATCGTGTCCTCCCTCGTGGGCGCGGTGGCGCTGGTGGTCCTCCTCCGCTTCTGGGAGCCTCGCGGCGGTGAAGCGGCGCACGAGCGCCTCGGAGCCGCGATCCCGACCGACGGCCCCAGCGGTGGAGCTGCCGCCACGCGGACGATCGTGGCGGAGCGGCAGCGGCTCAGCCTCGCCCGGACCACGATGGCCCTGTTGCCCTACGTCCTCGTCGTGGCCGTGTTCTCGGTGGTCAAGCTGTGGGAGCCGTTGGGCGACGCCCTGGACGGCACGACCGTGGAGATCCCGTGGCCCGGACTGCACGGCGAGCTGCTGACGGCGTCCGGGGATGCCTCCAGCACGACCGTTTTCAGCCTCAGCTGGCTGGCCTCTCCTGGAAGCCTGCTCCTGCTCTGCGGTTTCGGCGTCGTGGTCGCCTACCGCATCCCGTTGCGCGCCGCTTGCTCCGACCTGGTCAGCACCGCGAAGTCGTTGCGGTGGTCGGCGCTCGCGGTCGTCTGCGTGCTCGCCCTGGCCTACGTCATGAACCAGTCCGGGCAGACCACCACGATCGGCACCGCCATCGCCGCCGCGGGTACGGCGTTCGTCTTCCTGTCCCCGGTGCTGGGGTGGATCGGCGTCGCGGTGACGGGATCGGACACCAGCGCGAACGCCCTGTTCGCGGGGTTGCAGCAGGTGGCCGCGCAGAAGGTGGGCGTTGACCCGGCCCTGCTGGTGGCCGCCAACACCTCCGGCGGCGTGGTGGGCAAGATGGTCAGCCCGCAGAACCTGAGCATCGCGGCGAGCGCGGTCGGCCTGGTCAACCAGGAGGCGACGCTGCTGCGGGTGACGCTGAAGTGGAGCCTGGGACTGCTGCTGGCGCTCTGCGTCCTCGTCTTTCTGCAGGCCACCGTTCTCGCCTGGATGCTGCCGCAGTAGCGGACCGGCCACCGACCCATCGACGAAGAGAGGGAACCCGTGAGCGAGCGTCGAATCCCCCGCTGGTCAGAGCTGAAACCCCTCCTGCGGCCACGGCCCATCGAGCTCGACGGCACCCGGCGCAGGCTCTCCCGGGCGCACACGATCGCTGACCTCCGGCAGCTGGCGCGCCGCCGCACGCCGAAGGCGCCGTTCGACTACACCGACGGGGCCGCCGAGGAGGAGATCAGCTTGCGGCGGGCGCGCCAGGCGTTCCGGCAGGTCGAGTTCCACCCGGCTGTGCTCCGCGACGTCTCCGCGGTGGACCCGTCCGCCGAGATCCTCGGCGCGCGCTCGGCGCTGCCGTTCGCGTTCGCTCCGACCGGGTTCACGCGGATGATGCAGCACGAGGGCGAGCGGGCGGTGGCCCGCGTCGCCGAGCGGGTCGGCATCCCGTTCTCGCTGTCGACCATGGGCACGACGTCGATCGAAGCCGTGGCCCGTTCCGCGCCGAACGCGCGGAAGTGGTTCCAGCTCTACCTCTGGAAGGACCGCGAAGCCAGCAAGGACCTCGTTCGCCGCGCGCTGGAGAGCGGGTACGACACGCTGATCCTCACGGTCGACACCCCGGTCGCGGGCGCCCGGCACCGGGACGCGCGGAACGGGTTGACGATTCCGCCCGCTCTGTCCGCGCGCACCTTCGTCGACGGTGCGCTGCACCCCGCGTGGAGCTTCAACCTGCTCACGACCGAACCGTTGTCGTTCGCCTCGCTGTCCTCCTGGGACGGCACGGTCGCCGAGCTGATCAACACGATGTTCGACCCCACGGTGACGTTCGCCGACCTGGAGTGGCTGCGGGACCTCTGGCCGCACGAGCTCGTGGTCAAGGGCGTGCAGAGCACGACCGACGCCCGCGACGTCGTCGCCGCCGGGGCGGACGCGGTGGTCCTGTCCAACCACGGCGGTCGCCAGCTGGACCGCGCTCCCACCCCCTTGAAGCTGCTCCCGAGGGTGGTCGACGAGCTCCAGGGCCGCGCCGAAGTCCTGTTGGACACCGGCATCCTCAGCGGTGCCGACATCATCGCGGCCGTCGCCAACGGCGCGAACGGATGCCTGGTCGGACGGGCCTTCCTGTACGGCTTGATGGCCGGCGGCGAACGCGGGGTCGATCGCGCGGTGGAGATCCTGAGCTCCGAGATCACCCGCACCATGCAGTTGCTCGGCGTCAGGCGACTCACGGACCTCACGCCGGGGCACGTCACGCTGCCGGGATGAGACCGCGGCCTGAGCGCTGAGCACCGCTCGGTCCCAGGCGTCCGGAACGCGTGCTAGTGGCGGACGATCTCGCGCTCGACGTGGTCGTGCAGCACCTGCCGCATCCGCTCCACGGAACGGCCGGGCCTCGCGGTGAGCACCTGGATGCCCAAGCCGTCGATCAGCGCGGTCAGCGGCACGGTGAGGTCTTCGGGATCGGTGTCGCTGACGAACACGCCCTGCTGCTGGCCTTCCCGGATGGTGCGGGCGATCGTGTCGTGCCAGCGGGTGTAGGAATCTGAGTGCAGCACGCCCATCTCCGGGTTGCGCGCGCTCTCGTTCCACACCTGCAACCAGATCGACCACTCCAGCCGCAGCAGGCCGGGCTTGGGCAGCTGCAGCTCGACGAGCCGCAGCAGCCGTTCGTGCGCGTCGTCGATGCTGTGCAGTTCGGCGACCTGGCGGTCGAACGCCTGCCGCACCGAGTGCCGCAGCGCTTCGGTGAGGAGGTCGTCCCTGCCGGGGAAGTGGTAGTGGATGGTCGCCGCGCTGACCCCGCACGCCTTGGCGACGTCGGAGATGCGCACCGCGTGGTAACCGTGCTCGGCGATCAGGTGCCAGGCGGCGTCGAGGATCTGCTGGTGACGGCCGGCCTCCTGCGCGTCGGTGGTGCGGGCCAGGACAGCCGAGCGCTGCGGGGCGGCGGCAACCGTGTCGGCTTCGTCGCTGCCGTTGATCAGCCAGTTCACCGTGACGTTGCCGACCTCGGCGATGCGGGTCAGCTCTGCGGGGGTGAAGCGCCTGGTGCCTGCCAGCGACTTCGAGAGCTTGGTGGCGTCCAGCCCGATCTGCTCGGCGAACGCGCGCTGGCTGCCCGGGTGAGCGCGCAGCACGTCCTTCACCCGGTCGCGCAACGACGACTCCATGTCCTCCACGACCCCGAACACTAACAGTCATTGCGACAATCGCAACGCGCGAGCTCATCGCAACGCCGCGAGCAGCTGGTGGCAGCGTTGCACGGGCCCAAAACCGCGGGATGAGCTGTGGTTGAGGCGGTCGGCACTTGACGGGGCGAACAAAAGGGCTCAATGTTTACGCCGTTGCGCAACTGACTCATCAGTCGAATCGCAACGCTCTTCCGCTCGGCGAGCGCCCGCTGCCCGGCGTGGACCACACGCACCGGCCGCGGCTCGCCCCCGGCGGGCGGCCGCGAGACACGGCACGACGAGGCGCGGTACGGGATGGCCCGGCCGGCAGGCGTCGGCCACGAGATTGTGGAGGTGCTTCCGTCATCCCTGCGACAGGCGGACAAGTTCGAATCGACCGACGGATCTTCTGGCTCTCGGTGCTGCTGGTGGCCGCCATCTGCGTCCCGGTCATGATCGCCCCGGAACGTGGTCAACAGGCTCTCGACAGCGCGCTCGGTGTGCTGTCCGGCAAGTTCGGGTGGCTCTATCTCTGGTTCGCCGCCGCGGTCGCGGGCTTCCTCGCATGGCTGGCGTTCAGCCGCTATGGCCGGGTGAAGTTCGGCGGTCGCGACGACAGGCCAGAGTTCTCCACCCGCAGCTGGTTGGCCATGATCTTCACCTCGGGCATCGGCGGTGGGCTCATCTACTGGGGCGTCATCGAGTGGTCGTACTACTACGTCGAGCCACCGATGGGCATCCAGCCCCGCAGCACCGAGGCTGCGGACTTGGCCGCCACCTACCCGTTGTTCCACTGGGGATTCACCGCGTGGGGCTTGTTCTGCTTGCCCTCCTTGGCGCTGGCCTACGTCTACCACGTGCGCAAGCAGCGGACCCTGCGGCTCAGCGACGCGTGTCGCGGAGTGATCGGGGACCGGGCCGACGGCTGGCCAGGCCGGATGATCGACGTGCTGTTCATCTTCGGTCTGATCGGTGCCGCTGGCACCTCGCTGGGGCTGGAAGTCCCGCTCGTGTCCGAGGGCATCGCCGCGATGACCCCGTTGGAGAAGGGCACGCCGCTGGACATCGGGATCGTCGTGGTCTGGACGGCGCTGTTCGGCGTGAGCGTGTTCCTGGGAATGCAGAAGGGGCTCAAGCGCCTCGCCGACATCAACGTGTGGCTGGCGCTCGGGCTCGGGCTGTTCATCCTGGTGCTGGGCCCGACGGTGTTCCTGATCGACACCTTCACCCAGAGCTTCGGCATCCTGCTGCAGAACTTCGTGGAGATGAGCTTCTACACCGACCCGGTGGGCGGATCCGGGTTCGAGGAGACCTGGACCATCTTCTACTGGGGCTGGTGGATCGCCTACGCGCCATTCGTCGGCCTGTTCACCGCCAAGATCTCCAAGGGCCGCACGGTCCGCGGGCTGATCGGGGCGATGTGCCTCGCCGGCAGCGCCGGGTGCTGGCTGGCGTTCATGCTGCTGGGCAACACCTCGTTGTACTTCGAGCTCAACAAGGTCGTGCCGGTGGCCGACATCGTGCAGAACCAAGGCGACACGGCGGGCATCATCGCCACCTTGGCGCACCTGCCGCTCGGTTCGTTCGCGGTGGTGGCATTCCTCCTGCTGATGGTGGTCTTCCTGGCCACGACGCTGGACTCCTCGGCCTACACCATGGCCGCGGTGGCGTCCAAGGACCTGCCGCAGGACGTGGAACCGTCGAGGTGGCACCGCGTCTTCTGGGCGATCGTGCTGGCGGGCGTTTCGATCGTGCTGATGTGCACCGGCGGGCTCGAAGCCCTGCAGACCTTGTCCATCATCACCGCGTTCCCGCTGATCTTCGTGCTGATGATCGTCGCGGTGTCGCTGCTCAGGTGGTTGCGAGCCGACTTCCGCGAAGGTGGGGCCGACCAATCGCTCGTGCTCGCGCCCGCCCAGCGCAAGGATCTCGAGGAGGATCCGGTGGTGGCGTCGAAATGACTGCCAAGATCGGGACCGTCCTCACCGGTGGGCGACGGTCCCGATCCGCAGCAGCCTTCGCGCGACGAAGGTCGGTTCGATCAGGCGGCGACGCGCGCTCGTGCGAGGTGCTTGCTGACGCGACGGGCGCGGACGATGGCCGACCCCGGGGTTGCCCACCGCCGGGGCAGGCCTCCCGGAAGGGCTCGCGGCGCAGTTCCCGGCAGCGTAGTGGCGAAGTGGTGTTCGACGGTTCCGGTTCGAGGAAGACGAGCCCTGGACGAGGAGGGGGCGTTCCACCGGTTGAGCCGGCCCGTGGGGCGAGTGACTTAAGGCCCTGGAGGGCTGACCGGGTCGTGCGGAGCATCGGGCGGTGTTGAGTCCAGCTGGACGCGTGGCGCAGGAGCGCCGCGTCGTTCCGCACGTGAGGAAGGAACTGCATGGGCGCCATCACCACCACCGACGGCATGGAGATCTTCTACAAGGACTGGGGTTCGGGCACGCCGATCGTGTTCAGCCACGGCTGGCCGCTCTCGGCCGATGACTGGGACGCCCAGATGTTGTTCTTCTTGGAGCGCGGGTACCGGGTGATCGCCCACGACCGGCGCGGGCACGGGCGCTCCAGCCAGACCGGCGATGGGCACGACATGGACCACTACGCCGACGACCTCGCCGCGTTGACAGCCCACCTCGAGCTGACGGACGCCGTTCACGTGGGCCATTCGACCGGCGGCGGTGAAGTGATCCGGTACCTGGCCAGGCACGGCGAGGCGCGGGTGTCCAAGGCGGCCATCATCAACGCGGTTCCGCCGTTGATGGTCGCGACCGAAGCCAACCCCGGCGGTCTTCCCCGGCAGGCGTTCGACGACTTGCAGGCGCAGCTGGCGGCCAACCGCTCGCAGTTCTACCGCGAGCTCCCGTCGGGACCCTTCTACGGCTTCAACCGGCCGGGTGCGGAGCCCGCGGAGGCCCTCATCCAGAACTGGTGGCGTCAGGGCATGATGGGCGGGGCGAAGGCGCACCACGACGGCATCGTCGCCTTCTCCCAGACCGATTTCACCGATGACCTGACGAAGGTCACCGTGCCGGTGCTGGTGATGCACACCGAAGACGATCAGATCGTGCCGTACGAGAACTCCGGGCCCCTGTCGGCGAAGCTGTTGAAGAACGCGACGCTGAAGACCTACCGAGGCCTCCCGCACGGCATGCCCACCACGCACGCGGAGACGATCAACGCCGACCTGCTGGCGTTCCTGACCGAGGACTCCTGAGGGACCTGATCCCCTCCTCGATACCGGCGTCGAGGAGGAGCGAACTCATCCGCGACCGCTCCGGGGTCGAGTTCGGAGCGGGCCGGTCACCAGACGGTGTAGCCGCCGTCCACGACGAGGTCGGTTCCGGTGCAGTAGCTGCTCGCGTCGGAGGCGAGGAAGACCACGGCCGGGGCGATCTCGCTCGGTTCGGCGACGCGGTTCATCGGGGTGCCCTCGATCCAGGCCCGGCGCCACTCGTCGTTGCTCAGACCGCGGGCGGTCAGCTCGGTGCCGACGTAGCCGGGGGAGATGGAGTTGACCCGCACCCCGCGAGCGGCCCATTCTCCGGCCAACGATTTGGTGAGGTGGATGACGCCCGCTTTCGCGGCGTTGTAAGCGGACTGGGGCTGCGGGCGGTTGGAGATGTGGCCGCTCATGCTGCCGGTGTTGATGATGCTCCCGGAACCCTGCGCGAGCATCCGCTTGCCCGCGGCCCGGCAGCTGTAGAACACGCCGTCGAGGTTCACCGACATCACGCGGCGCCAGTCCGCGGGGTCGAGGTCTTCGCTGGGGTGGTTGTGCACGATGCCGGCGTTGTTGACCGCGACGTCGACGGAACCGCCAACCGTCACCACGTGCTCGAACGCGGCCTCGACGCTGTCGGGATCGGTGACGTCCGCGGCCACGAACTCGACGCCGTGCCGTTCCGCCGACGCCCTACCGGTGTCCGGGTTGACGTCGCAGATGAACACTCTGGCACCGGCGTCTCGGAGACCGAGCACGATGGCCTCGCCGATGCCCTGCGCGCCGCCGGTGACGATCGCGTTCCGGCCGTTGAGCGTGAACAGGTCTGTCATGTTCCCTCCCGGGGTGGTGGACGGCGTCAGGCCGACCCAACTGCACGTCGCCCCGTCCGGGGGCGACGTGCGGGGACCTTCCACCGAGCAGGTAGGGCAAGGAGCGGAGGCCGTCGGAACCGGGATCGAAGGCTGTGGCGAGGCTGATGAGCCGGTCGGAGGAGATCGGATCGGTTGCCAGGTGCCTGTGTGGTCCGGCAGGTGATCACCCGGTTCTGAGGCATCCGGTTCTGCTTCGTGGCACTGAAGCGAGATCCGGCGATCGGTGCCGTTGACGTTCAGCGGACGGGTTGCATCTCGGAGGCGAAGAACGCGGCGTGGCCGACCTGCGGCCCGCTACCAGTTAACAGGTGTCGTCCGTTGACTTCGTACGATGATCGGACGCTAGTTCTCGCATGGCTTCGTCGCAACCCCCCGATTCCAGAGCGCTGAGATCCGAGGAGCGCCGCCGAAAAGACCGCCGCGCCCGCAGAACGACTCGCTGGCGCAGGGATTGCGCCCGGGGGACCGGTTGCCCACCGAAGCTCAGCTCGTCGAGCGCCACGGATTCAGCCGGACTGTGATCCGGGGTCGGCATCCGCCCCGGCCGCGGATTGACGGTGTCCAAACCGGACGGTTCGGCGATCGTCCGGCACTGCTCGCTGATGCTCGGGGATGAACGCGACGACGTTCCGGCAGCGGATGGAAACCCGGCTGATCATCGAGGCGAGGTGACCACGCTCGCGGCGGCGCGCCGCACGGGGGAAGACCTGGACGAGCGGCGCGCGTCGGTGGGCCGCGTGGAACGGCACATGAGCGAGTACCAGGCCTGCCACGAAGAGCACGTGCGACTTCACGAGAATCCTCACGCGAGGCGGCCGGAACCCGTTCTCCTCCTCGTTCATGGACCCGGTGAACACCTGCCTGCGCGAGTGGGCGAACTGGTGCTGGCGCCACCGTCTGGTGCCATCCCCCTCGCACCAGACGTGCCAAACCACAACACCGGCACCTCCGGTGCTCACCGGCCTGGCCATCGCCCAGGTGCAGTGAGGCGCAACACGCCGGATTCGGGACGAAATGCCTGGTCGCCGGTCCCTCACTGGCCTGCATGCTCGTGGCGGCCCCCAAGGAGGGGGACTTCTCGAAAGCCGATTCCACTGGTTGTGGGAGGGGAAAGCTGATGGGTCAGATCGCCGAGGTCGCCGGACTGTTCGACCAGCGCACGTCGCACGATGTGCCGAGGCAGGAGCTTCCCGTCACCGGGCGCTTGGGCGAGTTGATCCCAACGCCGCGCGAGGCGGGGACGAGCATGCGGTTGGTGGTCGACCGAGGGGCCGACGAGGGGGCGGAGTTCGTGATCTCCGCGTCGCTGACCGTGATCGGGCGGCACCGCGACTGCGACATCGTGATCGACGACGTGACGGTGTCCCGGTACCACGCGGAGCTGGAGATCGAGGACGGCCGGTGCTTCCTCTACGACGGCGGTTCGCTCAACGGAACATACGTCAACAGGCGTCCCGTGGAGCACATCGAGCTGTCTGACTCCGACGAGGTCTGGATCGGCAAGGCGCGGTTCACCTTCCACGTCGACGCAGCGGCCGACGTCCCCGAGCCTGCCCAGCGGTGAGAACGGGCGCGTGTCCAGGCGGTGAGACCGCCGGGCGCGCGCTTCGTTGCATCCAGCGAGCTGGTCTTCGTGCGACGCGGGCGGCCGAGCGCGCTCCGCCTGAGGCCCCAGCGGCAGCCGGGCAACGCGCTGGGTCCGAACACCCACCCCGGCAACGCGGTTGACGAATCCCGCAGCGATTGACTCGGATGGCCGCTGCTTCCGCCGACATCTCGACTCCCGCACCGACGATCGACTGCAGTATCCGATGTGGACCAACAATCCGGCGACGGCCCGGGACTTCGTGCGGTTGGTCGTCGCGACTGCGCACGACCCCCTCGGCACGCGCTCGATCCACAGGCCTGGGGGTCGGCGGTCGATGTCGGCCCTCCCCGCCCTGACACCCTTCTTGCCGCCGTAGTCGACCTCGCAGGGGAGTCCGGCGTCCACGAGCGTTCTGAAGGAGCATGCCGAAGAGGAGTGACCCCCTCAGTGGACGACGATCCGGCATGCGTCGAGTCCGGTGCTCGGGCAAACTGTCAGTATCCAGTTGCGTGGGGATGGCTGCATCCTCATGACCTTTCCGGGTGGTGCGGTGTCCGACGAGAGCGACGCAAGCAGAGGTTGGTCCCGGGACGACCAAGGAACACCTCCCGATGAGTTCGGGTTCCCGGTCCGGGTGTGGCGCATGGTGGCTCGTCACCGCCCGCCTGGTTTCGGGCGGAGCCGACTGTGGCGGAGCCCGCTGCGTGGCCCGTGGTTGACGTCAGTGTTGGGTGCGGTCCTGTTGCTGGGCCTGCCACCGGTGATCATCACTGGTCTACTGTCGTACGCCGCTTACGGTCCGCAGTTCGGGCAAGCGATGCCTCCCGAGGTGGGGTGGTTGCGGCTTCCTCCGTTCGACTGGCCGGTTCGGCCTGCCTGGCTGTATCGGTTGAACCAGGGTGTGCACGTCGGGCTGGGCCTGGTCCTCATTCCGGTGGTGCTGGCCAAGCTGTGGTCGGTGGCCCCGAAGCTGCTGAGTTGGCCGCCGAGCCGATCAGCGGCCCAGCTCCTGGAACGGCTGACGTTGCTGTTGCTGGTCGGTGGCGTGTTGTTCGAGATCGTCACCGGGGTTCTGAACATCCAGTACGACTACGTCTTCGGATTCAGCTTCTACACGGCGCACTACTTCGGGGCGTGGGTGTTCATCGGAGCGTTCGTCGTGCACCTCGTGGTGAAGGTCCCCAAGATGATCAGGGTGTTGCGGTCCCGATCGCTTCGGCAGATGCTGGGCACGTCTCGGGCCGAGACCCGCCCGGAGCCAGTCGATGACGACCTGGTCGCGCGCGAGCCGTCAGAACCCACGTTGTCGCGGAGAGGTGCGCTCACCCTGGTTGGCGGTGGTTCGCTCCTGCTCGGTGCGCTCACGCTGGGACAGAGCGTAGGAGGTTTCACTCGCCCGAGTGCGCTGTTGCTGCCGAGAGGTCGGGACAGCGGTGAAGGGCCGAACGGTTTTCCCATCAATCGCACCTCGGAGGCAGCGGGCATCACCGCGGAGTCCACCGGCCCGACGTGGCGACTGGTGCTCCTGGGTGGGCCGCAGGTCATCGAACTCGACCTCGCCGGGCTGCGGGGAATGGCACAGCACTCGGCGAAGCTACCCATCGCATGCGTGGAGGGGTGGTCGACCACGCAGGTGTGGAGCGGTGTCCGGCTGCGTGATCTCGCGATCCTCGCGGGCGTGCCGATGCCGAAGTCCGCGCAGGTGAAGTCGATGGAAGGTTCCGGCGCTTTCAACCAGGCGACGCTGCAGGCGAACCAGGTGAGCGATCCCGATTCATTACTGGCGCTTCGCGTCAACGGCGCGGAACTGTCGCTGGACCACGGGTACCCGGCACGGGTCATCGTTCCGGCACTGCCGGGGGTGCACAACACGAAATGGGTCGAGATGATCGAGTTCCGGAGTCGTTGAGATGGCCGGGGTGGGGTGGTTCACCAAGCTCTACGGAGCGGGGCCCGCACATCTGCTCGCGGTCGTCGGCTGTTTCGCGCTGACCACCTACAGCGTTGTTCTGATCTGGGGTGAACCACAAGTGGTGCGGATGGCCGTGTGGTTCGCTGCGGCGGTCGTGGTGCACGATCTGGTTCTCCTGCCGGTGTGCTCGCTGGCGGACCGGGCACTGGCCGCATCGCTGCGGTCGGCTCCCAAGGCGCGAGTGCCGATCGTCAACCACATTCGGTCGCCGGTATTGGCCGCAGGTCTCCTGTTCCTGGTGTTCTTCCCCGGTATCGTCCAGCAGGGAACGGCGACGCACCTCGCCGCGACCGGTCAAGACCAACAGGTCTACCTCGGTCGCTGGTTGGCTCTCAGCGGGACGTTCGTCGCGGTGAGTGCGGTCGTCTACGTGCTTCGCAGCGTGATCGCGCTGCGACGGTCGCGCAGTCACAATCCGTCCAGTGTGGACGAATCGACCTGAGCGCACCCTCTGATGCGCGATGCTGCTTCGTTCCGTCGTGGCTGCGGGACCGTGCGTGGTGGGTGGTCGTGCCAGGACCTCCGGCGGTGCGCCGAGGCTGGGTGGCGGCGAGCCAGGAACACCGACCCGGCACGCAGCGCTGTCCGGGGCTGGGATGGGCAGCTTCACGCTCGGAGTTCGGCGGTGCCGAACTCCTCCATGCCGTCGTCGAAGGCGATCTGCGGGCGGAAGTCCAGGTCTCGCTCGGCCCGCGCCGGGTCGGCGGTGATGTGGCGGACGTCGCCGAGGCGGTACTGGCCGGTGATGATCGGGGTTGCTCCGTTGGCGGCCTTCGCGAGGGCGGTGGCCATGTCGGCGATGGTGCGCGGTTGTCCGGAGCAGATGTTGTAGGTGGTGAATCCGGGATGTTCTCGTTGGATTGCCGCCAAGTTGGCGCGGGCGATGTCGTGGACGTGGATGAAGTCGCGTCGTTGAGCGCCGTCTTCGAACACCTTCGGTGCTTCGCCCAGTGCGAGTGCTGAGCGGAAGAGCGAAGCGACTCCCGCGTAGGGGGTGTTGCGGGGCATTCGTGGGCCGTAGACGTTGTGGTACCGCAGTGCTACGGCCGATCCGCTGGTGTGGCGTGCCCACACGGCGGCCAGGTGCTCTTGGGTGAGCTTGGTGACGGCGTAGGTGTTGCGGGGGTCCAGTGCCGCGTCCTCCGGGATGAGTTCGGGGTGGAGCGCGCTGCCGCATCGCGGGCACCGTGGTTCGAAGAGTCCGCGGTCGAGGTCGGGTGGTGTGCGGGGGCCGGGTTGCACCGTCCCGTGGGCGGGGCAGGAGTAGCGTCCTTCTCCGTACACGACCATCGAACTCGCGAGGACCAGTCGGCCGATGCCGGCGTTGGACATCCCGGCGAGCAGGTGGGCGGTGCCGAGGTCGTTGTGCGTCACGTAGTCCGGCATGTCGCCCAAGCCGGTCTCCAACCCGACCATGGCGGCTTGGTGGCAGACCACGTCGATCCCGGTCAACGCGTGGCGCAGCACCGCCTGATCGCGGATGTCGCCGCGGACGACCTCGTAGCTCTGGAGGTGATCGGGCACGGTTCGACTGCCGTGCGCGGCGGGGAGCAGCGCGTCCAGCAGCCGCACGTGGTGTCCGCGGTCGTGCAGGAGGTCGGCGATGTGCGAGCCGATGAATCCGGCTCCACCGGTGATGAGTACGTGCATCTCGTCCTTCCTTCACCATTGTCCCGGGTCACCAGGTGAGTGAGGTGGCTACGGGGGTTCGGACGTCGGTGCCAGCGGCGGTGAGATGCGCGGCGGGCCGTGCCAGCCCCATCGGGAGGTCCACGTCGTATCGGTGTCGTAGCCGTCGGTTCGCAGCGGGTAGTCCACGGTCTCGACGTGCCCCCACTGCTCGTAGCGGGGTTTGTCCTCGGTGCCGAGGAGCCGGGTGGGGACCCTGATGCGGGTGCCGAGCTCGTCCACTCCGGCGAAGCTCCCGCCGACCGCCTGCTCGTAGGCGGCCCTGCCGGCCAACTTGAGGCTGTCGGGCGGGTTGAACAACAGTCTCGGTGGTTGCACCAGCCCATCACCGACTGCCGCCAGGTCGCGCACGCAGGGCAGCGACCACGTCATCGACCAGTCGACGTAGGTCGGTGCCGGACTTCCACTTCGCTGGAGGAATTGCCGCAGCGGCACGACCGCTCTGATCCGGGGCCCGGTGACGGCCATCCAGCCCGTGGGGTCGGTGGTGGCGTCGGTGGCTCGCACGCGGACGCGGTCGGCACCGGGCGGAACGGCTCGCGAGTCGAGGTGCAGGGTCCGCCAATCCGGGTTGTCCTGCGGTTCCTGTGTGATGACGTGGTCGGTGGGGTAGGTAGCGCGCTTGTCGGAGTCCTTGTAGGAGTCGTCGATGAGTCGTTGGCCGAGCGGCCGAGGTGTCCCGTCGGGGTGGGAGCGAGCGAACTCGAGGGTCAAGCTGTTCCCATCACCGGTGCGTCCGGCCACCGACACCGCGATCTCTCGGTCGGGGAGTGGTGCGGGCAGGGAGAACCACCGGCTGGTCATCGATCCGGTGCTGATCGCTCCACCGGTGAGGCTGCCCCACCACCATCGCGCCGTGGCGGTGCCGGGCGGGTCCGAGGCGGACCCGGCACCAGGGGTGAACCCGCGGAGCTGATCGGTCCCTTCGCCGGGGTTCAGCGTTCCGCTGGGAACTTCTGGTGTAGCGACGAGTTCGTCCATGATCCCGCAGTTCGCGCCGTTGCGGATCCGCGAGAGGTTGTGGCCGCCGAGCGAATAGCCGTCCTGCTGGCGCAGTGGTGCCACGGCGAACGACACCAGCAGCATCCCCACCGACGAGACGACGGCTGCGGTGGCCAGAACGGCTGGTGCGCGAAGGATCATTCGCGCTGGTGCACCGGGACGGCTGCGTCCTCGCAGCAGGCCGACCACGAGCAAGGCGCCGGCGAGCAACAACCAGGAGAGCGGGCTGTTCAACGGGCGCAGCGGCTGGTGTCCCCACAGCACCCCGAAATGCGAGTGCAGGAACCAGTTGTTGGTACCGGCGAACGAGGTCGCCCCGGCGAGGACGGCCAGGCCGGTGCCGATCAAGCCGATCACGACCGCACCGGGTTCCTGCTGCCACCGCCGGCATGCGACCGCGAGCAAGATGATCGAGGACACCAGCGCAGCGGCGCCGATGCCGGCGAACGCGCCGAAGTAGTGCGTCCACTTCGACGGGGTCAGCCACAACAGCGCGCAGCTGATGGCCGTGCAGGCGGGCGCGACGTGGATCAACCGCATTCCTGGCAGTCGCCGCGCCCCGCGAGCGAGCAGCAGCGCGGTGCAGACCAGCAGCGCCAGCGTGAGCAGGACGGGGACACGGCGGGCGATCGAGCCTTGGGGGCCGAAGCCGAGGAGGTTGTCGTACCGCAGCACTTCCTGGAACCAGGGCACGTCCGGACCGTAGAACCGGTGCAGTTCGGTGGCTCTGGCCGCACCGAACCAGGACTGGTCGGCGAACATCGCGATGATGCCGACCGCTGTCACCGATCCCAGCAAGGCAGACGGTGGGATCGACGACCACACCGGTCGGGCGGGGTTGCGTTCCTGCAGCCGACGCAGGATCCGCGGTGCGAGGACGAGGAACGGGACGAAGCTGGTGAGTCCGATCGGGCTGGCCGCGGTCGCCAATCCCGCTGCCAGCACGCCCAGCCCGAGCAGGGCGTGCCCGTCGGTCCGGGTTGCCCCGCGGACAGCGCAGGCCAGGGCGACGGTGCTGCCCAGGGCGGTGAGTGCTTCCGGTCGGGTTCCCATCCCGAACGGCAGCCACCAGGCCAGGAAGCTCAGCGCCAGCAGAGCGCGGATACCGAGTGCGCGGCTCATCCGGGGCAGTAGCACCGGCGCCGCTCCCCGGCTGAGCACCAGCCAGGTCAGCAGACCGGCCAGCGCGCTGGGCATCCGCAAGACCATCGGGTCGCCGCTGACCGCGCCGAACGGTTCGAGCACGTGGTGGGCCAAGGCGAACGGCGTCTCGGAAGTGTTCTCCCACCGGTAGTAGTTGCTGGGGACGCCGGTCAGCCAGCCTTGGCGGGCGATCATGCTGGCGAAGCCGTCGTCCGGTGTCACGGGCCCCAGCACGAGCCAGAAACTCAGCACGCCGACCACGCCGACGTCGACCGCGCGAGGCGGCCATCCGGACCGGAAGCGCGAGATGACCCGTCGGGTCAGGGGGTCCGACGTTCTCGTTCGGCGTCGCCGATCAGCCGAGGCGAGCAACGCGAGTGCTCCGGTGGCCAACGCGAGTTGGATGACGATGAGCACGACCTTGGGCGCACTCGGCGTGTTGCTGAACCAGTCGCTGGTCGTCGCGCGCACCGTCAGGGCGCTCGCATCCCGCGGTGCGAGGTCGGTCGCCAGTGCGAAGATCTCCTCGACGTGCGCGTGCGGGTCCGTGCGCACCTGATCGCCCACTCGCACCGTCGTCCCGCCCGCATCGGCGTCGAGCACCACCGAGCAGTCGCCGACCGGGACTGGTGTGGAGAACACCTCCCGGCCACCGACGAGGACGAGGACTCGATCGTCGTCGGTGGTCAGCGCGAAACCGTCGGTCGGACGCCCGGGAAGGTGGCTGCTGATCAAGGTTGTCGGCTCTCCCCGCTGCTGGCCCGAGCGCAGGGCGGAGCAGGGGAGTTCCACGTGAACCTGCTCGGGGGCATACGGCACGAACAAGGCCATCGTGGACTCGGCCGGACGTCCTTCCGGTGGCCAGCTCACGGTCGTGCTCTTCGCGAGTACCGGCATGAACGGAACCAGCAGGGCCGCGATGATCCCCAGACCCCCGACCAGCAGGCCCACCCAGCACCAGCTCGTCCGCTGCGGGCGTTCCCGCTGTTCGTCGAGCGAGGTGGATTCACCGTCGGTCGACGTCACCGGGACTCGTCCTTCCCGCAGCCGCTGTCGTCGGACACCGTGCGGTCGACGGCCTTCGTGGACCTGGCGCGACGCCCTCGGACGAGCACGGCGCCGCCGACGAGGAGCACGCCCAGCGCGGTGACGACCAGGATCGACACCGGCGACTGCAGCGACGTGGCTTGGTCTCCCAACGTGACCAGCACGACGGTCACCGGGATGATCCCGATGCCAGTGCCGACGACGTACTGGTGCAAGCGCACCGAAGTGATGGCGAAGGCGTAGTTGACCAATCCGAGCGGGACGACCGGCACCAGGCGCGTCACCGCGACGGCCCAGGTGCCGTGCCGCTGGAGGAAACCGCGCCACGCACCAGCAGCCGGGTCCACGGCCGCAGCGGCCGTGCGGCCACCGCCGAGCAGGAACGCCGCAGTGGATCCGAGCATCGCACCGCACCACACGACCACGATCCCGATGGGTATCCCGAACAGCGTTCCGGCGAAGGCGGACAGCACCGCCATCGGCAACATCGACACCGTGGCCATCGCGTACACCAGCACGAACAGCAACGGCGCCCACGCGCCGAAATCGGCCACCCAGGACTGCGTGGTCGCCAGCGTCGGCACGCCGTTGCGGAGGAGTCCGATCCCGACCGAACCGACGATGAGCAGCAGCGTTCCGAGGCGCGTCCACGGGGATCCCACCCATCGGAACCGCTGCGCAGCAGTCGTGCCGCCGGTCGGTGAGTGCTGGTTCATCCGATCTCCTCGCCCGTCGTTCAACGGATCGCCCCTCGGGGATCGCGATCGACCGGAGACCGATGCGGGTACCTGCTGAACCTGTGCATCCGTTCGCCCCACGGCGTGAGCGGCGCCGGAATCCACGGCGAGGTCAGCGTCCTCCGATCGCGTGAGGAAACGTCCGGGCCTGTTCGCCGATGCACGACCTGGTTGGCGTTCGACAGCGTCCGGCAGAGCAGACCGGGATCGTTCCTGTCACCCCTGATCGTCAGGCCCCGGAGCTCCACGAACCCCGGGATCTCGCGAGACGTCTTCCCGTCTTGCAGGACCCCGACACTGCCACCGCCCTCGGTGGACGCGAAGAGGCTCCGGCCGAACGACGCGACGTCAGGCAGCCCCGGGGCCGGTTCTTGTTCGGTTCCGGCCGGTGGGGGAAGCTTCCCGCCGGGTGCGGGTTGCGGCGGAGTGGCGGGTGGTTCGGGCGGTGGTGGAGTGCTGGGTTCGCCGCACCCCGGAAGCACGGTCATCACCAGGGCAACTCCACCGAAGCGCATGCCCCACGGCGTGGTCGTCCGGTGCGTCATGATCTCCTCTCGCACTGGCCCTGTGTTCCGTCACAGGTCCGAAGAAGGCCCGGTGCGGTCGCGCCTAGATCCGGATCAGTTCGGCGAACCACCGATCGTCGCGGTGGGCGGTCCACCCGGTTCGAAAGCCGGCGGTGTCGGCGATCCCGTCGACCGCATCCATTCCCACGTGTGCCCAGCGGAACCAGGTGCCACCGCGGATGCTGCAGCGTCTGCACCGCACGCCGATGCCCGGTGGGTGGAGTTCGACGACTGCGCTGCCACCATGTGCCAGCAGCTGGTGAATCCGGCGGAACAGACCCACCGGGTCACCACCGATGCCGACATTGCCGTCGGCCAGCAGCACATGACGCCACGCACCTTCGCCCGGAATTCGCTCGAACACGCTGCGGCGCATCACCAAACCTCCGCGCTCTGCGGTCATCCGCGCCGCCACCCGGGAGGTGTCGATGCCGATCGATGCGGTGCCCCGCGCGTTGAGCGCCCGAGTCATGCGTCCAGGACCACAACCGACATCCAGGGTTGGCCCGAGGCACCGGTCGAGCATGAGCACATCGGCGGCGTCCGGTTCGCCGTTCCAGCGCTGCACCGGCAGTTGCTCGCACTCACCGCTGTCCAGGTGCAAGCAGCAGTCGTCGGCGATCAACGCGGGGTCGAACGCGTTCGCGCTCACGGCCGGTCGCCGATTTCTATGGCGACCTGCTCAACCGCTGTGGCGAAGCGGGAACCGGGTACCGACTTCGCGACCAGCTGTGCGTCCACCATGGTGTCTACATCGGACAGCTCGGCGAGCGGATCGACGCCAAGCCCGGACGCGCGCAAGGCGCGCAATGTCCGGTCACCCGTGTCCGGCCGTGACATCGGCACGTTCCGCAGCGCCTCGGCGAAGCGAGGTTCGCGCAAGCCCAGTGCCCACCACCCCCCGTCGCTGGCCGGACCGACCACGGCATCCGGCCCCGCGACGCGGTGCAACGGCTCGGCGCTCGCAGCGAGGAGATCGGGAGTCACCTGCGGGGTGTCCATTCCGATCTGAAGCACCGGGCTCCCCGGGAACGCGCGCCCGGCATCCGCATGCGCCGCTGCCAGGCGGTCGCCGAAAGCCGCGCCACGCTGTGCGAGCACGGTCGTTCCGGCAAGGGCTGCTGCGATTTCCCCGGCCTGCCGGGCCGCCGCGATCTCGCCCGTCCAGGCCACGACCGGCTTAGCGCCCATCGTCCTGATCGCGTCCAAGGTGTCCAGGAGGCTGGCCGCGGCGATCTCGGCGGCCTGATCGGCGCTGGCGGGCGGCGTCAGCCGCGTCTTGGCCAGCCCAGGCACCGGAGCTTTCGCCACGACCAGCACGACAGTTCGGGACCTCATCGCAGCACCCCCAGCATGTCGCGCACCGCCCGTGCGGTCCCCAGTGCAGAACCGGTGACCTTCGACTGCGTTCCTGCCGATCTCATGTGGTAGGTGACCGGGAATTCCCGCACCCGCCACCCCGCACGTCCTGCCCGCGCCAGAACCTCCAACGGGTAACCGAATCCGCGGTCGGTCACCTGCAATCCGAGGAGGTCGACACGCCACCCCACCCGCACCGGGCCCAGGTCCCGCACCTGCACGCCTCGGCGGCGCAGGACCGCGGCCAGCACCGCGTTGCCTGCCCGTGCGTGCCAAGGGAACGCCTCGCGCTGCACGGGCATCCGCCTGCCCACCGCGAGATCAGCGCTTCCTCGCCGCACGGGCTCGACCAAGGCGGGCAACTCGGCGAGATCGATGGAGCCATCGCAGTCGGCAACGCACACGATCTCGCTGGTCGCCTGCAGCAAACCGGCGTGCACGGCAGCTCCGTAGCCGCGTTGCGGCTCGTGCACCACGGTCGCCCCCGACCGCGCGGCGACCGCGGCGGAGCCGTCCGAGGAGCCGTTGTCCACGACCACCGCTCGATACCCGGCCTCACGGGGCAATCCCGCCAACACACCCGGCAACGCCGCGGCTTCGTCGAGACATGGAAGGACCACATCGACTGCGGCACTCATCCGCGCCACCCGCCCGATGCGAAGTCGATACTGCGGCGGACATCACCCGTTCGTGGAATTGACATCGCCATCACCCCGGGTTCGATCGTTCTGCACGTCTTGGGACCGGATGGACCGAGAGGTCGACGCACCGATCCGCCCGCGCCGACGTGTCGGTCAAGCCGCACGTGGTATTCGATCTCCTGGTCGATCCCCCACCCGCACAGCGCCTTCGACAGTTCCGGCTGCGTCCGCGGTCGCCTGTAGGAGCCCGATCGCTTGTCGATGAGTCCTCGCTCCTGCATGCGCATCGGTGTGACCTGCACGATGAGCGCCGTCGTAGAATACGAGTCCGATCGGGTGATCGCATGGAGTCGCCCCTACGGGCACCGTTGGTGTTACCGCCTCGAACTCCTGGGCGAAGACTGCACGCGCGTCATCGAGATCTCCGACTGGTCACCGCGCGCAGGAGACGATCGCTCGAGTGGACCGCGGCCCGCGGGTGAACACTCGGCTCGGGAACATCGCTGGCCGGTGCGGGAGGGATCGCATTGCAGAACGACGTGTGCGACCCCATGCGTGTGCCGACGGAGAACAGCCGTCGCGCTGCTCTGCTGGGAACCGCGGGTGGTGCCTGCGAGGGGTGGGTGTGCGGAGCAGCTTGAATGCTCGTGACTCACTGCGGTGTCGTCGGCTGCGTCTCGGCGGGATGGGCTCGCAGGTAGCGGTCGACCGAACCTGACTCGAACGCCTTCCAGAATTCGGCACCGCGCGTGGTGTCGAGTCTGACGACCGACAGCCCCTCCTCTTCACCGATGCCGGCGACCGGAACGGTGAGCGACGTGAGCGCGTTGGGGTCCAGGGACATGAGGGCGAAGGCGAGGGTGCGGAGCTCGTCGTTGGTGAGCGTCGCGTCCACGCTCACCATGCGGGTCACGGCGTGCAGCAGATCGTACGCGCGCCGGGGATTGGTGTAGGTGTCGTTGGAGGAGGCCTTCTTCACGAGTGCGCGCACCAGGTTCTGCTGCCGCTCGACCCGGTCGAGGTCGCCGCGGGGCAACCCGTGTCGTTGGCGCACATAGGCCAGTGCGCTGTGTCCGTCGAGGTGGTTGATGCCCTTCGTGAACCTGACGGGGCCTTGCGGGGTGTCGGTCGCGGTGTCGTTGGCAATCGCGACGTCGACGCCTCCCAGCGCGTCGACGATGCCGCGGAGCCCGGCGAAGTCCACATTCGCGAAGTGGTCCACGCGCACCCCGGTGAGCTGTTCGATCGTGCGGACCAGCAGGCTCGGGCCCCCGAAGGCGAAGGCGCTGTTGAGCTTGCCCTTGCCATGTCCGGGGATGTCGACCCAGCTGTCCCGCGGAACGGAGACGACCGCGGCGCTCCGCCGGTCGGCGGACAGACGAGCGATCATGATCACGTCGCTGCGCTGACTCCCGGCCGAAGCCGGTGTGCTCGCCGCGCTTCCGGTGGTGTGCTCCTCGGTCCCGTTGTCCGCTCCGATGAGGAGGAACGTGGTGCTCGCGTCAGTGGTGGCTGCCTCCGGTGGGCGGCCGGATGCGGGGAGGTCGGTGAAGACCCCCGGAACGCGCTCCACGCGCTTCGCGAGGTGTTCGCTGACCCCGTACAGGGCGCCCACCCCGAGGCACGCGAGCAGGAGCAGGGCCGTCAGCGAGGCCATGACCGCCCGTCGCGCGCGTCGGCGCCGGCGAGCCCGATCGGTTGGCTCGTCGGTCGTCTCGCTGTCAGGTTCGCCGAAGAGGTTCATCGTCTCCTACCCATTCCAGCAGTGATTCGTGTTGGGCTACTTCTCCGCCGGGAAGCGGGCCGACGACCTGGTTGATCGCCGATGGTCGACCGCTACCTGCGACTGGAAGTTCCAGCTACCGCCGCAGTGGCGGGTGACTGCACGGCGAACGTGGTCACCGACGAAGATGGGCCGGCTGCTCGCGACTTCGCGCAAGGCTCGAAATCTCTTTCGCATTCCGCGCGATGCCATCGGCGTGATGTGATCGGGAAATTACAGAATCGAGGCCGGATGCGCGCGGCGGGAATGACACTTCGGTAATCGATGGTTCGAGTTCACCGCCACGCGTGCCCTCGGCACAGTTTCCTCGTCAGTGGCGGGCAGTCGACACGGCTTGTCCGAAATCGTCGCTCGAGCGAACGCGGTGGGGTGTCGAACGGTTCGTTCCACGTCGAGCGACCACGCCCCTCACGAGCATCCGCGCCACTGGGTTCGAGATCCACACCAGAGGGTTATCGCGTCGAAGCCTGGTACTGCGTTTGAGCAGTTGGGCGGGGTGAAGACTGTTATGGCCACCGCCAGCATGTCATGCGTCCGGGGGGCCAGGTGGGACGAACTCCCGCTCTTCGGTGTCCTGTCACCGCGCCGGTCGCGTCGGGTGATCTTATCTTGGTCTCGTCGCAACTCCAGGCAAGTGTCCCAGTGGGACAGTGGTGCCTGACGTCCGCCGTTGACCATCGAGGTGACCGTGCGTCGTACATCGCCCTCCGTGCTGGTGCTCAACCAGTTCGCCAAACCGCGCAGCGAATCCGGCGGAACTCGACACATCGAGCTCTTCGACCGACTGAGCGGATGGTGTTTCCGCATCGTCGCCGGCGACCGCGACCTCTACACCGGGCGGAGCTTCTCGTGCCGCGAACCGGGGTTCACGACGATCCGCGTCAGCGGTTACCAGAAGAACGATCACCGCCGGATACTGAACTGGATCAGCTACAGCCTGGGTGCGTTCTCCGCCGGAATGAAAGGCCAGCGTCCCAGCGTCGTCTACGCCACCTCACCCCACCTGCTCACCCCGTTGGTCGGCTGGTTGCTGGCGCGACTGCGCCGGTGCGGGTTCGTGCTCGAGGTGCGTGACCTCTGGCCGCAGTCGATGGTCGAACTCGGCCACTTGCGGGAGGGGTCTCCGCTGCATCGAGCGCTGTGCGCAGTGGAGGCGTGGCTCTACCGGAGGGCCGATCACATCGTGGTCGTCACCGACGGGTGGCTTCCCCACTTCGAGCGGCTGGGTATCGACCGAGGCCGGGTGACGACCGTCAGCAACGGTGCCGAACCCAGCGACTTCCGAGTCAACCCGGCGATCACCCCGCTCCGCGAGCGCGTTGCTGTCCGCGGTCGCTTGGTGGTGTTCGCCGGGGCCCACGGCGTCAAGGACGGGGTGCAGGCCGTGCTCGACGCCGCCGCCGAGCTACGCGAACACACCTTCCTCCTCATCGGTGACGGCATGGACAAGGCGCGTCTCGTGGACTACGCCCGTGTGCACGGGCTGTCGAACGTGCACTTCCTCGACATGCTCCCGAAGGACGAACTGTGCGGAATCCTCAGTGGAGCCGACATCGGGGTGCATGCGGTGGCAGACCTGCCGTTGTTCCGCCTCGGTATGAGCCCCAACAAGCTCTACGACTACCTGGCCGCTGGGCTGCCCGTGGTCACCAACGCCGCGGGTGAGCCGCGCGAGATCGTCGAGAACTCCGGCGCGGGTTTCGGCGTCGCCCCGACCGGACTCGCCGATGGCATTCGGGCGCTGGCTGAGCTGGATGACTCGGAGCTCGCAAGAATGCGTCGCAACGCGGTGCGATACGTGAACCGCCACAAATCGCGGACCGTGCAAGCCGCGCGGTTGCAGTCGGTGCTGGACGGGGTGATCGGACGAGCACCTGCCGAGCTCCATGCCCCCCTTGCTCAGGATGGGACCACAGGCGATCGCGCGCACACGCACGTTGAGGTCCCGCAACGCTCGGACCGCGTGCTGGCGTCCACGAGCGACCTGCGGTGAACCTAACGACCGGCTGTGGACGGGGAGCTCGACGAATCAACCGACCACAGGGCTGAAACCGCGTTTCGGACGGCGTAGGTGATCAGCGCCGTGACGAGGCGGTGAGTCTCAGCGCCCTTCCGAAAAGGGTCGGGAATCTCACGGTGGCGCGCAGGACGGACGACACCTCGGCGGTTGCGCCCGATTCGGACCACTTCGCGCGCTCGTTGGACCGGGTCTGCGGGGAGCGCGTGGCCGGACAGATCCGTCGATGCGAGCAGGTGCGCGAACTCGAGCATGCTGAACGTGGTCCTGAGCGCAGGTGCGTGCTGCTCGACGACGGCAGCGCGGTGTGGCAGTTCGGCGGTGAGGACGAGGTCGGCATCTTGCAGGTGTGAGGTGGTCAGCCGCTTGGCTGTGAACCCGTCGCCGTCCAGCCCCATTCCTCGGAGTTCTGCTTCCACGTGCGGGTCCATCGCGGAACCCTGCAACGCGTGCGTGCCGGCGCTGCTGATGACGATCTTGCCGCAGTTCGCCCCGAGCTGTTGGTCGATGACGGACCGCGCGAGGTACTCGGCGAACGGGGACCGGCAGATGTTCCCAGTGCACACGAACAGTATCGAAAAGCGGTCCGGGGCCGGGTGGGGAATGCTCGCTGCAGCAATCATGGGAACGTCCAGTTCTGCGCCGGTGTGGTCTTCCGAACTCGTTCGCATGCGCGGTGGGGCGCGCGCGAATGCTTGGGCGCACTGGTCTCAGCGAGCCCAAGCATCTCGGTCGGGTCATCTGTGCGCGCTGTGCTCGCTGATCAGGTCCATCACGGGCTGCTCGGCGTCATGGGAGGCCGTTGTGCGAGCTGCGAGCTGTGAACTGTAGTGCACGGGCTGAGTGCTTCCCATCGCATCCACGTCGGCCGATCTTTCAGCCACCGGGCCGTGACCGTAGTAGTGGTAGCTGCTGGTACTGGGTGCGGGAGCCATGTTCAAGATCGTTCCGAACACTCGGGCACCGACCCCGGCGAGCATTTCCAGTGAGGACCTGACGAGGTCGGTGGTCGTCTTCCCGTGCCGGACGACCAGCAGCGCGCCGTCGCAGTGCGCGGCCAATGCCGCGGCATCGGTCACCGGAAGCAGTGGGGGAGCGTCCACGAGAACCAGGTCGAACTGCTCTCGCAACGTGGTCAGGAGGGTTCTCATCTGGTTGGACGCGACGAGCTCGCTGGGGTTGGGGGGAACCGGGCCGCTGGCCAGGACGCTGAACATCTCACCCCACGGCTGCAAGGCATCCTCGAGCGAGACCCGGCCAACGAGAACGCTGGTGAGCCCCACCGCGTTCTCGAGGCCGAGGTAGTCGGAGGCGCGCGGGCGACGCAGGTCGGCCTCGATCACGGCAACCCGGTGGCCCGCTTGCGCGGCGGCGATCGCCAGGTTGGAGAGCGTCGTGCTCTTGCCCTCCTCGGGCACCGAACTCGTCACCAGAAGTACCGACGCGGGGTGATCGATGTCCACGTACTGCAGGTTCGTTCGGATTTGCCGGAACGATTCCGCGCGCGGGGCATGCGGGTCGTCGTGCACGACGAGCGGCCTGTTCGAGACCTGCGGGGAGTACGCCACGGTGCCCAGGTTGGGAAGTTCGGTCAGCGCCGTGAGCTGCGCCGCCGACTTGATCGAGTTGTCCAGTGATTGGCGTGCGAAAGCACCCGCCAAGCCGCAGAACATGCCGAGCAGCACACCGAACGCGCAGTATCGGATGGGGGTGGGGGCGACCGGCTCGCTGGACAGCGTTGCTGGTTGGACGACCCTGGCGATCACGGTGGGGGCACTTCCGTCCGCCGGCTGTTCCAGCTCGGTGACCAGCCTGGTGAACTGTTCTCCGAGTGCGCCTGCAAGGCGCTGCGCCTGCTGGGGCGAGGGGTCGGAGACCGTGGCTGTGATGAGGACTGTGTCGGGCTTGGCAACAGCGGTGATCCGATCAGCGAGTTCTTCGGCCTTCACGGGCAAACGGAGGCGTTCAACGACCTCACCGCTGAGCCGTTCACTGCTGAGCAGGGCCACGTAGGACTGCACCTTCTGCGCCGACAGCAGACTGCCCTGGTAGGCATCAGCCGTGTCGGTTGCCCGAGCGGAGATGAAGAGTGTCGTGTGCGAGGTGTATCGAGGCTGCATGCCGAAGCTGACGGCCAAAGCGACGAGCAGCCCTAGGAACGACCCGGCTACGACAAGACGCCAGCGCTCTCTCACGACTTGCAGGTACCCGCTGAAAGTCACGCGAATTCTCCTCGTCTTGTAGATCACTTTCCCCGAGAAGTTAACTGCAAGCGGGGTCGGGGCACCACGCGAGATCACCATCCGATGGGATGATCGTCGCAGCTCTGGCCGAGCGCGACGCACCAGCGACTGCTAAATCTTTGTGCGGGTCAAGCCGCCAATGTCGGCGAATGGTGGCGATCTGGGCATGGCGTGGTCGTCCTCCATGCAGCTGCAGAGGAGCTTTCGAAATGAGAAGAACCATTGACCACCCGTGGGCATCGGAGCGGAGTGATGGTGCCGAAGCGAGCGCGGAACCCGAAATCGCACTTCGTGAAACGCCTACTCTTCCGAGCTTCCCGGGCCGATGGGAAAGTCCTGCGAATCAGGTGCTACCCGCGCGCGACTTGGCGATGGCCGGGACCGATCTCGAGCTTGATGATCTGCTCGGCCGGAGCCCGGTTTACATCGACATGGGCGAAGTCCTCCACAGCCTGGTCGGGAAACGAGTGCTGGTCACCGGCGCTGGTGGTTCGATCGGTTCCGAGCTGTGCCGGCACATCCACCGACTTGGTCCCGAAGAACTGATGATGTTGGACAGGGACGAGTCGGCCCTGCACACCGTCCAACTCGCTCTGCACGGGCGGGCGTTGCTGGATTCTCCAGAAATAGTCCTCGCCGATATCCGTGATCAAGAAAACCTGAAGGCGATCTTCCTCGAACGCCAACCCCAGGTGGTGTTCCACGCCGCAGCCCTGAAGCATCTACCGATATTGCAGCGGTACCCGGGTGAGGCGTGGAAGACCAACGTGGTCGGTACGCAGAACGTGCTGCGCGCAGCGGAGAGCGTCGGTGTGGAGAGATTCGTCAACGTCTCCACCGACAAGGCTGCGAACCCGGCCAGTGTCCTCGGTTATTCGAAGCGCATCGCCGAGCGGCTCACCGCCGAGGTCGCGCAGCGGGCGGACGGGACTTATGTTTCCGTGCGTTTCGGGAACGTGCTCGGCAGCAGAGGTTCGGTGTTGGGCGCCTTCATCGATCAGATCTCCGCGGGCGGGCCGGTCACAGTAACGCATCCGGATGTGACGCGGTTCTTCATGACCGTGTCGGAGGCGGTGCAGCTCGTGATCTACGCGGCGGCCATCGGCCGGTCCGGTGAAGCGCTCGTGCTGGACATGGGTGCACCGGTGCGCATCGATGACCTCGCCCGACGGCTGATCCGTCGAAGCGGCCGACCCATCGAGATCGTCTACACCGGACTCCGGGGTGGGGAGAAGCTGCACGAGGTCCTCTTCGACCGCAGCGAGAATGATCACCGACCCTTGCAGCCGTCCATCGCGCACGTGTCGATGCCCGGACTCGAGCTGGCAGGCCTGCAGGAGGCGGACTTCCGCTCACCGGCTGAGCTGATGACGCTGCTGTCGGATCTCGCGACTCGTGTTACCCAGCCGACGTGACGACGGGATGATGGCCATGAAGGTGGAATCGCGAGTGGGAACGCTGGCCTTGGACGGTGGCCGACCGGTGCGCCATGACCCGCTCCCGGGCTGGCCCGCGTTCGACGACGACGACAGACGAGCCGTAGACCGCGTGCTGAAGTCGGGCCGCGTCAACTACTGGACGGGGGACCAGGGTCGGCTGTTCGAAGAAGAATTCGCGCAGTGGGCGCGCGTTCCGCACGCGGTGGCGGTGGCCAACGGCACGCTTGCCCTGGAGATCGCGTTGCGGGCCTGGGGAGTTGGTCCCGGCGACGAGGTGATCGTTCCGGCGGCGACGTTCTTCGGGACCGCCAGCGCGGTGGTTGCCTGCGGCGCGGTGCCCGTGGTCGTGGACGTGGACCGGGACACGCAGTGCTTGACACCGGCCACGGTGGAAGCGGCCTTGACCGATCGCACCACGGCGGTGGTCGTCGTGCACCTGGCCGGTTGTCCGGCGAACGTGCGCGACCTGCTGGCACTGACCCGTTCCCGAGGGCTCGGTCTCATCGAGGATTGCGCGCAGGCGCACGGAGCCCGAATCGACGAACGTCCCGTCGGCACTTTCGGTGACCTGGCCACGTGGTCCTTCTGCCAGGACAAGATCATGACCACGGGCGGTGAGGGAGGTGCCATCACCTCGAGCCACGAAGACCTGTTCCGCAGGTGCTGGGAGCTGAAGGACCACGGCAAGAGCTACGACGCGGTGCACCACCGCCGGCACGCTCCCGGGTTTCGCTGGCTGCACGAGAGTTTCGGGACCAACGCCCGCATGACCGAGGTGCAGGCGGCCGTCGGGCGCAGCCAGCTGCCCAAAGTCGACAGGTGGGTGAACAGCCGACGCGCCCATGCCGGACAGCTGCGCGACGCGCTCGGCACCTTGGAGGCGCTACGCCTGCCGAACCTCCCGGAGGGAACGGCGCATTCCTACTACAAGTTCTACGCGCACGTCGATCCTGCTCGCCTCGGGGAGGGGTGGTCCCGGGACCGGGTGATCGCGGCGATCAACGCTGAGGGAATCCCGTGCTGGCACGGTGGCTGTGCCGAAATACACCGGGAGAAGGCCTTCACCGCCACCGGTCGTCCGTCGGGCGTGCTGCCCGTCGCGGCCGAACTCGGGGCGACGTCGCTGATGCTACCGGTGCACCCGACTCTCTCGGTGGCCGATGTCGATGACATCGCAGAAGCGGTCTCGCGCGTCATGCGCGCCTCGATGACACGGGTGGTGGCGGCATGAGACGAATCGTCGACATCCTGATCGTCCTGCTCGCCGGCCTCGTGATCGTCCCGTTGTGCTTGGTCATCGCCGTGGTGATCCTGTGCACGATGGGCAGGCCCGTGATGTTCCGGCAGACCCGCTCCGGCAGGTATGGCAAGACGTTCGGAATCCTGAAGTTCCGCACGATGCACGTGTGCACGGCTGAGGGGCAGTCTGACGCGCAGCGGCAGACGAAGGTCGGTCAGTTCTTGCGACGGTACAGCCTGGACGAGTGGCCGCAGCTGTGGAACGTGCTCCGCGGCGACATGTCCCTGATCGGCCCAAGACCGACGTTGCCGGTGCAGGTGGAGCATTACACGGCCAGGCAGCGGGGACGGCTTGACGTGCTGCCCGGTCTCACCGGGTGGGCGCAGGTGCAGGGCCGCAATTCGCTGAGCTGGGCCCAGCGGATCGAACTGGATCTCTGGTACATCAACCACCGTTCGCTCCGGCTAGAACTGTTGATCGTAGCGCTGACGGTGGTGCAGCTCGTTCGGCCGCGAGGCGTCGTCGGCCCCAACAGGATCAATCCCGGCTTTCCGCAGCGCAAGGAGCTCCCGCAACCGGTGGAGAGCTCACAGGCAGGAGGAGTGAGATGACCGCGCCGCAGCGGTTCTGTGGAGTTCGCATGGTGGTCGGAGTCGGATCCGCGCTGAGCCGCATCGCGGTGCTGCACGCGCCGAGCACCGATCGACGAAGGTGGGTGGCGAGTTGACGGGTCTGGTGAGTGACGGTGTAGGTGGTCCGGTGGTGTCGGCGTCCGCCGACGTGGCGGAGACTGCCGCCCTAGGTGCGGGCAGTCGCGTGTGGGACCTGGCGCAGGTGCGCGAGAACGCCGAGATCGGCAGGCGATGCGTGCTCGGCCGGGGAGCCTGCGTGGACGCGGGTGTGCGGATCGGCGACAACGTCAAGATTCAGAACTACGCCTTGGTCTACTCCCCCGCGGTCCTGGCCGACGGCGTTTTCGTCGGCCCTTCCGCGGTTCTCACCAATGACACCTACCCGCGCGCGGTAGGTGTGGACGGTGCGCCGCTAGGCCCGGGCAACTGGGTCCCGGTCGGGGTCGTGGTGGGCGAGGGCGCTTCGCTGGGGGCCCGCTCGGTGTGCGTTGCGCCCGTGGTCGTGGGCCGCTGGGCCCTGGTCGGCGCCGGCGCTGTCGTCGTGGACGACGTTCCAGATTTCGGCTTGGTCGTGGGCAACCCCGCGCGTCGCATCGGGTGGGTGGGACCGGCCGGTGTCCGACTGGAGTCGGCTGGCAGCGGGCGCTGGCTCTGTCCCCGCACTGGTGCGCGCTTTGTCGAGATCGACGGGATTCTCAGGGAGGAGGGTCGGTGACCGGCACGAGGACTGGTATTCAGCTCGCCCGCCCGATCATCGGAGCCGAGGAGCGCTCCGAGGTCGATCGGGTTCTCGCGAGTGGGATGTTGGCGCAAGGCGCCGAGGTGGCCTCGTTCGAGGCGGAGTTCTCGGAGCACGTGTGCGGCAGGCCGTGCGTGGCCGTGAACTCGGGAACCAGCGCGCTGCTGTTGGCCCTGATGGCCATGGGCATCGGCAGGGGTGACGAGGTGATCATTCCCGGCTTCACCTTCGCAGGCACGGCGAACGCGGTGGTTCTGGCTGGTGCCACGCCCGTGTTCGCCGACATCGACCCGACGCACTTCTGCATCGATCCGCGCGCCGTGGAAGCTGCGATAAGCCCGCGCACCGCTGCGGTGATCCCGGTGCACCTCTACGGCCATCCAGCGGACATGGAGCAGCTGATGGCGATCGCCGAGCGCCACGGACTCGCCGTGCTGGAGGACGCCGCGCAGGCGCACCTGGCAGCGTGGCGGTCGCGACCGGTCGGGACGTTCGGTGCGACCGCCGCTTTCAGCTTCTACCCGACGAAAAACATGACCACTGGTGAAGGCGGCCTGGTCGTGTGCGCAGACTCGGAAACGGCCCGTCGGGTGAAGATGTTGCGCAACCAAGGGATGGCGGGCCGCTACGAGCACGAGGTCATCGGCTACAACGCGAGGATGACCGACATCGGCGCTGCCATCGGTCGCGTGCAGTTGCGGCGGTTGCCGGGCTGGACGTCGACTCGCAGGGCGAACGCATCGCGGCTGTCGACGGAGTTCGCGGCCGCCCGCATCGACCCGGTGGTCGTGTTGCCACAGGTGGCAGATGGCGCGGACCCGGTGTGGCACCAGTACACGGTGCGCGTTCGAGGTCGCGACGAGGTCGCGGCCGAACTCGCCGAGGCCGGCGTGGGGTCAGCGGTGCACTACCCGCACGCGCTGAACCAACTGGCGCTGTACCGAAGCGTTTGCCAACGGGTGCCTGTGCTGCCGGTCGCGGAGCGCGCGTCTCGCGAGGTGCTGTCGCTGCCGGTGCATCCCTCGTTGTCCGATGCGGACCTCTCCGCGGTGGTCTCGGCGGTGTGCAGGGCGGTGCGGAGATGACAGCGTTGCGTGCAGGTTTGATCGGCCTCGGGATGATGGGCCGCAACCACATGCGGGTGCTGGGCGCCCTCCCGGATGTTGATCTGGTCGCAGTGGTGGACGCCGATGAACGCGCGCACCGTGCGGCAGGCGGTGTGGAGTTCCTCGCCGATGTCGACGCGCTGCTGGAACGCAAGCTCGACCTGTGCGTGCTGGCGACTCCCACCGCGACGCACGAGGCACTCGGGACGCGGCTCGCCGAGGCGGGAGTTCCGACGTTGATCGAGAAGCCGCTGGCGCACGACGAGCGGTCGGCTGCTGCGTTGGTGGAGACGTTCGAGCGCAACGACGTGCTCGGCTGCGTCGGGCACATCGAGCGGTTCAACCCCGCGTTGCAGGACTTGCGGCAGCGACTGGCGGACGAAGCGCTCGGCGAGATCTACCAGGTGTTCACGCGGAGGCAAGGGCCTTTCCCGGCGCGTGTCTCCGACGTGGGGGTGATCTTCGACCTCGCCACGCACGACATCGACCTGACGTCTTGGGTGGTGGGTGCCAGCTACGGCTCGGTGTCGGCCAGGGTCGCCCACAAGAGCGGCCGAACCAACGAGGACCTGGTCAGCGTGGTCGCCGAGCTGGTCGACGGGACCGTCGTCACCCACCTCGTGAACTGGCTGTCGCCGATGAAGGAGCGGGTCGTGGTGGTTGCCGGGGAGCGCGGGTGTCTGGTCGCCGACACCCTCACCGCTGATATCACTCTGTACCAGAACGGTTCGCAGCCCACCGAGTGGGGGGCCTTGGCGGCGTTCCGAGGCGTGGCGGAAGGGAACATGACGCGGTTCGCGATCGCCAAACCTGAACCGTTGCACACCGAGCTCGCCGCTTTCGCTGCCGCTGTTCGCGGTGAGGACAGCCGAATCGTGACCTTGCGCGACGGGCTGGCCACGGTCTCGGTGGCGGAAGCGTTGCGCCTGTCGGCCCAGTCCGGCTCGACCGTCAAGGTGGGGGAGTAATGAAGATCACCGTCGTCGGCCTCGGCAAGATCGGGTTGCCGCTGGCCGTGCAGTTCGCCGGACGCGGCCATGAGGTGCAGGGCGTGGACATCGAGCCTGCTGTGGTGGAAGCGGTCGCTGCGGGCCGGCCTCCCTTCCCCGGTGAGGACCAGCTGGCTGATCGGCTCGGTCAAGCGATCTCCTCTGGTGCGCTGCGACCCCGCACTGACACCGCCGACGCTGTCAGTGCGAGCGAGTTCGTCGTGGTGGTCGTGCCGTTGTACGTCGATGGCCTGGGCGACCCGGACTTCAGAGCGCTGGATTCCGCCACCGGCGAGGTGGCGCGCGGCCTTCGCCCCGGAACCCTCGTGAGCTACGAGACCACGTTGCCGGTGGGTTGCACCAGGCAGCGGATCGCGCCACTGCTGCGATCCGGCAGTGGCCTGCAGCCCGGTGCGGACTTCTCCCTGGTGTTCAGCCCGGAGCGCGTCTACTCGGGCCGGGTCTTCAGCGATCTGGCGCGCTACCCCAAGCTCGTCGGCGGAATCGATGAGGCCAGCGGTCGGCGTGCGATCGACTGCTACTCCGAGGTGCTGTCCTTCGACGAACGCCCGGACCTGGTTAAGCCGAACGGCGTGTGGGACCTCGGGTCGGCAGAGGCTGCTGAGTTCGCCAAGCTCGCGGAGACCACCTACCGGGACGTCAACATCGGCCTGGTCAACCAGTTCGCGCTGCACGCCCATCGGATCGGGGTCGACCTCGACCGCGTGATCGAGGCTTGCAATTCGCAGCCGTTCAGCCACCTGCACCGTCCGGGCATCGCCGTCGGAGGCCACTGCATCCCGGTCTACCCGCAGTTCTACTTGAACGGTGACCCGCACGCGAGCATCGTGCGCGCGGCGAGGGAGGCCAACAGCGCGATGCCCGCACGTGCCATCGAGCTGCTGGGGGAAGCCAGCAACGGGCTGGCCGGACTCCGGGTGGCCGTGCTCGGCGCGGCATATCGGGGTGGGGTTCGAGAAACCGCGTTCTCGGGGGTCTTCGATGCGGTGGCAGCTCTTCGCGCGCACGGTGCCGAAGCTCTGGTGCACGATCCGCTCTACACCCCGAACGAGCTCGAGGGACTGGGGTTCGCCTCTTACCAGCCGGGGGACCCGGTCGACTGCGCTGTGGTTCAAGCAGACCACGACGAGTACCGGACCTGGTCGGCCGCTGACCTCCCTGGTGTGCGGACCGTGCTGGATGGACGCGGGGTGCTCGATCCGTCGCTGTGGCCCGGGGTCGATCTGCTGGTGCTCGGCCGAGAGAGTCGGCGCAGCCTTACGAGCATGCCAGTCAGTAGTTGAGAGCGGCACGGAACCCCGCTCTCGACCACCATCGCGGGCAGCGTCATGACTCCCACTGATGGAGCCCGTCTGGGCCGTGCGCGGACGCCCATGCGAGCAACCTGACGAGCTCTACAAGCCGGAAACAACGACGAACCGAACGTCCTGTGCGACGACGAAATTCGGCCGGATCGCCGAACAAGGCTAGGTCCTTGGTGCGTACCGCGATTGGTGCACAGGCCACGTGCTGAGCTCATTTCGACGCCTGCGCATCCGTAGGCAGATGCGCTCGTGAACCACGAAACCGCTTCTCAGCATCGGTGGCGGCATTCGCTCCTGCGCCGCTGCGGGGTAACCGAGGTGGGTGAAAACCTCCGCCCGTTCGAGGGTTAGTGGGTTGGTTCCCGCGCTTCGACCCGCGGTGCTCAACCTGGTGGTACATGATCTTACGCAGTGACCAGGAAAACTGACCGTACAGGGGCTCACCGGTGGAACGGCGAACCGGGAACTGCGGTTCAGCACCGTCCACTAGGGAGTCCCGAGGTTGTCGTCGCGCACGCGACACCAAACGAAGGTACAAGGGCAAAGGCGAGCCGATAGCATGCTGAGGACGAGGAAAGGAACTTTCGCTGGAGGGCTCGCTCGTGTCTTCGGTGGGACCGTAGCGGGTCAAGTAGTGGTTGTAGCGTGCTCTCCATTGCTCACGAGGTTGTTCACTCCGTCTGACTTCGGTGCGCTCGCCGTCTTCTCCGCCGTGGTGACGATTATGGGAGCAGTCTGCACGCTACGTCTCGAGACCGCCGTTTCGCTGCCGAAAACCGATCTGCGAGCTGCCTCAGTCGCATGGACTGCGCTCGGAATCGCGGCAGTCAGCACGATGATTTTCCTGATCATCGGCATCGCAGCGTCAGAACCCATAGCCGTAGCACTCGGTGCTCCAGTGCTAGCCAGGTATTGGTGGCTCCTGGCGCTCACTATGTTCGCGATCGGCGCGGGGCAGGTTCTCGCAGCATGGATGGTACGCACACGACGTTACGACGTGTTGGGGCGACGTGTTTTCGCGCAGGGTGTTGGTCAGGTCCTCGTTTCCCTTTCCCTTGGTGCCCTTGCGTGGAGACCAGTGGGTATTCTCCTGGGACTTTTCGCTGGGCGAGTGGCTGGTCTCGGCGGGTTGGTGTCGGCTAGAGGACTGCTGCATCAGCGTCGCCCACGATGGCGTGAAGTCAGAAGCGTGCTGTCACGATACCGACGCTTCCCCCTGATCGCGTCTTGGTCGGCGCTCTTGAACACAGCCGGGGCACAGGCCCCCCTGCTACTGATCAGCGCTCTCTACGGGCAGGTCGCCGTCGGCTTCGTCGCCCTGACGGTACGCGTCTTAGCTGCGCCTGCTGCGGTGATCGGCCAGTCCGTCGCCCAGGTTTATCTGGGTGAGGCCGGAGCAGCCAGCAGGGCACGGACGGCGGAGCTCCACCACTTCGTGAAGACGACAGTGCGTTGGCTAATGCTCGTTGGTCTCCCTCCGACCATCATCATCCTGTTGTTCGGATACTCGCTGTTCGGTTTTCTCTTCGGGCCGCAGTGGGCGGAATCGGGTCATTACGCACAAATTCTCAGCGTAGGCTACCTCGCCCAGTTCGCAGTGTCGCCCATCTCGCAGACGTTGCTTCTCATGGAACGCCAAGACATCCAGTTGAGGTGGGACATCTTGCGGCTGCTGCTCAGTGCAGGCGGACCGATTGTCTGCTTCGTTGTCGGGGCGCCAGTTGTCGTCGCCATTGTGGCCCTCTCAGCGAGTTCCGTGGCCGGCTTCGGTGTCCTGTACATGTACTGCAAGCGATATGCGGATCTCGCCGACCGCGAGGTGCTATCTGGGGTGAGAGGCACTGATGCAGGAATTTCCTGAATTAGAGGAAGGCTTCACTCCTCGAAACCGTGTTGACTTGGAGGGGATTGCCCTTGCCTGGCCTGCGGAGCTTCCTTGGTCGCAGCTCTGCTCACGTCACTCGTCACTCGCGGCTTTCTGATCGCGTTGTTGGTAGTCGCTCTCATGCCTGCATCGAGTCATCCTTCGAGAGAGCCGACTGGTACACGTTGAGGAGTTTCTCCTTCTCCCGGCTCCAGTTGATCTCGCCCGCGATCGCGCGCCGACCGTTCTGCCCCATCTGCTCGGCGCGTGCGGGGTCTTCGATGAGGGCTTTTGCAGCCTCCGCGATAGCGGATGTATCGTTGGGGTCCACCAGAATCCCGCAATCCAAGGATTCGACGATGTCGCGCCACAAGGGGAAGTCCGAAACTACGGCGGGAATGCCTGCCGCCATGTATTCGAAGAGCTTCGTGGGCAGAGCGTCCACATACGCTGGAGTCGGGTGCAATGTGACGAACCCGATCCGAGCTTGTGCTACCAACTTCCGTGCTTCATCGGGCGTCACGCGGCCATGGAAGTCAACTCGCGTCCAACCGGGAAATTCCTGCAATTCATCCAGCAACGTCGGCGGGTTCACGGGACCCGCTAGGGTCAAATGCCACGGTTCAGGCAGGAATTCGAGTGCAGAAAGCATCTCTCTGATCCCACGGCTGGTCGAAATTCCCCCTACGTAGACAATGGAATGCGACCGTTCTTGGTAGGGTGTAGCATCGTCCACCTTGTCCATGAGTTTGGGATAGTTGTGAACGATGGTGGTCTTCTTGCTCGGAAATTGTTCAGCAATAGTGCTCGTAGCTGCAATGATGTGGTCACAGGATCGACTCGCCGTCCAGCAGAGCGCCTTGGCCAAGAGGGAAGCCAGCCTTCGTGTGGCCGTCGTCAGATAGTGCTTGTGGAGCACCTGCACGGGCAAATCCTCGTGTGCGTCAAATATGACTCGGGCACCGCGGAGGCGTAGGATCGGGGCGAGCAGAACAAGCTCCGGATCGTGCAGGTGGTAGAAGTCAGCGCGTTGCTTCCAAGCCGCTGAAAGTGCACGCGGTATCCCGAACAAGATGCGGTGGACACGGCCGCGCAGAGGCGGGGCTGGCACGATCTCGACATTGGACTCGGTGCGAGCCGTGCTTGATTTGGCTATCAACGTAACGCGAAAACCATGTTGCGATAGCGTGCAACACTCCCGCTGGAAGACTCGAACGTCATCCCAGTGGTGCAGATTGGACAAGTGGACTACATGTGGCCGGGTACCATTCCGCGCATCTGCCATGAGTTCGATCGTATGCCTTGTATCGTTGAGATACTAGAAACGGAAGGTCGAATACACCAGATCGGGTCCCCTCCGTCGGTTTCGAGCAATTGACGCGAATCTGTGACTCGTGGGGCATTGCGCGCGCCGATGCCTCTCGGTGCGGTCCTGCAGTCCTACGGAGGGTGGCTTCACCAACTGCAGTTCGGCACTGAGGAAGCGCTATGGCGGTATACCTGAATGCGCAGATCAGTCAACGGAGCTCGAAGGGCTTCCCTGTGCTCAGTCCCGCAGCCTTTGTGGTGGCTGGATCGTCCGGTAGGCGCCGTGCAACGTCGCGCTAGAACGTCGCTGCTCGCAGGACAGCCAGACGGATCTCCGTGGTGGATGCGCGCCCCCGGCACAGGCCCAACGCGTGTGATCGGCTGGTTTGGCGGTTCGACTTGCGCTTCGGGTCGATGGCGCGCTCCAGTGGCGTGCTGATGGGCCGGTTGATCGTGGACACCACTGATGCCTGCCAGCCGATGAGGTCTGACGGGTCAGCCCACGCCCGCAACGCAAGCAGCGTCATGACGTTGGTGACGCCGGCGGAGAGCGGGATGCTGGTGGATGATCCCCGGCGTGCAGTGTGCGGTCGATGCGGCGGCGTGGTGGTGCTCACTGGTGCAGACGCGAGCATAGACGGGCTCTTCGGCCAGTACTCGGTTGCAGCGCTCGACTTTCCCGTTGTGGCGCGGGGTGTAGGGCGTGATCCGCTGGTGGCGGGCTCACAACAGGACGTGCTCGCACGGACGTTGTTCCCGCTCGTCCCCAGTGGCTGGTGATCGCCATCAAGCGGGTTCCCCAAGACTAGGGAAAGCTGTGGCCATGCACTCCCGCATTGCCAACAGCAGCGCAGGTCCCATCCATGTCGTCGGCGCCGGAGGGCTCGGCAGAGAAGCGCTCGACGCGCTGTTCGCGTTGCGAATGAAGCCGGACGATCTTGTGCTGGTCGACGACTACCTCTGCGATGGCGAGGTTCATGGCGTGCGAGTTCTACGGCCTCAGGACGTCTCTCGCGGCCGGTTCGTGGTCGCCGTCGCAGACCCTTCCGTGCGCCGTAGGCTTGCGGAACGCTTGCAACACCGCGGATTGACAGCAACGTCGATCGTGCATCCCCGAGCTACCGTGGCTCACGATGCCATACTCGGTAGCGGATGCATCGTGCTGGCCAATGCGTTCGTTTCCTGCGGTACACGGCTTGGCCCGCACAGCCAAGTGCAGTACAACGCGACGATCGGTCACGACAGCGTGCTGCAGGAATGCGTGACTGTCCTGCCTGGTGCGAACATCGCGGGAAACGTCTCGCTGCTGCAAGATGTCACCGTCGGGAGCAACGCCTGCGTGTTGCAGGGACTCCGCGTCGGTGCGCGAACATTCGTTGGCGCTGGCGCTGTGGTGACGAAGGACCAGCCGGGAGATCGTGTGTTGGTAGGCGTTCCTGCGCGGTCACACCAGGCTTCGGTGGTGTGATCTCGCCGTTGCTGCCGCAATCGTTCAACGAGTGCGGACAGGCGAAGGTGCTCGCTGAGTTCTGCGTGACCGGTCTGGCCGCACGGCGCCGTGACCATTCTCATGCGCCCGGTGGCCGAGGAGATCTGGACATCGTTGTCGAAACCGAGGTCACCGTGCTCCCCGAGCTCGAGCACCGCAATGAACACCGAGTGTGGAGCGTCGTCGGCACGCGCTGGCTCCTCGGCAGACTCGTCTTCCTGCCGATGGCCGTACCGCTGCGGCTTTCTCGGCGCTAAGGGGTGGCTCATCTGGTGAGTTCCTTGGCTCCGCGACGTGCGGCGGCGAGGGTGAGGAAGCCGCGGAGCCGGGTGCCGTAGCGTTCGCAGCGGATGGTGAGTCCGCGCTGGCCGACCAGCCAGGCGTTGGTGTGCGCGACAGCGGTTCCAGCCGAGGTCCGTCCTGGACTCCGACCTTGGCGGGCCGGTGCGGGGTGAGTGCGGCGAGGCGAGGCGATCGAACACGCCGTAGCCCTTGGCCCCGACCGAGGAGCCACAGCAGCAGCCATGCTCATCGGTCTCGTCGGCGACCTCGGCGAGAAGCGGTGCGGTGCCCGCTCGTCGAGCAAACCGCAAGCGGTATCAGCGCCGCCACACCTGTTGTCCTGCAGGAGGCCAACGACAGTGCCGCCGGGCACGCTCGTCTCGCTCGCCGAACGACGAGATCGGGTCGGTGATTGCTGTGGTCGCCGATGCGGTGGTCACCGCCGGCGACAGCGTTCTCCTCTGGCAGCCCCCGGCGCTGACGGCCGTGGCTCTCAACCGGGGAAATCCAGCGAAGTCGAGGCCAGGAAAACGCGACAGGAGCGCGCCCGGGACGGCGCAAGCCGCCCCGGGCACTCTTTCGGGAATTGTGAGATGTTCAGCCGCGCGCCGAAATTCGACCGGAGAAATAGCCGCAGCTGAGCTGGGTGCTACCTTCGTAATTGCACGCCTGGTAGTTGATCCACCCTGATTCGGGAATGGAGAGGTTGTGATCCAGGCAGGTGCCGTACCCGACATCGGCGTGCTTGGTCTTCAGCCCCGAGCTGTCGCTGCGGTAGTAGCGGGCGACCGGATGGTGGCCGTCCGAGGCGTTGTCGCAGATGTAGAGGTGTTCCCCTGTGGGGTTGAAGCACACCATCGCACCGCTGTCGCCGGAGTAGACGGGGTAGTAGCACTCCGCCGCAGCGATCGCCTCACCATCGGCGGAGACGACCGAGACCGTTGCGGACGGCGCGTTTTCAAGCACGTGGGACGCGACGGGACTCGCGTGCGCGAACCCCGTCCACCCGAGCACCAGACCCAGCGCTGCTCCGCACACCATTATTTTCCGCTTCATACGTGAAACTCCCGTGATCGGACGAGACCACCACGAATGGCGGTCGATTTTTTCCGCCCTGCCCCCCAGGGCAGAGATGAGATTACTCAGTTGCGGGAAGATGAATAGACGCGAGGAGCAGGAACACCCGAATGTAGTCCGAACACTATCCGGGTGGCCTCATGCGTGCTTGTTCCTGGACACCCACGCCGTTCTCCCCCAAGCGGTCTGCACCCCGGTGACGTCGTGAACCGAGGCTGTCGCTAACCGGCGACGCTCGGTCCCTGCACCGGCGAGAAGAGGAGTCAGCGCAGCGCCTTCCACCAGAAGAACCACAATCGAGGTTCACTTGAGGAAGCAGGCGTGCGGCGTCAACCCGGTGTACCGGTAGGAGCGAACGCGTCGTCGTCCTCGAAGTGAGGCAACGTCGAACCTTCCACCGCGTTTTGAGCGTTTCCGAGGAGGGCTCACCGCATGCACTGCCGGTGGAGCGGGATCAGCCCAGCAGCTGCGCTGTCTCGTGCCTGTGGCGACGAAGCCGCCGACGAACGGCCGAAGATGCGTGGGACAAAGGATTCGCGAGCAAGCATCGAACGTTCAAGGGCGTGCGAGCGCATGAGCGCGTCCTCAGCGGCGCCCGAGGGACCGCCCGGCCCAGCAGGGCGCCGGTTGCGAAGCGCTCAGCCCGGTGCCGACCGTTCCTCGGAGACCAGCGATGCGGAGGTCGGCCGGGAGTGACCCATGCCGAGCAGGCCACCACCACGACCTAGACCACGCCGATCAAGGGACGAAGTCGTGGTCGTCGGCTTCACCGAGGAGCACGGAGCGGGGCCGTGGACTCGCGTACGACCAGGGTGTGCCCCGTGGGACGGCGGCGCGGCCGTGCGGACGACGGCTTCAACGCCAGCGAGAGAGCCTGTTCTCCCATCTCGGTCATCGGCAGCCGCACCGTGGTCAACGCTGGCGACAGGTGTTCGGCGACGGCCACATCGTCGAAGCCCGCGACCGACATCTGCTCCGGCACCGCGATCCCGCGGGCCCGAAGGGCCGACAGCACGCCGATCGCCATGTCGTCGTTGAGCGCGATCACCGCTGTCACATCGGGGTGTTCGGCCAGGATGCGCTGCATGGCCAGGCGGCCACCCTCGCGCGTGAAGGCGGCCTCGACGACGGGGACGTCGTCGAGGCAGAGCCCGACCTCGCCCAACGCCTGACCCGCTCCGGAGAGCCGGTCGGCGACCGTGGTCAGCGCCGGTAGCCCGACGGCGAAGGCGATCCGCCGGTGGCCCAGGGAAAGCACGTGCTCGGTGATGGACCGGCCGCCTGCTGTGTTGTCCGGCAGCACCGCGTCCGCGCCGAGGTGGTGGCGGCCGATCACCGCTACCCGGCCACCGGTTGCCTGGAAGGTCTGCAGCTCCTTCTTGACCGCCGACTGCGTCCGCGCGTCCACGAAGCCCGAACCGGCGATGAGGATCGCGCGCACTCGGTTGGCGATGAGTGCGCGGACCTGGACGAGCTCGTTGTCGGGGTCGCGGCCGGTGTGGCAGATCTGCACGGTCAGCCCCTGCTCGGCTGCGACCCGGAGCACCCCGCTGGCGATCTCGGTGAAGTAGGGGTCTCCGATCTCGTGCACGAGCAGGCCGATGCTCGTGCTCGCACCGCCGGCCAGGGTGCGGGCGTGCACGTCGGCGACGTAGCCCATCCGCGCGGCCACCTCTCGCACCCGCTGGGCGATGACGTCGCTGACTCCCGTCGAGCCCGACAGCGCGCGGGAGGCCGCCGCGATCGAGACCCCGGCCTCCTCTGCGACGTCGACGAGCCGGAGCCTCGCGCGCTCCTGTGCCATCTGGGCCCCTTTCCTCCGTTGATGCGGCCCGCGCCATCGCGAAGGTCCTCCGCAGACCCCGCACACGACCCTAGGTGCCCCTTGCCGACACCGCGTGTGATCCCTATTCTGCCGTAAGCGCTTTCGAAAGCGCTTACGGATGCCCCCAACGATGGGTGGACCATGAAAACTCAAAACGGTCTCCGGCTCGGAGCCCTCGTGACCAGCGCCGCACTGGTGCTCACCGGTTGCCTCAGCTCGAGCGCCGGGCAGGGCGGTGGCGATGACACCATCAGGATCGGCATCTCGCTTCCGCTCACCGGCGACTTCTCCGAGCCCGGCAAGGGCGTGCGCCGCGGTTACGAGGCGTGGGCCGACTACGTCAACGCCCGCGGTGGCCTCCTCGGCCGCCGGGTCGAGCTGATGATCCTCGACGACCAGTCCAGTTCCGACCGGGTCGCCGCCGACTACGAGAAGCTGATCAACCAGAACGGCGCGGACCTGGTCTTCGGCCCGTTCTCCACCCGCCTGGTCATCCCGGCCGCGCAGGTCGCCAAGGACTACGGCTTCCTGTTCGTCGAGCCGGCGGGCGCCGCCGAAGAGGTCTTCGCGCAGGGCTTCGACAACCTTTTCTACGCCGCGCCAGCGGTCGCCGAGGACCACTACGACCACTTGGCCGAGGCGATCCTGGCGATGCCCCCGGACCGGCGACCGCGGACCGCGGCCTACGCGGCGATGGACGACCCGTTCGCGCAGGGCACCGCGTACGGGCTCAAGGAGGAGCTGGAGCAGGCGGGCATCCGCACGGTGGTCGACGAGGTCTACCCGCCCAACACCACCGACTTCGGCTCCATCGCCGCCAAGATCGCCGACTCCCGTGCCGACCTGGTGGTCGGGGGCACGCAGTACCAGGACGCGGTGAACCTCATCGTGGCGTTGCGCCAGCTCGGCTACCAGCCCGCGATGGCCGCGTTCTCGACCGCGCCGACCAATCCGGAGTTCCCCAAGGCGATAGGCGAGCAGACCGAGGGGATCCTCTCGCCCACCGGCTACACGCCGGAGGCGGATTACCCGTCCAACACGGAGTTCGTTGCCCACTACACCGCGATCCACGGGTCCGAGCCCAAGGAGGACGAAGCCAACGCCTGGACCACCGGGCAGGTGGTGGCCGCCGCCGTGCGAGCGGTCGGATGCGCCGACCCGGATCCCCGCTGCCAGCGCAAGCTCATCGACTGGCTGCACGGCAACGCCGTCGACACCGTCGTCGGCAAGCTCAGCTGGGACGCCACCGGAAAGCCCCAGGGCGCGCACCTGATCCAGCAGTACGTCGATGGGCAGATCCGCATCGTCCTGCCCGACGACACCGAGGAAGCGGCCCTGATCCACCCGAAGCCGGCGTGGTGATCCGGACATGAGCGGATCCCTCCTCCTGCAGAGCCTCGTGCTCGGCGTGCTGCTCGGCGGCCTCTACGCCCTCCTGGCGGCAGGGCTGACGCTGTACTTCGGCGTGATGCGCGTGGTGATGCTCGCGCACTCCGCGTTCCTCATCCTCGCGGCGTACCTGGCCTGGTTCTTCACCCAGCGGACCGGACTGGACCCGCTGCTGTCGCTGGTGTTCACCGTTCCGCTGTTCTTCGGGATCGGGATGCTCATGCAGCGGTTGCTGATCTCCCGCCTGCGCCCGGCGACGCTGACCATGATGTCGGTGCTGCTGACCTTCTCGATCGCACTGGTGATCGAGGGGACGCTCGGGTTCGTCTTCAGCGGGACCCACCGCCGCATCCAGCTGCCCTACTCCGGGGCCGACATCGCCGTCTTCGGCGCCAGCGTCCCGGTGGTCAAGCTGATCGCCTTCGGGCTCGCCGCGGTTTCCCTGACGGGGCTGTACGTCCTGATGAAGGCCACCAGGTTCGGCCAGGCGCTGCGCGCCACGATCCAACACCGCGAAGCCGCCCAGCTGGTCGGCATCAACACCGACCGGATCGCGGGCTACGGGTTCGCGCTCGGCCTGGCCACCGCCGCGGTCGGCGGCACCGGGCTCGCGCTGGACTCCACCATCTACCCGTCGTTGCACTGGCACTGGATCGGACCGCTGATGGCGATCATCGTCGTGGGCGGGCTCGGCAGCATCCCCGGCGCGGCGATCGCGGCGATGGTGCTCGGTCTGGGCCAGAGCCTGCTGCAGATCCCGCTCGGCACGACCTGGGCGCAGACCCTGTTCTACGTCGCGCTGTTCGCCACCCTGATGCTGCACCCCCAGGGATTCTTCGGAGGCCGCCTTGCGCAGCGATTCTGATCCCGTGCACGTACCGCTCCGCGCCGCCAAGGTGATCGGGCTGCTCGCGCTGGGCGCCCTGGCGGTCGCGTTCCCCAGCCTGGCGCCGGACCCGTTCATCCTGTCGGTCGGCGTGGTGATCATGAGCTACGCAGTGCTCGCCACGTCGTGGAACTTCGTCGGAGGCTTCACCGGCTACATCTCGCTGGGCCACGCCGCGTACTCGGGTCTCGGCGGCTACGCCACGGGCCTGCTGATCGTGCGCGCCGGTCTCGACCCGTGGGTGGCGCTGGTCCTCGGCGGCTCCCTCGTCGCGCTGATCGCGGTCCCGATCGGCATCGCGAGTCTGCGGGTGCGCGGCGCGTCATTCGTGATCGTGTCGGTCGCGCTGGTGCTGATCACGTTGCTGGTCTTCCAGACATGGGGTGACCTCACCGGGGGATCCGACGGGTTGCGGGTGCCGCGCCCGTTCGGCCCGGACGTCATGCGCCCCGAGCAGCACGAGCGGTTCTTCCACCTGCACACCGCCCTCTTGGTCGTGGCGCTGCTGTGCTGGTGGGTGATCGACCGCTCCCGCTTCGGTTCAGGGCTCAAAGCGATCCGCGAGGACGAGGACAAGGCGCAGTCCCTCGGCGTGCCGACCTTCGCCTACAAGCTGGTCGCGTTCGTCGTCTCGGCGTTCTTCACCGCGCTGGCCGGTGGCCTCTACGCGCTGTGGTTCGGCTTCCTGGACCCGATCTTCCAGTTCTCCATCCTGGCCGGTTCGTACCTGGTGCTGATGAGCCTGCTCGGCGGCATTCGAAGCCTGTTCGGACCGCTGCTCGGGGCGGTGGTCGTCGGCTACGCCATGGAGTACTTCAAGGCCCAGTACGGCGACACCCAGCTGCACCTGGTCGCGATGGGCGTGCTCCTCGCGGTGGTGGTGCTGTTCATGCCCGACGGGATCATCCCGGCGCTCACGAGCCTGGTGAACCGGGTCCGCCCGCAGGCGGCGTCGATCCGCGAGGTCACCCAGGGCGAGCTCGCCGAGCGGCGCCGCGGAGCGGAGCAACCTGCCGGGCCGAACCAGGAGGTGCGCTGATGAGCACGACTGGAACGCCGGGCGTGCGGGGGCTGGAAACGACTGCGCTGACCAAGTCCTTCGGTGGCGTGCGCGCCGTCGACGCGGCCAGCGTGGCGTTCCACCACGGCAAGGTCAACGCGTTGATCGGTCCCAACGGATCGGGCAAGACCACGTTCTTCAACTGCGTCACCGGGTTGGTCAAACCCGACTCCGGCACGGCCAGCTACCGCGGCGAGGACATCACCGGCAAGCCCCCGCACCGGATCTCACGCGCCGGAATCGGTCGCAGCTTCCAGCTGTGCCGGGTCTTCCCCCGCATGACGGTGCTGGAGAACATGCTCGTGCCGGTCCGCTCGCGGACACTGCTCGGCCGGCTGCGGTCGGCCCGCCAGCGCACCGACGTGGAGCGGGCGCGTGAGCTGCTCGCCCGCGTCGGCATCGAGCACCTGGAGGGCACCGAGGCCCGCGACCTCTCCTACGGCCAGCAGAAGCTGCTGGAGATGGCGGGCGTGCTGATGGCCGATCCCGAGACGATCATGCTCGACGAACCCGCGGGCGGGGTGAACCCGGCGCTGATCGACCGCATCGCGGGTCTGGTGCGCGCCCTCAACGCCGAGGGCAAGACCTTCCTGATCGTCGAGCACAACATGGACCTCGTCATGAGCCTGTCCGACCACGTCGTCGTCCTCGACCGGGGCAGGCCGATCGCCGCGGGAACTCCGGACGAAGTGCGCGACGACCCGCGAGTCCTGGAGGCATACCTTGGGATCTGAGCAGCAGAACTCGGACGAGCACCTGCTCGAGCTCGTCGACGTCGAGGCCAGCTACGGCCGAGCGGCGCTGGTGCTGCGCGGGCTCACGGTGCGGGTGCCACCGGCCAGCGTGGTCTGCCTGGTAGGACCGAACGGTGCGGGCAAGTCCACAGTGCTGAAGGTGGCCAGCGGCATGCTCGCCCCGCGCTCGGGACTAATCCTGGTCGGGGGCGACGACGTCACCGGCCGTCGACCGCAGCAGATGCTCGAAGCGGGTCTCTCGCACGTGCTCCAGGGCCACAGCGTCTTCAAGGAGATGTCGGTGGCCGAGAACGTGCTGCTCGGCGCCTACACCATCAAGGACCGGTCTGAGGTCGCCGAGCGCGTCGGCTTCGTCAAGGACCTCTTCCCCGTCGTCGCCGACCGGTGGGACTCGCTGGCCGGCGCGCTCTCCGGCGGACAGCAGAAGCAGGTCGAGTTCGCCCGCTCGCTCATGGTCAGCCCGCGCGTGGTGCTGCTCGACGAACCGTCGATGGGCCTGGACCCGAGAGCGACCAACACCGTCCTCGAACAAGTGCTGCGGATGCGCGACGCGGGCACTGCGGTCCTGCTCGTGGAGCAGAACGCGCGGCGGGCGCTGGAGATCGCCGATCTGGGCTGCGTACTCGACCTCGGCCGGGTGCACGTGTCCGGTCCGGCCGCCGACCTGCTCGCCGACCCGCAGCTGGGCGAGCTCTACCTCGGACAGCGCCGCGCGTCAGGGCCCACCTCCACCCACTCGCCTTGACGCCGCGTTCCGACACCTCGGGACCAGCCACGTCCGCAGGCCTGCGCGGGCCGGGTGGGCGGGCGGCGATTCGTCCCGGCGGCGAATCGTCGTTCCCCGACCTGCTCAGCAGGGGTTCGCTTCCTCGTCCGCCCGAACCGGGGATCTCCGCGAAGGAGTTCTGATGAGCCATCACACGTACCGCATCCTGATGAACGGCGTCACCGGCCGGATGGGTTACCACCAGCACCTGCTGCGTTCGGTGCTCGCGATCCGCGAGGAGGGCGGCTTCGCCCTCGACAACGGCGACCGGATCCAGGTCGAGCCCGTCCTGGTGGGCCGCAACGCCGGCAAGCTGGCCCGCATCGCCGAGCAGCACGGCGTGGCCGAGTGGAGCACCGACCTCGACGCCCTCCTCGCCGAGGACGACGCCGAGATCTACTTCGACACCCAGGCCACCGGCGAGCGCAAGGAGGCGATCCTCAAGGCCGTGGCCGCCGGCAAGCACGTCTACGCGGAAAAGCCCGTGGCCTCCTCGGTCGCCGAGGGACTGGAAGTGGTCAGGGCCGCCGAAGCGGGCGGGATCGTGCACGGCGTCGTGCACGACAAGATCTTCCTGCCGGGCCTGCGCAAGCTCAAGCGCTTGGTGGACACCGGATTCTTCGGTCGCATCCTGTCCGTGCGCGGCGAGTTCGGCTACTGGGTCTTCGAGGGAGACGTGCTCCCCGCGCAGCGGCCGAGCTGGAACTACCGGGCCGAGGACGGCGGCGGCGTGGTCCTGGACATGTTCTGCCACTGGAACTACGTGCTGGAGAACCTCTTCGGTCGGGTCCGGGCGGTCACCGCCAAGGCCGTCACCCACATCCCCGAGCGCTGGGACGAGCAGGGCCGTCGCTACGACGCCACCGCCGACGACGCTGCGTATGCGATCTTCGAGCTCGAAGGCGATGTGATCGCACAGATCAATTCCTCGTGGGCGGTGCGGGTCGAACGCAAGGAGCTCGTGGAGTTCCAGGTGGACGGCACGCACGGTTCGGCGGTCGCCGGCCTGTTCGGCTGCCGGGTGCAACCGCGGGTCCGCACGCCGAGACCGTCGTGGAACCCCGACGAACCCACCACGGAGGACTTCCGCGCCCAGTGGGACGAAGTCCCGGACAACGCGTTGTTCGGCAACGGGTTCCGGGTCCAGTGGGAACGCTTCCTGCTCGACGTGCACCACGGCAGGCCACATCCCTACGACTTCGCCGCCGGGGTGCGCGGCCTGCGGCTCGCCGAGGCCGGGCTCACCTCCTCCGCGCAGGGGCGTCGGGTCGAGCTGACCGCCGGTGGCGCCGGATGAGCAGGCTGCGCGCATCGACCTGCCCTCGGCCGACGGCACGTGGACCGAAGTCGGCTGCAGGAGCCGCGGCAACTGGTGCAACGCCGACGTCCGGGCAGCCCGATCCACCGACGTCCTGGCCGAGATGGCCCCGCCGCTACGTCGAGCTCGTGCAGCCGTACCCGCGATGGTGGGAAGGAGCACTCCATTGAGATGGCGAAGTTCCATCGCCGCGCTGGCCACCGGTCTGCTCGTGGTCGCATTCGCGGCACCGGCCTCCGCATCGCCCCAGCACGGTCTCGTGATCGTGCGACCATCCGCCACGGATCGGCACTGGGATCCGCTGAGCCCGGAGAAGTGGGAGTTCGCGCACGATCAAGTGATCATGACCGAGCGCGGCGACGCTCCCGAAGGCCCCCGCCGACCGTTCGAGTACGCGGTCGTCGGCGAAGGACCGGAACTGGGCTCGTTGAGCTACAACGCCGAAGTCCGGATCGACGAACCGGTCACCCGTGACGACCGCGACGTCGTCCTGGTCTTCAACCACCAGTCCCACACCCGCTTCTACTACGTGCACCTCTCGCAGGACAACACGACCTACCCGCACAACGGGATCTTCGTCGTCGACAACGCCGATCGCGTACGCATCGACGACCAGTGGAACGGCACGGCCGGTGCTCCGCCGGCGATCGACGACACCGACTGGCACGACGTCCGCCTGGAGTACCGCGCGTCGTCGGGCGAGATCGCGGTGCACGTGGACGGCTCAGGAGAACCGCTCATGACCGCGAAGGACACGAGCTTCTCCGGCGGCCGCTTCGGCTTCGGATCGTTCGACAACTACGGGCGCGTCCGCGACGTGACCGTGGCCGGGACCGTGCTGCGGTCTCAGCCGCACACCCCCGGTGAGCACCTCGGCTCCGTGCGAGGCGTGGTCGACCGGGCCTACAGGCCGCCTCCGGTGGCGCTGAACCATTCATGACGGCGAGGGATGGAGTCCGAGAAATGGGCGTGCGCAGGAGATGGGTCCCCGCGATCATCGCGACGGCTATCGCGGCGACCCTGATGGCACCACCGGCTGGCGCCGGTTCGACGACGAGCACCGATGCACCGATCACCGATCCTGTACCGGAGCAGCCGGAGCAGTCCCGGCTCGGGTTGGTCCTGCAGGAGCACGCGCAGTTGCCCGCGTCGCAGCCGACCCCGCCGGCGACCGACCAGCGCCTGATGCGGCACAACCGGATCAACTACGTGGGAGAGGCTCCGGACGGTTCGGGCCGGATGTACGTGCCCGACCTCAACGGCCCGCTCCACCTGCTCTCCGGCGGGCAGCAACACGTGTACCTGAACTTCGAGGAACGCTTCGAGCACTTCTACTCCGGTCGCGGCATGGGCAGCGGGTTCGGCTTCGTCACCTTCCACCCGGAGTTCGCCGAGAACGGCAAGTTCTACACGGTGCACACCGAGGACGAGGAGGCGATCGCCACCGAGGAACCCACCTACCCGAACCAGCCGGACCCGTTCGTGCAGAGCGTGGTCACCGAGTGGACCGCCGCGGACCCGTCCGCCAACGAGTTCGCCGGAACCAGTCGGGAGATCTTCCGATTCGGGTTCAGCACCCAGATCCACGCCATCCAGCAGATCGACTTCAACCCGACAGCCGAACCCGGTGACCCCGATTACGGACTGCTCTACCTGGCGGTCGGTGACGGCGGCATCGGGCTGGACACCGACGTCCCGCAGGACATGAGCACGCCAGCGGGCAAGATCCTGCGGATCGATCCGGAGGGCAACGACGGGCCCAACGGCCAGTACGGCATCCCCGCGTCGAACCCGTTCGTCGGCAAGCCCGGTGCGCTCGGCGAGATCTACGCGCTGGGGATGCGCGATCCGCACCGGTTCAGCTGGGACCCGGGCGGCGAGCACGCCATGTACCTCGGCCACATCGGCCAGCACGCGATCGAGGCGGTGTACGAGGTCCGCGCCGGTGACAACTTCGGGTGGAGCCAGCGCGAGGGCCGCTTCGAGTTCCGGCCGGAGAACCAGTGCTGGCTGTACCCCTTGCCGGAGGACGACGAGCAGTACGGTTACGCCTACCCCGTCGCGGCCTACGACCACGACCCGCCGGCGAACTGGCCGTGCAACTCCGACAGCGGCCACGCCATCTCCGGCGGTCAGGTCTACCGAGGGACGGATCTGCCGCAGCTGCGGGGCAAGTACGTCTTCGGCGACCTGGTCGACGGCCGCGTGCTCTACACCGAGGTCAGCGAGATGAAGCGCGGTGCCGAACGTGCGCCCCTGCACGAGGTGCAGTTGTTCGACACCGACGGCAAGCGGATGCGGATGACCGACTTCGTCGGCGACGGGCGCGTGGACCTGCGCTTCGGGACCGACTCCGAGCGCAACCTCTACCTGCTCGCCAAGGCCAACGGCAAGATCTGGAAGGTCGTCGGCACCCGCACGGGTTCGGGCTCCGAGGTCACCGAGGGGGTCGCGCGGGACCTCGTCTCGTACTACGACTTCGAGCACCCGTTCGCGGCCGACGACTCCCGGGAAGTCGACAGTGGTTCTTCGCGCACCCTGCTCACGCAGGTCAACGGCGGCGAGGACATGCGCGTCGTGGACAGTGCGTTCCCGGACAGCAACAACGCGCTCCAGGTACAGCAGGTCGCACCCGCCGCGAACGGGAACGACGACTGGAAGGCAGGGGTCTGGGAAGGTGACGCCAACGGTGTTGAGTCGCTCAGCGCGTTCAACGGAACCAAGGGGGCGACGGTGATGGGCTGGTTCAAGATGACCGGCGAGAACCCGAGCCCCAACTCCACGACGCCGGACACGGACGACCGCTTCAACGCCGTCGGCCTGGCCGGGATCCTCAGCGGTGACTCCAACGGCCACGACGTGCGGGCGCTGCTGGAACTGATCCAGGTGAACGGCGAACTGCGCCTGGTCGCGCTGGGACGCCGGCTCGACGGTGGCGCTTCCCAGACGTTCGCCGCACAGCAGGATTGGCGCGAGGTACTCCCGCCCGGTGAATGGGTGCACGTCGCCGCGACGTTCGACTACACCACCGGCGAGATGGCGCTCTACCGGAACGGGCGGCCACTTCCCGGCTTCTACACCGTCCCGGGTGACCCGTGGCAGGTCGACGGATCCGGTACGAGCGGGACGAACCCGCGTGGCGTCAAGATCGGCGGGAGCTTCCCGCAGAACAACGTCGAGCGCAATCCGTGCAACTGCCGGATGGACTCGTTGATGTTCCTCAACGAGGCAGCGAGCGCGGACACGATCGCGCAGCAGTACCTCCGCTTCTTCCGGCACTGACATCGGCATCGCCAGGGGGTGGCCGCTCGTGACGTGTGGTCACCCCCTGCGTCGGAGCGGGCGCGGATGCGCGACCGGCGATGTCGCCCCAACAGCGCACGACCCTGCCAGCCCGTTCCGCTCGAAGGGGCTTCGCTGGGTCAACCGATCCGAAGTCCTGCTCTCGACCCGCCGGCCCGGTGAGCCACCACCGGCGACCGTGGCCGAACTCGCCGACCGGCTCGGCGTGGACGAGCGCACTGCGTGGTGGGTACGTCGACCACCTCATCGAGCTCGACGTGCCCGTCGAGTCGGTGCGTGGCGGGATCAAGCATGGCAACCCGATCGGGCCTGGGGCCTTCCGACATCACCCAGATGGCCATCGGTCATGGCAGGTCACCCGATGCGGTGTTCCCCGGGTCCGCGGAGGTGTGGTTCCAGCCGAGCTGGATGACCCTCCCGCTAGGTCCGTCCTCGCTGCTCGCCGCCTTGGGACGCGCGGCCAAGACGGTGACGTTGTGGTCTTCGGCGAGCACCGGACCGCCGAGGAGTTGATCGGTCATGCTCAGGATGACCCGCGCCTCGTCGAGATCTCGCACCGCGGTGGCCTCGAGCGCCGTGGACGCTGCGGCGTCCAGCAGCAGGTCCTCGATCGTCGCCCGAGTCCTGCCGCGCTGTCGCGGTGCTGCCTGGTCCTCCGGGATCATCACGTGCTCCTCGTCATTTCGTGCTCGACGGTTGCAAGACTGCGACGCGCTCGCGCTCCGTGCGGATCCGATGTCCCAGACTGAGTACACGATGGTGTTCCTTTGCGCGCTGGAGACGCGATGGTGCGCAAGCCGGGCGCCGCGTCTTCATGCGCCGATCGAGCACCGCGACCTCGAAATGGGGGTCGGCTAGGTTCCCCGGTCTCTCCGGGCTCTGCGTTCCTCGATGTGGTCGATGGTCGCGTGGGCGGGGATCAGCAGGAGCCAGCAGGCCGGCGCCCACGTGGGAGATATCAGCGCTACGGGCATGGACGCGACGAAGCCGAGGATCGTCACCGCGGGTGGTGCGTAGGCCGACAGGGCCTGCGTCCCGGCGCGGAAGCGCCCGGTGCGACGGGCGATGGTGACGATGATCAGCTGCAGCGCTGCGATCGTGGCGACGTTGGTGGCGTAGCTGATCACCGCGACCGGCTCGTCGCCGTAGTTGGCCAGCAGCGACGAGGGGAACGGCAGCAGTGCGACGAAGCCCAGCATCGCCACGTTCACCGCTGCGACCGAGGGTCCGATGCGCTGGATGTCGGTGAACAGCGCGCGGTGGCCCAGCCACAGCACGCCGATGACCAGGAACGCGATCGCATAACCGGACATGTCCGGGCCGAGCGCGCGCAGTGCGTCGTGCAGGCTGCTGGTGTCCAGCCCCTCGGGCACGCGGATGTCGAGGGCGAGCAGGGTGGCCGCGATCGCGAAAACCCCGTCGGACAGGGCGAGCACCCGCCCGTCCTGCCCCGAGTCGTCGTCCTCGACCGCCACACCCAGAGACTGACCGACACCGCGCCGTCGAGCATGACGACCGGTTCGCGCTGGTCCCTCGCCCAGCCGACGTGGTCGGACCCTCCGAGCACGCGACCGCTACGGCTTGAGGACGAAGCCGCTCCTCGGGCGAGCGGGGATCGTGCGCAGTGAAATCGTCAGGTCCTGGTCCGGCACCTGGAAGTCCAGTCGCGCGAGACGCACGGCCAGGGTCGCCAGGATCGCCACCGCGGTCGGTTCACCCGGGCACCTGTGGTTCTCCACAGGATCGCCCGCGCCCTGCGGGACGAGTTCGTATGGCCCGATGTCGCGGCCGACGAACCGGTCGGGCCAGAACGAGTACGGTTCATCCCACAGCTCCGGGTCGTGGTCCTGTCCCCAGAGGTCGAGGAGGACCATCGTGCCCTTCGGGATCGGTTCGCCGCGCCAGGACAGGTCCCGCACCGCGAGGCCAGCGATGAAGGGAGCGAACGGGTAGAACCGGCGCACCTCGTGTGCGAAGGCCTCAGCGAACTCCTCATCGCCGGCGGCCAGCAGCTTGCGATGTCGCGGCCAGAGGTGGAGCGCGTGTGCGGCGTGGGTGACGAACCAGCACACCGCTGCCGCCGGACGGATCACGTTCAGCAGTTCCACGGCGGCGAGCTGAGGCGTCAGTTCCAGGCCATCGGCATCGCGATGATGAGAGACCGCCTCGAGCGCGGAGCCTGGTGCGGCTTCGAACCGGCCGGCGCGGACCGCGGTGACCAACCCCGTGAGCCAGGCCTCGCGACGACGGCGCGCACGACGAGCCTGCCAATGCCGGGGCCCGGGCGTGGCGAACCCGTCGACCATCGCAACCAGGTCCCGCGCCACCTCGGTGACCTCGGAGTCGGCCAGAGGTATCCCGGCTGTTTCGCAGACACCGCGGGTGATGACTCGACTCGCCTCGTCGAACAGCACGACTTCCTGGCCCCTCCGCCAACTGGCGACAGCCTCGTCCCAAGTCGCGCCCACCGCATCTGCGACCTCGGCGGCAGCCTGGTGCGTGAGCACGGACAGGAAGAACTTCTTGCGGCCACGGTGTTCCGGCCCGTCGAGGGTGTGCACCGCGCCTTGCCCGAACAGCGTCTTCTGCACGGGCATCGGGATCGCCGAGCGCCGTTGCACGTGGTCCTCGTCGTAGAAGAACCGCGCGGCGTCCGGTCCGCACAGACCCACCGCGCGCTGCCCGAGCAGCCGAGTGCGCGCCACCCCCGTTCCCGAACGGGCGCGCAAACCCGGCAACCACGCGTACCCCTCGAGCAGCGCAGGTACCGTCTCGTCCACCAGACCCCGTGGCAGTCGCATGTTCCCCGGCTACCCGAAGCACGCTGGATCAAACGGGGATTCACCGTTCCGGGACCACGCCCGGTGCCATGCCAGGTCCTCAGGCATGCGGTGGGCGGCTCACTCCTCGACCGGCCCGGAGCGCTGCCCCCGTGTGTCCTGCCGACATGCTCACCCATCACAGCGCCTTCTCGCGGACGTTCACGTGGTAGCCGCCGATCACCCTACGAACTGGCGGGGTCCAGGAGGTTGGGTTGGAGGCGCTGGTGGATACCCGGTGAGGGACAGCTGGTTGACTGAGGTGAAGAGGCACACGATGGACGAGGTGCTCCGCGGCCAGCGGTCCGGTCGACTACGCCAGGAGCGTGACCGCAGGGCTTGTTGCTCGGCTTGAGAGGTCCGCCGAGTACGGCTGCAGATGACGACACATCCGGACGTCGCGCCGTTCTCCGAGCGCAGCGTCGAATTGTGGTGGACGATGACCAACATTCGCCGGGAGGAGCCGCATGCGGAGCGAGGAACGTCGGAGGCTACGCGCGATCGAGTCTGGGCTCTACGACGAGGACCCCGGACTGGCACGGAAGTTCGACGATTTCAACGAGGGAGTTCCTGCGGTACGACGGTATCGAGTCGAGTTCGCAGTCGCGACGAGCATGGTGCTCACCGTCTGCGCGGGTCTCTGCCTCGTCGCGGGGTTGTTCCTCGGTGGCTTGGTGCTAGGCGTGCTGGCGTTGCTGATCGCAATGATGACGGTGGCCAACCGGGAGCACGCGTAGTTCCTGCGAGCAGTACCAACGCGAAACGTGGTCACGCGCGGTCCCGTCCGCCTCGTCGGCTCCCGTCGGCGGTAGGCGTGCTCGCGAGCTTGGCGAGCGAACCGTTGCGCCGCTGAGGGACGAGTTGTGATGTTCGGGGAGTCGGTCTCCGCCGGGTGACTGGTGGTGTGCCTCGGATCGCGGGAGTGGGGTCGGTGGGTGACCTCTAGGAGTGGAGCCAGGTCGGCAGTGCCGCGCCGTCGTCGACATCGGCTCGACCAGCGTTCGAACAGCACCGGTGCGACCCCAGGAAATCCGCAGGCCGTCCAGTCGGTCCGCCCGTGCGGGAAGCGTTGGCCGTGGGCTCTTCGAAGAGCACGGCCATCCAGTTCGCACGGCCGAGACGGACAGGGTCGTCAGCACCGAACTCGACCACTCCCACGGGTAGACCTTCATCGGCGTCGCCGGATGATCCAGGAAGCACCCAGCGATCCACTCGGCCCGTGGGTGGGGGTGTCGCCAACGTTCACCGAGTCAAACCTGCGGTCGCTACTGTAGACATGCTGACTTCGAACCTATAGGGTACCGACCGAAGATGTGGTGATCCCTCTTGCCGCCCCGTGCACCGGGGATGTCGAGGGTGAGGGAGCGGTGGTGAGTCAGAAGCGACCTGGGGCCGAGGAGAAGTTCGACGACGAGGACTACCCCGCGTACACCATGGGGCGCGCGGCGGAGATGCTCGAGGTGACCCAGCCGTTCCTGCGGTCCCTTGAGGAGGCTGATCTCATCACGCCGCAGCGTTCGAAAGGCGGGCACCGCCGCTATTCTCGCCGCCAGCTGCGGCGTGCCGCTCGCGCACGCGAGTTGGTCGATCAAGGCACTCCGGTGACGGCAGCCTGCCGGATCATCACCCTCGAGGACCAGCTGGCCGAGTACACCGACCGACGAAGTCCGGACAGCCGGAGCTAGAACGCCGTCGCGTCCCGCCGGGCGCCGGCCAGCAGTGCCGGAACTCCGCCCCGGCCATGGACGCGGCGAGGCGTGCACTACTCCTCGCACTCCAACAGCGTCGTCGAGACCTCCGAAGGTCATGGGGACCCTGTCGCGGTGTAGTGCGCCCGGACGTGGCCACCACGCCCGGGCGCACGGGACGAAGAGGGCTCAGCTCCCTGAGGAGCTCTCGATGACCTTGCGGCTACCTCCGTGCCCGACCTTGATCTGGCGGGGCTTGGCCTTCTCGGCCACCGGCAAGGTCACGGTGAGCACCCCATCGGTGTAGTCAGCGCTGATGTTCTCCAGGTCGAACCCATCTCCGAGGGAGAGCTGCCGGGAGAACGTCCCCCGCGGGCGTTCGGAGGCCACATAGCTGACCTCGTTCCCGCCCTGCTCACCCGAGCGGCCCACGCGCTCGGCGCGCACGGTCAACGTGCTGTTCTCCGCGCTGACCTCCAGCGACTCCGGGTCGATACCGGGAAGGTCGAATTCGACCAAGTAGCGGTCGCCGGCGCGGTACGCATCCATCGGCATCGCCTGTGGCACCCGACTGGAGCCCAGCACCTCGGTGGCCAGCCGGTTGAGATCACGAAACAGCGGATCGAATGCCGCGGTCATTCCGAACACTCCTCTCCAGCGTGGCGAACGAGTTAGCAGGACGGTGTCAAGCGGCTGGCGGGCGATGACGAGAACCCAGCCGCCCGCCTCACCACCGTCGCAACCAGGAAGAACAAGAGGGGAGTTGCCGGCTCACCTCCTTCCGCAGCTTCACGCCTCACCACCAGCTACGCGACCTATTTTGCATCGGCGACCGCAGGTTTTCAACACCCCTCATGTCATTGACCTTAGTTTGGCCAATCGATGTTGTGCGCGTTGCGCAGCGTGCGGACGTGGAACGCATCTACCCACCCCGTAGGTATCGGGGACAACACCGAGCGGAGCGCAGGCGACCGCGACATCAGCACAGGGCTCGCCGCGCCGCTCCGCCGCGCTCGCGGCAGCCGGGCGCCGCACCCACCGGCCCAGCAGCCGCTCGACCCAGGGGATCCGCCAATACCGAGGAGTCACAGCGCTCGAAGAACATGTGGGGGAGTGCTTCCGGCGTCCCGGAGGGAGGGCCTGCAGCCCCGACGGCTCACCATCACCGGAAGACGGAACCGGGAAGGCTCGAAGAGTCCCGGACGCAGTCGGCTCGGGTACCGGGAATGGCCGAAGCCTGGGGCGAGCAGACCGGATCCCTCGCGAAGGGCAGGCACGCCGAGAACCGCGTGGCTGATCAACGATCGACGTAGTCCTCCCAACCGATCTCCCCAGCGCCCCGGCCACGCAATCGATCTGTGCTCGCGCGTGCTTGCAGGCGTGGTTGCCGCCGCCGCGGCCCATCACGCTGAGTGGGTGATCATCCGCCCTGGGTTCGGATACGGTGGCGCCATGAACGACGAGGCCAGGGAAGTCGAGTTGGCGGCAGAGGTTTCGCACGCGGACCTCACCAGGCCGAACATCGCGCGCATGTACGACTACATCCTCGGCGGGTCCGCCAACTTCGAGGTGGACCGCGCGGCGGCCCACCAAGCGCTCGAACTCGTACCGACCGAACGGGACTACAGCTACACCAACCGCGCCTTCCTCGGCCGCGCGGTGCGCTACCTGGCGACCGAGGCCGGTATCGACCAGTTCCTCGACCTGGGATCCGGGGTTCCCACCGTCGGCAACGTGCACGAGATCGCCCGCGCGCACTGCCCGCAGGCGAAGGTGGCCTACGTCGATTGGGAGGCGATCGCCTGCCACCACGCTCGCCACCTCCTGCGCGAGGATCCGCAGATCTCGGTCACCGAGCTCGACGTCTGCGACGCCGAAGAGGTGCTGCAATCCCCGGGCGTGGCCGGGCTGCTGGACTTCTCCAAGCCGGTCGCGGTCCTGGCGTTCGGGATCCTCGACCTCGTGCCCAGCCCCGACGGGGCAGCGCTGGTCAAGCGTTACCGCGACGCGTGCGTTCCGGGCAGCGCACTGGCCGTTTCGAACAACGCGCAGATGTCGCGCACCGACACCGAGGTAGCTGCGCTGCGTTCCCTGCTGGCAGGAACATCGACCCCCCACCTGCACATCCGCACAGCCGACGAGGTTGCAGAACTGTTCCCGGGCTACACGCTGGTCGACCCGGGTGTGGTGCCCGCAGCCCACTGGCGTCCAGACGCGCCGGTCAGTGACGAAGAAGCAGCTCGAGGCAACGTGCTCGGCGGCGTCGGCGTTCTCCGCGGCTGACCACCGCTTGGAACATCGGCAGTGACACCGGTTCAGATCCACCGAGAGTTCCGGGCGCCGCCCGCCTGGTATCACCTCAACCGTTCAGCCGCACCCTTACGCGATTCTGGTGGAAAATGCGATGCGGGTGTGTCGTTGGCTCGGTGCGGCGGGGGAACATCAGGTCTCGTGGCTGTATCCGAGGCTGGCCGCTGATCGGACATGACAGGCGGAAACGTCCATCCACGGCGAAAACAGGCACCACGTGCCTCACCACTGAGCAGGAGCTCGAGCTCACCGCCGTGCTCGCCGCATGAGGGCTCGGACGACGGAACCGGCACGCGGCGCGAATCGAGGACCTTTCGGTCTACCGTGCCGAAAACCCTCGCGGACGCTGCCTAAGCGGCGATGATGGCTTCGTGCCAGGACGTTCGCCGAGCTGGTACTGGAGATCGCAGCATCCGACCAGGCCGGCATCGCTGCACTTCCAGCACCACGGAGACGCGCCGGTGGTCAGTCAGCGAGGAAGTGTCCCGTTCTCGTCAGGGTTCTGTGGCGGAACGGTCGATTGTCGGTGTCGTCCGGCACTGTGGCCGCAGGCGCCGATCACGAGGTGCACGGGCATGGGAATTCGTCCCGTCGATCACCACGCCCCTACCGGGAGCTTTCGGCCGCTTGGGGTCGGAGCGAGTGCCGCTCGTGCGTCGATCGGCTCTGCCGCAAAGGGAGTGGCAGTGTTCCGAGTCCGATGAGCAGTCCGGGAATGGAGTTGCATGCTGGGGAACGGGAACGGGAACGGGCACCGACGCGCAGCCACGTCGGCGGACGGGGCGCTGATCGGTGTTGAGGATCTGGAACCGCCGCGGTGGGCGGAGGTGGATCAGAAGGTCGCTGGCGCGGGTGTGTGGGAGACGGTCCGCGAGCTGCCGATGGCGGCGAGGCTGGTGGTCGGGCTGTCGTTTCGGGCTTCGCCCGGTCGGACGGTGCTGGCGGGTGTGGTTCAGCTGGCTTCGGGCTGTGCGTCGGCGTTCGGCCTGTTCGCCACGGCCGGGGTGTTGACGCAACTGCTGACGGCAGGGCCCACGCCGGAGCGGGTGGTGGCGTCGCTGCCGGCGATAGCGGCTGTGGTGGCGGCTTTCGCCTTGCGCGGGTTGTTGGACAGCGCTGTGTCGGCGGTGCAAGGGGTGTTGATGCCGTTGGTGCGGCGCGCGGCTCAGGATCGGCTCAACTCGGCGGTCGCCGAGGTGGAGTTGTTGGCTTGGGAGGATTCCGACTTCCAGGAATTGGCCCGGCAGGGGGGTTATCAAGGTGTTCAGGCCGTGGAGTCGAGCGTGCGCAGCATCGCTTCGATCTCCTCGGCGCTGGTGTCGCTGGCGGCGGCGCTGATCACGGCAGCGCTGCTCGACCCGTGGTTGTTGCCGGCGCTCCTGGTGCCCACGGTGGCCGAGGCGTGGGCGTCGATGCGTGCGGCGAAGCAGGGGTACGTGAACTTCCTGAGCCTGGTGACCCGCCGATTGCGGCTGCACGTCGTGGAGAACCTGCTGGTCGCACGCGATGTGGGAACGGAACGCACGGCGCTGAACCTGCAGGAGCCGTTGCTGGCCGAACACCGCCGCATCGCCGATCAGGTTACCGAGGAGGCGATCCGCGCCGAACACCGGCAGACCTGGACGCGGTTGATCGGACGCACCTTGGCCGGCACGGGCACGGGTCTGGCCTACTGCGTGCTCGGCGTGCTCCTCTACACCGGGGCGATGCCACTGGCCATCGCTGGAGCCGCCGTCATCGCGATGCGGGCTGCGGCGAGTTCGCTGTCGACCACGATGGTGTCGGTCAATCGCCTCTACGAGCACTCGTTCTACCTGCGGTTCTACACCGAACTGCTCGCCGAGTCGGCGCGGCGTCGTAGGCCCGCGACCGGTGTGCCCGCTCCCCGCAACCCGGAGACCATTCGGCTGGAGAACGTGTCGTTCACCTATCCCGACGCCGACGAACCGGCGTTGGTCGAGGTTGACCTGACCTTCCACCGCGGCGAGGTCGTGGCGCTGGTCGGGGAGAACGGATCCGGCAAGACCACGCTGGGAAAGCTCATCACGGGACTGTATCCACCAACCGAGGGCAGAGTGCTGTGGGACGAGGTGGATCTGGCCACCGCGGATGCCCGCAGCGTGTACGAGCAGGTCGCACTGATCGACCAGGACCCTGCGCGGTGGCCGATGACCGCCGACACCAACATCCGCATCGGAAACCTCGCGGCGCCGGAGCCCTACGGCGCCACATGGGAGACTTCGTTGCGCGAGTCCGGCGCCGACGAAGTCCTCGCCAAGCTCCCCCGAGGTCCGGGCACGATCCTGTCGCGGCAGTTCCGAGGAGGCCACGAGCTCTCCGGCGGGTCGTGGCAACGGCTCAGCGTGGGGCGAGGGATCTTCCGCGAACACGCGGCGGTGTTGATCGCCGACGAACCGACCGCCGCGCTCGACGCGAAGGCCGAATCCCGAGTCTTCGCCGGCTTGCAACGCGCGACCAAGGGATCCCTTGACGACGCGCATCGCACAACGGTCCTCGTCACCCACCGGCTGGCCAACATCCGGCGCGCTCACCGCATCGTCGTCATGGATTCAGGACGCGTCGCCGAGACCGGCACCCACGAAGAACTGATGCAAGCCAACGGCCTGTACCGAGAACTGTTCAGCATTCAAGCCCGTGCCTACTCAACTGCGCGGAGTTGCACGCAATGCAACATTGCACAGGCCGCGGAATGACTGGGACGCTTGCGGTTCGGCCTGGGCACGACGTGTGCCGACCCATCGCTCAGGGTGATCTCAGGCGTTCGCCGCGCGTGGGCGTCTGGCGCGACATGTGACGGAGCGTTCGAATCGGTGACGGTCTGCACGGGGAGCTCTCCGAGCGTCCTCGCACAGCACGTGCCAGCCGTACCTCCATCAACGAGACGCTCATGGAACAGCCGCATGTCGCCGGTGCACGCACGCGCGCTGCACACGGCCAGCCCGCGACGTTCTGGCTCTGGAAGGGAGGTAGAGCCGCGAACACCGGCAGGCATGCCAGTCCGGCTGTGGCCATGAGGGGCCCGCCGTGCTTTCGGTGCGCGGCTTGTCACCGCGGCTGGGTAACCCGGTGGCGGACCGGGGAGTGGTCGGGTGCACCAACCCGATGCCGGTCTCGATCTGCATCAACCGGATGGTCCCGGCCCGATCTGGAGAACGAGCGGATGCTGCTCTCCCACCTGTCCGGGGACGAGGCACCCGCAGGGAGTTGCTCCAGCGCCAGGCCGGCTGGAGTCGAGTGCAAGACCCTCACTGGTGCTCGCGTGCCACGCGTACCGCCGTGTCGATGCCTGACTTCTGACCACTACCGTGCGGGGTATGGATTTCGCCGATCAGCTTGTCGTGGTGACCGGAGGTGGACGCGGACTGGGCGCCGCGTTGGTGCGTGCGTTCGCGAGGCAGGGTGCGCGTGTCGTGATCGACTATCGCCGCAGCCGTGAGGGGGCGGAAGCGCTGGCCACCGAGCTCGGCGACCGGGTGATCGCCGTCGCGGCCGACGTCACCGATCGAGCCCAGGTCGATGCCCTGTTCGCCACGGCGCGTAAGCGTTTCGGGACTCCGGTGACGACGGTGGTCAACAACGCTCTTGCCGACTTCGCGTTCAACGGCGACGCTCGGTCGCACGCCGACGCGATCACGTGGGGTGAGTTCGCCGGGCAATTCGAGGGCAGCGTCCGCGGTGCGCTGCACACCGCCCAGGCGGCTCTACCGGGAATGCGGGAACTCGGTGGTGGCCGGATCATCAATGTCGGCACCAATCTGTTCCAGAATCCGGTCGTGCCTTATCACGACTACACGGCTGCGAAGGCGGCGCTGCTGTCGCTGACCCGCACCCTCGCTGCCGATCTCGGTCCGGATGGCATCACGGTCAACATGGTCTCGGGCGGGCTGCTGCGCACTACCGACGCGAGCGCCGCCACTCCCGAGGCGGTGTTCGACGCGATCGCGTCGAACACGCCGTTGCGTCGTGTCGTGACACCCGGCGAGTTCGCCGACGCGGCTCTGTTCTTCGCCTCTGCGTGGTCACGGGCGGTCACGGGCCAGAACCTGGTGGTCGACGGTGGCTTGGTCAACGCCTGAGGGGACACCGCGGACGGAACCCGGACCGCGCCGGGGGTGGGTCGGAGAGTCGATCACCCTGGTGAGCAGCAGCTACCTCGGACACACGCAGTTGACCGTCGCGGACTGCGGCCCGTCCCCTAGGCCTCCACGCGCTCGGATTTGAACGGGATTCTCCTGTCCTACGCGGCAGACCATCACGTCGGTGGTTCCGAGGCAGACCGTGCTGGCAGACGCCGAGCACGCCTACGCCGCGGAATCGCGCACGCCGCTGTCCGGCGGAAGTGATCGACCGCAACGAGCGGGCGGACGTCACCGGCAGCCAGCGCCCAGGCAGTCGACGTGCAGGAACATCCTGTCGTCGAGCCGGATGACGTAGTCCTCGCGTTGGGCCGGGGTGCCCGCTGCGGTGACCACGCCATGCACGGTCACCGCAGCGTTGTCCGGTGTCGAAGCCGTGCACTCGACGGTGAAGCCGGAGCCGAGGCGGGAGTTCTCGGCACCGGTGCTGCGGCAAGCCGGGCGATCTCGTAGCAGAACGCCGCGCTGCGCCAGCTCCGCCCGAGCGCCCAGGGACACGGCGTTGCGGTACCCGGCGGCCGAGATCGCCTTGGCCGGGTCTGCGCAGCCGGTGACCACCAGGGCGACCACTGCCAGCGCCAGCGCCAGTCCGGTCCTCATCTCCAACTTCCCGTCGCGGCCTCGATGGTTTCCACGACCACGTCCGGACATTCCCATGCCAACTGGTGCCGGCTGTTGGGCAACAGGCGGTGGCGACCTCCCAAGAGCCGTGCCAGACGGGTGTGGCACCTCGTCCACCGCACGGCCGTGTTCGCGCGCATCCCCCCGACGGCGGTGAGAATCCACACGGGTACGGGAGGAAACGTCGTGCGTTGCCGGAGTACGGCCAGGTCTCGCAGCATCGGCTCGAAGGCGAGGTATTCCTGCCATGCTGCGGTGATCGCGGCCGGTGAGCGGAATCGGGCACGTCCGGCCGCTCGCACCGCCGGTGGCAGCGGTCGAGACGTTTGTGTGCGCGCACCGACCGTCCAGATGGCTGGTCCGAACGGTGCGATGCAGGTGGCCGCACGGCGACCCAGCGCTTCTGCGGCTAGCAGCGACCACTCCGGGTGCGGCGAAGCGCTGCCGCAACTCGGGTCCAGCAGCACGAGCGCGCGCAGCGAGCCTGGATGCCGTCGACCCATCGCCTCGGCGTGCAGCGCCGCCACCGAATGTGCGACCACCACCGCACCGCCGTGTCGGTCCGCGGCGGCGCTGAGTCGGTCGGCCTCGTCATGCAGGCTGGGCAACCCCGGTCGAGGAGTGCACCCGTCGAGGCCGGGGCGTTCCAGCCGATGCACGCGATGCAGCGCCGACAACGCAGTGAGGACCGGTTCCCAGTCGTAGGCGGCACCGGCCATTCCCGAGGTCAGCAGAACCGTGGGCGCTTCAGGCATCGTCAACCACCCGCGGGTCGCGTTCGCTGGGCGTGGTCGACGGCCAATGCGATCAGCCACGTCGCGACAAGGCTGAGCTGCGCTCGTTGCGTCACCCCGGCCCCCGTGCCCATCCATAGTGCTACCAGCGTCACCACCGTTGCCAGCCCGGTCACCGAACACCACGCCCAGCCCCAGCGTGCGGGCGGCCCGATACCGGCCCTGGCCAGTCCGCCCATGGCCACGAGCACGCCCAGCGCCGCGACGGAACTGGTCATCTCGTGCAGCGTGTGGGTGGCGGGGAGCGCTCCCACGAGCTCGCGCACCGCGCATCCCGAGTCCACGAAGCTCGCGCACGTCATCGGGGTCAGCGCTCCGTCCAGTCCGGTGGCGACGCCGAAGACCAGCAGACCGCTCCACCCCACGACCCCGCCGCCGCTGCACCGGATCCCGGCCACGGCAGCTGCGGCGGCCAGCAACCCGGCGAGACCGTCACCGATGCGGAAGAGCCGGCTTCCCGGCTGGTCACGGGCGGCGAATTCGCTGACGTAGCCGTTGAGCGCGTCCAGGTCCGGATTGATCCACGGTCCCAGCAGCCACAGGCTGTAGAGCACAGCGGCGCACACGCAGCACCCCGCGATTACACGTGGCTCCCACCGGGCCGCAACCCGGGCATCGGAGTCGGCCAGCATGAACTGTCCTAGGGTCAGGAGGTCAGCATCGATCGTCCACTGCACGCCAGCTTAAGCGGAGGAGGTACGGATGGGTCGGGCAGCATCGGCGGGCCGGTCGCCGAGCGAGTGGGTGCCTGCGGCTGAGCCGGCCTGGACGGCTCGAGTCCCACGGATCGTGGCCGGGACGTTGGTGTGCATCGCGGCCCTGTGCGCCTTGGCTGCTGTCGGAGCGGCGTTCCGAAGCGGGATGCAGCCGGTGCGCGAGTTCATCGACCTGGTGCTGTTCCCCGCTCCTGCCAACCTCGGATATGCGGCCTTCCTGCTGGTGTTGGCAGGGGCGTTAGGACGCCGCAAGCGCATCGCCTACTGGATCCTGCTGCTGGTGCTGGCTTTGCAACTCCTCCTGTCGGGGCTGGTGCTGCTGATCGTCCTGGCGCTCCCGTGGGAGTCGGATTTCGTCGAGCAGGTGCTGCCGAGCAGTTTGCGGTGGTCGCTGGGTGCGAACGTGGTGCTCACCACGACCGCGATGGTGGTGCTGGGGTTTGCCTCGCGGCAGTTCTACGGACGGGTGCAGCGTGCCAGCGTGCCCAAGGCGCTGGTGACGTTCGCCGGACTCGTCGCGGTGTTCATCATGCTGGGCTACGGGTTGGTCAGCGTGTTCCCAGGCTCGTTGCACGACCCCGCTGACCAGTTCAGCTGGACGGTCGAACGAGTCCTGGGAGGTGCGGTGACCCTGGACATCACCCGTACCGGAGAAGCTCCGGGCTGGGTGAACCTCGTGCTCGGCACGTTCGGGATGGCCACGCTGTTCGCCACGCTGGCGGTGCTCTTCCGTTCCCAACGCACCGCCTCGGTTCTGCCTGCTGCCGACGAGCGCCGCGTGAGGGAGTTGTTGGCCGATCATGGCGAGGTCGACTCGTTGGGGTACTTCGCAACGCGGCGGGACAAAGCGGTGCTCTTCTCGAGCAGCGGCAAGGGCGCCATCAGTTATCGCGTGGTCGCAGGCGTCTGCTTGGCCAGCGGTGACCCGCTCGGTGACCCCGAAGCGTGGGGACCGGCGATCGAGCGATGGCTGGGGATGTGCCGGGATTACGCCTGGCGGCCGGCCGTGATCGGCGCCGGCGAGCGCGGTGCCCGCGCCTACGCGCGAGCCGGCTTGAAGATCCTTCGGTTGGGCGACGAAGCGGTTCTGGACTTGTCCACCTTCAACCTGGAAGGCCGCGAGATGCGGCCGGTGCGCCAGGCGGTCAACCGGTTGCATCGCGCCGGATACCGGGCGCGGATCCGCAAGCAGGAGGAGATCTCGGCGGAGGAGATGGCCGAGGTTGCCCGCCGTGCTGTTCAGTGGCGGGGCAGCGACACCGAACGCGGCTTCTCGATGGCGTTGGGCCGGTGGGGCGACCCGGCCGATGGCGGATGCGTGCTGGTCGAAGCCGTGAACACCGACGGTGAAGTGTGCGCGATGCTGTCCCTCGTGCCGTGGGGACGCACCGGCCTCTCCTTGGAAGCCATGCGCCGAGCGCCCGGGAGCGACAACGGGCTGGTGGAGTTGATGATCACCTCCCTGGCGCGCTCGGGAGGGCATGTGCGGGGTGCGACGCCTGCGGGTCTCCAGCGGCTCTCGCTGAACTTCGCGGTCTTCCGGGAGGTGTTCGAGGGGGGCGCCCGGTTGGGCGCGGGTCCGGTGCTGCGGTCCTGGCGCGGGATCCTGCTGTTCTTCTCGCGTTGGTGGCAGTTGGAGTCGTTGTACCGTTCGAACGCCAAGTACCAGCCCGACTGGGTGCCTCGGTTCATCGGTTTCGGCGATCGGCGCGATCTGGCCCGCGTCGGGTTCGCCTCGGCGGCGGCCGAGGGGTTCGTACCCCTGCTCGGTTCGACTGGCGCCGCCACCCCTGCCACGGCCGCACCAGGTGAGGACCGGATGCCGGTCACCGAGCCGCACGAGCAGGAGCCCCGTCGGCGATCGGTCCCCGAACAGATGCGGGTTCGCCTGGACACTGTCGCCAAGATCCGGGAAGCCGGGGGCGATCCGTACCCGGCGCAGGTCCCGCGCACCGATTCCTGCGCGGAGATCGCCGACCGGTATGCCGGAACCCCACCGGATACCCGCACCGGCGAACGCACCGCGGTCACCGGCCGAGTCGTGTTGATGCGCGACCACGGGCGGTTGTGCTTCGCCACCTTGCGCGATTGGTCCGGGCACCTGCAGACCATGTTCACCACCTCCGACACGGGTACTGCTCGGTGGCGAGCTTGGAAGGACGAGATCGACATCGGCGACCAGGTCTCGGTGCAGGGGGAGGTCATCACCACTCGTCACGGCGAGACCACGGTGTTGGCCGATGACTGGACCTTGGCCTCCAAATGCCTGCGTCCCCTGCCGGACAAGCATGCCGGTCTCACCGATCCCGAGACCCGATCCCGAGCACGCTCGGTGGACCTCATCGTCGGTACCGACGCCCGGGACATGTTGCGGGCCCGCTCGGCCGCCTTGCAGGCGTTGCGCTCGACGCTGACCGGCCAGCGGTTCCTGGAAGTCGAGACGCCGATCCTCCAACCCGTGCACGGTGGTGCCTCTGCGCAGCCGTTCCGGACTCACATCAACGCCTACGACATGCCGCTGTACTTGCGCATCGCCCCGGAGCTCTACCTGAAGCGGCTGTGCGTGGGCGGGGTGGAACGGGTCTTCGAACTCGGACGCACGTTCCGCAACGAGGGGGTTTCGGCCCGGCACAACCCGGAATTCACGATGCTGGAGGCATACCAGGCCCACGCCGATTACGCGGTGATGCGGCAGCTGTGCGAACAGCTGGTCCAGGCTGCGGCCACTGCTGTGCACGGGGCGCCGGTAGCTCGGCGGCAGGGTACCGGCGATCACGCCGAGGAGATCGACCTCTCCGGAAGCTGGCCGGTGATCACTGTGCACGAGGCGTTGTCCTTGGCGTTGGGGGAGGAGATCACCCCGGAGACCCCGGTGGAACACTTGCGGTCGTTGTGCGAGCGGACGCATGTCTCCTGCGATCCGGACTGGCCACGTGGCGCGTTCGTGGTCGAGCTCTACGAGCGCTTGGTCGAGCACCGCACGACGCGCCCGACCTTCTACACCGATTTTCCGGTCGATGTCTCTCCGCTGACCCGCCCGCACCGCCACGACCCGAGGTTGGCCGAACGTTGGGACCTGGTCGCTTTCGGCGTGGAGATCGGAACCGCGTACTCCGAACTCGTCGATCCCATCGAGCAGCGCCGCCGTTTGACCGAACAGTCGTTGCAGGCGGCCGGTGGTGATCCGGAGGCGATGGAGTTGGACGAGGACTTCTTGCGCTCGTTGGAATTCGCCATGCCGCCCACCGGCGGACTCGGGCTGGGAGTGGACCGCCTGCTGATGTTGCTCACCGGTCGACCGATTCGGGACACGTTGCCGTTTCCACTGACCCGTCCCGCGCGTGGCACCTGACGCTCGTGACCGACATGTGGCCGCACGAAGCCGCGTTCCGGGGTGATGCGGGCCAGCGCGCGCAGCGCGCCAGCGTGTGGGCTGGATCGTGGGTCCGGAACGCACGACGGCGGGGTCCCCTCCGGGGTGCCGTGTTGCGTTGAGCGGACCGCGATCCAGCAGGCTGCGAGGCAGGCAGAAACCCCGCCGCCATCAGCGCGCGAACGCTTGCCCAAGCCCGGTTGAGACGTCGTTCGAGGCTGCCGGGCACAGCAGATCTTGATCTGCACAAGTTGCAAAGTTTTGCGAGATGTCGGCAAAAGGTGCGTCCAGTCAGCTGGCGCAAGCGTCAAAACACCTGCTGAGCAGTGGCTCCGGTGCGCGCAATGCTGCATGGGTTCGCAACAGTTTGCGGACATCGCTCTTGACTTCGACCGTGCACCCGCTTAAGTTCAGCACGAGCACTGCATTGATGAAGGATCAGAGTGAGAGCGCGGGCATCCGGAGGAGCGCGAACCGCTCACGATGCCGCGCGGCCAATCCACCTCGTACTGGCGCTGACCGTTTCAGTCGGCCCGGCACTGCCCACGGCCTGCGTTACCCCGCCCGGGTCGTCGCGGCCGCTACGACGCCGGCCCGCGCGAAGTCGGATCGAAGGAGACCGGATGAAGCTCAGGCGCGCAGCTCTGCATCGATCCCGAACCACTCGCACCGGTCTCGCGCGCTATTCGTTGCTTCGCAGCGACTTTGACAGCCGCGAGCACCTATGCCGCCCACGACCCCGAGTCCGCGCGACCTGATCGGCTCACCGCGGTGTTCGATCACGTCGTGCTGGGTTCGTGCGCCGAATTCCTGTGATTCGTGCGGACGGTGCGCGGAAGCTACTTCGAGCACCAGGTCGTCTCAAGCCACCAGCGAACGTCACAGCGTGCACGCGTACCGACGGTGTCACCGAACGACCTCCCGCATGACTCGTGTCCGTCGCGCGCTGCCGTTCTGCCACCAGCGCGTGGGAGCGACGGCGGCCGACTCGTCGCGTCTGGGCCACGCCGCTGGAACCTCGCAGTTCCGTCGAAGAAGTGAAGGATGGTGTTGTCAAGACATGGTCAGATCAACACGACGACCTGTCAGAGCGCTCATCATGGCAGTGCTCTTGGCCCTGGCTCTTCCCTCCGCAGCTTCGGCCGCTCCGCCGAGCAATGGCCTGGAATGGTCCAAGAACGCCGTCATCTACGAGGTCAACGTCCGGCAGTACACCGAAGAAGGCACCTTCAAGGCCTTCGAGGAGCACCTGCCGCGGCTGAAGGACTTGGGCGTCGACATCCTGTGGTTCATGCCGATCCATCCAATCGGCGAGAAGAACCGCAAGGGAACGCTCGGTTCCTACTACTCGGTACGCGACTACCAGGCGGTCAACCCCGAGTTCGGCACCATGGAGGACTTCAAGGCGCTGGTCGCGAAGGCGCACGGCATGGGGTTCAAGGTGATGCTCGACTTCGTGCCCAACCACACCGCCCACGACCACCCGTGGACCGAGCAGCAGCCGGACTGGTACGTGCGCGACGACGGGGGAAACCTGACTCCTCCCGCTGGAACGGACTGGACTGACGTCGCCCAGTTGAACTGGAACAACCCCGACATGCGCGCCGCGCTGATCGACGCGATGCGCTTCTGGGTCCGCGAGGCCGACATCGACGGATATCGGATGGACTACGTCACCGGCGTGCCCGACGACTTCTGGCCCGACGTGCGGGCGGCGCTCGACGAGATCAAGCCGACATACCTGCTCGCTGAGAACGAGGAGAAGACCCACCTGCTGGGGAACGAGTTCCAGGCGAACTACGGGTGGACGATGTTCCACACCATGCACCAGATCGCTCAGGGGAAGCAGAAGGCGCGTGATCTGCAGGGGTACGTGGAATGGGTGCAGAGGACCTACCCGGACCACGCCTACCCGATGCAGTTCACGTCGAACCACGACGAGAACTCCTGGAACGGCACCACCCGCGAGCTCTTCGGCGACGCGGAGAAGACGATGGCCGCGCTGACCTTCCTCGCGCCAGGTATGCCGCTGATCTACTCGGGACAGGAAGCCGGACTGGACAAGCGGCTGGAGTTCTTCGAAAAGGACCAGATCGCCTGGGACGACCTGTCCATGCAGGACTTCTACGAGGGACTGGTGACCCTCAAGAAGGACAACCCGGCACTGTGGAACGGCGCTGCGGGCGGACGAGCCGACTTCCTCAAGTCCTCCGATGAGAACGTGCTGTCCTTCGTGCGCGAGAAGGATGGGAGTCGCGTGATCGTCGTCGCGAACCTGTCCCGCGACCCCGCCACGGCAACGGTCGACGTCGGTGACTACGAAAACGAATACCAGGACCACTCCGCCGGTTCCAGCGTCGATCTCGAACGGGAGCACACCTTCGAGCTCCGACCCTGGGAATACAAGATCCTGACCCAGTAACTCACCGAGCAGTCGCGCGCACTGCTGCCGCATCACGCCCGGTCGGCAGCAGTGCCTGGCTTGAGATACGGGCGTCGGAACAGCACAGCCCTGTTCCTGGAGCGCTGCCCGACCCGATCCGAACATCCCCGGAGGTGTACGTGACTGCCCTGAGACGTGCAGAGGCGAGACCACATCAGCGCCGAGCAGGGATTGCGCTGAGGACAGCCGCTTCCGTGGCATTGACGGTTGCGATGTTGTCCACTGTGCAGCCAGCCGCAGCGGCTCCGGTGGAAGCCGACGCCTGTGGCGCGATGCCGGTTCCTGGCCACTTCCAGGACCGCACGGGGTCCGCGACGATCACGGTGACGTCGGTCGGTGATGACTGCCTGCGGACCTACCGGCTCGTCAGCTCGGTCGCAGGCGAGCGCGAGTTCAGCGAGGTTGCGGGAAAGCCGACGTTGCGTTCGGGATCGGCCCTGCTCGACGGGCTCTACGCCCTGGCTCATCACGAGGCGGAGCGCAACGAGGCCGACCAGATCACCGATGGCTCGTACAACAACGGTGAGCCCGTCCCTTGTCCCGGTGGCTGCTTCATCACCGGCAAGCTCTGGACCTACGTCTGGACCCGAGATGTCTCGTACTCGGCCGATCTCGGCCTCACAGCCGCCGATGCTCTGCGCATGCGCAACACGCTCGATTTCAAGTTGAGCGACCGTCGCGACGGCTCCGGGGACACCCAGATCATCCAGGACACCGGCACCGGCGGCAGCTACCCGAACTCCAGCGACCGGGTCGTGTGGGCGCTGGGAGCCAGTGAAATCCTGGACTGGTTGCCCGATGGCGAGCGCGAGGCGTTCGCAGCCAGGGCGTTCGACGCCATCCGCAACACCGTCGAGCACGACCGCAAGGTGGTCTTCGACCCGGTCGACGGCCTCTACCTCGGCGAGCACTCCTTCCTGGACTGGCGCGAGCAGAGCTACGCGGACTGGACCAAGGACGACGTGGCGACCATCGCGACGTCCCGATCGTTGTCGACCAACATCACCCACTGGGCGGCCATCGACGCCGCGTCCCGCCTCGCGGCCGGCGTCGGCGACCAGGGCGCGGCCGCCAAGTACCGCAGTTGGGCCGACGAACTGATGGAAGCGATTCGGGCGAAGTTCTGGCTGCCCGAGAAGGGCCAGTTCTCCCAGATGCTGTCCACCGAGCTGGACACCTCTCCGGTGAACCGTTACGACGCTCTGGGTACCTCGCTCGCGGTGCTCACCGGGGTCGCCAGCCCCGAGCAGGCAGAGCAGGCGGTCCGCAACTATCCGCAGACCGAGTTCGGCCCGTCCGTGCTCTGGCCGCAGCAGCAGGGAGTTGAGCCGTATCACAACAACGGCATCTGGCCGTTCGTGACCGCCTACCTGATGCGGGCCGCCGCGCAGACCGGCAACGACGGCGTGGCCCACGCCCAGGCGCGGTCGCTGGTCAGGGGAGCCGCGCTGTTCGGAACGAACAAGGAGAACATCAACCTGCTCAACGGCACCACCGAAACGGCCCTCAACTCGGACCGCCAGACGTGGAGCGTGGCCGGGATGATGTCGATGGTGCAGCAGAGCCTCTTCGGCATCGACGCGAAGGAGGACGGCCTCCACGTCACACCGTTCCTCCCGGCCCAAGTTCGGCACGAGTACTTCAGCGGAAGCCGCGCCGAGCTCAAGGGAATCGACTACCGCGGCCACAAGATCGACATGGCTCTGGAGCTCCCGGAGGGAGGGGCGCCGACCGGGGCCTACACGGTGCGGTCGATGACGCTCAACGGCGAGCAGATCCCCGCGGGCACGGCGATCACCGAGGACATGCTGCACGACGGCACCTCCACGCTCATCGTGGAGCTGGGCGAACCGCAGCCGAGCGTCCCGGCGCCGGCACCGGTCGATCTGTCGTCCAAGGAGGCCTTGTACGGGCCCACCACGCCGGAAGTGCGCGCTGTCCGGCCCGAAGGTGGCCAGCTGAAACTCTCCGTCGGCACCGGGAACGAGGATCCGGCCAAGGTCACCATGGACGTCATGCGCGACGGCGCCGTGATCGCCGAAGGCGTTCCGGTCACCGCCGGTGAGCAGGAGTGGATCGATCCGACTTCCGACGGAGGTTCGGTCTCGCATTGTTACAGCGTGCGGTTGACCTACACCTCCAGCGGTAACAGCTCCCAGCACGCCAAGCCGGTCTGCTACTGGGGACCGGACGGCGACCGCGTCAACGAGTCCACCGGCGAGCAGTTCGAAGCCATTGGTGGGACCAGGACCAGCAACGAGAACGGCGTGTACTACGCCGGATGGGGAACGGAACCGGGCGACAAGCTCACCACCCGGATCACACCCAAGGCCAGCGGCGAGCACCTACTGCAGGTCGACGCGGCCGTTGGTGGACCCATCAACACCGGCGTGACGAGCGGCATGAAGCTGTTGCGCGTTCACGACGACGCCACCGGCGAACTCGTCACCGAGGACGTCATCGCCATGCCGCACACCGGTAGCTGGTCGAATGTCAGGGGTTCCACCTACGCGAAGGCGCAGCTGACCGCAGGAAGGACCTATCGGTTCGAGCTCGTCAACGACCGACGTGCGGTGAACATGAGTCACTTCACGGACAACGCGCTGTACAAGGACACACGCGACAGCCACTCGAACTACAGTGATGTCTTCGCCATCAAGGCACTGCTGAAGGATTCCCCCCAGGGACCCAGGTAGCCCGAGATGCTCCGCTCTTCGGAGTTGTGCAGTGTGGAAGGTGGCCAGATGGTCGGTGCGCAGCTGCGCGGACGCGGCGTCACCCGGGATCGCATGTGGCAGCGACTTGATGGCGTTGGGCGTGATCCGCTGTGCTCAGCGTTCGGAAATCGATGTGCCGCGGGATGTGCCCGTGGTCGGCTTCAACGATTCGACGTTCATGTCGATGGTGCATCCACCGTTGACCACGGCGCGGCAGCCGATTGGTGCCGTCGCACGGACGACCGTCACGCTGTTACTGAGTCAGGCCCGCGACAACGCCGCGTATCCCGATGAGATCGTCTTCGATCCCGAGCTGGTCACGCGGTCGAGCACGAACGTCGCCCGGAGTGCCGCACAGAGCGCGGCGCTCCGGGCGACCCCGACCTCTGTCCTGAGTCGACACGGACGATCGAGACCGATTCGGCGAGCCCCCCCGCAGGAACGTGATCTGTCACGGTGACGAAATGAGTGCCTCTGCCGATGCCCTGGGGAGCGAGGATTCGCTCGATTGCTGGGGCTGGCGTCTGGTCACTCCGGCCGGTCCTTCGATGGGTTCTCCATGGGCACGCCGTCGTCGGAGAGCGGGGGAGTGGGCAGGTCCGCGCTCGAGGTGAGTGGTGCGGCTCCGGTCAGGGGCCTTCCAGCCGGTTCTTCGAGGAAGAGGGTGCTCGCCAGCCCGACCGCTCCTGCTCCGATGAGGTAGTAGCCGGGCCAGTCGAGGTTGCCCGTCGTGGTGACCGCGACTCCGATGACTGTGGGTGCCGTCCCGGCGAATGCTGACACGAAGACGTTGAAGATGATGGCGAGGCTGCCGTAGCGGATGAACGTCGGGAAGAGCGTCGGCAGGGTGGACGGGGTCACCGCTGCGAAGCAGAGCAGGGCGAAACCCATGATCAGCAAGCCGGCGACCTGACCGGGAAGGCCCGTCCGCAGCAGCCACACAGAAGGAAGGCCGAACAGGATGAGCGACGCGCTGCCGGTGAGCAGGATGGGTTTCCTGCCTATCCGGTCGCTGAGCTTGCCGACGAAGACGATGGCGATCAGCATCGCGAGCATGACGGCGACCTGCAGCGTGGCCGACATGGCCCCGCTGGTTCCGCTCTCGCCGTGTCCGGGCAGGGTGGTCGTCAGGTAGGTCGGCACGTAGTTCGTCAGCACGTAGTTGGTGACGTTCCAGGCGACGATCAGTCCACCTGCGATCAGAACCGCGGAGCGGTAGTGCTTGGCGAGGATCTGGAACACGCGTCGCAGTGCCATGGTGGTCATCGCCGGCGAACGCTCCATCTGCTGCCGGAACGCCGGGGTCTCCTCGAGGTCCATCCTGAGGTAGAGCCCGATGATGCCCAGCGGGAGGGCGAGCATGAAGGGAAGCCGCCAACCCCACGCCAGCAGATCGTCTTCCGGCAGTGCGGCCACCAGGATCGAGGTGAGACCAGCGCCGAGCATGTACCCGATGAGCGTGCCGAACTCGAGCAGGCTCCCGAGGGAGCCGCGCCGGCGGTCCGGGGCGTACTCGGCTACGAGGGTCAGGGCTCCGATGTACTCGCCACCCACCGAAAAGCCCTGCAGCATGCGGATGAACAGCACGATCAGCGGCGCTGCGATGCCGATCGCGCCGTAGCTGGGAACGAGTCCGAGCAGCGCGGTCGCCAGCGTCATGAGGAAGATCGTGGCGGACAGGACTCTGGTCCGGCCGAAGCGGTCCCCCAGCGGTCCGAGGATGATCCCGCCGAGCGGGCGGACCACGAACGCGGCCGCGAAGGTGCCCAGGGTGAACACCGGTGCCCACTCGCCGGCATTGGGGAAGAAGACCTGATCGAGGGCGAGGGCGATGTAGGAATAGGTGCCGAAGTCGTACCACGTGGCGATGTTGCTCAAGGCCGCAGCCGTTGTCGCGCGACGAATCGTCTGCGCGTCCTCGATTGCCGGCTTGCCGCCCGCCCCCGGTGGCACGGGCGTGCCGTTCACCCTGCCAGTCCGTTCAACAGGACGTCCGAGCGGGACTTACGAGGAGGTCGACGCATGATCACCTTCGGGGTGCACGGCTGATATATCGCTGAACGATAATAGATATGTCTTGGGTGTCAAGGTTCTTGGTGCAGCTACGGGCCCGCGAGCTGCTGCAAGCGTTCGAGGATCTCCTCGGCCGCCTCGCCGAGAACTCGCGCTAAAGCCGGGAAATCGGCCGCGCGGAGGTGCTCGCTGTCGGCGGTGACGCTCAGCGCTCCGGCCACGCGCCCGCCGGGCCTCAGCACCGGGACCGCGACGGAGTGGAGCTCGGCCTCGAACTCCCCGCACGCGGTCGCCCAACCGCGGTCGCGCACCCGGTTGAGGTCGGCGGTCAGGGCCCCGCGCGAAACGATGGTGCGCTCGGTGAAGCGGGGCAGCGGTTGCCGCAGGGCCTCCTCGAGCTGTTCGAAGCCGAAGTTCGCCAACAGCACCTTCCCGCTCGCAGTCGCGTGCAGCGGTAGTCGGAGCCCGATCCAGTTCCGCTCCGTGCTCGGCTCCTGAGCGACGGTGGTGGCACCTCCGGCGTCGAGGACGCTGATGCTCACGATCCCGCGCAGTTCGGAGGCCAGCCGGGTGCAGATCGGTTTTCCCTCCCTCGCGATGTCCAGCTGTGCCGCGGTGGTGCCGGCGAGTCGGACGATGCCGAAACCGAGCTGGAACTTGCCGCGCGAACCCACCTGTTCGACGAACCGGAACTTCTCCATGGTGGTCATCAGGCGGGACGCGGTCGACTTGTGCACGCCCAGTTCGCGTGCCAGCTCGGTGACGCCGGAGGGGCCGCGTTGCCCCAGGAGGACGAGCAAGGACAGAGCTCGTTCGACGGCCTGGGTGGCGGTCCGGGGCTCGGCGGTCCCTACGGCCTCGCTCTTGTTGTGCATCTTGCAACTCCGAAACCAGCGCGGGTTGATTTGGGGTCGGTTAATTGACGGGAAACGGTCAGTGTCGGATGCTCTGTTGCGAATCACACGTCGTGTTCCGCAATCAGCAACAGGAGCAACGATGATCTTAGTTGGCGCGGCGGCCGACATCCCGGTTGGAGAGTCTGTACGTGTGCAGGGCAGCGTGGCAATCGCGGTCTTCAACGCGGACGGCACCTTCTACGCGATCGACGACACGTGCACCCACCAGGATGCGTCGCTTTCGGACGGTTGGCTCGAGGACTGCGCGGTCGAGTGCCCCTTGCACGCCGCCTGCTTCGACCTCCGCACTGGGAAGCCCAGCGGGCCGCCCGCGCGGAAACCCGTGCGAACGCACGAGGTGGTCGTCGACGACGGGCAGGTGTACGTGCGCGAAACGATCGAAGTGGGCGCGGACGCCGGTGCGGAGGTTGCCGGAGTGCTTGGCGAAGGGGCTCGTTGATGAAGACCATTGCCGTTGTCGGGGCTTCCCTCGCCGGGTTGTCCGCGACTCGGTCCTTGCGCGATCAGGGGTTCGAGGGGCGCATCGTCGTGGTCGGCGACGAGGCCCACGCGCCTTACGATCGCCCGCCTCTGTCGAAGGACTTCTTGGCCGGGACGGTGTCGGAAGAGGACCTGGAACTGGCGACGCCCGAGGACGACGAGCTGCGCGCGGAGTGGCGCCTCGGGAACCCGGCGGCTGCTCTAGACGCCGGCGACGGGGCGGTTGTGCTCGACGACGGCGAGCGGATCGTGGCCGACGGCGTGGTGCTGGCGACCGGCGCCCGGGCCAAGAACCTCCCGTGGAACCTGCCGAAGGGCGTCCACACGCTTCGCACGCTCGACGACGCACGGGCGCTGCGCGACGAGCTGGTCGTCGGGACTCGCCTGGTCGTGATCGGGGCGGGGTTCATCGGCTCCGAAATCGCCTCGACGGCGCTGGGCTTGGGCGTGGAAGTCGATGTCGTCGAAGCCGCGCCCGTGCCGCTGCTGAAGGCGCTCGGGGCGGAGATGGGCGAGGTCTGCGCCGGTCTGCACGCCACGAAGGGAGTGCGGCTGCACACCGGCGCCACTCTCGCCGAACTGGTCGGGCGCGAGCAGGTGACGGCCGTCCGCTTGTCCGACGGTCGCGAACTGCCCGCCGACGTGGTGGTGGTCGGGATCGGCGCGGAACCGTGCGTGGAATGGCTGCGCGGGTCCGGCGTCGACCTCGATGACGGTGTTGTGACCGACGCGCGAGGCCTGACCAACGTCCCCGGCGTCGTCGCGGTGGGGGACTGCGCCAACTCCCACCGGAACTTCCTCGGTGCGCCACGCCGCATGGAGCACTGGACCAATGCTCTGCAGCAGCCCGTCGTCGCGGTGTCGGCCCTCCTCGGCCGGAACTACGTACCGCCGGCGCATCACGAGGTGCCGTACTTCTGGTCGGACCAGTACGGCCACAAGATCCAGTTCGCCGGCCGCCGCACCGAGGGCTCCAAGACCGAAGTGATCGAGGGAAGCCTCGAATCGCTCGACTTCCTCGTGCTCTACCGCGATCAAGACGGGAACCCGGAAGGGGTTCTCGGGATCGATCGCGCCCGCTCGTTCGGGAGGTGGCGCCGCCAGCTGGTCGGGAATCTGCCGGTCGCGCGGTGAACGCACTCGCGCGCAACCCCCTCGTCCCGCCGGCGCTGTGGCTCTCGGGCGTGGAGCGGGCTCGCCTGCTCCACGCGCCCTCACCCCGTCGGAAATCGCGCCTACTGCTCGTAGCCGCGTCGCAGTAGGAGGAAAGGACCCACTCGTGAGCTCCGTAGAAGCCCCCGGCCAGGAGAAGCCGGAATCCACGTCCAGCCTGATCCCGACGCTGCCGGGGTCGCACTACACCGACACCGCGGTCTTCGAGCTCGAGAAGTCGCGGATCTTCCAGAGCAACTGGTTCGCCGCGGCCCGCAGCAGTGACATGCCGTCGCCGGGCAGTTTCCGCAACGTCGACGTCGGTGGGGAGAGCGTTCTGATCGTGCGCGGTCGCGACGGTGCGCTGAGAGCCTTCCTCAACGTCTGCCGTCACCGCGGTGCGCGATTGTGCACCGAGGAAGCCGGGTCGGTGCGCAAGTCCCTGCAGTGCCCGTACCACGCGTGGACCTACGGTCTCGATGGTTCGCTCATCGCCGCACCGAACCTGAATTCCATGAACGACGTCAACCGCGACGAGTACGGCCTGATCGGCGTCACCTCGAGAGAGTGGCTCGGGACTGTCTGGGTCTGCCTCGCCGACGAGCCTCCTTCGTTCGAGGACGCCGTGCAGGAGGCGGTCACGGCGAGGATGGGTGATCCCTCCGCCATCGACCGCTGGGGGATCGATGAACTCGTGGTCGGCAAGCGGATCACTTACGACGTGAAGGCGAACTGGAAGCTCATCGTCGAGAACTTCATGGAGTGCTACCACTGCGCCACGATCCACCCCGAGCTGACCGAAGTGCTGCCTGAGTTCGCTGACGGGTACGCCGCGCAGTACTTCGTGGGACACGGGGCGGAGTTCGGCGAGGAGGTCACCGGTTTCACCGTCGACGGCCAGGGCGGGTTCGGAACCCTCTCCGGAGTCGACGAGGACCACGACCGGCGCTACTACGCGATCACCATCAACCCGCAGGTGTTCATCAACCTCGTCCCGGACCACGTGATCTTCCACCGGATGTACCCGGTGGCCGTGGACCGGACGATCGTCGAGTGCGACTGGCTCTACACGCAGGAGGTCATCGACAGCGGAGTCGACCTCTCCCGGTCGGTGGAGTTGTTCCACCGGGTCAACCAGCAGGACTTCGACGCCTGCGAGCGCTGCCAGCCGGCGATGTCCTCACGCGCCTACGCCTCGGGTGGCGTGCTGGTTCCCAGCGAGCACCACATCGGGGAGTTCCGGGACTGGGTGGCCTCCGCAGTCGCAGGTTGAGGATCGCGGGGCCCGGGAAGGCGCCGCGAAAACGTTCGCTTGCGCTCTAGACTGATATACCAGTCTCATGTCACAGTGGGCGTCGGAATTGCGTTGCGGCGCTCGGTCTGCGGCCTCGCAGCCGGAACACGGATCTGCGTCGGCCGGCGCGTCCGTGGTCGAGGAACAATCGCTGAGAAGGAGAAAGGCGTTATGCCACAAGAGGTCCGCGGAGTGGTTTCGCTCGCGCAGGGCAAACCCGTCGCGGTCGAGACGATCGTGATCCCCGACCCGGGTCCCGGTGAGGCGGTCGTGCAGGTGCAAGCGTGCGGGGTGTGCCACACCGACCTGCACTACCGGGAGGGCGGGATCAACGACGAGTTCCCGTTCCTGCTCGGGCACGAGGCCGCAGGCATCGTGGAATCGGTCGGTGAGGGCGTCGTCAACGTCGCCCCGGGCGATTACGTGATCTTGAACTGGCGCGCGGTCTGCGGGCAGTGCCGTGCCTGCAGCAAGGGCAAACCGCAGTACTGCTTCGACACGCACAACGCGACGCAGAAGATGACGCTGGCCTCGGGTCAGGAGCTGAGCCCGGCACTGGGGATCGGTGCCTTCGCGGAGAAGACGCTCGTGGCCGCTGGGCAGTGCACCAAGGTCAACCCGCGGGTGAAGCCGCAAGTGGCGGGGCTGCTCGGATGCGGTGTGATGGCCGGGATCGGCGCCGCGATCAACACCGGAGGCGTGGGCCGCGGTGATTCGGTCGCGGTCATCGGCTGCGGAGGCGTCGGTGACGCGGCGATCGCGGGTGCCGAGCTCGCAGGGGCGAGCACGATCGTGGCGGTCGACCGCGACCCGCGGAAGCTCGACCAAGCCAGGGAGTTCGGCGCCACGCACGTCGTCGACGCCCGCGAGGCCGACGTCGTCGAGGCCATCCGGAGTCACACCGGCGGATTCGGCGCCGACGTGGTGATCGACGCCGTTGGGCGCCCGGAGACCTGGAAGCAGGCGTTCGAGGCCCGCGACCTGGCCGGCACGGTCGTGCTCGTCGGCGTGCCGACGCCGGACATGATGGCGCCGGAACTGCCGTTGATCGAGTACTTCGGCCGCGGTGGTGCGCTCAAGTCCTCGTGGTACGGCGATTGCCTGCCCTCACGTGATTTCCCCGCGCTGGTCGACCTGCACCTGCAGGGCCGCCTGCCGCTGGAGAAGTTCGTGACCGAGGAGATCTCCCTCGACGCGGTCGAGGACGCCTTCGAGAAGATGCACCGCGGTGACGTGCTGCGTTCGGTGGTGGTCTTGTGAGCCCGATCGAGCACCTGGTCACCTCGGGCACCTTCTCCCTGGACGGGGGCACCTGGGAGGTCGACAACAACGTCTGGCTCATCGGTGACGAGCGCGAGGTCCTCGTCATCGACCCCGCGCACGACGCCGATGCGGTCACGGAGCGGATCGGCGATCGTCGGTTGACGGCGATCGTGTGCACCCACGCCCACGATGACCACGTCAACCAGGCGCCGGTCCTGTCGGACAGCTTCGATGCGCCGATCCTGCTCGACCCGGCCGAAGCTCCGCTGTGGAAGCTGGCGCACCCGGACCGGCAACCGGACCGGGAGTTGTCGGACGGCCAGGTCATCACGGTGGCCGGTATCGAGTTGCGCGTCCTGTCGACACCGGGGCACTCACCGGGCTCCGTCTGCCTCCACGTGCCGGAGCTCGAGACGATCTTCACCGGGGACACGCTGTTCCAGGGCGGGCCCGGGGCCACCGGGCGGTCCTACTCCAGCTTCGACACGATCATCAGCTCGATCAGCCGCGACCTGCTCGCGCTGCCGGGGGAGACGAGTGTCCGCACAGGGCACGGAGGCTCCACCACCATCGGGGCCGAAGCTCCGCACCTGGAGGAGTGGAGGGCCCGGGGGTACTGACCGCCGGGTCTTCGCGAGAGGTCGTCGGCGGACTGTTGACCGAGTCCGCGACGACCTCTACTTTGACAGGTAACTGATATATCAATCACCGATTACAGATACACCAGGAGGTGGCCGCATGTCCGCAACGGTTGATCGTCAGGGGGCGGAGAGCGCCGAGAACGCGCTTGGTCTTCCCTTGGCGGAGACGGATCCGGAGGTCCATGCGGCCGTCAACCGGGAGTTGGCTCGCCAGCGCGACACGTTGGAGATGATCGCGAGCGAGAACTTCGCGCCGCTGAGCGTGATGCAGGCCCAGGGGTCGGTGCTGACCAACAAGTACGCCGAGGGGTATCCGGGGCGTCGCTACTACGGTGGTTGCGAGAACGTAGACGAGATCGAGCAGCTGGCCATCGACCGGGTCAAGGCGCTCTTCGGCGCCGACTACGCGAACGTGCAGCCGCACTCCGGAGCTCAGGCGAACTCCGCGGTCATGGCCGCGCTGCTGGAGCCGGGCGACACCTTCCTCGGCCTGGACCTCGCGCACGGCGGGCACCTGACGCATGGGATGCGCTTGACCTTCTCGGGGAAGTACTTCGACGCCGCGGCGTACCACGTGCGCGAGAACGACCACCTCGTGGACATGGACGAGGTGGAGCGGCTGGCGAAGGAACGGCAGCCCAAGCTGATCATCGCGGGTTGGTCGGCCTATCCGCGGCACCTGGACTTCGCGGAGTTCCGCCGGATCGCCGACGAGGTCGGTGCCTACCTGATGGTGGACATGGCCCACTTCGCAGGACTTGTCGCAGCCGGTCTGCACCCGTCGCCCGTGCCGCACGCCCACGTGGTCACCTCGACCACCCACAAGACGTTGGGAGGACCGCGAGGCGGTGTCGTGCTCGCTGACGGGAGCTTGGCCAAGAAGCTGAACTCCAGCGTCTTCCCGGGGCTGCAAGGCGGTCCGCTCGAGCACGTGATCGCGGGCAAGGCGGTGGCGTTCAAGCTCGCCGGAGAGGCCGCCTTCCGCGAGCGGCAGGAGCGCACCCTGGCCGGGGCGAGAATCCTGGCCGACCGGCTGCTGCTGGAGGAGAACGTCGGCGTGGTGTCCGGTGGGACCGACGTCCACCTGGTGCTGGTCGATCTCCGCAATTCCGAGATGGACGGCAAGCAAGCCGAGGACCGGTTGCACCAGGTCGGCATCACGGTGAACCGGAACGCGGTCCCGTTCGATCCGCGACCGCCGATGGTCTCCTCCGGCGTCCGCATCGGCACTCCCGCGCTTGCTGCGCGCGGCTTCGACGACGAGGACTTCCGCGAGGTCGCGGACATCATCGCGCTGACGCTGCGCCCCGAGACGCCGCAAGCCGGCCTCGACGCCCTCACCGAGCGCGTCGCGAAACTCGCCCAGAGCCGTCCTCTGTACCCGGAGCTGCAGGCATGAACGCGAACTCCACGCCTCCCGGCGCGGACCTGCCCGATCACCCGGATTTCCTCTGGCGAAACCCGGAGCCGAAGAAGTCCTACGACGTGGTCATCATCGGTGGCGGGGGGCACGGTTTGGCGACCGCGCACTACCTCGCGAAGAACCACGGCATCACCAACGTCGCCGTGCTGGAGAAGGGGTGGCTCGCGGGCGGGAACATGGCCCGCAACACCACGCTGATCCGGTCCAACTACCTGTGGGACGAATCGGCTGCGATCTACGAGCACGCCTTGAAGCTGTGGGAAGGCCTCGAGGACGAACTCGGTTACCCGATCCTGTTCTCCCAGCGCGGCGTGCTCAACCTCGCCCACACCGAGCAGGACGTCCGAGATTCGATCCGGCGCGTCGAGGCCAACAAGCTCAACGGCATCGATGCGGAGTGGCTGAGCCCCGAAGAGGTCAAGGGGGTCTGCCCGATCGTCAACGTCTCCGACGACATCCGCTACCCGGTGCAGGGCGCGACTTACCAACCCCGGGCTGGGATCGCCAAGCACGATTACGTCGCTTGGGGATTCGCGCGAAGTGCGGATGAGGCCGGGATCGACCTGATCCAGGACTGCGAGGTCACCGGGTTCACCGTGGACGGTGAACGGGTGACCGGCGTGCGCACCAGTCGTGGTGACATCGCCTGCGGGACCGTCGCGCTGTGCTCCTCCGGGCACACCTCCGTCCTGCTGGACGAGCTCGGCGTCCGCGCTCCCCTGCAATCTCACCCGTTGCAGGCGCTGGTCTCGGAGCTGCTGGAGCCCGTGCACCCGACCATCGTGATGTCCAACGCCGTGCACGTGTACGTCTCCCAGGCGCACAAGGGCGAGCTGGTGATGGGCGCAGGCGTGGACTCCTACAACGGTTACGGGCAGCGCGGCGCGTTCCACATCATCGAGCGGCAGATGGCCGCTGCCGTGGAGCTGTTCCCGGTCTTCGCCCGTGCGCACCTGCTGCGCAGCTGGGCGGGAATCGTCGACGTCACCCCGGACGCGAGCCCGATCGTCGGGCGCACACCGTTCGAGAACGTCTACGTCAACTCCGGCTGGGGGACCGGAGGGTTCAAGGTCACGCCGGGGCTCGGCTGGTGCTACGCGCACACCATCGCCCACGGCGAACCGCATCCGCACGTCGCGCCGTTCAGCCTCGACCGCTTCACGACCGGAGCGCTCGTCGACGAGCACGGTGCCGCTGCCGTCGCCCACTGAAACCGAGGACTGCTAGCCATGCAATTGATCCACTGCCCTTGGTGCGGCCCCCGCGAGGAGGTCGAGTTCCACTACGGCGGCCAAGCCGACGTCTCCTACCCGGAGAGCCCTGCTGCGCTGTCGGACCAGGAATGGGCTGAGTTCGTGTTCTACCGCGACAACGACAAGGGGCCGTTCCCGGAGCGGTGGTGCCACAGCACGGGCTGCCGGCGCTGGTTCAACGCAGTCCGGGACACCCGCACCTACGAGTTCCTGGCCATCTACCGAGTCGGTGAACCGGTGCCCAGCGTTCCGGGCTTGGAATCGACGAAGCCGGAGGTGCGGGCATGAGCCGGGTCGACGGGTATGGCCGCATCGACCGCGGTCGCACGCTCACCTTCACCTTCGACGGACGCACCTACACCGGTCACCCGGGCGACACCTTGGCTTCCGCCCTGCTGGCCAACGACGTTCACCGCATCGGCACCAGCGTGAAGCTGGGACGGCCTCGCGGGATCGGCGCAGCGTGGACCGAGGACGCCACGGGACTGGTGCAGGTCGAGGAGCCGTTCCCGGAACCGATGCTGCAGGCTGCCGCGGTCGAGCTGACCGACGGACTCGTGGCGCGAGGCGTCAACGGGCAGGGACGTCTCGCCGAGCATCCCGATCCCGCCCGCTACGACCGCAAGCACACGCACGTCGACACCCTCGTGATCGGCGCGGGCCCGGCTGGGCTGCTCGCGGCGCGCAGCGCCGCCCGCGCCGGGGAGAGCGTCGTCCTGCTCGACGATCGTGCCACCGCAGGTGGCAGCCTGACCGGTGCTGAGCGGATCGGGGGACGCCCGGCGCTGGAGTTCGTGGCGGAGGTCGTCGCCGAGCTGGCGGCGAACCCGGAGGTCCTGCACCTGCAGCGCACCACGGCGTTCGGCCAGTACGACGACGGGTTCGTGCTCGCCCTGGAGCGCCGCAGCGGCCACCCCGGTGCCACAGAGTCGTCGAACCGCAGTCGGCAACGCGTGCACCGCATCCGCGCGCTGAAGGTGGTCGTCGCAGCCGGTGCCCACGAGCGTCCGATCGTGTTCGAGAACAACGACCTCCCCGGGATCATGCTCGCCTCGGCAGCGCGGGACTACCTGCACCGCTACGGCGTCCTCGCAGGGCAGCAGGTCGTCGTGTTCACCAGCGATGACACGGCCTATTCGGCGGCGATCGACCTCTCCCTCGCCGGCGCGGACGTGACGGTCCTCGACGCCAGGGACGAACTGCCGCCGGACTGGGCGGAGCGTGCTGCGGCGAGAGGCGTCGAGGTTTCCGCGTCCACAGTGGTCCTCCGCGCTGAAGGCGAGGAGCACGTCGGCGCGGTGGTCGCTCGCAAACGCGGCGGCGACGTCCGAGTCCCCGCTGACCTGCTGCTCGTCTCGGGTGGTTGGAACCCGGCGGTGCACCTGTTCAGCCACGTCAAGGGTGCGCTGACCTACGACGCCTCGCTCGGTTCCTTCCGGCCGTCCGGGAGCCTGCCCGGCATCACCGTGATCGGCTCGGCCAACGGCACCCTCGACCTGGCCGGTGTCGTGCAGGACGGGGCCGGCGCGGAGGCACCGGCGGTCGATGCGGAGCCGTCCCGCACACCGACAGAGGTGATCTGGTGCACCGAGGGGGACCCGTCCGAGCAGTTCGTCGACATCCAGCGCGACGCCACCGTGGCCGACATCCGCCGCGCGGTCGGCGCCGGGTTGCACTCGGTGGAGCACGTCAAGCGCTACACCACGATCGGCACTGCTCATGACCAGGGGAAGACCTCGGGCGTGATCGCCTCCGGCATCACCGCCGAACTGCTGGGCCGTCCCATCGAGGACCTGGGCACCACGACCTTCCGCCCGCCGTACACACCGGTTGCGTTCGCAGCTCTGGCCGGGCGTGAACGCGGCAGCCTGTTCGACCCCGAGCGGATCACCGCGGTGCATCCCTGGCACCTCGACGCCGGTGCGGTGTTCGAAGACGTGGGTCAGTGGAAGCGAGCCCGCTACTACCCGGAGCCCGGCGAGGACATGGACACCGCTGTGCTGCGCGAGTGCGCGGCGACCCGGTCCGGTGTCGGCATCCTCGACGGCTCCACGCTGGGCAAGATCGACGTCCAGGGCCCGGATTCCGGGGTCTTCCTCGACCGGATCTACACGAACATGATGAGCACCCTCAAGGTCGGCCGGGTGCGCTACGGCGTCATGTGCGGCAACGACGGCATGATCATCGACGACGGCACGGTGCTGCGCATCGAGGAGAACCGCTTCCTGGTCACCACGACGACCGGCGGCGCGGCGACGGTCCTGGACTGGATGGAGGAGTGGCTCCAGACGGAATGGCCCGAGCTGCGGGTGCACCTCGCGTCGGTCACCGAGCAGTGGGCGGTCTTCCCGGTCGTCGGGCCGCGTTCGCGCGAGGTGGTCGGCGAGGTGTTCCGCGATCTGGACGTGTCGAACGAGGCGTTCCCGTTCATGTCGTGGAAGGACACCGATCTCGACGGCGTTGCGGTCCGAGTTGCACGGATCTCGTTCTCCGGCGAGCTGGCTTACGAGGTCAACGTCAATTCCTGGTACGGGCTCTCGCTGTGGCAGCGGTTGCTGGAGGCGGGGAAGCGCTTCGGCATCACGCCGTACGGCACCGAGACGATGCACGTGCTGCGAGCCGAGAAGGGCTACCCGATCATCGGGCAGGACACCGATGGCACGGTCGCCCCGCACGACCTGGGCATGAACTGGGTTGTGTCGAAGAAGAAGGAAGACTTCATCGGCAAGCGCTCGTTCTCCCGTGCCGAGAACCTGAACCCGCTGCGGAAGCAACTCGTCTCGCTGCTCCCGACGGATCGGCGCACCAGGTTGCGCGAGGGCTCGCAGATCGTGGAATTGCGGGCAGACGGGACTCTTCCCGAGCCACCGGTCCCGATGCTCGGTCACGTCACCTCCAGCTATCACAGCGCTGAACTCGGCCGGCCGTTCGCGCTGGCGCTGGTGAAGAACGGCCGCGCCCGCGTCGGCGACCTGGTGCACGTCCCGGTGGACGGCGCGCTCGTCGAGGCGGAGATCGGCGAAACCGTGCTGGTGGACCCGGAAGGAGCACGCCGAGATGGCTAGAACGCTTCGCGCTACGCACCCCTTGGAAGGCTGGAAGCACGCCTTGGCGGCGCTGACCTGGTCGATCGACGGTCTGGTGGTCAAGCCCGAGGAGCTCGTGCCCGCTGCGGATCTGCGGATCGAACCCGACGGTCCAGGTGCTGCGGCAGTGGAGCGCGCGTTGGGCTCGGCGCTCCCGGTCAAACCCAACACCTGGACCTCCACGCCGGAGGGGCAGATCGTCTGGCTGGGGCCGGATGAATGGCTCGTGACGAGCAAGGTCTTCCGGCCGCACGAGCTGGAGCGCTCGCTCGTCGAGGTCGTGTCCGCGCATGGTGGCGCTGCGGTGGACGTGTCCGCGCAGCGCACCTCGATCCGGGTGAGCGGCGGGCTGGCGCGCGAACTGCTGTCGTTCGGGTGCTCGCTCGACCTGCGACCCGCTGCGTTCCCGAAGGGATCGAGCGCGCAGACCAGCATCGGGCAGGCCGGGGTGCTGATCCTCGCCCTGGGTGACGGTGACGACTTCCGGCTCTACGTCCGGCCGTCGTTCGCGGGTTACCTCGCGGACTGGCTCCTCGACACGGCCGAGGAGTTGCGCACCACCACGTAGCACGAGGTCGGCCGTGACCGTGGGCACGGCCGACCTCCCACCCCGAAGCATCCTCCGAGCGGTCACTCCAGACCGTCCAGTTAAGGAGCGCCCCCGCCATGAGCACCACCCCTCGTGTCGTCATCATCGGCGCCGGGATCGTCGGCGCCAACCTGGCCGACGAGCTCACCGAGCGCGGCTGGACCGAGGTCACCGTCCTCGACCAGGGACCGCTGCCCCTCACCGGTGGGTCGACCTCGCACGCGCCCGGTGTCGTCTTCCAGACCAGCCCCTCCAAGACCATGACCGAGTTCGCGACGTACACGGTCGAGAAGTTCAACAGCATCGAGGTCGACGGCGACCGGTGCTTCAACCAGGTCGGCGGACTCGAAATCGCGACCACCCCGGAACGGCTCGCTGACCTGCACCGCAAGCACGGATGGGCGACTTCCTGGGGCGTCCCCAGCGAGGTCGTCGGGCCGGAGCGGTGCGCGGAACTGCACCCGCTGCTCGACCGCGAGCGCGTGTTCGGCGGTCTCCACACGCCCACGGACGGGCTGGCCAAGTCGCCCCGAGCCGTCGCTGCCCTCATCCGCCGGGCTGAGGCGCGCGGAGCGGTGTTCCGCGGTTCGACCCGCGTGACGGAGGTCCTGCAGCACAACGGCCGCGTCGCCGGAGTGCGCACGGACGGCGGTGAGGAGATCGCTGCGGACGTCGTGGTCTCCTGCGCCGGTTTCTGGGGCAAGGCCGTCGGTGAGCTGGTCGGCATGAAGGTGCCGCTGCTCCCGCTGGCCCACCAGTTCGCGCGCACCGGGCAGATCTCGGAGCTGGTCGGGCGCAACGACGAGCAGACCGAGGCGAGTCTGCCTGCCCTCCGACACCAGGACCGCGATCTCTACTTCCGGGAGTACCACGACTGCCTCGGCATCGGCAGCTACGCCCACCGCCCGATGCCGGCGCAGCTGTCGGAGCTGCCCGAGGTCGCAGGCGACGACGTCGGCGAGGCCGCGATGCCCTCGATGCTGCCGTTCACCGAAGAGGACTTCGCCGCCTCGTGGGAGCACAGCAAGGAGCTGCTGCCGTCGTTGCGGAACGCGAAGATCGAGTCCGGGTTCAACGGCGTCTTCTCCTTCACGCCCGACGGTGGTCCGCTGGTCGGCGAGTCGCCGGACGTCGCCGGGTTCTGGGTCGCCGAAGCGGTGTGGGTGACCCACTCCGCCGGTGTCGCCCGCGCCGTCGCCCAGCTGCTCGTCAACGGCCGCAGCGAGACCGAACTCCACGGGTGCGACGTCAACCGCTTCGACGAGATCGAAACGGCTGACGCCTACGTCGACGAGACCTCGCAGCAGAACTTCGTCGAGATCTACGACGTCCGGCACCCGCTGCAGCCGAGGTTCTCACCCCGGGAGCTGCGGGTGAGTCCGTTCCACGCGCGGCAGAAGGAGTTGGGCGCGTTCTTCCTGGAGTCGCACGCCTGGGAGCGGCCGCACTGGTACGAGGCCAACGCGCGCCTGGTGCAGGAGCTGCCGACCGAGTGGCAGCCGCCGTCGCGCGATGCGTGGTCGGCGATGTTCCACTCGCCGATCGCGGCGGCCGAGGCGTGGAAGACCCGCACGGCGGTCGCCCTGTACGACATGACCTCGCTCAAGCGCGTCGAGGTCAGCGGGCCCGGGGCGGTGGCGTTCCTGCAGCGGCTGACCACCGGCAAGATGGACAAGTCGGTCGGCTCGGTGACCTATGCCCTGATTCTCGACGAGGCCGGAGGTGTTCGCTCCGACGTCACCGTGGCCAGGCTCGATGAGCAGCTGTTCCAGGTCGGTGCCAACAGCAATCTCGACGTGGACCACTTCCTGCGCGAGGCCCCGGACGACGGCAGCGTCCAGATCCGCGACATCACCGGCGGTACGTGCTGCATCGGTGTGTGGGGACCGCTCGCCCGGGACCTGGTGCAGCCCTTGAGCCGTGACGACTTCTCCCACGAGGCGTTGAAGTACTTCCGCCTCAAGCACGCGCACATCGCTGGTGTCCCGGTCACCGCGATGCGGCTGTCCTACGTGGGTGAGCTCGGCTGGGAGATCTACACCAGCGCCGAGTGCGGACAGCGGCTCTGGGACGCGCTGTGGGGAGCCGGACAGCCGCTGGGCGTCATCGCCGCAGGGCGTGCCGCGTTCAACAGCCTCCGCCTCGAGAAGGGCTACCGGTCGTGGGGCAGTGACATGACGACCGAGCACAACCCCTACGAGGCCGGACTCGGGTTCGCCCTGAGCAAGAAGAAGACCGACTACGTGGGCTACGACGCGGTCGCCGGCCTCAGCGCTGACACCATCACCCGTCGCCTCTCGTGCCTGACCATCGACGATGGCCGCAGCGTCGTGCTGGGCAGCGAACCCGTCTTCGTCGACGGCGAGCCTGCCGGCTACGTGACGTCGGCGGCCTTCGGCCACACGATCGGCAAGCCGATCGCCTACGCCTGGCTCCCCGCATCGGCCACGCCGGGGACTTCGGTGGAGATCCAGTACTTCGACCGGAAGGTGCGCGCCACCGTCGCCGTCGAGCCGCTCGTCGACCCGGAGATGACCCGCATCCGGCGTTGACCCCCAAGCCGGGGTGCGCGGTCTGAAACGGTCGGTGGCCGCGCACCCCACCCCAAGTCCTCGTCGGTCCCGAAGTGCTGCGGGACCGACGCCCGATTCCTGCCATCACATTCCCAGTCCGCAGAGAAGAAGGACCGATGCCATGCGCATGGAAACCCTCGAACGTTTTCTGGGCTCGCTCTCAGACCGGGTGGCCGCACCGGGAGGCGGGGCGAGCGCTGGGTTGCACGCTGCTCAGGCCGCCGCGCTGGTCGGGATGGTCGCCCGCTACAGCGACGGCGAGAAGTACTCCGAACACGCCGCGACGATCACGGCGGTGCGCAACGACACCGATCAGCTCCGAGAGCTCGCACTGACCTTGGCCGAAGAAGATGCCTCCGCCTTCGGTGCGGTCGGGGCGGCCTACGCGCTCCCGCGCTCCACCGACGAGCAGAAGGAGGTCCGGTCGCGTGCGATCGCGGCTGCCCTGGTCGAGGCCGGCCGGGTGCCCGCGAGGGTGGTCGCCGTTGCCGAGCAGGTCATCGGCTCGGCCGAACAGCTGCTCCCGATCGGGAATCGCAACGTCATCAGCGATATCGCCGCTGCTGCGGAAGCCGCCCGCGCCGCAGCGACCACCGCGCGCGTGAACGTGGAGGTCAACCTCAACGGGATCAGCGATGCGGAGGAGCGGAGCGAGCTGCTCACCTCCATCGCCGAAGTCGACGACCTCACCGCGCGCGCGGACGAGGTCACCGCCGCGGTGCGGGAGGTGATCGGACGATGACAGGACAGCTCGTTTCCGATGAGCCGACCACGGCAGTGCTCAGCGGAGCGGCCCTCGCCAAGGAGATCCGTGCGGGGGTGACAGCGGCAGCGGAGGCGCTCGCGGCAGCCGGCGCACCACCGCGCTTGGCGGTCGTCGTGGCCACGGATGACGAATCCACCGCCTGGTACGTCCGCTCGATCGCGAAGGCCGCGTCCAAGACGGGAATGCAGTGCGACATCGTCGATCTCGGCCCAGACGCGACGGCCGAGCAGATCCGCAGCCGGCTCACCGAGCTGAGCGAGGACACGTCGGTGCACGGGATCATGTTGCAGACCCCGCTGCCCGGCGGAGCGTCCGTCGAGGACCTGGCGGCGTCGATCGCCCCGGAGAAGGACGTCGACGGTGCCAATCCGGTGTCGCTGGGGCGACTCAGCGCCGGACTACCCGCTTTCGTGCCGGCCACCGCCGCAGCGGTGCTGGAACTGCTGGATCACTACCAGGTCCCGCTCGCGGGCCGTCGGGCCGTGGTCGTCGGACGGTCCAATGTGGTCGGCAAACCAGCAGCCCAGCTGCTCCTGCAGCGCGATGCGACCGTGACCGTGTGCCACCGCCACACTCGTGATCTCGCCGCGCACACCCGTCCTGCTGACATCCTGGTGGTGGCCGTCGGCCGGGTCGGGTTGATCGGCGCTGAGCACGTCAACCCCGGTAGCGTCGTGATCGATGTGGGAACCAATCCGACAGCTGACGGCGGTTTGACCGGCGACGTCGACGAGGCGGAAGTGGCTGGTTCGGTGGCCGGGTTGACCCCGGTTCCCGGCGGAGTGGGGCCGGTGACGACAGCGCTGCTGCTCCGGCACACGATCGAGTCGGCTTCCCGGAGTCGAGCATGACGAGTCCGCTGCCCACTGCCGTGGTACCGAGGGCACCCGCAGCTGCTGCCGGCACGTTGCTGCGACTGCTCCGAGGTCCGCGCACGCTGGTGTGCGGGATCCTCAACGTCACACCGGATTCGTTCTCCGACGGCGGCGCTTACTGGCACAGCGGCGCCGCCGTGTGGCGTGGACTCCGCTTGATCGACGAGGGTGCTGACATCCTCGACATCGGTGGTGAATCCACTCGGCCGGGTGCGTGCCCGCCCAGCGTCGCTGAGGAGCTCGACCGCGTGGTGGGGGTCATCGAGCAGCTGTCAGCGCAGACGGACGTTCCGCTGTCGATCGACACCTCGCGACCCGAGGTGATGCGGGAGGCCGTGGCCGCGGGCGCGTCGTTGATCAACGACGTGCGTGCGCTCCGGAATCCCGGCGCGGTCGAGGTGGCATCGGACCTGGGCGTGCCCGTGTGCCTGTCGCACCTGCTCGGCGCCCCGAGCGTCATGCAAGACGACCCGAGCTACGAGGACGTGCTCGTCGACGTGGTCGCGTTCCTCCGGGGGCGCATCGATGCGTGCGTGAGCGCGGGGATCCCGCGTGAGCACATCGTGATCGACCCGGGGTTCGGGTTCGGCAAGACCTTCGAGCACAACCTGACCTTGCTGGGGTCGCTGAGCTGGTTCACCGAGCTCGACGCACCTGTGATGGCTGGTTTGTCCCGCAAGTCGATGCTCGGCCAGATCACCGGTCGGCCGGTCGGGGACCGGGAGGCGGCTTCGGTTGCCGCCGCCGTTCTGGCAGCGCAGCGCGGGGCGAAGCTGCTCAGGGTGCACGACGTGGCGGCCACGGTCGACGCGCTCAAGGTGCTCGAGGCCGTCGAGGGATGAGTGGGAGGCGCCGGGCGGTCACATGATCGCCCGGATCGCCTTCTCGAATCCGTCGACGTGGTCTTCGGCGATCTTCTCGGCTTTGCGGCTCTCGCCGTCTGCTACGGCTCGCAACAGGCCGACGTGCTCGTCGACGTGCCGGTCGAAATGGGTGATCCGGTCCAAGAACACGCAGAAGATCCGCGTGGCGAGGTTGTTGTAGCGCACCAGGGTGTCTTCCAGGTGGGGATTACCGGCAGCGCGGTAGATCGAGCGGTGCACCCGCAAGTCCCACTGCATCAGCTCGTGGCGCGACTTGAGCATGACGTCGTCGTCCTGAATCGCCTCGGCCAGCTCGGTCAGCTTGACGCGCATGGCCTCGGGCGCGTTCTCGGAGGCACGGCGGGCGGCCATCGGCTCGAGGTGCACGCGGATGTCGGAGATGTAGGCGAGGTCGGTGATGTCGACACCGGAGGCGAAAGTGCCGCGGCGCGGGTAGGAGACCACCAACCGGTCCACCTCGAGGCGCTTGAGCGCCTCGCGGACGGGCGTGCGGCCGATGCCGAGGGCGTCGCTCAGGGCCAGGTCGTCGATGGGGGACATCGGCGGGATGTCGAGCATGATCAGCTGGTCCTGGATGGCGGCGTAGGCGCGCTCGGCCATCGATGTGGGTGCTGCTTCGAGCTCGTGCGGGGCAGTGGTCACGACAGCCATCGTAGGGGCGGGCAAGTGGTGGTCCATACATCATCACCTCTTTGATGTATCTTTTGTTGTAAACTGATATACTAAACCTCGGTGGTGTGGACGCGAACGAGGACCATCTCCGTGTTCGACCGAAGGCGGTTCACGGTGGCGATGAGCGACCACGACGTACCGACCGCGGTGAGAGGTTCGTGCCGACCGGCAGCGGTCAGCGACCGGAACACCGGTGGCGCATGACTGCCGGGGCGGCTGGGACGGCGCGTGGAGGCGCTGCTCGTTTCGACGATCTCCGCGCGGGCACCGCGATTCGGTTCCCGGCACCGTCCGGTGTGCTGATCGCGCACCGACCGGACGAGGTGGGGCCGGTTCTCGACCTGGTGCACAGGGCGACGTCGCACGGTCGGTGGGCCTTCGGTTTTCTGGCGTACGAGGCCGCGGCAGGACTTGATCCCGAGCTCGCGGTCCACCCGCCGCCGCAGGAAGGGTTGCCGCTGGCCTGGTTTGGGATCACCGGGCCGCCAACGCCGGTCCCAGCGGTGAGCAGCAGCGCCGAGGTGGGTGACTTCGATGTCCGATGGGGGACGCACTGGTCGCCGGCGGAGCACCGGGCCCTGGTGGATCGGGTTCGTGAGAGGATCGCTGCGGGGGAGACGTATCAGACGAACCTCACCGTGCGGATGCGCGGCAGTTTCGCCGGTGACCCGGCTGGTTTGTACCGGGACCTGGCGACTGCCCAATGCGGAGCGTACAACGCGTACCTCGACCTCGGGCGGTTCGCGATCGCCAGTGCGAGCCCGGAGTTGTTCTTCGAGCTGCGAGGCGACGAGGTGTCGATGCGGCCCATGAAGGGAACCGCGCCCCGTGGTCGCGATCAGGTGGAGGACCTGGCCCTGGAACGTGCGCTGCTCGGGAGCGCGAAGGAACGGGCTGAGAACGTGATGATCGTTGACTTGATGCGCAACGACGTCGCCCAGGTCGCGGTGCCGGGCACGGTCAGGGTGCCGTCGTTGTTGTCGGTGGAGCGGTATCCCACCGTGCTCCAGCTGACCTCGGACGTGACGGCGCGGCTGCGTCCCGGTGTTGGTCTGCGCGAGCTGTTCCGGGCGCTCTACCCGTGCGGTTCGGTCACCGGTGCACCGAAGGTCAGCACGATGCACCTCATCCGCGAGCTCGAGGCGGACCCGCGTGGGGTGTACTGCGGCGCCGTCGGCTGGCTCGCACCGCCGTCGGCCTCGGTCAGAGCACGGTTCAACGTGGCCATTCGCACGGCCGTTGTCGACCGGGAAGCCGGCCGAGCCCAGTACGGCACCGGCAGCGGGATCACCTGGAGCTCGGATGCGGCTGCGGAGCATCGCGAGTTGCTCGTCAAAGCTGAGATCCTCCGTCGATCCGCGGTCGCACGCGAGTGTCCTCATCCGGGATGGAAGACCTCAGCGACCTGACCCAGGAGGTCGCACCAACGATTTGGCCACGGGGAAAGTGCTGATCACCACTGGATTTCAGGCGCTCCGGATCCGCCCCGAGGCGTGCGCGGGAGGCACCCCGCGCGTGGCGTGAGCGCCGGTCCCGCACCGCCGGATGCCGGCCTGGACGTGAGCGAACGACGAGGTGCCTCGCGCGGAGCAAGGCACCTCGTCGCGGCGTGACACGGGGTCCGCTAGTACCTCTCAGATCGCTCGGCCGGCTCTTCGACTGCGGCGGGGGATCCCGGAAGTGGTTGGTTGGCGGATTCCTTGGTGAACCAGACCGAGATCGCGCCGACGGCGCCCGCCCCCATGAGATACCAGGCGGGCCACATGACGTCGCCGGTGGTGGCGATCAGCGCGGTCATGACCGAGGCGACGGTGCCTCCGAACAGGGACACGGATGTGTTGAAGGAGATGGACAGCGCACCCTGGCGGACACCGGTCGGGAACAGGGCTGGCAGGGTCGATGGCATGGTGGCGCTGAACACCACGAGCATGAGCCCCATGATCAGGAGACCGGTGAAGACGGTGCCGGTGGTGTTGTGCTGGATGAGCAGCACGGACGGAACCGACAGCACCGCCAGGGCGATGCATCCGCTGAGGGCCACCGGCTTGCGGCCGACGCGGTCCGAAAATCGCCCGATGAAGGTGATGACGATCAGCATGATGCCCATGACAGCGATCTGCAGCAGGTAGGACTCGGTCTCCCCGATGCTCGGTGGCAGCACGTCGGAGAGGTAGGTGGGCATGTACGAGGTCAGCATGTAGTTGGTGACGTTGAAGACGAGCACCAGCCCGCCGCACTGCAGCATTGCCGGCCAGTGCTGCGCGAAGATCGTCCGGAGCGCCTTCTTGGCGTGCTGCTCCTTCTGGTCGGCTTCTTCGACGAGTCTCGCGAACGCGGGCGTCTCCTCCAACTTCATGCGCAGGTACAGACCCACGATCCCCAGCGGTCCGGAGATCAGGAACGGGATTCGCCATCCCCACGACAGCAGATCTGCTTCTGACAGCGTCGCGTTGAGTACCATGACGACGACGGCGCCCAGGATGTAGCCGACCAGAGTGCCGAACTCCAGCCAACTTCCCAGGAAACCACGACGTCTGTCCGGTGCGTACTCGGCGATGAAGGTCATCGCTCCGCCGTACTCGCCACCGGTGGAGAAGCCCTGCACCAGCCGCGCGATCAGCAACAGCATCGGAGCGGCGATCCCGATCGTGCTGTAGCTGGGGATGATCCCGATGCAGAAGGTGCCGACCGCCATCAGGATCATCGTCGTGGAGAGCACACGGGTTCGTCCGATCCGATCGCCCAGCAGCCCGAAGAACACCCCGCCCAGCGGCCGTACGAGGAAGGCCGCCGCGAAGGTGCCGAAGGTCGCCAGCAGCTGCGCGGTCGGGCTCGATTCGGGGTAGAAGACCTTGCCGATGGTGATCGCCATGTAGGCGAAGACTCCGAAGTCGAACCACTCGGTGACGTTGCCGACCGCTGCCGCGGTGACCGCGCGCTTGACCAGCGATGGAGCGACAACTGTGGAAGTTGGATGCGTTGTGCGATTTTCCGTTGGAACTTCCGCTGACATGGTGTTCGGCACCTGGCGCGGTGCCGCCTCCTTTCAACGATGGGTTCCTGAAAGGCCATTGGGGCCGGTCAGGCGAAATCGGCGTGGAAAACTCCGAGAAAAGCCCCTTGAGGGGCTGATCTCGCGCGTTGGCCCTCAGCTCGTTTCCGGCCGCGGACGCATCCGCCTCGTCAGCACTGGTTGTGCTGCTGGCTCACGCCGAACTTCCTTATGTTGCGCAATGGGGAACATGGCTCGTTGAGTGCAACAGCTTTGCCGCGCTCGATGGCCTTGTCAAGGGCGCCAGCGGCCAGAGGCGCCCTGTGATGACCGGGAGGTAGCGCTGTGACCTGCATAGATGTAGATCATTTGGGGTCGAAGATTGATATATCAATCGTCGATCAGAGGGCTGGGGGAAGTGCTGCGGGCTTGACGTCGGCTCCGCGAATCCGGACGATGCGTGGCGACGGATGCGGCTCGCGGGCTTCGCCACAGGGATGAGCGCGATTTCTGAGGAAGCGGCCCGAAGCAGCATCCTTCCGTTCGGTAGCAAGCATTCCACCAGTCCTGCGCTCGTCGAGAACCACCAGCAATTGCCATCGGTACAGCCAACACCCGCGTCGGCCTCGGTTGCATCGCTAGGTGCCCGAAGTCAGCGCCACCGCGTTCAGGGATCGATTCTCATTCCATTGCGCCCAGTGGCCTTCGCCTGGTACATGGCCTCGTCAGCACGAGCGAGAGCCCCGTCCGGACTGTCATCCCCGTCCAATTCCACATATCCCAGACTCGCGCTGACCGCGCAGGAGGAGTCCTTGAGGTGGACGGGCTCGTCGAAGGCCTGCTGAATTCGCGTGCTGAACTCTTGAGGATTCTCAGGGGCGGGGTCGAGGAGGATCACGAATTCATCGCCGCCCATGCGCGCTAGCGTGTCCGTTCGCCGAATGCAGGCGCGAACGCGAGCTACGACCGTGCGCAACACGGTGTCCCCTGCCTCGTGCCCCAGGACATCGTTGACTTCTTTGAAGTGGTCCACGTCGGCGTACAGAAGACCGAGGCGCCGAGGCTGTTGATCCTGGGACAGAGCTCTGTCGAGCCGGGCCAGCAGAACGTTCCGCGTTGACGCCCCGGTGAGAGGGTCGTGATTGGCCTGGTAGCTCAACTGCCACCGGGCCGAGTAGAGCTGGCGGAGTGTGATGAGCTGTCGCACGACCACCAGCGCTACGACGCCGATGAGCGCGTACACCTCGCCGACGTGCGGGTCACCGGTGGAGATCGTCGTGAAGAGCGTCCATCCGCACACGACGGCGAACGGCACGTACGGAACGAGCAGGAGGGGTGTTCGCGGAACTGCTCGTGGAGGTGGCTGATTGCGCGCCGGCGCAGCGAACAGGAGCAGGATCGGGCCCACCATGTAACCGACATCCGCCACGATGGGAGGTGTCGAATGCTCGGCGATGGCGTAGAGGTACGCCGAATCCGACGCATCGATGGCGACGAGGCCGGCCACCAGCCACACCAGGGGGAAGCGCAAGGCTCCGTACAACGCGATCGCGAACAGGACCACGATGGTGATCAGGACCAAGTCGGCCAAGGTGTAGGAAGCCACCACGAGAAGTCTGCCCGCACGCACCGCGTCGGCTTGCCGGATGACGCTGAAAGCGACCTTCCAGCTCAGTGCCAACACACTTCCCGCGATGATCAACCCGTCGAGCACGACCACCACGCGCGACGGGGCCACCTCGTGCCCGTCAACGGCCCTCTGGTCCTCCTTCGTCAGGACGAGCAGGGCCAAGAACGAGAACAGCGGAAGGCCGAGGTAGAGCGCGTTCGCAGTGTTCGGGAAGGTCATCGGATCGATGCTGCGGTACCAAGTCCACAACGCATGCGCGGTGGCGAAGCAGGCGAGTGCCAAGACCATCAGCCATCGCCAGCGCCGCTCGTCACCTGCCCGGCGCCACCCGGTCCACCAGAAGGTCGCCGCTGCGGCGACGGCGGCCGACACGCCGGTCACGTCGGCAACGAGCTGGTTGACCGCAGTCCCCAGCGCGCCCGAGAGCACCAGTGCAACGGCAGCAGCACTGACGACTGCAACCGTGGCGAGGTTGACGACGGTCATGCTGACCGCTGCTCGGTACCTGGGGTGTCGTTCGTGCATGCTCGCACCGGACCTGGCGTTCCGGACGTGACGTCGTCGCGCCGGAACAGACGATTGGGCAAGCCGGTCGGCCCCACTTCCACGATAGCGCCCTACCACTGATCGGTCTCGGCGCCGAGCACTTCGACGTCGGGTATCACGACCAGAGCGTGCTTCTGCGCACCGAAGACGACGAAACAGGGCGTTGGGCGATCACCGGGGGTCGCGAGCTGATCGTCATGCTGAAACGTTGGGTACCAAGGCGTGGGCGAGTGGGTTCCGCCAGGGACTTTCGGCTCGGGTTGGGCGACACTTCCTCCCGACGACGCGTGCGTGCACTACCGGTTGGGGTGTGCGCTCTACGCACGGGATGGCTCTGGGTGGAAACCTGCAGTTCGGCAGCGGTCCGCCGTACCGAGCCCAAGCGGACCACGGCGCCGGACGCCTCAACTGCTTCGGTGTCACGGCACCGATCATCGACCTCGCCGATCCCGCTGAACAGCGCCGGAAGCGGGTACCCTTCGAGGTCTCTCGACCAAGCTCAGGCAACGTCGAGCGTCATGGTGACCGGGCAGTGGTCCGACGCCTTCGGGTGGTCCTGTCCGACGCCCGGGAAGCGCTCATCGGTGTAGCGCGTCGCCCGCAACGGCAGACCTTTGCGCAGGATCTCGGGCTTCGCGGCGTTGGCATCGGCGAGCGAGCGCGATAGCAGCAGGTAATCGAGTTGGCGGTACTTCTTGCCCTTGGCCCAGAAGTGCGTCCAGCGCTCCTCCTCGGGCAGCCGGTTGAGGACGTTGTCGACCTGGTCCCACTCGACGAGCTCGGTGATCCCGGAGTCACCCTGGTCATCCGACTCCAAGTAGTCGTTGAGATCGCCCATGATGATGAAGGGATGAGCACCCGGGTTCGCGCCGAACCGGGCGGTGACGATGCGCTGCACCGCCGCTGCCTGCCGCATGCGGCGCGACCGCGTCTCGGCACGCCCACCCATCATCGACTTGAAGTGGTTGACGAAGAGGGTCAGCATCGTCCGTTCCGTCACCTGGACGTCGACTTCCAGGCAGTCTCGTGAGAACAGCGCGCTGGAAGGGGTGTCCGGGTCCGCGAGGTGCTGGTACGAGCGGATCCGGGTGATCGGTGAGCGCGACAGCACCGCGACGTCGATCCGCCTCGGATCGTTGCCGTCCACGCCGGCGACGTGGGGATATTCGGCGCGTCCCCCGAGCGACCGGGCGCGGAAGTTCTTCAGCGTGTCGACGTTCTCGACCTCCTGGAAGCCGATGACGTCCGCCTTCTCGTTGCGCACCGCCGCACCTGTGATCGCCTTGTCGTCGACGCCGAGCTCGCCGAACAGCGTGTCGTCGACGATCCAGCCGCGCTTGTTCGCGAGCGATGGGTCGACTCCCTCTCTGAACCGCCACCTGGCGAAGAGGTTTTCGACGTTGAACGTCGAGATACGCACGTGGGTCATCTGCGATCCCTCCGGACGATCAGGGTGGGCGTTATTCCGACCGGGTCACTGGACGTCTTCATCCGGCGGCGGCACCTGGAACGACGTCTCCCGTTCGATGGCGGTGACGCCGGGAAGCCGCTGGGCGCTGGTCAGACGATCCGCCGGAAGAGACCCGGTTATCACGCCGATTTCGCCGAGCACCTGATCGACCCGCATGCCGGCCAGGCGCAGTTCCTTGGCGAGCTCATCGATCTCCGCCAGCTGATCGTCACGGACGGTCACCACGACCTGCTCGGGCTCCGTCGTCACTGCGATGCCTGGGCCAGTCCCGCGCCCGCGTCGATCGAGGGCAGCGGCAGTCGTCGCGCGGTGCGGGTGAGCACCGACCACAGCGCCCCGCCGGTGGCTCCGGTCTGCTGCGCCCACAGCGAAGCGATGCCGGCCACGTGCGGCGTGGCCATGCTGGTGCCGTTGATGGTGTGGTAGCGCTTGGTCATCGGCCAGGACGAGTACACCTGCACACCTGGGCCGACGATGTCGACCTGGCCACCGCTGACCGGGTTGCTGCGGGCGGAGAACTCCGCGATGTGCAGCTGTGAGTCCACGGCTCCCACGGCCATGATCGACGGGCTGTTGGCCGGGATGCCGACGAAGCCGACGTTGCCGCTGGACCGGTCTGCGTTGTTGCCCGCCGCTGCCACGATCAGCACACCGCGATCCAACGCCCGGCGACCCACCGCCTCGTAACGCTGCGACACAGCGGGGATGTCGGCGCCCAACGACATCGAGATGATCTTCGCGCCGTTGGCGATGGCCCAGTTGATCCCGGCGAGGATGTTGGTGTCGGTTCCGGACCCCTGATTGCTGAGCACCTTGCCGACCAGGATGTGAGCGCCGTGGTCCACACCGTAGCGGCGGCTGCCCGGCGGGGTCGGCGGGCGTTGCGGTCCGCAGGCGGTCCCGATGCAATGCGTCCCGTGGCCCTGCCCGTCCTGCACCGTCTGACCCGACACGAACGATTGGGCGGTGACGTTCCGGCCCGCGAAATCCGGGTGTCCGCGGTCGAACCCGGTGTCGAGTACCGCCACCTTGGTTCCCTGACCGGCCGGCTGCGCCGTGGCAACCCCGGTGGCCTGCAGACCCCAGGTCATCACGGGCGTGTCGACGAACTGCGTCGCCGCAGGCTCCGCCAGCGTCGCGGCACCATCGGTGTCGGCCAACTGATCGCAGAGCAGGCTGGCCGCGTCGCGGAAGCCGTGCAGGTAACCGGCCGTCAGCCCCTGCGGCTGGGTCAACGTGTGCAGGATCTGCTCGGATTCAACCGCGATCACGCGGGAATCCTCCTCTGCCGTGGCGATGATCGAACTCGCCCGGCCCGGGTCAGCGGACACCACGGCCACGCCCAACTCGCTGAACACCATGGCATCGGCGGATTCGGCTTGGTCGACATCCAGCGCGCCGGCCGCGAAGTCGCTCGATCGCGCGACGTTGGTGACCCCGGCTACCGACCGCAACGCCTCGGCTGTCGCGGTTTCGTCGCCTTGCACCTCGTCGGCGAGCACCACCATGTAACGCCCCGTCGGAGCGCCCAGCTCATCGGGTACTCGGCGGCCGAACTCCGGATCGCCGTTGGCGAACGAAGGCATAGCCCCAGTCATCACAACCCCCCACCGCATGCCTGCGATTTCCCGCATGTCTAGAAGCTCGCTGCAGGACCAAAGTGGCATTCCCACGACACTCCACGACAGGGCCGTTGGACCCCAGAGCAACTTCCACATGCCGGATCCGGTCACCCAGTCGCGAACGTACTACCGCTGCTCGGCTCGTACGCTCGTGGCGGGTTCGCCGATGCTGGAACGCCACCCGAACAACGTCCACTGGCAAGAGACACCGGTGGTCGAACAGCTCAACACCTGGCTCGGTGGTCTGTTCGATCCGGCTCACCGCGAACGCACCGTGGCCACATTCCTGCAATCTCAGCGGAAGGGTGCTTCGCCGAACGAACGGGAGGTCGTCGAGCGTCGGCTGAATGACGCCGAGCGGAAGTTGCGGCGGCTGCAGGATGCGATCAAAGCAGGATCGTGAACAGGGCCGCGCCGCACGAGCTGCAAGAGCTCTACGAGAGAGCCGAGGGACGTGCGCTGATGCCCCTGCGGTCCACCAGGGAGAGGACCGCAGGGGCATCAGGGATCGACGCGATCGGCCGTGGTCTGGCCTCAGGTGTTCTGCGGGAAGCCGAGGTTGAGGCCGGCGTGGCTGGGGTCGAGCCAGCGGGTGGTGACGACCTTGCCTCGGGTGAAGAAGTGCACGCCTTCGGTGCCGTGGGCGTGGGTGTCGCCGAAGAGGGAGTTCTTCCAGCCGCCGAAGCTGTAGTAGGCCATCGGGACGGGGACCGGGACGTTGATGCCGACCATGCCGACTTCGACTTCGTTCTGGAAGCGGCGTGCTGCGCCGCCGTCGTTGGTGAAGAGGGCGGTGCCGTTGCCGTAGGGGTTGGAGTTGATGAGGTCGATGGCTTCTTCGTAGGTGTCCACCCGCAGCACGGACAGCACTGGGCCGAAGATTTCGTCGGTGTAGACCGACATGTTGGTGGTCACGTGGTCGAGCAGTGTGGGGCCGGCGAAGAACCCGTCGCCGTCGGCGTCGAACTGCGCGGTGCGGCCGTCGACGGCGACGGTGGCGCCGGCGGCTTCGCCGGCGTCGATGTAGCCGGTGACCCGGTCTCGGGCGGCCCGGGTCACCAGCGGGCCCATGTCGCAGGAGCGGCGGCCGTCGCCGGTGCGCAGGTTCTTCGACCGCTGGGCGATCTTGTCGACGAGGGTGTCGGCGATGTCGCCGACCGCGACGAGTGCGGAGATCGCCATGCAGCGTTCGCCGGCGGAGCCGAAGCCGGCGTTGATCGCTTGGTCGGCGGCGAGGTCCAGGTCCGCGTCGGGCAGCACCACCATGTGGTTCTTGGCTCCGCCGAGGGCCTGCACGCGCTTGCCGTGCGCGGTGCCGGTCTCGTAGACGTGGCGGGCGATCGGGGTGGAGCCGACGAAGCTGATGGACTTCACCTCGGGACTGCTCAAAAGCGCGTCCACGGACTCCTTGTCGCCGTTGAGGACGTTGAACACCCCGTCGGGCAGTCCGGCTTCCTTCCACAGCTCGGCCATCCACAACGCGGCGGAGGGGACCTTCTCCGAGGGCTTGAGCACGACGGTGTTACCGGCGGCGATGGCGATGGGGAAGAACCACATCGGCACCATGGCGGGGAAGTTGAACGGACTGATGATGCCGACGACGCCGAGCGGTTGGCGGATCGATCGCACGTCGACCGAGGTGGAGGCGTTCTCGGTCGCCGAGCCCTTGAGCAGGTGCGGCATCCCGCAAGCGAATTCGACGACCTCTTGGCCGCGGGCGACTTCACCGGCGGCGTCGGAGAGCACCTTGCCGTGCTCGGCGGTGATGAGCTCGGCGAGCTCGCCGGAGCGGGCGTTGAGCAGTTCGCGGAAGCGGAACAGGATCTGGGTGCGGCGGGCGAGTGAGGTGTCGCGCCAGGCCGGGAACGCGGCCGCGGCGGCGTCGATCGCCGCCGCTGCCTCGCCCGCCGAGGCCAGCGGCAGGTGGGCGGAGACCGCGCCGGTGGCCGGGTCGGTGACGTCGGCGAAGCGGCCGGAGGTGCCTTCGATCGGCTTGCCGGCGACCCAGTGGGTCAGTTCCTTCGTCTCAGTGGTGGTCATGTCGTCCTTCTCAGGTGCGCGCGGTCTTGATCAGATGTGGGCGGTGGCTTCGACGAAGGTCTGCCGCAGGATTTGCTCGATCTCGTCGAACTCGGCCTGACCGCAGGTCAGCGGAGGAGCGAGCTGCACGACGACGTCGCCGCGGTCGTCCGGGCGGCAGTACAGGCCGTTGTCCAGCAGCGCGCCGGGCAGGAAGCCGCGCACCAGGCGTTCGCGCTCATCGGCGGTGAACGTTCCGCGGGTCTGCTTGTCCTTGACCAGCTCCACCGCCCAGAAGTAGCCGTCGCCGCGCACGTCGCCGACGATCGGCAGGTCCAGCAGCTTGCGGAGCGTGTCGCCGAAGGCTCGTTCGTGCTGCAGGACTCGTTCGTTGAGCCGCTCGCGTTCCATGAGGTCGAGGTTGGCCAGCGCGACCGCAGCCGACACGGGGTGCCCACCGAAGGTGTAGCCGTGCGGGAAGCTGACCTTCGGTGCGAGGAACGGTTCGACGACCCGGTCGCTGGCGATCATGGCTCCGATGGGGCTGTAGCCGGAGGTCATGCCCTTGGCGCAGGTGATGATGTCCGGGACGTAACCGAACTTGTCGCAGGCGAAGGTGGTTCCGTGCCGGCCGAACGCGCAGATGACCTCGTCGGAGACCAGCAGCACGTCGTGGCGGTCGCAGATCTCGCGCACCCGCTCGAAGTACCCGGGTGGCGGGGTGAGGCAGCCGCCGGAGTTCTGCACGGGCTCGAGGAAGACCGCTGCGACGGTCTCCGGGCCCTCGAACAGGATCGCCTCTTCGATGCGGTCCGCGGCCCAGCGCCCGAAGGCCTCGGGGTCGCCGTCGAACTGCGGGTTGCGGTAGGCGTTGGTGTTGGCGGCGCGAAAACCGCCTGGTGTCAGCGGTTCGAAGTCCTTCTTCATCTTCGGCACGCCGGTGATGGCCAGGGCGCCCTGCGGTGTGCCGTGGTAGGCGACGGCGCGGCTGATGACCTTGTGCTTGGCGGGTTTGCCGGTGAGCTTGTAGTACTGCTTGGCCAGCTTCCACGCCGATTCCACGGCCTCGCCGCCGCCGGTGGTGAAGAAGACCCGGTTGAGATCCCCCGGGGCCAGGTGGGCGAGTCGTTCGGCCAGTTCTGCGGCCGGGGGAGTGGCGTAACCCCACACCGGGAAGAAACCGAGTGTTTCGGCTTGGCGGGCGGAGACTTCCGCGAGCTCGCGTCGGCCGTGCCCGGTCTGCACGACGAAAAGCCCGGAGAGCCCGTCGAGGATGCGGCGGTCCCGGTCGTCGTAGATGTAGCAGCCTTCGCCTCGGGTGATCACCGGAACCGGGCTCTCGTTCCCGAGGCGGTCGAAGTGCGTCCACAGGTGCCGCGCTGCGGTTTCGGCGGTGCGGGTGGCCGTGCGCGTTTTGTCGGCGGTGGTCATGCGTTCCTCCGTGAACGGGTCGGGCGGGTCGTCAGCTGAGGGCTTCGTCGAGGCTCACGGAGGGCAGGCCGTGCGCCTGGGCGACCGGGTCGTGGGTGATGTGCCCGGCCCAGGTGTTGAGGCCGTTCGCGAGGTGGGCGTCCTGGCGCAGCGCGTCGCGCCAGCCGGTTTTGGCCAGGGCGAGAACGTGCGGCAGGGTCGCGTTGGTCAGCGCGAGCGTCGAGGTGTTGGGCACGGCGCCGGGCATGTTGGCCACGCAGTAGAACACCGAGTCGTGCACCGGGTAGGTCGGCGAGTCGTGCGTGGTGGGGCGCGAGTCGGCGAAGCACCCGCCCTGGTCGATGGCGATGTCGACCAGGACGCTGCCCGGCTTCATCCGGCTGACCAGGTCGTTGCTGACCAGCGTCGGGGCCTTCGCACCGGCGACCAGGACGGCGCCGATCACGACATCGGCGTCGAGCACCGCGCGCTCGACCTCCAGCGCGTTGGAGGCCACGGTGCGCACTCGGCCGCCGAACGCCCGGTCCAGTTCGCGCAGGCGCGGCAGGCTCCGGTCGAGGACGGTGACCTGCGCGCGCATGCCGAGGGCGATCTCGGCTGCGGCCGCTCCGGAAACTCCGCCACCGATCACGACGACGTGTGCCGGAGGCACCCCGGGCACGCCACCCAGCAGCATGCCGCGTCCGCCGTTGCCCGCGCGCATGGCCTCGGCCCCGACCTGCGCCGCGAGTCGGCCCGCGACCTCGCTCATCGGCGCCAGCAGCGGCAGGGTGCCGTCGGGGGCGGTCACGGTCTCGTAGGCGATCGAAGTGATCTTGCGGCGCAGCAGCGCCTCGGTGCACTCCCGCGAGGCGGCCAGGTGCAGGTAGGTGAACAGCGTCTGGCCCTCCCGCATCCGGTCGTACTCGGCTGCGACCGGTTCTTTCACCTTGAGGACGAGATCGGCGGAGTCCCAGACCTCTTGCGCGGTCGTTGCGATCTTGGCGCCTGCGGCGATGTAGTCCGCATCAGGCATGTGCGATCCGACGCCCGCGGATTCCTCGACGACCACGTCGTGACCCGCGTTGGTCAGCTCGGCAACACCGCTCGGGGTGAGCGCGACGCGGAACTCGCGGTTCTTGATCTCTCTGGGGACTCCAACCAGCATCTACGGCTCCTTCGGGCGAGGGGTGTGGTGATGATGCTGCGGCAGCGGCGCAGCCTGATCGACCGACGATGTGTCGTAAATGGGCTGGGAAGGTGAACGATGTGTCGGTCAGCGGCGTTAGGGTTGGGCCATGGCTCTGACGTTGCGCGAGGTGCTGGACCTGCCCGCGGTCAGCCGCGGGCGGCCGCGGGTCAGAGCTGGTTCCGGGCGCCTGGAGACTCCGGTGCGCTGGGTGCACGTCAGCGAACTGCCCAACGTCGCGGGCACCCTCAGCGGCGGTGATCTGGTGTTGTCGATCGGCGTGGTGCTCGCCGAGCCGGACACCGACCTGCGTGCCTACGTCGAGTCGCTGCGCTCCAGCGGAGCGGCCGGCCTCGTGGTCGAGCTCGGCCGCCACGTGCAGCGTTTGCCCGACACGCTCGTGCAGGCGGCGCGAGCGCAGGAGCTGCCGCTGGTGGAGCTGCAGGAATCGGTGCGCTTCGTGGAAATCACGCAGACCGTGCACGCCCAAGTGGTCAACGACCAGTACGAACGGCTGCGGGCCTCCTACGAGGCGCACCGGTTGCTGGGTTCGCTCGGGATCGAGGGAGCCCCCACCGACGAGATCCTCCACCGCTGCGCGCAGCTGACAGGCAGACCGGTCGTGCTGGAGGACTTGGCGCACCGGGCGATGGCCTCCGCGGGTGAACTTCCGGTGCAGGACGTGCTCCGCGACTGGTCATCGCGATCCCGCCAGGTCCCGACGGGGCCAGCCAGCACCGTCAGCGGCCCGGAGCGGTGGTTGAGCACGCCGGTCGGGCCGCGCAAGCGCCACTGGGGCCGCCTCGTCGTCCCGACCCGGGTGGACGCCGACGAGGCCGAGGACGTGCAGCTGGTCCTCGAGCTGACCGCCGAGGCCGTGACGGTCGCGGGTCTGGTCGCCGACACCGACACCGAGGGACTGGCCGCGACGAAGCTGATCCGCGACGTGCTCAGCGGACACGCCGCCGACGCCGCCACCATCCGAGCGCGTGCGCTGGCGCTGGGATTCGCCACCGAGGGCTCCATGTCTGTCACCGTCGTGCGCGGTAATGGCCGCGGCCAGACAGCGGACGCCGCACTGGTCACCGCCGTGACGCGGGCAGCTCGGTCGGTCCAACGCGCAGCCTTGGTGGGGCGCATCCGCGAACAGATGGTCGCGGTGCTGTTCGACTGCACTTCGTCGTCGGATGCCTTCGAGCTGCCAGAGGAGCTGGCGGACGCGCTGAGCGACGACGCAGCGGCCGCCATCGGTGCGGGATCAGAACCGGCGGGGTGGGCCGATCTCGCCGCCGTCCTGACCGAGGCCGAACACGTCGCCACCGTGGCACCCGGGGTGCCACCCGGCGCGAGGCCAACCGTCAACCGCAGCCGGGACCTCGGTCTGCGAAGCCTGCTGTGGCAGCTGCGAGAGGACTCGCGCCTGCTGTCCTTCGTCGAGAGCAAGTTGGGGCCGGTGCTCGCGCTCCGCGAGGACAAGCGCGAGGAGGTCCTGCGGGTGCTCGACGCCTACCTGCGGCACAACGGCGTCATGGCCGAATTCGCTCGCGACATCCACCTCAGCCGCGCAGCCGCGTACGGGCGGATCCGATCGATCGAGCAACTGCTCCAGCTCGACCTCACCGATCCAGAGGAGCGCACCGCGACCCACGTCGCCCTCATCGCGCACCGTCAGGCGAACCGCTCGAGCTGACTGCGGCGCGTCGGCGGGTCACTTACCAGGCGCGGGTCGCACGAGCCTCAGGGGCACGACGAACACGTGGAGCCACGTGTAGCTCGAGCAACGATTGCCTTACCGGCATTTCTTGGCGCTGCGGCGGTCACCCTGGCGACCCACCACGACGGCCCCCCTCTCCCGCCTCTTCCGGTCGAGATCTCTCCGCTCACACGGCGATGTGCTGGGCGAAGCCGCCGTTGTCGCAATGTTCACGGCTGGTCTTGACTGGCTCACCTGTTCGGCCTTAGTGTCCCACAGCACATCAAGCAGATTGTCTGACAATCTGCACTTCGTGTCGGGTTGCCCTCCCGGTTCGCGGTGTTGCTCGGCACTGTCAGGAGGTACATCGATCAATGTGGATCAGTTCCGAAAGTTCCTCCCAGGCTTGCGAAGTCCGGGAACTCGGCACGGGCACGTCCGGGCAGCCCGGTGGTGCCGGGAAGCGGGCCGGACATGTCGTGTCTGACGCCGCTCCGCACCGTGAGGTGCGTGATCAGTCCTTCCGCTCATCGTTCGCTGGAGCGCGGTCCAGATCTGCGGAGGAGCGTGAACTCGGAGATGCGGAGACCATGATCGACGCAGCGTTGAAACGCCGCTTCACAGGGCAAGTCGCAGTCGTGACGGGCGCTGCCGGCGGGATCGGGTCCGCGATCGCACGGCGTCTGGCCGACGAAGAGGCCGTCACGGTCGTCTGCGACATCGACGAGACGGCGGCGAACGAAGTCGCTTCTTCGATTGGAAGAGCGGGCGGGAAGGCCGACTTCGTCCCATTCGACCTCGCCGACGGTGATGCTTGCCGCAAGGCCGTCGGCGACATCGTCGCTCGCTACGGCCAGATCGACGTGCTGGTCAACAACGCCGGGGTCAACCGTCGAGGCGACCTCTTGTCCCTCTCGGAGGACGACTGGGAGGCGAGTTTCGCGGTCAACGTCCACCCGTTGTTCCACTTGTGCCGCGCGGTGCTGCCTCGCATGGCTGCCCGCGGCGGTGGGGCGATCGTGAACACGGCCTCCCAGTGGGGACTGAATCCGGCAGGGGCGCACATCGCCTACAACGTCACCAAGGCCGCGGTCGTCGCGTTCACGCGCAGCCTGGCCCGAGACCACGCGATGGATGGTGTTCGGGTCAACGCCGTGTGTCCCGGCGAAATTCGCACGCCGATGCTGGAATCAGGACTCGCGCGCACGGGGCGCACTGTCGCCGATCTCGACGCCGAGGTCCCGTTCGGTCGCATCGGGACGCCGGAAGAAGTCGCCTCCCTGGTCGCCTTCCTCGCCTCGGACGAGGTGCCGTACATGTGCGGCTCCATCGTCGAGATCACGGGAGGGCAGGCCGTCGGATGAAACCCGGAACAACGAGCGACGGGCTGCTCACCGGAACGACAGTCCTGGTGACAGGTGCGTCAGGCGGAATCGGCCGTGAGACCGCCCTCGCAGCTCACCGAGAAGGCGCGCACGTGATCGCCCACTGGGCCCACAACGAAAGGGCCGCAGCCGATCTCGAGAAGTTGCTGGGAGGTCGCGGGCGACTGGTCCGAGCAGATCTCCTGGACCCGGATGCCACCGAGAACATGTGGCACGAAGCCCTGGCTTGGCGCGGTCGTATCGATGTCCTGGTGAACAACGCCGGTGCATGGCTGAGTTCCTCCCCGCGAGACGCCGGGGACTGGCGCCGAGGCTGGTCCGAGAACCTGGCGCTGAACCTGACCGGGCCTGCGGACCTCAGTCGCAACGCCTTGCTGCACTTCGAGGAGCGAGGCGGAGGTGTGATCGTCTCTGTGACCAGCCGATCCGCGCACCGCGGGGACGATGCCGAACACCTGGCGTACGGGGCGGCGAAAGCTGGGCTGCAATCGCTCACCAAAGGCATAGCCCGTGGGTTCGCACGGTCCGGGGTTCTCGCCTATTCGATCGCACCCGGGTGGGTGGCGACGGAGCTGGCTGCCGGGTCGACCAGCGGTGCGGATCTCCCGCTCGGGGAAGTCACACCACCGCAGGACGTGGCCGAGATGATCGTTTTCCTGGCCTCTGGACGCTCACGGCATACGACCGGAGCCACGATCGACATCACGGGCGCCGATTACGTCCGCTGAGAGGGGATTCCGCCGTTCTTGGCGCGCGAGCACGTCGGATGCTTGATCGCATTCTTCGCACGCTTTGGAAAACGGCGAGGTCTAGCCTGCTCTTCCGCCCGCGCTGGTTCGCGGCCCAATCCGCCAGGGATGCAACACCCGCCTCTCAAGGACAACGACGTCTCATCACGCAGAGGGAGCATCACATGGAAGCAACTCTGACCAGCATCTACGATTCCGTGTGGAATCCGCTGGTGCACATCACGCTGATCGCGGGGATCGTCTACACCATTGCCACACGGGCCGTGCAAGTACGACATCTTCCCGGCATGCTCAAATGCCTCTTCACTGGCCGTGAATCCGATGCCGGAACATCATCCTTCCAAGCGTTCGCCATGGCTCTGGGCGGACGCGTTGGCGTGGGCAACATCGCCGGTGTCGCCACGGCGATCGCCTACGGTGGCCCGGGCGCCTTGTTCTGGATGATCGCCACGGCTGTGCTTGCCGGATCCAGCGCCTTCATCGAGGCCACGCTCGGTCAGGTCTACAAGACCAAGACCGAAGGCGAGTACCGCGGCGGCATTCCTTGGTACCTGGAGAAGGGTCTGGGGTTGAAGTGGTTCGCCATGATCGCCGCTGGCGTGGCGGCCTCGTGCTACGCCCTGCTCATCCCCGGAGTGCAGTCGTCGACGATCGCGAGCGCGTTCGACTCGGCGTTCGGCGTGCCGCAGTGGATTTCCGGAATCGTCGTGGTCACCCTGCTCGGACTGGTGGTCTTCGGCGGTACCCAGCGCATCGCCAGGGTTGCCGAGAAGGTCGTGCCGGCCATGGCCGCCTGCTACGTGCTGATGGCCCTGGTCATCCTGGTCATCAACATCCAGGCGATTCCCGAGGTCGTGCGGCTGGTGATGTCGTCGGCGTTCGGAACCGATGCGGTGTTCGGTGGCTTGATCGGCGCAGCGGTGTCTTGGGGCGTGCGACGTTCGCTGTACTCGAACGTCGCCGGAGTCGGTGAAGGAGGTTATGCCGGCGCTGCGGCCTCGGTGTCCCACCCGGTCAAGCAGGGGCTGGTGCAGTCGTTCTCCGTGTACATCGACACTCTGCTGGTCTGCACGGCGACCGGCGTGATGCTCCTGTCGACTGGTGCGTACAACATCGTCCCTGAGGGTCGGCCCGCGCTCGTGCAGAACCTGCCGGGGGTGGAGCCCGGAGAGGCGTTCACCCAGGAAGCCGTCAACATGGCGTTTCCCGGTCTGAACATCGGGTCCGGTTTTGTCGCCATCGCCATCTTCTTCTTCGCCTTCACCTCGCTGCTGACGTACTTCTACTTCGGCCTGACGAACATCGTCTACCTCACCGGCAGCGCCCGCGGAGTTCCGGCCCGCGTCCTGCAAGCCGTGGTGTTGTTGTCGGCCTTCCTCGGCACCGTGCGCAGCACCGAGCTGGTCTGGCAGCTCGGCGACATCGGCTACGGTCTCATCGCATGGTTCAACATGATCGCCATCGCCCTGCTCCTGCCGACGGCGCTTCGCGCTCTGCGCGACTACGAACGGCAGCAGAAGGAAGGCCTCGACCCTGTCTTCGACCCGGTCAAAGCAGGTATCAAGGGCGCGACGTTCTGGGAGGAACGGGAGTCGCTGACCCGGTCGTAGGATCGATTCCACGAGAAGCGCCCCGCTCGGTTTACGAGCGGGGCGCACCGCTTTTCGCCAGCGCTTGCGGTGAGGAGTTCGCCCGAAGCACAAGGGGGTAGGGACGGGAAGATGACCCTCGCAGATCAGTCCCCCTCTTCTAGGCGGTTGCTGAGGCGTGCGGTAGGGGGTCTCTCAGGGGCGCGTCCTCGCTGAATTGCGAACACAGCGCGTAAGGCTCCGTTCGGCCTCGCTCCTGTGTGCCACCCGTGCGGTTCGGCGGTCGTTCTGGGGAAGCGCTCGACTGCGCCTGCCGTGAACGGGAATTCAGCAGCGGTCTGGCCAGCGCTCCGCCGTTCTTCGCGCCGGTGAGGACTTCTCCACCCAGACTGAAGCCCCGGCGGAGCGGTTCCGGATCAGGGAATCAGCTCCGCCGGGGCTGCTTGCAATGGGTTCAGCGGCCGGTGAAGACCAGATCGTGCCAGGACTTCTCGCGGTCACCGGTGATGTCGGACATCACGTGCTTGACGTTGGTGTAGTCGTCGAACGAGTAAGCGGACATGTCCTTGCCGAACCCGGACGCCTTGTAACCGCCATGCGGCATCTCGCTGATGATCGGGATGTGATCGTTGATCCACACGCATCCCGCCCGGATCTCGCGGGCAGCGCGTTGTGCGCGGAACACCCCGCCGGTCCAGGCCGAGGCCGCCAGCCCATAGGGCGTGTCGTTGGCCAGCTGGAGCGCCTCGTCGTCGGAATCGAAGGGCAGGCACACCAGCACCGGACCGAAGACCTCCTGCTGCACGATCTCCGAGTCCTGGGCGACGTCGGTGATCAGCGTTGGGGCGTAGTAGGCGCCGTCGGCCAGGGGGCCGTCGGGGACGTAGCCGCCGCAGGCGATCGCGGCGCCTTTCTTCCGGGCCCGTTCGACCATCGCCGCGACCCGGTCGCGCTGCGCGGTTGAGATCAGCGATCCCATGTCGGTGGTCGGGTCGTCGACCGGGCCCATCCGCACGCCGTTCATCAGCTGGGCGACCCGTGCCACGAACTGCTCGTACAGCGGCCGTTGCACGTAAGCGCGGGTGGCGGCGGTGCAGTCCTGGCCGCTGTTGATCAGGGCACCGGCAACGGCGCCGCGCGCTGCTGCTTCGAGGTCGGCGTCGTCGAAGACGACGAACGGCGCCTTGCCGCCGAGCTCGAGGTGCACCCGCTTGACCTGCCCTGCCGCGGTTGCGGCCACCTGGCGGCCGACGGCCGTGGAGCCGGTGAACGAGACCATCGCGACGTCGGAGTGGCCGACCAGGGCGCTGCCCGCGGTGCTGCCGGTTCCCGTGACGATGTTGACCACACCGTCCGGGATGCCGGCTTCCTGGGCGGCTTCGGCGAACATGACGGAGGTCAGCGGAGTGAGCTCGGAGGGCTTGAGCACGACGGTGTTGCCGGCGGCCACCGCGGGCAACACCTTCCAGGCGGCCATCTGCAGCGGGTAGTTCCAGGGCGCGATGGAACCCACCACGCCGAGCGGTTCCCGCCTGATGGACGAGGTGTGCTCGGGGGAGTACTCCCCGGCCGACTTGCCGTCCAGGTTGCGCGCCGCCCCGGCGAAGAAGCGGACGTTGTCGATGACACCGGGAATGTCGAAGCCCTCGGCGAGCTTGATGGGCTTGCCGCCGTTGTTGCTTTCGGCTGCGGCGAGTTCGCCCTGGCGCTGGTCGAGCAGGTCGGCCCAGCGCAGCATCGCTTCGGACCGCTCGGCGGGGGTGGCGCCGGACCACTCCGGGAAGGCGTCGTGGGCCGCGTGCACGGCCTCGTCGACGTCGTCGGGCGAGGCCGCCGTGTCGGTGGCCAGCACCTCGCCGGTGGCCGGATTGATGATCGAGAGCTCTTCGGAAGCAGCACCAGCGCGGCGCTTGCCCCCGATGAACTGTTGTCCTGCGTTGTCCATCAGCGTTCCACTCCCACGAGTTCGACTTCCGCGTCCGGGCCCCACAAGTCGCCGAGCACGTATCCCTGAGGGAACGGGTCGGTGTCGTCCAGGACGAGTTGTGAGAACCCGGTGATCCAGGCGCGGCCGCTGATCGACGGCAGCACCGCGTCGTGCTCGGCGATCCGGGTGGTGCCGCGAACCACTCCGGTGAACGTTGTGCCGAGGATTCCCTCGTGCACGAAAGGAACCTGCGCAACCAGTTCACCGCGGGCGTGCAGGGCCGCCATCCGTCCGCTGGTGCCGGTGCCGCAGGGGGAGCGGTCCAGCGAACCCGTCCACGTGTCCGGGTTGGCGAGGTCGACCTCGCCGTTGGGCAGCACGACCGCATTGCGCCCGGAGACACCCGGAGTGGGAGAGGGGCCGTGCAGCATCGTCAGGGCCACCTGGTCGATGTCCGGGTTCTCCGGGTGCTCGACGGGGAACTGCTGCTGCGCGGCCGCGCGGAGCACGGCTCCGGCCCGGGTGATCTGCTTGGCCGCGTCGGCTTCGAGATCGATGTCCAGGTCGGCTGCTCGGGCCTGGACGAAGAACTGCCCGCCGAAGACGATGTCGACCGGAACTCGGCCGTACTCGGGCAACTCCAACACGTGGTCGACAGCCACGGCGAAGGAGGGCACGTTGTCCACGGTGACGCGGGTGACCTTGCCGCCGGAGATCTCGGCGCGCACGGGCACCAAGCCAACGGCGGTGTCCACGACCAGATCGGTGAACGGTTCGTGCACCGGCAACGCTTGGGTCTCCACGAGCGCGGTCACCGCGCAGATGAGGTTGCTGCCGGACATCGGCTTGAATCCGCCCTGCTCGAGCACGACCAGGCCGAAATCGGCGGCCGGATCGGCGGGCGGGAGCACCAGCACACCGCACAGGCCCGGGTAACCGCGCGGTTCCCGCAGCAGCAGCCGGCGCAGCGGTTCCAGGTTCTCCCGGCAGTACTGCAATCGCTGAGCCATCGTCTCGCCCACCACGTGCAGGTGACTGCCGATGAGAACCCGGCCGGGCTCGCCCTCGGCGTGCACGTCGATGGCGTGGATTCGGCTCGTCATGCGAGTGCGCCGTCCTCGACGGTGGCGACGCCGGCGGCCTGGAGCAGGCGGCGGAACTCCTCGCGGTGCTCACGGGCGAGCGGCAGCACCGGTCGCCGCAGCGGTCCCGCGCTCTGCCCGACCAGGTCGAGGCCGGTCTTGATCGCGCAGGCGTAGTTGTGCGATTCCAAGAACTGGCAGATCGGGAAGATCTTGTGCCACAGCTCGCGCCCGGCCTCGAGGTCGCCGCGCACCGCGAGCGCGTCGTAGATCTCGGCGCACAGCTGCGGGATGACGCTCGCGGTGCCCCAGACGCCGGCCTTCGCGCCACCGGCGAGCGCGGCGAAGGTCAGCGTGTCCCAGCCGTTGAGCGCGGTGATGTCCGCTGCGTGCTCCTGCTGCACCGAGGTGAAGCGCGGGAAGTCCCCGCCGGTGTCCTTGAACGACGTCACGCCCGTTTCCCGCCCGAGCTGCGCGAGCTGCTCCGCGGTGAGCTCGACGCCGGTCGCGGCCGGGATGTTGTAGTACATGACCGGCATCCTGATGGCCTCGGACACGGCCCCGTAGTGCGCCAGCAGCTCGTCGAAGTTCGGTGCGTCGTAGAAGGGCGGCACCACCATGACCGCCGCCGCACCGGCCTGCTCGGCGTGCCGGCTCAGCTCCACGGTCTCGGCGGTGCTCAGCGCACCCGTGCCGGCCACGACCGGAACGCGCCCGGCCGCCGCTTCGACGTAGAGCTCGTTGACGCGCTTGCGCTCATCGGTGCTCAAGGTGGTGAACTCGCCCGTGCTGCCACCCGGGACCAGACCGTTGATGCCGGCGGAGATGATGTGCTCGGCCTGCCGCTTCACACCATCGGCGTCCACTGCGGACGCATCGGGGGACAGAGGGGTGACCACCGCGGCGAGGATCCCGGTCAACTGCGGGGTGCTGCTCATTCGTTTCCTCCAGAATCGTCGGGTTCTTGCATGATGCGGATGAGTTCCTCGGCACTGGAACGGATGTGGAAATCCACTTCGGACCAGATTTCGTCGGTGTCGCCGGATTCGATGACGTCGACGAGCCGCTCGTGCAACTCGAGGTCGCGCTGCGGGTCGTCTCGGGTGACCTGGTCGACGGTCATGGCCATGCGGATCTGGGCAGCCACGAGAGGCCAGATCTTGTCCAACATGGTGTTGCCGGCAGCCAGCCACAGCGTGCGGTGGAACTCCAGGTGCGTGAGATCGGATTCGACCGGGTCGCCGCGCTTGACCGCGGCCTCGTGGTCCTCGAGAGCACGCCGCAGCGCTGCCACGCCGGATCCCGTGGTGTCCTCGGCCAGCCGCTGCGCGGCGGCGGCCTCCAGCGACACCCGGACCTCGGCCAGGTCACGCAGCGCCTCCGGGCTCGTCTGGGCGACGCGAATGCCCTTGTACGGCTCCTGCACCAGCGTGCCTTCGTGGGTGAGTTCGTGGAGGGCCTCGCGCAGCGTCGGGCGGCTGACGTTGAGCGCCGTGGCCAGCTCGACCTCCTTGATCCGCTGGCCTGGCGTCAGCTCGCCGGTGAGCATCCCGCGGCGGATCGCCTCGACGACCTCGTCCCGACGTGTTCCGCTGCTGACCGGGCGCAGCGCCCGGATCCCGTCTTCAGCGGCGCTGGTGCGCTGGTCCTTCGACATGTGGCCCTCGTTCCTGGCGTGCTTTGGCGCTGCGCGCCCTGGCACGTCCATCTTGGCTGCGCTCAACGGGTGAAGCGGCGGGGGGACACGGCCTCCAGTTCTGCGGGGAACCGGTCTGCGGTGATCGCGCCGGTGAGGAGTTCGGCGGTGGCCGGGGCGAGGGTGAGGCCCAACATGCCGTGCCCGGATGCGACGAAGACCTCGGGCAGCGGGTGAAGTCTGCCGATCACGGGCAGACCGTCCGGGGTCATCGGCCGCAGGCCCGCCCACGGCTTCGCCTCTCCTGGTGGTCCACCCCACGCCGGGAACGCCTCGGCGGCGGCCCGTTTGATCGCGGAAACCCTGCGCGGGCTGACCGCGTCGTCGGTGCCGCCGAACTCCATGGTCCCGGCGAGCCGGATCATCCCGTCCAGCGGCGTGACCGCCACGCGGGCGTCTTCGAGCGTCAGCGACGTCCGCAGTTGGATCGGGGCGGGGGAGTAGTCGACGCTGTAGCCCTTGCCGGGTCGGATGGGCAAGGGCACCCCCAGCTGCTTGGTCAGCTCCCCGGTCCACACCCCGGCGGCGAGCACCACCCTGTCGCCCCGGAATGAGCCGGTGGTGGTGCGCACGCCGAGCACGGAATCGCCCCGTCGTACGAAGTCGTGCAACGGGGTGTGCTCGTGGATCTGCACGCCCAGCTCGCGGCAGCGCTTGGCCAGACCGCGGGTCAGCGAGTCGGGTTCGACCTGCCGGTCGTCGGGGAAGAACAGGCCGTGCCGGATCCGCTCGGACAGCGCGGGCTCGAAGGCCTGCACGTCGCCGTCGTGCAGGTCCTGCGGAACCATGCCGAAACGCTCGAACACGTCGAGGGCTCCCAGCTGCTCCCGGTAGCGCTCCTCGGTCTCGAAGGCCAGCAGCACACCCGCCCGGTGCATCTCGAAGGCGATGTCGTCGTCGGCCCACTCGTCGAGGAGGTCCATCGTGCCCTCGGCCAGCCGCAGGTGGGTCTGCAGACCGCTCCGGAAGTCACGGGCGTTGCAGTGCCGGGCCATCTTCAGCATGAACTTGACGAAGTCCGGAGCGAGCGAGGGCCGCACGTACAGCGGGCTGTCCGGTTTGAGCATCCAACGCAGGGACTGCAGGATGACCCCGGGAGCGGGCACCGGAGCGCTTTCGGCGAGCGCGATCTTGGCGGCGTTGCCGTGCGAGGCGGCCGCACCGGCGGCGCCCGCGTCGACGACCACCACTTCGCAGCCGCTCTTGGCCAGCCGGTACGCGCTGGCCAGACCCACCACGCCGGCCCCGACAACGATGATCCGCATTGAACGATGCACCTCCTGCTGACGCCCCATCGCGCCACTGGCCCGGCGAACCCTCCGCCTGTTGGTGCAGATTGTCAGACAATCTGCATGACGTGTTGTGGAACACTAAGTGCCGAGGATGGGTGAGTCAAGAGGCGCCGCGAACTCCTTGGGCACGGATGGCCAGCGTTGCGCGCAAAAGGGCCCGTCGCACTGCGACGGGCCCCGTGGAGTGCAGAAACGGTCAGCTGAGCGTGTAGATCCGACCGGTGTCAGCGCCCTCGACCGAGCGCACGTAAGCCTGTGCGACCTCGGCGAGGTCGACCGGCGGGATGCCGGGGAAGAACGAGCCGTACTTCTCCAGGCTTTCGGTGAACACCGTCGGGCTGACCGCGTTCACCCGTTGCGGCGCGATCTCCTTCGCCGCTGCCAGCACGAACGCCTCCACCGCACCGTTGGCCATCGAGGCCGCGCTGCTGGTGGGAATCGGATCGCGGGACAGGACGCCGGTGATCAACGTGAACGAGCCCCGCTCGGCGACGCGCCGCGTTCCCTGGCGCACCAGCTCGATCTGGCTGCGGACCTTGCCGCGGAACGCCGACTCGTAGTCCTCCGCACTCAACTCGACCACGGGCTTGTACGGCACGTCGCCCGCGGTGCTGACCACGGCGTCCACCTGCCCGGCCTGCTCGTACAGAGCGGCGGTCTGCTCCGGGTCGGAGATGTCGAACCGCAGATCGCCCGTGGCGCGGCCGACGGTGATCACTTCGTGCTCGCGCTCGGTCAGCGCACTGCCGACAGCAGTGCCGAGCGTGCCGACCCCACCGATCAGGAGAATCTTCATGCGGTTCACGCTATGGCCGCTCGAGGGTGTTGGGAAATGCTCTTCACGCAGCACTTATGATCCGCAGGCATAAATGTGGAGCTGCGGCACCTGCGAGCACTGGCTGCCATCGGCGACGAGGGCACGATCACCGGTGCCGCCGCCACGCTGCACGTCACCCAGTCCGCGCTGTCGCGCACCCTCGAGCAGCTGGAGAGCCGGATCGGAACGAGACTGGTCGAGCGCACCACGCGCCGACTCGTGCTCACCGACGCCGGGGGAAGGCTCTGGGAGCGAGCCCACGGCCTGCTCAACCAGCTCGACGAAGCGCTCGCCGAAGCCTCCGACGGACCCCGGCCCTTGCGGGTGGGATTCGCCTGGGCGACCTTGGGATCGCTCACCGTGCCGCTGCTGCGGTCCTGGCGCGACGAGCACCCGGACACCCCCGTCCGCGTCCACCGCTGCGACGACCCGGAACTGGCGCTGCGGCGCGCGGAAGTTGACGTGGCGTTCCTGCGCACCTCACCCCAGGCATGGCCGCAGTTCCACGCTGAGCCGCTGTTCGAGGAGCCACGCGTGGCCGCCGTGTCCGAAGAAGACCCGCTGTCGCGGGCGCCCTCCCTGCGGTTGGACGACCTGGCGGACCGGACCGTGGCCCTGTGCGCCACAGCCGCGACGACGAATGAGTCGCTGTGGCCCGTGAACCGGCGTCCGCAGACCGCTGAAGTCGCCAACGTCGACGAATGGCTCACCCTCATCGCAACGGGCGACGCGGTCGGCGTCACGGCAGACGGCACCCGCCACAGCCACCTCTACCCAGGCGTGCGCTACCTCCCCATCTCCGACGCCGCCCCGATCACCGTGCACCTGGTCCGCCCGCGCATCCAGACCCACCCGGAGGCCGACACCTTCCTCGAGTTCGTGCAGCGCGCGGTCGGTGCAAGCGATCGCTCTGAAGCGGTCGGGTGATCCTCCCTCTCCCAGGCCGTGACAGCGGTGGCTGCTTGGCGCCCGGTCGTGACCGGTTCGCCGGCTGCCCAGCCAACTCCAGAAACTCTGCACCCTCGGATCGCCTCACCGGGTTGAGTGTGAAGTGCCTGCCGGGGCCGGGCAACCATTTCTGCCCATTGTGGACGGTCGCGGTACCGTTTGTCGGGGGCGCGATTTCGTTCTAAAGGCTCTTCGGCCCGCTCGTCACCCGTCGCATCACCTTCTCCTGCTGGTGCTCTTCGAAGAAGCAAGCTTGCCGCAGTGCGCGACGAGGAGCTTCGAGGGAAGGCATTCGCCGGTGGTGCCCTGGAATGCCTTCCTGAATGCTCGATACTCCCTCGCAGGTCGCCCACGCGTGCGGGTTTCTGACAATCTGCACGATGAATGAGCTGACTCACGCAGTCGTCAAAGGTGATAGACGCGGCTCATCCGGAGGGCGCGAATGAACTACTCGCAAGGGACGCAGACCGACGAACTGCAGCAGGTCGTCGACGGGTTGGCCGCTCAGCTGGGCCGTTCCGTTGCCGTCGATGATCCGCAGTTGCGCCTCCTGGCGGTGAGCCGGCACTTCGGGGATGAGGACACGCTGCGCGTCCGTGCCGTCATGCAGCGCGAAGCCGACTCCCCGGAGACCGACCGCATGCTCTCGCAGGGGATCGCGGACTGGGATCGGCCGGGCCGCGTCTCGGGTGACGTCGAGCAGGGCATCAAACCGCGGGTGTGCGTGCCCATCCGGGAGCACGGGTTGCTGCTCGCTTATCTGTTCTTGATCGACGACTCGGTGGAGGAGTGGGAGATCGACCGAGCGGCCACCGCGGCGGCGGGGATCGGGCTGCTGCTCTACCGCCGCCTGGTGTTGCACGAGCGAGAGCAGAGCCGGGATGAGGCGCTGGTGCGTGATCTCATCGCGGCAGATCCTGCCGTCCGGGCCCGGGCCAAGGAGCAGATCGACGAGGAAGGCCTGGTGCAGTCCATCGAGCACGTCGTGGCCGTGGTCGTGGAGGTGGTCGATCTGCCCGCGAGCCTGGACGGTGCAGAGGTGGCCTTGCGTGCCGCCACCGAACATGCCAAGCGTTCCGAGACCCCCGGATCCGTGCTGGGGTTGGTCCAAGGGCGGCGGGCTCTGCTGCTTCTGCTGGGCGAACGGCTGACGGATGCGGCGGGGCGGGCGATCGCGCAGCACGTGGTCGCTGAACTGCAGGCCCAGGTCGACGTCGGCAGGTGCGTGGCAGGTCTAGGTGCGGTGCGGTCGGGGCCCGATGCGGCCGTGGTCTCGCACGAGCAGGCGCGCGTCGCGGCACGGGCCGCTGGTGTGCTGCCCGCGCTCGGGGACGTCATCGCGTGGGATGACTTGGGCGTGTACGCGCTCCTGATCAAACTAGCCCCGCAGGAACTGACTCCCACGCTGTATCCGTCGGGGCTGCGTGCGCTCGTGGAGCGGGAGGCCGGGGCTCTGCTGGAAACCGCAGAGGCTTATCTCGACTGCGCTGGCGACGCGACGCGCACTGCCGCGGCACTCCACATCCATCGCTCGACGCTGTACTACCGGCTCGAAAGGATCGAGAAGGTCACCGGTATGGACCTCCGCGACGGCCACCACAGGCTCACCCTGCATCTGGGCATCAAGCTCAGTCGGCTCGTCGGCGCTTACGCAGGGACGCCCGGCTTCGCGCCGTGAGCACTGGACAGAATGTCGCACGCTAACCGCTGGGATTCATGACAGATGTCGGAAGACGGGACGGCCTCCGGCTGCGAGTGTTTTGCCCCACACCATGAAGGTGGTGCAGGCCACAAGCACCATTCACTTCTCTTTGGAGGGCAAGTGTCCCGCGATTCGCTTGACGGTGCCCGGGCCGGTGGATCGGTCGATCCGCTGCTGGAGCCGTTCCAGCTCAAGCACCTGCGGTTGCGCAACCGCATCGTCAGTACCAGTCACGAGTCGGCCTACGCCGAGGACGGCAAGCCGAAGTTGCGTTATCAGCTCTACCACGAGGAGAAGGCCAAGGGCGGCATGGCGCTGACCATGATCGGTGGGTCGGCGAACGTCGCGATCGACTCCCCGTCGTCGTTCGGTCAGCTCTCGATCGCCGACGACACGATCATTCCGTACCTCCGGCAGATCGCCGATCGAGTGCACTCCCACGGCGGGGCGATCATGAGTCAGATCACGCACATGGGCCGGCGTACGACGTGGGACACCGCGGACTGGTTGCCGACCGTGTCCTCGTCCCCTCTGCGGGAACAGGCGCACCGGAGCTTTCCGAAAGCGATGGAGGAATTCGACATCCGTCGCGCTGTGCGCGCATATGCCGACGCCGCCCGGCGGTGCAAGGAAGGCGGGCTGGACGGCGTCGAGATCAGCGCGCACGGCGGGCACTTGATCGAGCAGTTCTGGTCGCCGCGGATGAACAGGCGCACGGACCGTTACGGCGGCAGCTTCGACAACCGCGTCCGGTTCGCTTTCGAGGTGTTCGAGGCGGTTCGCGCCGAGGTCGGCGACGACTACATCGTCGGAATCCGCATGAGCGCCGAGGAACCAGAGGGAGGTGTGACCCCGCAGGACGCCATCGCGATCGGCCAGCGCTTGGCCGCCTCGGGGCTCGTCGACTTCATCTCGGTGTCCGTGGGATCCGCGACGACCGATGTCGAGCTCGCTCAGCAGATCGCGCCGCTCGGCAGTCCCCTCGGTGAGCACCTGCCGCGTGTGAAGGCGTTCAAGCAGAAGGTGGGGCTGCCGATCATCCACGCGGGCCGAATCGCGGACCTGCCCACGGCACGTCATGCGTTGCAGGAAGGCTGCCTGGACCTCGTCGGCATGGTGCGCGCGCACATCGCCGATCCGCACATCGTGCGGAAACTCGAGGCGGGTGAGGAGGACCGGATCCGCCCGTGCGTCGGCGCGTCGTACTGCATCAACCGCATCTACATCGGGCGTGACGGGCTGTGCCTGCACAACCCGGCCACGGGCCGCGAGGAGTTGATCCCGCACGTCGCGCCGGCGGCCGAGAACAGCAAGAAGGTCGTCGTTGTCGGGGGCGGTCCGGCCGGGCTGGAGGCAGCCCGTGTCTGTGCCGAAAGTGGCCATGACGTAACGCTCTTGGAGGCGGCCGATCAGATCGGTGGCCAGGTGCAGCTTGCCGCTCGGGCGAACGATCGGCAGAAGGAGCTGCTGAGCATCGTCAACTGGTTGGAGAGCGAGGCGCGCCGTCTGGGTGTCACCGTGCGGCGAGGTTCCTACGCCGATGCCGATGATGTGCTCGCGCTCGCCCCGGACGTCGTGATCAACGCGACCGGCGGTCTGCCCGCAGCGCCGGAACTGGCCGCTGGGGGGGAATTGACGGTCTCGACGTGGGATGTCCTCAGTGGCGAGGTAGCACCGGGCCGACGTGTTCTGGTCTTCGACGATCACGGCGGCGACCAGGCACTGTCCACGGCGGAACGACTCATCGAGGCGGGCTCGGCAGTCGAGATCGTCACCCCCGACCGAGTGGTGGGCCACGAGGTCAAGGGTGTGCTGTACCCGGCTTACCTGGAGGCGTTCTACCGCGCCGGCGCACGTCTCACTCCAGACCACACGCTGCGTGAGGTCCGGCGCGGTGATGACGGGCTGGTGGCAGTGATCGGGAACGACTACACCAGCGAAACTTCCGAACGCGTGGTGGACCAGGTCGTCGTCGAGCACGGCACGGTACCCAACGACGAGGTCTACCTCGAGCTCAAGGACGCCTCCGCCAACCTCGGCGAGGTCGACCTCGATGCGCTCGCCGCTGGCGCACCGCAGCAGCTGGTGAACAACCCCGACGGGACCTACCGGCTGTACCGCATCGGCGATGCCGTGGCCAGCCGCAACATCCACGCCGCGATGTATGACGCCCGCCGCATAGCGCTGTCCATCTGACCTGGGTCAATGAGGAGTGACTGTGACGACTGAACAAGCAAGCAACACGGGAAGCAGACTGGACGACGCGCCGCTGTCGCGCTTCCACAAGAAGCTCGCGCTCTACTCGGCCGGGGGCCCCTTCCTCGACGGCTACATCCTCAGCGTCATCGGCGTCGCCATGGTGCAGATCACGCCGCAGCTGAAACTCTCTGATTCCGCACAGGGACTGATCGGTGCGTCCGCGCTCATCGGGATCTTCCTCGGTGCGTTCGCGGGCGGTTACCTGACCGACAAGTTCGGTCGGCAGACCCTCTACACCGTCGACCTGATCGCCATCATCGGGTGCTCGGTGGCCCAGTTCTGGGCCACCGATCCGGTGTGGTTGTTCGTCCTGCGACTGCTGATCGGCATGGCGGTCGGTGCCGACTACCCCATCGCCACCTCACTGCTGGCCGAGTTCACGCCGCGCCGCTACCGCGGTCCGCTGCTCGGTGGTCTGGTGGTCATGTGGTTCGTGGGCGCCGCAGCGGCCTACATCGTGGGTGAGGTGCTGCTGACGACGGGCGACGACGGCTGGCGGTGGATGCTCGTCAGCGCTGCTCTGCCCGCCACGATCATCGTGCTGTTGCGTCTGGGCACGCCGGAGTCGCCGCGCTGGCTGGCCAGCAAGGGTCGCCCTGACGCGGCCGAGGCCGTCCTCAAACAGGTTTACGGGCCTGATGTGACGCTCGCCGACCTGCCGGCCGAGGGCGGCGAGCGCGAGAACGTCGACCTCAAGGCGATACTGCGTTCCGGCTACGGCGGGCGGATGCTCTACGTCACCGCCTTCTGGACCTGTTCTGTCGTACCGCTCTTCGCCATCTACGCGTTCGGTCCGAAAATCCTAAGCGCTCTCCGGCTCCAGGGAGGCCTGGCCAACATCGGCGAGGCGCTGATCACCGTCATGTTCCTGATTGGCTGCGTGATCGCGCTGTTGTCCGTGAACCGCATGGGTCGGCGCCCTCTGGTGATCCACAGCTTCGTCTGGTCGGGTCTGGCATTGCTCGTGCTAGGGCTTTTCCCGGAGGCCCCGTCGGCCGTGATCATGATCTTGTTCGTCGCGTACGCGATCTTCACCGGCGGCTCGCAAATCCTGCAGTGGATCTACCCGAATGAACTGTTCCCGACCGAGGTGCGCGGCTCCGCCGTGGGTCTTGCCTCCTCTGCGAGCCGGATCGGCGCGGCCATCGGCACGTATCTCGTCCCGGTCGCGCTGACGAGCTGGGGCGTCGGCGGAACAATGCTCGCCGCCGCGGTGATCAGCCTGACCGGTGCGGTCATCTCCCTCGTCTGGGCGCCGGAAACACGTGGCATGGCTCTGCACGAATGCTCTGCGCTCGCCCCTACCACCGAGCCGAGCCGAGTGCGCGATCACTGAACCCTCGAGGGGAAGGGCTGAAGTCGTCCTGGTACGGCGACTGCTTGCCCAGTCGGGACTTCCCGCTCTACATCGATCTGTTCCTCCCAGCCCGGTTCCCACTGGAGAAGTTCGTGACCGAGGAAATCACCTTCGGCGGGGTCGAGCGAGCCTTCGGCAAGAACCGCGGGGAGGTGCTCCGTTCGGTGGTGATCCTCGGATGGCGCCGCCGATCGACCAGTTCGTCACATCCGGGACGTTCAACCTCGACGGAGGGAGCTTCGATGTCGACAACAACGTTCGGATCGTCGGTGACGACCACGAGGTCGGGTGATCGACGCCGCGCACGATGCCGAGGCCATCGTGCAGGCCGTCGGGGGACCGGCACGTCAAGGCCATCGTGTGCACCCACGCGCACGACGACCACGTCAATCAAGCACCGGTGCTGGTCGAGAAGTTCCCACGCCGATCCTGCTCAACGCCGCCACCGCCCGCAGCGGTGACCACGACTGTGCTTGCCTGGCTTGCCGCCCGGTCGACGGTGAGCGACCATGGTTCACCGAGGGGAGCGCCAACTTCTGGGGGGTGGACGGTGCCCATCACTGAATCTCCTGCGTCTGCTGGAGCCGGTGTGTCGGTGCGTCCGCTGCAGGCGGGTGACCTCGATGCCGCCGATTTCATCATGCGCACCGCGTTCGGCACATTCCTCGGCGTTCCGGAACCGGTCACGGTGTTCGGTGACGTGGAGTACGTCCAGCCTCGTTTCACCGCCGCTCCGGACTGGGCGTTCGCGGCGGAACGCGACGGGGAGATCGTCGGTTCCAACTTCGTCACCCGCTGGGGGAGCTTCGGGTTCTTCGGTCCCATCACGGTCCGACCGGACTTGTGGGGGCAGGGGATCGCCAGTCTCCTCATGCGGCCGGTCATGGACCTCTTCGAGAGGTGGCAGGTACGCCAAGCGGGCCTGTTCACCTTTCCGCAGAGTCCGCAGCACATCGGCCTCTACCAGAAGTTCGGGTTCTGGCCGCAGTACCTGACGCCGCTGATGGACAAGCCGGTGTCGCCCGTCATCGATGTTCACGGGTACACGACGTACTCCGAGACTCCGGAGGCCGAGCGCGATGGCGTTGTGCGCGGATGCTTCGAGGTGACCAACGCCATTTTCGACGGTCTCGACGTGGCGCACGAGCTCAGGTCCACGCACGCCCAGGGGCTCGGCGATACCGTGCTCCTGCACGGAGACGCGGAACTTCTCGGGTTCGCGGTGTGCCACACCGGCGCGGGTGAAGCTGGTAGTGGGGCGTGCTTCATCAAGTTCGGGGCAGTGCGGCCGGGAGCGGACGCACCGGTGATCTTCGAGCGGCTGCTTGACGCCTGCGAGGACCTGGCGGGTAAGCGCGGACTCGAACGAATGGTCGCCGGTGTCAACGCGGCTCGTCACGACGCCTGCCGACGTTTGCTCGCGCGTGGTTACCGCACGTGGCTCGAGGGCGTGATCATGCAGAAACCGGACGAACCTGGGTACTGCAGGCCCGACACCTATGTCATCGACGACCTTCGCTGAAGGCCCCCCGCGACGGTTTCCAGCGGGATCGGCAACCGGACGCGCAATCGAAACCGGTACGGCGGGCGACCCCCGACCCCGAGGTCGTCCCACCAGCCACACCTGCACCGTCCTGGCGCGATCGCGGACGCTCGCCTTCAGCCGCGGTCGGCGGGGGCATCATCGATGATCTTGTTGAGGCGCAGTGCGAGTTGGATCTCCAGCGAGATGTCGGGTGCCTGCCAGCCGTCGCCGAGGAGCGTCCCAATGCGCTCCAGGCGCTGCGAGACGGTGTTGACGTGGATCTGCAAGAGCTCCTTGGTGCGGTTGAGGTTCATGTGGGAGGCGAAGTAGGCCTCGAGCGTCTCGATCAGCTCGGTGCCGCGAAGCGCGTCGTAGTCGAGCACGGGACCGAGGACCGACCGGACGTAGCCGCGGGCGTCGGCTCTCTCGCCGAGCACCATCCCGATGAACCCGAGGTCGCCCATCGCCGCGCCATCGCCGTCGCGACCGAGCGCGAGCAGCGCGCGCATGCACCTCCTGGCTTCGGTGTAGGTCTGCGCGAGGGCTTGCGGTCCCGAGGCCGGCCCGGCGGCGCCCACGGTCACACGAGCACCGAGGGAGTCGGTGAGTCCATGGGCGAAGGACTTGGCGGCTTTGCCGGGTTCGGTGTTCGGCAGCAGTGCGACCTGGTCCTCGAGAGCGCCGGCCACGCCACCGGCGGCCCGGGCGCTCCAGGCGACGGCTGTGGCCAGCCGCTCTCTCGGGACGCCCTCGGCATGCGCCACCAGCACCGAATGCGGGCTCGTGAGCTCGACACCGAGCCGACGTGCGCGCGCTACCAGCCCCGCGGGATCTCGCTGCGGGGCGGTGAGCAGGTCGGCGACCAGCTCACCGCCGACCTTGTTCTCGGCTTCGGCGGTGGAACGCTGGAGCAGGAGCAGCAGAGCGGTGACCACGCCGGCTCGTTCGAAGACGCGGCGGTCCACGTCGGAAAGCGCAGGGCATCCGGTGAGGACCAGGCTGCCCAGGAGTTCGGGTCCGGCAAGAACGGCGTACACCCAGTTGGTCTCGTGCGCTACGGCCCGGCCGGCCTTGCGCGATGCCGCGACCGCTTCGTGCGGCTGCGGTAGGGGACTGGTTCCGACACGCGCGAGTTCGTTGCCGTCGGCATCGTGAATGGCCAGGCCGCCAGCGAACATGGTCGCAACCGCTGCGGCGACCTCGGAGATGTCCTCCTCGCGGAGCACCAGATCGGTGAGTCGGTCGTGGGCGTGCTCCGAGTGCTGCATCGCCTCGTTGTGCTTGCGGATCGTTTCGTTGGCCTCGTTGAGCTCGTCGACCGCCTTGCGCGTTTCCTCGATCAACCGGGCCGTGTCGATCGCGATTGCCGCGTGGTCGGCCAGCGAGGCCAGCAGTGCCACTTCATCTCGTGAGAAGTCGTGTGCTGTGCGGAAAGCCGCGAAGAGCACGCCGATGACCTCGTCGTTGAGCGACAGCGGCACGCCCAGGATGGCGACCAGGCCTTCTTCGTCGACGGCAGCGTCAATGGGGGTGGTGTGGGCGAACCGGGAGTCCGCGGCGTAGTCGGCGGTCGCGTACGGGCGGGCTGTTTGGGCGACGAGGCCGCCGAGGCCCTCGCCCATGCCGAGACGGACCTGCTGGAATTGCGCCGAGATCGATCCATCGGTCACCCGCATGTAGGTCTCTTCGCGGATCTCGTCGTTGAGCGACAGGTAGGCGATGTCAGCGGCTAGCAGCATGCGGGCGCGGTGAACGATCGAGCGGAGGACCGCGTTCAGGTCGCGCACCCCGGCCAGGTCGCTGGCGCTGTCGAAGAGCGCCGCCAACTCCGTTTGCCTGCGTTCGTGTTCGGCGACCTTGCGGTGCACCCGGAGCGCGAGCTCGCTGGCCCGCTCGATCTCCTCGAGATCGGCCTCGGACGCTCCGGACGTGCGGGCGGTGACGGCGACCTGCGCGACCTGCTCGCTCGGCGCGTTGTCAGCGAGCAAGGTCAGCAGGCGCCGCAGCGCCGCTGCTGCCTGATCCATGCGCCCGATTCTCCTCGGTGGGATCGGGGGCACCAGCCGGGCGGGGAGCCGGCTGGTGCCCGGCAGGCAGGACGGAGCTAGACCGCCTGGTGGGGTTGCTCGGGAACCGAGCCGAGCCCGGTTGCTCGGGTCTCGCGAGACACCGCGGTGGCGATCACGGTGAGGGCGGCTCCTGCTGCGACGTAGAGGGCGACCGGCGCTGCGGTGCCGTAGCCCTTGAGCAGCGCTGTGGCGATCAGTGGTGCGAGACCACCGGCGACGACTGAAGCCAGCTGGTATCCGATGGAGGCACCGGAGTAGCGCACCTGGGTGCCGAAGAGCTCGGAGAAGAACGCGGCTTGCGGACCGTACATCGCGCCGTGCAGGACCAGGCCGACCGTCGTGGCCAGAGTGATCACCAGAGGGGACGCGGTGTCGAGCAGCCCGAAGAACGCGAAGGCCCACGCACCGCTGCCGAGCGCGCCCATGATGATCACCGGACGTCGGCCCCAACGGTCCGACAGCGCGCCCCACAGCGGGATCGTCGCGAAGTGCACGATCGATCCGATGAGCACGGCGTTGAGTCCCACGGACTTCGGCAGACCCACCGGGCCGGTGAGGTAGACGAGGATGAAGGCGGTGATCACGTAGTAGGTGGTGTTCTCGCCCATGCGCGCACCCATCGAGATCAGGACCTCGCGCCAGTTGTCCCGCAGCACCCGTGCGATCGGGGCGCGCACCACAGCTGAGCTGCGCCGGGCCTGCGCGGCGGCCTCCAGGAACACCGGCGACTCCGTCACCGAGAGCCGAATCCACAGGCCGATCATGACCAGCACGCCGGACAGCAGGAACGGGATGCGCCATCCCCAGTCCAGGAACGCCTGGTCGGACTGGACTGCGGCCAGGATGGCCAGAACTCCCGTGGCCAGGAGGTTGCCGCCTGGAGCACCGGCCTGCGGCCACGACGCCCAGAACCCCCTGCGTTGCGGTGATCCGTGTTCGGAGACGATGAGAACCGCACCGCCCCATTCGCCGCCGAGCGCGAAACCCTGCACGAGACGCAAGGTGGTCAACAAGATGGGGGCGGCGATGCCCACGGAGGCGTAGGTGGGCAACAAACCCATCGCGCAGGTCGCGCCGCCCATCAGGAGCAGGCTGAGCACCAGCAGCCGCTTGCGGCCGACCTTGTCGCCGAAGTGCCCGAAGACCAGGCCGCCCAGCGGCCGGGCGCCGAATCCCGCCGCGTAGGTGCCGAAGGCCAACAACGTTCCGGTCAGCGGATCGGAGTTCGGGAAGAAGAGCTTGTTGAACACCAACGCCGCCGCTGAGCCGTACAAGAAGAAGTCGTACCACTCGATCGTGGTGCCAACCAGGCTGGCGCCGATGATCCTGGAAATCGATGTGCGTTCGGGTGTGCGTTCCTGTGTCATGATGCACCGCTTCTTCGTTGGAGCAGGATGTCTGGCAGCAGCACGGCTAGTGCGCGGTCCACCCGCCGTCGAGGGACAGCGAGCTTCCCGTCATCGAGGGGCATTGGTCGCCGCTCAGCCACAGAACTGATTCGGCGACCTCACTGGGTTCGATCAGCTTCTTGATGCCGGATCGGGAGAGGAGGACGCGTTCGGTCACCTCGTCCTCGCTGATCTGATGGGCCTTCGCTTGGTCGGTGATCTGGTTCTCCACCAGCGGGGTGCGCACGTACCCCGGGTTGATGCAGTTGCTCGTCACCCCGAACTCGGCACCTTCGAGAGCGGCGGTCTTGCTCAACCCCTCCAGCGCGTGCTTGGCCGAGACGTACGCCGACTTGTACGGACTCGCGCGCAGGCCGTGGACGCTGGAGATGTGCACCAACCGTCCCCACCGCTGGGAATACATGTGCGGAAGGCACTGCTGCATGAGCAGGAACGGTGCCAAGACCATGACCTTGTGGATCAGGGAGAACCGTTCGGCTGGGAACTCGTGGATCGGAGCGACGTGCTGCAACCCGGCGTTGTTGACGAGGATGTCGATTTCGCGAGGTAGTTCTGCGATCGCATCGGCGTCCGACAGATCGACGACGTGGGAGTCGCCGCTGATCTCGGTCGCGAGGGGCGCAGCGCTGCGCTGGTCGACGAGGTGCACGGCGGCGCCGGCCGCGGCCAGCGCCTGCGCGCAGGCCTTGCCGATTCCACCCGCGGCGCCGGTGACGAGAGCTACCTTGCCCTCCAGCGCTCGCGCGTTCGCCGCGGTGTTGTGCGGGTCACTTGTGGTCATGACGGACAAGGTAGGACGCCTGTCCGAGGGATGGCATGTGGTGCCAACACACAAACATCACGTGATCCATGTGCGTGTGCCACATGAACGCGCACAGCAGCGTGCACGCGGATTCGGCCTGCTTCAGCGCTGATCAGACGCGGGTGCTCGCCTTCGCAGGCGAAGACCCAGCGCCGAGGCCGCGAGGAACACCACCCCCACCAGCAGCACCACGACCGGCCCGCCGAGCGCACCACCCGTCCAGTCCCAGACCGCTTCGGGCACCGCCACTGTCACGGCGAGCACGCCCAGCGCCAGCAGCACCACGGCCCGCTCGACCAGGTAGCCGCCGAAGCAGAGCAACCCGATCAACAGGGTCAACCCGTAACCCACCCACGACTGGTTCAGGCCCACCGCGTACTGCGCCCCGGCCAGGGCGATCAGCACACCCGCCCCGAGGACCGGGCGGCGGTGACGCACCACGCCAAGAACAGCGAGTGCGGTCCACACGGTGCCCAGTGCCACCAAGCCCGTCGTGTGGGCCGGTGACGAGCTGTCGAACCATTCGGCAACCGCGGCCGCCACCACGCCGACGCTGAACCCGACGGCCACCAGCAGAACGGGAAGTCCGCCCACCACAACGTATCCGAGCGAGGCGACCAGCAAACCGGTGACCGAGGCCGCCAACGACTCGAGCACGTCGACCCCGCTTGCGACGGCGAGCGCAGCCGTGCAGGAAGCCAAGGCGACCAGGGCGGACACGATCCGGCTGCGCGCAGACGGTTCGGCTTCGCCGCCGAACGCTCGTAGCGCACGCGGCCCACCGGCCATGACCAGTCCGGCGCCAACCAAGGCGAGGGTCGCGGCGACCAGCAGGGCAACGCGCGCGGGGACTGCCAAGTTTTCCCAGTACATCCCCACCAGCAGAACGGCACCACCGAGGACCAGCGCACCGCCGATGTAACCGAGCACCTCCCACACGGCGGTGCGCGAGCCCCAGGCCGCACCCCGCTCGCGGTCGAGCTCGTCGAGGACGGCTGCCACCTGCTCACGGGAGAGGACGCCCTGTTCGCCCAACCGATCCAGGCGTGCGCGTTGCTCCGAGGAAAGCCGCTGCGAGTTGCTCATCGACGGCATTACAGCATCACCGCAGCCACAAGTCCTTAGGTACTTCTACTCAATACCTCGCCCGGGCGACAACCGAGCTCCCCAGCACGACGGCTGTGTCCGAACGAGGGCTGCAACTCCCAGTCCGCGGCGCAGAAGGCGCTGGCAGTCACGCCGTTGCCGTGCGCGTGGCGCGACGGCGCGACGAGAAAGGCTGGTGGGTGGTGTGCCGCTTGGGTGAGACCGTTCAAAAACGCCGCCGTCCACTACAGCTGCTGCTGCGTGGCAATGCCCATGGAATGACCCGGTGCCGGAGGAGAAGGACCGCGGCAAGCGCTCGAGCGGGCGTTCACCACGGTTTCCATGGGGCAAATGCGCGACATTGTGAGAGCTGCTATCTGCGGCATGTTACGGAAACGACGCAGCGGGATCTCATGATCCGTCAGATCATGGGCAGTGCGCTAGGCCGGGGGCGTATATGCGGCCGCCGATGAGGTCACCGACTGCTCGTTCTCCCCCGGCGCCCGTCCTGCGAGCCACAGGCCCTTGAAGTAGCCGAGGGTCGTCCAGACGCCTGCGAACAGAACGAAGCTGCCCGGACTCGGCTTGTTCTTGTCGCACCAGGCCAGGGCCTCTCGTGCATCACAGCCTCGCAGCAGTCGGGAAGTCATTTGGAAGGCCATTGCGTCGCCCTTGGAGTCGATAGACCACGACCACAGCTCGACCATGAACGTGGGGGTGTCCAGCCGCTCACATACGTTGCGATCGTCAAAAGTACGTCCATCGCTCTATGATGGACCACAATTGAGCTCGGCCTCGGACGATGTGAGCGACAGGGGGAGAGTTTCGCCCCCTCTGACAGGCTCGACGACCGCGTTGAACTCGGCGTACCACCATGTGGGGTTCGCGTTGGGGCAGGGAGCCGAGCTGGTTCGATCATTCGTCAGCGTGGGCATGTTGAAGTTCTGCGAGTGCGAGATCGGGCTTCCCACCTGGGGAAGTCAATCGCCCCAATAGTAGTACATCTCGCCGGTCAGCGAGAGTGGGTCATTTGCCCAGTTAGGGGGTCGAGTGCCCATGTCGCGTTCGGTGTCCCAGGTTGCGTTCCGGTGGGACGGCGGGACACCCACCTCAGTGATGCAGCGAGTCCACGCCCGATGGCTGATCAGCGTGGGTGCACTGGTCGCGTCGGTCGGATTCCTGTGGCAGAGCGCGGCAGGGGCGGGTGGGCACTACGTCTCCGTCATCTTCGGACCGGCGGTCCTGATCTCGCTCGCGGTGGCCTGCTCAACACACCGTTGACCGCCGTGGTGACCTCGGGCGTTGACGACCGAGACGCGGGAGCCGCGTCCGGGCTGATGAACACCACCAAGCAGGTCGGCGGCGTGCTCGGCCTGGCCGTGCTGGTCTCCACCACCACGAGTACTGGTCGAACCGCGCCGGAGCTCGTCGCGGACTACGCCCACGCCTTCCTGCTGATCGCCTGCGCGCTGGCCGCGGTCGCAGCGCTCGCCTTGGCACTTCCCGTGCATCGCGACGCAAAAAATCAAGCTAAACTCCCGTCGACGTGCATAATTCGGTCCGGAACGCCAGTGTGAGAACCCGTCGCACGTGTTGCTACAATCGCAACGATGACCGGACAGGCTGACAGCCGCTCACGGATCGGATCGCCGGTCGACCGTTGAGCTGTGTGAGGCGCGAGCGAGCGCCTCCGAATCGGATGAAGTCCTCGCGATCAATCTGCTCCTTCATCTGAAAGGCTTCTTATGGCAGCGCATTTCAATCACACCATCATCGCCGCTGCGGACCCGCACGAGTCCGCTCAATTCTACGTCGACGTCCTCGAGGCGGAACACACTCATTCCTGGGGCGTTTTCCGCAACGTCCTGCTCTCCGGCGGAGTCATGCTGCAGTTCGCGACTCCTCCGCCTCCGTGGGAGATCTCGCCCGTGCATCTCGCCTTCCTGTGCACCGACGACCACTTCGATCGCGCCGTAGATTTGCTTCGAACGCGGGAACGCGAACACTGGGCCGACCCACAGCGCACCCGCCCCGGCGAGACGAACACCGGGCACGGCGGACGCGGGGTGTACTTCCTCGACCCCGCCGGAAACTACCTGGAACTCATCACGACGCCCTACTTCTGATGCGGAGCGGTGTTCAACTGCGCTGCTACTAGCCCTGTCCACTCGTGGGGTGCTGGCTGTGCGTAGCGGGTGGCGCGCCCAGTAAACCCTCCCATCTAACGTGGTCCGTCCCGGATCGGCGACGAAGGAAACCACTCCCGGACGAATCACCGACCCGGCACGCCACCGGTGGCGGGTAGATGGCGATACCCCGTGGCGGGGCACGCCGGGCCATTCCGATCGCGCCTGCGGTGTGCCCCCGAGGGGGGCGGGAGCACGCGCACGTGGGACCGCGCGACCGGAAATGAATCAACTGGCCGCCGAGGTCGACCGCATTGTCGGGATCGAGGTGTTGACCCATGACATGGACGAAAGCGGTGTCTCTCACATGGCCGAATGGCCACCGCGGCCGCGCGAGAACTCCAGAACCGCCTCGCAGACCGAAACTCCCGTGCAGTTCGCACGGCTGTTCTCGCGTTGAGTGTGCGTCGGCGCGTGCGGGGCGTGTCGGGAGGTGTTTGTCGCGTGGTGCGGGCAGCGGTGTCGTCCAGTCGAACGTTGTGGCCCCTGCCCCTGCTCCTCGGCGTAGGCGTGGTGTTGCAAAGCGGCGGCGTAGGTGGTCGCGGAACAGACGTGGTCGACCCAGGTTGGGCCCCGAGCGGAAGCTGCGCCAAAAGCTCCTGATCAACCGGCGCTCACCGGAAACCGCGGGTGGGGAAGCGCGATGAGTTCTCGCCTCGCTGGAAGTCGATCCCTGAGAAGGCGCGGGCGGTGTCGTGATCGTTCGGCGCGACGACGCTGGTGTTCCTGGTGCGACCGAGCACAACCCTGGAGGGTGGGTGTGATGAGGACTGTCGAGGCGAATGGTGTGGTGCTTGGCGTCGCGCACTTCGGCGACGTGGAGGCGCCGCTCGTTCTGTGCGCGGGTGGCACGACCATGCTCTCGTGGCCCGACTCGCTCTGCGAGTCCGTCGCGCGCGGCGGGCGTCATGTCGTGCGCTACGACCTGCGTGATTCCGGCTCCTCGACCACCGTCGATCCCGAGGCGCCGGCCTATTCGCTGCGCGATCTCGCAGCCGATGCCGCAGCGCTCGCCCGCGAGCTCGATGATCGGCCGGCGCATTTGGCGGGCATCGGTGTGGGCGGGATGGTCGCCCAGGTCGCCGCGCTCGACCACCCGGAGGCGTTCTCGGCGCTCACCCTCGCCGGAACGCGGCCTGTCGCCCCAGGCCCGGTCGACGACGACCTGCCCGACCACGACGCGGCGACGATGGACCGGCTGTTCTCGCGTCCCATGCCCGACTGGTCCGACCGGGACGCGGTGGCGGCGTACCTCGCCGAAGGCGCGGAGATCCTCGGCAACGACCCCGCAGCAGCCCGGGCGGTCGCCGAGCGCGCGTGGGACCGCACGCCGGGCACGCTGCCCGCGGTGCAGATGGCCAATCAGCTGGGCATGGTGTTCGCCAGGCTCGACTGCGCGCCGCGCTGGCGCGAGCGGCTCCCCGAGCTCACGCTGCCGACGCTGGTGGTGCACGGTCGCCGCGACCCGTTCTTCCCGATCGGCAACGGCGAAGCGCTCGCACGGGAGATCCCCGGCGCACGACTCCTCGCACTCGAACACGCCTCAACGGCGATCCCCGACGTGGCAGCAGAGGAGGTGGCCAAGGCCATGCTGGCCCTCTGACCCGAGGCGGAAGAAACGTCTGAACGAAAGCGGTACCGTCAAAAGCGGCGGTAACGGAAGCGCTGCCCACTGGTGCACAGCTGTCTCTGCCGGTGTGCTGACGAGTACACCGGCAGGCGCTCTCACGAGGCCCGCAACGACGAGAACCGCCTCGAATGCTCGTGAGCTGGGAAGTCCTGGATCCAGCACGACCGCACGCTGAGGCGAGACCGCAGTCTCATCTCAGCCGTAGATGCGCGCCCGAGGGGGCTTGAACCTCGTGGATTTTCCGTTCGGAAGAAATCGCACCGGAACTGTACAAGGCGCTGTCGATTTCCCCGACGGTAATGGCGTCGGTGTGTCCATCGTGGCTAGTCGGTTCTCGGGTGTGGATGGCCGGCGGGGTCTGGTATTCTCGGATCAGCCGTTCGGACGTTGTGCGTGGAATTGCGGCGGTGCTATGCGGGGGCCGATTCGGGGCTACCGGAGATGAATTGCCGTCCGGGTGTGAGCGGGTCGCCTCCTAATCAGTTGTCGGCTAGGGAAATTGTCAGAGTCCGCCGCGCGGGGCCGTGTCGCTGGCCACATGAGGAGCTCTTGCGCGGAGTTGTCCGGTTACTCTAGGTTGATTGCAGAGCTTGATCATCTAACATTGAACTCGAGCGATTCGACCCATTCGTTGCAGAGCGTGGTCGCGCGTCTGCCTGTTCTCGTGTTTCCACGGCTCGGCACCGGAAGTCCGCAGTGTGCTGGGCCGGGCTGTTCCGCGCGTTGTTCTAGTGGGGTTCGCGGAGCACGCAGGAGTGTTTCTGGCGGTCTTTTCGTTAAATGGTAATTCCCGAGTTGAGGGTAAGTATGGTATTTGCACTGCTCTTTCCCGGGCAAGGTGCCCAGTTCCGAGGAATGGGGGACGACCTGTTCTGGCGGTACCCGGGACTGACCCGGTTCGCCGCCGGTGTGCTGGGCTACGACTTGGCGGCGCTGTGCCGCGACGATCCGGACGGGGTGCTCGGGCGGACGCTCTACACCCAGCCCGCGCTGTTCGTCGTCAACGCGCTGCACACCTTCGAGCGCGAGCACCACGAGCAGCGACGGGCGGACTACTACCTCGGCCACAGCCTGGGCGAGTACAACGCGCTGCTGGCCGTCGGTGCCTTCGATTTCGAGACCGGGCTGCGGCTGGTCGCCAAGCGCGCCGAGTTGATGGACGCCGCGTCCGGTGGCGCCATGACCGCGGTGATGGACACCCCGGAGCCCCGGCTGCGGGAGATCTTCGCCGAGCACGACGTGTCCGGTGTGGACATAGCCGCGTACAACACCGATCAGCAGCTGGTGATCGCCGCACCCGACGAGGTGCTGCGGGCCGCGCACGCCGCGCTCCGCGAGCACGACGTGCGGTTCGCGCCGCTGCGGGTCAGCGCCCCGTTCCACTCCCGCTACATGGCTCCGGCCCGCGCGGAGTTCGAGGAGTTCCTGCGGGGCTTCACCTTCGACACCCCGCACACCCCGGTCATCGCGAACACGACCGGACGCCCGCACCGGCCGGACGGCCTGGTCGAGGCGCTGGGCCAGCAGCTGGTGTCGCCGGTGCGCTGGACCGACAGCGTCCGGCACCTGCTGTCCGCGGACGCGGATCTGGAATACCAGGAGATCGGCGGCCAGGCCGTGCAGCGCATGGTCACCCGCATCCGCCAAGCGACTCCGGTCGCCACCACCGAGAGCAGGGAGTGAGCAGTGGACCGCACCACGAAGATCACGCAGTTCATCGAGGAGCGCTTCCTCGTCGAGTTCGGCACCGACGTGACCCCGCAGGACGACCTGTTCAAGACCGGCGTCCTGGACTCCTTCGGTTACGTGCAGCTGATGGCGTTCCTGGAGCAGGAATTCGCGTTGCAGGTCGACGAGGAGGACATGCTCACCAACGTCCTGGTCTCGCTCGAGTCCATCGACGGGTACGTCGCCGCGAAGCTCGGGCAGTAACGGGGAGGGCCAGCATGTGCGGAATAACGGGGTTCGCCGCTCCGGCGCTGACCGGGCGGGCCGAAGAGGTGCTGACCTCGATGCTCGCGTTGATCCACCACCGCGGACCGGACGAAGCCGGGTACTACGTCGACGACGGGGTGGCGATGGGCACCGCCCGGCTGTCCATCGTGGACATCGACAGCGGCTCTCAGCCGATCGCCGATCCCTCCGAGCGGTTCTGGATCTGCTTCAACGGTGAGCTGTACAACCACGTCGAGCTGCGCGCGGAGCTGGCCGCGCTGGGCCGGCCGTTCCGCACCCGCTCGGACACCGAGGTCGTGCTGCAGGCCTGGATCCAATGGGGCCCGGACTGCCTGCGGCGGTTCAACGGGGCCTTCGCGTTCGCGGTCCGCGATGCTGAGTCGGATGAGCTGTTCCTGGCCCGCGACCGCTTCGGCAAGCGGCCCCTGTTCTACGCCGATCGGTCCGGGGAGTTGCTGTTCGCCTCGGAGCTCAAGGCGTTCCGTGCGGTGCCGGGATTCCGCTACGAGCTGGACGGGCGCGAACTGGCCTCCACCTTCGCGACCTGGACGCCGCTGCCGGACCGGTCGGTGTTCCAGGGCGTGCGGCAGCTGCCGATGGGCGCCTACATGGTGGTGCGGGGCGATCGCCGCGAGGTGCGCACCTACGAGCCGCTGGCGGTGGGCGCGCTGCCGTTCGAGGGCAGTGCGGACGAGGCGGTCGAGCTGGTGCGGGAAAGCCTGCACCGCGCCGTGGAACTGCGGCTGCGCAGCGACGTGGAGGTCGGGGTCTACCTCAGCGGGGGCCTGGATTCCTCGATCGTCACCCAGCTCGCGACCCGGCTCTCGCCGCACCAGGTGCGCACCTTCTCGGTGTCGTTCGAGGACGCCGAGTTCGACGAGTCCCTCCACCAGGAGCTCGTCGCCGATCACCTCGGCACCCGGCACTCCGCGCTGAAGATCACCGGCGGGGACATCGCCGCGCACTTCCCGGACGCGGTCGAGCACGCCGAAGCGCCCGCGTTCCGCACGGCCTTCGTGCCGATGTTCCTGCTGTCCCGGCACGTCCGGGACGCCGGCATCAAGACGATCCTGAGCGGGGAGGGCGCCGACGAGGCCTTCCTCGGCTATTCGCTGTTCCGCGAGACCACGCTGCGCGCGGAGTGGGGCGAGCTGTCCGAGCAGCAGTGCCTCGACCGCCTGGCCGGGCTCAACCCGGAATTGGCGCATTTCGGCTCCGCGCACCGCAAGCACCTGCTGGGGCTGTTCGAGCAGTTCGCCACCGAGCGGATGCCCGGCCTGTTCTCGCACGAGATGCGGTTCCAGAACGGCCGATTCGCCACCCGGCTGCTCAAGGACCGGGCCGACCCGTTCGCCGATCTGCTCTCGCTGGTGCGAGACACCCCCGGCTACGCGGCTCTGTCGGCGACGCAGAAGGCCCAGTGGCTGGAGTACAAGACCCTCCTGGCCGGATACCTGCTGTCCACTCAGGGAGAGCGGATGGGCCTGGCGCACGCTGTGGAGAACCGCTGCCCCTTCCTGGACCCGGACGTGGTGCGCGCGGCGCGCGCGGTGAACCTGCGTTTCGACGACGGATCCGAGGAGAAGCGGGTGCTCAAGGACGCGTTCCGCGCCGTGCTGCCGGATCGCAGCGTCACCCGTCCCAAGCAGCCGTACCGCGCCCCTGGCAGCGCCGCGTTCAAGGAGCAGCGCCCGGGCTACCTGGAGCTGCTGCTGTCCGAGAGCGAGCTCAGCCGGATCGAACCGATCGATCCGGTCTTCGCCCGCAAGCTGGTCAACAAGATCATGGCGACCCCGGCGTCGGAGATCAGCACCAAGGAGGACCAGGCGTTCGTCCTCCTGCTCTCGACCGCCGTCCTGCACCACCGCTTCGTGCAGGGCGCCGCAGTGCCCGACGTCGCCCTCAACCTGCGCGCCACCGTTGACCGGCGGGGCCGCGCCCGCCTGGGAGGAACCCGATGAGCACCGAGCACTCCGGCGACATCGCGATCACCGGCCTGGCACTGCGCTTCCCCGGCGCGGACACCCTGGAGGAGCTGTACGGCCACCTGACCGCCGGCCGCTCGCTCATCCGCGAGGTGCCCACCCGGCGGTGGTCCAAGGAGCGCTGGTTCGGCGACGCGCGTCGCGGCGCCGAGAAGACCAGCAGCATCTGGGGCGGGTTCCTGGAGGGCGCGGACCGCTTCGACGCCGACTTCTTCGCCATCTCCCCGCGCGAAGCGGAATCCATGGACCCGCAGCAGCGCTTCGCCCTGGAGCTGTCCTGGCAGGCCGTCGAGGACGCCGGGTACCGCGCCGCGGAACTGGCGGGCACCCGCACCGGCGTGTTCATGGGCGTGTGCCACCAGGACTACGCCGAGCTGATGGAGCGGGAGGGCGCGGCCACCGACGCCTACTTCCCGACCGGCACCGCCTACTCGATCATCGCCAACCGGGTGTCGTACTCGCTGGACCTGCAGGGGCCGAGCATCACCAACGACACCGCCTGCTCCAGCTCGCTGGTGTCGGTCTACGAGGCGGTCTCGGCGCTGGAGCGCGGGGAGTGCGAGCAGGCGCTGGCCGGGGGCGTGAACCTGTGTTGGTCGCCGAAGCACTTCGTGGCCTTCAGCCAGGCGAGCATGCTGTCCCGCACCGGCCGCAGCAAGGCCTTCGACCAGGACGCCGACGGCTACGTCCGCGGCGAGGGCGGCGCGGTGCTGCTGCTGAAGCCGCTGGAGCGGGCGGTCGCCGACGGGGACCCGGTGCACGCGGTGATCAAGGGCGTGGCGACCAACCACGGAGGCCGCACCAGCTCGCTGACCGTCACGAATCCGTCCGCGCAGAGCGAGCTGATCGAGGGTCTGTACACGCGGGCGGGCATCCGCCCGGACAGCGTCAGCTATGTCGAGGCGCACGGGCCGGGCACCCAGGTCGGGGATCCGATCGAGGTGGTGGCGCTCAAGCGCGCGTTCGCCGCGCTGCACGCGCGTCACGGCACCGAGCCGCGCCCCGGCAGCACCGGGATCGGGTCGATCAAGACGAACATCGGGCACCTCGAGGGTGCGGCGGGCGTGGCCGGAATGGTCAAGGTGATCGTCGCGATGACCGGGCGCACGCTGCCCGCGACCGTGCACTTCGAGAAGCAGAACCCGATGATCCGGCTGGACGGCAGCCCGTTCTTCATCGTCGCCGGTACCCAGGAGTGGCCCGATGCCCCGGCGCCACGGCGCGCGGGCGTGAGCTCGTTCGGGTTCGGCGGGACGAACGCGCACGTGGTGCTCGAAGAGCACCCCGACAGCCGCGAGGGCGAGCCGATCCCCGGGCCGCACCTGGTGCCGCTGTCGGCGAAGAACCCCGAGCGGCTGCGCGCGGTCGCGCACCGGCTGGCCGAGCACCTTCGCGGCCCGGCCGCGGAGGCCGCGGCGCTGCGCGCACCGCAGGAACTGGCCGACGTCGCCCACACCCTGCAGGTCGGCCGGGAGCAGATGGCCGCGCGGGCGGCGTTCGTGGTGGACGGGACCGCGGAGCTGATCGCTGCGCTGGAGGAGTTCGCCTCCGGCGACGCGGCGGACGTGGCCGTGCGCGGCGACGCCGCAGCACCCGAGCTGCGGGCCGCCGCCGAGCTCTGGGTCGGTGGCGACGACGTCGACTGGTCCGCGCTGCGCGGCGACGGGCCGCGCCCGCGCCGGGTGCGGCTGCCGGGCTACCCGTTCGACCGGCAGCGGTACTGGTTCCGGGTGCCCGAACGGAACCCGGAGACCGGCGGTGCGCTGCACCCGCTGCTGCACCGCAACACCTCGGACCTCGCCGAGCAGCGCTACACCTCCGCGTTCACCGGCGCCGAGCCGTTCCTGGCCGCCCACCAGGTACGCGGCAAGCGCGTGCTGCCCGCGGTGGCCCACCTGGAGATGGTGCGCGCCGCCGCCGAGCGGGCGTTCGTCGAGGCGTCGACCGGGGTGCCGGTCGTGCGCGGCGCGACCTGGCTGCGGCCGGTCGTGGCCGGTGACGAGCCCGTCGAGGTGCACCTGGCGCTCGTGCCGGGGGAGATCGGCACCTCCTTCGAGGTGTACGCGGGCGGGCGGGACGACGCGGTGGTGCACGCCCGCGGTTCCGTCGAGATCGCACCGACCGACCGGCCCGAACCGGTGGACCTGGAGCGGCTGCGCGCGGCGTGCCCCGAGCGGCGCGACATCGACGAGGTCTACGCGGAGTTCCAGGAGCAGGGGCTGGAATACGGCTCGGCGATGCGCGGGTTGCGCGAGATCTTCTCGGGCCGGCGGGAACTGCTGGCGCGGATCGAACCGACCGCCGATTCCGGCGACGGTGTCGTGCTGGAGCCCGCCGTCCTCGATGCGGCCTTCCAGGCGTCCGTGGCCCTGCTCGACGCCGACGGTGCGGACCCGGCCGGCGGCCCGGCCATGCCGTTCGCGCTGGAGAGCCTGGAGGTGTTCGAGCCGTGCACCGCGGAGACCTGGGCGTGGGTGCGGTACCAGGAGGACGTGCCGGACACCTTCGACATCGACCTCTGCGACGCCGAGGGCGCGGTGCGCGCCCGGCTTCGGGGTCTGGTGCAGCGGCGCGATCGGTCGCGCGCGTTGGTCACCGCCACGACCGGCTGGGTGGAAGCCCCGGCGCAGGCCGAATCCCCGGAGGCCGGGACGGCCGAGGTGCACGCCTTCTACGCCGGCCGGTCCCTGCCCGACGGTCTCGCGGCGACCCACCTACCGCTGATCACTCCCGACAGCGCCGGGGAAGGCGTCGAGCACACCGCGCACCTCATGCTCGAACGACTCCAGGAGGTGCTGCGCAGCGCCCCCAACCGCCCGCACCGGTTCGTCGTGCTCGTCGACGACCGGCTCCCGCGGCACTTCCACGCCCCGCTGACCGGCCTGTTCCGCACCGTCGCGCTGGAGAACCCGCTGGTGTCCGGCCGCGTCGTCCGGGTCGCCGGAACCGCGCGGCTCGCGGAGGTGCTGCGCGCCGAGGCCGCGGACGCGGGCGGTGACGCCGAGGTGCACCACGCCGCCGACGGCACCCGCCGGGTGCGGCGCCCGATCGACGCCGCGCCACCTGCCGGGCCGCGCGTGCCACCGCTGCGGGACGGCGGGGTCTACTGGCTGACCGGCGGTCTCGGCGGTCTCGGGCGGCACGTGGCGCGCTACTTCGCCCGCGCGGGCGCCGTCGTGGTGCTCAGCGGGCGCTCGGCGCCGGGTGCGGCGCTGGACGAGCTGCGCGAGTCCGGCGTGGACGCCCACCACCTCGTCACCGACGTCACCGACGCCGAGGACGTGCTGCGCGCGGCGCGGGAGATCGTGCGCGAGCACGGCCGTCTCGACGGGATCGTGCACGCCGCCGGGGTGTTGGCCGACGACTACCTGCTGCGCAAGGACCTCGGCGAGGTCCGCGGCGTGCTGGCGCCGAAGGTGCGCGGAGCGCTGCACCTGGACGCGGTCTCCCGCGAGCTCGATCTGGACTTCTTCGCGCTGTTCTCCTCGGTGGCCGGGGTCTACGGCGGCACCGGGCAGGCCGACTACGCCGCGGCGAACGCCTTTCTGGACGCCTTCGCCGAGCACCGCCAGGTGCTGGTCTCCGCGGGAGAGCGGACCGGCCGCACGGTCGCGGTCAGCTGGCCGCTGTGGGCCGACGGCGGCATGACCGCCGACGAGGTGACCCAGGAGGCGTTGCGCCGCCGGCGCGGCTGGGAGCCGTTGCCCACCGAAGCGGGACTGCGCGTGCTGGGCGGACTGCTCGAGGACGGGCCGGAGCACGCGATCGTCGCCTACGGCGCGGATCCGGTGCTCGTGCCCCGCGAGAACGCCGCTCCGGCCACTTCGGACAGTCCCGTCCCGGCCGATGCGACCGGCGAGCAGTCCGCGCAGGAGCTGGCCACCGGTGCGGTAACGCTGCTCAAGAACCTGCTCGGGCAGGTGCTGCACCGCGACCCGGGCGCCATCGACGGGGCGGTCAACCTGGTCGAGTACGGGATCGACTCGCTGAGCATCCTGGACATGACCACGCGACTGGAGGACCTGTTCGGCCCGCTGTCGAAGACGCTGTTCTTCGAGCACACCACGCTCGACGGCGTCGCCGGGTACTTCGCGGCCGAGCACCCCGGCACCCTCGCCGCCGTGCTCGGCGGGACCGGCGCCGCAGGACCTGCCGGTACGGGGGGATCCGAACGCTCCGAAAGCCCGGCGGAAACCGGGGAACCGGCGAAGCGGGAGCAGCGTCCCCGGTTCGCCCGCGCCTCGGTCGCCGCTGAGCCCGCGGACGACCCGCGCGCGCGGCGCCACGACATCGCCGTCATCGGCCTGTCCGGCCGCTACCCCGGAGCCGATGACCCGGAGCTGCTGTGGACCGCGCTGGCGGAGGGCCGCCACGCCTTCACGGAGGTGCCGCGGGACAGGTGGAACCACGACGCGATCTACAGCCCGGATCGGGACGTGCTCGGCAAGAGCTCCATCCGCACCGGCACGTTCCTGGACGGCATCGACGAGTTCGACCCGCGCTACTTCCGGGTCTCCATGCGCGCCGCCGAGCAGATGTCCCCGGAGGTGCGGCTGTTCCTGCAGGCCGGGGTCCAGGCCCTGGAGGACGCCGGGTACTCCCGCGAAACGCTCCAGCGCGACTGCGACGGGGACGTCGGCGTGCTCGCCGGGACGATGAGCAACCACTACAACCTCTACGGCTTCGCCGAGAACCTGCTGCGCGGCGCCCCTGCCAGCGGCAGCTACACCGCGACCCTGCCGAACATGCTGTCCTACTTCTACGGGTTCACCGGCCCGTCGATCTTCGTGGACACGATGTGCTCGGCCGCCTCGACCTGCATCCACCAGGCGGTGCAGATGCTGCGGGCCGGTGAGACCCGGATGGTCGTGGCCGGCGGGGTGAACCTGTTGCTGCACCCGTACAACCTGATCTCCTCCTCGCAGGAGCACTTCACCACCGCCACCTCGGACATGATCCGCAGCTACGGCGTCGGCGCGGACGGCACGATCCTCGGCGAGGGCGTCGGCGCGGTCGTGCTCAAACCGCTGGCCGAGGCCGAGCGCGACGGCGACCACGTCTACGCGGTCATCAAGGGGACCGCGCTGAGCAACGCGGGCGTGCGCAACGGCTTCACGGTGCCCAACCCGCACATGCAGGCCCGCGCGATCGGCAAGGCGCTCGACGACGCGGGCGTGGACGCCCGCACGATCGGCTACGTCGAAGGCCACGGCTCCGGCACCGCGCTCGGCGACCCGATCGAGGTCAAGGCGCTGACCACGGCGTTCCGCGCGCACACCGCCGACAGCGGCTACTGCGCGCTCGGGTCGGTGAAGTCCAACGTGGGCCACCTGCTCGCAGCGGCGGGCATGGCCGGGTTCACCAAGGTTCTGCTTCAGCTGCGCGCCGGGAAGCTGGCGCCCTCGCTGCACGCCGAGCAGCTCAACCCGGACATCTCGTTCGACGGCACCCCGTTCCGGGTGCAGCACGAGCTCGCCGAGTGGGAGCCGATGACCACCACCGAGGACGGGCGCCCGGTGGTGCACCCGCGGCGGGCCGGGGTCACCTCGATCGGTGCGGGCGGGATGAACTCGCACATCATCGTCGAAGAGCACCCGGGGAGGGCCGAGCGGGAGCCGGGCGACGGCCGCGACGAGCTGTTCGTGTTCTCGGCGATGACCGAGCGGGCGCTGGTGGAGTCGCTGACCCGGTTCCGCGCGTTCCTGGCCGCGGCGTCCGAGTCCGACCTCTCGGCGATCGCGTACACGCTGCGCGTGGGCAAGAACGAGCTGCCGCGCAGGTGGGCGTTCTTAGCGGCCGACAAGGCGGCCGCGCTCACCGCCGTGGACCGCTACCTGGCCGGGGACCACGACGGGGAAGCGGCGCTGGCCGGTCAGGACGAGCGGGCCGAGACGCCTCGGGAGGTAGCGCGCATCTGGCTGGGCGGTTCGCCGGTGGACTGGAGCCGCGTCGTCGGGGCTCGGCCGCCGCGCCGGGTCTCGCTGCCGGCCTACCCGTTCGAGCGGGTGCGGTGCTGGGTTCCGCAGCACGAGGACACGCCCGGTGTGCTGGCACCGCTGGCGCTGCGGGACAAGGTCCACCCGCTGCTGGGCCGCAACGAGTCCGATTTGGACGGACTGCGCTTCGGGCTGGAGCTGCACTTCGACGACCTCCGCGACTACGCGGTCCACCGGGACGGCGTTCCCGAGCTGGTCGGGGCCTTCGCGGCCGAGCTGGCGCTGGGCGCGGCCCGGGCGGGCGGTTTCGCCGGTCCCGTCGCCGTGCGCGGGCTGCGCTCGGCCGCGGTGCCGTGGGCTCGGACCGCACGGTTGGTGACCGGGTTCGGCGGGGTGCCGGGCGGCGCAGCCTCCGGAGTGGTGTTCGCCGAGGACACCGCGGGCGAGCGCGTGGCGGTCGCCGAGTTCGACGTGCACCCGGGGGAGCCGGTTTCCGCCTCGGCCGGGCTTCCGGAGGACGTGCGCGCCGCGGCCGTCGAGGTGCTCGACCGGGAGCGGATCGCCGCCGAGCTGGCCGACGGTGAGCTCGTGCACGAACCGCTGTTCTGCGGTGTCGCGGGGGCCTGCCGGTTGCCGGACGGGCGGCTGGTGCTGGAGGTCGCCGAACCGCAGGTGCGCCGCGATCACGTGCGGCGGAACACGACGCTCGACGCGCCGGTGCTCGTGGCCATCGCGCAGGGCGTGCTGCTGGAGGCCAAGCGCGCCGGCGCTCCCCGCTGGCAGCACCGGGTCCTGGAGGTGGTCGACGAGGTTCGGGTGCGGGAAGCGCCGGAGGTCGCCCACGTCGTGCTGGAGCTGCGCGACGGGAGGGGACGCGTGCTGCTGGTCGACCGGGACGGTGTGGTGGCTGGCGAGCTCAACGGTGTGCAGTGCGGTGAAGGCGCCGCTCTCGGCGCCGCGGTGCCGAGGCCGGCGTTCGCCGCGGTGACCGCGGGACACGTCGTGCACGCCCAGGTGGAGGGGACGGAGTCCGGCACCGCTGGGCCGTCCTCCGATCAGCAGGAGAGGACACCGGACACCGCGCAGCGAGGAGCAGGGCCGGAGAACCCGGACGGCGAGCTCGGCTTCGTCGTCGGCGACCTTCGGGCGATGGCGGCCGAACTGCTCAAGTTCGAGGTCGCCGAACTCGATCCGCACACCGGGTTCGACGCCTTCGGGTTCGACTCGATCTCGCTGGTCGCCTTGGCCAAGCAGGTCCACGCGCGGTTCGGCATCGAGCTGACTCCGGCCGTGTTCTTCGACGAGTCCACCTTCGACGCGCTCGGCCGCCACCTGCTCGCGGAGTTCGGCGACCAGGTGCGCGCCGCGCGCTCGCGAACGGGCGGCAGCGGAGTCGCTACCGCGGCCGCGACGACCGGGGACGCCGGAAGCGTCCCGGAATCCACTCCGGTCGCGACCGGTCCGTCCACCGGGGACTCAGAGCGGGAGAGCTCCGGGGAAACGGCCGCCGGTGAGCCGATCGCCATCATCGGAGCCGCGGGCCGCTTCCCCGGTGCGCGGGACCTCGACGAGTTCTGGGCAAACCTGCTCGCGGGCCGGGACTCGGTCGGCTCCTTCCCCGTCGAGCGGTACGGCCCCGCCTACGCGCAGGTCGTCGCCGAGTCCGACTTCCCGAAGTACGCGGGCGCGCTGGACGACATCGACGCCTTCGACGCCGGCTTCTTCGGGATCTACCCGCGCGAAGCCGAACTCATGGACCCGCAGCACCGGCTGGCGCTGGAGACCGTCTGGCACGCCGTGGAGGACAGCGGACGCACCCCGGACGCCTTGCCGCGGAGCACCGGCCTGTTCTTCGGCGTCTCCGGCACCGACTACGCGACCCTGCTGCACGCCCACGGCGTCGCACCGGACGCGTTCACCGCCACCGGCAACGCGCACTCGATCCTGGTGAACCGGATCTCCTACCTGCTCGACATCCGCGGCCCCAGCGAGCCCGTCGACACCGCCTGCTCCAGCTCGCTGGTGGCGGTGCACCGCGCGGCCGAGGCGATTCGCGCCGGGGCCTGCGAGCTCGCCATCGCCGGCGGGGTGAACCTGCTGCTGAGCGCGGACACCTTCGTCAGCGCGCACCGGGCCGGGATGCTCAGCCCGGACGGGCGCTGCAAGACCTTCAGCGCCGCCGCCGACGGGTACGTGCGCGGCGAAGGCGTCGGCGCGATCGTGCTCAAGCCGCTGGCGGCCGCCGAGCGGGACGGCGACGCGGTGCTGGCGGTGCTGCGCGGCACCGCCGAGAACCACGGCGGCCGCGCGAACTCGCTGACCGCGCCGAACGCCGACGCGCAGGCCGAGCTGGTGCGCATCGCGCTGGCCGGACTGGACCCGGACACCGTCGGCTACGTCGAAGCGCACGGCACGGGCACCGCCCTCGGGGATCCGGTGGAGGTCCGGGCGCTGCACAGCGCGTTCGGGCGGTCCGGTGCCGGGCGCGGGCGGACCGGGCTCGGCTCGGTCAAGGCGAACATCGGGCACCTGGAGGCCGCCGCCGGTATCGCCGGGCTGATCAAGGTGCTGCTAGCGATGCGGCACGGCGTGCTGCCGGCGACCCCGATCAGCGGCGAGCTCAACCCGCACATCCGCCTCGACGGCGGCCCCTTCCGCATCGTGCGGGAGACCGAGCGCTGGGAGCCGGTCCGCGACCGGACGGCCGGCGTCGCGCCGTTGCGGGCGGGGGTGAGCAGCTTCGGCTTCGGCGGTGCCAACGCGCACGTCGTGCTGGAACAGCACGTCGCCGCCGCGCGCCCGGAACCGGGCGGGCCGGTGCTGGTTCCGCTGTCCGCGCGCACCGACGCGCAGCTGCGGGACGTGGCCCGGAACCTGTTGGCACATCTGGAGAACTCCGCGACACCGGAGTCGCTCGCGTCGCTGGCCTGGACGTTGCAGAGCGGCCGGGTCGCGCTCGACGAGCGCGTGGGCTGGGTCGTGCGCTCTCGCGCGTCGCTCATCGAGCGGCTCGGCGAGTTCCTGGACGGGGACCTCTCCGGCGGCATCCGCGGCCGGGTGCCGCGGCGCCCCGGCGGCCTGGCCGAGCGCCCCGCCGGGGCGGCCGAACAGCAGGCACTCGAAGGCGGTGACCTGACGACCGTGCTCGCCGCCTGGGCGGAGGGTGCCGTGATCGACTGGCAGGTGCTGCACGGCGAGCACGCGCCGGGGCGGGCGCACCTGCCGACCTACCCGTTCGAGCGGGAGCGCTACTGGATTCCGAGCGGAACCGGCGGCGCGGCAGGAGTAACCGGCGATGGCGGAGTCGAACCCGGTTCTGCGGCGAGGAACTTCGCCGTGGCGCAGGCTGAGACGGCTGAGCGCATCGGGGCTCCGGATCACGCGCAGTCTCCGGGACGTGCAGCGGAGTCGGGCCTCGGCACGACCTTGCTGACGCCGAGCTGGACCCCGCGGCCCGAGGCTGCGGACCGCGCTGCGCCGGCGGAACGCGTCGTGATCACCTGCGGCCAGACCGGTGCGGACCTCCAGATCGCGCGAGCGCGCCACCTGCGCGCCACGAGCGAGAAGTCCCGCGCGGACGGCCGGTTCACCGAGCTGTCCCGCCAGGTGTTCGAGGCGGTGCGCGACCTGGAGCCCGAGACCTCCGCGCTCGTGCAGGTCGTGACCTCGGCCGAGGACGCGACGGGTCCGGCGCTCGCGGCCTTGTTGCGCACCGCCGAGAAGGAGAACCCGCGGCTGACGGGGCAGGTCGTCGTCCTGCCCGCGGAGGCCACCGCCGCCGCCGTGCGCACCGCGCTCGACGAGAACACCACCAGCACCGACGACCTGGTGCTCTACCGCGACGGAGTGCGGCACGTGCGGACCTGGCACCGCGCCGACCCCGCCGCGCCGCAGAACGAACCACCGTGGCGGTCCGGAGGCGTCTACCTGATCACAGGGGGCGCGCGGGGCATCGGAGCGGCGGTGGCCCGCCACATCGCCGGCGCGGTGAGCGGGCCGACGCTCGTGCTGGTCGGTCGTTCGGCGCCCGATGCCGGGGTGTCCGAGCTCCTCGACGAGCTGCGCGCGGCGGGTACGACCGCCGAGTACCGGCAGGCCGACGTCTCCCGCTGGGAGGAGACCCGGCACCTGGTGGCGTCGGTGCTCTCCGAGGCCGGGGCGCTGCACGGAGTCGTGCACTCCGCCGGGGTCGTCCGCGACGCCGCGCTGGTGCGCAAGACCGCTGAGGACTGGGACGCGGTGCTCGCCCCGAAGGTCAGCGGCCTGGTGCACCTGGACCGGGCGACCGCGCAGCTGCCGCTGGAATTCCTGCTCGCGTTCTCCTCCGGAGCGGGGATCACCGGCAACGCCGGGCAGGCCGACTACGCCGCGGCGAACGCGTTCACCGACGCCTACGCGGCGCTGCGCGCGGCCGAGCGGCCCGGCAGGACGGCCTCGATCGCCTGGCCGCTGTGGCGCGACGGCGGCATGGCCGTGGACGCGGCCGCGCAGAAGAAGCTGTGGCACAGCAGGGGATTGGTGCCGATGGACACCACCGATGGTCTCGCCGCGCTCGAGTCCGCGTGCGCGCTCGACGCCCCGCAGGTGTGGGTGCACCACGGGGATCTCGGCCGCGCCCCGGGAGAGGTGCCGGCGCCCGCGGCGGCCGGTGACGGACTGCAGCGCGCGGTGCAGCGGAAGCTGGTCGAGCTGTTCGCCGAGACGACGAAGCTGCCAGCCGCCGGAGTCGACGCGGACCGGCAGCTGGCCACGATGGGCCTGGACTCGATCATGGTGGTGCAGTTGAACCGGGAGCTCGCCCGCGGTTTCGCCGGGCTGCCCACGACGCTGTTCTACGAGTTCCCCGCGCTGAGCGAGCTCGCCGCGCACCTCGCGGGCGAGCGCACCGCGGAAGCGGCCGCCTGGACCGGCCACGGCCCGGCCTCCGCGGCGCGCTCGGTCGAGCGCCGGCCGCGGACGGCCCCGGCGACCGCCTCCGAGCGGCCCGCCGAGGAGACCCCCGCCGAAGAGACCCTCGCCGAAGAGACCTCAGCCGACGAGCCGATCGCGATCATCGGGCTCAGCGGACGCTACCCGCGGGCGCGGAACCTCCCCGAGTTCTGGGACAACCTCCGCTCCGGGCGCACCTGCACCGGCGAGGTGCCCGCCGACCGCTGGCCCCTGGAGGGCTTCTACGAGCCCGACCGGAAGACCGCGATCGCGACCGGCCGCAGCTACAGCAAGTGGGGCGGTTTCCTGGACGGTTTCGCCGAGTTCGACCCGCGGTTCTTCCGGATCGCCCCGCGCGACGCCTACGCCATGGACCCGCAGGAGCGGTTGTTCGTGCAGGCGGCCTGGGAGGTGCTGGAGGACGCCGGCTACACGCGGGAACTGCTGGCCGAGCGGCATTCCCGCAACGTCGGGGTGTTCGCCGGGGTGACCAAGTCCGGCCACGCCCGGCACGGCGCGGGCCTGCTGCCCTCCGGTGAAGCGGTGGTGCCGGGGCTGTCGTTCGCGTCGCTGAGCGCGCGCACCTCGCACGTGCTGGACCTGCGCGGGCCCAGCATCACGCTGGACACGATGTGCTCGGCGTCGCTGACCGCGGTGCACGAGGCGTGCGAGCACCTGCGCCGCGGCAGCTGCGAGGTCGCCATCGCCGGTGGTGCGAACGTTTACGCGCACCCGCTGGACTACGTCGAGCTGTGCCGCTCGCAGATGCTGTCCGCGGGCCCGGAGTGCCGCAGCTTCGGCGCCGGGGCCGACGGATTCGTGCCCGGCGAGGGCGTCGGTGCGGTGCTGCTCAAACCGCTGTCGCGCGCGCTGGCCGACGGCGACCGGGTCGAGGCGGTCATCCGCGGCAGCAGCGCCAACCACGGCGGTGGCGTCAACGGCTACACCGTGCCCAACCCGGCCGCGCAGGCCGATCTGGTGCGCGCCGCGTTGGCGCGGGCCGGGATCTCGGCGCGCGACGTCGGGTGCGTCGAGGCGCACGGCACCGGCACCGAACTCGGCGACCCGATCGAGATCGCCGGGCTGACCAAGGCGTTCGGCGCGGACACCGACGATTTCGGGTTCTGCGCGCTGAGCTCGGTGAAGTCGGGTATCGGGCACTTGGAGGCCGCGGCGGGCATCGCCGGGCTGACCAAGGCGGTGCTGCAGCTGCGGCACCGGACGCTGGCGCCGAGCCTGCACGCGGACGAGCCCAACCCCGGGATCGCCTTCGAGCGGACCCCGTTCTTCCTGCAGCGCGAGGCGCAGGAGTGGCGTTCCGACCGGCCGCGCATCGCCGCAGTGTCCTCGTTCGGCGCTGGCGGCTCCAATGCGCACGTGATCGTCGCCGAGCACGTGCCCGAGCCCGAGCCGGCGGCCGGCCCGGGCGAGCAGCTGGTGGTGCTGTCCGCGCGGACCGCGGAGGAGCTGCGCCGCGTGGCCGGACGTCTGCTGTCCTGCTTGGACGGATCGGAACCGGATCTGGCCGCGTTGGCGCACACGTTGCGCACCGGACGCGAGGCGATGGCCGAACGCCTGGCCGTGGTGGTCTCCTCGACGGAGCAGCTGCGGCGGGTGCTGGGCGCGGTCGCCGAGGGTGCTGACGCCGCGGGAGTGCACCGGGGCACGGCGGACCGCCCGCAGGGCGCGCTCGCGGTGATCTCGGCCGATCCCGAGCTGCGCGAGCAGCTGGTGCGCCGCTGGGCCGCGATCGGGGAGCTGGACAAGCTCGCCGCGCTGTGGGTCGACGGGGTGCGGCTGGACTGGCGGGCCCTCGACGGGAGCGGGACCCGCCTGCCGCGGCCGATCTCGCTGCCGACCTACCCGTTCTCCCGGGAGCGCTACTGGATCGGGGACCTGCCCCCGGCCGCGGTTCCCGAAGCCGACCCGGGCCGTGCTTCGGTGGCCGCAGCTGTCTCGAGCACCGCGCCAGCTGCCACTGCGGACGCCCGGAGCATCGCGGATTCCGGGAGCACTGCGGACGCATCGGTGCGGCCTGCGGACGACGCGCCGCCCCGACTGGAGGTGGTGGTTCCGCGGCTGGTGCGGGAGAAGCTCGCCGGGGCGCTGGCGATGCGCCCGGACGAGATCGACGGTGAGCACGCCTTCGCCGACTACGGCCTGGACTCGATCCTCGGGGTCCGCGTGGTGCACGAGCTCAACGACGCGCTGTCGCTGGAGCTGTCCACCAACGCGCTCTACGACTTCAGCTCCGCCGACCGGTTGGTCGAGCACCTGCTGACCGAGCACGCGGCGGACATCCGGCTCACCGAGCCCGCAGAGCCGACCGTGGAGCTGCCCTCGGGAGCTGATCCGGGTCTGGACGGTGATCGGGCCACGGAGACCGGTTCGGCCGATGCTCCGGACCCGAGCAACCGCCCGGCTCCGGACGGGGACCCGGCAACGCGGACCGCTCCGGCGACCGGATTCGCCCCGGCCGAACCGCTTTCGGCCCGACAGCGCGACGGATCCACATCGGACACCGAGCTGCGGAGCACCCCGGCTCCGGGCGGTGACCGGGAACCGATCGCCGTCGTCGGGATGAGCGGCCGGTTCGCCGGCTCCGCCGACCTCGACGAGCTCTGGGAGCACCTCGCCGCCGCGCACGACCTGGTCACCCCGGTGACCCGCTGGGACCTCGGCCGAACCGGCGAGCAGGACTCCCCGCGCTGCGAGCACGGCAGCTTCGTGGACGGCATCGACGAGTTCGACCCGCTGTTCTTCACCATCTCCGGCGTCGAGGCCGCCGTCATGGACCCGCAGCAGCGCCTGCTGCTGGAGGAGTCCTGGAAGGCCCTGGAGGACGCCGGTTACGCCGGGACGATGGGCCGCCGCCGCTGCGGGGTGTACGTGGGGGCGTGGGCCGGGGACTACCAGGACCTGCTCGCCGAGGAGAGCCCGGCGCAGACCCTGTGGGGCAACATGACCTCGGTCATCCCGAGCCGGGTGTCGTACTTCCTGGACCTGCGAGGACCGGCGATCGCGGTGGACACCTCGTGCTCCAGCTCGCTGGTGGCGATCGACCTGGCCTGCAAGGACCTGCGCGCCGGCGAGACGTCGATGGCCCTGGCAGGCGGGGTGTTCCTGCAGTCGACGCCGCGGCTGTACCGGCTGGCCGGGCGCGCCGGGATGCTCTCGCCGACCGGGCGCTGCCGCACCTTCGACCACGGCGCGGACGGTTTCGTGCCGGGCGAGGGCGTCGGGGTGCTGGTGCTCAAGCGGCTGTCCGAGGCGCTGGCGGACGGTGACCACGTGCACGGGGTGATCCGCGGTTCCGGTGTCGGCCAGGACGGCGCGACCAACGGCATCACGGCCCCGAGCTCGGTGTCCCAGGAGCGCCTGCTGCGCGAGGTCCACGAGGAGTCCGGAGTGGACGTCGAGCGCATCGGCGTCGTGGAGGCCCACGGCACAGGTACCGCGCTCGGCGATCCGATCGAGTTCCAGGCCTTGCAGCGGGCCTTCCGCGCCCGGACTGACCGGTCCGAGTACTGCGCGGTGGGCTCGATCAAGAGCAGCATCGGGCACGCGCAGTTCGCCGCGGGCGTGGCGGGCGTGTTCAAGGTGCTGCTCTCGATGCGGCACGAGCAGATCCCCGCCGCGCTGCACTTCGAGCGGGCGAACCCGGCGATCGAGCTGGACGGCAGCCCGTTCTACGTGAGCACCCGGACGCACAAGTGGGAGGCGTCGGAGGCGGGCCCGCGCTGCGGCGCGGTGAGCTCGTTCGGCGCGAGCGGCACCAACGCGCACGTCGTGCTGGAGGAAGCACCTCCGCCGCGCCGGGCGGCCGCGCCGCAGCGCGCGGCTCACCTGGTCGTGCTGTCGGCCCGGTCGCGCGAGCAGCTCGCCGAGCTGGTGGCGCGGCTGGCGGCGCACTGCCGCCGCGAACCCGCGGTGGACTGCGGGGACCTGGCGCACACGCTGCTGGCCGGGCGCGCGCACTTCGAGCACCGCTTCGCCTGCGTCGCGGGCGATGTCGCGGAGCTGATCGAGGTACTCGACGGCGGGCTCGACTCCCCGCGCGCCCGCACCGGCCGGAAGCAAACCGGCGCGGGTCGCGTGGCGGACGCGGCCGAGCAGCTGCGCCGCTGCCGGGAGGCGGAAGGCGCCGCGCTGCGCGCTGAGCTCGACGCGCTGGCCGAGCACTACGTCGCCGGGGCCGCGCTGGATCCCGCCGCGCTCTTCCCGGCGGGCGCGCACCTGCGCGTGCCGCTGCCGACCTACCCGTTCGCCCGCGAGCGGTACTGGCCGGAACCCCGGGCTGAGCGCGGTGGTCGGGAAACCCGCCTCACCGCAGGGGAATCGCAGGGCACCGAGTTCGTGGTGACCGGTGCGGAGCCCCACGTCCGCGACCACCGGGTGCACGGCAGGAGCGTGCTGCCCGGGGTGGCCTACCTGGAACAGGCGCGGCAGGCCGGTGAGCGCGCCCTCGGCGCCGAGCCGGTGCTGCGCGACGTCACCTGGGTGCGGCCGCTGGCCGTCGAGGACGGGCCGGTGTCCGCGGAGGTCCGCGTCGAGCCGGCCGGTGCCGGGTTCACCTTCGAGATCTCCGCCGAGTCCGGCGGTGAGCACGCGGTGCGCTGCGCAGGACGTCTCACCCGCGGCACCGGCGCGGCACCGGAGCCGGTCGACCTGGCGGCGCTGCGCGCTGAGTGCACGACCCCGGTCTCCGCCGAGCGGATCCGGGAGGCCCTCGCTGCGATGGGCATCGAGCACGGACCGGCGCTGCGGGCCGTCGCCCTCGCGCACGTCGGCCGCGGCGTCGTGCTCGCTGAGCTGCGCGCCCCGGGGGAGCGCACGCGCGCGGTGCTCGACCCGGCGCTGCTCGACTCGGCGATCCAGGCCTCGATCGCGCTGCAGCTCGCCGAGGGCGACGCGGCGACCACGACCGCGGTGCCGTTCGCGCTGGAGTGCCTGGAGCGGTTCGGCCCGTGCGAGGAGCGGATGTGGGCGGTGGTCCGGGCTTCCGGCGAACCCGGCCCGCTGAGCAGGCTCGACGTCGACCTGGTCGACACCGCAGGCGCCGTGCGCGTGCGGATGTCCGGCTACACCTCCCGTCGCGCCCCCGCCCCGGAGTCGCCGGCCCTGGAACCGGAAGTCCCGGAGCAGTCGGTGCCGGCGTTGTTCGAGCCGGTGTGGGAACCGGTCCGGGAGGGCGAGTTCGGCACGCCGGTGCCCGCCGCCGCGGACCGCGTCCTCGTCGTCGGCGGCACCGACCGGCAGCGCGCGGCGGTGGCCGCCGCGCACCCGGCGGCGCTGGGCTGGAACCTCCCGAGCACGGCCGCGGTCGATGACGTCGCCGACGCGCTGGCGGCCATCGGACCGATCGACCACCTGATCTGGCTCGCCCCCGAGGCACCGCTGCCGCCGACCGGTGCGGCCGCGCTCACCGGCGCCCAGGAGACCGGCGTCCTCGCCGCCTTCAGGATGTTCAAGGCGCTGCTGCTGGCCGGTTTCGACAGCCGTGATCTGGGCATCACGCTGCTCACCCGGCGCGCGGTTCCGACCTGTCCGGATGACCCGGTCGAGCCCGCCCACGCCGGGCTGCACGGGCTGTTCGGCTCGGCGGCCCGCGAGTACCCGCACTGGCAGGTGCGCCGCGCCGACGTCGACGGAGACGAGTGGCCCGCGGACCTGACCGCCCTGCCGGGAAGCCCCGACGACGTGTGGGTCCGCCGCAACGGCCAGTGGCTGCGGCGCAGGCTCGTTCCCGCCGAATCAGCGGCGGCACCTGCCGAGACCTACCGCCGCGACAGCGTGTTCGTGGTGATCGGCGGTGCCGGCGGCCTCGGCGCGGAGTGGACCCGGCACGTCGTCGAGCACTACGGGGCGACCGTGGTCTGGATCGGCCGCCGGGAGCGGGACGAGGAGATCGAGCGGAAGCTGGCGAGCATCCCCGGCGAGGTGCACTACCTCACCGCCGACGCCACCGATCCGGCGGCGCTGCGCTCGGCCCGCGAGGAGATCATCGCCCGCTGCGGCCCGATCCGCGGCCTCGTGCAGGCGGCGCTGGTGCTGCGGGACCAGAGCCTCGCGCGGATGAGCGAGCGGGACTTCCGCGCCGGGCTGGCGGCGAAGGTGGACGCCGGCGCCGTCGCGGCCGAGGTCTTCGCCGACGACCCGCTGGACTTCGCGCTGTTCTTCTCCTCGCTGCAGTCGTTCACGACCGCGGCCGGGCAGAGCAACTACGCGGCCGGGTGCCTGTTCGCCGACTCCTACGCGCACCACCTCGCGCAGCACTGGAGCTGCCCGGTGAAGGTGGTGCACTGGGGCTGGTGGGGCAGCGTCGGCAGCGTCTCCGCGGAGTTCTTCGCGCGCCGGATGCGCGGGTGGGGCCTGCGCTCGATCGAGCCCGCCGAGGGCATGGCCGCGCTCGACGAGCTGTTCGCCGCACCGCAACGGCAGCTGAGCTACATCGGGACCACCGGACCGGACGCGCTCGGCGTCGTCGATCCCGGCACCCGCAGCACCGCCTACGCCCGCACGAGCGAGCGCGTGGACCCGGACCTGCTCCGCTCGCGCGGGGCGCTCGGCGACGGCCCGCTGCTGGAGGCCCTCGCGCAGTGGCGCAGCACCGAGCGCGACCCGCTGCTGGCGCGGGTGCTCCGGGCGCACCTGGCGGAGCTCGGCATCACCGAGTCCGCCGCGGACGCCGACGTGATCGCTCTGCGCGACCGCGCCGGGATCCGGGAGCAGTACACGAGCTGGCTGGAGCACGCCCTGCGCGCCGCCCCGGACTCGGCGGAGCCGCTGGAGGAGGTCACCCGCGAATGGCAGCGGAGGGCCGCCGAATGGGCGCAGGACCCGGACAAGGCCGCCGAGGTCCGTCTCGTCAGCGCCACGATCGCCGAGCTGCCCGCGATCCTGACCGGCCGCACCCCGGCCACCGACGTGCTGTTCCCGCGCGGCTCGGTGGAGCTGGTGGAGGGCTGCTACCGGGACAACCGGCTCGCCGACGCGTTCAACCGGGCGCTGCGCGACGCCGCGGTCGCCGTCGTCGCCGAGCGGATTCGGCGGGAACCGGGGGCGCGGCTGCGCATCCTCGAAATCGGCGCCGGAACCGGCGGCACCAGCGCGGGGATGTTCACTGCGCTGCGGCCCTACCAGGGCAGCATCGAGACCTACACCTACACGGACCTGTCCAAGGCGTTCCTCAACCACGCCCGCACCGCGTACGGGCCCGACGTGCCGTACCTGGAATGCACGTTGTTCGACGCCGAGCGGCCGCTGGCCGGCCAGGACATCGAGCCCGGCGGCTACGACCTGGTGATCGCCGCCAACGTGCTGCACGCCACGCGGGACACCCGCAACACCCTGCGCAACGCGAAAGCCGCGCTGCGCGACGGCGGGTGGCTGCTGCTCAACGAGCTGGCCGCGTTCGACGTGTTCACCCACCTGACCTTCGGCCTGCTGGAGGGCTGGTGGCTGTTCGAGGACACCGCGCTGCGGGTGCCGGGTTCGCCGGCGCTGTCCCCGGAGAGCTGGCGCGGCGTCCTGGCGGGGGAGGGGTTCTCCGCGGTGATGCAGGTGCTGCCGGAGGCTCTCGCGCTGGGGCAGCAGATCATCGCCGCGGAAAGCGACGGGATCGCGCGCCAGCGGCTCGTCGAGGGCGAGGAACCGCCCGCGGCACCGCCGCGGCCCGCGCACGGCGGGAGCCCCCCGGTCGCGGCCGAACCCGGTCCGGCGGCGACCCCGCTCGGCGGGAACGCCCCGGCCGGACCGCTCAACGGGGCCGCGCACACCGACCGCGCCTCGCTCCGGTCCGCGCCGATGAGCGGAACCCGGCTCCACCACGCGGAAAACGCCGGTGAGCCGGGCGATCCGGCCAGGACGCCGTCGCGGACTTCGCTCAACGGCGCGCAGAACTCGACGCGCGTGGCAGGCACCGGTACAGCTGAGCCCTCCGGTGACCTGGTCCACCGTCTCCGGGAAGGCGCCGCCGAGGTCCTCCACCTCCCGGTGGACCGGATCGACCCGGCCGTGCCGCTGGTGGAGTACGGCCTGGATTCGATCCTGGTGCTGCAACTGGTCAACGCGCTGCGCGAGGACCTGCCGGAGATCTCGCCCGCGATGGTCTTCGACGCCGGGTCGATCGACGGGCTCGCCGCCCTCGCCCGCCCGAGCGGGCCGGAGCTCGACCAGCCGCGCACGGCGGCGGCACCCGACCTGGCCGAGAGGATCCGGCAGCAGGCCGCGGCCGTGCTGGGCGTTCCCGCCGACCGGATCGACCCGGCCGCGCCGCTGGTGGAGTACGGCCTGGATTCGATCCTGGTGCTGCAACTGGTCAACGCGCTGCGCGAGGACCTGCCGGAGATCTCGCCCGCGGTGATCTTCGACGCGGGCAGCGTCGACGGCCTGCGCGCCCGCTGCGGGCCGCGGCAGCGATGGGACCTGTCCGGCAGCCAGCGGCTCGTCCACCGCGACCACGTGCGCTGGGGCAGGTCGAGCACCTACAACCTCCCCCTGCTGTTCGAAATCCGCGGTGAGCTCGACGAAGCAGCGCTGGAACGGGCCGTGCGCGAGCAGGCCCGGCTGCACCCGGTGCTCACCGCCGCGGTCGTCGAGCAGGACGGCGCGCCGCAGCTCGAGCTCGACCCGTCCCGGACGCCCTCGTTCGAGCGGATCGAGCTGCGCGCCGGCACCCGGGACGAGCAGCTGGCCGCGCTGCGCGACCTCGTGGCCGAGGAGTTCGACCTGGCCACCGGGCCGCTGGTGCGGGCACACCTGGTCGGGCTGCCCGACCGGCGGCTGCTGCTGATCACCGCGCACCACCTGCTGCTCGACGGCACGTCGACCGCGCTGCTCGTGCGCAGCTTGCAGGACGCCTACCGCGGCTCCGCGATACCACCGCGGGCCACGTTCGGCGACTTCACCGCGTGGGAGCGGAACCTGCTGACCGGCCCGGGAGCCCGCGGGCACCGGGAGTACTGGCTGCGCGAACTGGACGGCGCGCCCTCGTACCTCGCGCTGCCCCACGACCGACGGCCCGAGCCGGACCGGATGCCCCGGATCCGGGTCCTGACCCGGGACGTGCCCGCGCAGCAGGGCGAAGCGCTCGCGGCGTGGGCCGCGCGGCACCGGGCAGGCCTGGCCACCGCGCTGTTCGCCACCTGGGTGGCCTTCCTCGGGAAGGTGACCGGCCAGCGCGACCTCGTCGCGGGGATGACCGCGGCGGCCCGCCCCGAGGAGCGGTTCCAGGACGTCGTCGGCCAGTTCGCCACGCGGTTGCCGATCCGTTGCACGACCACTGGCGATCTCGGGGCGGTGCTGGAGTCGTTGCGGGACAAGGTGCTCGCCGGGATCGAGCACAGCGCCTACCCGCTGCCGGAGATCGCCCGCGCGCTGGGGCGGGAGGACGAGCCGCTGGCGCGGACGAACTTCCTGTTCCAGAACTTCGCCGGAGCCGACCTGCTCACCGGCGAGGTGGCGGGGGAGCCGCAGATGCACCCCTTCGCCGACCTGCCCTACACCGGGGAGCACGCGCTCGCCGCGGAGGTCTACCGCAGCGGCGCCGGCCTCAAGATCTTCATCAAGTACGACGCGAACCTCTTCGACGACGCCACCGCGCAGCGGCTGGCCGACGAGTGGTTCTCCTTGCTGCGCGCCGAACCCGGCGCGCTCGAACTGTGATCCCCGAACCCGGATTGGAACAGCGATGGCTACTCTGGACGAACCCTTCGCGGTGGGCGACCTGCACGTGTGCAACCGCATCGCGATGGCCCCGATGACCCGTATGCAGTCGCCCGGCGGCGTGCCGGGGCCCGAGGTCGCCGACTACTACGCCCGCCGCGCCCGCAACGGCGTCGGGCTGATCTTCACCGAGGGCACCTACATCGGCCGCCCGCAGGCGGCCGAGCACGAGGGCGTGCCGCACTTCCACGGCGAGCAGGCCCTGGCCGGCTGGCAGGAGGTGGCTCGGCGCGTGCACGAAGCGGGCGGCCGGATCATCCCGCAGCTGTGGCACACCGGCCTCACCCGCGGCGACCTCGACCCGCCCGCCGAGGGGCCCTCCGGCCTCGGCCTGGACGGCGCCCCGCACGGGGTGGCGATGACCAGGCAGGACCTCGACGCGGTGATCGCGGCCTTCGCCGAAGGCGCCGTGCAAGCCGAGCGCCTCGGCTTCGACGGCGTCGAACTGCACGGCGCGCACGGCTACCTCATCGACTCGTTCCTGTGGGAGCGCACCAACCGGCGCACCGACGGCTACGGCGGCGACCCGGCCTCCCGCGCCCGCTTCGCCGCCGAGATCGTGCAGGCCGTCCGCGCGGCCGTCAGCCCCGGATTTCCGGTGTTCTTCCGATTCTCGCAGTGGAAGGTCGGCCACTACGACGCGCGGATCGCGGAGAACCCGGACGAGCTCGCGGCGCTGCTGCGCCCGCTGGCCGAGGCCGGCGTGGACGTCTTCCACGCCTCCACCCGCCGTTACTGGCTCCCGGAGTTCGAGGGCAGCGAGCTCAACCTGGCCGGCTGGGCGCGCGTGCTCACCGGCAAGCCCGCGGTGACCGTCGGTTCCGTCGGTCAGGCCCAGCAGTTCGGCGACGGCGGCAGCCTCGCCGAGGGCTACACCACCCAGTCCGCGGTTACCGGCATCGACGAGCTGCGCGAGCGCCTGGCCCGTGACGAGTTCGACCTCGTCGCCGTGGGACGGACCTTGCTGTCCAATCCGGACTGGGCGGAGAAGGCGCTGCGCGACGACCTGACCGGCATCACGCCCTACGACCCGGCCGTGCTCGCGACCCTCTCCTAGGAGCTGGTGAGGAAGTGCTTTGCGCAGCGGTGCGGGTGGCGGAACCTCAGCGCCTCCGTGGACTCCGTGCGCCGCTCCTGATGCATGCCGATACACGGCGTCCCGGCGTACTCGCCACGAAGGCGCTGAAGAACCCGCGGCGGTGCCAGTTGCTCGGGTAAGAGGATCCGGCTTCGCCGCATTCATCAACAGCCCTCAGAACCTGACCGCACCTACTGGAATCTCCCCGGACGCACCGGCTTCCCGCGTCGGGCTGAACAGCGAAGGACATCGACTTGAGCCACGACGACCTCACCGGCAAGCGCGCAGTGGTGACCGGCGGCAGCCGAGGCATCGGTGCCGCGATCGCGCAGAACCTGCTCGACGCGGGCGCCACCGTGGTCACCGCCGCCCGCAGCGCCACCGACGACACCCCGCCCGCCTCGAAGTTCCTCGCCGCCGACCTCAGCACCCCCGAGGGCGTGCAGGAGTTCGCCAAATCCGCGCTCGGCGTGCTCGGCGGCGTCGACATCGTGGTGAACTGCGCGGGCGGCTGCCGCTCCTTCCAGACCGCGCTGGAGATCGAGAACGACTGGCAGCACACGATGGACGTGAACTTCCTGTCGGCGGTGCGGCTCAACGCCGCGCTCGTGCCGTCCATGCGGGAAGCCGGAGGCGGGGTGATCGTGCACATGTCGTCGACGGCGACGATCTCCTCGTACCCGATGATCCTGCACTACGCGGCCGCCAAATCCGCGCTGGAGGTCTACAACAAGGGCCTCGCCGTCGAACTGGCCCCGCAGGGCATTCGCGTCGTGTCGCTGTGCCCAGGCAACGTCGAAACCCCGGGCGCGGACGCCGCGCGCGACCAGATCGTCGACTACCTCGGCCTGGACCCGGACGACGACCACGCCCAGCGGTGGGCCGAGGAGGTCCCGCTCGGGCGGATCGGCCGGTCGCAGGACATCGCCGACGCGGTCAGCTTCCTGGTCTCCGACCGCGCCTCCTGGATCACCGGCAGCAACCTGGTGATCGACGGTGGCAAGAGCGCGATGTGACCGCTCCCGGCGACGGCACACCGACCACTCCGCAGGCGGAAGGACGCACACCATGACGGCGACAGAGCACGAGGTTCCCGACTACCCGTTCGCCCCGCCCGACCGGCTGCACGCCGACCCCGAGGCGCTGCGGCTGTCCTGCGCGCACCCGGTGCTGCGGGTGCGCCTGCCCTACGGCGGCGAAGGCTGGCTGGTGACCCGGCACGCGGACGTGCGCACCGTGCTGGCCGACCCCCGGTTCAGCAGGGCGGCCGCGGTGGGCCCGGACGTGCCGCGCACGGTCGCGGCCGGACTGCCCGGCACCTCCATGCTCAGCATGGATCCTCCCGAGCACAGCAGGCTGCGGCGCCCGGTGGCCAAGGTGTTCACCGCCCGCCGGGTCGACGCGCTGCGTCCCCGCGCCCAGGAGGTCCTGGACGAGCTGCTGGAGCGCATGATCGAGGCGGGCCCGCCCGCGGACCTGACGGCGGCGCTGACCTGGACGCTGCCGATCACCGTGATGTGCGAGCTGCTCGGTGTGCCGCTGGACGACCGAGACCACTTCACCACCTGGGTTGACCGGCTGCTGATCTTCTCCGATCCGGCCGAGTCCGCGCGGGCGCGGGAGCAGCTCAACGAATACCTCACCGGGCTCATCGCCGAACGCCGCGCCGCACCCGCCGAGGACCTGCTCAGCGCCCTGGTGCAGCTGACGGGTGAGGACGGCGGGCTCGACGACGCGGACCTGGTCAGCATCGGGGTCAGCCTGCTGTCGGCCGGGCACGAGGCCACCGCCAACCAGCTCGGCAACTTCGTCTACACGCTGCTGACGCACCCCGAGGTGTGGCGGCGGATCATCGACGACCCGTCGCTGGTGCCGGGCGCGGTCGAGGAGCTGTCCCGGTTCGTGTCCAACAGCGCCACCGCCGGGTTCACCCGCATCGCCACCGAGGACGTGGAACTCGGCGGCACCACCGTGCGCGCCGGGGACGCGGTGGTCTGCGAACTGGGTGTGGCCAACCGGGACCCGGACGTCTTCGGCGAACCCGACGTGCTCGACATCCACCGCGGGGCGGTCCCGCACGTGACCTTCGGGCACGGGCTGCACCACTGCCTCGGCGCGCAACTGGCCCGGATGGAGCTGCGGATCGTGTTGGGAACGCTGGCGGTGCGCCTGCCGGGGTTGCGCCTGGCTCAGCCCGCCGAGGAGCTGACCTGGCGCACGGACCGCCTCATCCGCGGGCTGCACGCCCTGCCGGTGACCTGGTGACCCGCCCGCACACTCACGGAAGGATGCGCATGTCCGAATCACTGGAAGGAATCAGCGCCGCGGTGCACGACTCCGGCACCGGGATCGCCGAGGTCATGGCTGCGGTGTCCGAACAGGACACCGGCCAGGGCCTGGCCGAGGTCATGGCCGCGCTGCTGGAGGGTCACGGCGACAAACCGGCGCTGGGCGAACGCGCCACCGACCCGGCGACCGGGCAGCTGCTGCCGCGGTTCGACACGCTCACCTACCGGCAGCTGTGGGAGCGGGTGCGGCAGGTCGCGGCGGCCTGGCACCACGCCGGGCTGCGCCCCGGGGACCGGGTCTGCTACCTGGGCTTCACCAGCACCGACTACGTGACGCTCGACCTCGCTGCCATCCACTTGGGGCTGGTCGCGGTGCCGCTGGCGGCCGGAGCCCCGCAGGCGCAGCTCGACCCGATCCTCGCCGAGACCGAGCCGGTCGTGCTCGCCGCCGGCGCCGGCTACCTGGACACCGCGGTGGAGTGCCTGCTCGCCGGGACCTCGGTGCGCAGCCTGGTGGTGTTCGACCAGGACCGGTCCGGGGCAGCGGTCGAGGCCGCGCGGGAACGCCTCGCCGCAGCGGGCAGCGCGGTCGTGGTCGAGACCTCCGGCGATCTGCTCCGCCAGGGCGCGGAGCTGCCCGCGACGCCCCTGTTCACCCCTGGCGAGGGCGACGACCCGCTGGCGCTGATCATCTACACCTCGGGCAGCACGGGCGCACCCAAGGGCGCCATGTACACCCAGCGGCTCGTCGGCACCGCCTGGTACGGGTTCACCTACGGCTCGGCGGACGTGCCGGTGGTCGGCGTGCACTACATGCCGCTGAGCCACCTGGCCGGGCGGTACTCGGTGATGACCTCGCTGGCCCGCGGCGGGACCGGCTACTTCACCGCCGCCGCCGACCTGTCCGCGCTGCTGGAGGATTTCACGCTGGTCCGGCCCACCGAGCTGACGATGGTGCCGCGGGTCTGCGACATGCTCTTCGAGCACTACCGGTCCGAAGTGGACCGCAGGAGCGGTGAACCCGGGGACGTGGAGGCCGCGGCCCGGGCCGGCGTGCGCGACGAGCTGCTCGGCGGGCGCGTCGCCAAGGCGATGGTCGCCAGCGCACCGCTGCCAGCCGAGATGAAGACGTTCCTGGAATCGTGCCTCGGGGTGCAGATCCACCTCGGGTACGGCTCCACCGAAGCGGGCGGGGTGCTGCTGGACTCGGTGGTGCAGCGCCCGCCGGTGCGCGACTACAAGCTCGTCGACGTCCCGGAGCTCGGCTACTTCACCACGGATTCCCCGCACCCCCGCGGAGAACTGCTGCTCAAGTCCGACACGCTGATCCCCGGCTACTACCGGCGGCCCGAGCTCACCGCGGAGATCTTCGACGCGGACGGCTACTACCGCACCGGCGACATCATGGCCGAGACCGCGCCGGACCGGCTGGTGTTCGTCGACCGCGCCAAGGACGTGCTCAAGCTCTCGCAGGGCGAGTTCGTCGCGGTCTCCCGGCTGGAGACGGTGTTCAGCGGTAGTTCGCTCGTGGAGCAGATCTTCCTGTACGGCAACGGAGAACGCGCTCACCTGCTCGCCGTCGTGGTGCCCTCGTCGGCCGCGCCGGTCGCCGGGGACGAGGCCGGGCTGAAGACCGCGCTGCTCGAATCCCTCCAGGACATCGCGCGGGACGCCGGGCTCAACTCCTACGAGATCCCGCGCGACCTGCTGATCGAGACGGAGCCGTTCAGCCCGGCCAACGGGCTGCTGTCGGACAACCTCAAACCGCTGCGGCCGCGGCTGAAGGAGCGGTACGGGCCCGCGCTGGAGCGGCACTACGCCGAGCTCGCCGAGCAGCACGTCGAGCGCTTGAGCGAGCTGCGGCGCGGCGGGGCGGACCGGCCGGTGCTGGAGACGGTCACCCGGGCCGCGCAGGCGGTGCTGGGCTGCTCGGACGCCGAGCTGCGCCCGGAGGCGCACTTCACGGAGCTCGGCGGGGATTCGCTGGCCGCGCTGTCCTTCGCCGGCCTGCTGGAGGAGATCTTCGGAGTCGAAGTGCCCGCCGCCGCGGTGCTCAACCCGGTTTCCGACCTGGCGGGTCTGGCCCGGCGCATCGCCGCCGGACGCACCGCCGCGACCGAGCGGCCGGTGGCGGGCGCGGTGCACCGCGGGGCACAGCTGCGTGCCGACGAGCTCGTGCTGGAGGAGTTCCTCGACGCCGACCTGATCGCTGCCGCGCCCGGCCTGCCGGGCCCGGAAGACCAGGCCCGGACCGTCGTGCTGACCGGGGCGAACGGGTACCTCGGCAGGTTCCTGTGCCTGGAGTGGCTCGAGCGGCTGGCCCCGGTCGGCGGCACGCTGGTCTGCCTGGTGCGCGGCGCGGACGCGGACCAGGCCGCACGGCGCCTGGAGGAAGCGTTCGACAGCGATCCCGAGCTGCACCGCCGCTACCGGGAGCTGGCCTCCGGCGCGCTGGAAGTCCTCCCCGCCGACATCGCCGAACCGCGGCTGGGGCTCGACGAGGACACCTGGACCCGGCTCGCCGCCACGGCCGACCTCGTCGTGCACCCGGCCGCGCAGGTCAACCACGTGCTGTCCTACGCGCAGCTGTTCGGACCGAACGTGGTGGGCACCGCCGAGGTGATTCGCCTGGCGCTGACCACCCGGCGCAAGCCCGTGACGTTCCTGTCCAGCATCGCCGCGGTCCCCACCGCGGATGCGACCGAGGACGCCGACGTCCGCCGCGCCGCTCCGGTCCGCGAGCTCGACGACGGCTACGCGAGTGGTTACGCGAACACCAAGTGGGCCGGGGAAGTCCTGCTCCGCGAGGCGCACGACCGGTGCGGGCTCCCGGTGGCGGTGGTCCGCTCGGACATGCTGCTCGCGCACCGCCGGTACGGCGGGCAGCTGAACCTGCCGGACGTGTTCACCCGGCTGCTGCTGAGCCTGGTGGCCACCGGCATCGCACCTCGCTCGTTCTACCGGGGCGGGGAGCGCGCGCACTACGACGGCCTACCGGTCGACTTCACCGCCGCAGCGGTGGCCGAGCTCGGCGCGCAAGCCCCCGCCGGCTACCGCACGTACCACGCGGTGAACGCCCACGACGACGGGATCTCGCTGGACAACGTCGTGGACTGGCTCGTCGAAATCGGGTACCCGATCCAGCGGATCGAGGACTACGACGACTGGTTCACCCGCTTCACCACCGCGCTGCGGGCCCTGCCGGAGCGGCAGCGCGCGCACTCGCTGCTGCCGCTGCGGCACGCCTTCGAGCAGCCGGGCGAGGCGGTGGCCGGTTCGGCGGTCCCGGCCGAGCGGTTCGGCGCGGCCGTGCGCGCGTCCGGCACCGACGTCCCGCACCTGACGGCCGAACTCATCCGCAAGTACGTCACCGACCTGCGCGCCCTCGACCTGCTGTAGGGCGCCCGGGGAAAACCGGAGGAACCAGTGGACAACGACATCACCACCGTGCTCGACGAGGGACTGCGCCTGCTCGAGGCGAAGGACTTCGCCGGGTTCCGGGCGCGCTGCACGGTCGGCGCGAGCCTGTGGGAGAACGACGGCAACGGCGAGCAGACCATCGACCAGCGGATGGCCCAGTTCGCGGAGTTCGCCGCCAACGTGGAATCGCTGCACTACGAGGTGCTCCGCCGGTTCGCGCGGGACGGCGAGGTGCTCCAGCAGCACGTGCTGCACGTGCTCGGCGCCGACGGATCACGCAACCAGGTCCACGCCGCGGTGTACTTCCGCTTCGACGGCGACCTGATCGACCGGATCGAGGAGTACGGCTACCAGGTCCCCGCCTGACGCTGCACCCCCCACCCCGAACAGTCCAGAAAGGACAGTCAGCGATGTCCCGTGTCGCCCGCTTCCACCAGGTCGGCGGACCTGAGGTCCTCCGCATCGAGGAAGTCCCCACCCCGGAAGCAGGCCCGGGGGAGGTGCTGATCGAGACCAGGGCGCTCGGCCTCAACCGGGCGGAGCTGGAGTTCCGGGCAGGGCGCTACGGGCAACCGTCCCTGCCGTCCGGGATCGGGTTCGAGGCGGCGGGCGTGGTGCGCGCCGTCGGCGCCGAGGTCGAACACGTCGCGCCGGGAGCAGCGGTCAGCGTGCTCCCGGCGTTCGGCCCCGACAGCTACACCTTGCACGGCGACACCGTGCTCGCCCCCGCCCACGCCGTGGTCGAGCACCCGCCGAACCTGACCTGGGAACAGGCCGCGGCCGTGTGGATGAGCTACACCACCGCCTACGGAGGTCTCGTCGAGACCGCAGGGGTGACCGCCGGGGACGTGGTGCTGATCTCCGCCGCCTCGAGCAGCGTCGGCATCGCGGCGATCCAGCTCTGCGCCGCGCTCGGCGCCCGCCCGATCGCGCTCACCCGCACCGGCGGCAAGCGCAGCGCGCTCCGCGACGCCGGAGCCCCCGAGGTCATCGTGACCGAGGAGCAGGACGTCGTCGCGGAGGTGCAGCGGCTGACCGGTGGCCAAGGAGCCCGGGTAGCGTTCGACCCGGTCGGCGGCGCCGGCTTCACCACCCTGTCCGCCGCGCTGGCTCCCGGCGGGATCGCCATCGTCTACGGCACTCTCGCGGGGGAGATGACGCCGCTACCGGTCGGGGACGTGCTGGCCAAGGGCCTCACCGTCCGCGGCTACGCCCTGTTCGAGACCACCGACGATCCGGAGCGCCGCACCGCGGCGATCGAGTTCCTCCACGCGCACCTGGCCGACGGCACCCTCGTCCCGCACGTCGGCGCGACCTTCCCCTTCGAGCGAATCGCCGACGCCCACGCCCACATGGAGTCCACCACCCACCTCGGCAAGATCGTCCTCCACACCGACCCCTGACCCCGCCCGGGTTCGAGCACGGAACCCCAGTGCCATGCGGACGGGTACCGGCTGAAGGCGCTCGCGATCGACGACGAGGTCGCAAGATCGGCTGTAGAAAGTGGCCTCATGCTCTCCCATGTGTCCAATCTCGAGTTTGCTCGGGACACCGTGTTGGGGGGACATGCAGGGTTGCCTCGTGAGCTGCGGGAATGTGGAGCGGACACAGGGTGGGACAGGTGTTGATGGGTTTCCTGGGCCGTCTTCAAACCGGTCCTGGCTCGTACTCGGCGGGTGGTGGACGTAGGACACGGCCAGGTGTCTCGTGGTGGTACCAGCCGTGCGGTGCTCTCCACATTCAGGCGTAGCCGCTGATGCTCACAGATCCGCTGTTCGTTCGCGTTGCGGACGGAACCAGTCGTGCGGAGGTCGGTGACGACCGCCTTGGCGCTCGGCTCGCGACGCGACACCTCATCGACTTCGGAAATCGCCGGGTCGGCCTGGTCAGCGGGCACGGCTACGTCTTGGGCCGGCATCGCTGTCACAGGCGGGTGTGGTTGTCGATGTCCTGCTCGAAGTCGGCGATGGCCTCGGCGGTCAGCGTGGGTCGTGTGTCGGTGACCGCCCGCAGGTAGTCCTCGGTGGTGGCCATGGTGTTGTCGTCGTGCAGCACGTCGCGTTCGAACGCGGACTGGGCACCTTGGCGGGCGGCGAACTCGATATCAGCCGGTGTGAACAGGTCCGTGCGCTTCACCAGCACGTCCAGGTCGACGTTGTCGCGCGCCGGCCCGAGGTAGCGCGACCAAATCGCCCGCCTGGCTGGCTCGTCCGGCGGGCCGATCGGGATGATGTAGTCGAACCGGCCCGGCCGCAGGAACGCCGAGTCCAACGATCGCACCGAGTTGGTGGCGCACACCAACAGCCGGTGGTCGTGCTCGCGGAAGCCTGGGATCAACTTGAGTAGTTCGTTGGTCACGCCGTGCGCAGGACCGGCGGCGGGCGTGGAACGCGTGCCCGCGATCTCCTCCACCTCGTCGATGAACAGCACCAAGTCGTCGAGTTCCTCGAGCTCGGCGAACACCGCGCGCAGTGACGCCGCCAACCCGTCCGGGGACGCCCCGGCCAGCCGCGAGGGGAACAACTCGACGAACGGCCAGTTCAGGCGGGAGGCGATCGCCTTGGCGAAGCTGGTCTTGCCGGTGCCCGGCGGCCCGAACAGCACGATCGCCTTCGGCGGCAGCACGCCGTGCCGCTCGGCCTGCGCGGGGTGTGAGATCGGCAGCACCACGCGCCGCTCGATGATGTCCTTCTCCTGCGTCATTCCGGCCAGCGCGTCCCACCGGCCCGGCGGCAGCAACTGCCCGCCCAGCTCCTCGAGCACCCCGAACTCGGTCGGGTCGAGGTGCTCGACCTTCTCGAAGTAGGTCAGGTCGGTGCGGGGCCGGTAACCGGAGTTGACCATCGCCTTGAACCCGGCCGCGCCCTCCGGGACCAGGCTGGAGATGCGGTGCACGCCCTGACCGCGCAGCTTCTTCTCCAGTTCGTCCAGCAACGCGCTCCCGATGCCGCGGTTGCGCCAATGGGTGTCGAGGGCGAACAACGCCAGCCACGCACGTTCCCCTTCCACCTTCGCTGCCGCCATGCCGACCACGTCCTGCTCCACGACCGCCACCATCGCCGGGTGACCGGCCCGCGCCATCGACACCACCTCCGCTGCGGAGAACACCGGCTCACCGCCTTCGCGGCTCTTGTCCCAGATGTGGATCGCCTGGTCCAAATCGTCGTCGTGAAAATCACGTACGCGCCACAACGGCAAGGCGCACCTCCTGACCCAATCTCATCCACCCATGGGGAACAGCTCTCGTGAGCTGCGAAGTACCGAGAAAGCTAATGGCCGCGGCCACAGCGCGCAATGAACAGCGCGAACGCGGCGTGAGACCGAGCCGCCACATCCAGGACCGCAAGCGCGGCCGGTGGCCTGAGTGCCGTTCGCCGTGTCACCGCGTCGGGTCGACGAGCACTTTCATCTTCTCGCCACGGTGCAGCGCCTCGAAGCCCTCCTCCACGACGTTGCCGAGCGCGATCGTCTCGACCCAGCCCGTGGTGTCGTAATTGCCCTCATCCATCAAGGCGATGACCGCTTCGAATTCCGCGCCGGTGTAACAGAGCGAGCCCTGGACACGGGCTTCGTGCATGACCAGCTCTAGCAGTGGGGTTTCGAGCGGTGTCTCGTAGATTGCGACGGCCACCAGGGGGCGGCGGGAGCCGATCGACCCGAGCGCGGTGCGCACCGCTGGCGCAACCCCCGCCGTGTCGAAAGCCGCGTCGGCCATCGCCCCTTGGGTCTCATCGGCGACCAGCGCGGGCACGTCCACGGCCGCGGGGTCGACGGCGCGGCCACCGAGCCGCTCGATCGCCAAACGCAGCGACGGTCACCGCCGCGCTGGCCGCCACGCCGGGAGCCACTATGTGGATCCTGAGCTCGATGAGCACCGGCCTTGCGGTGAGCCTGCTGACCGCGGGCGCACTGGCCGACCAGTCCGGCCGTCGGCGGGTTTTCGAGCTCGGTGCGTGGGTCTTCGCGGCGGGCTCCATGGTGTGCGCCACCGCGGCCACGGCGACGCAATTCGTCATCGGGCGACTCGTCGAAGGTGTTGGTGCGGCCGGTCTGATTGCGACCGGTCTGGGACTCGTGGCCGCAGTGACCAGCGACGCCGGAGCCCGGTCGGTCTCTGCCAGTTGGTGGGGCGCCAGCATGGGGCTGGGCATCGCGCTCGGCCCGCTGCTGACCGGTGTGCTCGATTTCGCGGATCTGTGGCGCGCGCCGTACTGGCTGCTCGCCGCCGTCGGGGTGAGCATCGCCATCGCCGCGCGGTGGTGCTTTCCCGAGAAGGCGGTGATCCCGGGCAGGCGCCTGGACCTGCTTGGCGCTGCGTTGATGACCAGCGGGCTGGGACTGCTGCTGGTCGCACTGGTCGAAGGGCGCCAAGGTGGCCTCGCCTCAGCCCTGGTCTGTGCCGGTGTAGCGGTGGCTGCTTTGGTGGCTTTCGCCATCAGCCAACTCCGGAGCCGCTCGCCCATGGTGGAGCTCGCGCTGTTTCGCCGGGGAGATTTCGTGGCCGCCACGGTGGCGGCCACGGCCACCGGCGCCGGTGTGATCGCAACTGATGTCGTTCGCTTGCACGTTCCTGGTGACCAGCATGGGGATGAGCACCCTCGGGGCCAGCGCCACGCTCGCGCTCTGGTCCGGTACCAGCGCTGTCTCCGCCGTGCTCAGCCGTCGGCTGGCCGCGCGGCTGACGGGGACGGCGCAGTTGGCAATCGGCCTCGCGGTCACGGGTGCCGGTCTGCTGCTGCTCACCGGGCTCGAAACCGGTTCGACCATCGGGCGACTGGTGCCCGGCCGTCTTGTCGCAGGCGTCGCCACCGGCGTGCTCAATGCCGGTCTGGGACGGCAGGCGACTGCCACCGTCCCGCCCGACCGTGCCGCCGCAGGGGTCGGGCTGAACAACACCACCCGTTACGTCGGTGCCTCGATCGGGGTCACCGTCGTAGGTGTTCTCGCCTCTGCCCCAGGCGACGACATCGCCGCCCAGCTGTCCGGCTGGAATCACGTCGCCGTGCTCACCGGCATCCTCTCCCTCGCAGGAGCTGTCGCTGCGCCGGCGCTGTCTCGATGCGCACCCGGGCGCAGCCGAGGATGAAACCTGGTGCGGCCTAGCGACAATGGTGTCGCTGGTCGGGCATTGCGGAAGGCAACGAGCTCTGCCTCCTCGCCACGGCGGTCAACGACCTCCCCGAACCAGAACGCCCGACCAACGCCTGATCACTCCGGAGCGCCGGTCGTGAGGCGCTCGACCGCTTCCCACAGTTCGTGCTCGCGAGCTGGGTCGTAGGACTCGGTGGAGGAACGCGCCACGTGGCCGCGATCGACGTAGGAGCCGGTCGGGGCCCGCCTGGTGCCCAGAACGACGTCGGCGAGGTGACGGCCCGCGTCGTCGGGGCGCGTGGCGAACGGCGTGCGCGTCAGCAGTGGTAGGACGTGCCGCATCGCGAAGCGGGAGAGAGCGCCCGCGTTGCGGGCGAGGTCGGTGCCGGGAACGAACGCCGGGTTGAACGCGACGACGTCGACTCCCGCGGGCAGACGGCGCGCGTACTCGTGGACCAGGTGGATCACCGCCAGCTTGCTCGTTGCGTACGCGGTGCGCCCGGCCGCGGTCGTCTCCGGCGCGGCGAAGGCGCGCGGCCGAGCGAGGACGTCGGGCGACTTCCACACCGGAGCGGGCACGATGCCCAGGTTGTGCCTGAGATCGCCGAAGTGGACATCGCTTGCGGTGATCACGATCCGGCCGCCGGTGGTGATGCGGTCTTCGAGCGCCCGCACGAACACGTGGTTGCTGAGCACGTTGACCATGAACGTCGACTCGAACCCCTCGGGCCCCGCGGTGAGGTCGTCGGTGTGCTGGACGCCCGCGTTGCCGGCGAAGCAGCGCAACGGCGGCAGCTCGCGGCCCAGCCGCCCGCGGATCTCGGCAGCCGCCGAACGAGTGCTCTCCAGCGAGTTCAGATCCGCCTCGACGTGGGAGACGTCGTCCCCGATCGGCACATCAGCCGATGCGCGGGCGACGACCACGAGATGAGCGCCCGCCGATTCGCGCAGGATGCGCTCGGCAGCGACCGGCCGATCCCGCGACTCGCCCCGGTCATCACCACGGTGTGCTCCACGCGCACCCCCTCCGCCGATCGAACAGGTCTGCGCCCCACGGTAGTGATGAACCCTCTCAAGAGGGCGCGAGAAGAAGATTCCCCGCCAACAAATTCATCGGCGGACAATCCCAAGATGTGGGCGAAATGGGATCGAACCAGTGACCTCTTCGGTGTGAACGGAGCCGGGTACGTCTCTGGACTCTCACTGCGTTGCGCTGACCTGGTCGGTCGGTAACGTCATGTCCCCGTTCGTCTCAGCCGTCGCAACCCGTTTCGCGGCGTCTCGGGCACCGCTTGAGGCACGACGAAGAGAGCCCCTGGCGTACCTGCCGCATCTCGTGCTGAGTGGTCCGCCGGCGAGCGATACCGGATCAGCGTGCATGGCGGGCCACTCGGAGGTTTGGCAACGGCCGTCTGGCTCGGTCCGCAGGCTGGTTCCGCGGCTAGTTCAGGACAGGAGATGTGGTGTTTTGCGGCCCTGGACCAGTAGAAGGCCCTCGCGTTCGACCGCACGCCAGACGGCGCCCGCTACTCCACCGGAGCGGGAAGCACGCAGGTGGGACAGCGTTCCTGGATTCTGCGAAGCAGCTCGGCCAGCGTTTCCAGTGGTGGCCCGTAGGCGAGCGTGACCGCGACTTCACCGGCGATCCGGTAGCTCTCCTCGTTGCGCGTGTCGGTGAACCACCACGGCACGGGCGCGAGCGGGCCGAGCGCCTCGGAGGCTTGCTTCTGATTCCGGAGCGCCCAACGCCCGAGATCGGTGAGTTGCTCGCACCGTTGCTCCTCGGCGGTCGCCGTCCGCCCGTACTGCTCGCGGGAGACTTGGTCACCGTAATCCAGTGAGACTTGCTCCGAGTTACTCCCAGACCTCTCCGTGTGTCGGCGGGTAGGTGAGTTCTTCGGCTGCGAGATCGGTGAGATATGCCGCCCAACGATCCGAGCCCGGGTTGCCGGCAGCGCTGGCGGATCCGCCGGCGAGCTCGGTTCCGCGTTCGATTCCTTCCAACAGCCGCGCTCCAGTGATCGCGGTCCAGGTGCCCGGCTCGGCGTGGCCGTGATCGCGTTGTGCCTTCAGGACAGCCACGATCGCGTTCCAGCGCTGAAAGTTCGGCTCGAACTCCGAGGCCCGGCGATGGAGCAGTCGGACGAATGCGATGCGGTCGTCGAGAGGTATCCGTGCGAACTGGTCGATCGCATCGCCAGGTTTCAGCGCACTCTGCGGGCGCGGGTGACGGTGGCCGGGAAGCCTCCGCGACGGGGACGACGACGCTGATGGTAGCGACGATCGCCAGGCCCACAGTAGATAGCCGACGAAGCAACCGCGGGACGCGCATGATACCTCCGGGTTGGGGACCGAGAATTCCCGAGCACCCGACCCGATTGAGGTGTGTCGAGCCATATTAGGTGAATGGTTGAAATGTCGGTCCGATCGAGGTGCGAGAACATACCCGCTTTTCGGTGCCGCTTCTGATCACAGTCGAGGCCAGTGCTCTTGCAGCCGGAGGTGTTGGAGTCGTTGCGAGGTCGCGGGATCCCTGTTTGTGATTAGGCATCTTTCGGCCGAGCGCCCGCAAGGACCTATGGCCAAGTTCGTTTAGCGCTGACTGCCAATGACGCAATCTGTGGCAGGCAGAGTTTCGGCTCGGGTGCGAGTGGGCTGTTGTGATCGACCAGGCCGCTGGATGACTGGTACCGCCGATGGGCCTGCCTAGGGGCGGGTCATTGTCGATGGCATTGGACTGGCGGGCGGCCAGCGGCCTGGTCGTCCTTCCGCCGCACAGGCAGGCGGCCAGTTTCGGCAGAGGGGCCGTGGGGCGTGAAGGGGCAAAAGACTTTAAGCAGGCCTGTCGTCTGGGCGCAGGCTGGCGCTGTGAGAACGCTGTGGAACGGTGTGATCAGTTTCGGGCTGGTGGCGATCCCGGTGGGGTTGTCAGCCGCGACGGAGTCGCGCTCGATCAGCTTCCGGCAGGTGCACCGAGCTGACGGGGCCCGGGTGCGGCATGAGCGGGTCTGCACCGTGGAAGACCGCCGGGTGCCGTGGGAGGAGATCGCCAAGGGCTACGAGCTGCCCGACGGCCGGATGGTCGTGCTGTCCGAGGACGAGCTGGCGGAGTTGCCGCTGCCCAGTGCGCACACCATCGAGGTGGCCGAGTTCGTCCCGGCCGACGCGGTGTATCCGATCCTGTTCGACCGCTCCTACTTCCTGCAGCCCCACCAAGTCGCACTCAACGCGTACGGCCTGCTGCGCGACGCGATGACCGACACCGGGCACGTGGGGCTGGGGCGGGTGGCGATCCGGACTCGGGAGCGGTTGGCGCTGCTGCGGCCCTATGGGCCGGGGATCTGCCTGGTCACGCTGTTGTGGCCGGATGAGGTGCGGAAACCGGATTTCGGATGGCTCACCGACCAGGCTCCGCAGCCCCGCGAGCAGAAACAGCGGATGGCCGAACAGCTGGTGCTGTCGCTGTCGAGTACGACGTTCGACCCCAGCGGCTACCGGGACCACTCACGCGAGGCCCTGCAGGCGCTGATCGATGCCAAGCTCGCCCACCGCCAGATCGCCGTTCCGGAGCCCCGCACGCAGGAAGCCGCGGACCTCGAGGAAGCACTGCGGGTCAGCCTCGACCAAGCCCGCCAGACGCGCACTGGTGGGCAACGTGAGACCGGATAGACCGCAGGGGCGATCGGACGACGAAGCGCCCCGCGTCGCCTTGGTCAGGTGGCGCGGGGGCCCCCACGGGGTGCGGCACATGCTCGCCGCGCTAATCCCTGGTCCCGGACAACTACGGGCCGCACCAGCGTCCCGAAGTGCTGGCCTGGCGCCAGGCCCACGACGTTGAGTTGGTCTTCACCCCGACCAACGCTTCGTGGTCGAACTGGATCGAGTGCGAGTTCGCCGCCCTGCGGTACCTTGCCCTCAATGGCACCGACCACCGTAGCCACGACGAGCAGAACGGCTTGGACAGGCTGAACCGCCTGGTGAAGCCTCGTTTCTCGAGCGCACCGCGGTACCGGCGAGACCGGGGTAGGTCGAACTCGCTGGCACGGAACTCCGGCGAGGACTTCTGCCGTTCGCTCAGGGCAGTCCTGTTCTCGATCGACCGCAGAACCACAGTCCCATCAGGGGAGTGCTGGCCGGAACACGCCGTTCATGCCCGGCGGCACGCCCGGTGACCTCGTCAAGCAGTACACCCACCGGTCTGGGGTCACGGTGATCGGCATTTTGACGAGGACGTTGGCTGACTTTGCCGTCCCCGTACCGGGACGAGATTGCCACCCACGACTGTAAAGGGCTGCTGAAACCGCTCTCGAATCAGCCGGTTCGCGCGTGGATGGGGTCGAGGTACTTGGAAGGCGAGTCGACGGACGGGCCGTCATCGCCGAGCGTCACAGCACGTTCGGCCGCGGGGGCTGGGAAGAATGAGCGCCCCTTTGACTACGGCAAAAAACCGTTCCAGGCCTGGTACCACGGTGTGCACAGCGCTCACCTCGCCTGGCAGTACAGCTACGTGACGGCGGTAGGCGGTGAACCCTGCTGCGGCCAGACGGGCGAGAAGTTCGTCTAATTGCGCACGAGGGGCTTCGGGTGAGGGTCGGTCGAGGAACGCTGTGGTGTGCGTCTGTTGCAAGGCGTCGGTGAGGTCGAAGCGGGCGCAGCGGTGCAATGCCGGATAGGGCTTCAGCGGAGTCAGGGCAATGGGCGGGGGCGCTGCACGGGGCAGTTGGAATTCGAGGGGCTCGGTGATCGCGCCGGTGACGGCGTCGCGTGTGGCGAGCGCGGCAGCTTGGCCGCGGCGATAGGGGGTGCCATCACCGGGGGTGCAGTAGGCGAGGACGGTGGGGATACCCAGGTCGGTTGTGGCGTTAATGAGATGGACGGTGGCGTCGAGTTCACGCTGGGCTTGGGTATGAAGCAGGGCGAGGTCTTCCGGCAGGGTGTGCGGGTCGATGACGGTGGGCTGTCGACCCGATATGAAGGTGCGGAGAGTCAGAAGTGAGCAAGCGTCACGTTCCACCGTCTCCAGTAAGGCATGAACAGTGGCCTCGTCCTGGGTAGGTGCGAGGCCATAACCGGACTGCACGGAGTAACGGGACAGCCCCTGGTAATCGGCGCGGTCGCCGACGCGGTCCCGGTAAACGTGTCCGTCCTGACCCGCATACCACGGGGCGCCCAGGTAGAGCGGGATTGTCGCGTCGTCCTGGCCCGTGTGAAGTGCCTGGTATGCACAGCACGCGATTGCGCTGCCGGTGAGCTGCCTGAGCAGTGGCGCGCTCGCTTCTTGAGCCAGCACGCCGTCGGCGAGCTCTTCGGCGGCGATGAAACGCACGGCCGCACTGTCCAGGCTCGTCGGACCCGTGAGGAACCGCTCCAGTGCCTCGCCCAGTGCATAAAGGCGAGCTTCGGCCTGGTCTCGCCCCTTGCCGAGGCCACGGGCCCCCGAAGCGGGAGCTCCGGCCTCATCGAGCAGATCACATTCCGCCAGCGACACAGACCCCGCCCACAGTCGCCAGCGCGGCCGCAGGCCCAAGCTCAGGGCAGCCTGCTCGATGGCCGCGGTCGCTGGCCCAGCACCGCCGAGGGCCGGTGCGGAGAACTCCGACGGCGCCCCAGCCGGCCAGAGCCGGCGAGCGCCGCCGAGCTCCCCACCAGACGGCACCGCTTACGCGTCCTCGGGTGCCGAGTTCGTCGTGGTCGTCTCCAACTCGGCGGCGAGTGCTTCCTCGGTGGCCGTCAGCAGCGTGCCTTCCGGCTGCTGCGCTACCGCCATATCGCCGTTAACAGCACCCATAAAGCATCCCTCCATGGTCTCGGTGAGCATCTGAACGCGGCCGTGGATGCGCCGCCCCGCCACGGTATGGACAAGATTTACACGCGCACCACACCTGGAACGCAGACGCACCTGATCGGAGCATGGCCGCAAGTCCGAAACCCCCGGTGGTCCAGCGAACGGAAAGACGGCTGGCGAGCATGGGCCTGCAAGGGATGGCGAGAACGCAGGGCCTCCGGATGCCGGCCTGCCGGATACGTCGTCGGGCCCCGGTGCTACCGCAGGCAGCGAGTCTGGACCCGAATGCTGGGTAAGGCCGGGCGGAGGGTGAGGACCGGCGGCCGGGCGCCGGGGAAGCGGTGCCCGACCGCGGGGCGCGGGAGGCGGGCGTCGGTGGCCTGCCGACCCGAGCCTCTGCTCGGCTCTAGGTGTCCCCCATATCGGAGAACAGTCCGGGAGGGTGGTTCGCGGGTGTCTTGTCAGGCGTCGGCTGCGTCGCGAGCGGGAATCGGCTGTGCGTCACTGGCTTTCCCGCGGCGGTCCGCCGGAACGAGCTGGCGCAGCAGTTCTAGGGTGTCTGCGGAACCGGATGCCTCTTCGGTGGTGACCACGACGATGGACTGTTCCGGTGAGTGGTTGAGCTGGAGGCTCTGCTGGGTGATGGTGAGCTTGCCGACCAGCGGGTGGTGCAGCCGGAAGGAGTCGCCTTCGCAGGGTTTGACGCGGTGGTCGCCCCACATCGCGACGAACTCCGGGCACTTCACGGACAGCTCGCCGACCAGCGAGGCCAGCAATGCGTCGTCGGGGTGCCGGCCCGCCCTCAGCCGGAGGCTGGCCACCAGACCACGTGCTTTGCGGTCCCAGTCCAGGTAGAGCTCGCGGGTGTGCGGGTCCAGGAACAGCATCCGGACCAGGTTCGGGCGATCGCCCGGTCGCTCTGGTGCCATCGGGTCGATGTGCCCGGCCAGCAGCGCATGACCAAGAGGGTTCCACGCCAGCACGTCGGTGCGCCGCCCGACGACCAGCGCGGGCACACCTTCCAGCGACCGCAGCAGCTCGCGGGTGAGTCCGTTGACGCGCTCGACCGGTGGGCGCTTGCGTTGGCGCGGGCGCGAGGCGGCGAGTTCGCGCAGGTGAGCGCGCTCGTGGTCGTCCAGGCGCAGTGCCGTGGCCAGCGCGTCGAGCACTCCGTCGGAGGCGTTGACCGAGTGGTTCTGCTCGAGCCTCGTGTAGTACGAGACGCTGACGCCGGCCAGCTGGGCGAGCTCCTCGCGCCGCAGTCCGGCGACTCGGCGGTGTCCGGGCGGGGTGATCAGCCCGACATCTGCGGGTTGCAGGCGCGCCCGCCGGGATCGCAGGAACTCGCCGAGGTGTCCGGAACTGCCCATGCCCCCACTATGCCCTCGACGCCGACGACGAGCCTGACCCTGTCAGTGGTAGGCACGGCCGAGGCTGGTTCACCGGTCGCTCCGACGCGCAGATTGGGCGAGACCCGTTCATCGAGAACTTCCCGGAGCAACCATGCGAGAGATCGCGCTGGGTGATGTCACGATCACCCGAGTCGTCGAGTACTACGGATCGGTCGAGATGTCGCCCGCGGACTTCTTCCCCGACGTGCCGGAGCAGAGCTGGCGGGTCCACGAGCCGTGGCTGGTCCCGGACTTCATCGAGCCCGCCGCGAACGTGTGCGTGTGCGCCATCCAGACCTGGCTGCTGCGCAGCGGTGGAAAGACGATCCTGGTCGACACCGGTGTCGGCAACCACAAGCAGCGGCCGAACGCGCCGGTGTGGCACGGCCTCGAGACCGACTTCCTCGGCAACCTCGCGCGCGCCGGGGTCCAGCCCGAGGACGTCGACCTGGTGGTCAACACCCATCTGCACGTCGACCACGTCGGTTGGAACACCCGGCTGCAGGACGGAAACTGGGTGCCCACCTTCCCCAACGCCACCTACCTGGTGCCGCGCGCGGACTTCGACTTCTGGAACCCCGCCGACGGTCACGACCCCGCACTGGGCAGCGGCAGCGAGAACGTCTTCGCCGACAGCGTCGCCCCGGTGTTCCAAGCCGGGCAGACCCTGCTGTGGGAGGACGAGCACGTCATCGACGACGACCTGCGCCTGTTCCTCGCACCGGGGCACACCCCTGGATCCTCCGTGCTGAGCGTGGAGTCCGGCACCGACCGGGCGCTGCTGGTCGGAGATTTGCTGCACACCGCTGCGCAATTCGTCGAGCCCGACGCCAACAGCTGCTTCTGCGAGAACCCGGTCGCGGCCCGGTCCACCCGCCGCCGGCTGCTGAGCCAGGCCGCTGACACCAACACCCTGGTGCTGCCCGCGCACCTCGGCGGGCACGGCGGCGCCGAAGTCGTGCGCGATGGCGAGAAGTTCGCCATCAAGGCGTGGGCACCGTTCGACCGGATCTGACAGGAGCACCCGATGTCCGATTTCACCGTGACCACCACCGGGGGAGCGGTCCGCGGCAGCACCAGCGGCGGTGTGCGGCGCTTCCTGGACATCCCGTACGCCGCGCCGCCGCGCGGCAGCGGCCGGTTCGCAGCTCCGGAACCGCATCGCGGCTGGCCGGGGGTTCGCGACGCGACCCGGCCCGGGCCCACCGCGCCGCAACCGCGCCGGGACGGGTTCGCCACCCTGGACATGTCGCCGTTCTTCGGGCCCGGCTGGGTCCGCGGCGAGGACTTCCTCACGGTCAACGTCTGGTCACCGCAGCACGCTGAGCGCCGCCCGGTGATGGTGTTCGTGCACGGCGGCGGGTTCGTCTCCGGCTCGAACCGCTCACCGCTCTACGACGGCACCGCCTTCGCCCGCGACGGCGTGGTCCTGGTGACGCTCAACTACCGGCTGGGAATCCCGGGATTCCTGGATGTGCCCGGGGCGCCGCGCAATCGGGGCCTGCTTGATGTCATCGCCGCTTTGCGGTGGGTGCAGGACAACGCCGAAGCCTTCGGGGGTGACTCAGGCAATGTCACGTTGGTCGGCCAGTCCGCCGGTGCCACGCTCGTCGCGGCGCTGCTGGCCACTGACGAGGCCACCGGGCTGTTCCGCCGCGCGATCGTGCAGAGCGGCAGCGGGACCGGCGCGTTCTCGCCCAACCAGGCTGCGGTGGTGACCCGCGCAGCGGCCTCCGCGCTCGGCGTCGAACCGACGGCAGCGGGTTTCAGCGCGGTCCCCGATGAGCGGCTCGTCGATGTCATGCCCGGGCTCACCGGCCTGAACCTGCACACAGAGGGTGAGTTCGACCCGCTGGTCGGTCTCACCCCGTTCGACGTGGTGCTGGAGCGCCAGCCGGCCGAGAGCGACGTGGCCGAGGTGGACCTGCTGGTGGGGTCCAACGCCGAGGAGGGCAACCTCTACCTCGCTCCGCAGGGCGACCTGGCGACGTCGACCGCCGAGGACGTGCGGGATCTGGCCGCACGCGTGCACCGGGACCCGGACGCGCTCGTCGCGGCCTACCGGGCGCAGCGCCCGGGTGCCGGTCACGGGCAGCTGCGGGCCGCGATCCTCGGTGACGCCATGTTCACCGCCGGTGGCCGCAAGCTGGCCGAAGCCCACGGCAACGCGCACGTCTACGAGTTCGCCTGGCGTTCCACCGCTGTGGGTGGTCGGCTCGGCGCGGCGCATTCGGTCGAGCTCCCGTTCGTTTTCGACCTGCTCGACCTCCCGATGTTGCAGGGACCGCAGGCGCTGCTAGGTGCGGGTGAACCGCCGGCGGTGTTGGCGACGGAGATGCACGGGGCGTGGGTGTCTTTCGCGACCACCGGCGATCCCGGCTGGCCGCGGTTCGGCGCGCAGCGCACGGTCCGGCGCTTCGACGCGGTGTCGGAGACCACCACCTCCGGCGACCTGTCGATGTGGTGACCCGGCCGTGAACCCTTCCGCCCCGCAGACGAGCGGGGTGGAAGGGCGCCTATGTTGCGAATCCGCTGTCGGCTGGTCAGTGCGAGCCGAACATCTCGGGTCGATCGAGGATGGCAGCGGCGTCGAGCCCGCGCTCGTCGAGGACGGCGGCCAGGGCGAGTTGCTCCAGGTGCAGGACGGGTTGGGGGACGGTGTTTTCGAACCAGTGGGTGAAGGATTCGCTGAGTGGGCCGGGTCGCCGTCGTCGGTGGCGCCGGTGATCACGGCGTGTCCGTGGATCGCCGGGACGAAGCCGGGAATGTTGAGCAGGCCCTGCGTGTAGTTGCGGGCACGGTCGCTGGTCGCGTAGTCGCCGGTGGCGATGTTGTCGAGCACTTGGGTGATGAGCCAGGTGGCACCGGAGTTGAACTCGCCGGTGTGCTGGCTGTTCTCCCCGACCCAGATGAGCATGTCCAGCGTGTAGCGGACGCGTTCGATGAGCGGGTCGCCGACCCGCTGGCGGATGTCCGCTTGGGGCTGGTGGCGGGGGAATCTCGATGATGCCGGCGCCCTCGGCGGTGAGCAGGATTGCGGGCATCGTCTCGGGCGTGGGTGTGTCCCATCGGGGTCGGTCTGCGGGGTGGCGTGCCAGGTAGCGGCATCGGGGTGCTGGGTCATGACGGACTTTCCTCCTTCAGCTGTGTGGTGCGGTATCAGGCAACGGTGAGACCAAAAGTGAGGGCGGGCGCCGTCCGTGGTTGGACGGCACCCACCCCGCTGGGATGGTGATCAGAAGGGCGCGTCGTCGGCGCCGGTGTCGGCGGGCGGGGCGCCCCACGGGTCGTCGGCCGGGGGCTCGTCGGTGGTGTTGCGGGTGGCCTTGCGGACGGTGGCGGTGGCGTAGCGCAGCGCTGGGCCGATCTCGGTGACGTCGAGCTCGGAGACGGTGCGCTGTCGCCCTCGCGGGTTTCGAAGCTGCGCTGCTTCAACCGGCCCTGCACGATCACGCGGGTGCCCTTGGTGAGGCTTTCGGCGACGTGGTCGCCCAGCTGTCGCCAGGCGTTGCAGCGCAGGAACAGCGACTCGCCGTCCTTCCACTCCCCGCTGTGCCGATCGAAGAACCGCGGGTTGTTGGCGATGGTGAAGTTCGCGACCGCCGCGCCCGAGTTGGTGAACTTGAGCTCGGGGTTGGCGGTCAGGTTGCCGGCGAGGGTGATTTCGGTTTCTCCAGCCACAACGGCCTCCTCCTCTAGCGGAATCCAGTACCGACGTCGACATCCCCTGGCCTCAAGCACCAGGGGTGCTGGGTGCGTGGTGTGGGGGTGTCGATCTGCGACCGCGTGATCAGGACGGGGTGGCTGGTGCAGGGGTGTGCGCAGCACATCGCCCAGCGACGCCGAAAGGCGTCCTTGGGGCAGCCGGTCCGCTCTGATCTGATTCGCCTCAGATCGACGGACCCACACCCCGCGATCGCGATGGTGGACGGCTTCGCCACGCCTGGGCCCCGGCATTGGCGGGCGCGTCGGGCGCGCGGCCGCCGCGAAGCCTGGTTGAGCGGGCTGGTCAACGCGGTCCGGTCCGGCCGGATCGAGGCGTCTTCCAGTCCGCGCTCGACGTGGCATCGCGCCATCGCGACGCCGACGGGCGGGAGCTGACGCCCCAGCTCGCCGACGTCGAGCTGCTCAACATCATCCGCCCGGCCGCAGCGGTGAGCTGGTTCGTCACCCATGCCGCGCACGCTCTGCACCGCTGGCCGCACCACCGCTAGCGGCTGGCCCACGGCGACGACGAGTTCGCCGAGTCCTTCGCGCACGAGGTCCGTCGTTTCTACCCGTTCGCACCGTTCATCGGTGAGATCGCGGTGCAGGACCTGGCATGGCGCGGCGAACCGATCCCGAAGGGCGCGATGGTCCTGCTCGACCTGTGGAGGCACAACCACGACCTGGAGCTGTGGGAGGAGCCGTTCGCGTTCCGGCCCGACCGGTTCGCCCGGCCGCGACATCGGGCCGTTCGAACTCGTACCAGGGAGCGGGCGATCCCACGACCCATCATCGCTGCCCGGGCGAGCCGACCGCGGTGGCGATCCTGGCGACCTTGTCGGTGCGGCTGGCGCGGTTGGACTACCAGGTCCCGCAGCAAGACCTCACGATCTCGCTGCGCAGGATCCCCGCACACCCGAGGAGCGGCTTCGTCCTCACGCCCTGAGCCGTCGGCCTGCTGGGTCGCCAACCCCGATCCGCTCGCGCCCCTGGCCTCCAGGCCGGTGGGAGGTCCATGCTGGTTCCGTGACGTCGGAGAAGGTGCTGGGTCCGCTGACGTTGCTGCGGCAGCGTTGGGGAGCCGCGCTGTTCGAACGCGTCGCCGGCTCCGACGGTCCGGCCAAGCGGGCCCGCATCCACGGCCTGCCGGGCCCGCGCTGGTTCTCCGAGGACCGGCCGATCCGCCGGGTGCACGCCGATGCCGCCATGTTCGTCGGCGGGCTGCGGGCGCTGCTGCTGCAATCGCTGCACCCGCTGGCCATGGCGGCCGTGGCCGCGCACTCCGGGTACCGGGGAGATCCGTGGGGGCGCCTGCAACGCACGAGCACCTTCCTCGCGGTGACGACCTTCGGCACCGCCTCCGACGCGCAGGACGCGGTGGCCACCGTGCGCCGCGTGCACCAGAAGGTGCGCGGCTCGATCCGCGATGGGCGGACCTACCGCGCCAGCGACCCGCACCTGCTGGGCTGGGTCCACGTCGCCGAGGTGGACAGCTTCCTGCGATGCCACCAGCACTACGGAGCGGTGCCGCTGGACGACGACGCCTGCGACGCCTACATCGACGACATGGCGCGCATCGGCACCGCACTCGGCGTCGTCGATCCACCGCGCGACCGCGCCGAGCTGGCCGCACGGCTCGTGGCCTACCGACCGGAACTGCAGGGCACGCCCGAAGCTCGGGCGGCCGCTCGTTTCCTGTTGCTCGATCCGCCGGTGCCGGTGGTCGCCCGGGTCCCCTACGCCTTCCTGGCCTCCGCGGCGGTGGCAGAACTGCCCCTGTGGGCGCGGTGGCCGCTGCGCCTGCCCTACCTACCGGTCACCGAGGCGACGGCGGTCCGCCTCGGCGGGCACGGCATCGTGGGCGCGATCCGCTGGGCGATGACGGCCCCTGCGCAGGCCGACGGCCCGATCCGGAGCTGAGCAGGCTCGCGGCGGTGCTGTCCCCGATCGCGCTACCGCCGAGGTCTCCTCGGTGGACGGCGAGCAGATCGAGTCGCATCGGTGTTGCGGTGTTTCTGGCATCGTCGGCGATCGCATTCGCACCGATTCAGTGAGCTGGGCTGGGATTGCGGAGGAAGCGCGGTTCGATGCGCGCCGTGGGGAAGCACCCGTGCCAATGCATCATATGATCTACAACACGCGCAACAATTACCCCAGGTCAAAAACTTGACCTGGGGTTGATGCTGTGTCCGAGGGGCGACTTGCGCACTAACCACACGGCTTCAGCTTCCCGAAACAGCTTGAAGCAGGGGGCTTTTTGCTGTCCCGGGTGTCCCAGCTCTAGTCCATCTGGGACACCCGGACGGGACAGGTCGTCGGGTCTTCTGAACTGCAGGAACAGGGGTTGGGTGCGTGGTGGGACGGGTGTTGCTGGGTGTCCCGATGTGTCCCTGAACCGGCTGCACGATCTCAATCGGTGCACTGGTGCCGGCGGCCATGCCGTGGCCGCGCGTCTACAGCCGAAGAAGATCCCAGCCGGTTGCTCCGTACGGGTCGTGGACGACGACAATGCGGCCGCCGATAGCGACGGTGGGGCGGGTGGCCAACCATCCGTCGCTGTAACGTTCGTAGCGGGTTTGCATTTCGGGCATGATGTCTGCGGTCTCCGAGGGCCTGAGCTGCTCGTTGAGCACTCCCAGGAATAGCCTTCCCGGTCCGCGGCGAAACAGGTCAGTGGGCACCCAGCCTCCCCGTAGGTCCCGCCCCGCAAACCCGACCGAGTCTTCCTCTTCGGCTGAGTGGAAGAGCTCGGATTCAAGCCGGTGTAGCTCCTGAGCCGCCATGGTGAAGGTGCCCTCCGGTCCGCTGTTACGATGACGGACTTCGTTCGACTCCTCCGGCCACCACGGTGTGAGGAACGATGACAGGCTGTTCACGTTGGGATTCGTTGTTCCCGACCACGTCTCGGATGTGAACGGCGTGAAGGCGCGCCCTCCCGGATCACGTGGCACGAAGAGATCGACAACGGTTTCATTGTCGGTGAAATATGCCCAGGTCATCAACAGCGGGGTGCCGGTGCTTGCGCTCCAGGGCAGCAAGCTTTCGAGTCGTTGGTACTGCTTCGAGGTGACCAAGCGATGCGGGTTGTTCGATCGGCCCCGTGCTTCGCCCGCGAGCATGCGTTTCAAGCCGAAGTCGAACAGCAGGTCTGGCCGCGATCCGTTCCCGCTCCTGTACTGCTTTGCCAGCGCTCCATTGATCACGTCGACGTTGTGGACGGGGCCGTGTCCCGTACTCCAATTCCAGCATGCTTGGACTACTGCGGTGAGCACGCCAAGCCCGCCGGACTCGCTGACGAAACGTTGGATGTGGTGTGCGCTCGAACTGAACTCGGTCCTGCGGAGTCTGATCGCGTTGGCCTCGTCCGCAAGGAACGAGGTCAACAGTTGAAGCTCGCTTCGCCTTGTCCGGTAGTCGAGTTTGGCGCTCTTCAGCGGGGTGGCCAGGGCGTTTGTCTTGATCACTGAGGCGAGGTTCACCGGGATCAGGAAATCTTTGCCGACCTGTGTAGGAGTCCCCTTCAACTTCGGGGACCGACTGCCGGTCGCCTCGTACTCGAACACACGTAACCTGGCTGATCCCATGCTCGCCTTGATCTCCCTCGTGCTGGTGTCAGATGTTTCGATCAAGCGGCCGCGGCGACGCCACCTGTGCGCGAGCGCCTCACCGCCACTCGTGAGCGGGGAGCGATGCCGCGAGCCGATCGAAGAAGCGGAGATCCTTCCAGAGCTGTCGATTGCCGACGACGTAAAACCGTCGTTTGGCCCTGGAGACCGCTACGTTGAGCAGGTTCGGGCGTTCGGCCGCCCACTGCCGCGCGCCGGAACTCTTCGGGGCGCTCCCCAGCACGAGGACGATGACGTCGGATTCCTTGCCCTGCACGGTGTGCACGGTCCCCACGTTGCGCTTCGCGAACTCAGAGCCGACGTGCGCGCTGAGCCGGCTCTTGGCTCCTCTGACGACGTCGCGGAACGGGCTGATCACCCGGACGTCATCCAGGTTGACTTCCTGCGCCACCAGTTGCTCGAAGAGAGCGGTAAGCGCGTTTCCCTCATCGCCAACCCAATGGCCGGTGGAGATCTGACTTCGGACGTCGATCCAGCGGTTCTCGTCCGGGAACTGGCCAGTGTGCTGGGTTCCGTAAACCATGAGCGTTCCACCGTAGGCGATGTCGTTTGACACTTCGAACATCGGCCGGTCGCAACGTCGGTGGACGCGCAGCGGAGCGCCTACCCAGACCTGCTCGTCGCTGTCCTGGAGCTGCAGCGCGGTCCCGTGACGGGTGAGCCTGTCGGCCACGCCCTGAGCCGAGGTCGTCTCCGGAGTCCATTGCTCGTCGACCTGGTGATGACGGCGCAGCGCGTGTTGTGCTGAGGTCGGCAGTGTCACGATCGGCTCCAGCTGCTGCGGATCTCCCACCACGACCGCCCGTTGGCAGCGCCACAGACCGCCGACCACCTGCTGGGGGGTGGCCTGGCCTGCTTCGTCGACGAGGAGCCAGCCCAGGCTCTCGCGGCCGAGGCCGGTGAACAAGCGAGGCAGTGAGGCGAACGTCGTCGAGATCATCGGCACGACCAGGAACAAGGACTGCCAGGCGGCCAACCTCGCGGCTGAGGAGGGCTTGGCGTTGCCCTGCAGGATCTCGGTCATGACGCTCAGGTTGCTGCGGATCCGGTTGCTGGAGTGCAAGATGAAGGCGCGGTGCAATCGCAACGCCTTCAGGAACAGCCGGTTTCGGGCCGTGACGTACTCCTCGTCGGACCACGGCGCGCACTTCTGGAACTCGTCGTCGTCAGAGAAATCATCGGGGATCGGCACACGACCCGGCCATCGGTCACGCGCCTGAGTCACCTGGCCCTGAGCCAGGTCGAGCTCGTACGAGACCGCGGCGCGTGCGTCCTCCGCCTTCTGCAGCTCGGTCAGTTTCGCGCTCAGCCGCTGCTGGAGTTCTTCCTGCGTCCCTTCGGTGTCGCGGAGCTTCTTCTTGGCTGCATCCCGCGCCTCCTCGAGACGCTCGTGCTTGGCCTGCCACTCACGCGGTGCCCGGAACCACGTGGCCAACGCGACCCACAATCCCGGCCGGTGGCGGAGGTGGCTCTCGTAGTCGTCGTCGGCGTCGCGGAACACCCGGTCGGCACGCCTCACCTCGGCGTCGCTGGTGGCCAAGTCCTTTCTCACGAGGGCGCACAACGCGTCGGCGTCGGCGAACGCCCTCTTGGCCTCATCCCAGCGCCGACGGCACTTGCTTTCCGCGGTGATCGCGTCAGCGGCGTGCTGCCGCGCCTCGGCGAGGCGCTCCACTTCCTCGCGGGCACGGCGAAACTCGGCGACTGCGGTGTCCCAGTCATCGACCGCGTCGGGATCGTGGGCGGCTTCCTTGAGCAGCTGATACATGCCCACGGCGCCCGATGGGTCGGCGTCCTGGGAATCCTCGTTCTGCGAGGTCCTGTAGTTGCCCCACCAGAAGCGCTTGGCGAAGGTGTTGCGGTACTTGAGATTGCCGAGCGTTGCCGCGACCAACCCCCACGCCTCGGCGTCGAGGACGTGCGAGGCCAGGTCGGTGAAGTAGTCGGCGTCGAGTGCTTCGTCGGTGTATCCGCGCACGGCGTCGATCCCGGGCATCTCAGCGGTCACGTTCTTCGCCGCGTCGTTGGTGGCAGTGGCGAGGACGATCTCGAAGCCGCTCAACGCGCAGGACACGCCGTAGACCGGCGTGGGGATCTTCTTCGGCCCGACCGGAACGAGTTCGAGCCGCTCGGTGAAACCCTCCGACGGGGACGCGAGTTCGGCGAGCCGGTCCGCCCGCTCGAGGACGATCGCGGAGAGCACGTCGCGCAGCAACGTGGTCTTGCCCGTGCCCGGCGGACCGTTCACCGAGAACAGCCCTGCGTCGTCCTTGAGCTCGCGGACGACGCGGTTGACGGCGAACTGCTGACTGAGCACGAGCGGCTTGCCCGGGTCGCCGGGCCACCGCGCGGCCGGGACGTGCTGAGGTTCGACACCGGTGATCACCGCGTCCGGGTGCGCCCGGACGTCGACCCGGCGCGCGGTGTCGAGCGCGCTCTCGTCGGTCAGGTAGTTCCGCAAAGCGGCGCCCACGTCGTCCCTGGCCACCGCGTCCGCGACGTGGCTGAGGTCGTTGGCGATGTGGCTGTTGAGGAAGTCCTGATCGGCGGAGTCGTCGCGGATCGGTATTGCACGGCACCGGACGCGCACCCCGGTGGCGTTGAGAGAGTCGCGCACGCCTAGCGCCGCGGCCATCTCGGCGACGAAATCGTGCAGTGCCGAGGCGGTGACGAGAAGGCGAGGTGCGCTCGGTTGCGCGGTGGTGGTCTCGGAAGCAGTATCGTCGTTTTCAGCGTCGCTCGGGCCGAGCACGCTCTCGGTGAAGGCCCCCGCAGCGGCACCGGCGACACCGCCGAGAACCGGGCCCACCGCGGTCTCCGTCGCTGTTTTGACAGCCGTGCCGGCAGCTTCGGCTCCGGCGCTCCACGCATCGATGCCCGCGGACTTCAAGCGGTCGCCGAAGGCGCGCACGACTCGATCGAACGGGCCGGAAGTCCTCGTGCCGTTCTGTTCCTCGTCGGTGGAGGAGCGACGTTCCGGCGGCACCAGCTTGTCCATCGCCTCGGCGAATGCCCGCTCCTCCTCGTCGAACCCGTCGAGGGTGTTGGGATCCAGCCTGGAGGAGGTCAGCTTCCCCAGTGTCCAAGCGCAGGCCGACAGGGTCGCGCCGTTCTCGATCAGGCACCCATCGGCGTCGATCGTGAGCGCGAACAGGGCGGTGCGCCCGTCGCTCGGTCGTTCCTCCCTCGTGTCCTGCCCGAACGCCTCCACCAGCGCCTCGGCAACGGCCGATCGGGAGTACAGGCCGCCGTAGACGGTGAACTGCCACGTGTACCGAGGCGGGATCGGTTCGTCGAGGAGCGGGTGCCCCGACTCCCAAGGGGCGAGTTCCCCCGCGTCCAGGTCGAAGATCTGCTCGTGGGCACCGCGGCGGTAGGGTTTCTTCTTCGGCACGTCTTGCGGACTGAGCATCTCGACGCTTCGCCAGAACCGGACGATGTTCGCAGACCGGTTGTCACTCACAGAATTCCCCCAGTGCCGTCGCGCAGTGTGTTCATGTGATTACCGCTCGGAGCAAGGGGCACTGTAGAACATGATCGGCTTCCCGTGGGCTGCAAGCGCGAGATCTCGTCGTCCGCCGTCACCACACGGGGCGTGGGAGGTCCTCCGGTAGAAAACCTGCCCGGAGAATTGCGCTTCGCTGATGGTGCTGGCCGGCGAGTCCGGGCCTGATGGGCAACGAGCGGGAACGCTACGGGTGCTGTGCTCTCAGCGCCGAAGGCCGCGCTGCTGTCGCTGGCCCGCACCCTCGCTGCCGATCTCGGCCCCGATGGGGTCTGACTCGCGAGGGCGCGAGCCAACCGGGATTCGTGGCGACGGAAACTGGAGGGTGTCGTGCGGCGTGATCGGGACACCGACGCTGAGCTGACTTCTGCCGGTTGGCTGGTGGTCAGAGTGTGGGGGCACGAGGAACCGGTGGCTGCGGCGGGACCGGATCACCGAGCTTGCTCGCGACCGACGCTGAAGACGATGGTCGGCGAATCCTGATCGGGTTGGTTTCCATCCGCGTCGCTCTGCTGGTGTGCGTTGAGGGAGACTCGTTCCTACTAGGCGCCGTCGTGGGGTTTGATGAAGGTGTGCCGGCGGTGCCAGTCGAAGTAGGGCTCGCGCTGCGGGGTCCACCAGGTGGTGGTGCGGCCGTCGAGCCGGTCCTTGACGAACTGCTCGACGGCCGGGGTGGCGTTGATGGTGTCGCTGATGATGATCGTGCCGTCGTTGTCGACTGCGATGAAGCCGTGTTCGAAGAGGCTGTCGCAGCCGAGGACGCAGGCGAGCATGCCGACGTTGTCGAAGTCCTTGCGCTCGTCCTCGCTGCACATGGCGCGTTTCTTGATGTGGGCTCCGACGAGGAACGCGGGCGGTAGGTGGTTGCCGCAGAGCGCGCAGCTGCCGTCGGACAGTTCGACGAGACGTTGCTTGAACGCGGTGTGTTCGCGGCGCCAGCTGCTCGTTCGGGTTCCGTCGGTCGGGCCGTCGGGGGCGGTGTTCGACCGCGTGGTCTCGTCGCTCTGGGCGGCGGGGGTGGTCAGCGCGTCGAGGTTGACCAGTTCGGCGAGCCTGTCGGCTTTGTCGCCGTCGTAGACGGTGAAGCCTTGGACGAAGGCGTTGTCGTTCCAGTCCAGCGCGCTGCGGACCTCTTCGATGGGGACGGAGATGTGGCGGAGGTTGGTGAGGGCGAACATGAGTTCCCAGGTCAGCCCATCCTGGTTCCGGCCCCATAGGCGGTCGGCCAGGGCGGCGTTGCGGAAGGTGAGGACGATGTGGCCCGCGAGGTAGAGGTGCTTCTTGCCGTAGAAGAAGACGGCGTCGCCCGGCTCGAGACGTTGCCACTTGGTGACGTTCACGTCGTTGCGGCCGCGAGTCGCTCCCCAGAACTGTGCCGTGTGCTGGGGGAATTCGGCGCCCAGTGTTGTGAGAACGCGCGAGGGGACGACGTCGACGTGCTTGGAGAAGGGAACCCTGCTGTCGATGGTGTCGCGGTAGTGCTGGGCGACGTCGCGATCGTTGAGCGCTGCCGGCTGGAGCGCGATCCTCACAGGTCCTCCTGTCCGAGCTGGTCGTACTTGCGCGCGGTGCCCTTGGCCAGCTCTACCGGGTACTTGGTCGCGTTCAAGGTCATCTTCTCATCGAGCGCGGCCATGAGGTCGATTTCGAGCACATCGGCCAACCGGAGCAGGTAGGCCAGCACGTCAGCCAGCTCGTGCCGCACCTTCTCACCGGTGGCCGGGTCCGCCATGATCTGCGAAGACTGCTCTGGAGTGAGCCATTGGAAGAGCTCGAGGAGCTCACCTGCTTCGCCGGCCAAGGCCATGGCGAGGTTCTTGGGCGTGTGGAACTGCTGCCAGTCGCGTTCATCGGCGAAGTCCCGCAGGCGTCGCTGGAAGTCCTCAAGTGTCACACCGGCCAACCTTACGAGAGCTCACCCGCGTACCGCGGTAGCCGTGCACTCGTGCCGGTGCCCCACCAGTCTGGCGCTCCTGCCGGTGGTCGTCAGGAGGGCGCTGGGTTGAGCAATGCCCGTGGCGTCGGGTCGGTGCGTCAGCGCGCGAAGTGCCGAAGGAACTCGTTCGTCTCCGGGTCGATGGAATGCACGCCGACGCCTTGCAAGCCCCTGGTCATCAGCACTTTGTAGGTGTTTCGGACCAGTCGATCGAAGAATCCGGGGGAGGTGTTCTTCAACGACCGATCCTTTGTCTTGTCCTGCTGCGCGCACCAGCCGACCTTCTCCCTGAAGACGAGGTCTTCGCCGAAGATGACGCCAGCCCAGTCGTACTCGAAGCCCTGCGCGGTGTAGACGCAGCCGACCTGACCGAATCCACGTGGGTCCGACGCCCACAAAGAGGCGGGCGGTGCGTCGGTGACAGACGCGTCAGGCGGCGTGTTCCACGGTCGGTGCCAACCGGGGATGTCGATGTCAGCAGCTAGCACCAGCTTCCCCTCGTGCTGCTTCGGCTGGCTCCAGTCCCAACAGAATCCGGCCGAGATTCGCGCAGTTCCCCCGGACATCGAGGACCTCTGGAGCAGCCATCGCTCCAAGGACTGCGCGTTCTTCGTTGCGTGAACCACGTACTCGTCGCGCGTGCTCGCGACCAGGTCGGACCAGCCGATCGGCTCCTCGTCGATCAGTCCGAGCAAACGGGCGACCCACTCGTCGAACAGCTTTGAACCACCGCACCGGAACTGACCTTCGAGGTCAACTACGTGGACTGCGTACCCGCGTTCTTCGGCAGCGGCCTTGATGTTGTCGGGCGTTCCTCGTTCGTTGGGCGCACGACCTGGTGCTCGTCGAGCAAGAAGACCGGAACTTTCGCCGCGTCGATCAGGGAGTTGATCTGCCGACGTTCGTACACCGGCAGCGTTCGCCCGTCCGGTGAGCCTCCACGGATGCGGTGGGCTTCGTCGCACACCACGACATCGAGGTCGTCCTTGCGTCCGGTCACGGTGTTGAAGTAGCCGAACATGTCGCTCGTGCGCGGATCGCCTCGGGCGACGCGGTCCCTGAGCGTTTCGGTAAATGCTTTGGATCCTGTTGCGTGGAGGACGCGTTTGCCGTGTCGAGCCAACTTCGTGAGCAGTGTCGTAGCGAGAGCGCTCTTTCCCGAACCGGGGCCTCCTCGGACGATCACCACCGTCTTGTCATCCGGGGTCCAGCTGGTGCCTGCCTGTTCGGCTTGAGCGACGGCGTTCAGGACGAGGTTGAACGCGACCTGCTGTTCGTCGAGGAGTACGAAGTCGTCGCGGCGTTCGAAGGAGTCGGCGGCTGTTCTCAGCAACGTCCTCGCCGGCGCCTTCTCGGCCCTCAGCAGCTCGTCGGCCGCTTGCGCGCATGTGGTGCGAGATTCGGAGTTCGTGTCCAGCAGCGCCTGCAGGTGATCCGTCAGGTCTTCTCGCTCGTCTGCGGCGTAGAGATGAACCAAACCGTGCGACTGGTAGTTGTAGAGCCCGTCGACATCGGAGTGGCTGGCGTTGTGCAGAAACGCGATCGCGCTGACAGGCTCCGCCCGTCGCGCGAGCGAGGGGGTGAAGTCGAGCAGCTGCTGGCAATACCGGCGTACCTGCGCAACAGGAGGAAGCTGGAGCTTCTTCACGCCCGACGCCCTTACCAGCCCGTCGCCCACGGCGTCGGCCCGGCTCCATTGCTTCAACTCGACCAGGACGTATGACGGTTCGCCCGATTCTGGGTGGCAGCCGCACAGAAGTGCGTCCACCCTCTTCGGGCTGTAGGGCAACCGGTGCTCGAGCAACACCTCGACGTGGCTGAGCCCAGCGTCGCGAAGCACTTCGAGTAGCACCGGGAGGCTGTTGCGCCACGCCCCCACTTCGCCGCGGTTCGAACTGAGGTCGTACCTGCCACCGACGGCGGTGGCGATCTCCTCGATTAGCAGTCCCTGCTCGGCTTTGGTGAGCAGCTCGGCTGCGCTCCCACGAACGTGCCGCAAACGATCCCCCAGCAATGTCACTCCAGCGAGTCGGTCGCGAAGTGGATCTTAACGCTGGGTCGTCGAGATGTGGTGCGATTTGATGGTTACGCACGCGTCGCTGGCTGGGTCCGACATCGAGACACAGGTGCAGAAGACGCCTCGAGAGCCGTTCACCGGGGCATCGCCTCGCTTGTGGTGGCGAGATACGCGAGGTGATGTGAGGTCCCCAGTGCAACCGGGCGGCTCGTGGCGCCCCACGCCGAGGTGTCGCTGTTGAATGCGGCTGCTATCTCCGCGTCTCCCCAGGAGAATTCCGGGCCGAAGAAACGGTCGGAATGGACGAGCTCACGGCAGATCGAGCGAAGCGTGGAAGCGCGCACCGACTCTGTGGCGTCTTCCGGGGCTTGTCCCGTCGGTTCCCGGGAGTACATCCAGCTGTTGCTGCACGAGTACTTGAGACTGACGTGCTTGCTTCGATATCCCTTGCCCGGAATCGGGTGGACCACCCCGTAGTCGCCGAGTTGGACGTCGACGGCGGTCTCATCGCGCAGCAGCCGCCACAGTTCCTCCTCGACGCGAGGTTCCTCCCACGTGGAGGTCCGGTTGAGCAAGCGCGGGATGGAGCCGGCGAGCAGCGTGGTGGAGCGGAACGGTCCAGCTTCGGTAACGATCCGCAGAGCATTGCCAGCAAGTTCCTGGAGTCGGGGAGAGATCTCTGGAACGTACTGGAGATCGACGATCAGATCGAGGTCGGTGTTGTCAAGCCCCGTTCGTTCGAGCAGCTCAGACAGACGCGCCCTGGTGAGCTCGGCCAACCTTATGCGGATGGCGCCACCGAGTTCCATCTCCTGGCAGAGATTCCTGCACGCGGACAGCACGTCGTCCTCGACATCAGATCGAATCACGGGTTCGAACGGGACCGGGTACGCATCGAGGAGATCTACAGGGCCGTCCAGCCGGTCCGCCAGCGTGCGTAAGGCGCCAGCCGGTCCGCTGCCGAAGCTCGGCATGCGCGCGACTTCGGTTGCATCGATCATCAGGTGGCGCCCGGACGCGTGGAGGCTCCGCGCGACTTGATCGACCTTGTCGAGCTGGCTGTGCGGTGAGGAACTCGGTACCAGCTCCAGCAGCGGTTGCACCCGCTGGATCTGCGACGTTCGGTTCCACCTGCGAAGCGCGGTGAGTTCGCCTTGTTTCGCGTGGAGCGCCACCAGCGCGCTGAAGTCTTGGGCCACGATCACAGCTCCATTCCGCAGCTGCGCCAGGTTCAACCAGACAGAAGGTTAGATCGTCTAGTCACAGACGACCATCCGCCAGAGGCCTGAATTAATGAACTGGACCGTGCATCGTGCGCGGATCACCGTCGTCGCTGAGCTGAGGGCCCAGACGTTCTTGGCGGTGGCGCGACGAGACCAAAGACGCACTCGGGAGGTGCGTATCCGTGAGGGACTCGCACCCCCACGGATAAAGAAGCAGGTCAGGGCGCCGAGATGTTGAATACTTCACAAAAGCTACACCAAAAACCCCAGGTTAAAGACTTGACCTGGGGTTGATGCTGTGTCCGAGACGGACTTGCGCACTATTCACCCGCCTTCTGCTTCCAGAAACAGGGGGAAGCAGCGGGCTTTTTGCCGTCCCAGGTGTCCCTTCGGGAGTCCATCCGGGACACCGTGATGGGACAGGCCGCGTTGCTCTGTGAACTGCGAAAACGTGGAGTGGTCCGGGTCGGGGACGGGCGTTGCGGGATGTCCCGACGTGTGCCTGAACCGGTTTTTGACGCCTCTAACGAGTGTTAGCCGGTGGGGCTTAGGGCAGGGCCGTCACCAGTGACCGAGGATCTTGGCGGCGTCTGTCCCGCCACCAAACTCTCCAGATGCGATGGGTCTGACCGCCACCGGCGAGCTGGGGTGCCGGTGGGGCATCCGGCCTGCGGGACCCGGCCCGTACCGCGGGAGCGGCAGGGGAGTTAGCTGGGTCGCGCTCCCCGCGGCCTTGCCTGGCCGACAGGGAGAGCGAGGTCGAAGACCTTGCCGGGGTCGATCCCCAGGGCCTTGTTTACCGGTAGAGCAGCAGGTTGTCGTGCAGACGTGCGTGGCGGAACTGGTGGACCGCACCTGCTTGTCTGAGCAGTTCCCGTTCCTGGGCATCGGTGAGGTAGTGCATAAGTCGCGCGGGTAGGCGCCCGCGGAAAGCGAGCCATGACCTCGCGACGACGAAATGCCACCAAGCCGAATCGAGGACAAAAACGGTTCCGAACAGAATTCCGATAGCTGCGGGGATGATCCCAGCAGGAAGGGCGGTCGACGCGTCGGCCGTCATGAGCTCGAAGACCAGGACAGGCGACAGAGGCAGGAACGCCGCCATGGCGAAGGACGGGAGCATCAGTAGGTTCGCCGTCCGGTCGCTGCGCAGTGTCCGGCTCGGGCTGGAGGTTCCGACAGGGTCGATATGCACGTGCAGGTTCTGGGAAACAATTCCCCAGAACGTCCTCAGAATTCCGAAGATCTGCGGCCCCCAGAACAAGGCACCCAGTCCGAAGATGGCGAAGGCTCCAGGCAGCAGCACTAAGGCGAGAACGAGGAAGAAGAAGCTGAACAGGATCAAGCGCAGCCCCGTACTTGATCACCTCGAACGGCTTGGCCGACGACGCCAGCATAGTTTGAATTGGCGGCTTGGGTTTTCGCGCCCGGTACGCGGCCCGAATCGCGATCGCGAGGCTCAGCAGCGAGAAGATGACGGCGTACTGGGTGTAGATGTCCGTGGGGCTTGGAACGTGGACGGCCAGGAGAATCCAGGGGCAGGCGAGGAACAGGGCGCTCGTGAGCCAGGCGGCCAGGGCGTACACGGTCCTCGGTGTCGTGTGTTTGAAGTCCCACCACGCGATGTCGCGGGTGCCCAGTCGATACGTGTGTTGTGCGAGGAACACCGCCCATTTCGTCGCCTTGTGCAGCTCGTAGCGGGCGCCTGGTTGCCGTCGCCTCCCCGGCGCCGGAGGTGCGGGAGAGTTCTGGTAGACCGCCTGTATGAGGGCGTTGAGCAGGTAGTTCTCGATCGCCTCGCGATTCGGGAAGCGGGAGCGGTCGAGCAGTTCCGCGGGAGCCACATGCGAGCGGGTGTAGACGGTGCGCGCCAGGGAGATGATCAGCGGACTCGTCAACGCCTGTGCCACCGGAGTTGCGGCCCGGTCAGCGAGCTGTTCGAAGACCGGAGCCCACTGGCTGGTGCGGTGGGGCGGTGTTGCTCGGTGCAAGTGGTCGATGACTGCTTGGCGCGGGACCGGTTGAGCCTGCACCACCGCAGCGGTGCGCAGGACGTCGCCGCACTGCACGGCTTGGGCGTAGTTGTCCGTGCGGCACGTCAGGACCAACGGGTCGTCGATGGTCAGCGACTGGTTCAATTCCATGAGTGCGGAGCCCTGCCACCGCAGCGGAGCCTCGTCGAGGTTGTCGAGGACGGGCATGACGCGGCGCTCGGTGACGAGTTGTTCGGCCACGGCCCCTCCGTACCGGCGGATCCCGGGATATTCCGCCTGGAGACGGCGGGCGAGCCATGCCAGCAAGTGTTCCTGATGCGGGTCCCAGGATGCTATCGACATCGGAACCGGCACCGGTTCGTCGGCGCGCAAGTCGTTCAGCAAGCCGAGAACCAGCAGCAGTGTCAGCGCGGTCTTGCCGGAACCACCTTCGCCCAGGACGACGAGACGACGACGGGACAAGGTGCGGAAGGACGCGGCCAAGCGGTTCGGAGAGCCGTGGTTGCCGGAGAAACCGCCGGCGATGTCGTCCCCGTGGTCCGCCAGCGACCAGTGTGCGGCCGCCCAGGGAACGCGCAGCGGATGGTGGTCGAGAAGCCCACGACGCAGTGCTTCGTCCCGCCATTGCGAGTGGACCGCAGCGGCGAGCTCCAGCTGGACCGCCCGGAGCGGCGTCTGCTGATGGTGGTGGAAATGCACACCACCGTGGAGATGGCCGGCTTGGACCACGGTGGTGGCATTCGCGGTCAGAGAGTTCCGTACTTCGCCGCCATCTCGCCTGGGCATCGTCCATCCGAGCCGTGTCGTTCCTGGAACTGAGCAAGATCTACAGTAAAGGATCAAGTCCGTTGGTGGGTTGTTTTTCGGTCGTTTCCTCCGTCGGCGCCCGCGTTGACGGCGTGACGGACGTGCGAGTGATGGCCAGGACGGAACTCAACGCGTGTGATGGTGTTGTCGCCGTGCACCAGCCACAACCGCAGACAGGTGCTAGCTAGAACCCTCCCGCTGTGGTGCCCCGGCTGACCCGAAGCTCAGGACGAACCGGAGTCCTCTGTCGAATCGCCCATGAGCACCTGCATGGCGCGGACGACATCGGCACGTTGCGCTTCGGCCTGTTCGGGCGAGCCAGGCGCTCACGTTCTGGCGCGCATAATGTGGATCAGCAGGCGACCAGTATCCGGTGCGGCGCGTGTCGGCGAGCGTGAACTGAGCTATCGGCTCTCTGATCTGCGCAGATGTCCCGGACTCGCTTGTCCGGCGCGCCACCAGCGACCCCACGCCGTTTCGGGGACACCTCGGGACACCGGGCTGCACGTGTCCCCGGGGATGAAACCTAGAATCATCGAACCTGTCCTCCTCAGTTCGCGGCCCCGGTGGAGCGCGTGGAGATGGCCGCAGCGATTTCGGCTGGCGAGTCGCGTTTGTGATGAGTGGGATTTCGCAAGGTGACAGATCGCCCGGGCTGCGGAACGCGGGGGTGTGGAGGTACGCGGCTGGAGGGTGGCCGTGTTGACGTCCAAACGGGTGACGGCTTCGGAGTTGACCTCGAAGGCTCTAGGGTGCGTCTCCTAATTTCGGGAAGCGGTGCGGCCGATCATGATCGTGCTGGCGAGCAGGACTCCGCCGAGGAAGGTCAGGGCGTATTTGTCGTAGCGGGTGGCCACGCCGCGCCACTGTTTTGCACGGTTGAAGCTGCGCTCGATGGTGTTGCGCTGCTTGTAGGTTTCCGTGTCGAACGCCGGTGGTCGGCCGCCGGTTGAGCCTTGGGCCTTGCGGGCGGCGGTCTGGTCACGCCGTTCGGGGATCGTGTGCTTGACCCGACGTCGACGCAGTTCCCGGCGGGTCGATGGGTGGGAATACGCCTTGTCGGCCAGCAGCCGGACCTGCGAGGGACGGACCTCTGTGTCATCGGAGGCGAGGTAGCCATCCAGCAGCGGCAACAACTGCGGGTTGTCTCCGGCCTGTCCGGGAGTCAGTCGCACCGCGAGCAGGTCGCAGGTCACGTCGGCCAACGCGTGAATCTTGGTGGAAAGCCCGCCGCGGGAGCGCCCCAACGCGTGATCGTCCGGTTCCTCGGCCGGATTCATGTCATTCCAGGGTGCCCCCTGTGTGGCCGGTGGCCCGAGCAACGGCCTGACCCGGGACCGTGGGCGCGCCCGCAGAGTGCTGATGCGCACGCACGACCGAGGAATCGACCGACAGCAACCGGGCGAGATCGTCACCGGCGTTGATGCCGTAGTGGGAACGCACGACATCGAACATCCGCTGATAGGTGCCATCGAGGCAGAACCGGTGATGGCGTTTCCAGACCGTCTGCCACGGCCCGAACTCTTCGGGCAGGTCCCGCCACGGCGCACCCGTGCGGAATCGCCAGGCAATCCCTTCCAAGACCAGACGATGATCGGCCAGCGGCCTGCCCCGCAAACCCTCTCGAGAGGGCATCAGCGGCGCGACCAACTTCCATAACTTATCCGAAATCACATCAGGACGAACCACCAGCCGATCATCACCTACGACCAGACCGCGATATTGGAGACACGCTCTAGCCGGGCGTGCGGCTTCGCCGGTCGCGGCCAGGCGGCGGTGGCCGGGCCACGGCGAAGACCTGACCTCCGTGTCGGCGCACCCGGGTTCGGCCTTCTTTGCCGGTCGCCGGGTCAACGCCGCTCTGCTTGCCCCCGCTTCCCGCGCGGTAAACAGCCACCGACGCGCACGTACGGCGGTGCTGGCGTGACGAGTGGCGAGAATGCGCGCACCTGCGCGCGGATGTCAAGAATTCCGCTTGAGTGCTGGGTCGACCGCTACCACGTCGTTTTGTCCACCGACGCCGGAAAGGTCCACGATTATGAACTCGACGCCGTGGACGCCCCGATGGCCGGGTTCATCGTCGCCACCCGCTACGTCGACCACGACCACATCACCACCCCCGCCGCATCGGCGCCGGCAAGGACCAGCACGCTCCATCATGATGGGGATCGCTGCGTGATCAGTTTCGAGGACAGCGTTCGCGCGCCCGCCCCGTTCACACGCTTGCCCACAGCTCGGAGTTCGAGCACTGGTCGCCACCCCGCCCGCAGCGGGCTACTCGCTTTACTTCGATTTCGGCAGGTCGGTGCGCGCGCCTTGCCCTTTACGCCCGGTATGCCACTTGCGGACTTCCTCGGCGCGGTAGAGGTTCTGCCCGTCCCGGCCGGGCTCGCGCAGCACCGGCCCGGGGGCGCCGAGGCGCTTTTGGTAGTAGCGATAGGTATTGGGACTCACGCCGCAGTGCTTGGCAGCCTGAGCCGTGGTCCACAGCTCCCTACTGCTCATCACGGGGCCGTCCCTTCTTGCTCGTCGTCGCGCTCGTGCTGGGCTTCGGCCAGCTGCGCGTCGATCTCGGTGATGCGCTCGATCAGCAGGGCCCGCTCCGCGTGCAGTGCGGCGATATCGCGTGCCTGATCGAGCACGGCGATTCCGTCTTTGGTCAGGTCGGGGTGGGCGGCCGGGACATCGCGGACTTCCAGGATGGTGCCGCGTGCGGCCTCTAATCGGGGCAGGCGGTGAGTGCCGCCGGAGGCCGGAAATCCGCCGGTGGCAACGGTGATGTCGGGCCCGTAGCGCACCGGGGCGTCGCGGCTGGGGCGGCGCAGCACGCGGCGTCCGGTGATATACAGCTCGCCGGGATCATCGGCGTGTTTGCGGTAGGCGTCCAGGTCGACGGTGATGGTCACCAGCTGCCCCGGGGTGCCGTCGGTGCCATAGATCTCCCGGCACAGCGCTGCGACCTCATCGGCATGCCCGATGTCGAAGGTCCAGCTCTTGGTGGCGCCGTCGAACTCGCCGCCAAGTTTGCGGGCGGCGGCGAAGCCACGGTGATGCGGAGCGCGCACCCACAGGTGACGCTCGTCGTGATCAAGCTGGACGGCCGTGTCACTGACCATGAATGACCTCCGGCCTGTGACCTCGTCTCATGGATCGTCGGCTGCTCACCCCGAGTAGTGAGCAGCTACGTCTCCCCGCCGAACTTTACCTCACTGCGATGTATGGTGGTCGGGTCTAAAGTCCTGCCTTGTCACCTGACCGAAGATGATCTCGTTAACTCTTCCGTTGCTTGTCGATTAACAACCGAAACCCGGATTACCGACCTCTACGTGATCGGAAAGGGCGTGGCTGGCTGTGGCTGGAGGCCAACGCGAGACCCAGAAAAAAGACCACCCGCAGCAGCAGTAAGCCCAAGCCCTCGGTGCAGGCTGCGGTGGAAACCGTGCGGCCTTCCACGGCACGCGAGTGGCTCAAGCACACCCGCAACCGCAACTGGCGGCCCGATCGCATCGTGCGAAACGCCCACGACATGCGCGCGGGCCAGTGGTCCATGACCGGCGAGCCGATCAAGTTCGCCCACACCGGACGCCTGTTGGATGGCTAGCAGTGCCTCGTGGCCGTGGTCGAGCAGGAACCCCCCACCGCTGGTGATCAGCATGGGGAGCGTTGTTGATGTCACCTGTGACTATTCCGATGTGGAGTGGATGACCCGGAAGGCCGAACCGGGGGAGTTGTCGGATCAGCAGGCTTGTGGCCCGAGTAGCGGCCCACATCGTGACGGGTCCACAGGGTGGAGGCCGAGGGCTGATCATCGGCGTGGTGAGTCGTCACGACTGATCTTTTCGTCCCTCCTGCTGTGCTGATCATGATGATTCGCACGGGTTGGGCCTTACGGAGTCAGCGGTCATCGCGGCCGAACAGAACCCTTAGCTGCGGGGTGTATACCGCTGCATCGCGTCGTATAAGCCTTCGCCTAGACGGCACTGCGGTGGATCAATTCGCACTGCACAACGAGGACTTTTGCCTCGTTTACCATACCGCAAGGCGCTTTACGGTTATGGTTGTGAATTCCGGAAAGGGCGTGGTCACACCGTGTTTTTCCGGCCAAGGACATCATTATTCGCCTCGGGGGAGAGCCACACCATGAGCACACACACGCGCATCGTGACCGGCCTGCTGGCGGGAGCGCTGCTCAGTCTCGGCTCCGCTGCGGGCTGCGGAAGTGGTCCTGGCTGGTTCGACACCAGCGGGTCCGAGTCCCAGGCCCCAGAGTATCCGCAGGTGCAGCTGCCGGAGCAGACGGCCACCGAGACCGAGCCCCACTCGCAGACGCCGGAATCGGCTACCGAATTGCCCGAGACCAGCTACGGGGATGGCGAGCAGACGTCGCCGCCGAAGACGCCGTCGGACTGCTTCGCGACGTATCAGACCGAGCAGTCGCACGTGCAGCTGTGCGAGGCCTCCGGCGAGGTCTACTACTACGGCAGCAGTGCCGTCGGGTCGATCACGGTGCCCGCCTACCTCACGGCGGCCGGGACGTATCGCACCGAGATCAATGACGGCTACGTCTACACAATCAACTCCGACGAGCTGGTGATCACCCGCTACGGCGAGCCGGTCTCCGAGCAGCCGGTGACCTCGTCCACGGAGTAAGAGCAGTCGGGACTTTAGACCGTGTTTTCGTACAGCATCGCGCCGCATAGTCGAGGTGGGTCTGACGTGGGCGGAAGACCAGAGAGTTAGTACCGCCCACACCCGCTCATCAGGGGGAAACCATGAGCACCCAGCAGCCACCCGAAGCGCCGCCACCGCCCGCGCAAGAACCCCCGTCGCCGGAAGGTAACGGTCCCGGCCCCGATCAGCATCGTCGTCGCCGTCGCCTGCTGATCACCGCCACCGCCCTGGGCGGGGCCTTCGTGCTCATCCTGATTGCCTTCGCCCTGGGAGTGGCCAGCTCACGCGACGACAGCTCGTCGAGCTCCAGCTCCTCGTCGTCATCGTCGGAAGGAACGTCAACGCGCAGTGCCGAAGGCTGCTTCGTGATGGTGACCAGCTCTGTCGACCGGGCGCTGGAGGCCTACTACGGGCCCGTGGAGACCTCCTACACCACGGGCAACAGCTACTACCCGGGGTATTACCCCTACGCCTACGACCGCAGCCCCCAGGAACGCACGTCGCTGGTCTCGGTATACGGCCAAGGCTCGGCCGAAGTGCGGGCCTTTGATGCCGGTATCGCCGAAGTCAACTACTGGCACACCTCCGGCGGCGCCTACACCTACAACACCATGATCAACAACTACGCCAACGAGGTCTCCTCGATCTGCAGCGCCTACTACGGCGACTAACGACGACGCACCCCTTGGCTTCGAAAGCGAGGACTTTGGCTATGTCTACGCAACCTCCCTCTTCTTCCTCCTCCGGCGAGACCTCAGGTGTGAGGTCGGCACCGAAAAACGGGATCGGCCTGACCGCCATGATCCTGGGCATCATTGGCTTCATGCTCTCGCTGATCCCTCTGATCGGCGTGGTGGCCTGGCCGCTGGTGATCCTGGGATTGATCTTCGGGCTGATCGGCATTGTGCGTGCCTACCGCAAGATCGCTACCAACATGGGCATGGCGATCGCGGGCACGGCGCTCTCGGCGCTCGGCTTGGTGGTGTGCATCGTCTACGCCGCCTCGTTCAGCAGCCACATGGCCAACGCCCCGTCTCCGCCCGCCTCGGTGCCCGGCGTGACCCAGGGCGGCGACGAAGCCGGAGTCGATGTGGGCTTCGGCCAGCCCTACATGTTCTCCGGCGGCGAGACGATTACTATTTCGCCACCGGAGGAGTTCTCCTCGGGCAATCCCTACATGGATGCCCCGTCCGGCAAAGAGCTGGTGCAGACGACGGTCACGGTGCACAACGGCACGGATCGGGCATTTAACCCCGCTTCGATCGCGCTGACCGCGCAGCACGGCGGCCGGGTTGCCTCGCAGTCCTACCTCAACAGCGACGCGCTGCCCGATGCCGAGGTGCCCCCTGGTGGCGACATTTCCTTCAGCACCGTGTGGGAGATCGGCTCGCAGCCCGGTGAATTGAGGATCTCGGCCAAGCCCAACGTATTTGCCCAGACCACGGCCTACTGGGTCGGCCAGGTCTAAGAATGTCTTTCACCTACGGCGTAACCGTCGAGCAGGCCGATTACGCGCTCGCGCACCTGGGCGCTGCAGAGTAGGGACTCTCGCCCCATGACTATGCGGCGCAAAGCCGTAGGTACCGACCCGGACAAGCCGCCGCTGCCGGTGTCTCCGCCACCGCAGCTCCAGGCCTCCGACGACAACGCGCTGCCCACTCCGCCGACGGTTTCGCCCGGTCACCCGGACTACGACGTCCAGCTGCGCGAGTAGAATGCGCAGGTTCAGCAGTAAATGTGCGATCTCGGCAACGCCTACACCGTGCCGGACAACGTCCGCAACTGCTGATCAGCCCTCTGCATTGCGTGCCCGCTTCAGCACCGCCGATTTGTACGACGCCGTTTAAGCACTCGACGGGCAGCCTTCGACATCGTCTATACCGGCTTCGGCGCGCTGTGCCGGCTTCCGGAATATCGCCAGCTGGGCACGGACGGCCGCCGCACTAGTCGCGGAAGGGGCTTCCTCTACCTGGCCGAGTTCCACCCGGTTGCCGACCTGGTCGCCGACGACGGCACCACCATCGAGAACCACTACTTCCACCGCTACTCGATCGTGGTGGACGCACCCGGCACCTACGCCGACGCCATGGCGCCCATGGCGGCGACCGTGACCGTTGAGTGGCGTCACGGCATCGGCGACGTGATCAGCGCCCTGACCACCGCCGGCCTCCGACTCGAGTTCCTACACGAACACAGCCACGGCCACTTCCGTCTCCCCCGCAGGACAACGCATCCCGCGCGTCTACTCGTTGCAAGCAACGAAGGCCGGTTAGCGACCCCATGATAATGCTGGTCAAGGCCGCTCGTTGATGGCCGCCACGAGGACAATCGCTTCGCCGACGTCCACGAGCGGGCCGCTCGTGGACGGGATACGGTCCGGACCCGGACCGGTGTGCCACGGTTTTTCGCCCAGCTGCAAGCTCAATACGCCCTGGCTCCTTCCCATGGGTAACAGTGGCTCCAGTGCTGCCCACTGTGCGTCCTGTGTTCGCGAGTCCCCTCTATGTCGGGGAAGTCCCTCCTCCGGATGCCTGCAACTAACCGCCTCGACCATCCGACAGTGGGTACTCCACGGATGCACGTCTCGACGGAGGTTCACCTCTTGACGCTCGCTGTACTGCGAGCTGGCAGCAGACGTACGTCGGGAGCTGGTGGGCGCTTGCCACGTTCGAGCTAGACGAACCGCTCCGGGAAGCCCGGCCTGGCCGCCAAGCAACTAGTTCCGGCGACGGCCGTGAAGCTCCGGTAGCGCCCCGATTTTACCCCCATAGATTAACGAGAAGCGTCCGGAAACGTCGGGCAGCGATTGGCATTTTGGCCCGTTGACGCGTACTCGACGTAAAGCGGCGTGCCCAGGATGAAGTCATCGAAGATGGCGAGAACCCGAGCGTGTCCGAGCAGGTCGACGCCTTCAGGGTGGCGAGCCGGCTGGTGACGGCTCGACGGATCGGCAGTGTTGGTGCGGGCGGGACCATCCTGTACGTGCTCCTGGTGCAAGAGCGCTCAGGCAACTTGCTCAACGCAGCACGTAGTACTTGCCGAGCACCTCGGCGACGCTGCGCTGATCAACGCGCCCTCGGCGGCTTGCCCTGGCCTCCAGTTCGCTCACGTCGAGGCGTGCCAGCCGCGTCGCAACCTCCTTGCGTGCGGTCCCAGGCGTCCAACCTGCGTGCGCGTCCAGCCATTCGAGAGCTGCTCCGATGTCGGGGTCAGCGCTCAGTCGCTTCTCGGCGTCGGCCGCTGCGGCTTCGTCGACCGCTGGCTCTGCCGGGGCATCGGTGGGGTCCTTCACCAGCTCCGCGAACCGGGCCTTGATCGCGTCGTCTTCTTGGGCCAGGGCCGTGTCCAGGGTGCGCTGCATCTCGGACTGCGGCCGACGGTTCGGCTTCTCGTGCCAGCCGGCGACCGTGCGCAAACCGATTCCCAAGTGGGCGGCGAACTCGTCGTTGCTCATTCGCATCGCAGCCTGCAGTGCGCAGGCAGTCCGCCCCGTCCAGCTGGACACCAAATTTATCGCGTTCGGCCCTTCGCGGTGGGGTTGTGCACTGGTTGAGCATCGGTTGAGCACTGGCTGAGGGGTTTTCGTGCATCGGTTTCCCGGCGGATTCGGCCTGGAATTGGAGGCATGGAAAACGAAGCAATCAGCAAGCGGAACCACCCGGCGCTAACGGTTCTTGCGGACATGTTCGATGACCGTCGCGAGGTCGCCCTTGAGGTCGTCGAGCCGCTCGGTGATCTCTTCCATGCGCTGCTCGAGCGAGTCCAAACGGGACCAGACCGTGTCCGCGCTGTCCGTGATCGGTTCGTCGGTTTCGGGCGGCTTTCGGCCCTGCAGCAGGAAAAGCAGGTGCTGGGGGTGCCAGCCGAGCGCGATCGACAGCGACTCCAGCGTGCGGGCGCTGCGTCTGCGCTCCACAACGTGGTGCTGGATCTCGCGGACGATCGCCTGCGAGACGTTCGAGCGCTCCGCGAGCTCTCGCTGTCGCCAGCCGAGCTCGTTCACGCGCTCGTTGATGGCCTTGGCCACCGCCGCCCAGTCTTCCGACACCTATTCCTCCGCGCTCCGCCTTCGCGCAGAGGTTAGCCGTTCCGTGACGCATTTCGTGACATGACCGCGCCTGAAAGGGCGTGGCCCGGATTTCTCATGCTTATCGAAAGCTGAAATCAACTAATCAATGCTGAAATCAGCTTCTCAAATCTTTCGAAGGGCTTTCTCCAATGGGTACTTCCATGCCGAAAAACGGGCGCCGTGACTTCTACTCGGTCCGCCGGGCCGCCTGGATCCTCAACCTTCCGTCGTCCGCCGTCTCTCGTGCCATCCGCGTCGGCGAGCTGCGGGCCGAACCCAGGAACGGTCGACTCCTCATCCCCGCGAGCGAGCTGACCCGTCTTCTGGCCGGTGCCGCGGTGGCGCAGGACGGAGGTCAGAAGTGATGACCTCCTACAACGACCTCTGGCTGATCGGAATCGCGTGGCGGCTCGACCGCCTTCGCTGGGCACCGACAGCGCTGCTCACTGGCTGCGTGCGCGGTAACGGGCTCTGCATGGCTGAGTTCCCAGCCGACGTACCCGCCTGGCTGGACCAGCAGCTGACCGACCGCGATCTCGCCGCTGCGATGTGTCAGGGCTGCCCAGTCGCAGACGAATGCCTCGAACTGGAGCTCCGCTCCGGCGGTGCCGACACCGTCAATGTCTGGGGTGGGCTGTCGGCGGACGACCGTCGGGAGCTGCACCCGCACTGGCTTCGCCGCGGCGAGCGTGCCGAGAGGGGTGTTGCGCGATGATGCTCCAACTGACCCCCGTGGAAGTCCTGGCCGTGCTCGGCGGCTTCTTCGCGCTGGTCATGGTGTGGCGGGCGAGTGCGAAGGCCACCCGGCGTGCCAGCGAAGCCGCTCGCACGAGCGTCCGGCTGATGTCCCTGACCGGGCGTGTCCTGGTCACGGCTGCGGCGATCGTCGGCGTGCAGTGGATCGTGATCAAGCATCCCGGCAACGAAGGACTGCTGCTCGCGGTGCTCGGTGTCCCTGCGCTGTTCGCGTCGTACACGCTGACCAGGGCGCTGACCGTGACCGCCGTCGACATGCCGCAGCAGAAGAAGGGGCGGCGTCGATGAGCGCCCCGCAGACAGCGGGTGAGCGGCGCCAGCCGCTCACCCGCCCAGACGCCGAAGCCGTTGAACAGGTGCGCAGGCAGGTCGACCGGTTGTGCTGGAGCGGAATCCTGCTCGGCCTGGCGTTCACCATGACCAACGTCCAGAGCTTCGCTGCCAACGGTGCCGCGGCCTGGTCGCTGCCTTGGCTGGCCGCGTGGCTGCTCGATCCGATGGTGTCGCTCGTGCTGCTGGCGATCCTGCGGGCCGAGCAGGTCACCGCCCGGTACGGGATCCGCACCGGTGGCTGGGTTCGTGGCGCGAAGTGGTTCACGCTCGCGGCCACGTATGTCATGAACACGTGGGGCGCCTACGCGGCTAGAGCCGCCGACATGGTGGTTCTGCACTCCGTGCCGCCACTGGTCGTCTTCGTCGCTGCCGAAGCGGTCACGGATCTCCGGGACAAGCTCACCGCAGCTGTCCGCGCTGGATCCGTGGACGCCGACAGCGAGCTGGTGCCGGAGCCGGTGGTCCCTCGTTCACCGGACCCCAAGCGACGCATCTCCTTCGACGAGTACCTCACCCGGGCACGCGAGGCATGGCGTCCGGACACCACGGTCACGCCGGCCTGGATCCGCAAGGTCACAGGCTGCTCGCGCGGACTGTCGTCCAGGCTCGCGGCTGCGCTGACCGCGGAGATGGAGCAGCGATGAACGAGAACATGACGCCTGCTCCGGTGATGCCCCGCGAGGTGGAGCGCCACATCTTCGACGCCGAACTCATCGACGACGTCTCGGAGTCCGAACCGCAGCTCACCCGCCGGCAACGGTTCATGAACTGGTGGCTGCGTTCACCCCGTGTACCTGCGGCGCTGAAGTCACGCCAAGCCGCCAAGCACGCGCTCATGGACGGCCTGTCGTTCCTGGTCCGCTCACCTTGGTGGTTCGTCCGGTCAGTTGCCCGTGGGCTGGTGGCTGCGGTCCGCGGTTGGCGGCAGTGGGTCCGCGTTCACGACTACCGCGAGGCCGCCGAGCAGTCCGAGAAGCTCGCGGACAAGTTCGTGGAGATCCGTGAACTCACCCTGTTCCGCTGGAAGGTGACCGGTGCGGTCACGTTGGCCGCCGGAGCGGTGCTCGCGGTCGGGTACGCGGTGTACGGCGGACACGCGATGTGGGCTGCGACTGGATTCTGCGCGGTCGGGTTGGCCGTGTACGGACGACGAAAGGACGGAGCGCCCGGACGCAAGCCGGTGCTCGCCGGTCCGCGGACGCTGACCTGGACGATGGATCCGCAGGTCCTCGTCGACGCGTTCCGGGACGCGAAGCTCATCGGGAAGGATGAGTCGCTCCGCCTCGTCGAACGCGCCGCCCACGACGGCTCCGGGTGGGCGGTCACCGTCGACCTCCCCGCAACGCGCAAAGCTGCCGACGTCATCAAGCGCCGCGAAGCACTGGCGTCGGCTCTGGCGGTGGATGAGCTGCAGCTGATCGTCGAGCGAGTCCGGGCGAGAGGCGGTCATGCCGGCCGGGTGTTCCTGTGGGTGGCTGACGAGGATCCGTACTCCGGGCCTGCGCTGCGGTTCCCGCTGCTGGATATGGAGTACTGGGATGCCTGGCGGGCGATCCCGTTCGGGAGGGACGCGCGCAGTCGACGGATCGATCTACAACTGGTGTGGACGTCGCTGATCGTCGGATCGATTCCTCGGCAGGGCAAAACCTGTGCCAGCCGACTGCCCGCCGCAGGGCTGATCCTCGATCCGTTCACGCAGCTGTACGTCTTCGATGGCAAAGGCGGAAAGGACTGGCAGGCAGCAGAAGCCGTCGCCCACCGCTACGTCTGCGGTGACGAGCAAGAACAAGCGGAAGCCGTCCGCGATCACCTGGTCGAGTTGGTCGCCGAGGTGCAGGCGCGGTTCTCGCGGATGTCCGCGCTGGACGACGAGATCTGCCCGGAGTCGAAGATCACCCCGGCCATCTCGCGGGACCGCGAACTGGGCATGCCCATCACCGCCGTGATCATCGACGAGGTCCAGGTCTACCTGGAGAACCCGACCAAGGAGGAGATCGGGGGCAAGAAGACCACGCTCGGCGCCTACATCGCCGACCTGTTGACCTACCTCGCCCGGAAGGGACCGGCTGTTGGCGTCGTGGTCATCCTGGCTACGCAGCGACCGGACTCCAACACCATCCCCTCTCGGCTGCGTGCAGTGCTGGGCTCGCGCTTCGCGCTGCGGGTGATGGACTGGCGGGACTCCAACATCGTCCTCGGTGAGCAGATGAACACCCGAGGCTTCGACGCCTCGACGCTGCTGCCCAGCCACAAGGGAGTCGGCATCCTCCGCCCCGACGGTGAAGCCGACTCCGGCGGCGACACAGTCGCGGTGACGGTCCGGACCTTCTACATGGACAACGCGGAGTGGCGATCGATCTGTGAGCGCGGCCGGACGCTGCGAGAGGCGGCGGGCACCCTGAGCGGCCACGCGGCCGGCGATGACAGACCGCGCGCGATCGATCGGGCGGCCGTAGTCAAGGCGCTGGGCAGCGGACCAGACGGATCCGACCGCACGCTCGTCGAGCTGCCTGAGCCGCTCGCCTCCGTCGTCGACCACCTCGGAGACGAGCTCGACCAGCGTGAGTTCGTGCCGAGCGCCGAACTGACCGAAGCGCTGGAAGTCGACCCCGGCACCTTCGCCAAGCAGATGGGCCAGCTCGAATGCCGACCGACCAGGCACCGGATCCCGGACGAAACCGGTGAGCTCCGACGAGTGCGCGGCTACTTCACCGCCGACATCCGAACCGCCATCGATCGGGTATCTGATGAAATCAGCTCAGCAGGCGATTCGGAGGGCTGATCAGCAATGACGGCCGACGATCGAGACCCGGATGCCATCACGGTACGGGTTCCAGACGATCTGCCTGTGCTAACACCGGAAACGAGCCGCATAATGCTAGCAATACTGATCGAGCTGACCGAGGTCGAGGCTCCGGATAGGCCTCCGGGCGAAGGGATCACATGACTGTTGAAATCAGCGGAGACCCCTGGTCGACGCTAGATGAGCTGCTCGGTGTCGACGCGGTCGAGCCTGTCGAGGAAGGGATCGGGCTCGTGGCGTTCTACGGACGCTGCTCGACCGAGGACAACCAGGACCCCGAAACATCACTGGGATGGCAGCTGGGCAACGCCAGCAAGTTCGTCGAGCCACTGGGCGGCACAATCGCGGCCGAGTACTTCGACGTCGGTCAATCGCGGTCAGTGCCGTGGGAGCGGCGCCGCGAGGCCCAGCGCCTGTTGGCGGCGCTGAAGGACCCGAACCGCGGGTGGAACGCCGTGGTCGTGGGCGAAGGGACTCGGTGCTGGTTCGGCAACCAGTTCTCGCTCATCGCTCCGAAGTTCGCCGCCCACGGAGTCGAGCTCTGGGTACCGGAGCTGGCCGGCAAGTTCGACGAGCGGAATCCGTCGCACAAGATGCTGATGAACGTGCTCGGCGGCATGAGCGAGTCGGAACGCCAGCACGTGCAGGCCCGGGTGCGGGCGGCCATGGATGCACAGGTACTCAACGAAGGACGCCATCAGGGCGGTCGGGCGCCGTACGGCTACAAGGTCGTGGACGCCGGCCCGCATCCGAACCCATCGCGCGCCGCCGACGGATACCGGCTGAAGGTGCTCGCCATCGATGAGGAAGTCGTCGACGTCGTGCGCCGGATCTTTGCCGAGTACCTCAGCGGCAGGGGAGACCGCGCGATCGCCAACGGGCTGAACCGCGACGGCATCCCGTGCCCCTCGGCTCGGCGGCCGGAGCAGAACCGGCACCGGCTGGCCGATGGGTGGCAGGGCAGCACGGTCCGGGCGATCCTCGAGAACCCTCGCTACACCGGCTATGCGTTCTTCGGGCGCTGGACCCGGCAGGAGCAGCTCATCGATTCGGACGACGTGGCCGCTGGGTACGTGATCCGCTTCCGCCGAGCAGGTAGCGAGTCTGTCGTGCGCTCCCGGAAGCCGGCGCATCCGCAGATTTTGAGTGTTGAGGACTTCACCCAGGCTCAGCTGCTGCGCCGTTCGAAGGGCGCGGGCAAGTTGCGGGCCGCCCGCAAGCTCGAACGCAGCGGGCGCCCGACGAAGCGGACGTACTTGTTCCGAGGTCGGGTCCGATGTGCGGTGTGCGGGCGGAAGATGGAGGCCAGCCCGAGGGCTCATGGCATGTACTACCGGTGCCCGGCCCGGACGCTCGCCCCGGGATCGCCGGTGCTGGCCGAGCACCCGCCAGCGGTGTACCTGCGTGAGGACCTCCTCAGGGAGTCCGTCAACGGGTGGCTGGGTGGTCTGTTCGCTCCGGAGCAGGTCCATCAGACGGTGGCGGCGCTGGTCGAGTCTCAAGAGTCGGACGGGGCCTCGTCTGCGTCCATCGAGGCGACCAAGACGCGATTGGCTGACGCCGAGGCCCGGCTGCGCCGGTTCCAGGACGCGATCGGTGCCGGAGTGGACCCCGCCGCGCTGACCGATGTGATCAACACAGCCCAGGCGGAACGCGCGGCCGCTCGCGCCGAATTTGAGAACACAATGACGACCGGCGGAGCGATCTCCGAGGCCGAGGTCTACGCGATGGTCGATTCTCTCGGCGACGCCGGCGCGGCGCTGTCGAGCTCCAAACCCGAGCGGCTGGCCAGCCTCTACGAGTCCGTTGACCTGCAGGTTCGCTACGAGCCGGGTGAGAGAGCTGCCGAAATAAAAATTCACCCGGCGAACCGGGTGAATAGTGTGCGTGTCCGAGGGGGGACTTGAACCCCCACGCCCATTAGTAGGGCACTAGCACCTCAAGCTAGCGCGTCTGCCATTCCGCCACTCGGACGCCTCGGGTCTGCCGCCGTTTCCGGGGCGTTCCCGCTGTGTTGTGTGTATAGATTAGCTCATGGTCGACTGGGCTTCGCGAGGACCCCCCTGTTGGGCGCAGCGGGTGATAGGAATGCCTGGTGAGCGAGCACAACGGGATCTCCGGTACTGATCAAGACGCGGGGTTGGCGCTGGCGCAGGACGAGGTCGTTCAGCTGGCCAGTGACCTGATCCGCATCGACAGCACGAACACGGGCGACGCCGACACCCTTGTGCCTGAGCGGGCTGCGGCCGAGTACGTGGCCGAGAAGCTAGGCGAGGTCGGCTACGAGGTCACCTACGTCGAGGCCGGCGACCAGGTGGGGCGGGCGAACGTGGTGGCGCGGTTGCCAGGGGCCGACCGCTCCCGGGGCGGCTTGCTGGTGCACGGGCACCTCGACGCGGTGCCCGCGGACCCGGCGGAGTGGTCGGTGCACCCCTTCTCCGGGGCGGTGCAGGACGGCTACGTGTGGGGGCGCGGGGCCGTGGACATGAAGGACATGCTGGCGATGAGCCTGGCCATCGCCCGTCGCTACAAGCGGGACGGCATCGCGCCACCGCGCGACATCGTCTTCGCGTTCCTCTCCGACGAGGAAGCGGGCGGGTTCCAGGGTGCGCAGTGGCTGGTGGATCACCGGCCGGAGCTGTTCGAGGGGTGCACCGAGGCGATCAGCGAGGTCGGCGGCTACTCGCTGACGCTCAAGGACGGCGTGCGGGCCTACCTGGTGCAGACCGCCGAGAAGGGCATCCGCTGGCTGAAGCTGCGCGTGCGCGCGCGTGCGGGCCACGGGTCGATGGTGCACCAGGACAACGCGGTCACGCAGCTGTCGGAGGCTGTGGCGAAGCTGGGCAAACACCGGTTCCCGCTGGTCATGACCGACAGCGTGCAGGAGTTCCTGGACGGGGTCAGCGAGATCACCGGCTGGGACTTCCCGGAGGAGGACCTCGAAGGTTCCGTGGCCAAGCTCGGCAACATCTCGCGCATCATCGGGGCGACGCTGCGCGACACCGCCAACCCGACGATGCTCACCGCCGGTTACAAGCACAACGTCATCCCCTCGGTCGCCGAAGCGGCCGTGGACTGCCGCATCCTTCCCGGCCGGGAAGAGGCGTTCGATCGGGAGCTGGCCGACCTGCTGGGGCTGGACGTCGAGCGCGAGTGGGTCGGGCTGCCGCCGGTGGAAACCAGGTTCGAAGGCCGGCTGGTCGAGCAGATGCAGGCCTCGCTGCTGGCCGAGGACCCCGGCGCGAAGGCCTTGCCCTACATGATGTCCGGTGGCACCGACGCGAAGTCCTTCGCCCGGCTGGGCATGAACTGCTACGGATTCGCGCCTCTGCAGCTGCCCGCCGACCTGGACTTCTCCGCGCTGTTCCACGGTGTGGACGAGCGGGTCCCGGTCGACGCGCTGAAGTTCGGCGTGCGAGTGCTGGACCGCTTCATCCGCAACAGCTGACTGTCGGTCCCGTCTGGTTACATCTCCCGTAGTTGATCATCGTGTCGGGAGGTGTGGCGTGGACTTGGCGCGCTTGGTGGAGAGCTACCTGGAGCACTTGCAGGCGCGCAAGCTGGCGGCCAACTCGCTGCGCGCCTACCGCCGCGACCTGGAGTCGGTGGCCGGTGAGCTCGCCGAGCTCACCGGCACACCGGTCGAGGGAATCGCGGTCGACGACCTGGACCCCTCGGTGCTGCGTTCGGCGTTCGCGCGGTTCGCCGCTCGGCGTTCGGCGGCCACGGTGACGCGGGCCTGGTCGACGTGGAACGGTTTCTTCGGCTTCGGCGTCATCGAAGGCGCGGTGTCGGGCAACCCGATGCAGGTGGTTCCCAAGCCGCGCAGCGCGCCCGCCACGCCGAAACCGCTGCAGGGGGAGGAAACCCCGGAGCGGCTGCTGCGCCAGGTGGCCGCGGGGGTCCGCAAGGCCCGAAACCCTTGGCCCGAACGCGATCTGGCGATCCTGGCGACCCTGCTGTGCACGGGTGTGCGCTCGGCGGAGCTGCTTGAGCTGACCGTGGCGTCGCGGGCGGGCCGGGCCGGTGACCGACGGCTGCACGTGCAGGGCAAGGGAGGCAAGAGCCGGTCGATCCCGATCGAGGACAGCCTCGACGGGCTCATCCAGACCTACCTGCGCACCCGCAAGCAGCGCTTCGGCAACCGGCTCCCCGGCGCCGAGCCGCTGTTCGTCGACCACCGGGGTGAGAAGCTCCAACGCGGTGGCCTGCAATACCTGGTGCGGCGGTCGTTGCAGGCCGCCGGGGTGTCCGACCGGGTGCAGCCCGGGGCGATGGTGCACGCCCTGCGGCACACCTTCGCCACCCGGCTCGCCGAGGACGGGGCCAGCGCCGCCGAGATCGCCAAGCTGCTCGGCCACTCGTCGATGAACTCCAGCCAGACCTACATCGACGTCACCGCCCGCGAGCAGCGGCTCTCGGTGAAGGCCAACCGCACCCTCAGGGTTCTGGGCGAGTTGGGTTAGCCCAGGTGGAGGTTTCGGCGAGGCCGATGCGGGCGCCGGAGTCGTCGGTCAGCAGCATGGCCTTGCCGAGCGCGGGGTGGTCGATGCGTTCGACCTCGCCGCCGCGTTCGGCGGCGTACTCGGCGACCTCGTCGAGGTCGGTGACCGCGAAGTAGCACAGCCAGCCCGGATTCCCGGCGGTCTCGCTGCGCCCGGCGATCGCCCGCCCTCCCGAGACGTAGGTGCCCTCCTCGACGGTCCAGCCGAGGGTGTCGGCCCAGAACGCGTCGGCGCGGGCCGGTTCGGTGGTGGCCAGCTCGGCCCAGCACGGTTCTCCCGGGCGTGGTTCCGGTGCCTGCGGGCCGTGCTGGACGCGTCCCTTGGTGACTTGGGCGAGCGCGTTGTCCGGCCCGGCCAGCGAGCAGTCCATGGGGGCGCCGGCGAACACGAGGCGGAAGCCGGGGATCTCGTCGGCGCGAGGTGTGCGGATGAAGGCGCAGCGGCGGTTGCCGACCCAGCAGTCCAGTCCGGAGTTCACGGGCACCGGCGACCAGTCGAGCACGACTCGGTAGAAGACGGCAGCAGCCATCGGATCGCGACTGAGCAGGTCGACGCGACGCAAGCCGCGGACCGAAGGACTTGCGGGCACCGTCGTTTCCTCGCCACCGGGGATCAGTTCATCTTGCCACCCGCGCAGGCCGGCACAATGCTCCGTTCGTCCCAGGGCGGGAGCGGCCCCCTCGTGGGTCGTACCGGGTGCGCGTGGTGGTGTTCGGGAGTTCAGCGCAGGCGCTCTAGCTCAGCGGCGACGTCCACGACCTGGGCCGCGAGCTTGCGCAGGTCCGACCGGTCGGCGGCGTCGTCGACCGCGGTCACCACGTCCTCGGCCGCGCAGCGCAGCTGGAAGAGGCGATCCTGCAGATCAGCGAGCTCGGCGGCCGAGAGCACCACCGAGTCCTCGGGGAGCCCGCCGCGCTGCACCGCCGTCCTGCGCTCGTAGGCGCGCTGCCGGCAGGCCTGCGCGCAGTACAGGCGTGGCCTGCCTTGCCGTCCGGCGTCGGGTACGCGCCTGCCGCACCAGGCGCAGTGACGCACCTGGCGAGCTCGTCGGGTGGGCTCGACGGAGTTGTCCACGGTGATCACGTTAGTCAACCCCGGTGATCTTGGTGGTGGCGCCACGCCGACTCAGACGCCACCGGCCCGACACCAGCCGGTCACTCGGGTGCGGCAGAGTGGCGTCCGTGACGCATCCCTTCCTGGACGGGCCGTGGCCGCGCGCGTTCGCCCACCGCGGCTGGCACCTCGGCGATCTGGCCGAGATGGAGAACTCGCTGAGCGCCTTCCGCGCCGCCGCGAATGAGGGCTACCGCTACATCGAGACCGATGTGCACGCCACGAGCGACGGTGTCGTCGTCATCCACCACGACGCGTCGCTCGCCCGAACCACCGATCGCGACGGCGACATCGCCCAACTGCCGTTCTCGGAGGTGTCCCGCGCCAGGATCGCCGGGCGGGAACCGGTCGCGAGCCTCGACGCGGCGCTGGAGGAGTTCCCGGACTTGCTGTTGAACATCGACGTCAAGGCCGACAGCGCCGCCGGGCCGGTGCTGCGGACCGTGCGCAGGCACAACGCCTGGGACCGGGTGTGCTTGGCCTCGTTCGTCGACCGGCGTCTGACCCTGCTGCGCAAGGTCGGCGGTCCGAGGCTGCTGACTTCCACCGGCCAGCGCGGCGTTGCCGCCCTCTGGGCTTGGTCCCGACTGCCGTTGGCCCCCTATCGCCGGGGGGTCACTTCCCTGACCGGATTTCAGTGGAAGTCCGGACTCCGATTTCCACTGAGATCCGGTCAGGGGGGTGAGCGGGGGTTGATCCGGGGCGCCGCTGTGCAGGTTCCCGCGCGGCACCAGGGGCTCGAGGTCGTCGATGAGCGGTTCGTCGGGCTGGCTCATCGGTGGGGTGTTGAGGTGCACGTGTGGACTGTCGACGAGCCCTCGGAGATGCTGCGGTTGCTGGACCTCGGCGTGGACGGGCTGGTCACCGACCGCCCGGACCTGCTGAACCAGCTCCTGCGGGAGCGCGTCGGAGAGCCCGCCCGGAGCTGAGCGGACGAAGGATCTCCGAACGTGCGCGAGTGCGTCTCACGCGGGAACCGGTAGCCAGTATGGTGCCTCCAATCGAGTGATCCACTCCGCGGAGGACCGAACGGGATGAGCGTGATGGACAGCGAAGCGGCACCGGGAACCGCGCAGCGCCGCCGGGAACAACGCGGGTGGTGCTGGTACGACTGGGCCAACTCGGTCTTCCCGACGTCGGTGACGACGGTCTTCCTCTCGCTCTACCTGACCTCGGTGGCCACGGCCGCGGCCAAGGCCGACGTCGCGCGCAACGGGCTCGACGCCTGCGCGGGCGACAACTCGCTGGTCAACTGCGACATCTCGATCGTGGGACTGACCTTCCCCGCCGGTTCGCTCTGGGGCTACCTGCTCTCGGTGGCCACCGTGGTGCAGGTGGTGGTGCTGCCGATCACCGGCGCGATCGCCGACCGGACTCAGAACAAGCGCCTGATGCTGGCGCTGTTCGCCTTCGGCGGCGCGATCACCACGGGGCTGCTGGCGCTGGTGGCCGGGCAGAACTGGCAGCTGGGCGTGGTGCTGTTCATCATCGGCAACATCTGCTTCGGCGCCTCGATCGTCGTCTACTACTCGTTCCTGCCGGAGATCGCCGATGCCGACGAGCGCGACAACGTCTCCACCCGGGGCTGGGCGATCGGCTACCTCGGCGGCGGCACGGCACTGGCGCTGCACCTGGTCATCTACCTCGGCCACGACGCCGTCGGCCTGTCCGAATCCGCGGCCGTGCGCCTGATCTTCTTCTCCTCGGGCATCTGGTGGGCGGTGTTCACGCTGCTGCCGCTGACCGCGCTGCGGCGCCACAAGGCCGTCGAGGGCGGTGACAAGGGCGCCGCAGCGGTCACCGCGGGCTTCAAGCAGCTGATCGGCACCCTGCGCGAGGCCAAGCACTTCCCGCTCACGCTGGCGTTCCTGGGCTCCTACTGGATCTACACCGACGGCATCTCGACGGTTTCGCAGGTCTCGGCTCAGTACGGCAGCTTGGAGCTCAAGCTGCCGCAGGACTCGCTGATCGTGACGCTGCTGATCGTGCAGTTCATCGCCTTCGTCGGTGGCGTGCTGCACGGCGTGCTCGCCCGCCGCATCGGCGCGAAGAAGACCATCCTGGTCAGCCTGGCGACCTGGCTCCTGGTGCTGGTGGCCGCCTACTTCGTGCAGGCCGGGCAGGAGATGCAGTTCTACGGGTTGGCCGTGGGAATCGGCATGGTCCTCGGGGGCACCAATGCGCTGTCCCGTTCGTTGTTCAGCCAGATGATCCCACCGGGCCGCGAGGCCGAGTACTTCTCCCTCTACGAGGTGGGGGAGCGCTCGACGTCGTGGCTGGGGCCGCTGGTGTTCGCCGGCGTCGGGCAGGCGACCGGTTCGTTCCGGCTGGCCATCATCTCGTTGGTCGTCTTCTTCGCGGTCGGCCTGGTGCTGATCGCGCTGGTGCCGGTCCGCAGAGCCATCGAGGCGGTGGGCAACCGGGCACCGGAACTCCTCTAGCGCGTGTGCGCAGAGTGATCAGGCGTGTTCGTCTCGCGATCGAGCGGGCATTGCTCCATGCTGGTGATCTAGGAGTGCTCGGGAATCCGCAGGAACGGAATATGCCAGTACGCTGCGTTGTGATCACGGGGGAGGATCATGGCACTACGATCAGTCACGTGGCGGATGAAGGGATCGGCCGTAAGGGTCGTGATCTGCATCCCACAATGACTAACGATCCAGGGTCCTGCTTGGCGATGGTGACCGGACATCTGGCACTATCACCCGTTCGAACCCACTTGTAGATTGCTGTCGGGAGAACGCACCACGAACGCCACTCGACCGCGTCTCTAGGAGGACAGCCGTTGTTGACGGGTGAACAATGTCACCGACGGCGACCAAGCAACACGACGCCGGGAACAGACGACGGGTACTCCGTCGTTGCACACGGTGAGCACAACCGCTCGGGCTCTCAGCCCGGGCCGAAGGGAAAGGAACCGTCATGGCCGACCGCGTTCTGCGTGGCAGCCGGCTCGGAGCTGTGAGCTACGAGACCGACCGTAACCACGACCTCGCACCGCGCCGGACGGTGCGCTACGCCTGCCCCAAGAGCCACGAGTTCGAGGTGCCCTTCTCCGACGACGCCGAGGTCCCGCCGACTTGGGAATGCCGCCTGCACGGCACCGAGTCGAAGATCATCGACGGCAACGAACCGGAGCAGAAGAAGGTCAAGCCGCCGCGCACCCACTGGGACATGCTGCTCGAACGGCGCACGATCCCGGAGCTGGAAGAGCTGCTCAACGAGCGACTGGAGCTGCTGCGCGCCCGTCGCGGCCGGTAGAACTCACACACAGGCATGGCAAGCGCCCGGGCACTTCTCGCTCGGGCGCTTACGTGTGTGTCCACTGATCAAATACTCTGTGGTCGTTGTGCTCAGCGGTGCGGGTAGCGGAACCTGACACGCCTTCTGGCTCCGGGATCCGCGACTTGAGTATGTCGATTACGCGGCGCTGCGGCTGTCCTCCCCGAGAAGACGTGTCAGAACCCGCGGCGGTGCCGGTTGCTCAGGTGGTGAACTGAGGAACCGGCTTCACCGGTTGCCTCACGTTGGGGGAGTGGCGAGTGCCGCGCCTGGTTCAGGGGAGCAGGGAGCGGATTGCTCCTGCTGCTTGGGTGCCTCTGCGGCGCAGGCCCCACTTGGTGACCCGGAGCAGGGCTTCTCGCACGACCTCCGCGTCCATCTTGGAGGCGCCGAGCTCTCGTTCCACGAAGGTGATCGGGACCTCGACGACCCTGAACCCTGCCTCGACCGCGCGCCAGGCGAGGTCGACCTGGAAGCAGTAGCCCTGCGAAGCGATGTTGTGCAGCTGGACCGTCTCCAGGACCTCCCGCCGGTACACGCGGTAGCCGGAGGTGATGTCGTTGATCGGCACGCCCAGTGCCAGCTTCGAGTAGACGTTGGCGCCCCGGGACAGGAACTCCCGGTACCAGGGCCAGTTCACCGTGCGGCCGCCGGTCACGTAGCGCGACCCCAACACCACGTCCGCGCCGGTCCCGCTGTCACCGACCATGCCGATCAGGCGCGGCAGGTCCTCCGGGGCGTGCGAACCGTCGGCGTCCATCTCCATGATCGCCGTGTAGTCGCGGGCCAGCGCCCACTCGAACCCGGCGACGTAGGCGGCCCCCAGGCCGGCCTTCTCGGTACGGTGCATGACGTGCAACCGGTCGTCGGAAGCCGCCAGACGGTCGGCCAACTCGCCGGTACCGTCCGGGCTGCCGTCGTCGACCACCAGCACGTTCGCCGCGGGCAGCGCGTCGAACAACCGCCGCACGATCGGTTCCAGGTTCTCCCGCTCGTCGTAGGTGGGGATCACCACCAGCACCTTCTCGGCCGGGGCTTGCCTCGCCATCCACATCCTCCTAGCCGGTCACCTGGACCGGCCGTGCACTCGTACGTCGTTCAGGCGTCGGACTTCCTCGACCGCCACCCGGCAGCCGCGATCGCGCCCACCCCCAGCACCGCCAGTGTCCACATCGGAACCGAGCCGAGCTCGGTGGCCGGCGTCCGGTTCGCCCGCAGCGGAACCTCGGCGGTCAAGTTCTCCTCGGTGAACAGGTCGGTCTGCGCGGTCACCGAACCGTCCGGCGCCACCACCGCGCTCACCCCGCTGGTGGCCCCCACCAGCACCGCCCGGCCGGTCTCCACCGCGCGCAGCCGGGACATCGCCAGCTGCTGGTAGCTCATCTCCGAATGCCCGTACCAGGCGTTGTTGGTGGGCACCGCCAGCAGCGTGGCGCCCTGGGCCGCGGCCGGGCCGAAGACGTCGTTGTAGGCGACGTCGTAGCAGACGCCCACGCCCAGCTTCAGACCCGCGACGTCGATCACACCCGGTTCCTCGCCCGGCGTCATGTCCGACTGGAAGCGGTCCACGAAAGGGCTGACCAGCCGCGCGAACTCCCGCATCGGGATCGTCTCGGCGAAGGGGACCAGGTGCTTCTTGACGTAGCGGTCGCCGAACCCTGTTCCCGGATCCCAGCGCACGACCTGGTTGTGCAACCGCCCGTCGCCGTCCTGGCCGAGACCGCCGACGACCAGCGGCACGCCCAGCTGGGAAGCGATCGCCGACAGCTCCGGGTCGGTGCGCGAGGGGCCCCAGCTACCGACCTGCTCGGGGAACAGCGCGAAATCGGGTCGTGCGACCCGTCCGGCGCGCACGTCGTCGACGAGCTTCTGCGCCGCGCGCACGTGGTTGTCGTGCAGGACCTCGTCCTCGTAGAGCAGGCCCAGACCGAGGTTGGGGGCATTGCCCTGCACGATGGCGACCCGCGCGGTCCCGGCGTTGGCGTCGGTGCCCACCAGCGGCCAGCACGCCAGCCCGCCGACCAGCGGCACGGCGATCGCGGCCACCGGCACCGCCCAGCGACGCGGGGCGCGCACGAGCTCGGCCAGACCACCGCCGATGAGGGCCACGGAGAAGGAGACGAGGGTCGTGCCGCCGAGGGCAGCCAGCGACAGCAGCGGTCCGGTGTCCTGGGTGAAGGCCAACCGGCCCCACGGGAACCCGCCGAAGGGGAACGCAGAGCGCACCGACTCGGCCGTCACGAACACGGCCGCCATCCACACCGGGGCCGTGGGGAGGCGGCTGACCAGCGCCATCCCGGCACCGGCGAGCCCGATGAACAGCGCCTCGACCGCGGCCACGCCCAGCCAGGGCCAGGGGCCGAAGTCGGCGCCGAGGAAGTCCTGCAGCCAGCCCAGCAGCGGCAGCAGGAACGCGAAGCCGAACACCACGCCGTAGCCGAAACCGGCGCGGACCTCGCGGTGGCGCACGACGGCGGCCAGCACGGCCACCGCCAGGGGAGCGACCCACCACGCCTCGCGCGGCGGAGAACCGGCGTAGAGGGCGAATCCGGCGGCGGTCACCGCGACCAGGCGCAGCGCCCAGGCGGCCCGTCGTCCGGGGGTGCGGGGATCCGGCTGCGCGACGTCCTGCGCAGGAGCCGTGGGGACTACCACCCGACCAACCTTCTCGGTGCTTCCGGCCCCGCCCGGGACCGCCAACGTTGCCGCGTGCCCAGGCACGCCTCCGCCCAAATGTACGCGCCGAGCCGGGTGCGCTCCGCACACAGGCCCTGAGCAGGCGATTGACCACCGAGTGTGACGCCGCTCACCCTCGATCGGCCCGGTGATCATCGATGCGCCCGCGGGAAGCGCACCTCAGCGATGGTCGCGTGACGACCGACCGATCGATTGGGAGGGGACCGATGAGCACCGGACACGAGGAGATCGGCGACGGAGCGCACCCTGTTATCGCGCTGCACGGCTGGTTCGGCTCGGCGGCTGCCTGGCGGGTCCTGCACCCGCACCTGGACACGAGCCGGTTCCGCTACGTCTTCCCCGACTACCGCGGCTACGGCGCGCGCATCGACGAGGCGGGCGAGCACACCCTCGCCGAGGCCGCCGCCGACGTCCTCGCGCTGGCCGACCGGCTCGGGCTGGACGCGTTCTCGTTGGTCGGCCACTCGATGGGGGGAGCGGTGGCACAGCGGGTCCTGGCCGACGCACCGCAGCGGGTCCGGGCGCTGGTCGGCATCTCCCCCGTCCCGGCAGCCGGTGTGCCCTTCGACGAACAGGGCTGGGCGCTGTTCTCCGGCGCCGCCGACGATCTCGCCAACCGCCGCGCCATCATCGACCTGACCACCGGCAACAGGCTCACCGCGGTGTGGCTGGACGCGGTGGTCGAGCACTCCCGGCAGCACTCCGACCCGGCCGCCGTCGCCGACTACCTCAACGCCTGGGCGAAGACCGACTTCCACGCAGAGATCGAGGGGAACCCGGTGCCGGTCAAGGTGATCGCCGGAGAGCACGACCCGGCCCTCGGCGAGGACACCATGAAGGCCACCTTCGCGCAGTGGTACCCCAACTGCGATCTCGAGGTCTTCCCCAACGCCGGGCACTACGCGATCGACGAAACCCCGATCGCCCTCGCCACGACCCTCGAACGCTTCCTGTCCACCAGCGCCCTGTAGGCCCTGCTGAAAGGTGCGGCCTCAGCAGCTGTTCCGGAGTGGCGCAGGGAAGTCCAACGAAGCCGCTGCCACTGGCGCCGAAGAGCAAGGCGAAGCTGACCTCGGCGGGGTCAGACGGGCAGGAGGGTGGAGACCAGGTGGGACAGGCGCCTGGTGTTGCGGCACTCGTGCATCTCGGCGATCCGGGCGTAGTCGCGGGCCGCGGAGTCGCCCGTCGACCAGCGCAGCTCCGGTTCGGGGTTGAGCCAGAACACGTGGCGGGCTCGCTGCTTGATGGTGTGCAGTGCTTCGAGGTTGGGGTTCCAGCCGTTCGTCCTGGCGTCGCCGAGGACGAGGACCGACGTGCGCGGCCCCACCGCGTCCAGGTACTCGTCGGTGAACTCGGCCAGCGCGTTGCCGTAGTCGCTGCTGTCGTGCCAGCCGGTGACCGCGGCCTCGGAGAGGATGCTGCGCCCCAGCTCGACGGGATCGGCCGCGCCCGGTTCGATCATGCGGGTCACCTCGTCGGTTCGGTTGACGAAGGCGAAGACCCGGACCTTGCTGAACTGGTCGTGCAGGGCCTGCACCAGCAACATCGTGAAGTTGGCGAATCCGGCGACCGAGCCCGAGACGTCGCACAGCAGAACGATTTCGGGCCGCGCCGGGCGGTGGTGCGCGTACACCGGGCGCAGCGGCACGCCGCCGGTGGACAGCGATCGGCGCAGCGTGCGTCGCAGGTCGATGGTTCCCCTGGCAGCGCGGCGCCGCCGGGCGGCCATGCGCGTGGCGAGCTTGCGCGCCAGCGGCTGCACGGCACGGCGGAGGTCGGCTAGCTGGTCGCGGCCGGCGTTGAGGAAGTCGACCTGGTCGGCGCTCGGCGCGATGGCGTGCTTGGCGACGTGGTCGGCGCCGCGCAGTTCCGCGGAGCGGCGACGCGCCTCGGTGCGGACGCGCTCGCGGAAGGTGTCGATGCGGCGTCGGATCTCGTCGCGGTCGAGCCGATCGGTGAAGTCCTCCGCGGCTTCACCGCGCATCGCAGCGAGCACTCGGGCCAGCAGCGTCTGGGGCTGCAGGCGTTCCAGCGTCTGGTGCGCCGACCAGCCCTGCGGGCCGTCCGAACCGCCGAACTGCCCGAGCGCGTCCACCGCTTCCCCGGCCAGCGCCCCCAGCGCGCCCGAGTCGTCGCCGGCCAGTGCTTGCACCAACCGCTGTTCGAGGTCGGATTCGTCGCCGTTTCGGGCGCTTTCGGGCGCGCCCACCCCTGCGGGGAAGTAGAGGTCGAACGCGGCGTCGAAGACCTCGCGCTGACCGTCGGCGCGCACCAGGGCCGCGGCCAGCCCCTCCCGCAGGCGTTCCCGGTCGGCCATCCCGAGGACTTCCAGAACCGCTGCCGCGTCGACGGTTTCGCCCGGACCGATGCGCACGCCCTGCTCGCGCAGCGCCCCGGCGAAGCCGACCACGCGGGCCTGCAACGTCATGGCACGACCATCTTCTCGGTGGCGCGGCGGACGTCGTCCTGGTGCTTGAGGATCACTCCGAGGCTGTCGCGCACCACGTCCTCGTCGAGGGTGTCCGCGCCGAGCGCGAGCAGCGTGCGGGCCCAGTCGATCGTCTCAGCCACCGACGGCGACTTGCGCAACTGCATACCGCGCAACGCCCCCACCACCTCCACGACCGATCCGGCCAGCGCCTCGTCGAGTCCGGGAACCTTGAGCCGCACGATGCGCTGCTCCAGCTCGGCGTCGGGGAAGTCGATGTGCAGGAACAGGCAGCGGCGGCGCAGCGCTTCGGACAGCTCGCGGGTGGCGTTGGAGGTCAGCACCACGAACGGGCGCTGCGACGCGCTGATCGTGCCGAGCTCGGGAACGGTGACCTGGAAGTCGCTGAGCACCTCCAGCAGCAGCCCTTCGACCTCGACGTCGGCCTTGTCGGTCTCGTCGATGAGCAGCACCGTCGGCTCGTCCCCGCTGATCGCCGTCAGCAGCGGCCTGGACAGCAGGAACTCCTCGCTGAAGATGTCGGTGCGGGCCTCGTCCCAGGTCTCATCACGGCCCGCGGTGATGCGCAGTAGCTGCTTGGCGTGGTTCCACTCGTAGAGCGCCCGCGCCTCGTCGATGCCCTCGTAGCACTGCAACCGCACCAGCCGCGCTTCGGCGACGGCGGCGACGGCCTTGGCCAGTTCGGTCTTCCCGACTCCTGCCGGACCTTCGACGAGCAGCGGTTTGCCGAGCTTGTCGGCGAGGAACACCGTGGTGGCCACGGCGGTCGAGGCCAGGTAGCCGGTCTCGGCCAGCTTCTCGACGACGTCGTCGACCGACTCGAAGATGCCCGTTCGCCCGTCGGTCACCGCACGCTCCCCTCGCCGAGTTCCACACCGAACGGTTGCTCAGCACGCGCACCCCTGTCCAACGGAAGTGATGGCGGTCACCCGCAGCCGAAAGCGGTTTCGTGCAAGCCCGTCGCGCCGCCGGGCACGACGCCCTGACGCGCTTCGGTCTGCCTGGCGTCACCTGCTGCGGCCGGGGGGAGTGGCGTGGGTGGAGGTCGAGCCGCCCAGCGCCGGGGTCTGGCGCGGCACCGGACGCGTCGTCGGCGTGGGGTGGCGCGGCCGCACCTTCCGCTGGGCGCGGGTCGGCGCCGACGCCATCGTCGCCCCGGGCGCCGGTGCCAGCGCGCGGGTCGTCGGGTCGACCAGCGCTGGTTCGCCGCGCTGGTCGCCGCTGCTTGACTCGCGGCGACCGGAGCAAGAGCATTCCGCCTCGCGTGGGACGTACGTCCAGTGTGGACGATCAAGAAGAACGGCACGGGCGAGGAGGAATCGGACTCGTCCGGTCAAATGTCCTCGTTCGGCTGTGATTTCGATCCGAATGGCATGGGATCTCGACCGAATTGCTCGGGATCGTACCGCTGATCACCGAAGGTCCGTTTTTCCATACAGTATTCTGCATCCACTGGTCCCAGCACAGGGGCAGGGCGCGCAGCGAGCGGTGTGAGGGGACGCGGATGAACTTCCCGGTGTGGGTGTGGGCGGTGACGCTGGTCGCGTTGCTCGGCCTGATCGCGGCCGACCTGCTCGTGGTGGGGCGGCGGCCGCATGCCGTCAGCGTCAAGGAGGCCAGCCTGTGGGTGACCTGCTACGTCGCGCTAGGGGGTGTCCTCAAAGTGGGTGTGGGTGACCTGGTTTGATCTTGGTTGATGGTGCGTAGGCATGAGCTGACTGATGAGCAGTGGCAGGTCATCGAGCCGTTGTTACCGGCCTCGGGTGGCGG
>NZ_SMKV01000049.1 GCF_004348445.1 Saccharopolyspora aridisoli | reverse complement strand
GCGTGGTTCGGTGCCCTCCCCCCCGGGTGGGGAGAGGGCACCGGGGGTCGGGTCAGCGGAGCTCGTCCAGGCGGGTGAAGGTTTCTTCGACCTCGCGGAGGAGGTCGTTGAAGACTTCGGCCACCGGGCGGATCTCGTTCATGCGACCGACGATCTGGCCGACCGGCATGGAGACCGCCTGCGGGTCGCTGGCTCGCATCATGCGCTGGTGGGCATCGCTGACGAGGATGTTCTGCAGCGGCATCGGCAGCGGCTGCGGGGCGTGCGGGGCCGCCCACGCCTCAGTCCACTTGGTCTTGAGCAGCCGGGCGGGCTTGCCGGTGTAGATGCGGGAGCGGACGGTGTCGCTGGAGTTCGCCGCCAGCAACGCCTCCTGGGTCACCGAGTCGCGCATCGTCATGCCGTACTCGGCCGTGGTGAGCCAGTAGGACCCCATCCACGCCCCCGAGGCGCCGAGCGCGAGCGCCGCGGCGATCTGGCGTCCGGTGCCGATGCCGCCCGCAGCCAGCACCGGGGCGCGACCGCCGATCGCGTCGACGATCTCCGGCACCAGCACCATCGTGGCGATCTCACCGGTGTGCCCGCCGGCCTCGTGGCCTTGGGCGACGACGATGTCCACCCCGTTGTCGACGTGCCGCTGGGCGTGCTCGGCCTTGCCCGCCAGCGCCGCCACCAGGACGTCGTGGGAGTGGGCCTGCTCGATGATGTCCACCGGCGGCGAGCCCAGCGCGTTGGCGATCAACGAGATCGGGTGCCGCAGCGCGACGTCGACGTGCGAGCGGGCCACCGAGTGCAGCCAGCCCAGCACTCCGCCGCGTTCCTGCTCCTCCTCGGGCAGTTCCGGGACGCCGAGCTCGTCGAGGGTCCGGTTGACGAACTCGCGGTGCTCGGGCGGGATCAGCGAGTCCAGGTCGACCTGGGTGCCCTCGGTGGGCACCTTGGCCGGCATGACGACGTCGACGCCGTAGGGCTTGCCGCCGGAGTTCTGGTCCATCCAGTCCAGGACGCGGTCGAGCTCGTCGGGGTCGTTGAACCGCACGCATCCCAGCACGCCGAGCCCACCGGCCTTGCTGACGGCGGCCGCGACGTGCTCGGACGGGGTGAACGCGACGATGGGATGTTCGATCCCGAGCGTGTCGCAAAGCGGTGTGCGCATCTACGTTCCTCTCAGCGCGCGGCGGATTTCCGCGAGGGCTGGTTGACTTCCGCGGGTTCGTGGGTCTCGGTGTGCTTGCGCGCCCACGGGTAGTCGGGTTTTCCGCTGGGTGAACGGGTGATCTGCTCGACCAGCCACAGGCTGCGCGGCACCTTGTAGCCGGCGATCACCTGGCGCGCGTGGGCGTCGAGTTCGGCCAGGCTCGGCGCGGCACCAGCGCGCGGCTGCACGAGGGCGGCGACCCGCTGCCCCATGCGCTCGTCGGGAACACCGACGACCAGCACGTCGAAGACGTCGGGGTGCGACTTCAGCGCGCTCTCGACCTCTTCGGGGAAGACCTTCTCGCCACCGGTGTTGATGGACATGTTGCCGCGACCGAGCAAGGTGACGGTGCCGTCCGCCTCCAGCCGCGCGTAGTCCCCTGGGACGACGTAGCGCCTGCCGTTGACCTCGACGAACACCGAGGCGGACTTCTCCGGGTCCTTGTAGTAGCCCAGCGGCACGTGGCCGGTCTTGGCCAGCCAACCGATCTGCCCGGTTCCCGGTTCCAGCGGCCGGTTGTCGTCGTCGATGACGATGAGCTTCCGGTCAGCGGTGACGCGGGGTCCTTCGGTCTGCACGCCGTCCTTGGTGACGATGCCGATGCCGCCGAAGCCGGTCTCCGAGGAGCCGATCGCGTCGGTGATCACGACGTTGGGCAGCGCGTCGAGGTACTGGTGCTTGACCGAGGTCGAGAACAGCGCGGCCGTGGAGGAGATCGCGACCACCGAGGAAGCGTCGTAGTCGCCTTCGTTGAACGCCTCGATCATCGGGCGCGCCATCGCGTCTCCGACGATGGCCAGCACGTTGACCTTGTTCCGCTCCACTGCCCGCCACACCTCGTGCGGGTCGAACTCGGCAACGAAGACCGTGGTGGCGCAAGCGAAGAGGTTGCCGAAGGTGGCCCACTGCGCCGCGCCGTGGATGAACGGGGCCGCAGGGAGTCGCACCAGGCCACCGGTTTCCGCGCCGGTGCGGGCGAGTTCCCACTCGTCCTTGACGTATTCGCCGGTCATGAAGTCGATGCCGCCGCCGAGGACGCGCCAGACGTCCTCCTGGCGCCACATGACGCCCTTGGGCATGCCGGTGGTGCCGCCGGTGTAGAGCAGGTAGAGGTCGTCGGAGCTGCGCTCGGCGAAGTCGCGGTCGGCGCGCTGGGCGGCGAGCGCGGCCTCGTACTCCACGCCGCCGTAGCGGGTGTGGTCGGAGTCCGAGCCGTCTTCGATCACTAGAACGTGATTCAACGCCGGAACCTGCGGGAGCACCTCGGCGACGTGGTCGCTGTAGCGCCGCTCGTGGATCAGCGCGACCATGTCCGCGTTGTCGAAGATGTACTGCAGCTCGGCGGGGACGTAGCGGTAGTTCACGTTGATCGCGACCGCGCGCAGCTTGTACGCCGCGAGCATCGCCTCCAGCGCTTCGATCGAATTCCTGGAGTACACACCGATGTGCGCACCCGGACCCACGCCCTTGGCGGCGAGGTGGTGCGCCAGCTGGTTGGACCGCTGCTCCAGTTCCGCGAACGTCACCTGGCGCTCGCCGCAGACCACTGCGACGCGCTCAGGGACCATGTCGACTGCGTGCTCGAAGAGATCTGCGATGTTGAGTGCCACCCGAAAAAAGTAGAACGTGTTATCGCCGAAGGCAAGGGGGTGGGAGCGCTACCGCGGAACGGGCGGTTGGTCATGAACGACCTCGATGGGCAGCACGAAACCGCGTGCCGCGGGAGAGCTCCTGCCACCGCACGCGGTCGCGCACCGGGTCACCGCAGGTCAGATGGCCTTCTCGCGGCCTTCCCAGTACGGATCGCGCAGCTTGCGCTTGTAGAGCTTGCCGTTGGGGTCGCGCGGCAGCTCTTCGATGTAGTCGATGCTGCGCGGCACCTTGAACTTGGCAAGCCGTTGCTTCGCGTAGGCCAGGAGCTCCGCGGACAGCTCGTCGCCCGCGGTCACGCCCTCCGCGGGCTGGACGACGGCCTTGACCTCCTCACCCCAGTCGTCGTGCGGTACGCCGAACACCGCCACGTCGGCGACCTTGCCATGCACTGACAGCGCGTTCTCGACCTCCGCCGGGTAGATGTTCACTCCACCCGAAATGATCATGTCGTTGCGACGGTCGCACAGGTAGAGGTAGCCGTCGGAGTCGAGGTAGCCGACGTCGCCCAGGGTGAACAGGTCGCCCACCCGAGCTTCCTTGGTCTTGGCCTCGTCGTTGTGGTACTCGAAGGTCGAGCCGCCCATCCGCATGTAGACGGTGCCGATCTCACCGGCAGGCAGCTGCTCGCCGTCGTCGCCGAGCACGCTGACCACCGAACCCGGCCACGGCTTGCCCACCGAACCGGGCTTGCGCAGCCACTCGTCGGCCATGATCGTCGTACCACCGCCCTCGGTGGCCGCGTAGTACTCCACGACCACCGGACCCCACCAGTCCAGCATCGCGCGCTTGACCTCCTGCGGGCACGGCGCGGCACCGTGGATCATGGTGCGCAGCGAGGACACGTCGTAGCGCCCGCGGACCTCCTCCGGCAGCGCCAGCAGCCGGTGGAACTGGGTGGGAACCATGTGGCTGTGCGTGACGCGGTGCTCCTCGATCAGGCGCAGCATCTCCTCCGCACCCCAGCGGTCCATCAGCACCGCCGTGTGCCCGAACTGGATGGAGATGCTCACGAAGTTGAGCACCGCCGTGTGGTAGAGCGGCGACCCGCACAGGTGCACGTGGTCGTCGAAGGGCTTGAGCCCGAACACGCCGAAGAACCACGCGTTGGCGGCCGGGACGTCGTCCGGGTCGGCACCGCTCAGCGGCCTGCGCACGCCCTTGGGGCGGCCGGTGGTTCCGGAGGTGTAGAGCATCGGCGAACCCGTGGTGCGCACGTCGGGCCGCTTGGCGGGTTCATCCGCACCGAGGTTCGCCAGCGGCTGGAACCCCGGCACCTCGCCGACGGCGAAGCGCGCCGCACTGGGCAGCCCGCTGCGCGCGGCGGCGTCGGAGGCGGCATCGGCGAAGCGCTCGTGCGCGATGAACGCCTTGGCGCCGCTGTCCTCGACGATGTAGGCGACCTCGGCACCGACCAGGTGCCAGTTCACGGTCACCACGTACAGCCCGGTCTGGATCGCGGCGAAGTACGCGGCCAGCAGGTCCGCGCCGTTGGGCAGCATCAGCACGATGCTGTCGCCCGGTTCCAGTCCCATGCTCTGCATACCGCGGCCGTACCGGTCGGCGGCGGCGGCGAGCTCGGCGTAGGTCACCGAACCACCGTCCGGCGAGACCACGGCCGTTCGGTTCGGCTGCTGGTCGGCGATGTTCCACAGTCCTATGTCGGCCACGGCGGACTCCTGTCGACGGCGAGAGCTTTCCCCAGCCGACCAAACCTAGAACGTGTTGCAGTTGGTGAGCAAGGTCGCGGACCGAACCGGCTGCGGACAACCGGCCCGCACCCCACTTCTACCGAGAACAGATTTCAGCTCCGGACCGCGTCGGCGACCGACCGGGCGTGCTCGACGTCGCGGCAACCGACCAGCAGCATGTCCACGCCGGCCTCCTCCCACACCGCGATCCGCTCCCGGACGTGGTCGCGGTCGCCGATGATGGCCACGTCGTCGACCGCCTCGTCCGGAACCGCCGCCACCGCCTCCTCTCGGCGACCCGCGGCGAAGAGCCGCTCGATGTCCGAAACCGCCTCGTCATAACCCATCCGTCGGAACAGCTCGGCGTGGAAGTTCATCCCCGGCGCTCCCATGCCGCCGATGTAGAGCGCCACCGACGGCTTGAGCCTGGCGCGCTCTTCCTCCGGGTCGTCGGTGACAACGACCTGGCAGGTCGCGGCCACCTCGAACCCCTCGCGGGTGCGGCGAGCGCCCTCGCGGGCGAACCCCTCGGCGAGCCACTCCTCGTACATCGCGCCGACCCGTGGCGAGTAGTAGACCGCGATCCAACCGTCGGCGATCTCGGCGGTCTGCGCGACGTTCTTCGGCCCCTCGGCGCCCAGCCAGATCGGCAGGTCCGCGCGCAACGGGTGGGTGATCGGTTTGAGCGGCTTGCCCAGCCCCAGCGAACCGGGGCCGTCGTAGGGCAGCCGGTGGTGCGGTCCTTCGTTGCGAATCGGCGCCTCCCGCGCCAGGACCTGCCGCACGATCGAAACGTACTCCCTGGTCCGGGCCAGTGGCTTGGCGAACGGCTGGCCGTACCACCCCTCCACCACCTGCGGACCGGAGACGCCGAGACCGAGGATCGCGCGGCCGCCGGAGAGGTGGTCGAGGGTCAGCGCGTGCATCGCGCAGGAGGCCGGCGAGCGCGCCGACATCTGGGCGACCGACGTGCCGAGCCGGACGTCGCGCGTGTCCGAGCCCCACCAGGCCAGCGGCGTGAACGCGTCCGAGCCCCACGACTCGGCGGCGAAGACGGCGTCGAACCCGACCCGGTCGGCTTCGAGAACGAGTTCTTGGGCGTTCTGCGGTGGAGCGGCACCCCAGTACCCGAGCTGCAGTCCTACTTTCACCTGTGAACCTCCTTTTCCCAGCCACCCGCGGACCCCGCCCATACTGCACCTGATATTGCCGGGATGGCGAGAACATGTTTCACTTCGGGTTGTGACTGGGATCTCCGAACCGCTCAGCGCCCCGCTCAACATCGGCTTCGACTACACCCGTTCGCTCGGGACCGTGCACGGCCGATTCGCCACGTCGCTGCGCGATGGCGGCATCGTCGGCGTGCGCGGCAGCGACGGCCGGGTGCACGTGCCGCCCATCGAGTACGACCCGGACACCGCCGCCCCGCTGGACGACTTCGTCGAAGTCGGCAGCCAGGGCACGGTGGTGAGCTGGACCTGGATGCCCGAACCGCTGCCCGGCCAGCCGCTGGAGCGCGCGTTCGCCTGGGCGCTGGTGCACCTCGACGGCGCCGACACCCCGCTGCTGCACGCCGTGGACGTGCCCGGCCCGGAAGCGATCTCCACCGGGATGCGCGTGCAGGTCCGCTGGGCGGCCGAGCGCGGCAACGGGATTCGCGACATCGCCTGCTTCGAACCCGCCGGCACCACCGCGCAGCGGGAACCGGCCGGAGGTGATCCGGTGACGATGATGACCACGCCGGTGAACCTCGACTACACCCACTCCGCCTCCCCCGAGGAGAGCCGCTACCTGGAAGGGCTCCTCGAGGGACGGCTGCTGGGCCAGCGCTGCCCCGCCTGCGCGAAGGTCTACATCCCGCCGCGCGGCGCCTGCCCCACCGACGGCGTGCCCACGGTTGAGGAGGTGGAGCTGCCCGACACCGGGATCGTGACGACGTTCTGCATCGTCAACGTCCCGTTCCTGGGCCAGCGCATCAAACCACCGTACGTCGGCGCTTACATCCTGCTGGACGGCGCCGACATCGCGTTCCTGCACCTGGTACTGGGGTGCGAGGCCGATCAGGTGCGGATGGGCATGCGGGTCAAGGCCTCGTGGAAACCCCGCGACCAGTGGAGCCACACGCTGGAGAACATCGACCACTTCGAACCGACCGGGGAACCCGACGCGGCGTTCGAAACCTACGCCCACCACCTGTGAAGGAGCTGGAATGACTGACGTCGCCGTCGTCGGCTTCGCACAGGCACCGAACGTGCGCGCCACCAACGGCACCACGAACGGTGTCGAGATGCTGGTCCCCATCTTCCAGGAGGTCTTCTCCCAGACCGGTCTGTCGAAGTCCGACATCGGCTTCTGGTGCTCGGGATCGTCGGACTACCTCGCCGGCCGCGCCTTCTCGTTCATCGCCGCGATCGACGCGATCGGAGCGATCCCGCCGATCAACGAGTCGCACGTCGAGATGGACGCCGCCTGGGCGCTGTTCGAGGCGTGGGTGAAGATCCAGACCGGCGAGGTGGACACCGCGCTGGTCTACGGCTTCGGCAAGTCCTCGGCCGGGGACCTGCGCCGCACGCTGGCCCTGCAGCTCGACCCCTACTCGGTCGCGCCGCTGTGGCCGGACTCGGTGAGCATCGCCGGCCTGCAGGCCCGGATGGGACTCGACGCCGGGGACTACACCGAGCAGGACATGGCCGAGGTCGCAGCGCGAAACCGCGCTTCCGCCAAGGGGAACCCGAGCGCGCAGATCTCCGGGGCGTTCGACCCGCGAGAGCTGCTGACCGAGCCCTACCTCGCCGATCCGCTGCGCGCGCACGACTGCGCGCCGATCACCGACGGTGCCTCGGTGGTCGTGCTGGCTTCCGCCGAGCGCGCCCGGGAGATCCGCGAGCGGCCCGCTCACATCGGTGGGATCCAGCACCGCATCGAGTCGGGCAGCCTCGGCGCCCGCGACCTGCGGCGTTCGGTGTCCACCGAGGCCGCGGGCACGGCGCTGGGCACCGACGGTGTCGAGATCGCCGAACTGCACGCGCCTTTCACCCACCAGGAGATCGTGCTGCGCCGGGCGCTCGGGCTGGGCGAGTCGGTCGCGATCAACCCCTCGGGCGGGGCGCTCTGCGGGAACCCGATGTTCGCGGCCGGGCTGTCGCGGATCGGTGAAGCGGCCACGCAGGTCTTCGAGGGCAGGGCCGGGAAGGTGCTGGCGCACGCCACCAGCGGCCCCGCGCTGCAGCAGAACCTGGTGTGCGTGATGGAGGGACGGGCCTGATGGGCAAGCAGTTGGCGGCCGTGCTGGGTACCGGCCAGACCCACCACACCAGCAAGCGGCTGGACGTTTCGATGGCCGGGATGTGCCGCGAGGCGGTGGACCGCGCGATGGCCGACGCCGGGGTGGACTGGCCGGACATCGACGCGGTGGTGCTCGGCAAGGCACCGGACTTGTTCGAGGGCGTGATGATGCCCGAGCTGCACCTGGCCGACGCGCTGGGCGCGACCGGGAAACCGCTGCTGCGGGTGCACACCGCGGGTTCGGTCGGCGGATCCACCGGCAACGTGGCGGCGAGCCTGGTGCAGGGCGGCGTGCACGAGCGCGTGCTGGCGGTGGCGTTCGAGAAGCAGTCCGAGTCCAACGCGATGTGGGCGCTGTCGATCGTCCCACCGTTCAGCATGCCGGTCGGAGCGGGAGCGGGCGGCTACTTCGCGCCGCACGTGCGCTCCTACATCCGCCGTTCCGGTGCGCCGACGCACACCGGGGCGATGGTGGCGGCCAAGGACCGGCGCAACGGCGCCCGGAACCCGTACGCGCACTTGAAACAGCCTGACATCACGGTGGAATCGGTGATGTCCTCGCAGATGCTGTGGGACCCGATCCGCTACGACGAGACCTGCCCGTCCTCCGACGGGGCGTGCGCGGTGGTCATCGGCGACGAGGCCAGTGCGAACGGCCGCGGAGCTGCGTGGATCCACGCCACCGCGATGCGCACCGAGCCGACCACCTTCGCCGGTCGCGACCAGGTCAACCCGCAGGCGGGCAAGGATGCGGCGGCGGCGCTGTGGAAGCAAGCCGGGATCACCGACCCGCTGAGCGAGGTGGACGCCGCCGAGATCTACGTGCCGTTCTCCTGGTTCGAGCCGATGTGGTTGGAGAACCTCGGTTTCGCCGCCGAGGGCGAGGGCTGGAAGCTCACTGAAGCGGGTGAGACCGCCATCGGCGGCCGCATCCCGGTCAACCCCTCGGGCGGCGTGCTGTCCTCGAACCCGATCGGCGCCTCCGGGCTGCTGCGCTTCGCCGAGGCGGCGCGGCAGGTCACCGGCGATTCCGGGGAGAACCAGGTCGACGGGGCCCGGATCGCGCTGGGCCACGCCTACGGCGGTGGTTCGCAGTACTTCTCCATGTGGGTCGTCGGATCGAACAAACCTGGAGCCTGAATGAAGTTCACCATGTCGGTGGCCATGACGCCGCTGGACCAGCTCGTCGAGCTCGCCCGCACCGCCGAGGAGTGCGGGTTCGCCTCGGTCGCGCTGCCGGATTCGCTGTTCTACTCCGAGAAGGTCTCCGCTGAGTACCCCTACACGACCGACGGGTCCCGGATGTGGGACGCCGACACGCCGTGGGTGGATCCGCTGATCGGCACCGCGGCGATGGGCGCGGTGACTTCGCGGCTGCGGTTCTACACCTCGGTGCTCAAGCTCGGCCCGCGCAACCCGGTCCTGCTGTCCCGGCAACTCGCCTCGGTGGCGTCGATGACCGGCAACCGCTTCGGCCTAGGGCTCGGGCTGGGTTGGGCACCGGAGGAGTTCGAGTGGTGCGGCGCGCCCTACGCCAAGCGCGGAGCGCGGGTCGACGAGATGATCGAGATCATCCGGTTGGTCCTCGGCGGCGGAATGGTCGAGTACCACGGGAAGTTCTTCGACTTCGACAAGCTGCAGGTCTCTCCCGCCCCGTCCGAGCCGATGCCGATCTACGTCGGCGGGCACACCGAGCCGGCGCTCAAGCGCGCCGCGCGGGTGGGTGATGGCTGGGCCTCGGCGATGATGGAGCTCTCCGAGCTCCGCGAGACGATCGACAAGCTCGGCGAGTTGCGCGCCTCCTACGACCGCGCCGAGGTGCCCTTCGAGATCCAGGCGGTGTGCATCGACCGGTTCGGCGTCGACGGCTACCGCGAGCAGGCCGAGGTGGGCGTCACCGACGCGATCGTGGTGCCGTGGATCTTCGACGGGCACGGCTTCGACGCACCGCTGGAGGCCAAGAAGGATTCCATCCGCAAGTTCGCCGCCGAAGTCATCGAGAACGTCTGAGAGGCCGGAGATGAGCGGAGTGCATTGGAAGGCCACCCGCGAGTCGCATCCCGCCCGCGACGCCGCCATGGCGTCGATGGACGCGGTGGCGCGGGGCGCGAAGGACGAATGGCTCGCGCTGTTCGCCTCCGACGCGGTGGTGGAGGACCCGGTGGGACCGTCGGCGTTCGACCCCGACGGCGAGGGGCATCACGGGCGCGAGGGGATCTCGGCGTTCTGGGAGACCGCGATCGCCCAGGCCGAGCGCATCGAGTTCCACATCGACGACTCCTTCGCCTGCGGCAACGAGGTCGCCAACACCGGCAAGATCACCACCCAGCTGCCCGACGGCTCGGCGATGGACGCCGAAGGCGTCTTCTCCTACCGCGTCAACGACGAAGGCCGGATCCAGGCCCTCAGGGCGTTCTGGGAGTTCGACCGCGCGGTGGCAACCCTGCGCTGACCCGGAGTTGCGACGGCCGCCGTTCCCGCGGGAACGGCGGCCGTCTCATCTCCGGGGAACTCGACCAGGTCGCAGCCCGACAGCGCTCGATCCGGTCGGTCGCGGTTGCGGTACCCCACACCGCGAGCCCCCACACCCGTGACCAGCGCCGCCTCCGGAAAGCAGCGCCGCCTCCGGGAAGCAGCGCCGCCTCACCTCCCGCAAGACTGAACCGGCTGCCTCCTACCAAGAGTCGAAATGGAGAACCCAACCCGAAGCCCGACCCCCGCAGTGGTCCCCGATTTCAGTGGAAATCGGGGTTCGGATTTCCACTGGAATCGCGGGACCAGCGGGCGAGGCAGGACGACGGTCCTCGGTCCAAGGGCCGGGGGCACTGTCGGGGTCAGCGGTACTGGACCCGGTATTCCTTGATGCCGTTGAGCCAACCGGAGCGGAGCCGGCGCGGCTCTTCGAGCTGCCGGATGTCGGGCATGTGGTCGGCGATGGCGTTGAAGATCAGGTCCATCTCCAGCCGCGCCAGGCTCGCGCCCAGGCAGTAGTGCGCGCCCGTTCCGCCGAAGCCGACGTGCGGGTTCGGGTCGCGGGTGATGTCGAACTCCTCGGGCCGGTCGAAGACCTCGGGGTCGAAGTTGGCCGAGCTGTAGAACATCCCGACCCGCTCGCCCTCCTTGATCTGCACCCCCGACAGCTCGGTGTCGGCCATCGCGGTGCGCTGGAAGGACACCACCGGGGTGGCCCAGCGGACGATCTCGTCGGCGGTGGTCTCCGGGCGCTCGCGCTTGTACAGCTCCCACTGGTCGGGGTTCTGCATGAAGGCGTGCATGCCGTGGCTGATCGCGTTGCGCGTGGTCTCGTTGCCCGCCACCGCCAGCAGGATCGTGAAGAAGCCGAACTCGTCGTCGCTGAGCGCGCTGCCGTCGACGTCGGCTTCCACCAGCTTGGTGACGATGTCGTCCATCGGGCACTTGCGCTTCTGGTCGGCCACGCCCATGAAGTAGCCGAGCATCTCCGCCGCAGCCGTCTCCGGGTCGATGTCGTACTCGGGGTCGTCGTAGGCGACCATCTGGTTGGACCAGTCGAAGATGTCCTTGCGGTGCTCCTGCGGCACGCCCAGCAGCTCCGCGATGGCCTGCAGCGGCAGTTCGCAGGCGATGTCGGTGACGAAGTCACCCGTGCCGGACTCCAGCGCCCCGGAGGCGATCGCTTCCGCCCGCTGGTGCAGCACCTCCTCGAGGCTGTTGACCGCGCGCGGCGTGAACCCGCGCGCCACCAGGCGCCGCACCTTGGTGTGCTCGGGCGGGTCGATGTTGAGCATGACGAACCGCTGCATCTCGATCTGCTCTCGGCTCATCTCCTCGTTGAACCGGATGATCGCGGTGTTCTCGTAGGTCGAGAACACGTCGCTGCGCCGGGAGATCTCCTTGACGTCCGCGTGCCGGGTGACGACCCAGTACCCCTCGTCGTCGAATCCCGATTTCCGGAACGGTTGCTTGTTCCACCAGATGGGCGCGGTACGCCGGAGCTCCGCGAATTCCTCCAGCGGCACCCGCTCGGAGTAGAGGTCGGGGTCGGTGAAGTCGAAGCCTTCCGGAAGGCTCGGTGCTACCACGGCTACCTCCTGCGCTGCACGAACTGAAACGAGTTCTATGTGAAGCGAACCACATGATACGGGTTCGGTAAACCCCTTTCACCGCACATGAATCCTACAACCAAAGGGAAAGATCGTTTGGCGAGCGACCGCGCCATGGCGCATGGAGATAACATGTTCTAGATTTGTATCGGCAGTGATCGCGGTGAGAGGAGATTCAGGTGGGCACTCCGGTGATCGTGGAGGCGGTGCGCACGCCGATCGGCAAGCGCAAGGGCTGGCTGTCCGGGCTGCACGCCTCGGAGATCCTCGGCGCCGCCCAGCGCGGCCTGCTCGACCGCGCGGGCGTCGACCCGGCGTCGGTGGAACAGGTCATCGGCGGCTGCGTCACCCAGGCGGGCGAGCAAGCGGGCAACGTCACCAGGACCGCGTGGCTGCACGCCGGACTCCCCCAGGAAACCGGCGCCACCTCGATCGACGCGCAGTGCGGATCGGCGCAGCAGGCCACCCACCTCATCGCCGGGCTCATCTCCACCGGCGCCATCGAGATCGGTGTCTCCTGCGGCGTGGAGGCGATGACGCGGGTGCCGCTGGGCAGCAACATCGGCACCGACGTGGGACGCCCGAAGCCCGACTCGTGGGACATCGACCTGCCCAACCAGTTCCTGGCCGCCGACCGCATCGCGGCCCGCCGCGGCATCACCCGCGACGACCTGGACCGGTTCGGCGTCCGCTCGCAGGAACGAGCCCAGCTGGCATGGCAGGAAGGGCGCTTCGACCGGGAGATCGTCCCGGTCCGCGTCGGCGACGACGAGGTCACCCGCGACCATGGCCTGCGCCAGACCAGCCTCGACGCCCTCGGCGGGCTCAAGCCGGTGCTCGACGACGGCCTGCACACCGCGGGCAGTTCCTCGCAGATCTCCGACGGCGCGGCGGCGCTGCTGCTGATGGACTCCGACCGAGCCCACGACCTGGGGCTGCGCCCGCGCGCCCGGATCGTCTCGCAGTGCCTGGTGGGCGCCGAGCCCTACTACCACCTGGACGGCCCGGTGCAGGCCACCGAACGGGTGCTCAGCCGCAGCGGGATGAAGGTCGGCGACATCGACGTCTTCGAGGTCAACGAGGCGTTCGCCTCGGTGGTGCTGTCCTGGGCCGGCGTTCACGAGCCGGACCTGGACCGCGTCAACGTCAACGGCGGGGCGATCGCGCTGGGCCACCCGGTCGGCAGCACCGGCGCCCGTCTGCTCACCTCCGCACTCCACGAGCTCGAACGCAGCGACGGCACCACGGCACTGGTCACCATGTGCGCCGGCGGAGCCCTCTCCACCGGCACCATCATCGAACGCCTCTGACCACCCGAAGACGACCGCCGCCTCGGCCACCCATCCCCGAGGCGGCCCCAGAGCCCCTCCACCCGCGCAGGCCGGGCGGGGGTTTTACCGCCGTGATCGGGGATCCGACACGGAACGACGTGCAGGCCGAGTTCGACGTCCACCGGACAGGTCCACTGGGGCGGGGTTACTACCGAGGGTGTTCCTGTCGGGACGGTGTCCACGCGGTCCGATGAGCGGGCCGTCGGGTGCCTTCGGGGTGTGGAGGCTTGGGATGGGTAGCTTCGGTTCGTGTGGAGTTGTCCTGTGTGGGCTGTCAGAGCCAGTCTTCGGGGGTTCCTGTGAGCAAGTCCTCGGGCCAGTACTGGGCGGGGGTGGTCGGGCGGGTGATGCCCGTGTAGGCACCCTTGTAGAACAGCAGCGGGTCCGCTTCGGTGGCCTCGCCCAGGGTGCGGACCCGGCCGAGGACGACGTGGTGGTCGCCGCCGTCGAGGACCGAATCGACCGCGCAGTCGAGCCAGGTGAGGGCGCCGTCGAGGACCGGAGCGCCCGAGGGGGCCGGCGTCCAGTCCAGGTCGGCGAACTTGTCCTTGCCCCTGCGGCCGAAAACCGCTGAGACGTCGCGCTGTGCTGCTGCCAGGACGTTGACGCAGAAGTGGCCGGCGCGTTCGATCATCGGCCACGTGCGGGAGGTCTTGCCCGGGCAGCACAGGACCAACGGAGGGTCCAGGGACAACGCCGAGAATGACTGGCAGGCGAAGCCCACCGGCTCTCCGTCGCAGACGGCCGTCACGACCGTGACGCCGGTGCAGAAGTGCCCGAGCGTGCGCCGGAACGCTGCGCCGTCGACCTCCGGGACCACGGCTTCCATCGCTGCTCCCCTCACTGCGGCCGGTTTCCGACGCTGAAGTTATGACCCCACAGGCTGACCGCCGTGCTCTCACGGGCGATCCAGTCCTCGTCGTCGACTTGCCTTCCCTCGCAGCCGAATTCGACGTCGAACCCACCCGGTGTCTTCATGTAGAACGACAGCATCAGGTCGTTGACGTGCCTGCCCAACGTCGCCGACATCGGCACCTCGCGCCGGTAGGCGCGGTCCAAGGTGAGCCCGACGTCGTCGACGTCGGCGACCTCGACCATCAAGTGCACGATGCCGCTGGGCGTGGGCATCGGCAGGAACGCGAGGCTGTGGTGGCGCGGGTTGCAGCCGAAGAACCGCAGCCACGCGGGATCGCCGTCGGCGGGCCTGCCGACCAGCTCCGGCGGCATCCGCATCGAGTCGCGCAGCTTGAACCCGAGGACGTCGCGGTAGAACCGCAGCGCGGCCTCGTCGTCGTGGGTGGACAGCACCACGTGCCCCAGGCCCTGCTCGTCGGTGACGAACGTGTGCCCGTAGGGGCTGACGACCCGCCGGTGCTGCAAGGCGGCGCCGTGGAAGACCTCCAGCTCGTTGCCCGAGGGGTCGCTGAAGCGGATCAGCTCCATCACCCGCCGGTCCGCGAGCTCGTCCGCGGCCCCCTCCTCGAACGAAACCCCGTTGGCGTGCAACGAGTCCCGCACCTCCTGCAGGCCGGCCGCGTGCTCGGCCTCCCAACCGGCGTGCAGCAGCCGGTCCTGCGCACCGGGCACGATCACCAGCCGCGCCGGGAAGTCGTCCATGCGCAGGTACAACGCGTCCGGGTCGGTTCCGCTGCCCTCGACCATGCCGAGGACCTTCAGGCCGTACACCCGCCACGCCTCGACGTCGGTGGCCTCGATGCGCAGGTACCCGAGCGAGCGAATACCCATGGGACTACCTCCCTTGCCTCTGTGAAGCGCGTGGTCGTCTTGCTCCGCGTGCGGGTGGGAAATCCCCGGCGGTGCAAGCGCCGAGGGTGCTCGCGAAGCGGAAGTGGCTCCGCCACCACGAGCACCAGGTCAGTCGATCAGGAAACCTCGGGTGATGCGGTTGAACTCGTCGAACTTCTCCAGCTGCGCCCAGTGCCCGCAGCGGCCGAAGACGTGCAGCTGAGCGCGCGGGATGAGCTTGAGCGCGACCAGCGCCCCGTCCAACGGGTTGACCCGGTCCTCGCGACCCCAGATCAGCAGCACCCGCTGCCGCAGCTTGTACGCCTCCCGCCACAGCAGGCCTTCTTCGAAGGACTCCGGCTCGGAGAAGGACTTGCCCATCGCCTTCATCGCGGCCAGCGATTCCGGGGCGCTCGCAGCCGCGAAGCGCTCGTCGAGCAGCTCCTCGGTGATCAGCGACTGGTCGTGGACCATCGTCCGCAGGAACGCTTCGAGCTTCTCCTTGGTCGGTCCGGGCGGCGCCGCGAACTGGCCGAGCTTCTGCACGCCTTCGGTGGGGTCGGGTGCGAACACGTTGATGCTCAGCCCGCCCGGCCCCATCAGCACGAGCCGGCCCGCGCGGTCCGGGAAGTCCAGCGCGAAGCGCACCGCGGTGCCACCGCCGAGCGAGTTGCCCAGCAGGTGCGCCTCGTCGACTCCCAGCGCGTCGAACAGCTCCTCGAGCGCGTTCGCGCTGTGGGTGAAGTACTGGCCGTGCTCAGTCGGTTTCGACGACTTGCCGAATCCGGGTTGGTCCACGGCGATGACGTGGAACTCCTGGGCGAAGGCGGCGATGTTGCGGCTGAAGTTGCTCCACGCCGACGCCCCGGGCCCACCGCCGTGCAGCATGACCACAGTGGACTCGTTGCCGACTCCGGCTTCGTGGTAGTGCAGCGTCAGCCCGGAGGGCAGCGTCACGTCCTGGTTCTTGATCTCCACCATCAGACCATCGAATCCTTCACCGGTAGACCGAATTCCCCGCTGCCGAACATCGTGTAGGCGCGCTCGGCGTCGTTGGCCGCGTGCACCCGGCCGGCGTGCGCGTCCCGCCAGAACCGCTGGATCGGCGTACCGGTCTGCAGCGCCCGACCGCCGGAGTTCTCGAAGAGCCGGTCCACCGCGGAGATCGCGCGCGCGGTGCCGCGCACCTGGTCGCGCCGCGCCTTGAGCCGCAGCGACATCGGCACTTCCTCGCCCGCTTGGAGCAGGGCGAGCTCCTCGGCGATGTTGGTGGACAGCTGCAGCCACGCGGCGTCGATCTCGCTGGCCGCCTCGGCGATGCGGACCTTGGCGAACGGGTCGTCCTTGGCCTGCTCACCTGCGTAGGCGGCGCGGACCCGCTTGGCCTGGTGCTCCACGTGCGCGTCGTAGGCGCCCTGCGCCATGCCGATGATCGGGGCGGTGATCGTCGAGGGGTGCACCGTTCCCCACGGCAGCCGGTACAGCGGCGCGGTGTTGATCTCGTGACCGGGGCACTGGGTCTTCGACATCGCCATGAAGCTCAACGCGCGGTGGGAGGGGATGAACACGTCGTCCACGACGATGTCGTTGCTGCCGGTGCCGCGCAGGCCGACGGTGTCCCACACGTCCTCGATGGCGTAGTCGCCCAGCGGCAGCAGGTAGGTGCAGAAGTCGACCATCTTGCCCTCGCCGTCGAGCGCGGGTCCGCCGACGAACACCCAGCTGGCGTGGTCGCACCCGGAGGAGAAGCTCCACTTGCCGGACAACCGGTAGCCGCCGTCGACGACCGCGGCCTTGCCCATGGGCGCGTAGGAGGAGGAGATCCGCGTGTTGGTGTTCTCGCCCCAGACGTCGTCCTGCGCCTGCTGCGGGAACAGCGCCAGGTGCCAGGGGTGCACGCCGAGGATGGACGCGACCCACCCGGTGGATCCGCAGGCGCTGGCGATGATCTTCACCGCGGTGTAGAACTCCACCGGGTCGGCCTCGTAGCCGCCGTAGCGCTTGGGCTGCAGCAGCGAGAAGAAGCCCGCGTCCTGCAGTTCGGCGATGGATTCCGCCGGGATCTTGCGGCCGTCCTCGGCCTGCTGCGCGCGATCGCGCAGCGAGGGAAGCAGCTTGCGCACCGCTTCGAGAACTTCTGTGCTGTCCCGCTCACTCATGCAGTGCTCCGTTCGGAGTTCGGGTCTTGTCACTTGGCCTGTTCGCGTTCGAGCTCCAACGCGATGTCGATGAGCTGGTCCTCCTGGCCGCCGACGAGCTTGCGCTCACCGGCCCGCACCAGGAGCTGCGCCTGGCTGACGCCGTAGCGCTCGGCCTGGTTGGCTGCGTGCTTGAGGAAGCTGGAGTACACCCCGGCGTAGCCCATCATCAGCGCGGAGCGGTCCAGCAGGCACTCCTCGGGCATCGCCGGGCGCACCACGTCCTCGGCCGCGTCGGCGATGGCGAAGAAATCCACGCCGGTCCGGAACCCGAGCTTGTCGCACACCCCGACGAACGCCTCGACCGGCGTGTTGCCCGCTCCGGCGCCGAAACGCCTTGCGCTGCCGTCGATCTGGACGGCGCCGGCACGTGCGGCGGCGACCGAGTTGGCAACGGCGACGCCGAGGTTCTCGTGGCCGTGGAAGCCGATCTGCGCGTCACCGCCGATCTCGGCGTCCAGCGCCGAGACCCGCTCGGCGACCTGTTCGAGCACCAGCGCACCGGCGGAGTCGACGACGTAGACGCACTGGCAGCCGGCGTCGACCATGACCCTGGCCTGCTTGGCCAGCACCTCCGGTGGCTGGGAGTGGGCCATCATCAGGAATCCGACGGTCTCCATGCCCTGGTCGCGCGCGAGCCCGAAGTGCTGCACGGACACGTCGGCTTCGGTGCAGTGGGTGGCGATCCGGCACACCGAGGCGCCGTGGTCGCGCGAGATGACGATGTCGTCGGTGACGCCGACGCCGGGCAGCATCAGCACGGCGATCTTGGCATTGCGCGCGGTCTCGGCGGCCAGGGTGATCAGTTCCTGCTCGGGAGTGCGTGAGAAGCCGTAGTTGAAGGAGGAACCGCCGAGCCCGTCGCCGTGGGTCACCTCGATCACCGGCACACCGGCGCCGTCGAGCGCGGTGACGATGTCGCGCACCTCGTCGGCGGTGAACTGGTGGCGCTTGTGGTGCGAGCCGTCGCGCAGCGAGGTGTCGGTGATGCGCAGGTCCAGCTCGTCGCTGTAGGTCTTGGGCAGTCCGGTCACCGCGCGGCCTCCTCCTGCAGCGCCCCGGTGCGGGCGAGTTCTTCGCCGACCCGCACCGCGGCGGCGGTCATGATGTCGAGGTTCCCGGAGTACTTGGGCAGGAAGTCGCCCGCGCCCTCGACCTCGACGAACACCGCGACCCGGGCCTGGTGGCCGGTGACGGCCGAGGGCGGGTCGAACTGCGGCTCGGACAGCAGCCGGTAGCCGGGGACGTACTCGGCGATGTCGGCGGCCATGCGGGTGATCGATTCGCCGATGGCGTCGGTGTCGGCGTCGGCAGGGATGGCGCAGAAGATGGTGTCCCGCATGATCATCGGCGGGTCGGCGGGGTTGAGCACGATGATCGCCTTGCCGCGCTCGGCTCCCCCGATGACCTCGATCCCCTTGGCCGTGGTGCGGGTGAACTCATCGATGTTCGACCGGGTTCCGGGCCCGGCCGACACCGAGGAGACGGAGGCGACGATCTCGGCGTAGCCGACCGGGACGACTCGCGACACGGCGTGCACGATCGGGATGGTCGCCTGCCCGCCGCAGGTGATGAGGTTGATGTTGGGTGCGTCCAGGTGCTCGTCGATGTTGACCGGCGGCACGACGCAGGGCCCGACGGCGGCCGGGGTGAGGTCGATCGCGCGGATCCCTCGCTCGGCGTAGCGCGGCGCGTTGGCCTCGTGCACGTGGGCCGAGGTCGCCTCGAAGACGATGTCCGGAGACTCGTTGTCCAGCAGCCAGTCCACGCCTTCGGCGCTGGCGGGCACGCCCAGGTCGGCCGCGCGGCGGAGGCCGTCGCTGTCGGGGTCGATGCCGATCATCCAGGCCGGCTCGACGTGTTCGGCCCGGCTGAGCTTGTAGAGCAGGTCGGTGCCGATGTTGCCCGACCCGACGATGGCCGCCTTGGCGGTCATGGCGCCCTCCTAGCGAGTGCGTCGAAGTCCTGTTGCGTACCAGTGCGGGGAGGAGGACCTGTGGGTGTGGACTCCGCCCGCCACTCCTGATGCCTCCAGCTCACCCCAGCGGTGGACATCGGCTTCGCGGCGCGCTCGCCACGAAGCCCCTCGGAACCTCCAGCGGTGCGAGCTGCTCGCCCACTCGGCAGAGGAGGGAGTGGCCCGCCACTTCAGTGCACCCCCTAGGGTTTCGCGGTGAGACCGGCTGTGCCGAGACCGGTGAACTCGGCCTGGAAGAAGTCGCCCGGCCGCAGGTCGATGGCGCGGGTGCAGGATCCGGGCAGCACGACGTTCCCGGCGCGCAACCGCACCCCGAAACCGGCGACCTCGTTCGCCAGCCAGGCCACGGCGGTGGCGGGGTTGCCCAGCACCGCGTCGGAGCGGCCCTCGGCGACGACCTCGCCGTTGCGGTGCAGGACGGCGTCGATGCCTCGCGGGTCGAGCTCGGCGGGCGCCACCCGCTGCGCTCCGAGCACGTAGCCGGCGGAGGACGCGTTGTCGGCGATGGTGTCGGCGATGCCGATGCGCCAGTCGCGGATACGGCTGTCGATCAGCTCGATGGAGGGGATCAGCGCCTCGGTGCGGTCGAGCACGCCTTGCTCGTCGCAGTCCGGCGGGATGTCCTCGGCCAGCAGGAATCCAACCTCGGCCTCCACGCGCGGGTAGCAGTAGGCGCGGGCATCGATCGGAACGTCCTCGGCCAGCCGCATGTCGGCCAGCAGGTGCCCGTAGTCGGGTTCGTCGACACCCATCATCTGCTGCATCGCCGGCGAGGACAGCCCGACCTTGTGCCCGGCGACCGCGGTGCCTCGGCGGCGGATGTTGATCAGCTGGATCTCGTAGGCGTCGACCACGTCGATGCCCGGGTGCGACTCGACCAGCGGTGGGATCGGGGCACGATCCCGCTCGGCCCGCCACAACCGCTCGGCCAGCCCTCCTCGGGTCTCGGCACTGAGCATTCGACCTCCCCGACACCGAATGGAACAGGTTCCTCATCGCAATGGAACCGGTTCACGCGTTGTTACGAGCTACATCATACCGCCCGACGCGGCAAAATCTATAACATGTTTCAGTTCGTCGCGAGGACGAGTCCGCTGGTGGGGACACCGGTTCCCGCGGTCACCAGCACGTTGTTCACATCTTCGACCTGGTTCACCGCGGTTCCCCGGATCTGGCGGACCGCCTCGGCGATGCCGTTCATCCCGTGGATGTAGGCCTCCCCCAGCTGACCGCCGTGGGTGTTCAGCGGCAATCGCCCGCCGTGCTCGATCGCGCCGTCGGCGATGAAGTCCTTGGCCTCGCCCCGGCCGCAGAACCCGAGCTCTTCGAGCTGGACCAGCACGAACGGCGTGAAGTGGTCGTAGAGCACGCCCACCTGCACGTCCTGCGGACCGATCCCGGACTGCTCCCACAGCTGCCGCGCCACCAGGCCCACCTCCGGCAGACCGGTGAGGTCGTCGCGGTAGTAGCTGGTCATGGTGAACTGGTCCGGCCCGCTGCCCTGCGCCGCTCCCGCCACGACCGCGGGCGGGTGGGCCAGGTCGCGGGCGCGGTCCAGACTGGTCACCACCAACGCGACCCCGCCGTCGCTCTCCTGGCAGCAGTCCAGCAGCCGCAGCGGCTCGGTGATCCACCGCGAGTTCTGGTGGTCCTCCAAGGTGATCGGCCGCTCGTAGAACCAGGCGTGCGGGTTGGTGGCGGCGTGCTTGCGGTCGGCGACCGCGATGCGGCCGAAGTCCTCGCTGGTCACGCCGTAGGAGTGCATGTAGCGGCGGGCGAACATCGCCACCTGCGCGCCCGGCGTGCCCAGGCCCATCGGGTAGGACCAGCTGTTGTCCACACCCGTGGAGGTCGCCTGCCCGGACAGCCCGGCGTTGAACTGGCCGAACCGCTGCCCGGAGCGCTCGTTGAAAGCGCGGTAGCAGACCACGACCTCGGCCATCCCGGTCGCCACCGCCATCGCCGCCTGCTGCACGGTGGCGCAGGCCGCGCCACCGCCGTAGTGGATGCGGCTGAGGTAGCTCAGGTTCGGGATGCCGACCTCACGGGCCACCGCGACCTCGGTGTTGGTGTCCATCGTGAAGGTCACCAGACCATCCACATCGGACGGTGCAAGTCCGGCGTCGGCCAGCGCACCGCGCACGCACTCGGCGGCCAGTTGCAGCTCGCTGCGCCCGGAGTCCTTGGAGAACTCGGTCGCGCCGATGCCGGCGATGGCGGTCTTCCCTGAGATCATCGGGCCACCTCCGGTAGTTCCAGCCGCACCCGGCCGGTGACGTGGGTGCCGAGCTGGTTGCGGCCCAGCACCTCGACCACGAGCACGTCGGCACCGCGTTCCAGCACCTGTCCGTGCATGGTGAGCGTGTCGTAGGCGTAGCAGGGCACGCCGAGCTTGATCGACACCCCGCGCACCAGGGCCTCCGGACCGGCCCAATCGGTGACGTAGCGCTGCACCAGACCGGTGGTCGTGAGGATGTTGAGGAAGATGTCCTTCGATCCCTTGGCCTGCGCCAGGTCCCGGTCGTGGTGCACGTCCTGGAAGTCGCGGGTGGCGATGGCCGTGCTGACGATGAAGGTGGGGGTCGCGTCGATGCGTTCCTCCGGCAGCGCGTCGCCGATCGCGACCTCGCCCGCCGTGCGTGTGCGCGCCAGTGCCATGCGTTCTCCAGTGTTCTGCCGGGACACCCGCACCCGGTCGGACGAATGAGCACGCGAACGGGGCGTGGCACTCATGCGTCCTCCGAAGGTTTCCAGTACGGCAAGGTCAAATCGTCGTCGATCCGCTGGTAGGCGACCTGGACGCGCTGACCGATGGCCACCTCGTCCGGCTCGACGTCGTGCAGTTCACCGAGGACCCGCACGCCCTCGTCCAGTTCGACCAGCGCGATCACCAGCGGCAGCTCCTTGCCCGGGATCGCCGGCCGGTGGTGCACGACGTAGCTGTAGACCTCGCCGAGCCCGTCGGAGACCAGGTGCGTGCGCTTGGTGGCGCCGCATTCCGGGCACATCGGTCCCGGCGGGTGGCGCAGCAGCCCGCACCCGCCGCAGCGCTGGATGCGCAGCTCGCCCGCGGCGGTGCCCTCCCAGAAGTAGGCGGTGTCGCGGTTGATCGCGGGCCGGACGACCTCGGCCGGTGGCTCCGGTTCCGGCTCGGCCGCAGCCCTCTCGGCTTCGGCCGGTTTGAACTTCAGGACTCGGAACATCATCTCGGCCACCGGCTCGTCACCGACGTACCAGGTGTTGCGGGTGGTGACGAACCAGCCCTCGCCGAGACCGGTCGTCTTCGGCCCGACCACCGAGTCGAGCTTGGTGGTGACCACGACCTGCTCGTCGTGCTCCAGGTAGCGGTGGTAGGTCTGGTCGCAGTTCGTCGCGACGACCGAGGTGTACCCGGCCTCGTCGAGCTCGCCCATCATGGCGTAGAGCGGGTCGTCGGGGTCGCGCTGCGGGTGGAGCCCGCCCATCGTCCACACCTGCGCCATCGCCGGCGGCGCGACGAGTCCGCCGTGGACGGACTCGGCTGCGGCCTCTGCCGAGGTGTAGACGGGGTTGGCGTCGCCCATCGCCTCGACCCAGTTGTTGATCATCGGCAGGTTGACCGGATCGCGCGCCGGACGCGGCGCGCTGGAGCCGCGCTCCGCGATCCGCTTCGCCGCCAAGCGGATCTCGTCTGCCTCGGTGCTGGTCATGACATTCCCCTCCTCAGCGCGGTACCCGCGGAAGCCCCAGCCCGGCGGTGGCGATCAGTTCTCGCTGCACCTCGCTGACACCGCCTCCGAAGGTCAGCACGATGTTGCGCTTGGCCTGAACGTCCAACCAGTGCAACAGCTCTGCGGTGTCCTCGTCGGACGGATCTCCGTGCCGTCCGACGACCTCCTCCAGCTCCCGGCCCAGCCTCTGCACGGTCTCGGAGGAGAACACCTTGGTCGCCGAGGCGTCGGCGACCTCCACCGGGCCGAGCGACGCTGAGGCCGCGACCTGCCAGTTGAGCAGTTCGTTGACCCGCTCGAACGCCCTCACCCGCGCGAGAACCCCGCGCACGTCGGGTCGTTCGAGCAGCCCTCGCTCGCTCGCCCACGCGTGCACCCGCTCGCGCAACCCCCCGATGCGCCCGGACGGGCCGAGCATGACGCGCTCGTGGTTGAGCTGCGTGGTGATCAGCTCCCAGCCGCGGTCCTGCTCTCCCACCAGCATCGATGCCGGGACCCGGACGTCGTTGAAGTAGGTGGCGTTGACGTGGTGCGAGCCGTCGGCGGTGATGATCGGCGTCCACGAGTAGCCGGGGTCGTTGGTGTCGACGATGAGGATCGAAATGCCCTTGTGCTTGGGCGCTTCGAGATCCGTGCGGCATGCCAGCCAGATGTAGTCGGCGTCGTGCCCGCCCGTGGTGAATGTCTTCTGACCGTTGACCACGTACGAGTCGCCATCGCGCACGGCCGTGGTGCGCAGCGAGGCGAGGTCGGTGCCCGCTTCGGGCTCGGTGTACCCGATCGCGAAGTGAACGTCCCCGGCGAGGATCTTGGGCAGGAAGGAGGACTTCTGCTCCTCGGTGCCGTAGGTCTGCAACGTGGGCCCGACCGTCTGCAGCGTCACCGACGGCAGCTGCACGTCGGCGCGGGACGCCTCGTTGGCGAAGATGTACTGCTCGACGTCCCCGAAGCCGCGGCCGCCGTACTCCTCCGGCCAGCCCACACCCAGCCAGCCGTCGCGACCCATCCGGCGCACCACCGCGCGGTGGGCCTCGTCGTGCCGGTCCACGGAGAGGGCTGCGCGCTCCTCGTCGGTGACGAGGTTGCTGAAGTACTCGCGCAGCTCGGCCTGCAGCTCCCGCTGGTCCTCGGTGAGTTCGATGAGCACGGCTCCTCCTCAGGCGTGTCGGGCGAGGACGTCGACGCGGTGGGCTGCGCCGCCTGCGAGCCGCGCCAGGTCCTTGACCTGCGAGTAGTAGCGGTGCATCGGGTAGGTGATGTCCACGCCGAGCCCGCCGTGCAGGTGGTGGCAGGTGTGCATGGCCGCCGGCGCCTGGTCGGTGAGCCAGAACGCGGCGACGTCGAGGTCCTCACCCGCGTCGCGCCCGGTGCCCAGCCGCCAGGACGCCGACAGCGCCGCGAGGTGCAGGGTTCGGTTGACCACGTAGACGTCGGCGATCTGCTGCGCGACGGCCTGGAACGCCGCGAGCGGCTTGCCGAACTGGTGGCGGGTGCGCAGGTGCTCGGCAGTGAGCTCCAGCGCTCCCGCCACAGCGCCGTCGCCGAGCGCGCACATGCCGACCAACGCGCAGGCGTGCACGTCGTGGAGGATCGTTTCGCTTGGTGCGCCGAGGATTTCACCGTTGACGCCGTCGAGGTCGACGACCCATTCGGTGCCGACCGAGGACTTCACCGAGTGCAGCGTGACGCCATCGGCGTGCGGATCGACCAGCACGATCGCGGGCCCGTGCTCGGTGCTCGCCGACACGAGCAGCCGGTGCGCGGTGTCGGCGTGCAGGACACCGGTCTTGCGCCCGGTGACGCGCGTCCCCTCCGCCACAGCGCGGGGTTTCGCGGGCAGCGGGTCGGAGACCTCGTTGAGCGCGGCGCTGAACACCCGTCCCGGTTCGGCGAGCAGCCGGTCCTGCTGGATCTGCTCCGCGTGCCTGGCGATGGGCAAGACGCCGAGGGCGAGGGTCGCCAGGGCCGGAACGCCGACACCGGCCTTGCCGACCTCGGCGAGCACCAGACCGACCTCCAACGGGCCGAGCCCGGCACCGCCGAGGCGCTCGGGAACGGGCAGCGACAGCAGGCCCGACTCGCCGAGCGCCTTCCACACCGACTCGTCGAAACCGATTCCAGTTGAGGCGGCGGCCCGCTCGGTTTCCCGCGCCAGAACATCGGCCGCCAGATCCCGCACTGCCTGCTGCGTCTCCCCGAGCGTGAACTCCATCCCGCCCCCTAGGCCAACCCTGGACTTGTTGTGGAACTTGTTCTACTTCTACCGTCTCAGCAAGCTCCGGCGCAAGCCTCTGGAACCGCGGGCGAGCGGCGAGACCGCATTCCCCCGCACCTGTGCCACGAGCACGCGGCGACGCGGCACCCGACGAGCGAGCCGACCGCGCAACGATCAGCGCGGCAGTCCGAGGATTCGCTCGGCGACCACGTTGAGCAGGATTTGAGTCGTGCCACCAGCGATCGACAGGGCGCGGGTGAGCAACACCTCGTGCACCGGCTCGGCCTCCACCACCAGCGCCTCGGTGCCGAGCATCTCGACCCCCAGCTCGGCGACGTTCTGGCGGTGGCTCACGCCCAACAGCTTCTCGACGCTGGACTCCGCACCCGGACCTCGTCCGTGCAGGCTGCGCAGCGTCGCCCGCAGGCGGAGCAGCGAGCCGGCCAGGCCGTCCACGACCGCACCCCCGAGTCGTTCGCGCAGCGAGGGATCGGTTCCCCCGGACGCGGCCAGCAGCCGTTCGACCTCCTGGCCGAGGCTCGACCCGCCACCGAGCGCGACGCGTTCGCTGGCCAGCGTGGTGCGCGCGAGCTTCCAGCCCTGACCCGGCTCGGCGACCAGGCATTCATCGGGGACGAAGACGTCGTCGAGGAACACCTCGTTGAACCGCTCCACGCCGGTGATCTCCCGCAGCGGCCGGACCGTGATGCCCTCCGAGCGCATGTCGACCAGGAAGTAGCTGATACCGCGGTGCTTCGGCGCGTCCGGCTCGGTGCGGGCCAGGCAGATGCCCCAGTCCGCTTCCTGCGCGAGCGAGGTCCACACCTTCTGACCGGTCAGCCTCCAGCCGCCGTCGACGCGTTCCGCCTTGGTGCGCAGCCCGGCGAGGTCGGAACCCGCTCCCGGCTCGGAGAACAGCTGGCACCAGGTGATCTCACCGCGCAGCGTCTGCCAGACGAAGCGCTCGCGCTGTTCGTCGGTGCCGTGCTCGACGATCGTCGGCACCGCCCAATTGCCCACCACCATGTCGGGGCGTCGCACACCCGCCCGGTCCAGCTCCTCGTCGATGAGCAGCTGCTCGTGGGGGCTCGCACCGCAGCCGTAGGGCCGGGGCCAGTGCGGGGCGAGGTAGCCGGTCTCGGCGAGCCGGTTCCGCTGCTGCTGCGGGGGAAGCGCCGCGATCTCCTCGACCGCGCCGCGCATCTCGCCGCGCCGTTCCTCGGGGAGCTCGGCGGACAGGCTCAGCCTCCGCCGCACGCCTGAAGCCGACAGCTCGGCGACGCGACGGCGCCAACCCGCCGAAGCACCGACGGTCTGGCGCAGCGCCAGCGCGCGCCGGAGGTAGAGGTGAGCGTCGTGCTCCCAGGTGAAGCCGATGCCGCCGAGCACCTGGATGCAGTCCTTGGCGACCTCCACCGCGGCGTCGAAGACGGCGGCTCCGGCCACGGCGGCGGCGAGCGGGTGCTCCTCCGGAGCGTCCTCAGCGGCACGGGCGGCGTCCCAGGCCAGGGCGGTGGCCTTCTCCACCTTGCACAGCATCTGCGCGCAGAGGTGCTTGACCGCTTGGAACGAGCCGATGACCTGACCGAACTGCTCGCGGGTGCCGGCATGCTCAACGGCGGTGCGCAGGCACCAGCCGGCGATTCCGGCGGCTTCGGCGGCTGCGAGCGTGACCGCGAGATCGCGCACGTCCCGTTCGGCGACGACGTGGGTGGCCGGGACGGTGACGTCGCGCAGAACGACCTCCGCGACCGGGCGGGACAGGTCGAGCGACGGGCGCGCGCGGAGCTCCGCCCGTTCGACTTCGACCAGGAACCACACGTCCCGCTCGTCCACCCGGGCGCACAGCAGGAGGTGGGTCACGCCCGTGGCGCCCGCGACGGCGGCGACGCGACCGGAAACCACCAGCCCGTCGCCGGTTCCAGCGCCCACGAGCTCTCCGGGCTCCAGCGCGACGGCGGCGGTGGCCCGGCCCTCGGCGAAGTCAGCGTCGCCGAGCAGCGCGACGGCCACCGCGGTGGACCACACCGGTCCGGGCACCAGCGCGTCGGCGGCCTGCTCCAGTCCGGCGGCGAGGTCGGTCAGCGTGCCCAGGCCCTCGGTGAGCAAGGAGAACACGCCGATCTCGGTCAGGCCGGTCCAGGTCTCCTGCTCGTGCCAGACCGGGGCGTCGGCGTTCTCCAACTTGCGCACCGGATCGGTGCCCAACCCCTCGGCCCACGACCGGATGGACTCCTGCAGGGCCCGCTGCTCCTCGGTGATCGCGATCGGCACTACGCCTCCTCGTCCGCGCCCGCACTGCGAGAATTAGAACATGTTCTAACAAGCTAGCGGGTGGACCGGGTACGCTGCAACGCGCATCAGTACCGATTCGAAAGAGGCACCACGTGACGCAGGGATCGACCACCGACCGCGAGCACCACCCGTCGATGCCTGCGGAACTGCTCGACCTCGCCGAGCAGGCGACCGGGTTCATGCCCACCGACGAGGGACTGGCGCTGCACGAGACCGCCACGACCCACCTCGGCACCGGCGTGGGCGTCGAAATCGGTACCTACTGCGGGAAGTCCACGATCTTCCTGGGTGCCGCCGCGCGGCACACCGGCGGCCGGATCGTCACCGTCGACCACCACCGCGGTTCCGAGGAGCACCAGCCCGGCTGGGAGTACCACGACCCGGACCTGGTCGACCCGACCGTCGGCAAGCTCGACACCCTCGGCGAGTTCCGCCGCACCATCGCGCGGGCGCGCCTGGAGGACGAGGTCACCTCCGTCGTCGGCCGCTCCGCGACGATCGCCGAGTTCTGGCGCACGCCGCTGACCCTGCTGTTCATCGACGGCGGGCACACCGAGGAAGCCGCCATCACCGACTACGAGGGCTGGGCCCACTGGCTCGTCCCGGGCGGCGCGCTGGTCATCCACGACGTCTTCCCGAACCCGGCGGACGGCGGCCAGGCCCCGTACAACATCTACCGCCGGGCCTTGGCCACCGGCGCCTTCACCGAAATCCGGGTCACCGGCACGCTGCGAGTCCTCGAACGCACCGCGGGCGAGCCCGGTTCCCTGCCCTGACCCCTCGCGGAGTTCGATCCCGGCTCGAACTCCGGGCGGAATCGGGAACATCCACCGTGCTGGTCAGGCTGCCCGCCGGTCAGGAGATGCGTTCGTACTCGCAGCAGTCGGCGTTCTCCACGGGCAGGCCCAGAGGCAGCCCTTCGCCGCGGAAGATGCCGTTGCCGGGGGTGGTGCGCGACAGGGCGTCCGCGGCGAGCACGACCGCCGCGGCGGTCCAGGAGGATCGCTCCTCCGGCCAGCGCTTGCCGTCTGCGAAGACCAATCCCGTCCAGTACGAGCCGTCGGGATCGCGGAGGTGCTGCATCGCGGCGAGCTGCCCCACGGCGCGGTCTGTCTCGCCCAGCGCGTCCAGGGCCAGCACGAGTTCGCAGGTCTCGGCGCCGGTGACCCACGGGTGGTCGTCGACGCAGCGAATTCCCAGGCCCGTCACGACGAAGTCGCCCCAACGCTCGTCGATGCGCCGCAGCCCGGCCTCGCCCCGGACCGCACCGCCGAGGACGGGGTAGTACCAGTCCATCGAGTACCGGGTCTTCGGCGTGAACGCCTCCGGATGCCTGCGCAGCGCGTGCCCGAGGCGGCCGACGGCCACCTCCCAGCTCGGCTGCGGCACGCCGACGCGGTCGGCCAGCGCCAACGCGCACCGCAGGCTCTGGTGAATGCTGGAGCTGCCCGACAGCAGCGCCTCACCGGTCGGCCCGGCTTCGCCGATGCCCCAGTCGATTTCACCGCGCTGGTGCTGCGCGGTGAGCACGAAGTCGATGGCGTCGCGCACCATCGGCCACATCCGCTCGGCGAACGAGTCGTCACCGGTGATCAGCACGTGGTGCCACACGCCCACCGCCGGGTAGGCGCAGTAGTTGGTGTCGGCGCCGGCATCCTCGACCACGCCGTCGCGCACCTGCAGCGGCCAGGAGCCGTCGGAGCGCTGGGTGGCGCGCAGCCACTCGTACGCGCGCTCCGCCTCCGCGAGCTGCCCGATCACCGACAGCGCCATCGCGCACTCCACGTGGTCCCACGGGTCGGTGTGACCGCCCGGGAACCACGGGATCTCACCCGAGGGGAGCTGAACGGACCCGATGGCCTTGCCGGTCTGGACGAGCGCCTCCGCGGAGACGACGCCCGGCAGCTCAGGCGCCGGCACGAGGTTTGCCCAGGTAGATCGCAATGCTCTTGCCTGCGACCGGGTTGAGCAGCTTCTCGGCGGTCCGCGAGATCCACGGCGCCCCCATCATGTCCCACACCAGGAACGAGTGGTACGCCTTGGCCAGCGGGTGATCGTTGTTGTCGGTGCCCACCGCGCACTTGATCCACCAGTACGGCGAGTGCAGCGCGTGCGCGTAGTCGCGGAAGGCGTAGCGCAGCCCGGCGTCGGTGAGCTTGCCGATCAGCTCATCGGCGGAGTAGATCCGCACGTGGCCGCCCTCGACCTGGTGGTACTCGTCGGACAGCGCCCAGCAGATGCGCTCCGGCCAGGCTCGCGGCACGGTGACCACGACGCGTCCGCCCGGCTTGACCACGCGGACGAGCTCGCGCATCGCCTTCTCGTCCTCGGGGATGTGCTCCATGATCTCCGAGGCGATGACGACGTCGAACTCGCCGTCGGCGAACGGCAGGGCGAGCGCGTCACCGGAAACCGTCTGGGCTTTGGCGCCCTCGGGCACCTCGCCCTCGTCCTTCATCGCGGCGAACATCGCGGCGACGTTCTCCAGCTCCTCGACGTCCTGGTCGAAGGCGGTGATGTCGGTGCCGCGCCGGTACAGCTCGAAGGCGTGCCGGCCACCGCCGCAACCCAGGTCCAGCACCCGCTGTCCCGGCCGCACACCGAGCCTGTCGAAGTCCACCGTCAGCAACGCGTTGCTCCCTTCCCACCGCGCGGGCCGCGCGCGATCGCTTCGGCGTAGCAGTCGACGGTCGCCGCTGCCACGGATTTCCAGCTGTAGCGGGCCAGCACTCGCTCGCGCCCGTTGGCGCCGAGCCTGGCGCGGTGCTCCGGCGAGTCCAGCTGCCGGGCCAGCGCCTTGGCCAGCGCTTCGGCATCGCCCGGCGGAACCAGGTCGGCGCACTCCCCGTCGGGCCCAGCGACCTCGGGGATCGCACCGGCTCGGCTGGCGACCAGCGGCGTGCCGCAGGCCATCGCCTCCACTGTCGGCAACGAGAACCCCTCGTAGAGCGAGGGCACTGTGGCGACCTCGGCGGAGCCCAGCAGCTCGGCCAGCTCCTCGTCGCTGATGCCCTTGACGGTGCGCACCACGTCGCCGATGGCGAGCTCCTCGATGCGCTGCGCGGTCGGCCCGCCGGGTGTCAGCTTGCTGACCAGCACCAGCTCGACCTCGCGTTCGGTGCGCAGCTTCGCGACGGCTTCCAGCAGCGTGCCGACGCCCTTCATCGGGGTGTCGGCGCTGGCCATGGCCACGATGCGGCCGGGGACGCGGGGCTTGGCCGGTGGTTTGAACACCTCGGCGTCCACGCCCAGCGGCACGACGCGCAGCTGCTCGGGGCTGACGCCGAAGTCGTCGCGGATGTCGTCCGCGGAGCTCTGCGACACGGTCAGCAGCTGCGGGATCTGGCGGGCGACGCGGGCCTGCATACGGGTGAAGCCGTACCAGCGGTGCACGGTGATCTTGCGCCAGCCCTTGGCGGCGGCGAGGTCGACCCGGCGGTCGTGGGTGATCGGGTGGTGGACCGTTGCGACCAGCGGGATTCCGGCGCGCTGCAGGGAGAGCAGCCCCGAACCCAGGCACTGGTTGTCGTGCACCACGTCGAACTCGTGCGAGCGGGCCTTGAGCAGACTCGCCGCGCGCATGCTGAACGTCATCGGTTCGGGGAAGCCCGCAGTCCACATCGTCGCGACCTCGAGCAGGTCGATGTGGTCGCGCAGCTCGCGCCAGCTGGGGGTGCGGAACGGGTCGTCGTCGTTGTACAGGTCGAGGCTGTCCACGGGCGTCAGGTCCACGCCCGGGTCCAGGTCCGGGTAGGGCTGTCCGGAGAACACCTCGACGTGATGTCCCAGCTCGGCGAGGCCGCGGCTGAGGTAGCGGACGTAGACACCCTGTCCGCCGCAATGCGGCTTGCTCCGATAGGAAAGCAACGCGATCCGCACGATTCACCTCACACTGCCCGGGGGCCGCGGGCTGGGTAGACTGGAACATGTTTCGGTCGAGGTAACCCGCTTACCTTAACCCGTTGGTAGCCCCGCACGATGAGTCGCGTGGCGACGAACACGCTTCGCCGTCACCTGATGTCCGTCGACTGTTCAAGGAGAGCCCCCGCCCATGGAAAGCTCGCAGAACGTGCTGGAAGCGCTCCGGGGCGGCAGCACCACCGGCACCACGGCGCAGGCCGAGCGGCGCAAGCGCATCATCGACGCCACCATCGCGCTGGCCAGCAAGGGCGGCTACGACGCGGTGCAGATGCGCGCGGTCGCCGAGAAGGCCGACGTCGCGCTGGGCACCCTGTACCGCTACTTCCCCTCCAAGATCCACCTGTTGGTGGTCGGCTTGGCGAGGGAGTTCGCGCGCGAGCAGGAGAAGATGGACCGCTCGAAGATCCCCGGCGACACGCCCTACGACCGGGTGCTGCACGTGCTCAACCGCACCACCCGCCAGCTCCAGCGCAACCCGGAGCTGACCGAGGCGATGACCAGGGCGTTCATGTTCGCCGACACCTCGGTGGCCAACGAGGTCGACACCGTGGCGCTGCTGATGGAGCAGCTGTTCACACAGGCCATGACGCCCGACGAACCCACCGACGAGCAGCGGGCGATCGCGCGGGTCATTGGCGACGTGTGGCTGTCCAACCTGGTCGCGTGGGTGACCCGCCGCGCCTCGGCCACCGACGTGTCCAACCGGCTCGAACTGACCGTGCGGCTACTGCTGGCGTGAGTACTCCACGACATCACCGTTCTGGGCGGCGGTGAGTTCGCCGCGCGTGACCAGCAGGTCGAGGTGCGCGCTCGTCTCGCCGACCGCCAGCACCTGGTTGAACAGGTCGAGGTCGGAGAAGTCCTTGTTCCGCCGCGTCCAGCCGAGTTCGAGGGCCGCTTCGTAAGCGGTCCCCGCACCGTCGCGCACGACTTCGGCCGTCTGCTGCAGTCGCTCGTCGTGGTGGCGCAGCAGCTCGTCGATGCGCTGGTGGGAACTGGCGCCGACGGGCCCGTGCGCGGGCAGCAACCGCAGGTCCGGGTAGGTCAGCATGAGTCGCAACGAGTCGAGGAAGTCGCCGAGCGGCAGGTCCGGGCGGGCCGATTCGACACCGATCGAGGGCGTGATGTGCGGCAGGATGTGGTCGCCGGAGAACAGCGTCGAGGAGTCGGCGTCGAGGAACACCACGTGTCCCCGGGTGTGCCCGGGCGTCGGCACGGCGAGCAGGGTGCGCGACCCCAGCGAGATCTCGACCTCGCCGTGCAACCACTCGTCCGGCTGCTCGTAGGGGTTCTCCCCCTTGCGCTCCGGCGGTGCGCCGCCGTAGGCCTCGGCGAGCTTGCCGAGCAGTTCCTGGGCTCCCCAGCGCTGCAACCTACGCATCTCGGCGAGTTCGGTGCCACCTTCGAGGATCGCCTCCATCGTGGGCTGCTCACCGGCGCCGAGGCTGATCTTGGAGCCGAAGGTGCGGCGCAGCTGCACCGCGAGCGTGTAGTGGTCGCGGTGCACGTGGGTCACCAGGAACCTCTGCACGTCGGCGAAGTCGTAGCCGATCTCGCCGAGTCCCTTCTCCAGCTGGTTCCGTGCTTCTTCCAGCGCCCAGCCGGAGTCGACGAGCACCAGCCCGTCGGAGTCCTCGATGGCGTAGACGTTGACCGCCCGCAGTCCGTCGTTGGGCAGCGGCAGCGGAATTCGATGCACGCCAGGCCCCACCTGCTCCACGCCAGGCTCGATCCACGCGTGCCGATCGCTCACCGCTGTCCTCCGAGGTTTGACGAACTTCCTGAAAGAGATCTACCAGTCCGCTTCCTCAGGTGCCGTAGACGGGGTCCGCAACGGGGGCATCGGCGAGCAGTTCCGCCACCACGGGTCCGAGTTCGTCGGCTTCCCAACGTCGGCCGGCGTCGCGCGAGGGCCCCCGCGTCCACCCGGTTGCGACGGTGATGTCGCCGCCGGCGACCTCGAAGACCCGGCCGGTGACCTCGGTGGAGTCGACGCTGCCGAGCCAGGCCACCAGCGGCGAGACGTTCTCCGGGGCCATGTCGTCGAATCCCTGGTCCGGTCGGGCCATCATGTCGGCGAAGGCGGTTTCGGTCATGCGGGTGCGCGCCGACGGTGCGATGGCGTTGACGGTGACGCCGTAGCGGGCGAGTTCAGCGGCGGTGTTGAGGGTGAGCGCGATGATCCCGGCCTTGGCCGCGGCGTAGTTGGTCTGGCCGATGCTGCCGAGCAGTCCCGCACCGGAAGTGGTGTTGATGATCCGCGCCTGCACGGTTTCGCCCGCCTTGGTGCGGTCGCGCCAGTGCTGCGCGGCGTGCCGCATGGTGGCGGCGTGACCCTTGAGGTGGACGCGGATGACCTGGTCCCACTCGTCCTCGGCGATGTTGACGAACATCCGGTCGCGAACGAACCCGGCGTTGTTGACCAGCACGTCCAGCCGCCCGAACCGCTCGACGGCGAACGTCACGAGCTCCCGCGCCTGCCCCCAGTCCGCGACGTCGGCCCCGTGCACCTCGGCCTCGCCGCCGAGCGCCCGGATCTCGTCAGCGACCTCCGCTGCCGCGGACCCGTCACCCCCGCTGCCGTCCAACTGCACCCCGATGTCGTTCACGACGACCTTGGCCCCCTGCCGAGCGAACTCCACCGCATGCGCCCGGCCCAACCCGCGCGCGCCCCCGGTCACAACGACGACCCTGCCTTCACAAATC
>NZ_SMKV01000048.1 GCF_004348445.1 Saccharopolyspora aridisoli | reverse complement strand
CACCCCGCCGACTCCGCCCCCGACCCGAGCTCCTCACGAAGCCCGAACCAACCGCCCGACGGACGGTCGACCCCGCTAGAGCGTCACGCGCGCCACGAACACCCCGATCACGGGAGCAATCGACACCCGGAAGGCCGGAAGTGCCCGGTCTGCGGTGTATCTGGCTCGGCACGGGTTCAGCTTCCTGCGGGCGATGCGGCGTTCGCGAGGGCGTTGAGTGCAGGTTCGCTGGCTGCCCCGTCGTGCCCGGCCGCGTCCGGTGGGGCCCTTCGTCAGCTGGTTGAGCAGCCCGCTCGGCCAGACCAGCTCCACACCCCGCAGTGGGGCTCGCTGCGGCAACTGCTCTGGCAGCCGCTGCTGAACCACCTCATCAAGCGCAGGCGGTCAGTTGCGGGAGAGGGCGTAGTCGTGGGTGGGGGTTTCGCGGCGGGCGACGAGGGAGTCGCGGATCTCGCCGGCCCTGACCGCTCCGTTGGACAGCAGCGAGGACGTGATGCCGTGGGTGTGCTCGGTGCCGCCCTGGAGGTAGACCGCGCCCGGCAGCTCGCCGGTGGTGCGGACGCGGTAGTCGCGCTCGACCTGCAACGAGCCCTGCTCGTCCCACTCGCAGTGCCGGGCCAGCCCGGCGAGCAGCGCGTAGGGGTCGCGCGGCCGGCAGCCCGTGGCGTAGACGAGCAGATCCGCGTCGAGGAGGCTGCGCTCCCCGGTGGGCTGGAACTCGACGGTCACCTTCGCCCCGTTCGGGCGTGTGTCGACGTCGACGAGCCTGCTGGCGTTGAGGATCCGCAGCCGCTCGGCTCCGCGCACCTTCTCCTGGTAGGCGCGGGCGTAGAGCTCCTCGATCAGTTCCAGGTCGACCACCGAGTAGTTGGTGTTGCGGTGGTAGTCCATGAGCTTGGCGCGGACCTCGGGCGAGGAGGCGTAGAAGTCGTCCACGGCCTGCGGGTCGAAGATCCGGTTGGCGAAGGGGCTGTCGTCGGCCGGGCTGTAGCCGTAGCGGCCGAACACCGCGCACACCTCGGCGTCGGAAAAGGTGCGGTGCAGGTAGTCGGTGACCTCGGCCGCGGACTGGCCGGCGCCGATGACCACGCAGCGCTTCGGCTCGTCGGTCAGCTCCGGAACCCGGTGCATCAGGTCGAGGTTGTGCCACACCCGCTCACCGAGTTCGGCGCCCTCCGGCAAGGAAGCTTCGAGCCCGACGGCCATGACGATGTTGCGCGCCCGGTGCACGGCGAGCTGACCGCCGTGCCGGACGACGACCTCGAAGTGCTCGTCGACCGGCTGCACCTCCACGACCTCGGAGTCGTAGCGCACCACGCCGTCGAGCCGCCCGGCCGCCCACTCCAGGTAGTCGTGGTACTCGACCCTGGTGGGGAACAGGGTCTTGTGGTTGATGAAGTCGGCCAGCCGGTCCTTGGCGTGCAGGTAGGACAGGAACGAGAAGTCGCTGGCCGGGTTTCGCATGGTGACCAGGTCCTTGAGGTAGGACACCTGCATGGTCGTGCCTTCGATCAGCATGCCCCGGTGCCACCCGAAGGACGCCTGGCGCTCGAAGAACATCCCTTCGATGGGGTCGTTGCCCGCGGTCCGGTTGTGCTCCTCCAGCGCGATCGCCAGCGCCAGGTTGGACGGCCCGAAGCCGATCCCCAGCACGTCGTGGACCTTCTCTTGGTTCAGCGCCGCAGACACGTCGTCCCCTCGGTTCGCCGGTGCCGACTCGCGGGCGAGTGGAAGTACCGGCGAACCCGCGGGGTCAGGCCGGATTTCGCCGCGTCGGTCAGTCCCGATCGTGGTTGTGCTTGTCGTGGTACTCGGTTTCGGCCATGCCGTACTTCCAGTAACCGATGGCCAGCACGGACTTGGCGTCCATGCCCCGCTCGTCGCGCAGGTGCCTGCGGATGCCGCGCACCACTCCGGACTCCCCAGCGACCCAGGCGGAGGCGTCGACGTCGGCGGGCACGTCCAGCCCTTGCACGGCGTTGATCAGCTGCTGAGACAGGCCCGCCGGGCGGCCGTCGCGGTGCAGCCAGGTCCACCGCAGGTCCGGCGGGCACTGCACGTGCTGCCGGTCGTCAGCGGTGTCGACCTCGACGAGCACGTGGCCGCGCGCGGTGGGCGGCAGGGATTCGACGATGCTGGAGATCGCCGGCATGGCGGTCTCATCACCGGCCAGCAGGTACCAGTCGGCCGCCCGGCAGGTCTTGCCGCCGGGGCCCATCACGCCGAGGCGGTCACCGGGCCGGGCGTTCCGGGCCCAGTTGGAGGCCACCCCGTGCTCGCCGTGCATGACGAAGTCGATGTCGAGCTCGCCGCGCGTCTCGTCGTAGCGGCGGACGGTGTAGGTGCGCATGATCGGCCGGACTTCCGGCTCCGGCCAGGTGTACCGGCCGGTCTCGGGGTCCAGTCGCGGGAGGACCGGGCGGTCCTGGCCCTGCCGCGGAACGAAGACCTTGATGTTGGGTCCGGTGTGCTGGTCGAGGAAGCCGGACAGCTCCTCGCCCCCGAGGGTGACCCGGCGCATCGACGGGCTCAGCTCGGCTGTGCGCAGCACCTCGAGGTCACGTGCCGGCGGCCGGTTGCGCCGAAGTCGATCCGCAGTGCCCATCGACCATGCGTTCCTTCCCGCTCCACCAACGGTCATTGAGTTAAGGCTAGCCTAACCATATAGCGGACGATTGTCTTCCCCTCGGTGGCTCAGGTCTCTCAGCGCCCCACCGGGACCGGTTCCCGTTGCCGCACCACGGATTCCGTCACGCGCAAGGCCAGCAGGGCACCGGTGATCGCGAATCCGGCGGAGGTCAACATCGCCAAGTGGTAGGAACCCAGCCCCGGCCCCGAAGCCACCAGAACGCTGGCCGTGATGGCCACGCCGAGCGCCGAACCCACCTGCCGCTGCACGTTGAACAGCGTCGACGCACCGCCGGTGTCGGTCTTGTCGATGGTCGTGAACGCGACCACCTGCAGCTCTGCAGTGGCCGCCCCGACGAAGAAACCGGAGCCCAGTTGGACGAACGCGGCCAACCACACGTCGTGCGGGCCGATGAGGTTCATCGCCGCGAAGGACACCGCAGCGCCGAACATCGCCACCGCGATCAGCAGCCGCGGCCCGAACCTGCGGTGCGCCCAGCCGACCAGCTGCGAGGCGATCATCAGCCCCACCGCCTTCGGCAACGTCACCAGGCCCGTCTCCCACGCCGATGCGCCCAACTCCACCTGGTACATCAAGGTGAACCCGTAGAGCGTGCCGAGGAACCCGACCAGGCAGGTGAACAGGATCAGGCTGGCTCTGCGGAAGTGGTCGTCGGCGAACAGCCGCAGGTCCAGCATCGGGCGCTCGGTGCGCATCTGGGCCCGCACCAGCAGGCCCAGCAGCGCGAGCCCGGCAGCACCGGCCAGCCAGCTCGACGTCGCCGAAGCACCCGTGGCGATGCCCTCCAGGCTGAAGACCACCAGTCCGAGACCCGGTGCGGCCAGCGCGAACCCGCGGAGGTCGAAGCGCTTGTCCGGTGCTTCCACGTGTTCCCGCAGCAGCAGCGCGCCGAAGACGAGCGCGGCGACGCCGACGGGCAGGTTGACGAAGAAGCCCCAGCGCCAGGTGAGGTGCTCGACGAAGAACCCGCCCAGCACTGGTCCGAGCGCGGGCGCCACCGCCGTGGGCAGCAGCAGGACCCGCGACAACCGGATCCGTTCGGCCGGCGGGTAGGCGCGGAAGAGCAAGGTCAGCGCGACCGGGCTCATCACCCCGCCACCGGCGCCCTGCAGGATGCGGGCCAGCGTCAGCTGCAGCAGGTCGCCCGACAGCCCGCACAGCGCGGAGGCGAGCACGAAAACGCCGAAGGCGGACAGGAACACCCGCTTCGTGCCGTACCGGTCGCCGAGCCAGCCCGACACCGGGATGCACACCGCGAGGCTGACCAGGTAGCCGACGTTGACCGAGGACGCCGAGCTCGCCGACACCGAGAAGTCCTCGACCAGCGCGGGAAGCGCGACGTTGACGATGGTGGCGTCCATGCCGTTCATGAACATCGCCGCGACGTAGCAGACGCAGACCGCGACCTGCGGGTTCACCCGGCGCCACGCGGTCGCCATCAGCGAGCGGGCCGCATGTCGGTCCAGTGCACCTCGATGTGGTCGACGCAGGACTGCCGGTCAGCCGGGCCGTGCGCGACGGTCCACCCGGCGGGCACCTCGATCGCGGCCGGCCACAGCGAGTACTGGTCCTGATCGTTGATCAGAGCGCAGTACTGCGCGTCCGGGTCCTCGAACGGGTTCGTCATCGTCTTGCTCCTCTTCGGTCCACCGATCACTCGACCTCCCCGAACACCGCCCGGCGAGCCCCCCGCCGGGCGGAACGCCGGTTCAGCCTTCCGCCTCGGTGAGTGCTCGCTGCACGACTGCTGCGATCTCGGCCAGCGGTTCGGGCTGGGTCATGTCCTTGTGCTCGCAGGCGATGTCGTGGTTGATCACGTCGCCGTCCACGTACGGCTGCCACATCGCGCTGGTCAGCGACGCCTTCGCCGGGTTGACGGTGGCGCTGAAGAACAGCACGTCACCCCGGAACTTGTCGTGGTCGGCGGAGTTCTCCAGGACCGCGCAGTTGGCGAAGTTGTCGATGATGGCGGTCACGCTGTGCTCCTCCAGGTTCGCCAGGGCGCTGCCCTCGGCGGAGAGGATCTCCAGCACGTCGGACCTGGTCAGCGGGCCTTCGCCGAGTTCGGGGAGGTCGTAGCCGGCCATGTAGAGCAGGGCCAGCAGCGCCTCCTCCTCGGTGGGAAGGGTGTCCCAGACGTCCTTGGGGTAGGAGTCGAGCATGCTCAGGAACCGCACCTCCTCGCCGTCGGCCTGCAGGTGGGTCGCCATCTCGTGGGCGACGACGCCGCCGAAGGACCAGCCGAGGAAGTGGTACGGCCCGTGCGGCTGCACCGTCCGGATGTGCTCCAGGTACTCGGCGGCCATCTCGGCGAGGTCGCCCGCGACCGGTGCCGGTTCGGCCAGGCCGCGGGTCTGGATGCCGTAGATCGGTCGCTCGTCGTCGATGAGCTTGAGCAGGCCCGAGAACGGCCACGCCAGACCGGCCGCCGGGTGCACGCAGAACAGCGGTTGCTTGGCGCCGCTGGTCCGCAGCGGCAGCAGGATCTCCAGCGCGTCCCGGCTGCCTCCGGTGCGGAGGCGCTCGGCGAGCCCGGCCACGCTGGGCGCGGCGAACAGGCTGCCGACGTTGACCTTGATGCCCAGCGCGTCGCGGATCCGACCGATCAGCTTGGCCGCGAGCAGCGAATGCCCGCCCAGGTCGAAGAAACCGTCGTGCACGCCGACCCGGGGGAGGTCCAGGACCTCGGCGAACAGCCCGCAGAGGATCTCCTCGGTGGGGTTGCGCGGCATGTCGTTGCCGACGACCTCGGCGAGGTCCGGTGCGGGCAGCGCGCGCCGGTCGAGCTTCCCGTTGGGCAGCAGCGGCAGGGCGTCGACGAACACCACCGCCGCCGGGACCATGTAGTCGGGCAGCTCCTCGCCGACGTGTCGGCGCAGCGCGGCCGCGTCGGACCGGGCGTCGGCGCCGCCGACGACGTAGGCGACGAGGCGCTTGTCGCCCGGGGCGTCCTCGCGGACCACGGCGGCGACCTGCGCGACGTCGTCGTGCCTGGCCAGCACGGCTTCGACCTCGCCGAGCTCGATGCGGAAACCGCGGATCTTGACCTGGTCGTCGGCGCGGCCGGCGAAGTCGAGCGTGCCGTCCGCGCGCCACCGCACCAGGTCACCGGTGCGGTACATGCGCGCGCCCCGCTCGCCGAACGGGTCCGCCACGAACCGCTCCGCGGTCAGCCCGGCCCGGTTGAGGTAGCCGCGGGCGAGTCCGAGCCCGGAGACGTAGAGCTCGCCGACGACACCGGGCGGGCACGGCTGCAGCCGCTCGTCGAGCACGTACACGCGGGCGCCCGGGTCGGGCACGCCGATCGGCACCGAGCTCGACACCACGTCGGGGTCGCAGTCCCACAACGTGGTGTTCACGGTCGCTTCGGTGGGTCCGTAGCAGTTGAGCATCAGCCGGCCCCGGCCCCAGCGCTGCACCAGGTCGGAGGGCACCTTCTCGGCACCGCACAGCAGCGTCGCGTTCTCCGGCAGCCGCACGTCCGCGGGGAACATGCCCATCATCGACGGCCCGATCGCCAGGTGCGTCACCTCGTGCCGACGCGCGTACTCGGCGAGGGCTTCGCCGGGAACCCGCAGTTCGGAGGGCACGACGACGAGCGTTCCGCCGCCGAGCAGACCCATGCAGATCTCCCAGAACGCCACGTCGAAGCTCGGCGAGGCGAACTGCAGCACCCGGCTTTCCGGGGTGATGCCGACGCGGCGGGTCTGGGTGGCCAGCAGCTTGCCGATGCCCCGGTGCGCGACGACGACGCCCTTGGGCGTGCCGGTGGAACCGGAGGTGTAGATGACGTAGGCGGCGTCGTCGAGCTCCGGCTCCGGCAGGCGCGGATCGCCCTCGGGACGATCGGCGTGGTGCACCAGCGCCGTCGGCAGGTCGGCGTCGAGGTCGTCGGTGAGCACCAGGCGCGGCCTGGCGTCGTCGACCATGTGCCGCAGGCGTTCCGGCGGGTATTCCGGGTCGAGCGCGAGGTAGGCGGCACCGGCGTGCATCGCCGCGAGCAGGCCGATGATCAGCTCGGCCGAGCGCGGCAGCATCACGCCGACGATGTCGCCCGGCACGGCACCGCGTTCCACCAGCAGTTTCGCCTGCTCGGTGACCCGCTCGCGCAGCTGCCGGTAGGTGAGCTCGGTGTCTTCGAAGACCAGCGCGGGCTCGTCCGGGGTGGCTTCGGCGCGTTCGGCGAGGATCTGCGGGAAGGTTCCCGTCGGGCGGACGTCACCGGTCGCGTCACCCCAGGCGAGGACCTGCTCGCGGGCCTGGTCTCCGAGGACGTCCAGCCGCCCGATCGGCGTTCCCGGTGCGGTCACGGCGGATTCGAGCAGCATCACGAACCGCTCGACGAGGGATTCCACGGTGCGCGGGCCGAACAGGTCGGTGCTGTACTGCACCATCCCGCGCACGTCGCCGTCGGCGCTCTCGCTGAGGCTGAAGGCCAGGTCGAACTTCGCCGCCCCGGCCGAGATGATGTCCACAGTGGCCTCAACGCCGGGAAGTTCGGCGCGCACCGACTCGGCGGCACCCCAGTAGGCCAGCATGACCTGGAACAGCGGATGCCTGGCCAGCGAGCGGGCCGGGTTGAGCAGTTCGGCGAGGCGCTCGAACGGCAGCTCGGCGTTGCCGAACGCCGCCAGGTCGGTGTCGCGGACCCGGTCGAGCAGTTCGGCGAACGTCGGCTCGCCGGAGGTGTCGGTGCGCAGCACCAGGCTGTTGACGAAGAACCCGACGAGGTCGTCGAGCCGGTCGTCACCGCGTCCGGCGACCGGCGAACCGATCGGGATGTCGGTGCCCGCGCCCATCCTGGTCAGCAGCGCGGCGAGCGCGGTCTGCAGCACCATGAACGCACTGGCCTGGTGCTCGGCCGCCAGCTCGCGGATGCGCCGGTGCAGTTCGGCGTCGAGGCCGAAGCGCACGGCCTCGCCGCGGTGGCTCGACACCGCCGGTCGGGGGTGGTCCGTGGGCAGTTCGAGCTGGTCGGGCAGGCCTGCGAGCTCCTGCTCCCAGAAGTCCAGCTGCTGCGCCGCCAGCCCGTTCGGGTCCTCCTCGTCACCGAGCAGTTCCCGTTGCCACATCGCGTAGTCCACGTACTGCACCGGCAGCGGTTCCCACTCCGGCGCGCGGCCGTCGAGCCGGGCGGCGTAGGCGGCCGACAGGTCGCGCACCAGCGGGCGCACCGACCACTCATCGCCCGCGACGTGGTGCAGCAGCACGAGCAGCGCGGTGCGCTCGCCGTCGCGGAAAAGCTCGGCGCGGATCGGCGGTTCCTGCGCCAGGTCGAAGCCTCGTCGCGCCGCCTCGGCCAGCGCGGAGTCCACATCGGACACTCCGGTGACGGGGAGTTCCGGCACCTGCTCGCCGACGAGTTGACGCGGCTCGCCGAGCGTGTCGGGGAACGTGGTGCGCAGGCTCTCGTGCCGGGAGACGACGTCGCCGATCGCCGCGCGCAGCGCGGTCACGTCGGGTTCGCCGGTCATCCGCAGCACCAGCGGCATGTTGTAGGTGGCGCTGGGGCCTTCGAGCCGGTTGAGGAACCACAACCGCTGCTGCGCGAACGACAGCGGGATCTCCTCGGGACGGGGCACGGGGCGCAGTTCGGGCCTGCCGCCGCCCGAAACCCGCAGCCGCTCGGCGAGCTCCGCGACGGTCGGGTGGTCGAAGAGGGTCCGGATGCCCAGCTCGGCGCCGAGTTCGGTGCGCACCCGCGCCAGCAGCCGGGTCGCTAGCAGCGAGTGTCCGCCGAGTTCGAAGAACCCGTCGTCGATGCCGACCTGGTCGGCGCCGAGCACCTCACCGAACAGCCGGCACAGCACACGCTCAGCGTGGTTGCGCGCCTGCCGTCCGCCACCGGCGACCTCGGGCGCGGGCAACGCCTCGGCGTCGAGCTTCCCGTTGGCGGTCAACGGGATCTCCTCGACCGCGACGAACGCGGCCGGGACCATGTAGGAGGGCAGCCGGTCGGCCAGGTGGGCGCGCAGTTGAGCCGGGTCGGCGTCACCGGCGGTGTAGCCGACCAGCCGCTCGTCGCCCGGGACGTCCTCGCGCACCACGACCGCGGCCTGCTCGACCTGCGGGTGCACGGCCAGGTTCGCTTCGATCTCGCCGAGCTCGATGCGGAAACCGCGCACCTTGACCTGCTGGTCGGCGCGGCCCATGAACTCGATGGACCCGTCGGGCCGCCAACGTCCGAGGTCACCGGAGCGGTACATCCGAGATCCCGGTTCGCCGAAGGGATCGGCGACGAACCGCTGCGCGGTCAACCCGCGCCGCCCCAGGTATCCGCGCGCCAAGCCCTCACCGGCCACGTAGACCTCACCGGTCACGCCGGGCGGGACCGGCTGGAGCAGCGAATCGAGCAGGTACACCCGCAGGTCCGGGATGCCCCGGCCGATGACGCTTCCCCCTCGACGCGCGATCAGGTCGGCGTCGAGCTCGACGTAGGACACGTGCACGGTGGTCTCGGTGATCCCGTACATGTTGATCAGCTTCGGCGTCCCGGGGTGCCGCCGGTACCAATCGTCCAACCTGGACAGTTCCAGAGCTTCCCCGCCGAACACGACGTAGCGCAGCGCAAGCCGCGCGCCCGGGTTCTCCCGGTCGGCCTGGTCGAGCTGGTAGAAAGCCGAAGGCGTCTGGTTGAGCACGGTGACCTGCTCGCGTTCCAGCAGGCCCAGGAACTCCTTCGGCGAGCGGCTCACCTCGTGCGGCACCACGACGAGCCTGCCGCCGTGCAGCAGCGCGCCCCACAGCTCCCACACCGAGAAGTCGAAGGCGTAGCTGTGGAACAGCGTCCACACGTCCTCGCCGGTGAAGCCGAACCGCGGGTCGGTGGCCGAGAACAGTCGAACCACGTTCTGGTGCGGGATCGACACGCCCTTGGGCACTCCGGTCGAACCGGAGGTGTAGATGACGTAAGCGGCGTGTTCGCTTGTCAGCGGCCCGCGCTCGCCCGGCTTGGGATTGCGCTGGGAGTGCCGGACGATCTCGGCGATCGCCTCGTCCTCGTCCAGCAGCACCCGCGTGATCCCCTCGGGCATCCGGCCGGCGTGCTCGCGGTCGCTGATCAGCATGGTCGGCTGCGCGTCGCCGACGATGTGGGCGACGCGCTCGGCCGGGTGCCCCGGGTCCAGCGGCAGGTAGGCGGCTCCCGCCTTGAGCACCGCCAGCAACGACACGACGAGCTCGGTCGAGCGCGGCAGCGCCAGCGCCACGAGCTGCTCGGGGCCCACGCCGTGGTCGATGAGGTGGTGCGCGAGCTGGTTGGCGCGCGCGTCCAGCTCGGAGTAGGTCAGCGACTCCTCTTCGAAGGTCACGGCCACCGAGTCCGGTGTGCGTTGCGCCTGCTCCTCGAACAGCTGGGGCAGGGTCGAGGGCTCGGCCTCGGCGAAGCCGGGCACCGGCGCGTTCCACTCGTCGAGGACGCGGGTGCGCTCAGCCGACGTGAGCAGGTCGATCCGCCCGACCGGGAAGTCGGCGTCGGCGCCTGCGAAGGCGTCCAGGAACCGCAGGAACCGCTCGCGGTGCCCGGTCAGCTCCTCAGCGGTGTAGCGGTCGGGGTTCGCGTCGAACTCGAAGCGCAGCTCGTCGCCCTCGGTGTGGACCAGCACGCTGAGGTCGTCGACGGGACCGGCGGCGACGTTGTGGACCTGACCCGGCGCACCGGCGAAGTCCAGGTCGTAGTCGAAGGACTTGATGTTGATCATCGGTCCGAACAGCGCCCGGTCCGAACCGAGCAGCCTCAGGTCGCGACGCAGCTGCTCGCTGCGGTAGCGCTGGTGCTTGCGCAGGCCCCGCACGGCCTCGGCGACCTGAGCGATCAGCTCGTCGCGGGTGGTGCCCTGCTCCACGCGCAGCCGCAGCGGCAGCACGTTGACGACCATGCCCGGCACCCGCAGCGCGACCGAACCCATCCGGCCCATCACCGGCATGCCCAGCACGACGTCGTTCGCCCCGGTCATCCGGTGCAGGTAGGCGCCGAAGGCGGCGATGAGCGCGTCCGGCCAGATGGTGCGCGCCGCCTCGGCAGCCGCGCCCAGCTCCTCCAGCGAGGACGTGGCGGCGAGCTGCCGGTGGGAGGTGTGCGCTGTCGGCCGCGAGCGCTCGGTCAGCGTGACCACGTCAGGCTCGTCGGCGAAGCGCTCGCGCCAGTAGGCGGCGTCGCGCTCGGCCTTCGCCGATCTCAAGTACTCCCGCTCGTCGGCGATCAGCGCGTCCAGTCCGGCGAACGGCGACTCGCCGGGCTCTTCCCCCGCTGCCAGCGCGCTGTAGAGCTCGGCGACCCGGCGGATGATGATCGAGAAACCGTAGCCGTCGATGGCCATGTGGTGGATGCGCTGGTACCACCACCAACGCCGCTCTCCGAGCTTGCACAGCGCGGCGGTCCAGAGCCTGCCGCCGTCGCCCTGCGAGCGGGTCAGGTCGACCGGTGCGTCCAAGTCGGCCTGGATCCACTGCTGCGCGCGGGCGTCCGGGTCTGCCACGTCGGAGAAGTCCAGCACCGGCAGCTCGACGGCGTCGAGCGCGTCGATGACCTGGTGCGGGCCGTCTCCGTCGTCGACGACCCGCATCCGCAGCGTCTCGGCTTCGGTGACCACCGCGCGCAGCGCCTCGGCGAACAGTTCCGGGTCGACCTCGGCCGCGATCTCCACGCGCTCAGCGGTGTTGAAGATCGGATTGGCCTGGTCGAGTTGCTGGGCGAACCAGATCCCGGCCTGCGCCGCGGACAACGGCAGCTGGTCAGCTCGCGACGGCATTGCCCTCCCCACGATCAACATGAAAGTAAGGCTAACCTTAGTTCAGATCCGACCGGGAGTACAGCCGCACGCCAGGCCGCCTGACGTGGGACTACTCACCTGGGCGTCGGAACACCATCAAGGCGGAATTCTTGTTCGGCAAACCGACCTCGGCCACCTGGGCGAAGCCCGCCTTGCCGAAGGCGCCCACCGAAGCTCCATTGTGGACATTCGGCTCGGCGACGACGCTGCGGCACGCCGGGTCCGCCGCCAGCAGCCCTCGCGCGACGGCCTCCAGCAGGGCGGAACCCACGCCCTCACCGATCGCGTCCGGCTCGCCGATGGCGATGTGCGCGCCCATGTCGTGCGGCGCGTGCGAGTAGCAGCGGGCCAGCTTGTCCCGCTGCACGCGGTAGAGCTCCAGGTAACCGATGTCACGGCCGTCGCGCGCGACGATGCACGGCACCGAGCGCTCCCCCGCGAGCTGCGTCGCGATCTCGTCGCGCCACTGCCTGAGCGGCCAGTCCTGGTTCCAGTGGGCCGCGACGTGCTCGCGGTTCATCCAGCGGTGCACCAGCTCGACGTCCGGGCCGCCGTTCTCGCCGGTGATCGCCACCGGCCGCAGGCTCCAGCCGTCGCCGAGCTCGGGCAGCGGCACCCCGGGCACCGCCGCCGGCGGCTCCAGGCGCAGCGGGTTGCGGAACTCGAAGGCCACCGGCCGGACCCGCACGGCACCGGTTTCGCCCCGGTAGCGCAGCTGCGAGCCGTTGAGCGCGGCGAGATTGGTCAGGGTCGGGCTGGTCAGCCAGTGCTCGATCAGGTCCGCGCTCTGCGGGTGCTGCTCGGCGATCGCACCGAGCCGCTTGGCCAGCTCGGCGAGCAAGTACTCCTCGTGCACCACACCGCGGCGGCCCAGCAGGCCGACGACCACCAGCACGCCCCGGCTGAGCAGGCGCGCGGTCAGCTCCGCGCGGCCCCGGCCGTCGTGAGCGAGCACCCCTGGCAGCAGCCGTTCCTCGATGTGCCCGGTCAGCCAGCGCTGCGCCTCGGCGGCGTTGGACAGCGAGCGGCCGACTGTGAGCAGGTCGTCGGGCAGCGGCAGCGGATCGACTTCGCGACGCGGCAGCGCGTCCAGCAGCCAGTCGACCAGCGTCCCCGACTCCGGCGCGTTGATCGGCGCGTCCGCCCGGGAGCGCGCCCGCGCGTCGGCCGAGCAGGCGGCGGCCAGCAGCGCCGGGTCCGCCGCGACCAAGATCCGACCGGCCTCGTCCAGCACGCTGATCGAGCCAAAACCGTGCGCGCCGGTCGGCGAGTCGTGGACGACGTCGACGTGCAGCGACAAGGACGCGATGGTCAGCCGGAGCGGACCTTCGGCGACCGGCGTGTGGGTCTCGGCCAGCCAACGCCGCAACAGCACCGACGCCCGTTGGTGCTGTCGCCCGACCAGGTCGGCTCCGTGAGACACGCCGCGCTCCCTCCCAAGACTTCTGTAAGTGGAGCCTAACCTAATCACTTTTTCGGGGTACATGCCATCACCCGGAGATCGGGACCGATCGGGCCGACCGGACGAATCGGCGTCCTCCCACAACGTGCACAGTGGACAAATGCGTGCCAGCATCCTCCGACGCGGCAGCAAGACCACACGATTGATCAACACCTGATCCGGTGACGATCGTTGTGTCTCGCTGGGCGTTGCCTGAACATCCGCCCTACTCTCCGATTCATCGAATGGGCCCACCGTCCGGAGAGGAGACCACCCATGGATGACGCCGATGCAGTCGTGCCGCTCCGGCCGGGTTTCGACATCCAAGTCCGAGGTTTCAGCCGCCACCAGGTCGTCGAGCACATCGAGCTCCTGGAAGATCAGCTGCGCATGGTCACCATCGACCGCAACGAAGCGGTCCGGCTGAACAACGACCTGCGGACGCTCTGCGACGACACCCGCAGCAGCCTGGACCGAGCCGAACAGCGGCTCAAGAGCATCGAGTCCTCGGACACGGGCCTGCCCGCCGCTTCCCAGCGGGTGCAGAACATGCTCGCGATCGCCGAGGACGAGGTGCAGACCCTGCGCGATCAGTCCAAGCGGCAGGCCGAGATCATCCGCGGCACCGCGGAGACCGAGGCCAGGGCGCTGATCAGCGAAGCCGAGCGCGCTGCCGACGAACTCCGCGCTGAGTGCACCGAACTCGTCAACGACGTCGAGTCCCGGCGCGCGAAGCTGCAGCGCGAGCACGAGCAGAAGATCAGCGAGCTGCGCAGCCGCGAGTACCGGCTGCGCCAGGAGATCCGCAACGAGTACAAGCGGGTCATCGCCGACGCGCAGGAGGAATCCGATGCGATGATCGCCGAGACCCGCAGGCAGTGCGGCCAGTGGGACGCCGAGTCGGAGCAGATGCGGCTGGAGGCGCTGGAGGAGATCCGCGTCGAGCGGCTGCGGCTGGAAGAGCTCCGGAACTCGATGCTCGCGGCGATGGACAACGCCAAGCAGGTGCTCGACGACTCGACCGAGACCATGCGCGTCAGGATAGACATCGCCGCGACGCCGGAGCCGGTCGAGCCGGGAGAGCCGGTCGAGCCGGTCGAGCACCGGTTGCAGCAGGTCACGCTGCCCGAGCAGCGCGACGACGTGCAAACGTACACGATCCCCATCGAGCCGCAGCACAACAACGGAGCGTCGACGGCTCCCACTGCGCGGCAGAACTGATCAGGGAGGCCGCTGTGGAAGTACTGGTGCTGATGTTCGTGTGCGGTCTCGCGGTGGCCACCCTGGTGTTCTGGCCGCTGCTCCACCGCGCACACCGCAAGGCGGCCGAATCGCAGCAGGCCGCTCCGCACGGCGAGCACGCGCTGGGGGCGGCTTCGGCCGTGGAGCACTCCGCCACCACCCCGGAGGCGAGCGGCTCGGGCGAGAAGACCGACCGCGGAGGTGACGGCGAGGCCACGCAGCCGGTGGCGGTCGAGGCGACCGCACCGAAGCCTCGCGAACCGGAATTGATGGAGATGCCGGAGCTGCCGACCGACATCTTCGACGCCCGCTACCGGGCCAGGTTCAACCGCTCCCAGCGGCGCCTTGAGCGCATCCGCGCGGAGCTCGACAACGCCGGCTGATTCCGGCCATCCGGCCCGTGCGGTGCGACATTGGTACGGGCATTTCGCCGGTTGCTAGGTTCGAAGGCGAACCTAGCAACCTACGGCTGGAGTCTCGCAGGTGAAGAACCCGCCCAGGATCTACCTCGTCGCCACGACGGGCCACCCCAACTACGGCGACGAGCTGATCGCCGCGGCCTGGCTCAAGCACCTGGCGAAGGTGGCTCCCCACAGCGAGGTCTGGCTGGACTCCCCCAACCCCGGGCCCAGTTCCGTGCTGCTCTCCGACCTGCACCCGAACGTCAAGTTCACCGACACCTTCTGGCGGTTGTGCTGGGACGCGCCCGACGACGAACCGTGGTCGGTCGCCGCCTTCGTGCAGCACGCGATCCACAACCCCGGGCTGGCGCCGCGCTGGGTCTCCGGCATCGAGCTCGCCGCCCAGATGGACCTGTTCCACGTGGTCGGCGGCGGCTTCATCAACGGCATCTGGCCGCGGCACATCGGCCTGCTCGCGGCCACCGCAGCCGCCGCGCACCGCTCCGGCGGCCGGGCGGTGATGACCGGGCAGGGCCTGTCGCCGATGGCCGAGGGCGCCGAGCCGCTGCTGCGCAGCCTCGCCGAGCAGTTCGAGGTCGTCGACGTCCGTGACGAGCCGTCGGAGGCGATGCTGGTCGAGCCGTCGGTCACCGGTGACGACATGTTCTTCGGCGTCGAACCCGGGCTCTTCCGCACCGGCGACGACGACGTCCGCGACGTCGTGGTGTGCATGCAGTCGGACCTGCTGGACGAGTCGGTGCCCGCGCTGGCCGGATTCCTGCTGGACACGCTGCGCGAGTGGCGGGTCAAGCCGGAGCAGGTCGCCTTCGTGGAGGGCATCCCGCGCGCCGACCGGGAGGTGTTCTCGCTGGTCGAGCACGACCTGCCGGGGGCCCGCTTCCACGCGTTCGACGAGATCATGCGCGACGGCCTGCCCGCCAGACCAGGGCAGCGGTGGCTGTCGACGCGGTTCCACCTGCACCTGCTGGCCGCCGCCGCGGGCGCGAGCGGGGTCGCGGTGTCGATCAACTCGGGTTACTACACCAACAAGCACCGGTCGTTGATCGACCGCGGTTCCGGCTGGGAGCTGAGCGAGGGCCTGCGGATTCCGTCGAGCCCGAGCGCCGGCGGCTTCAGCTCCGCTGCGCTGCGCGAGATGCAGCAGCGCAAGGCGGCGCTGGCCAAGTCGATCTACGGCTGAGGCACCCGGTCCTGCTCGATGCGCACGGTGTCGCCGAGCGCGTTGGTCTCCTCCGGGGTGCGCGACTCGGGGATCTCGCGCTCCGGGACCTGCGGCTCGACCGCGGACTGCGGCCAGATCCGGGGTGCCTCGATGCCGGGAAGCAGCTGCGCGGACTCGGGGGCCTCGCGACCGCCCTCGCGACGGTCAGCGATGTAGAACGGCGCGGCGGCCAGGATCGGGACCGACATGCCGAGGAAGACGATCAGAAGTGAAGACATTTGCCCCAGAACTCCATCCACACCTGCGGAAGATTCCGCCACTCACAACGCCCTGCTAGGGCAGGGGGCTCGCCCAGCATGTCGCTGTGCGAGCCACTTCGTTAACACCGCGAGATTGTGTCGCGCATCACATCCTGGATCGCGCTGAGGCTCAACGCGAAACGGATGAGGGCCCGCCGCTTCGGCGGGCCCTCACCGGTGTTCACGAGACGCGGAACTTGTCACCCGAGGAATTTCGCAGTGGGCCAGGTCTCCTTGGTCCACGCGCCGTTCCAGAACACCCACTCGTACTCGGTCGCCCGGGTGAACGCGGCGAACATCTGCTCGCGCGTCGCGTCGTCCGAGCGCGCCGCGACCTTGTCGACGAGCTCCCGGGCGGCCAGCACGGCTTCGGCGAACTCGTCGTCGGCGTAGGTGGTGATCCACGCCTTGTAGGGGTGGCCCTCGATGTCGCCGGTGGCGTCGAGGATCTTGCTGCCGACGTACTGGTACACCCAGAAGCACGGCAGGATCGCTGCCAGCAGCACCGGGTACGACTCGGTCAGCGCGCAGGAGCGCAGGTAGGACGTGTAGGCCAGGCACGAAGGCGAGGTGTCCACACCGGAGATCTCCTCGTCGGTCAGGCCGAACTCGGCGACGTACCCGGCGTGCAGCCGCCGCTCCTCCACCAGCGCGCCCTGCGCGGCCCCGGCGAGGAACGCCGCGTCGGCCGCGTCATCGGCCCTGGTCGCCGCGGCCGACAGCGCCTGCGCGAAGCCGACCAGGTAGCGCGCGTCCTGCACGATGTAGAAGGCGAAGACCTCCCGTTCCAGGCTGCCGTCCGCCAGCGCCTTGTTGAACGGGTGGTCCACGATCGCCTGCTGCAATCCGGCAGTGCGCTCCCACGCCTGGGCGCAGAACCCTCCGGCAGGCGGAGCGGGCAACGTGCTCATGAGAGCTCCTCGCAGAAGTCGGTTTCGGGTGCGAAGCGGCCGGCAGTTTTCTGGCCCGACCGCCCACGATCGACGTTCGTCCTGCCCGGACAGTTCGAGGAGAACTGCCTTCGGCCGCTCACCACCAGTGGTGGAAGTGGTGAACCGGGCCGTGGCCGCGGCCGACGTCGAGGCGCTCCGAGGCGCGCAGGGCCTCGGTGAGGTACTGCTTGGCCTCGCGGACGGCCTCCGGCCAGTCCGCGCGCTGCGGGCGCAGCGCCGCGATCGCCGCCGAGAGCGTGCACCCGGTGCCGTGATCGTTGGTGGTGGCCACCCGCTCGCTGCTGAGGAACTCCGCCGAGCCGTCGCCGTAGAGCAGGTCGACGCTCGACTCCCCGCTGAGGTGCCCGCCCTTGAGCAGCACCTGCTTGGCGCCCAGCGCAGCCAGCCGCTCGGCCTGCGCCAGCATCTCGTCAGGATCGCCGATCTCGGCCTCGCCGAGCAGGTCAGCCGCCTCCGGCAGGTTCGGCGTGATCAAGTCCACCACCGGCAGCAGCTCGTCGCGCAGCGCACCGACGGCTTCAGGCGCTAGCAGCCGGTCGCCGCTCTTGGCGACCATGACCGGGTCGAGCACCACGAACGGAGGCGAGCAGCGTTCCAGCACGGCGGTGACCGCGCGGATGACCTCGGCGTTGGCGAGCATGCCGATCTTGACCGCGTCCACCCGGACGTCGTCGAGCAACGTCACCAGCTGGTCGGTGATGAAGTCCGGCGGGACCTCCTGCACCCGGCTCACCCCGGTGGTGGTCTGCGCAACCAGCGCGGTGATCACCGACATGCCGTAGGCGCCGTTGGCCGAGAACGCCTTGAGATCAGCCTGGATACCGGCGCCACCGCTGGGGTCGGTCCCGGCGATGGTCAGCACATTCGGAGCCATGACGTCCCTCCGCTAGTACGAGCTAGGTCAGGTTCGACGGGTCTGTTCTCAGCCCTGGCAGGGCACCCCGCGTCACTGGCACCAACCTAACAACCCAGCACAAGCCTCCGGCTCGCGCGGTTCACTCGACCGACCCGATCACCTGGCCGAGGTGGAGCACGTCGCGCAGTCGCACCTGGTGCCACAACGTGCGCGTGGCCAGCACGAACATCCGGACCGGGGTGCCCGTCGGCCTCCGCGGGACGCAGCTCGGCCAGCGGCTGCCCAGCCAGCGCCCCCGCTCCCGTCGGAGGCCGGCCAGCGCACCAGACGCCAGCGGGCGGGCCCGCGCGCTGGCCCCGGCGGGCGGAGATCGGAGATCGCGACCCCCGGTGCCGCGAGTGCGACGAATGCCGCAGCGGATGAGCCCACCAGAGGGAAAAGCCACCCCGATGGAGCAGTGCGACCGCGATCGATTTCACACCGTGAAAGCCACCACCGGAAGGCAAGGTCATCTCTCGAAGCGGACTAAAGTGGAGGGCGATGGAAACCACGACCGATGCCCCAGGCTTCGCCCGCTCACGCCGGCAGCGTCCTGAAGAGGACCCGGCGCAGATCTGGGCGCCGCTAGCGGACCTGACCGAGGCCGCCGTCGCGGCCGCCGGATCGGGGACGGTGGCGATCACCCGCGGCTTTGACCGCAACAGCCGTCAGCGCGCCAAGGCACTGCGAGATCTGCTGACCCGGCGCGACGTGCCCGCGATCGAGGTCACGCCCGCCCCGGGCAGTGATCGGTTGCTGGCCGACGTGGCGGTCAGCGCGGTGGTCAACCTGATCGGCGCCGGTTCGTGGCAGCCCTACCGGCTCGCCGCGCAGCTGCGCGCCCCGGTGCTGACGCCCAAGCCCGGCACCGAGCCAGGTGACGAGGTCACCCGGGATGTCATCGCCCTGGCCGGTGAGGAGTCCGGCAAGCGCGACGTCGCGCTCTCGCACGTAGCGGTGCGCGGCGACAAGCCGGCCGAGGGCCGGCTGACCGTCTCCTTCGACGACACCGAGCAGATCGTCGACGGCGGCTGGGTGACCGCCACCGTTACCGGCGACCAGCTCAGCGTGCAGTTCGGCGGCCAGGAGCTGGACGAGCAGTCGATCAACACCGGCAAGATCCGGATCGAGGCGTCCGAGGCACCGCACCGCCTGGTGCGCGACGAGCTCCCGATCGCCGACTTCGAGGGCGCGGTCGTGCTCTCCGCCGAGCCCGCCGGGCTGAAGGTACGTCCGGTCTGACGGTTTCTTGACCCGGACGAGTGTCGTCGGCTAACAGCGTTCGCTCAGGGGCGATTCCCGGTTGTGGGGATCGCCCCTGAGTTGCGTTCGGGCCCGCGAACCCGGCCGTGATCGCGCACACGTTCCCGTTGTTCCGGCCGAGTACCGTCACGCCCCTCGGAAACGCGCGTCCCCCACCAGGAGCGCGCGCTGCGCGGCTCCACCGCACCGAGCGGATCGGCACAGGGAGGCTGGGACTGTGGGCCCCAACCAGGAGTGGCACGTCAGTTGTCGCGACGTCGCCGGACGGCGACGAGACATGTCGGTGTTCGTCAACCACGGCCGGGTCGCCATCGTCGCGCCGTCCGGGGAGACGGCGGTGCTCTCACCGCTGGAGGTCGGTCGCCTGCGCGCAGCCCTGCGCGAGGCGGTGGTCAGCGCCGCCGGCGTCGACTAGGAGCGCCTGGCGGTGGGCCGTCAGGCGCTCCTGGAGGGGGCCGCTCCGCCCTCTCTCGATCGCCGGAACCGGGATACTCGACACGGAGGACTTGGCCGGGAGGATTACTCACGGCACAATCTACTCCCGAGTAGGTTCCACGGACGAGGGGTGACCGAGTGAGCGTTTTGCGGCGACTGCCCAGTTTTTTCACCAACCACGCCGCACCGGCACTGCACACCTTGTTCGTGCTGGTCCGACAAGGCGTCATCCGGCCCATGAGGCCGGACAAGCTGGTGCGCATCGCGCTCGCCTACCGCCGGTGGGGCATCACCCTGCCGCTCGGATTCGCCGTCGGCGCCGCCCGCCACCCCGATCGCCCCGCCGTGATCGACGAGCGCGGCGCGCTCAGCTACGCCGAACTCGCCACCCGCACCACGCGCCTGGCCGCTGCGCTGCGCGACCGAGTGCCCCGCAAGACCCGCATCGGCGTGCTCACCCGCAACCACCACGGACCCGTCGAGGTCATCGTCGCCGCGGCCAAGCTCGGCGTCGACGTGGTGCTGCTCAACGTCGGGCTCAGCACCCGGCAGCTCGCCGACGTGCTCGCCGAGCAGGACGTCAGCGTGCTCGTCCTCGACGAGGAGTTCGCCGGGCACCTGCAGGACCTGCCGGGCGACCTCGACGTCGTCCTCGGCTGGGCCGACGGCCCCACGGAGCACAACACCCTCGACCACCTCATCGCCACCGGCACCGGCAAGCAGGTGCCCCGACCCAACCGGCACTCGCGGCTGATCGTGCTCACCTCCGGCACCACCGGCACGCCGAAGGGCGCGCGACGCCCCGACCCGCCGAGCCTGAACCCGGCAGGCGCGGTGTTCTCCCGCATCCCGCTGCGAGCGGGCGAACGCGTGCTGCTCAGCGCTCCCCTGTTCCACACCTGGGGGGTCGCCGGGTTCCAGCTCTCCGCCGTCCTCGGCGCCACCCTGGTGCTGCGCCGCAAGTTCGACGCGATCGACGCGCTGCGCACCATCCAGCGGCACCGCGTCGGCAGCGTGTTCGGCGTCCCGGTCATGCTCCAGCGGATGCTCGACCTGCCCGCCGAGGAGCGTGAGCGCTTCGACACCTCGTCGCTGCGCATCGTCGCCGCCAGCGGCTCCGCGCTGCCCGGTGACCTGGCCACCACGTTCCAGCGCGCCTTCGGCCCGGTCCTCTACAACCTCTACGGCTCCACCGAGGTCTCCTGGGTGAGCATCGCCACCCCCGCCGACCTGCGCGCCGCACCGTCCTCGGCCGGGCGGCCGCCGCGCGGCACCACCGTGCGCGTCCTCGACGACAGCGGCGAACCCGTCCGACGCGGCGAGACGGGCCGCATCTTCGCCGGCAACGACATGCTGTTCGACGGCTACACCAACGGCAACAGCCGCGAACGGCACGAAGGGCTCATGTCCACCGGTGACCTGGGCCGGTTCGACCGCTCCGGGCGGCTGTTCATCTGCGGCCGCGAGGACGACATGATCATCTCCGGCGGCGAGAACATCTACCCCAAGGAAGCCGAGGACGCCATCGCCGGAATCGCCGAGGTCTCCGAAGCCGCCGTCATCGGGGTCGACGACGCCGACTTCGGCCAGCGCCTGGCCGCGTTCGTCGTCCCGCGCGAGAAGGGCTCGATGGACGCCGACCAGGTGCGCGACCACGTCCGCAGCCGGGTGTCGAAGTTCGCCGTCCCCCGCGACGTGATCTTCCTCGACGAGCTCCCGCGCAACGCCACCGGCAAGGTCGTCCCCCGCGAACTCCGGACGCACCTCGACGGGTAGCCCCCGAAGCTTGCGATCCCGACACTCTTCCGCGATCAACCGGTCGCGGGAGTTAGGCTGCGTCGAGTGAATGACCGTCTAGTGTGGATCGACTGCGAAATGACCGGGCTTGAGCTCGGCAAGGACGCGTTGATCGAGATCGCCGCCCTGGTCACGGACGCGGACCTCAACATCCTCGGCGAAGGCGTGGACATCGTCATCCACGCCGACGACGACGCCCTCGCGGGCATGCCCGAGGTCGTGCGCGACATGCACGACCGCTCGGGGCTCACCGAGGAGGTCCGCGCATCCCAGGTGACCCTCGCCGAAGCAGAGCAGCAGGTCCTGGAATACATCCGGCAGCACGTGCCCGACGTGCGGTCCGCGCCGCTGGCGGGCAACTCCATCGCCACCGACCGCGGGTTCATCGCGCGCGACATGCCACAGCTCGACGCGCACCTGCACTACCGGATGGTCGACGTCTCCTCCATCAAGGAGCTCTGCCGGCGCTGGTACCCGCGCATCTACTACGCGCAGCCGGAGAAGGGCCTCGCCCACCGCGCGCTGGCCGACATCCGCGAATCCATCCGCGAGCTCGCGTACTACCGGCGCACCGCGTTCGTCCCACACCCCGGTCCGAGCAGCGAGCAGGCCCAAGCCATCGCCGCCGAACTGCTCAGCGACCCCGGAGGGGTCAGCGGGACCACTCGAGCCCGCGAGCAGTCCTGAGGCCCCGCTGAGCTGCTCGGACGCGAAAACCGGAGGCGGTGGAGATCCCGTGGTGGGCACACGCTAGGATGGTTTCCGTTGCTCCGGACGAGGCCCGGCAGGGCCGGTCCGAGCGGCCGAGGTGGGTGTAGCTCAGTCGGTAGAGCACTGGGTTGTGGTCCCAGGAGTCGCGGGTTCGAATCCCGTCACTCACCCTAGATGAAGATGCAGGTCAGAACTCCGGCCGACTGCTGAACGGGCAGTCGGCCGGAGTGTTTTGACCTTGCGATGTCCGATTTTGGGGGCGAAATGGGGGCGGAAGTCCGCCATCACGGTGCCCGGTAGGGCATCAGCAGTTCGTCGAGCAGCGGAACCGGCGAGCGCGGCGACAGCTTCGCGCGGGCTCCCAGCGACTCCTCCCAAAGCCGCGGCAAGGCGGCCATGAGCTCGGCTCGCATCTCGGGTGTCGGGTGGGCGTAGGTTCCGCGCATGCCGGGAACCTAGTGGCCCATGCACTCGGACTGCAGGACGTAGTGCACACCTGCGTTGTCCATCATCGGCTGGTGCCCGTGTCGGAGCCCGTGCGGTGTGAGCCCCGCGACGAGCGGAGCCCAGGACGTCACCGGCACATCGTCTCGGGTCGAACCCCGGTGCCGTCGCATTGGCCACCGTCAAGGCCGTCATACGAGATCAGCGTGCCGTCGAGCCGGAGCAGCTGCGTCTTCTGACACGACACGCATCGACCGCGGCCATCGTCGACGCTGACCAACCGGGGGCGTCCCCGGCCGACTGGCAGCGTGAACGGCTGCCCCGGTTCCACAGCCGGCTGGCTCGCGCTGCTGGTTGGCTGCCTCGAATACGACCTCGGTCAGCGCCAGGCGGCAGAGGCGACGCGCCGGTCCGCGCTGAGCTTGGGCCGAGAGGTTGGAAGCTCAGGAATCTTGGGTTGGGCGCATGAGATGCGCGCTTGGTTCGCTCTACCTCCGGCGACTACCGGGGCGCAATCGCAGCGGCGGATGGCGGCGAGGCCGCGGCGGGCAGCCACAGCGTGTCGCCAGCTTGTCGCCCAGAAGGCCAAGGCGCTTGCGCGCATGGGGCGCAACGACGAGATGCTGAAAACCCTCGAGCACGGCCGCGTTCTCCTCGACGGCATGCCGTACCCCGACAACGTCGAGAACCATTTCATGGTCGACCCGTCGAAGTACGACTTCTACGCAATGGACTGCTACCGCCAGGTCGGGGAGAACCGCCTGGCCCGTGAGCTGTCCGAGGAAGTGATCCGAGCTAGCACCGATTTCCAGAACCACGAGCGGTGGCCGATGCGGATCGCGGAAGCGCAGGTCACGCTCGGAGTCGTGGCGGCCAGGGAGGGCAACCTCGACGAGGCCATCGGCTATGGCCGGCGGGCGCTCAATCCACTTGTCAACTGACGAGTGTTCGATGGTTCAGAGCGAACCGTCCTTGAGGAAGCAAGGTCACAAACGTACGAAGATGGTTTGCAGGCTGTGGGTGCGTGAGTCACAGCTCGTACCACGGCTCGGGTTCTCGCCCCGAATCCCACGAGGCGTAGAGCTCGTGCGACTCGGCGGCTACTCCGATGCTGGCATCCATGGGCTCGCCGCTCCGGTTGCCGACAAATTTCACCTGGTCGCGGAAGGACTCGCCGGGAGCGATGACCATACTGCGCCAACGATCGTATTCAGGCCCGAACGGTTCGGAGGGTTGGTCACCGCGACTGGCGAATCGGATCTCCAGTTCGGATACGGGCATAGGTCGATCCGTGGCGTTGGTGATGGTGATCTCCGCCGCCCATGTGCATCCGGGCACAACCGGGACGCCGGTCTTGGGGCCGGATTCGATGCCGGGTACGTCGGGGGCCGAATGCGGGGCCGCCATCGTAATCTCGTAGCCACCATCGAGTGTTGCGGTTTCTCCGAATGCCACCTCCTTCCCCCTGTCGTCTTCGAAACCACCCGAAGCTCCGGCGACGACTAATCCGAACACGACCAACGCGATGGCGAGCTTGGAAAACCGACGTAGGCGGGAAGGCGACGAGCGTGTCATGGCCGCAGGCTACGACAGCTGGTCGCGTCCAGGGGAGAAATCACGGTGTGGATGAACGATGCAACCTCTGGCCACCAGCGGTGACGGTGGTGGCGATTTGGCGGACTTCAGGGATGTCGGGCACCAGGTGAGGAACTCCCAGCGGGCGTTGCCAACTTGGTGGCGTCGGCTCCGGTGCGGGCCAGGGCGAGGAGGGTGCGCAGGTTCTCCCTGGCTATCCAGGCTCCGGGTGTGGTTCGCTGCTGGGGTGACTCAGGACTTGGAGATCGTCGCATTCGAGTCCGCCGAGGCATTCCAGGCATGGCTCGGCGAGAACCACGCCGTCTCGTCCGGCATCTGGCTCAAGCTTCGCAAGAAGGGCCCCGGAATCGTCGCGCTGGACTACACCCAGGCGCTCGACGTGGCACTCTGCTACGGCTGGATCGACGGCCAGAAGGCCAAGTTCGACGACCAGTGGTGGCTCCAGCGGTTCACCCCGCGCAAGCCGCGCAGCAAGTGGTCCAAGGTCAATCGGGACAAGGTGGCCGCCCTGATCGAACAGGGCCGGATGCAGCCCCCGGGGCAGGCCGAGGTCGACCGCGCCAAGGCGGACGGCCGCTGGAAGGCGGCCTACGACGGCGCGAAGACCGCCACGGTGCCGGACGACCTCGCGGCGGCCCTGACCGCCGACCCGGCCGCGGCGGAGTTCTTCGAGACACTGGACCGGCAGAACCGCTACGCGATCCTGTACCGGGTCCAAGACGCCAAGAAGCCCGAGACCCGGGCGCGCCGGATAGAAAAATACGTAGCGATGCTGGCCAAGGGCGAAAAGCTGTACCCGTAGTCCGGGAGAAGGACCGCAGCCGTGTAGTGCAGGTCCAACCAGCACCAACAGCCATACTCCCCGTGGGGGAGCCGTCGGAACCGGCCCTGCTCCCCACGCTCCTGGATAGCTGTTCTGGAGCACACCCTCACCCGCGCCAAGGCGAAGTCACGCCCGACGAGTTCTACGACGACGCCGTTACCCAGGCGCAGGAGAACCGCGAGGACTACGCCGAGACCTCGCAGGTGCTGGTGGACGCCACCGACGAGGACGCGCTGCTGCTGGCACTGAGCACGGCGGCCGACCAACGCGAGCAGGCCGAGCGGCTCATCCGCGAACTACTCGCCTACGGCCGGCACAACCCAGCCCGGCTACAGCTGGCAAGCCCTCGCCAACGCCGCCCGCTTGTCCTACGCCACCGCCAGGCGTCAGGTCAGCGACGACGACAGTGCCGCAGTTCGCGACGCCCTCGGGGCAGTCAACATCGAACCGGCACACGCATCCGGTGCAGATGAGGACGGCCGATGAACGAGCCCGGAGACCCCGACCTCCGGGGCTGACAGCCGCGGAGGGTGGAGCGGCGAACGCTGGGAGCGAACCTGGGAGCCGGGACCGACTCCCAGGTTCGCCGGAAGTCGGTCAGGTACGGCCATACGCGGACACCGGGTGGTCGATGACCTGCGACGATACGTCGACCGTCGGAGGTCAGACGCGGTCGATCTATGTGGTGGTCCCAGGAGTCGCGGGTTCGAATCCCGTCACTCACCCTAGATGAAGATGCAGGTCAGAACTCCGGCCGACTGCCGAACGGGCAGTCGGCCGGAGTTTTCTCGCTCGGTGCCCGATTTCGGGAGCGCGGAGTGGGAGCAGCTTCGCGCAGCCCCTCCAGTCGGCGATCGAGGAAGCCCGCGACCCCGACATCCGACCAGGTCAGATCGTCAACACCCGCTTGACACCGGTGGCGCCTCGGGTTAAGAACCACTGCACGGCAACCCGTTCGGACCTGCGTCCAGCGGCGTTTTGGAGCATTCCCGGCCACTGGAAGGAACGACCGCATGCGACACCGAGGGCTGCCAGCACTGCTCGCACTGGCGATCGCTACTGCACTGCTCGGATCCGGCACCGCGCAGGCCGCCCCGGTGGGCGTCTCGCCGCCCGGGGCCAACGACTGGAGCTGCGAGCCCAGCGCCGAGCACCCGCGGCCGGTCGTGCTCGTGCACGGCACCTTCGAGAACATGGCCAAGAACTGGTCGCTGCTGTCCCCGCAGATCAAGCAGGCGGGCTACTGCGTGTTCGCGCTGGACTACGGCAACAACGCCACGGGCCGCGTCGAGAACTCCGCGCAAGAACTGGCGTCCTTCGTCGACCAGGTCCTCGCGGCCACCGGTGCGAACCAGGTCGACCTCGTCGGGCACAGCCAGGGCGGCATGATGCCCCGCTCGTACTTGAAGTCCCTCGGCGGCGCCGCCAAGACCGGCGAGCTGATCGGGATCGTCCCGTCGAACTACGGCACCACCACTCCGCTGGCGGGCCCCGCAGGCGTCGCCTGCGAGGCGTGCGCCCAGCAGATGCAGGGATCGCCGTTCCTCGCCGACCTCAACGCCGGCGACGACACCCCGGACGGCCCCGACTACACGGTCATCACCACCCGCTACGACCAGGTGGTCACCCCGTACACCAACGCCTTCCTCCACGACGGCCCCGCCAACGACCTGACCAACATCACCGTGCAGGACGCGTGCCCGAACGACCTCGTGGAGCACGACCAGAGCCCCAACGATCCGGTGGTGGTGCAGTGGGTGCTCCACACCCTCGACCGGGAAGGGCCCGCCGACCCAGGATTCCAGCCGAACTGCTTGCTGTGACCCCGATGCGGCTTTGACGGGAGAGGAGGAAGCGACCGCGTCGTGCGTCCCACGCGGTCGCTTCGCTCCCGAGGGCTACTTGTTGCCCTTCTGCCACTCGTTCCAGGGGACCTGCCAGTCTCCGAACCCGTCCCAGGAGCGGAGGTTCGGGCCGCCCGAGTTGGTGATCTCGACCACGTCGCCCTTCTTGAGCAGGTTGAAGACCCACTCGGCGTTGGCGTTGTTCATGTTGATGCAGCCATGGCTGACGTTGCGGTGCCCCTGGTCGCCCACCGACCACGGAGCCGCGTGCAGGAACTCACCGCCGTTGGAGATGCGGACCGCCCACTCGACCTCCGTCTGGTAGCCACCGGCCTCCAGCGGCAGCCCGTAGGTCGTCGAGTCCATCATCTTCTTGCGGTGGTGCTCGGTGACCACGTGCACGCCGTTGTTCGAGGGAAACTCCGGCTTGCCCAGCGACACCGGCATCGTCCGGATGACCTGGCCGTTCTTCTCCACGCTCATCTGGTGCGACGCACCGTCGGCCTTGAGCACCACGCGGTCGCCGATGGTGATGGTGGCCTTGCGGTCCTCCTCGCCCCACAGACCCGGCCCGAACTCGCGACCGTATGCGTCCACCGCGATCGAGATCTTGGTGCCCGGCTGCCAGTAATCCTTGGGCCGCCAGTGCACCTCGCGGCTGTTGAACCAGTAGAAGGCGCCCTCGACCGCCGGCTCGGTGGCGATCTTGATCGCCTCCTCCGCCTTCCGCTTGTCCGGAGCGGGCGCGTTGCTGCTGAAGCGGAACACCAGCGGCTGGCCGACCCCGACGGTCTCGCCGTCCAGCGGGATCATCGACACGTAGGTCTGCGACTTCGGGTCGATCGTGGTGAAGGTCGACTGCTGCGTGATGGCCGGGCCGGCCTCACCCTGAGCCGTCACCGCCAGCGTGTAGGTCTTGCCGTAACCGGTCTTCTCCGCCGAGGACCAGCTCGCGCCGTCCGCAGACACCTGTCCCGGCACCTGCTTGCCGTCGGAGTTGGTCAGCGTCGCGTTCACGATCCGGCCGCCGCTGACCTTCGCGGTCACCGGAGCCGCCGGCGACACGTCCTTGGCCCCGTTAGGCTGCGCGAACCGCACCACCGGAGCCGGCGACCCCTGGTCCTGCGCGGCCTCCACTCCCGCGCCGCCGCTGCACCCGGCGACCAGCAAACCCACCAGCCCGACGACCGACACGGTCGTCAGCCGCCCAACCCGCGAGAGAACCCCTACCGGGTTACGCCTTTTCCTCATTGGCAACTATCCGTCCCGTTACAAACCACAAACCACACCTGCGCCTGACCACTAGTGTGCCGTAATCACCCGACCGTGCATGCAGCGACCGGGTCTGCACTCAGTGTCATATTCCCTGTGCTCCGGCCACACTCCGCGCGCATCCGGTGGACGTGCGGACGGGTAGCGGGGTTGCCCTCGACCGACGAGGAGACCCCCTGCCGAGGGCACGCACGGCCCGTGCTAATGTTTTCGACGTCGCCAGGGAGACCGAACGGAAACCCCGGGAGACGCGCTAGCGCCAATAGCTCAACTGGCAGAGCAGCTGACTCTTAATCAGCGGGTTCGGGGTTCGAGTCCCTGTTGGCGCACAGCAGAAGAAAGGCCCGCCTCATGGCGGGTCTTTTTCATTTCTCGATACCGCTCCCGGCGGACATGGCCCCGAACACGGTCGGACCTGCTGCACGGGCCGTTCCGAGCGAGTGCTAATCTTTTTCGCGTTGCCGGGGAGACCCGGGGCCAGCGCCAATAGCTCAACTGGCAGAGCAGCTGACTCTTAATCAGCGGGTTCGGGGTTCGAGTCCCTGTTGGCGCACAGCGATAGAAGACCCGCCCCATCGGCGGGTCTTCTTCTTTCCGCGAGACCGGACCCTCTCCAGCACGTGAAAGCAGCGGGACAGCAGCCGGCGGGACTCTGGCGTGGTCCACCAGGACCACCTCGGGAGAATCATGAAGGTTCGGCTCGCGATGGCATCCGCATCAGGAGCGCTCCTCCTCGCCGCCAGCAGCGTCGCCACGACGCACGCCGCAGCGACCGACGAGCTCGAATGGGTCTGCGTGGTGAGCGCGCGTGGGCAGTCGCTGCTGCTGCCCGGTGCGGCCGTCGACCGGCTGGTCGCCGAGACGCCGTCCTACCGCGGCCCCTGCGCCGAGTACGGCGAGTCCGCACCGCTCGGCGACGGCCGGATCACCGCCTACACCCAGTTCCTCGACTCGCGCCCGGTGTCCATCGGCGTGCGGATGTCGGACGCGAGCTTCAGCGGGTTGCCGCACGACCCGCCGACGGACGGGACGCTGTGCTTCGACGAGAACGGCGACGCCAGCACCGATCCGGCCCACGAGTGCTCGGGCGGCTACGGGCAGAAGCTCGAACTAGGTGAACGCGCACGGCAGCAGCCCGATTTTCCGTTCACCTACGTCCTCAACAACTGGAACCCGCACGGCCACTTTCCGCTCGGGGTCTACGACGAGCCGCACCACGACGTCCACTTCTACCTCAACGACAACGCCGAGCGGCTGGCGATCCGCACCGGCCCGTGCCCCCAGCCGGTGCACTGCGACGACTACGAGTTGGGCAAGCGGCTGCCGGATTCCCGCTACGTACCAGCTGTTTTCACCGACGCCGACGCGATCGAGCCCGCGATGGGCAACCACCTGATCGATCGCACCGCACCGGAGTTCAACGGCCTGCCGTTCCGGCACACCTGGATCTACGGTGTCTGGAACCGCGAGGTCACCTACTTCGAACCGATGATCACCTCGGAATGGCTCGACGGGCTGCGCACCGGAGCCGTCGAGGACGGGTGCTACGACTACGAACTCCCGGCCGCGTGGCAGGAGACCGGTTGGTACCCCACGGTCTACTGCACCCGGCACAGCGGAACCCGCCACGAGGTGTCGGTCTCCTTGGAGAACTTCGTCCACCGCACGGCATCATGACCGTCCACTGGAGACTCGACCACGCCCGGTCACCGCGGTTCGCCGAAGTCCGCCCGCAAGGCGGTACCTGCGGACGTCCCGAGGCACCAACAATCGATCGCGCACGCGGCTCCGGCGACGGTGGAGGGTCATGCTCGAGCAGGTCATGACCGGCACGGTCATCGCGGCGACGGCGACCGCGCTGGCGCGACTCGGAATCGGCCACCGCAAGCAAGAACGCCCCTGCCACGTCGACATCGCCCAGCTGATGATGGGTCTGGGCATGGTCGCGATGCACCTGGCACCGTCACCGCTGCTCGCCGTGCCCTTCCTCGCTCTCGCCTGCTGGTTGGGGTTTCGGGCGGCGCTGCTGCGCACCGGCTCGCACCTGCACCACGCGATCGGAGCGCTGGCGATGGTCTACATGTTCGCCGGGCAGCAGTCCGCGGTCGCCGGAGCTCCACTGGTCACGGCAGGACACCACCACTCGTCCGTCGCGATCGCGGCGCAGGCCCCGGGATTCGCGTTCCCGCTGCTGGCCTGGTCGCTGATCGCCTACTGCGCGCTGGCCGCGGGGTTCGCCGCCACCGACCTGGTGCGCGCTCCACCGCCGCGACTGCGTTCCCTGGTCGAGCTGGCACTCTCGGCTGCGATGGCCCACATGTTCCTGGTGATGCTCTAGGAGTTCCTGGTAAGCCGCCGCTGACAGTTCCCCCTGCTAATGATCAGTATTACAAGCCGCAGCTCTGGTCACCCCCACGCAGGCAGGTTAGGCTACCCAAACTTTTGCACGATCCCGACAGATTGGGTGCCTCAATGCTGCGCCATCGCAGACTCTTCGCGGCGATTTCCGCCGCGTTCGCCCTGGGCATCGCCGGTTGCGGCACTCCCGCGCCCGAGCAGCCCGCGCCCGCCCAGAGCCGCGTCGTCCAGCACGCCAAGGGCCAGACCACCATCCCCGGAACACCGCAGCGCGTGGTCGTGCTCGACACCGGCGAGCTGGACTCCGTGCTGGCTCTCGGCGTGAAACCGGTCGCTACCGTGCTGCCCGACGCCAACACCCAGCTCCAGCCGTACCTGGCGCAGAAGGCGGGCAACCCCGAGATCGTCGGCACCATCGGCTCCCCCAACCTGGAGAAGATCGCCGCCCTCAAGCCGGACCTGATCCTGTCCAGCAAGACCCGCGACGACGAGCACTACGAGGCCCTGAGCAAGATCGCCCCCACCGTCTTCGCCCAAACCGTGGGCAAGACGTGGAAGGAGAACTTCCTCCTGGACGCCGAAGCGCTCGGCAAGCGCGCGGATGCCGACCGGATCCTCGCCGACTACCAGGCCCGCGCCGCCGAGATCGGGAAGCAGGCCGCCGGGCGCAAGGTCAGCATGCTCCGGTTCATCCCCGGTGACATCAGGCTCTACAACAAGGGATCGTTCATCGGCACGATCCTCGCCGACGCGAACTTCAACCGCCCGGACAACCAGCTCGGCGACAAGACCTTCACCAAGCTCAGCCGCGAGCAGATCTCCCAGGCGGACGGCGACATGCTCTTCTACGCCGCCTACGGCAACAACGCCCGCCAGCAGATGAACCAGGTGACCGGCTCCGTGCAGTGGACCACCCTCGGCTCGGTGCGCGCGGGCCAGGCCATCGAGGTGCCCGACGACACCTGGTACTTGGGCCTGGGCCCGCTCGCCGCCAACCTGGTGCTCGACGACCTGGAGAAGTTCGTCGCCAAGAAGTGAGTCAGCGCCCGGCGTCGAGGCGGAGATCGCCGGAGCTCGGACCCACGCGCACATCCTCAGCGCCCGGCTCGACCTCCACCGTCACCTCCACCTCGGCCCCGGGTTCTGCCGTGGCCACCGCGAAACCGGCCAACCGCAACGGATCCGCGGTGTAGACCTGCACGACCTCGCGGCCGGCGCGGTCACCGGTGTTGCGCAGCTTCACCGTGACCGCGTCGCCTTCGAGCGTCGCCTCGTCGTACGACCACGTCGTGTAGCCCAGCCCGTGCCCGAAGCTGAATCCCGGCGTGACACCCCGAGCGGCGTAGGCGCGGTAGCCGATCAACGGCCCCTCCTCGTAGCTCAGCTCCCCGTCGACCGGCTGCACGCCCGGCAGCGGCACCGGCACGTCCGCGAGCGCGGCAGGCAACGTCGTGGGCAGTCTGCCGCCCGGCTCCGCCGCTCCTAGCAGAACGTCGGCCAACGCGTCGCCGTACTCCTGACCGCCGAACCACGTCCACAGCACCGCAGGCGAGTCCGCCGCCCACGGCATGAGCACAGGACCGCCCGCGTTGACCACCACGACCGTGTTCGGGTTGGCCGCGATCACCTCCGCCACCAGCTCGTCCTGCTGGCCGGGCAGGTCCAGCGAATTCCGGTCCCGACCCTCCGTCTCGACCTCGTCGTTGGTGCCCACCACGACCACCGCGACATCGCAGTCCCGCGCCGCCCGCAAGGCGGCCTCCAGCTCGGTCGCGTCGTCCCAACGCTCCGGCCGGTGGCCGAGGCCCACGCAGATCAGGTCCGCGTCGACCTCCAGCGGCGTGAACTCCACCGCCAGGCGAACGCGACCCGCCTCGTCCAGGTCCGAGTCGACAAGCACCACGTTGAAGCGCTGCTCCGGGGGCGCCAGCATGTCGCCCAGCGGATCGTCGACCTCGCTGCTGCTCTTGACGTCGGCGGAGAGCACCTCGCGACCCGCGACCTCGACCCGGAACTTCCCGGTGCCGTGCACGCCGAACACGTGCTCACCGACCTCGGCGGTGAGCCTCCCGCTCACCTGGAGCTTCCTGGTGCCCTCCGGCATCGCGCCGAGCTGCCACGTCAGCCGCTCGGTCCCGCGCAGCTCGGTGTCGAGCACCTGGCCCTCGTCCCCCAGGTACTCCACGCGCAGACCGTTGCCCTCGCCCTCCGGGTCGAGCACCAGCTCGGGCGGGATCGGGTCGAGCAGCCGCCGGTGCCGCACACCGCGCTGGTAGCGGACCTCGGCGTGCGGCAGGGCCTTGCGGATGCCGTCCAGCGGTGTCACCACGTGCGGCGGGCTGACGTGCGACGAACCCCCGCCCTGGACCGCGGGGAAGGAGGCGTTCTCGCCGATCACCGCGACCTTGGCGATCTGCTGGTCCAGCGGGAGCAGCGAGTTGTCGTTGCGCAGCAGCACGAACCCGCGGGCCGTCAGCTCCCGGATCGAGGCGCGCGCCTGCTCCGGCGGGGCTTCCACGGTCTTCTGCTCGGCCTCGTCATCGCCCAGGGCACCGACACGGTCCGCCAGGCGCAGCAATCGCAGCACCTTGTCGTCCAGGACCGACTCGTCGACCTCACCGTCCTGGACCGCCTTCGCCAGGGCGCCATCGGCCCACGGGCTCTTCGGGCCCGGCATCGCCAGATCCAGTCCACCGTTGGCCGCACCGGCGCAGGACCTGGTGGCGAACCAATCGGAGACGAGCACGCCGTCGAAGCCCCACTCGCCCTTGAGGACGTCGTTGACCAGTGCGGAGTGCTCGGTCATCGTGTGGCCGTTGACCGAGTTGTAGGCGGCCATCATCGCCCAGGGCTGCGCCTCGTCAACGATGCGCCGGAACGGTGCCAGGTAGCAGTCCCGCAGCGTCAACTCGTCGATCACCGCGTTGTAGGTGAGCCGTTCCGTCTCGCTCTCGTTGCCCACGTAGTGCTTGGGCGTGGCCGCCACACCGCGCGACTGGATGCCGGCGACGATCTCCGCACCCATCACACCGGTCAGCAGCGGGTCCTCGGAGAAGTTCTCGAAGTGCCTGCCGCCGAACGGGCTGCGGTGCAGGTTGATCGTGGGTGCGAGCACGACGTGCACGCCGCGCCGGACGGCCTCGTCACCGAACAGCTCGCCGGCCCGCCGCGCCTCGGCCCGATCCCAGGTCGCCGCCAGGCCCGACGCGACCGGGAGCAGCAACGAGGTGTCGCGCTCGTCCCAGGTCGTGCCGCGGACCCCGTTCGGGCCGTCCGAAAGCACCAGCCGGCGCAAACCGATCTCCGGCACCGGGTGCAACGTCCAGAAGTCGGCACCGGTCAGCAACCGGGCCTTCTCCCCCACCGTCAGCTTCTCCAGCAACGATCGGAGGTCTTCCTCTTCCACTCCCGCGCCCCTTCCGCCCGGACTCCGGCGACCAAGTCTCGAGCACCGGAACGACCTTGTCGAGCGGGGACGCGAAAGAGCGGGGCTGGTTGATCCTGCTCGGATCAACCAGCCCCGCTCTTGAGGATTGTGTCGGCGGTGTCTTACTCTCCCACACCCTAGCGAGTGCAGTACCATCAGCGCTGGGGAGCTTAGCTACCGGGTTCGGAATGGGACCGGGCGGACCCTCCCCGCCATCGCCACCGA
>NZ_SMKV01000047.1 GCF_004348445.1 Saccharopolyspora aridisoli | reverse complement strand
GGCGTTCAGGGGGTGGGTCAGCCGTCGCCGGCTCGTGACTCCTTGTCTCCGCTGCGGGGTCCCGGCGGTTCCACCGTCACGGTGACCGGGACCGAACCGGACGCCGGGATCGTGCGCACGTCCTCGGCGACCCGGTCGGCGGCGACCATGATGGACCCGGCGATGTCGGAGTCCAGCGCGCCGTCGGCGACCGCCTCGGCGATCTCGCGATGCAGCGCGGCGAGCGCGGTCTCGGTGTCCAGGCGGTTGTGCGCCAAGGCTGCGGCCTTCACCTCGGCGACGCGCGCGCTCAACCGCGCCCGCACCTGCGGGTCGTCACCGCAGCCGACCAGCACGAACCCGACCAGGAGCAGGACGGGCAGCAATCGGTTCATCCACGCACCAGCCTCTCCAGGTTCGCCAGGTCCACGGGCAACCGATCCACGCCGGGGCTTCCGGAAACCGGTGGTAATCCGGGCGTTTCAGATCTCTCGGTCCAGAATGCGACGATGAGCGCGGCCAGGGTCACCACCACCAGCAACCCGACCGCGATCGGTGCGGCGGGTGGGCGCGAGGGTTGCGGCTGGATCGGCATCGACTGCGTCAGCGGGCGGTGCGCCCGCTGCTGCGGGATGCGCGGCGGTGGTGCGGGCAGCGGCGGCGGGACTGGGGCGATGACCTCGGTGGTGCGGCCGTTGAGCAGGTCCCCGGCCTGCTCGGCGGTGATGCGGCGCGCCGGGTCGGCGGCGAGCATCGCCAGCAGACCGCGTCGCAGGCGAGCGGGAATGCCGAACGGGATCTGCGGCGGGCGGACCAGCCGCGCCACCGCGGCGTCCGGCCCGCCCGGGTACTCCACGCGGCCCGTCACGCACTCCAGCAGCACCAGGCCCAGCGCGTACACGTCCGCCGGGAACCCCACGTCACCACCGGAAACCTGCTCCGGAGCCATGTAGGTGGTGGTGCCGACGACCATGCGCGAGTCGGTCAGCCGGCCTGCCGCGTCGGCCAGTCGCGACACACCGAAGTCGGCCAGGTAGGCACGGCCGTCGTTGCCGATGAGGACGTTGGTGGGTTTGACGTCGCGGTGCACGACGTCGTTGCCGTGCACGTAGGCCAGCACGTCGGCGAGCTTGCCGCCGATGTCGGCGACGTCCTCGGCACGCATCGGCCCGGCCTCGGTGACGTCGGCCAGCGTGCCGCCCTCGATCAACTCCATGATCAGGAACAGCTCGTCCTCGTCGGCGCTGAAGTCGTGCACCGTCACCAGACCCGGGTGGCTCAGCCCCGCCAGGATCCGCGCTTCCTCCGCGAAGCGCTTGCGCCCCAGCTCATCGGTCGCCGAGCGGAAGACCTTGGCCGCGACCAACCGCTGCAGGCGGGTGTCCATCGCCCGGTGCACGTCGGCCATCCCGCCGCCACCGAGACGAGACCCCAACCGGTACCGCGCGCCCAGCAGCGGAGCATCGTCGGTCATCGAGCCAACCCTCCGAACCCCTCAACACAGCGACCCTAACGGGTGAAGATCACTCCGCGATCACCAGCTTGCACCCCCTCCAACGAGCCGACCGGACACGGGTGATCCCGGAAGAAATCCCGCTGCTCAAAGGACTCCGGCCACGACGGGGAGGTTCGGAGCGCCACCGAAGGGCGGCCAGCGACGATCACCCGAACGGAGCAGTTCACCCACATTTCGCGCGAAGTTCGATCAGCGCACCGCAGCTTCGCCGCGACTCGACGACAACGAGAGCTCGACGCGCAACACCCGTCCCCGGCGCGAGGCGTCGCGCCGGGGACGGGTGTTGCGCTCAGATCAGTCGTTGAGCTGGCGGTTGATCTCGTCCGCGAGGCGGGTGTGGGTGTCTCGCAGCGACTTCACCTCTGGGCCGTGGCGGAGGACGTCCCTCGACGTGGTCGGGAGGACGTGCGGCAGGGCGCGGCCGAAGACCCCCTTGAGATCTCGGACCGTGGCGCCCTGGGCGCCGAGGCCCGGGGCGAGGATGGGGCCGTTGAGGTCGGAGAAGTCCAGCTCCCCCGGTGGGATGGTGGCACCTGCCACCACGCCCACGTGACCCATCGGTTCCTTTCCCAGGTTGGTCTCCGCCGCGGAGTCCACGATGTACTGGCCGACGGTGTCGCCGCTGCCGTGGACCGACTGCTGCAGGCCCACGCCCTCCGGGTTGGAGGTGCGGGCCAGCACGAACACGCCCCTGCCGTTCTGCTCGGCCAGGCCGATGGCCGGGGCCAGCGAGCCGTAGCCGAGGTACGGCGAGACCGTGATCGCGTCGGTCGCCAGCGGGGCGCGCTCGTCGAGGTAGGCCATCGCGTAGGCCGTCATCGTCGAGCCGATGTCGCCGCGCTTGACGTCCAGCAGCACCAGCGCACCGGCCTGCTGCGACTCCGCGATCACCTTCTCCAGCACCGCCACGCCCGCCGACCCGTAGGCCTCGAAGAACGCCGACTGCGGCTTGAGCAGCGCCACCCGGTCGGCCAGCGCCTCCACCACGGTCATGGCGAACCGCTCCAGGGCCTGCGGGCTCTCCCCCAGCTGCCAGGCGTGCAGCAGCGACGGGTGCGGGTCGATGCCCACGCACAGCGGCCCGCGCCGGCTCACCGCAGTGGCGAGCCGGGCGCCGAAGCCGGCGCGCAGCGGAGTATCAGGCATCGTCGCTCACCGTCCCTGCCGCAGCGCGGCCTGCAGGGCCTGCAGCGGGCGGACACCGATGTTGCCCTGGATCGCGGCCTCGATGCCCTGCACCGCCGCAGCAGCGCCCTGCACCGTCGTGATGCACGGGACGTCGCGGGACACCGCGGCCGTGCGGATCTCGTAGCCGTCGACCCGCGGACCCGGGTTGCCGTACGGGGTGTTGATGATCATGTCGACCTCACCGGCCTTGATCAGGTCGACGACATCGCGCTCCCCCTCGACCGACTCGGTGTGCTTGGAGACCACGGTGGAGGTGATGCCGTTGCGCCGCAACACCTCCGCGGTCCCCTCCGTCGCCAGGACCTCGAACCCGAGGTCGGCCAGCCGCTTGACCGGGAACACCAGCGAGCGCTTGTCCCGGTTGGCCACCGAGACGAACACCTTGCCCGACGTCGGCAGCGAACCGTAGGCACCGGCCTGCGACTTGGCGAACGCCTGGCCGAACGAGGTGTCGATGCCCATGACCTCGCCCGTCGACTTCATCTCCGGTCCGAGCAGCGAGTCCACCCCGACGCCCTCGCGGGTCCGGAAGCGGTGGAACGGCAGGACCGCTTCCTTGACCGCCACCGGCGCGTCGACCGGCAGGTCAGCGCCGTCGCCCTCCTCGGGCAGCATGCCCTCGGAGCGCAGCTCGGAGATCTTGGCGCCCAGCATGATCCGCGCGGCGGCCTTGGCCAGCGGAGCGGCCGTGGCCTTCGAGACGAACGGAACCGTCCGCGACGCGCGCGGGTTGGCCTCCAGGACGTAGAGCACGTCGTCCTTGAGCGCGTACTGCACGTTGAGCAGACCGTGCACGCCCACACCGCGCGCGATGGCCTCCGTGGAGCGGCGGACCATCTCGATGTCCTGACGCCCCAACGTGATCGGCGGCAGCGCGCACGCCGAGTCGCCGGAGTGGATGCCGGCCTCCTCGATGTGCTCCATCACGCCGCCGAGGTAGATCTCGTTGCCGTCGCACAACGCGTCCACGTCGATCTCGATCGCGTCGTCGAGGAACTTGTCCACCAGCACCGGGTGCTCCGGCGTCACCTCGGTGGCGCGGGCGATGTAGTTGGCCAGCGACGCCTCGTCGTAGACGATCTCCATGCCCCGGCCGCCGAGCACGTAGGACGGGCGCACCAGCACCGGGTAGCCGATGTCGTCGGCGATCCGCTTGGCGCCCTCGAAGGACGTCGCGGTGCCGTACTGCGGGGCGGGCAGCCCGGCGGCGACCAGCACGTCGCCGAAAGCGCCGCGCTCCTCGGCCAGGTGGATCGCCTCCGGCGGGGTGCCCACGACCGGCACGCCCGCGTCAGCGAGGCGCTGCGCCAGGCCCAGCGGGGTCTGGCCGCCCAGCTGCACGATCACGCCCGCGACCGTTCCCGACCGCTGCTCGGAGTGCACGACCTCCAGGACGTCCTCGAAGGTCAGGGGCTCGAAGTACAGCCGGTCCGAGGTGTCGTAGTCGGTGGAGACAGTCTCCGGGTTGCAGTTGACCATCACCGTCTCGTACCCGGCCTCGCGCAGCGCCATGGCCGCGTGCACGCACGAGTAGTCGAACTCGATGCCCTGGCCGATGCGGTTCGGGCCCGAGCCGAGGATGATCACCTTCGGCTTCTCGCGCTGCTCGGTGACCTCCGACTCCGCCGCCGGATCGGACTCGTAGGCCGAGTAGTGGTACGGGGTTCTCGCCGCGAACTCGGCGGCGCAGGTGTCGACCGTCTTGTACACCGGTCGCACGCCCAGCCGGTGGCGCAGCGCGCGAACACCTTCCTCACCGGCCAGTTCCGGGCGCAGCGCGGCGATCTGGCGGTCCGACAGGCCCGCGCGCTTGGCGACCCGCAGCAGCGGGGAGTCCAGCACCGGGGCGTCGACGAGCTCGCGGCGCAGCTCCACCCACGCCGAGATCTGGTCGACGAACCACGGGTCGATGCCCGAGGCCTCGTGCACCTGCTCGACGGTGGCGCCGAAGCGCAGCGCGCGCTCGACGGTGTAGATCCTGCCGTCGTGCGCGGTGCGCATCTCCTCCAGAGTGGACTGGAGAGTGGCGTCGTCCGGGTCGGGTCTGGTCCAGAAGCCGACGGACTTGGTCTCCATCGAGCGCAGGGCCTTGCCCATCGCCTCGGAGAAGCTGCGACCCACGGCCATCGCCTCGCCGACGCTCTTCATCGTCGTGGTCAGCTCCTGGTCCGCGCCCGGGAACTTCTCGAAGGCGAACCGCGGCACCTTCACGACCACGTAGTCGAGCGTGGGCTCGAACGACGCCGGCGTCTCGCCGGTGATGTCGTTCTGGATCTCGTCCAAGGTGTAGCCGACGGCGAGCTTCGCGGCGATCTTGGCGATCGGGAAGCCCGTCGCCTTCGACGCCAGCGCCGACGACCGCGACACGCGCGGGTTCATCTCGATGACGACCATGCGGCCGTTCTTCGGGTGGATGGCGAACTGGATGTTGCAGCCACCGGTGTCCACGCCGACCTCGCGCAGCACGTCGATGCCGACGTTGCGCATGTGCTGGTACTCGCGGTCGGTCAACGTCATCGACGGCGCCACCGTCACCGAGTCACCGGTGTGCACGCCCATCGGGTCGACGTTCTCGATGGAGCAGATGACCACCACGTTGTCGGCGTGGTCGCGCATCAGCTCCAGCTCGTACTCCTTCCAGCCGAGCACGCTCTCCTCGATGAGCACCTCGTGCACCGGGGACTCGGACAGCCCGAAGGAGGCCATCCGCTCCAGGTCCTCCTCGGTGTGCGCCATGCCCGAACCCAGACCACCCATGGTGAAGCTGGGCCGGATGACCACCGGCAGACCGGACTCGGCGACGAACGAGCGCACGTCGTCCATCGACTTGCAGACCTTCGACGAGGGCACCTCGCCGCCGACCGAGCGCACGATGTCCTTGAACATCTGCCGGTCCTCGCCGCGCTGGATCGCGTCCACGTCGGCGCCGATGAGCTCCACGCCGTACTTGTCGAGCACACCGCGCTCGTGCAGCGCGATCGCCGTGTTCAGCGCCGTCTGGCCGCCCAGGGTCGCCAGGATCGCGTCCGGGCGCTCGGCGTCGATCACCTTCTCGACGAACTCGGGGGTGATCGGCTCGATGTAGGTGGCGTCGGCGAACTCCGGGTCGGTCATGATCGTCGCCGGGTTGGAGTTCACCAGCGAGACGCGGATGCCCTCCTCCCGCAGCACCCGGCACGCCTGGGTGCCGGAGTAGTCGAACTCGCAGGCCTGACCGATGACGATCGGCCCGGAACCGATGACCAGGACGTGCTTGATATCAGTCCTCTTCGGCATCAGCGCAGTACCGCCTCTCCGCGATTCGCAGTGGTGGTGACGTTCAGCGGCATCTCTCGTCTCGAGATCTCCGCGGGTCGCTCGACGTCACGTCCCCCTGAGATTCCGTTGTTCACGACTCGGCTTGGCACGACGCAGTTCATGACTTGCTCGATTCCGACATGAGGTCTACGAAACGGTCGAAGAGCGGTGCGGCGTCGTGGGGTCCGGCCGCCGCCTCGGGGTGGTACTGAACGGAGAAGGCCGGGCCGCCCAGCAGCCGCAAGCCTTCGACGGCGCCGTCGTTGGCGCAGTGGTGGGACACGATCGCGCGGCCGAAGTCGGTGTCGAACTCCTCGCCCGGCTCGCCTTCCACGGCGAAACCGTGGTTCTGCGCGGTGATCGCGACCCTGCCGGTCTCCTGGTCGATGACCGGGATGTTGATGCCCCGGTGGCCGTACTGCAGCTTGTAGGTGCCGCGGCCCAGCGCGCGACCGAGGACCTGGTTGCCGAAGCAGATGCCGAACAGCGGCAGCTTCCGGTCCAGGGCCTGGCGGGTCAGCTCGACCTGCGCGTCCGTGGTCGCCGGGTCACCGGGACCGTTGGACAGGAACAGCCCGTCCGGCGCGATCTCCAGGATCTCGTCCACCGTGGACGCCAGCGGCATCACGTGGATCTCGATGCCGCGCTCGGCCATCATCCGCGGCGTGTTCGCCTTGATGCCCATGTCCAGCGCGGCCACCGTGAACCGCTTCTGGCCCTTGGCCGGGATCACGTAGGTCTCGCCGGTGGTGACGTCACCCGCCAGGGACGCGCCGACCATCTCCGAGGAGTCCTTCACCGCGGCCACCATCTGCTCGTCCGAGACCAGCTCGGAGCCCGAGAAGATGCCGCCGCGCATCGCGCCCAGCTCGCGCACGTGGCGCGTCAGGGTGCGGGTGTCGATCCCGGAGATGCCGACGATGCCCTGGTTGGTCAGCTCGTCGTCCAAGCTGCGGGTGGAGCGCCAGTTCGACGGGCGACGGGCGGGGTCGCGCACGGCGTAGCCGGCGACCCAGATCTTGTCCGACTCGTCGTCCTCGTCGTTCCAGCCGGTGTTGCCGATCTGCGGCGCCGTCTGCACCACGATCTGCCGGTGGTAGGACGGGTCCGTCAGCGTCTCCTGGTAGCCGGTCATGCCCGTGGTGAACACGACCTCCCCGAGGGTGCGGCCCACCTTGCCGTAAGCCTCCCCGCGGAAGATCCGGCCGTCTTCCAGCACCAACGCGGCCGGTGTGTACGCGGTCATTTCTCCTCCTGTGCTGGCGTGGGGATGCCCACGCCCCGGTCGGTCGGATGAACAGCTGCGAGAACGTCGTTCATCCGTCCTCCGACTCGTTCGAAGTCGTGTGAGCGGGCAGCGATCGGATCGCCTCGACCCACTCGGTCTGCGCTTGCTTGTCGTCGCCTCGGAATCCGGTGTCCAGCAGTTGATCGCCGAGCCGCCAGGTGACCACCACCAGACCGGCCCCGGGCACGACCTTGTTGGCCAGCTTGTGGTCCAGCCGGGCGTCCACCACGGACTCCGCCGGGATCCACACCGCCGAAGCGCCGTCGCGCTCGATCAGCAGGCCGCTGGCGTGCAGGTGCGCGGTTCCGTTGGCGCGGTGCCCGATGTCGCCGACCGCGATGCGGTCCTGCCAGTCATCGGCGCTGGTCGTGCCGATGTACATGCCGGTGGCGGGGGTCAGGGTCTCGGCGCCGGGATCGGCCGGCCGCTCCGGGAAGGGAGGCAGCTCGGCCGCCTGTCGTCGGGCTCGGGCCAGCCAGCCGCGTCGCATCCCGAAGAACACCAGCGCCGCCAACGCGGCGAGCGCGAGCACCCACAACAACCGTTCCATCAGCGCCTCACCTTGCCTTCGTGCGCGGTCACCGCGCCGCGCAGCAGCGTCGCGACGACCCGACCGGGCAGCCGCATCCCCTCGAAGGGCGAGTTCTGCCCCAAGCTGGCCAGCTCGGAGGCGCGCACCGTCCACTCCGCGTCCGGGTCGACCAGCGCGAGGTTGGCGGGTTCCCCGACGGCGATCGGTCGTCCCTGTCCGGTCAGGCCGGCGATCTCAGCGGGACGCTCGGAGAGCACCCGCGCGACACCCCGCCAGTCCAGCAGGCCCGAGCGCACCATCGTCTGCGTCACGATGCCCAGCGCGGTCTGCAGTCCGAGCATGCCCGGCTTGGCCGCGGACCATTCGCAATCCTTGTCCTGGGCGGCGTGCGGGGCGTGGTCGGTGGCCACGCAGTCGACGGTCCCGTCCGCCAGCGCCCGGCGGAGGGCCAGGGCGTCGTCGTCGGTGCGCAGCGGCGGGTTGACCTTGTTGACCGGGTCGTAGGTCTCCAGCCGCTCGTCGGTGAGCAGCAGGTGGTGCGGCGTCACCTCGGCCGAGACGGTGCCATCGGTCTCGCGGCCTTTGAAGAACCTCAGCAGCTCGGCGGTGCCGGCGGTGGACACGTGGCAGACGTGCAGGGTTCCGCCGGTGTGCGCGGCCAGCAGGCAGTCGCGCGCCACGATGGACTCCTCCGCCGGAGCAGGCCAGCCCGCCAGGCCCAGCCGGGCCGCGTTCGGGCCCTCGTGCGCCTGCGCGCCAACCGTCAGCCGCGGCTCCTCGGCGTGCTGGGCGACCAGCCCGCCGAACGAGCGGGTGTACTCCAGCGCGCGGCGCATGAGCAGCGGGTCGTGCACGCACTTGCCGTCGTCGGAGAAGACCCGCACCTCGGCCGCCGAGTGGCGCATGGTGCCCAGCTCGGCGAGCTTGTCCCCCGCCAGGCCCACGGTCACCGCGCCCACCGGGTGCACGTCGACCAGGCCGACCTCGCGACCCCGGCGCCACACGTGCTCGACGATCACGGCGTTGTCGGCGACCGGGTCGGTGTTGGCCATCGCGAACACGGCGGTGTAGCCGCCCAGCGCGGCGGCCATCGAACCGCTCTCGATCGTCTCGGCGTCCTCGCGGCCCGGTTCGCGCAGGTGGGTGTGCAGGTCCACGAAGCCCGGCAGCACGACCGCGCCGCCGCCCTGCACGATCTCGTCGGCGTCGACGCTCAGGTCCGCGCCGATCTCGGCGATCGTGGTGCCCTCGACGAGCACGTCGACCGGCTCGCCCTCCCCGTAGGGACGGACGTCCTTCAGCAAGACCCGGCTCATGCGCCGCCCGCCTCTCCGCGATTCGCAGTTGTCGTTGCGCCGCCCCGCTCAACGTCGCGTTCCGCGGTTCCTCGCGGCTGGCTTGCGCCACGCCCCGAGGTGGGGTCGAGCACGGCTGGGGTTGCGACGGGACCACTCATGCGGCGAGCTCCTCTCCCGCCAGGAGGTGGTAGAGCACCGCCATCCGCACGTGCACGCCGTTGCCGACCTGCTGGGTGATGGCGGCGCGCGGCGAATCGGCCACCGCCGGCGCGATCTCCATGCCGCGCAGCATCGGGCCGGGGTGGAGCACGACCGAATGCTCGGGCAGCTTCGCCAACCGCTCCTCGTTGAGGCCGTAGGCGATCGAGTACTCGCGCGCCGACGGGAAGAACCCGCCGTGCATCCGCTCGGCCTGCACCCGCAGCAGCATGACCGCGTCCAGCTTGGGCAGCTCCGGGTCGAGGTCGTGGCGCACGTCGGCGCCCCAGTGCTCGATGCCGGTGGGCACCAGCGTCGGCGGCGCGATGAGCGTCACGTCGGCCCCCAGCGTCCGCAGCAGGTGCACGTTGGACCGCGCGACGCGGCTGTGCAGCAGGTCGCCCACGATGCCGATGCGACGCCCTGAGACGTCCCCCAGGCGCTCCCGCAGGGTCGCGGCGTCCAGGAGGGCCTGTGTGGGGTGCTCGTGCATCCCGTCGCCCGCGTTGACGACCTGCGTGCCGTCCTGCTCCAGCCAGCCGGCGAGCCGGTGGGCGGCGCCGGAGGCGGGGTGCCGGATGATCACGCAGTCCGCGCCGGCCGCCGCCAGCGTCAGCGCGGTGTCCCGGAGCGACTCGCCCTTGCCCACCGACGAGCTGCTGGCCGACACGTTGATCACGTCGGCGCTCATCCACTTCCCGGCGACCTCGAAGGACACCCGGGTCCGGGTGGAGTTCTCGTAGAACAGCGTCACCACGGTGCGCCCGCGCAACGTCGGGAGCTTCTTCACCTCGCGCCCCAGCAGCGTTTGCTTGAGCGTGTCGGCGGTGTCGAGGACGGCCGTCGCGTCAGCGGCGGACAGGCCCTCAGTGGACAGCAGGTGGCGCATCACACCCCCTCCTGTTCCTTGTGGATCATCACGCGGTCCTCGCCGTCGGTCTCGGACAGCCGGACGGCGACGTCCTCGCTGCGGGAGGTCGGGATGTTCTTGCCCACGTAGTCGGCGCGGATCGGCAGTTCCCGGTGGCCCCGGTCCACCAGCACGGCCAGCTGCACCGAGCGGGGACGGCCCTGGTCGCGCAGGGCGTCGAGGGCGGCGCGCACGGTGCGGCCGGAGAAGAGCACGTCGTCGACGAGCACGACCAGCTTGTGGTCGATGCCACCGGCCGGCAGGTTCGTGGGCTCCAGCGGTCGGTTGGGCTGGGAGCGCAGGTCGTCGCGGAAGAGCGTGATGTCCAGGGTGCCGACTGCAACCGTCACGCCGCTGAACTCGCTGATCTTGTCCGCCAACCGCCTGGCCAGCGGCGTTCCCCTCGTGGGAACGCCCAGCAGCACCACGGAACCGTCGCCGGTGTCCAGCGCGGTCTTCTCGATGATCTGGTGCGCGATTCGGGCTATCGTGCGCGCAACGTCACCGGCCGAGAGCAACTCCCGCTGCCCTGCCGGTTCCGCCGCGCTCGCCTGGTGGCGAGACGCCACGGTGCGACCTCCTTCTCCGCCTCACAGGACGGGTCCTTAAAGGATGGTGTGTGAGCTGCCCCGCAATCCGGGTTCGTGATGAACCTGCGCATCACCGGGCTACCCCGTACGCTATCAGCGACAACGGGTCAATCGACCGGGTGGTGTGTTGGCGCTCGCCACATCGGCACCGAAGACCAACTTGACCTGGTGACGCTCGCGAGCGAACATTACTCTCCGTATCGATCTGAGCTTTGCTCCCCGGTCGCCGTTATCGGCTGACGGGGCGAACGAACGGAGAAACGCCACATGGGCGACTACGCCAAGGCGCTGGGCAGCAAACTCCGCGCTATCCGCCAGCAGCAGGGTCTGTCGCTGCACGGCGTCGAGCAGAAGTCTGGCGGACGGTGGAAGGCCGTGGTCGTCGGGTCCTACGAGCGAGGCGACCGCGCGGTGACCGTGCAGAAGCTGGCCGAACTCGCCGATTTCTACGGCGTGCCGGTCGCGGAGCTGCTGCCCGAGGGCCGCGTGCCTTCCGGAGCCGAACCGGCCACGAAGGTCGTGATCAACCTCGAGCGCCTGCAACAACTGCCCGCCGAGAAAGTGGGTCCGCTGGCCCGCTACGCGGCCACGATCCAGAGCCAGCGCGGTGACTACAACGGCAAGGTGCTGTCCATCCGCACCGAAGACCTGCGGTCCCTGGCGATCATCTACGACATGACGCCGGGCGAGCTCACCGAGCAGCTCATCGACTGGGGTGTGCTTCCCCCGGAGGCGCGCCCTGCCCGCGAGGAGTGAAACAACACCGATAGGCGGACCGGGGCACCCTGCGGCGAGGCCGCGACGGGTGCCCCTGGGCTTTGAGGGCCTTCACCCGTTCGGTCGCCGGTCAAGCGCCCAGTGCTCGCTCAGGGCGACGACAGGACACCGCCGTTCGGTGAGAACCCCGTGAACGCGAAGGAGGGCACCTGCCGACAGGCAGGTGCCCTCCTTCACATCCATGGTTGCGGCAGGAGCGGCTGTTCCCAGGGCGGGTTCAACCGGCACCGCCGCGGGTCCTCCGGGGAGGACGCGCGACGCCGCGCATCGGCTGGCGCGCATCAGCAGTGGCGCCCGGTCCCGGAGGGCCGCTGCACGTCCCCGTTCGGGGTCCGCTGCGTGAACGCCGAGCGAAGCAACCGCACAACCACCCCTACTCGACCGGGGTTCCCTCCTTGGGGAGGGTCTTGCGGAGCCGGTCGCGGATGCCCGCCAGGCGTCCCAGGACGCCGTTGACGAAGCGCGGGGAGTCGTCGGTGGACAGCGCCCTGGCCAGCTCCACCGCCTCGTCCACGGCCACCACCGGCGGCACGTCGCCCTTCGGGCACCACAGCAGCTCGTAGAGGCCCAGCCGCAGCACTGCGCGGTCCACGACCGGCATCCGCGAGAGCGTCCAGCCCTCGATGTGCTGGGTGAGCAGTTCGTCGATCCGCTCGCGGTTCTCGTTCACGCCCTCGACGAGGGTGATCGTGTAGTCCGGGACCGGGGCCGTCTCAGGTGCACCGATCCGGTCCGACATGAGCGTGACGGCATCGGTCTCGCGCAGATCGGCCTCGTAGAGGAAATCGACCGCGCGCTTACGAGCCTTGCTGCGCGAGCCGCTCATTTGGAGTTGACGCGGCTGAGGTACCGGCCGTCGCGCGGGTCGACCTTGACCTTGTCACCGGTGTTCAGGAACAGCGGGACCTGGACCTCGGCACCGGTCTCCAGCGTCGCGGGCTTGGTGCCACCGGTCGAGCGGTCGCCCTGCACGCCGGGGTCGGTGTGCTCGACGACGAGCTCGACCGAGGCCGGCAGCTCGACGTACAGCGGAGCCTCCTCGTGCCGGGCGACGACGACCTGGCTGTTCTCCAGCATGAACTTCGCGGCGTCGCCGACGACGTCAGGGTTGACGTTGACCTGCTCGAAGGTCTCCGGCTCCATGAAGACGTAGTCGTTGCCGTCGTAGTACAGGTAGGTCATCTCGCGGCGGTCGACGTTGGCGGTGTCCACCTTCACGCCGGCGTTGAAGGTCTTGTCGACGACCTTGCCGGAGAGCACGTTCTTGAGGGTGGTGCGGACGAAGGCGCCGCCCTTGCCGGGCTTGACGTGCTGGAAGTTGACGACGGACCACAGCTGGCCGTCGAGGTTGAGCACCAGTCCGTTCTTCAGGTCGTTCGTGGAAGCCACGTGGGGGTTCTCCTGTGGTGATGGCTTGGTGTTGCGCCGGGCCGCGATGGAGTGCCGGCGAAATTCCGCGCACTCGTCATGCGTCAGACTTCGACGAGCTCTTTGGTCGTCAGGGTGAGGAGCTCCGGTGTGCCGGGCCGCACGACCAGTGTGTCCTCGATGCGGACCCCGCCACGCCCGGCCAGGTAGACGCCAGGCTCGACGGTGACCGCCATCCTCTCGGCGATTCTACCGTCCCCGCGCTGCGACAACGTGGGCGCCTCGTGGATCTCCAGCCCCACGCCGTGTCCCAAGCCGTGCAGGAACTGCTCGCCGTACCCCGCGTCGGCGATCACCTGACGGGCCGCGGAGTCGACGTCGCGGACATCGGTGTCGATCTTCACGGCCGCGCGGCCGGCCGCCTGCGAGGCGCGAACGAGCTCGTAGATCTCGCGTTGCCAGTCGGCGGACTTGCCCAGCACGACCGTGCGGGTCATGTCCGAGTGGTAGCCGTCGACCAGCGCGCCGAAGTCCATCTTGACGAAGTCCCCGTGGGCCAGCACCGCGTCGGTGGGCCGGTGGTGCGGGATCGCGGAGTTCGCGCCCGCGGCGATGATGGTCGTGAACGACGGACCCGCGGCACCGTTGTCCAGCATCCGGGTTTCCAGCTCGCGGGCCACCTCCAGCTCGGTGCGACCCGGGCGGAGGCCGCCGTGCTCGATGAGGTCGGCCAGCGCGCGGTCGGCGGCGGCGCAGGCCATCCGCAGCGCCTCGATCTCGGTGGCGTCCTTGACCAGACGCAGCTGCTCCACCATGCCCGGGGCCCGGACCAGCTCGGACTTGCCCGCGGCGTCGTCGAGCACGTCGCGGTCGTCCACGGTGACGTGCTGGGACTCGAAGCCGACCCGCCGGTAGTCGGTTGCCTCCTCGCCGAGGCGGTGGGCGATGGTCAGGTCGCTCGCCCGGTCGATGACGCGCTCCAGGTCCGCGACCTGCTCCTCGGCCTGCGTCAGGTAGCGGCCGTCGGTGCAGAACACGGTGCGGTCCTCGCCGCCGGGACCGTCGGCGGCGTGCACCACCAGCGCGGCGTTGGAACCGGTGAAGCCGGTCAGGTAGCGGATGTTGAGCAGATCGGTCACCAGCAGGGCGTCCAGGTCCCGCTCCCGCAGTCGGCTGCGGAGCGCGTCTCGTCGGTGGGCGTGCGTTTCGGACATGTGCCGGAGCCTAACTCGCAGGACACGGGATTGGCCTTCGTCCGACGGCCGTTTGCTGGAAGCCGCCAGGACCTTGCGCCCCGCACCCGCTCCGCGCAACTCGGGGACCCGGAGATCCGCAGGTGAGCCGATCTTCGAAGCGCGGCCGGGGTGTCGGTGGCGGGCGCTACGCTGGGCCGGTGGAGCTGACGTGGAGCACCGTGGCGGGACCGGTCGGGGACATCACCGTGGTGGCCTCCGAAACCGGTGTGCGGCACGTCGCCTTCGCCGGTCCCGAGATCGCGCTCGCCGAGTTCCCCTCGGCCGAGCCCGGCGGCCTCGCCTGCCAGGCGACGGGACAGCTCGGCGAGTACTTCTCCGGCGACCGCCGGGAGTTCCAGCTCGGGATCGACTGGACCGAGCTCGACGGGCTTCGGGCGCACGTGCTGCGGACGCTGCACGAGCTGGTGCCCTTCGGCGAGACCGTCAGCTACAAGCGCCTCGCGGAGCTCTCCGGCAGACCGGAGGCGTCCCGCGCGGTGGGGTCGATCATGGGTACCAACCCGGTGCCGCTGGTCGTGCCGTGCCACCGGGTGCTGGCCTCCGGCGGCGGGCTCGGCGGCTTCGGCCCCGGCCTGGAGGCCAAGCGAAAACTGCTGGTGCTAGAGGGAGTCCTGGAACCCAGCCTGCTGGAACTCGACCTGGTGCGAGACGAATAGGTGGTAGGTCGTCTCGCGCTGCCCGAGGGAGACCGGGATGACCAGTTCGGTGCAGTCGCCGAAGACGTCCCGCATCGCGGCGAGCAGTTCGGGCGAGGCGTCGGCCGACCACACCGCCAGCGTGCCCCCGGGGGCGAGCTTGTTCTGGCAACGCCGGAGGAAACCCGGTCCGTAGAGGGCCGAGTTCTCCTCGTAGACGAGGAAGTCCGGGCCGTTGTCGACGTCGAGCAGCAGCACGTCGCACCCACCGTCGGGCTGCTCGCCCAAGACCGAGGCGATGTCGCCGACGCTGATGCGCACCCGCTCGTCGGACACCGCGTCCGCCGTGCCAGGTACCAGCCCGTCGCGGTGCCAGGCGACGAGGTCGGGTTCGATCTCCACCACGTGCACCTCGCGCACGCGCTCGTCGGCCAGCACCTCGCGCAGGGTGAAACCGAGGCCGAGGCCGCCGATGAGCACCCGGAGCCCGCCGGAGCGCGCGAATCGGCCGAGGGTGGCGGTGGCCAGCATGCGTTCGGTCTCGGTGCGCGCGGTGTCCATCACGAACACGCCGTTGACCCGCAGTTCCAGCGCGTCGTCACGGCGCATCAGCACGAGCTCACCGCGCTCGCCGACCGCACGGGCGAGAAGCTCAGACATGACCCCGGAGATTACCCCGCCGTTCCCACCGCGCGACGACAAATGGCAATTTCGCAGGTCAGCCGATCTGAACCGATCCTCGCCCGGCTGACGCGGTGAACCCGCTGGTCACGTGCCGGGAGCCGAGCGCTGCACCACCCGGCCCACGTCCTGCTGATCTCTTCGGCCTATTTCCCGATCTTGGGAGCGCTCTCAGAATGGGCCGTGCCTCAGGCGCCCGCCCGGGCCGGATTCGCGCCCCGGTCCGCGGCGGGTCGCCTGGGGGCGTTTCTCCGGATCGATACGGAGAAGGCCGTCGCCAGCAGGCAGAGCAATCCCGATCCGTACCAGGCCAGCGCGTAGTCGCCGAAGTGGTCGCGGATCAGCCCGGCCCCGCCGGCGACGGCCGCCGCACCCACCTGGTGAGAGGCGAACACCCAGCCGAACACCACCGAGGCCTTCGGCCCGAAGTGCTCCCGGCACAGCGCCATCGTCGGCGGGACCGTGGCGACCCAGTCCAGGCCGTAGAAGACGATGAACATCACCATCTCCGCTCCCGACGTCGGGGCGAACAGCTGCGGCAGCACGAACAGCGAAGCGCCGCGCAGCGTGTAGTAGACGGCCAGCAGCACGCGCGGGTTGATCTTGTCGGTGAGGTAGCCCGACGCCACGGTGCCCAGCACGTCGAAGACGCCGATGAGCGCGAGCAGCCCGGCAGCCATCGTGGTGGGCATGCCGTGATCATGCGCAGCGGGCACGAAGTGGGTGTTGACCAGGCCGTTGGTGCTGGCCCCGCAGATCGCGAAACCGCCTGCCAGCAGCCAGAAGGCGGGAGTCCGGGCCGCATGCGCAAGCGTCTTGATCGCGAGCACCGCGGGATTTCCCCCGTCCTGCGGGACTTCCGGCTCTTCACCGGTGGCACCGTAAGCGGAAATCCCCAGATCGCGCGGGTGTTCGCGCATGACGAGCCAGACGATGACGGCGACCAGAAGCGCGGCGGCGGTGATGGTCAGCGAGGCCGCGCGCCAGCCCCAGCTCTCGACCAGCATCGCCTCCACCGGCAGGAAGACCAGCTGGCCGGTCGCGCTGCCCGCCGTGAGCACACCGCTGACCAGGCCGCGCCGGGCCACGAACCAGCGATCGACCACCGTGGACACGAACGCCAGCGCCATCGAGCCGGTGCCCAGACCCACCAGCAGGCCCCAGCACACGATCAGCTGCCACGGCTCGGTCATGAACACCGTCAGCCCGCTGCCCACCCCCACGAGCACCAGCGCCGATGCGGTGACGCGCCGGACGCCGAAGCGCACCATCAGCGCCGCGGCGAACGGCGCGGTCAGCCCGAACAGCAGCAGGTTGAGCGACACCGCCGCCGAGATCAATCCGTGCGGCCAGCCGAACTCCCGGTGCAGCGGATCCATCAGCACCCCGGGTGCCGACCGGAAGGCGGCGGCCCCCACCAGAGCGATGAACGCGACGACGGCGATCGACCAGGCGGGGTGGACCCGCGCGGGAAGCATGCGAACCATGGTGACCAGCGTGATCGAGTGCTGGAGGCCTAGCCAGTGGCCGGAGGGACAAGATGTGGGAAGATTCGGCCATGAGGCCGCATCGGATCGCAGTGCTCGGCGTGGAGGCCGTCGTCGGGTTCGACCTGGCGATACCGCCGCAGATCTTCGCGGGCGCCACCGGACCGGACGGACCGCTCTACGAGGTGCGCGTGTGCAGCATCGACGGCGGACCGCTGGCCACGAACAGGGGTTTCACGATCCTGCCCGAGTGCGGTACCGACGCACTGCTCGAGCCGGACACGGTCATCGTCCCCGGCGTCGACACCGACACCTTCACCGAAGATCCCAAGGTCACCGACTACCTGCGGAACCTGCCCGCGGGCACCCGGATCATGTCGATCTGCACCGGCGCGTTCGTGCTCGCCGCCGCGGGCCTGCTCGACGGCCGTCCGGCGACCACGCACTGGGCGCACGCCGACCGGTTCCGCGAGGTGTTCCCGCATGTCGAGCTCCGTCCGGACGTGCTGTTCGTGGACGACGGTGACCTGCTGACCTCCGCAGGGGTGGCCGCCGGGATCGACCTGTGCCTGCACGTCCTCCGCGCCGACCACGGCAGCGAGATCGCCAACCGGGCGGCGAGGCGCAACGTCGTCCCGCCCTGGCGCGACGGCGGGCAATCGCAGTTCATCGAACGAGCGCTGCCCTCCCCCGGCGCCACCGGCACCGCGCCGACCCGCGAATGGCTGCTGCACCGGCTCGCCGAACCGCTGACGCTGGAGGCGATCGCCGCGCACGCGGGCATGAGCGTGCGGACCTTCACCCGGCGGTTCCGCGAGGAGACCGGCACCTCGCCGCTGGACTGGCTGCTGGGACAGCGCATCGAGCACGCGCGGCACCTGCTGGAGCACACCGACCTGCCGATCGAGGAGGTCGCGGTCGCCTCCGGGCTCAGCACCGCCACCTCGCTGCGCAAGCACCTGCGCGCCCGGCTGGGCATCGGTCCGGCCGCCTACCGGCGGACCTTCCGCCAGGACTAGGAGAGCTGTCCGGGGCGGCGCCAACGGCAGGACTTGAGCTGCTCCGTGGTCTCCGCGCGCCGCTCCTCATGCTTGCCAGCACACGGCGTCCCGGCGCACTCGCCACGAAGCTGAAGAACCCGCGGCGGTGCGAGCTGAGTCCACCGCGGCTCCGCCGCACCTTCGAACAGGGACTGGTCGCCTCCGCTCACGGGTCCGAGCAACCTCCACGACCGATGCGCGTCTTCTCGAGTGAGTGATCGGCGCGGAGAGGTGGAGGACATGACTCGTGAGAAGATCATCCTGGTGGTCACCGCCGCACTGCTCACCGCCGGTCTCAGCGCCTGCGACGAGAACGGTGCGACCTCTTCCAGCACGGTCGGCGGCGGCTCCTCCCCGGGGCCGCAGGCGCACTCCGGGGCGACCGGGAGCACCCCGGCCGGCGAGCTGCCGCCGGCCGAGACGGTGACCTCGAAGGCCGAGGCCGACCCGGCACCGGAGACGCGGCTGTGCGAGGTGGGGGACCTGGCCGTGACGGTCGAGTACGTCGACGCGGGCGCGGGAACCGTGCACCACGCGCTGCGGTTCACCAACTCCGGCACCAGCACCTGCGAGGTCCAGGGCTTCGCCGTGGTGTCCTACGTCGGCGGCGACGACGGTCACCAGATCGGCCGGCCAGCGAACCGCGAGGGCAGCAAGGGCCCGGCCATCACCCTGCACCCCGGCGGACAGGCGTGGGCACCGCTGGCGGCCACGCGCGCGGAGAACTACGACTCTGCCACCTGCCACCCGGAGGAAGCCCGCGGCCTGCGCATCTACCCGCCCCAGGAGTACGACTCGATGTTCGTTGCCCTGAGCGGGACGGCCTGCGCCAACCCCGACCTCCCGGGCGAGCAGCTCGTAGTGAAGACCCTCCAGCAGGGCACACCATCCTGAGCCGCTCAGGGCCGGAGGTCACCTCGGGCGGGGTGAGATCGCCACTGCCCCTGGGTGACGTCGATGATGGGCGAGGCGTTGGTTCGCGCGGTTTCCGGGGTGACTCGCCAGAGGCCGCCGCTGGTGTCGAGGAGACCGACCTCGCCCGCCGGGGAGCGCAGGGCCGGAGCTCCGGAGGCGATGTCGGCGATCACCGGTAGGGCGTTCACGGGATCCGGGCGGTCGTCGAGGACCTCCACCGCGACCGTCTCGGCCACCGAGCGGCGCTCGAACCGGACCCTGGCGCCGTCGTGGACGAGGTCGACCGTGCGGACCGGTGAGGGAACCGCGAAGCCGTCCAGCGCACGGGCCGCCCTCGGAGCGGTGCCGCAGCCGTCGGCGTCGGCGATGTCGATGCCGAAGTGCCGGATGTCGGTGGGAGCCGGTGCGAGCGCGGTGGCGCGCAGGACGTCGACCGGCACCGCATCGCACGGATCCGCTGTGGAGGGTCGAATCCAACCCTCGCCGTCGCGGACCAGTCCCGGACCTTCCTGCCACGGACCGGGGATCGTCACCGGCGCGTAGGGGTGGCGGGTGAATTCCCGGTCCCAGAAGGTGATCTGGGTTCCGCCCGTGGTCTGGTGCGCGATGGCGAAGGCGTCCAGCGTCGGCGAGTAGGCCCAGTCCGCGCTGAACGCGTCGACGACCGACCGGCCGCGCTCGCCACCGGCAGGCCGGAAACCGCGCTCGGTCAGCGCCTGGACGTCCTCGCCGAACAACGGATCTCGCGACCGCAGCACGAACTGCCCGGCACCGTTCCAGCCCGCGCCCTGGGCCGTGGTGTCGGTGAACAGCAGGTAGAACCAGCCGTCCAGGAACACCGCCGAGGGCTGCCCAGCGCCGTAGACGTTGCCGCGCGGGACCTCGCCCGCCGCGGTCACGACCGGCGCGGCACCACGGGTCCACGCCATGCCGTCCGCGCTGGTCGCGACCCCGATGGCGTTGCCGTGCGCGTGATCGCCCGCCGCGCCCGTGTAGTAGAGGTAGTAGCGGTCGCCCACGTGCAGCACCGACGGATCGCAGGTGTGCATCCCGTCGAAACGCCCCGGCTCACCGGCGAAGACGGGCACCGCCGACGACGCGCCTTCGGCGAACGGACCGTCCGGTGAAGCCGCCGAGGCGTGCAGGACGTCGTCGCCCGCAGGCCCCACTCCCGGCAGCTGACTGCACCACCACGCCCGGTACCGGCCGCCCTCGGACAGCACCGACGGCCCGTAGTTGTAGGGCGCGGGCAACCCGCCCGCCGCCACCACACCGGGGCTCCCGCGCTCGGCGGCGACCCGCAGCTCCACCGGCTGCGGCACCGGAACCGGCCGCTGCCGCTGCACCACCTGCGTCACCGGCCTGCCGTCGACCTGCGTGCAGCCCGCGAGCAGCGCGACCGCGACCAGGCACAACGGCAGCCGGCCGCGCACTACTCCCCCGCGTTCTCGGCCAGCCAGCGGATCGCCAGCGGATACCCGGCCACACCCAGACCCGCCACCACCGCGGTCGCGATGTCGGACAGGTAGCTGGTGTGCCGGAACGGTTCCCGCTTGTGCACGTTCGAGATGTGCAGCTCGACCAGATGAGCGGTCAGCTGCGAGGCGGCGTCGCGCACCGCCACCGAGTAGTGCGTCCACGCGCCCGCGTTGAGCACCACCGGCCAGGACGCGTCGGCGGCCTCGTGCAGCCAGCCGACCATCTCTCCCTCGTGGTCGGTCTGCCGGACCTCGACCTCGACGCCGAGGTCCTCGCCCGCCTCTTCACACATCGACACCAGGTCGGCGTAGGTCGTGCTGCCGTAGACGGTGGGTTCGCGCTTGCCGAGCCGGCCGAGGTTGGGTCCGTTGAGGACGAGGACCTTCACAGCAGCACCTCCGTGCTCGACTTGCTCCCACCGCCGGTGATCACCGAGTACGCGGCGGCGATCAGCGACGGGTCCGGGCCTTCCAGCCGTTCCGGCTTGGCCAGACCGTCGAGCACCACGAACCGCAAGACACCCGAGCGGTTCTTCTTGTCGGCCTTCATCCCCTCCATCAGCGAGCCCAGCGCGTCCGGGTCGTAGGTGGTGGGCAGGCCGAGCAGGTCGAGGATGCGCTTGTGCCGGTCGGCGGTGTCGTCGTCGAGACGCCCCGCCAGCCGCGCCAGTTCGGCGGCGAACACCAGGCCGACGCTGACCGCGGCCCCGTGGCGCCAGCGGTAGCGCTCGCGGCGCTCGATGGCGTGGGCCAGCGTGTGCCCGTAGTTGAGCACCTCGCGCAGGTGCGATTCCTTGAGGTCCGACGACACGACGTCGGCCTTGACCTGGATGGAGCGGCGGACCAGCTCGGCCAGCACGTCACCGCTCGGGTCGGTGGCGGTGTCCGGGTCGGCCTCGATGAGCCGCAGGATCTCCGGGTCGGCGATGAAACCGGCCTTGACCACCTCGGCCATGCCCGCCAGGAGTTCGTTGCGCGGCAGCCCTTCCAGCGTCGTCAGGTCGCACAGCACCAGGCTCGGCTCGTGGAACAGGCCCACCAGGTTCTTGCCCGCGTCGGTGTTGATGCCGGCCTTGCCGCCCACGGCGGCGTCGACCATGCCCAGCAGGGTCGTGGGCACGTGCACGGCCTTCACACCGCGCATCCAGGTACCTGCGACGAACCCGCCGAGGTCGGTGACCGCGCCACCGCCGAAGGACACCACGACGCCGTCGCGGTCCATGCCGATCTTGCCCAGCACCTCCCAGCAGAACCCGGCGACCTGCAGGCTCTTGCCGTCCTCGGCGTCGGGGATCTCGACCCGGTGCGCGTCGATGCCGGCCTCGGTCAACTCCTCGCGGACCGCCTCGATGGTGGCGGTGATCGTGGGCTGGTGCACCAGCGCGACGCTCGACGCCCCGCTGAGGAATTCCACCAGCTCACCGAGCAGGCCCCGGCCGACGACCACGTCGTAGGGCTGCTGGCCGTTCACGCTGATCCGAACCGGTTCGGTCATCGTCGTCCCTTCGGCGATCGAGGTGTTCTCAAGAGAGTATCGAGGTCGTTCTGCGCGGCGGGGCGAGCAGGAGGACCTGAGGGGTTCCGTGGACTGCGCGCGCCACTCCTCGTGCATGCCACTAGCAGGCGAGTGCGGCGAGGTCGGCGACGACCCGGTCGACGACCTGCGCGGGTTCGAGCTCGTCGGTGGCGACCTCCACGGCAGCCACCGAGCGGTAGATCGGCAGGCGCGCGTCCAGGAGGGCCTTGAACGTGGCACGCGGGTTGATCCCGGCCAGCAACGGGCGCGCGGTGGAAAGCCCCACGCGGCGCGCACCTTCGGCGAGCCCGACCGACAGGAAGACCACCGGGTGCCCGGCGAGCCGCTCGCGGGTCAGCTCGGACAACACCGCACCGCCGCCGAGGGCCAGCACGCCGTCGTGCTCGCGAAGCGCGGTGTCGACGGCCCGCTCCTCCAGCTCGCGGAAGGCGGGTTCACCGTCGTTGGCGAAGATGTCGGGGATCTCGCGGCCGGTGCTCTCGACGACGTCGGCGTCGGTGTCCCGGAACCGCACGTCGAGGTTCTCGGCCAGCAGCCTGCCGATGGTGGTCTTGCCCGCGCCGGGCGGGCCGATCACGATCGCGCGCGGCGACATCACCGCACCTGCCGCTTCTCCGCGCGCTCGCGCAGCGAGGCGAGGTAGCCCTCGACGTTGCGGCGGGTCTCCGGCAGCGAGTCGCCACCGAACTTCTCCAGCGCCGCCTCGGCCAGCACCAGCGCCACCATCGTCTCGGCGACCACCGCGGCGCGCGGCACAGCGGTGATGTCGGAGCGCTGGTGCATCGCCTGCGCGGGCTCACCGGTGACCATGTCCACAGTGGCCAGCGCGCGCGGCAGGCTGGAGATGGGCTTCTTGGCGGCGCGCACGATCAGCGGCTCGCCGTTGGTGATGCCACCTTCGAGGCCGCCGGCGCGGTTGCTGTCCCGGCGGACCCAGTTGACGCCCTGGTCGGGGTAGATCTCGTCGTGCGCGGCGCTGCCCCGGCGGTGGGCGTTGGCGAAGCCCTCGCCGATCTCCACGCCCTTGATCGCCTGGATGCTCATCAGCGCACCGGCCAGGCGGGCGTCGAGCTTGCGATCCCAGTGCACGTGCGAGCCGATGCCCGGGGGCAGGCCGTAGGCGATGACCTCGACGACGCCACCGAGGGTGTCGCCGTCCTTCTTCGCGGCGTCGACCTCGGCCATCATCCGCTCGGTGGCGGTGTCACCGAAGGCGCGCACGGGGTTCTCGTCGATCGCCGCCAGGTCGTCGGGGCCGGGCAGCACCTCGCCGGTGGCGTCCACGCCACCGAGGCTGACCACGTGGCTGACGATCTCCACGCCGAACAGCTGGCGCAGGAACTGCCGGGCAACGGTCCCGACGGCCACGCGCGCCGCGGTCTCGCGGGCGCTGGCGCGCTCCAGGACCGGGCGGGCCTCGTCGAAGCCGTACTTCTGCATGCCCGCGATGTCGGCGTGGCCGGGACGCGGGCGGGTCAGCGGCTCGTTGCGGGCCAGGTTGGCCAGCACGTCCTCGTCGACCGGGTCGGCGGCCATGACCTGTTCCCACTTGGGCCACTCGGTGTTGCCGATGCGCACCGCGATCGGACCGCCCTGGGTGCGGCCGTGCCGGACGCCGCCGATGATCTCGAGTTCGTCCGCCTCGAAGTTCATCCGCGGGCTGCGCCCGAAGCCGAGCTTGCGGCGCTCCAGCTGGGTCGCGATCTCGGTCGAGGTCACCTCGACCCCGGCCACCATGCCTTCCAGCACCGCGACGAGGGCGGGGCCGTGCGATTCTCCAGCGGTCATCCAGCGCAACACACCACAGATCCTGCCACGCTCTGCCCAGGAGGAACCCGCCCGGGTGGGTCACGGCCAGCTCAGCGTCACCAGCCAGGACGGAACCAGCACGGCCGGACCGTGCGCGACCGCCCCCGCACCCTTCCACAGGGCGCCGACCAGGGTGAACGCGGCAGCGGCTGCGACGACCCAGGCGACGGCGGTGACCGACGCGGCACCCACCACCGCGCCCAGGACCCCGGCGAGCTTGACGTCCCCCGCACCCATCGCGATCGGTGATATGAGCCTGACCACCAGGTACGTCCCACCGAACAGGACGAGCCCGGACACCGAGCCGAGCGCGACGCCCGGCCGGTGCGCCGCGACGACGGTCAGGAGCGCGGCGGCGACGGGGTAGGCGGGCAGCGTCAGGGCGTCGGGCAGCCGGTGGACCCGCAGGTCGCAGGCGCTGAGGACGACCGCGAGCCAGCCCAGGGCGAGCGGGATCGGCAGCCACCACCCCGGCGGCTGGCGGAGGGCCACCAGCGCCCACGCCAGCGACACCCCCGCCTCGCACCAGCCGGGCGGGACGGCGGTGCCCCGTCGGAGTCGGCTCAGCAGGTGGCGTCCCGCCCATCCGGCGAGGGCTCCGGCCACGATCAACGCGCTCATCCCGGCGACGGTACCGGGACTCCCGCACCGCGCGGCGGACGAACGGCGCGAGGGGTCGCGTGTCGGCACCCAGCCGAGGGCGTGGTCAGTCCTGGCCCGAACCGCCCGGGGTCGCCCGGTCAGTTCGGACCAGGACCTCCCCGCTGCCTCACCCCTCGAGGTTGAACAGCGCGTCTCCCGGGAGGACCTGGGTGTCCTCGCGGAGGTCCGCCAGGGACTCCGCCGGAGCGTCCAGGGCCACCACCGGGCAGATCGAGGAGTAGCCCTGGGACTCGACCTCCGTCGGGTTCCAGGTGATGATCTTCTGCCCGGCCTCGACCGCCTCGCCCGTGCTGACGTGCAGCGTGAAGCCCTCACCCTTGAGCTTGACCGTGTCGATGCCCAGGTGCACCAGCACCGCGCCGCCCGAGGACGCCGCGATGACGAACGCGTGCGGGTGCAGCGTCACGACCTGTCCCGCGACCGGGGCGACTGCGTCGCCCTCGCCGCCGGAGGGCTTCACCGCAACGCCAGGACCCACCATGGCCTGCGAGAACACCGGGTCCGGCACGTCGCTGAGCGACGTGGTCAGACCCGCTACCGGACTGCCGACCTCGGTGCTCACATCAGGTCCTCGATGTCGCCGGCCAGCGTGTCCGCCTCCGGTCCGACCACGACCTGGACGACCGTGCCCTGCACCATCACGCCGTGCGCGCCCGCGGCCTTGAGGCCCGCCTCGTCGATCTTCGAGCCGTCCTCGACCTCGCAGCGCAGCCGCGTGATGCACGGCTCGATCTCGACGATGTTGTCCCCGCCGCCCAGCGCGGACAGGATCGCCTCGGCCTTGTCCTGAGCCACCACGTGCTCCCTTCGTGCTCTCGCCGCCGCGGCCAGCGGACCGCGGCGCGACGATCTTGCGCCACGTGATGTCGATGCGGCAACGAAAGCAGAGCCTTGTTGACACCTGATCGCATGACGGCGCATTCTTCGCAACCAACTGGTTTAGACCGGACAGTACCAACGGCCGGTCACGGTTCTCATCCGAACCGGCGGCGAGTTCGCGACAGCGAGTTCGCGACAGCGAGCTCACGACAGGGTGGCACGACAGGAGGCGGCATGGGAGAAGGAACGAGTTCCCTCCAGCACTCGCCCTCTCGCGGCCTGCCCGACGGGCCGATGCCGAAACACGTGCAACTGCGGGAGATCCTGCGCGAGCTGGCCAGCGACGAGCTCCCGCACGGCGCCGCGGTGCCGTCGGAGCGCGAACTGGCGCTGCGCTACGGGGTCTCCCGACTAACGGTGCGCGAGGCGATCGGCCAGCTGGTCACCGAAGGTCTGCTGGTCCGGGTGCGCGGCAGGGGCACCTTCACCACGCGTCCGCGCATCGACTGGCAGGTGCACCTGGCCTCGTTCACCGAGGACATGCGCCGCCGCGGCATGCACCCCGAGACGGTGCTGCTCGACGCCGCCGAGGCCGTCCCGCCCCCGGCCACCGCGCACGCGCTCGCCCTGGCACCGCAGCAGACCGCGTTCTGGCTGTTCCGGCTGCGCAAGGCCGACGGGATGCCGATGGCCGTCGAACGCGGCTGGTACCACCCGGACTCAGTCCCCGACCTGCTCGACCAGGACCTCACCGCTTCGCTGTACACGCTGCTGTCCCGGCGGTACCGGCTCCAGCTGGAGTCGGGCACGCAGACCGTGCTGGCCGACGACGCCGACGCCGAAACAGCACGCCTGCTCGGAATCCGACCCGGGAGCTCGCTGCTGGTGTTCCGCCGGGTCTCCACCGCGCGAGGACGGCCGGTGGAGGACATGACGTCCTGGTACCGCGGTGACCGGTACCAGGTGACCATGCAGCTCGACCGCGAACCGGGCGAGCCGTGAGGCGAGAACCGGACACGACGAACCAGCGCACCACCGAAATCGTTCGCAATGATCGCCCGACCCCGGTGAACCAAGCAGGAGGTATCCGATGAGTTCCACCGCCGCCAAGGCGAAGGGGAGCAGCAGAGGACTCGCGCAACTGCAGCGCATCGGCCGCAGCCTGATGCTGCCGATCGCGGTGCTGCCCGCCGCTGCGCTGTTGCAACGGCTCGGCCAGGACGACCTGCTCGGCGCGGAAGGTCTCGGAGCCTCCCTCACCTGGTTGCAGACCGTCGCCGGTGTCATCGGCGCTGCCGGTGGCGCGCTGTTCGACAACCTGCCGCTGCTGTTCGCCATCGGTGTGGCGATCGGCTTCGCCAAGAAGGCCGACGGCTCGACCGCCCTGTCCGGCGCGGTCGGCTACCTGGTGCTGCACGGCGTGCTGACCCAGATCGCCGGCACCGAGGAAGGCACCTCGTTCAACAAGAGCCCCTACGGCGTGCTCGGCGGCATCGTCGCCGGTCTGGTGGCGGCCTGGCTGTGGCAGCGCTACCACCGCATCAAGCTGCCGGACTACCTGGGCTTCTTCGGCGGCCGGCGGTTCGTGCCGATCGTGACCGCGGTGGCGATGCTGGTCATCGGCGTGATCATGGGTCTGCTGTTCCCGCTCTTCGACGCCGTGCTCACCGCCTTCTCGGACGTGGTCACCCAGCAGGCGGTCCTCGGCGGCGGGCTCTACGGCCTGATCAACCGGCTTCTGCTGCCCTTCGGTCTGCACCACATCCCGAACAACGTGGTCTGGTTCCTCTTCGGCGACTACAACGGCGAGAAGGGCGACATCGCGCGCTTCTTCGCGGGCGACCCCACCGCCGGGACGTTCATGACCGGCTTCTTCCCGATCTTCATGTTCGCGCTGCCCGCGGCGGCGCTGGCGATCTGGCAGTCGGCCAAGCCCGAGCAGCGCAAGGTCGTCGGCGGTGTGATGATCTCGGTCGCGCTGACCTCGTTCCTGACCGGTGTCACCGAGCCGCTGGAGTTCTCGTTCATCTTCGTCGCGTGGCCGCTGCTGCTGATCCACGCGGTGCTGACCGGCACCTCGCTGGCGCTGGTCAACGCGCTGGACATCCACTCCGGCTTCGGGTTCTCCGCCGGTGCGATCGACTACCTGCTCAACTTCGGCATCTCCCAGGGCTCGATCTGGCTGATCCCGATCGGCCTGGGCTACGCGGTCATCTACTACGCGGTGTTCCGGTTCGTCATCGCGAAGTGGAACCTGCGCACCCCGGGTCGCGAGGAGGACGACAGCGCCTCGACCGATGCGGATAATGCCGGTGGGGGCGCTGCGCCGGCCACCGAGGAGAAGTGAGGCGGCGCGGGTCGGTGCCCCCGCCCCCGACGAAGGAGAGACATGTCTGAACGACGGGTCACCGTAGCGAGCAAGGTCGGGATTCACGCGCGGCCTGCGGCACTGCTGGCCAAGACGGCCGCGGCCCAACCCGTGGTGATCACCATCCGCAAGGAGGGCGACGAACCCGTCGAGGCGGGCAGCATCCTCGGTCTGATGACCCTGGGCGCCTCGCACGGCGACGAAGTGATCCTGGCCGCCGAAGGTGAGGGCGCCGAGGCGGCCCTCGACGAGGTCGCCAAGCTCGTGGCAACCGACATGGACTGACCCGGTGTCGAGACGACGGCGGCGCTTCCCCACCCGGAGGCGCCGCCGTTCTCGACGCCGCTGTTCCACCAGATGTGGATGTGGGGCGACGTGCACCGCCGCAGGCTCTGCGGTCTCGTGGCGAGTACGCCGCGACGCCGTGGAACCAGCACACATCACAGTGGCGCACGGAGACCGCGGAACCGCTGGTCAGCCAACCGCACCGCTGCTCAAGAACGAGCCCTCAACAGCCCTGCAGAGGCAGGGTGTGACCGGTGGCCGCGGCCAGGGCGTCCCGCATCGTGGCGCGCGGAGCCTCCCGCCCGGTGAAGTGCTCGACCTGGCCGAACGCCTGGTGCAGCAGCATGTCCAGGCCGGTGGCCAACCGGCCTCCGACAGCCCCGACGGCCTCGGCCAGCGGCGTCGGCCAGGGGTGGTAGATGACGTCGAGCACGCACGCGGACTTCGCGAGATCCCCCGCGTGCTGGTCCACCGCGCCGGCCGGGAGCGTCGAAACGACCACGTCGTGGCTGGTCGCGGCGTCGGCGAGGGTGATCGAGTCGAGCCGTTCGACCCGGACGCGCAGACCGATGCGCTCGGCCGCCTCCAACGCCTCCGCCGCCCGGGAGGGCTCGCGCACCGCCAGCGTCGCCTCGGACAGGCCCAGATCGGCGAATGCCGCCAGGGTCGCCACCGCCGTGCCGCCCGCGCCGAGGACGAGCCCCGCGTGACCGCCGGTGAAACCACCCGCCACCGTCAGAGCCCCGACGACTCCGTCGACATCGGTGCAGTCGGCGAACCAGCTCCCGTCCGAGCGGTGGACCAACGTGTTCGCCGCCCCCACCGCCTCGGCCCGGTCGGCGACCTCATCGGCCACCCGCAGCGCCGCGCGCTTGCCCGGCATCGTCACCGACAGCCCCGCCCACTCCGGACCGAGGCCGCCGACGAACTCCACCAGCCGCTCGGCGTCCGCCTCGACGCGCTCGTAGGTCCAGGGCAGACCGAGCGCGTCGTAGGCGGCACCGTGCAGGACCGGGGACAGCGAGTGCTCGACCGGTTGGCCCAGCACCGCCGCTCTCCGCTGATCAGAAAGCGCCACGTTCCTGCGCTTCCTTGATGAAGGCGTCGTGCTGCTCCTGGTCCTCCGCGAAGCAGGAGGTCCCGTCCGGGTAGCACTTCACGAAGTAGCGCCACTCACCCTCGGCGGGCCGCTCGGCCGCTCGCAACGCCTCCTTGCTGAACGCCGAGATCGGCGTCGGCGGGAGCCCGTAGTTCATGTACGTGTTGTACGGGCCGGGCCGCTGCCGGTCGGAGCTGTTGGTCAGCAGCGTCGGCTTGTCCAGCGGGTAGTTGATCGTGGAGTCCAGGCCCAGCTTCATCGCGGGCTGGCCGATCCGGTTCTCGATCACCCGCGCGATCTTCGGGAAGTCCTTCTCCAGCCCCTCGCTCTGCGTCAGCGAGGCGATGATCATCAGCTCGTACGGCGAATGGCCGCTGCTCTCCGCGAGGTTCGGCAGACCGGCCGCTTCGAGCTGCGCCGCCGACTTGGTGACCACGTCGCGCAGGACGTTCTCGGCGGACTCACCGGGCTTGACGTCGTAGATGCCCGGCATGATCAGGCCCTCGAGCCGACGCCGGGGCTCGGCCTTCGACGCATCGGCGACGGCCCACTCCGGCACGCCCAGCGTCGCCAGGTCCGCGGTCTCGGCCGCGCGGTGCATCTCCTCGGAAGTGGTGCACTTCGCGTTCTTCTTCGTGCACGTCGCCTCGGCGAGCTTGGTCAGGATGCCCGGCGTGTTGCCGCCGTTGGGCGCCGCCTGGTCCTCCAGCCGCATGCCGCCTCGGATGTCGACCCGGCCCACCTTCGCCTCGGCCGACAGGATGTGGCTGACCGCGGCCTTGCCCGACATCTTGTTGCGCATCAGGTAGTAACCGGGCTGGATCGAGTTGATCCGCTTGTTGTCGGCGGACGCCGAGGTGAACGCCTTGGTGCTGGCCACCACGTCCTTCTCGGACAGCGTCTTGCCGATGTCACCCACGGTGTCACCGGACGCGACCTCGATGATGACGCTGCCGGTGCCCTCCCCGTCGTAGTCCTCGTAGCCGGCGATCCGCAGGATCTGCAGCGCTCCGTACCCCACACCGCCGCCGACCAGCACCAGCACGAACAGGCCGGCCAGGGCGGTCACCCATCGGCGCCTCTTGCGACGTCGGAAGCGTTCCGGATCGGGGCGCCGTCGCCGGTGGTCCCCGGGCTCGTCCGCGAACAGTCCGAGATCATCGGTCACGGGAGTTCCTCTCGTGTTCTCTGCCCCCGGCCGTCCAGGTAAGCCTGCAAGATCTCCACCGCTGCCGCCTGGTCGACGACGGCGCGCTGCTTGTTCCCCCGCACGCCGCGCTTCGACAGCTTCCGGCTGGCCGTCACCGTGGTCAACCGCTCGTCGTGGAACCGCACCGGAACCGGCGCGACCTTCTCCACCAGCGCAGCCCCGTAGGACTGCGCGATCTCCGCAGCGGAACCGTGCCTGCCCGCCAGCGTCTTGGGCAGGCCGATCACGATCTCCACCACCTCGTGCTCGGAGACGAGGTCGGCGATCTTGGCGAGGTCGCTGCCGCCTTCCTCGTCCCGTCGCAACGTCTCCAACGGGGTCGCCAGCATCGGAGCGGGATCGCTCAGCGCGATCCCGACCCGGACCGCCCCGACATCGACACCGAGCCGACGTCCCGGGCGGAGGTCCGCCTGCTGGTGCTCGTTCACCCGCCTGCCACCACCCGGTCCACGCCGGTGCGCAGCGCACCGATGGCCGCGGTGATGCCCGCGGGGTTCGAGCCGCCGCCCTGAGCCATGTCCGGCTTGCCGCCCCCGCGACCACCGACCTCGGCGGCGAAGCTGGGAACCAGCTTGCCCGCCGCGATGCCCTTGTCGCGGGCCGCGTCGTTGACGCCGACCACGAAGCTGACCTTGCCCTCGTCGGCGGCCGAGAACAGCGCGACCACCGACGGGCGCGAGCCCAGTCGGCCGCGGATCTCCCCGGCCAGCGCGCGCAGCGCGTTGCCGTCCACGCCGTCCGGGACCTGCTCTGCCACCAGCGTCACGCCGTGCACGTCGGTGCCCTTGTCGGCGAGCTCACCGGCGGAGTTGAGCACCTGCGAGATGCGCAGCTGCGCGAGCTCCTTCTCGGCGCTGCGCAGCTTGCTGACCACGCCCTGGATGCGCTCGGGCAGCTCTTCGGCGGGAACCTTGAGCTGCTCGGCGAGCTGGGTGACCAGCAGGTGCTCCTTGCTGATGTGGCGCATCGCGTCCATGCCCACCAGCGCCTCGACGCGGTGCACGCCGGACCCGACCGAGGCGTCCGACACCAGCTTGACCACGCCGAGGTGGCCGATGCGCGGCACGTGGGTGCCACCGCACAGCTCGCGGGAGTAGTCGCCCATGTCGACCACGCGGACCTGGTCGCCGTACTTCTCGCCGAACAGCGCCATCGCACCGAGCTCCATGGCCCGGTCCATGCTGGTCGTGTAGGCGCTGACCTCGACATCGGTCTGCAGGTAGTCGTTGACCTCTTCCTCGACCCCGGCCAGCACGTCGGCCGACACCGACGAGGGGACGGTGAAGTCGAAGCGCATCCGGCCCGGCGAGTTCAGCGAACCGGCCTGCGCGGCGCGCTTGCCGTAGGCGCTGCGCACGGCCGCGTGCACCAGGTGCGTCGCGGAGTGCGAGCGCTCGATGGACTGCCTGCGGTGGGCGTCGACGGCGGCCTCCAGCGTGGTGTCCACGCCGAGCTCGCCTTCCAAGACCTTCGCGCGGTGCACGAACAGGCCGGGCACGCTGCGCTGCACGTCGAGCACCTCGATCGCGACGCCCGGGCCGACCAGCTTGCCGGTGTCGGCGATCTGGCCACCGCCCTCGGCGTAGAACGGGGTGCGGTCGAGCACCAGCTCCACCTCGGTGCCCGCCGACGCGCGGGGCGCCGGCTGACCGCCGACGAGCAGGCCGAGCACGCGGCTGTGCGACTGCAGGTCGGTGTAGCCGATGAACTCGGTGGTCCCGTGCTGGTCGAGCAGCGCGCGGTAGGTCGACAGGTCGCCGTGGCCGGTCTTGCGGGCCTTGGCGTCGGCCTTGGCGCGGTTGCGCTGCTCGGCCATCAGGTCCCGGAAACCCTGCTCGTCGACCGTCAGGCCCTGCTCGGAGGCCATCTCCAGGGTCAGGTCGATCGGGAAGCCGTAGGTGTCGTGCAGCTGGAACGCCTTGTCGCCCGCGAGGGTCTGGCCACCGGTCTTCTTCAGGTCGGTGACGGCCAGGTCGAAGATCTTCGAACCGGCGGTCAGCGTCGACAGGAACGCCTCTTCCTCGTTGCGCATCACCGAGTCGATGCGGTCGAACTCGGTGACCAGCTCGGGGTAACTCGGCGACATCGCGTCGCGCACGACCTGGGCGAACTCGCCCAGCACCGGTTCCTGCACGCCCAGCAGGCGCGTCGAGCGCACGATGCGGCGCAGCAGGCGGCGCAGCACGTAGCCGCGGGCCTCGTTGCCGGGGGTGACGCCGTCGCCGATGAGCATCACGCCGGAGCGGGCGTGGTCGGCGATCACGCGGAATCGCACGTCGTCCTCGTCGCTCGCGCCGTAGCGACGGCCGGAGAGCTCCTCGGCCTTGGCGATCACCGGGCGGACGAGGTCGGTCTCGTAGACGTTCTCCACGCCCTGCAGCAGGCAGGCCACGCGCTCGACGCCCATGCCGGTGTCGATGTTCTTGGTGGGCAGCTCGCCGATCGGCGGGTGACCGTCCTTGGGCGGCAGCTCACCCCTGATGTCCTGCATGAACACCAGGTTCCAGATCTCGATGTAGCGATCCTCGTCGACGACGGGACCGCCCTCCTTCCCGTAGGCGGGCCCGCGGTCGTAGTAGATCTCCGAGCAGGGTCCGCCGGGACCGGGAACGCCCATGTCCCAGTAGTTGTCCTTGGCATCGCGGGGCTGGATCCGCTCGGCCGGGATCCCGCAGACCTTCTGCCACAACCCGGCGGCCTCGTCGTCCTTCTCGAAGACCGTCACCCACAGGCGGGCCGGGTCGATGCCGTAGCCGCCGTCCGCCACCGACTTGGTGAGCAGCTCCCACGCGTTCTCCATGGCGCCTTCTTTGAAGTAGTCGCCGAAGGAGAAGTTGCCGGCCATCTGGAAGAACGTGTTGTGCCGGGTGGTCTTTCCGACCTCGTCGATGTCACCGGTGCGCACGCACTTCTGGATGCTGGTCGCCCGCGGGTACGGAGCCGGGGCCTCACCCAGGAAGTAGGGCTTGAACTGGACCATGCCCGCGTTGACGAACAGCAGCGTCGGGTCGTCGAGGATCAGCGACGCGCTGGGCACCACGGTGTGGCCGCGGCCCTTGAAGTGCTCGGTGAACCGGTGGTTGATGTCGTGGGTCTGCACTGGGAGTCCTTGGGAATCGGGTCAGGTCACGGAGACGGCTGTCGGTGTCGGCGAGCGGCCGGCGGCGCGGTGCGGCGCCTGCGTCAGCGGCCCGCCCGACGAGCTCGCCGCTCGGCGTCGTGATCGGCGGCGATCCGCCGGACCTGGTCCGCGTTCACGACCACATCCTGCAGCTCGTCTTCCCGTTCCTGCATCCCGGCGCGCACCTCGGCCCCGAACGAGCCGACCGCTCCAGCCAGTTCGCGCATGGCGCCGCCGACCTGCTCGGCCATCCCCGCGGGGGTCGCCTTCCGAGCGGTCTCGTTGACCTTGCGGGTCAGCGCGACTCCGGCTGCGATGCCCGCGCCGAACCAGAAAAGGCGCCTCACTTGCGCCCCCCTTTGTTCTTGCGGCGGAAGTGCCGTCCGGTCGGTTCCTGCTTGCGCTTCCGGCGGGCCTTCAGCGCCTTGCTCACGCCGTAGGAGAACGCCGCCGTCTTCACCAGCGGACCACCCAGTGTAGCCGTGAACAGCGACGACAACGCCGAGACGTTACCGCTGATGGTCTTGGCGTTCGAGGTGATGCCGTCGACTCGCTCCAGCTGCGTGTTCACGTGCGTGATCGTCGTGTTCGCGCCGGTGAAGATCGGGTCGCTGTTCTCCTGCGCCTTCTTAATCGCGGTGCTCGCCTCGTCCAAGGTCTTGCCGAGCTTGATCAGCGGCACCGCCAGCAGCAGGACCAGCAGCACGAACGCTCCGGCGACGATCAGCGCGGCGATCTGCGTGGGCGTCACGTGCCCTCCCGTATGTCCACGTCATGTCCTTGTCGAACCGGCGACTGCGCCGGTTCGTTGATCGTGCGCCAGGTTACCGGTGTATCCGCCAGCTACAAGCACCCGGGCCGCCGGGTCGAACCGCAGGTCCGCACCTCTTCGCGTCGGACGCGACGGGCACGCGCTGGAGGTATCGATGCGGTGACCGGTTGATCACGTGGTGACGGGTGTGAGCGGCTGCTGACCGGTCAGGACGGCGGCGACGTTGCGCGCGGCGAGCTCGGCCATCGCGGTGCGCGTCTCGGTGGTCGCCGAGCCGAGGTGCGGGGCGATCGCGACGTTGTCCAGCTCCAGCAAGCCGGGGTCGACGTCGGGCTCGTTCTCGAAGACGTCCAGTGCGGCCCCGCCGATGCGACCGCCCTCGAGGGCCGCGGCCAGGGCCTTCTCGTCCACGATCGGGCCTCGGCTGGTGTTGACGACGATCGCGGTGGACTTCATCGCGTCCAGCGCGGCGTCGTCGATGAGGTGGCGGGTGCTCTCGGTGAGCGGGCAGTGCAGTGAGATGACGTCGGCGGTGCGCAGCAGCTCGTCCTGCGGCAGGTACCGCGCCTCGAGCTCTGCCTCGACCTCCTGCGCCGCGCGGCGGCGGCCGGTGTAGGTGATGTGCATGCCGAAGGCGCGGGCGCGGCGGGCCACGGCCTGGCCGATGCCGCCGAGACCGACGATGCCCAGCGTCTTGCCCTGCAGTCCGGTGCCGAGCATGAACCCGAGGTGGAAGTTCCACGGCGTGCGGGAGCGCAGCAGCCGCTCGGCCTCGCCGAGTCGGCGGGTGACCGACAGCAGCAGCCCGAAGGCGAGGTCCGCGGTGGCGTCGGTGAGCACGCCCGGGGTGTTGGTGACGGTGACGCCGCGCCCGGTCACGGCGGGGACGTCGATGTTGTCGAAGCCGACGGCCACGTTCGCCACGACCTCCAGCTGCGGACCCGCGGCCTCGACGAACTCTGCGTCGATGCGGTCGTGCAGCATCGCCACGACGCCGTCGGCACCTCCGACGGCGGCGCGGAGCTCATCGGCGGTCAGCGGCCGGTCCTGGTCGCAGACCTGGACCTCGGCGACCTCGCGCAGCACCGCCACGGCGGACTCCGGAACCGTCCTGGTGACCACGACCTTGCTCACATCGACCTCCACGCTCGTCCTGCCCGGTTCGGCACGGTACCGCCTCGGACATCGGGCAGCGCTCAGTCCTCGTCGCGGATGATGTTGCGCAGTTTCGGGACCCGGTCGTGCAGCGCGCGTTCGGCGCCGCGCGGCGTGGGGTTGTAGTAGTCGCGCCCCATCAGCGACTCCGGCGGGTACTGCTGGGCCAGCACGCCTTCGGGCTTGTCGTGCGGGTAGCGGTAGCCCTTGGCGTTGCCGAGCTTCTGCGCTCCCGCGTAGTGCCCGTCGCGCAGGTGCGGCGGAACCGGACCGCCCTTGCCCGCCCGCACATCGCCCATCGCCGCGTCGATCGCGGTGATCACGGCGTTGGACTTCGGCGCGGTGGCCAGGTGGATGGTGGCCTGGGCCAGCGCCAACCGCCCCTCGGGCATGCCGATGAACTGCACCGCCTGGGCCGCGGCGACGGCGGTCTGCAACGCGGTCGGGTCGGCCATGCCGATGTCCTCGCTGGCGTGCACGACCAGGCGGCGCGCGATGAACCGCGGGTCCTCCCCCGCCTCGACCATCCGCGCCAGGTAGTGCAGCGCGGCGTCGACGTCCGAGCCCCGGATGGACTTGATGAAGGCGCTGGTGATGTCGTAGTGCTGGTCGCCGCCGCGGTCGTAGAGCACGGCCGCTCGGTCCACCGTGGATTCGACGGTGGCCAGGTCGATCTCGTCGACCCCGTTCGACACCGCAGATTCGGCCGCTGCCTCCAACGCCGTCAGCGCGCGGCGGGCATCTCCTTCGGCCAGCGCGACCAGGTGCTCCTCGGCGTCCTCGGCCAGTCCGACCGATCCGCCCAGTCCCCGTTGTTCGCTGACCGCCCGGCGCAGCAGCGCGCGGACGTCCTCGTCCTCCAGGCTGCGCAGCTGCAGCACCAGCGACCGCGACAGCAGCGGCGCCACCACCGAGAAGTAGGGGTTCTCGGTCGTCGCGGCCACCAGCAGCACGGTCCGGTCCTCGACCGCGCCCAGGAGCGCGTCCTGCTGGGTCTTGGAGAAGCGGTGCACCTCGTCGATGAACAGCACGGTCGCCTCGCCGGAACGTCCGAGGCGGCGGCGGGCCTCCTCGATGACGGCCCTGACCTCCTTCACCCCGGACGACAGCGCCGACAGCGCCGCGAACCGGCGTCCGGTCGCCTTCGACACGAGGTTCGCCAGGGTCGTCTTCCCCGTCCCGGGAGGCCCGTAGAGCAGCACCGACGCCGGAGCCGCCCCCTCGACCAGCCGTCGCAGAGGTGCACCGGCGACCAGGAGGTGCTGCTGCCCGACGACCTCGTCCAGGGACCGCGGCCGCATCCGCACCGCCAGCGGCGCGTTCTCGGCCAGCTTCTCCCCGGCCTTCTGCTCGGTCTCAGCCCCGAACAAGCCCTCGTCGAACAACCCCTCGCTCACGCCGCGAACCTGTCTCTTATACATACCT
>NZ_SMKV01000046.1 GCF_004348445.1 Saccharopolyspora aridisoli | reverse complement strand
GGTCTCCGGGGCCAGTGGGGTGGGAGTCAGGCGTCACCGGGGTCGGACGTCTGCGGGCCTGCGGCCTGGACGTCGTCGATGCGGTACTTGCGGGCGGCCTCGACCACCGTGGCCTTGTCGACCTGGCCCGTCCTGGCCAGCGCGGCCAGGGTCGCGACCACCGTGGACTCGGCGTCGACGAGGAAAACCCGACGTGCCGCGGGACGGGTGTCGGAGAAGCCGAAGCCGTCCGCGCCGAGGCTGACCATCTCGCCCGGCACCCACGGCCGGATCAGGTCGGGCACCGCCCGCATCCAGTCGCTGACCGCCACCACGGGGCCCTCGGCCTGCGACAGCGCGCGCGTCACGTGCGGGACCTGCGGTTCGGCACCCGGGTTGAGCAGGTTGTGCCGGTCGACCTGCTCGGCCTCCCGGCGCAGCTGCGCCCACGACGTCGCCGACCACACGTCGGCCCGCACGCCCCAGTCCTCGGCCAGCAGCCGCGCGGCCTTGAGGACCTCCGGCAGCAGCACGCCCGACCCCATCAGCTGGGCGCGCGGCCCGGACCCCGAAGGAGCCTGCTGATACCGGTAGAGCCCGCGCAACAACCCGTCCACGTCCAGCCCGGACGGCTCGGCGGGCTGCTGGTACGGCTCGTTGTAGACGGTCAGGTAGTAGAAGACGTTCTCGGCGTTCTCGCCGAACATCCGCCGCAGACCGTCCTTGACGATGTGCGCCACCTCGAACGCCCACGCCGGGTCGTAGGCCACCACCGCCGGGTTCGTCGCGGCGATGAGCTGCGAGTGCCCGTCGGCGTGCTGCAGGCCCTCCCCGGTCAGCGTCGTGCGGCCTGCTGTGGCGCCGAGCACGAACCCGCGCGCCATCTGGTCGGCCGCCGCCCAGAACCCGTCACCGGTGCGCTGGAAGCCGAACATCGAGTAGAAGATGTAGACCGGGATCATCGGCTCGCCGTGCGTGGCGTAACTGGTGCCTGCGGCAGTGAAGGAGGCGGTGGAACCGGCCTCGTTGATGCCCTCGTGCATGATCTGCCCGGTATCGCTCTCCCGGTAGGCCAGCATCAGCTGGTAGTCCACCGGCGTGTAGAGCTGGCCCTGCGGGTTGTAGATCTTCTGCGACGGGAACATCGAGTCCATGCCGAAGGTCCGCGCCTCGTCGGGGATGATCGGCACGATCCGCGCACCGATCTCGGCGTCCTTGGCCAGGTCCTTGAGCAGCCGGACGAACGCCATCGTGGTGGCGACCTCCTGCTTGCCGGAGCCCTTGCGGACCACCTCGTAGACCTTGTCACCGGGCAGCACCAGCGGCTTGGACCTGACCCGGCGCTCCGGCAGGTACCCGCCCAGCTGACGGCGGCGGTCCTGCAGGTACTGGATCTCCGGCGAGTCCTGGCCGGGGTGGTAGTACGGCGGCTCGTAGGGGTCGAGCTGCTCGTCGGAGATCGGGATCCGCAGGCTGTCGCGGAACAGCTTGAGATCGTCCAGCGTGAGCTTCTTCATCTGGTGCGTGGCGTTGCGGCCCTCGAAGTGCGGCCCGAGGCCGTAGCCCTTGATCGTCTTGGCCAGGATGACCGTCGGCTGCCCGTGGTGTTCGGTGGCCGCCTTGTAGGCCGCGTAGACCTTGCGGTAGTCGTGGCCGCCGCGCCGCAGACCCCAGATCTCGTCGTCGGTCAGGTGCTTGACCATCTCCTTGGTGCGCGGGTCGCGTCCGAAGAAGTGCTCGCGCACGAAGGCGCCGTCGTTGGCCTTGTAGGTCTGGTAGTCGCCGTCGGGGGTCGTGTTCATCAGGTTGACCAGCGCCCCGTCGCGGTCGGCGTGCAGCAGCGAGTCCCACTCGCGGCCCCACACGACCTTGATGACGTTCCAGCCAGCGCCGCGGAAGAACGCCTCCAGCTCCTGGATGATCTTGCCGTTGCCGCGCACCGGCCCGTCGAGCTGCTGCAGGTTGCAGTTGACCACGAAGGTCAGGTTGTCCAGGCCCTCGTTGGCGGCCACGTGCAGCAGGCCACGCGACTCGGGTTCGTTCATCTCGCCGTCGCCGAGGAAGGCCCACACCCGCTGCTGCGAGGTGTCGGAGATGCCGCGGTCGTGCAGGTAGCGGTCAAACCGGGCCTGGAAGATCGCGTTCATCGGGCCCAGGCCCATCGACACGGTCGGGAACTCCCAGAAGTCCGGCATCAACCGCGGGTGCGGGTAGGACGGCAGCCCGCCGCCGGCCCCGGCGTGCGAGTGCTCCTGGCGGAACCCGTCGAGCTGGTGCTCCGTGAGCCTGCCCTCCAAGAACGCGCGCGCGTAGATGCCGGGGGAAGCGTGGCCCTGGATGTAGAGGTGGTCGCCGCCTCCGGGGTGGTCCTTGCCCCGGAAGAACCAGTTGAAGCCCACCTCGTAGAGGCTCGCCGAGGAGGCGAAGGACGAGATGTGCCCGCCCACTCCGATGCCGGGCCGCTGCGCGCGGTGCACCATCACCGCGGCGTTCCAGCGCATCAGCGCCCGGTAGCGGCGTTCGGTCTCCTCGTCACCGGGGAACCACGGTTCCTGCTCGGTGGGGATGGTGTTGACGTAGTCAGTGCTGGTCAGCGACGGGACGCCGACGCCGGTCTCGCGGGCGCGCTGGAGCAGCCGCAGCATCAGGTAGCGGGCGCGCTGCTGCCCGTTGGCCGACAGGACTGAATCGAAGGACTGCAACCACTCGTCGGTCTCCTGCGGATCGATGTCGGGCAGGTGGGAGGCGAGGCCCTCCCGGATCACCCGGACCCGCTGGGCGGAGACCGCGTCGTTGGTGGCGTCGTTGTTGAGCGCGGACAAGGGAACTCCTCGACTACGTCGGGATTCGTGGCGGGTTTTCGGTGGTCGGACGTGACGTCCGACACCGCTATCGTCCCCCATGTTCGGGCCTGGTGGGCGCCTCCGACACCCACCACGACGCACCGCAGGCTGTTGGTGCGGGCGATGCCGGTCTAGAGTCGGACCTCAACGCGTTGCTACGGCGTGTCGTGCGCCTAGCAGTTGCGCCGGTGGCGGTCCGCAGTGTTCGCTATCGGCCAGGTTTGGAAGTCGTGTGGGACCAGATGGTCACCGCACCGGTGCATTGGAGGAGTGAGCAAACCGTGGTCGCCGCGGGAGACGCCGGTAAAGGCGAAGCCGACGTCGCCGAGAGGCTCGACATCGAGCCGGAGATGGTTGTCCAGGAAATCGGCTGGGACGAGGACGTCGACGACGACGTCCGGGCCTCGATCGAGGAGCGTTGCGGGAGCGATCTGCTCGACGAAGATGCCGACGAAGTGGTCGATGTCGTGTTGCTGTGGTGGCGCGAAGACGATGGCGACCTCACGGACACGCTTCTCGATGTGATGACGCCCCTGTCCGACGACGGGGTCATCTGGGTGATGACCCCCAAGACCGGCCGCGACGGATACGTCGAACCGGCCGACATCGCCGAGGCCGCCTCTACGGCGAACCTGGCACAGACCGCGAACGCAAGCGTCAGCGAAGGCTGGATGGGAACCCGGCTGGCATACCGCCGGGCCAAGGCCCGTCGCTGAGGCGGTTCGCGGTTCGAAACGTGGGCACCGATGTCGCCATCGGTGCCCACTTTCGCTGCGAAGTGTAGGTTCGGCCGGGACAAGGTCATGTCGAACAGGAGGGTGCTTTCATGACTGTTGAGGTCGGTGCGCAGGCGCCGGACTTCACGTTGCCCGACTACAACAAGGAAAAGGTCTCGCTGGCCGATTTCCGGGGCAAGAAGAACGTCCTGCTGGTCTTCTACCCGTTCGCGTTCAGCGGTGTCTGCGAGGGTGAGCTCTGCCAGGTCCGCGATGACCTGAGCGAGTTCCAGAACGACCAGGTTCAGGTCATCGGCGTTTCGGTGGACACGCCGTTCTCGCTGAAGGCGTGGGCCGAGCAGCAGGGCTACACCTTCCCGCTGCTGTCGGACTTCTGGCCGCACGGCGAGATCGCCAAGGCGTACGGCGTGTTCAACGACGCCGCCGGAATGGCCAATCGCGGCACGTTCCTCATCGACACCGAGGGCAAGGTCCGCTTCGCCGAGGTCAACCAGCCCGGCGAGGCCCGCGACCAGAACGTCTGGAAGAAGGCCGTGGCGGAACTGACCGCCTGACCTGCTCGCGGACGGGTCGACCGGCCACGGAGCCGGCCGCGACACCCCGGTAGTGTTACCGAGGTGTCCGACCGGCTCAGCCGTTCGACCACCAGGGCGCATAGCTCAGCGGAAGAGCACCTGCCTTACAAGCAGGGGGTCGTTGGTTCGAACCCAACTGCGCCCACCATCGGTGACCTGGTGTTTTAGTTCGCCCGGGTGTTGGTCCGGCCTTCCCATGGCACGGTTCATGGCACAAGTCGCCCTTACTCTTGATGTATGGGCGGTCCCAAGACCAAGCGGGGAAGACGGCGCGGCAACGTCGAAGAGCTGCCGAACGGCAACCTGCGGGTCCGGGTCTATGCGGGAACTGACCCCGTGACGAAACGCGCGCACTACCTCCGCGAGATCGTGCCAGCAGGCCCCAAAGCAGATCGTGAAGCCGAGAAGGTCCTGACCCGGCTGCTGAACGAGGTCGACGAGCAGCGGAACCCGAGGACCAGTGCCCCGGTCAAGCAGCTGTTGAAGCGCTACTTGGATCACTACTTCGAGGGCGAGCCGAGCACCCGCGACCAATACCGCAGCTACGTGCGCAACCACATCGCTCCGTTCATCGGCGACGAGCCGGTCGGCCGCATCGACGCCGACATCCTGGACTCGCTCTACGCCGAGCTGCGCCGCTGCCGCGATCACTGCACGACGGGCAGGCGCATCGACCACCGCACGCGTAGCAAGCACGAGTGCGACGCTCGCTGCCGTCCGCACGAATGCAAACCGCTCGGGCCGACGGCGATCCGTCAGATCCACTACTTGCTGTCGGGCGCCTACAAGCGTGCGAAGCGGTGGGGATGGGTCGCCAAGAACCCGACCGAGGATGTCGATCCACCGGCCTCGCCGCCGGCCGATCCGAGCCCGCCTAGCGCGGAGGAGTCGGCCAAGATCCTCAACGAGGCGTGGCAAGACGAGGATTGGGGCTGTTTGCTCTGGCTGGCCATGACGACCGGCGCCCGCCGTGGTGAGCTCTGCGCACTGCGTTGGTCGGACTTCGACGCCAGTGCAGCGGTTCTCTCGCTGAAGCGCGCTATCGCAAGGGACCCTGAGCGGCGCGTCTGGTTTGAGAAGGACACCAAGACCCACCAGCAGCGACGCGTCGCACTGGACCCGGTCACCGTCGAGCTCCTCAATGAGCACCGCGAACGCTGTTCCTCACGAGCCGCGGCTATCGACGTCGACTTCACATCCAGTGGGTTCATCTTCTCGCACGCCCCGGACGCCTCCGAGTTCCAAAAGCCCAGTTCAGTCACGCAACGGTACGACCGCATGGTCGACAGGCTGGGCATCAACACCACCCTGCACAAGCTCCGCCACTACTCGGCGACCGAGCTCATTTCCGCCGGCGTCGACGTCCGAACGGTGGCCGGCCGACTCGGCCACGGTTCGGGTGGGCAGACCACACTGCGCGTCTACACCGCTTGGGTCTCTGAAGCTGACCAGCGTGCCTCAGCAGCGCTGGCTGATCGCGTTCCGGAGCGTCCGAAACCGTTGAGTCCGGCAGAGCGGGTGCGGGCGAATCCGCGGAGTCCCTACGAGAAGCTCGCAGTGGATCTGTATGAGCAGGTCGAGCGCGGCGAGCGAACGGCTGGCAGTGAACTTCCGCCGATGAAGCGGCTGGCCGTTGACTACGCGGTTTCCATCGGGACCGTCCACCGGGCGATCCAGTTGTTGCAGGAGTGGGGGACTGTCGAGGTCGCACAGGGCAAGCGGGCAAAGGTCAGCCAGAGGCAAAGCGCCGAGGTGAAAGCCTCGGAACCTTCCGAGCAGACACTGGCTACTCCGGATGAGAACCGCAGCAACTCGGAGATGCTCGAGTTCGACGTCCGACGCGGTGGTCGAACCATCCAGACGTTCTCTGCAGAAGCAGACCCGTCGAATGCTGCCCACCTGCGCATGCTCCTCACAGCCGCAGTGCGTCGTGACGGCCGAGAGCCGGGCGAGATCCTCGACTACGAGATGGAAGTCCGCCGACCTGAAGGCACGGTGATCAAGACCTTTGTGACCATGCCGGCCTGATCGCATGTCGTGAATGCGGCTGATGGCAGCGGTGTTCATGCACAATGGCGGCGTGGATCAGACGGCAGACTGGACCCGAGTAGAACCAGGTCAAGAGACACAAGGCTGGGAGCTCCACGTATCTGAGGACGGCCGCCAGGCGGTTGTAAGAGGCCCGGCTGGCGTAGCCGTCACCGATCTTTCAGGGCCGGTCCTACGGCTGCTCGCCGGTGGCCTGCACACCGCTGATCTGAAGCGCCCGACCGAGCGGCCCTTCGAGTGGACCGTCGAAGTCGCGGAAGACACGGTCCGTCGGGCGAAGGAGAACGGGCGCATCTTCCTTCGTGCGCTCATCGATGAAGGTGGCACAGCAACCGCTGACCGCTTGCGCGAAATCACGGGGATGGAAGCGCTGCAGCACGCCACGCAGACCCTGAGCATGGCTGCGTCCAAGGCTCTTAAGGCCAAGTTTGGGGATGAAGGCCGCAGATGGCGGCACTTCTTCGAGCGATGCCCGCATCCTGAGGACCGCGCCGGAGTGCGTGTACACAGCTACCACCTGCCAGAGAAGCTGATTCCGTGCTTCGACGAGGCCCTGAAGCGCGTCGAGCGCTCGGCAGCCTCTTAGCCTCCCGACGATCGGCACCCTCGAACTGACCTTGTTGATCCGGAGCGCTGCGACTGTGCCGCAGTTCGATTCATGCCATGTCTGAGCCGGTGATCATCGGCTGGACGTCACCACCGCGGAGCTCTTCCGCGAGGGCAACGAGCTGGCTGGCCAACCGTTGCCGCTGCTCGGGCGTGTATCGGCCCCCGCCGATCTCAAAGGCCGCCTCGTCCAGTTCCCACTGTGCCGACCGCGCCAAGAGCGCGAGACGCGCATCGGACCGCATGCCCACCTCCAACAAGGCAAAGTAGGCAATCAGGGTATTTCAGTTCCATCGAGGTAAGCAAGGCAGCGGCATCCGTTCGAGGCACACACGATGGCTGAGTGGCCGACGATGAGACTCCGCTGATCTCCAGCTCCGAGCTGGCCAAGAAGCTTGGCCTCGCCCGGCGGACCATCTCGCACTACGCCAAGAACGGCTGGATCACCCCAGCCCTCATCACCCCAGGCGGCCAATACCGCTGGCGCTACGACGACGTCGTAGCAGAGATGCGCGAGCTAGCCGAGCAACGCCGAAAAAGCGCAAACTGATCGGATTTCAGCTTTGGTGTGCATGTTTAGGCTTTCTCGTCTTCGCGTAGCCGGCGGCCATGTCGGGGTCGCTTGCCGCTGTGCTCGAGTCGAGCCTTGAGCGGCCGCCGAGGGCTACCTTCGGCCCGCCCCGGGGGGCCGACGGCAGGCTTCAATCAATCATTCTCCAGACTCTTCCTCCTCCCCTTCCGGGGAAGCCTTCTCGTTTAAGGAATTCGCACATAGTTCTCCGAAAGCTGTCACGTGAAGTTCCGACCCGAAGGATAGACCGCTAAAGGTCTGCCCCTTATCAGAGTCGCTTATCAGGCCGTGCGTTTCCAAACGTGCAACTACGGAATCAATAAGTGAATCGAGTTTTGGCTCAGCTTCAAGAAGCACCCCAATTCCTGCCGTGTTTTCACTCTGCCTTGGGCGCTTACCCAACCTAGTTTTCGGTCTTTAGCCATCAGTACAAGCACTCGTGCATCTACCGGCTCGAGGGCGGCAAGTGTCGACACAATTCGCAGCTGCTCATCAACGCGGAGCTCCATCCATCCCGGCCGCAATTGCGCGGCCAAGTGTTCGAACCTTGCGGGCATCTTCCGCCATTGACGCAGCATTCAGGGCCTGAGTAAGGAGCTGAAGCTTTCGATCGTCCCCAATGGCCTGGTTAATGAGATCCTCAAATGGGCAACCTGCAGCTTTACTGGCTGCGGCTCCAGCCTCTTGAACCCTCTGGAACTTCCTGATCCAGGATTGCCGCGCCAAATGTGAGAGCTCCTCAATCCAAGGCGCTACACATCCAGAGATGTACTGTCCGGCCTCCGGTCCCAGATTGCTTGTTATCCAAACGCCAACCGCTGCGCCACCCATATTAGCGAGCGTCTTATCAAACGCGGAGCCAATTCGCTCATTATCGTCAGCCATTACTCCCCCAGTCGACCATGGACTCCTTAAGGTCCGAATAAGGCCATCAGCCGCATCCTTGTGAAGAGTGGCAATGTGAATCAATTCAAGAACAGCTGATGACTACGAAGTAGAGTCGTTAGACTCTGGCGATGTGAGCGTGGGGCAGATCTGGTCGAGCTCGTCGAGGGTCGAGGATTGTGCAGTGGCAGTCCGGTGTGGTGAGGTTGGCCGGCGCCGGGGCGGCGTCGTAGCCCCTGGCGCCTGCGTCCGTACTGGGCTTCCAGTCGCTTGTGCGCGGCGGCTAAGGCATCGAAGGCGGGGCCAGTCCGGGATTGATGCCCGCAGTGCGTCGGTGGCCTCATCGGTGTTGCCCAGGTCCAGCTCAGTGGCCATGCGCTGGTAGATCGGAGCGAGCACCTCGGAGAACAGGTACTTGGGGTCAGCCTTTGTTGGATGTCCTCGGCGTGACCAAACGCGAGTAGCCAGCTCAGCGTCGCCGTGCTCGCTCCGCTGATCTCCAGCTCCGAGCTGGCCAAGAAGCTTGGCCTTGCCGGCGGACCATCTCGCACTACGCCAAGAACGGCTGGATCACCCCAGCCCTCATCACCCCCGGCGGCCAATACCGCTGGCGCTACGACGACGTCGTAGCGAGCTAGCCGAGAACGACTCCAGAACGATCAATGAGCGTGAGCATAGTTTGTTCGCTGTGACCTGATCACGAATCTGGAATAGCATCGCTCAAAGATCCTGATTGCTTGAGGAGCCACAGGCAAACAGAATTGACGTTGCCTTGGTTGAGCTCAACTTTCTTGGCGTTTGCGTCGTACGATTGGTATGCTATTGAAGAAAAGGCGGCCAATTGGGACAGCTGCCCCAAAGGGTGGCCGCGATCAGCGTCGCGTGGGCGGTTAACGGAAAGCCAGAAGGTAAGTCGGGATATCAGCTGGAATCGCTTATCGAAGCCTGGGTGAGTGGACGAAGAGTCATGCGCCCAGTTTCCATTTAGATGCGCTAGCGATAGCAGCGCTATGGTGGAGCCGAAGATCGACCGATATAAGTACCCAAAGTCAGGAAGACTGTCAGTCGCTCGGGCAACGATTAGATAGGCGAGCAGGTCTGCCTGCAACTCGTCCTGCTGGCTTCGGTTGATCCCGGTTAGCAAGTCAGCGGAACCTGAGTCGGTAAGGGCCTGATCGACAACCTCCTTAGCCTTCTTCTTTTCGCGCCTGGACACAGTGTGCCCCAACAGGTGATGTGATAGCTCGTGTGCAATAATGAACTCTTCGCATACAGATTCTACGTCCGAGAGAACCTTTGCGCGGCTCGGATTTGGCGTCCTGCTTCTTGACGTTCCCCCTGGCTGAACAAGGCTAATGTCTGCCCAGTCTTTTCGCTTTTCTTCGATCTCAGACCAGTGCAAACTCAGTTCCTGAGACATCTTTTGAGCTTCTTCAAGCAATAGCGCTTCACTGGCCGAGTCGCAACTGTAGGCCATTTCAACTAGCTTTGCTATGTAATCTCTAAACCTGTCGAAGACGTGCACGTAGTCCGTCAGAATAAAAGAATACTGCGCATTAATTTCGATGATCCCGGCTTGTTTTTCTGTCCAAGCGGCGGCGTTTGCCTCTCCATCTAGAACCCTTCCGGCGAAGAGGTTATTTGCCAATGCTCGCCATTCGGGCGGGATTACATCGATTAGACTTTCAAGGGTGTTCTCCAAGGATGGGCAGTTTGATCGAGTCGCGTTCCATTTTTTGAGTGCGGAAGTGTATTCGGCGGAGATCAGGTGTGACTTACCGGCGCGGTCGAAATAGTATTCCCAAAAGGTCTTGTTGGTCGGCATCTTGTGTGTCGCAAAGAATTTTCCACGTGAGTTCCTGAGGTTCGCCACCGTTGCCCTTCCTGGTTTGGTCGTTAGTCTGGAGTGGGGCCGTCCTGACGCTGCCTGTTTGACGACGACTCCGCCGGTATGAGCAGTCGCTGCACTGCACCACCGCCGTGATCATGATCATGCCACATGGAGCGCTATGTGTTGTTCAAGCTGGGGGATCCGCACTTTGTACGAGCGGCGAGGGGGCTGGTAAAACTGCGCGCAACTTCGGCCTTATCGTGCGGCCAGTAATGTCGGAAATTTGCCACCAGCCATATAAGGTCGAGTATGAAAGTCTTCTTAAGTGACTATCTTTCGCTAATTGTCGTTGATTGAGTGCTACAGTGCCGCGTTCCGCGGGTGCTTAGAAGCGCGGAAGGATCGGTTCATGCACTCTTGTCTCGATCGTTCTCCGTTAGTAGTGCAAATACAATTGCGGACCAATTAAAGGTGGCGAGATTATCTTGTCCGCGGCCCGTGATCGAGTCCGGTTCAAGGACCTTTACGCCGCAGCCGCTTAGCTGGTTGAGACTCGACTGATACGCAGGATGCTGGCGTAGGGTTTGCTTGACGCACGGTGCGAACACCATTGGGATGTCTGCGCCTAGGAGTTCGTTGAGCAAGCTTGCAGCGAGAGTGTCGCTGATACCGGCGGCGGCCTTATTGAAGGTGTTGAAGGTCGTCGGGGCTGCGAGTACGGCATCGGCCGGTGGTAGCGGGTCTTGTTCGTCCGGGAGTCGTGGGTGAACTCGGACAGGGAAGCCGGTTTTGGTTTCCAGGCTTGCCGGGTCAATCCAGGTTGCTGCGGTGGGCGTCAGGATGACGCACACCGAGTAGCCGGCATCGTCGAGTAGTGCCAGCGGTTCGTCGAGTTGGCGGACTGGGGGAGCGGCTGAGGCGATGAGGTAGACGACTGGCCGGTTGCTCAATGCAGGACACCTGCCCGTTTTGCGAGTGGGCGCAGTCCTGGGGTGGCGGAGCGCCGCTCGCGCTTGAGCATTTCGCGGAGGAGTTCTCGCACGATCACGTTGTATCGCAGGGCCTGTGGTGCGACTCGCTCGGCTTCCATGAGGTTGACGACTACGGCGGCGTCTTCGCGGTGCTGGGAGTACGCCCAGGCGGTGTCGATGTGGACCTGTGCCCGACGGCTCTGGAGGCCTTCGGGCATGTTGTTGGTTTCGATGCTTTCGGCCAGGTCGATGGCTTGTCGGGAGTCGCCGAGTTCGGCGGCGGCCGAGACGCGGTGGATCGCGACGTTCGTCGGCCCGAAGGCCGTCCAGCCGTGGTTGCCATCCTGGCCGAGGGCGTCGGCGAGGTACTGCGCGCGCCGGAGGCGGTCGGAAGCTTCACTGCGGTCACTACGCCGACCAGCGATCACGGAGCCGATGAGGAACAGCGCGCCCTGGTAGGAGAGGCCGAGAGGGCTGTCGTCGGCGAAGTTCTCGGCGGTCGTCATGGCGATCTGCTCGGCGCGCTCTACCTGGTCGAGCTTCAGGAACGCGCATGCGACCTGGTAGGCCGCTGCTGCGCCCAGGGTCGCGGAGTCGGATTGGAGTGCTGCGTTGACCGCCCGGTCCGCGGCGATCCAAGCAAGCTGTCCGTCGCCGGTCTTCGTCACGAGCTTGGCCGCGGCGACGTAGACGTGGTTCTGCACCTCGAGCGCGCGGCGGCGGGCGGCTGGAGCCGCCTCAGCCACCATCGCATCGCTCGTGGTGATCAAGCTCGGCAGGATGCTGGCCGCAGCGCCGTAGTCAGCGGCTTGGTACCGCCTGTGCACCTCAGCCGTCAGACGCTCGATTTCCTCCAAGTCGCCTGCCGGCACCTCGCTAAGGCCGAGACCGGGGTAGGCGCTGAGTGCGCCGCGGATCTCCTCCAGCCCGTTGAGGTCGGGCTGGCCGTTCGGCGCGTGCGCCAGTCGATTGCCGGCGAGTGTCTCGACATCTGTCTTGAGGACGCGCGCGATGTCGATCAGGACCGAGAGACGGTCAACCGAGCGAATCTGGCGCTCGACCTGCGACAACCAGGACTCTGACCGTCCAACGAGCTCGGCAAGTTCGCGCTGGCTGAGTCCGCGCCGGCGGCGGTAGATCCGGATGCGTTCGCCAATGGGCCCTTCAGTCACCATGCGCCCATTCCACCTCCCCGCGATTCCGGCTACCCGCACTTTTGTACTAGTCCGGCCCGCATTCGACTGCGGGCGTCAGTTTGTGCGGGTCAGGCGCGTGTACGGCCTTCAGGCTACTGGCCATGACCACCGATCAGCAGGTGCAGAGGAGTGGCCAGGATGTCGGCTAGCGATAACGCGAACCGGGAAGCGCGTAGCCACGACACGCGTGGTCGGGAGCGAGGAATCAGGACCGACGAGGTAGATCACCTCATCAGTACGGTCCGGGAGCTCAGGGCTGCTCGTCTTCGCGCTCTTGGCGATGCTCGACGGCTTCGACACGAGTCCTGAGCTCATGAAGCTGCTCCAGGACGTCGTCGAGCTTCTGCAGGACCGGGTCGTTCGCCTCGTCGGCGTGCGGTTCGGCCGACGTGCCGGCCAGGACGTTGCTGAGGTAGTCAGCTGGCCAGTCCAGCGCTTCGGACAAGGCTTCGAGCGTCCGCGGGTTCCGTCGTCGCGGCACCTTGTTGTACTGCAGTTCGCGGATGGTGGCCGGCGCAACCTTGGACTTCGCCGCCGCATCGAGCTGCGTCATGCCGAGCTCTTCCAGACGGGCCGAGATCGCCTTAGCTACGGCCGCCCAATCGTCCGCCACTGCTCACCTCCACGTGGTGTTCCTACGTGAGGCTATCCGCCTGGCGGCTAATTCTGGCTACCGACCTGGGAAGACGCACCGATCTGCAAATAGAGGTAGCCAAAATTAGCTACGTTAGCTACTGTTGTCCGCGTTGACCGAGAGAGTGGAGGTAGCCAATGGGGCAGGTGATGAAGCCCTGGAGCCAGGCTCCGGGGGAGAGGTCGCCGAAGTTCTACAGCGTGGCCGAGGCAGCGCGGATGTTCCAGACCTCGCAGATGACGCTGTACCGGGCGATCGCAGACAACCAGTTCCCGGCCGTCCGGATCCGAGGTCGGCTGATCATTCCGGCCATCGCGGTGGAACGAATGATCGAAGCCGCACTCGGTAGCAACAGTGCTGTGGATGCCGCCGACTTCGTAGGGGAGGGCGCGGCATGACTCCGGCAGGTATCGAGGCTGCCGCGACGTTCGGTGCGACCTTGCCAGCGCTGCTGGTCGCGCACAACGTGGCCGACCACTGGGTTCAGACGTCGCACCAGGCTGGCGCAAAGGGCCTCCCCGGTTGGCCAGGTAGGTGGAACTGCGCCAAGCACGTCTCGTCCTACACGGCCGTAACGGCCGGAAGTGTGGCGCTCATCTGGGTCGCCTTCGGCCTGACGATCAGCGTTCTCGGTTTCGTTCTCGGCCAGGTGGTCAGCGCGGTTACCCATTACTGGGCGGATCGGCGATCGACACTTCGACGGCTCGCGGAGCTGACCGGCAACGACGGCTTCTACCGCCTCGGGGCACCGCGTGCTGGCAGGGACGACAACCCCTCGCTTGGGACTGGTGCGTACGTGCTGGACCAGTCGTGGCACTGGCTGTGGCTCGCGGTTGCGGCCCTGGTCACCGCGTTGATCTGAACTGCAGAGGAACGCATGAGCATCAAGGTCATGAACTGGGTCTGGGATCAATCCCCGGCCAAAGGCACTGAGCTGCTGATGTTGCTGGCCATCGCCGACAACGCCGCAGACGACGGAACCAACGCCTTCCCGTCGGTGAGCACGCTTGCCCGCAAGACGCGACTCGACCAGAGAACGGTTCAGCGGATCATCCGGAAGCTTTCCGAACAGGGTCGGCTTGCTGTCGAGGAACGGGGCGGGCGTCACCCGAATCGCTACTCGGTGTTGATGAACGCGGAGTTGTCCACAGCCCCGGCAAATTGCCAGGCCCGGCAAGTTGCCGCCGGTGGCGCGGCTGTCACCCCTGGGGCGGCAGAGCTACGTCACCCCACCCCCGGCACAGCTGTGCCACCCGAACCATCCGGAACCGTCATGGAACCGTCCACCAAGGACGGGCCTGAGAGTCGACTCCGGCTCATCGGGTCCGATGTGGAGGAGGCGGGATCCGCTCAGGACATCGACAGCGTGCTCGACGCGCTTGGGCCAGCGTGGCACCTGACTCCGAAGCAACGGCAGCGCCTGCGCCCCAAGCTCATTGAGGCGTTGCAAGCCGGATGGTCGAAGAGTCGCCTGGCAGCGCACCTCGGCGCGAACCCGAACGGCGTGCGGTCGCCGGCCGCTGTCCTGAATGCGCGGCTGGATGATCTGCCGCCTGCCAATCCGAATGCCGGTAAGTGTGCCGACCGCCCTGAGTGGTGCGGAGCGTGCGACGAGCCCAGCCGAACGATCGAACGACCAGATGGCAGGTGGGCCCGGTGCCCGGCCTGCAACCCGCACAACCAAGTCCGGAACTCGGGGCGACCGAAGCCGCCAAGCACCCGCCGCCCCGAGTCCTCCACCCCAACCGATCACCAGACCGGAAGGAGCAGCACAAGTGTCCCTCACAGCGCTTGAGCTCAACCACACGGACGGCCAGGAGCTCCCTCAGGTGCTCGCCGCGTGACGTCCGGCTCAGGGATGGCCGAAGCCGCCAAGCACCCACCATTCCGAGCCTTCCACCCCAGCCAATCACTGACCTAGGGAGACGACTGTGTCCTTTTCGCGTCCTTTCGCACCCGACGATCGCTACGACTTCGAGCACGCCAGCGACTTCCAATCCCGATACGGCGCGTACCTGCGCCAGAATGCCGCCCAGTTCGTCGACGTCGACGGCCAGCAGCCGACACAGAGCCCGTTGGAATTCGCCGCTAGCGCCTGGCGAGTCGCGCAGTCGCCGGTCATGAGCCCGGCCTACGTCGAGAGCCACCCGAGGGTGCTCAGCGCGGTGCCGACCTGGGACTTCGATGGCCGACTCGCGATCACTGTCGAAATCGCCGCTTCGGTTCCTGGCGAGACCACCAGGGTGCTACGCGGCTACTGGCGCGGTTGGCAAACCGGTTCGACCTGGCACGTCCAGGAGGACAACCACGTGCCGACGGCCACCGCGGTCTTGTTACTCCGCGTCCCGATCGAGGCTGACGGCCTGCCGACGCCCAGCTTCTCGCGGCTCGCGGAGCCGTCCACGGACGCCGCCAAAGCCGCAGTGCAGACGATCTGCGGCCGACTCAACGCCGCGCTCTCCGGTGTTTTCGCCCAGTTCGCCAGGAAGGAGGTTGCCTGATGAGAAGCCGCGTCACCGAGTTCCTCAGCAGCCAGATCGAGCGGGTCGAGCCGTTCGCCGAAGCCGACGGCTGGAAGCTGCTCCACCTGGTCGACCGCAGGGATGACCGGAACTGTGCGGACATCCCCGTCGACGTCTTCTTCCCGGCTGCGGACGAGTTCAACGGCCGGGCACAGCGCTTCCGGCTGCGCAGGCAGATCGCCGAGAAGTGCAAGGGCTGCCCGGTCGTCGACGAATGCCTGGCCGGTGCGGTCCTGCGGGGCGAGCGCTACGGCAGCTGGGGCGGCGTGGCCCAGCCCGACTTCCAGGAGTTGGGACGGCTGTGGCGTCGTAAGCACGCCGCTGACGACGAACCCGAGGTCGAGCGCGTCGGGTGCGACGCCACTCATCACGGGACGGTCAGCGCTTACGCCAACTACGGCTGCCGGTGCCCGGACGCTCGCGAAGCCAGCCGATCGCACCGTGCCGAGCAGCGCGCACGTCGTAAGGGAGTCGCGTGATGTCGGAACAGCTTTCCCCAGTCGAGGCCGAGGAGCAGCGTCTCCTGCAGGCAGGCGGAATGATCAACCTGTTCGTCTGGCTGGTCGCCAGCGTGGTGATGGTCTTCTCTGCCTTCGCCGGCGCTGAGCTGCTCGCGCACCACGGCGTGCCGTGGGGCCTCGGTTTGGCCGGCGGTCTCGCCGTGGATGCGGCCTTGGTCGTCGCGTTGATCGGTGATCGCCAGCTGCACCGCTACGGGCAGCGGGCGCCGTGGGGGACGGGCCTTCGGTGGGCCACCGCCGGAATGAGCCTCGTTCTCAACTGCGGGCAGTCCGCCGAGCGCGGTGACTGGGTGGCCGCTGGGCTTCACGCGATCTTCCCGGTATTGCTCATCGTCCTGACAGAGGCGAGTCAGGGATACCAGATCGCATTCAGTCGAGCGGTATCGGAAGCCAAGGCGAAGCGCGAGTACCAGCAGCCGGTACCGAGTACCGAGCCCGCACCGGTACCGGTCGCCGGTACGTGTCCTGTGCCGTCTTCCGGTACCCGTGCGTCGGCGCCGACCCGCACGCGGCGATCAACTACGCGCCCCAGCACCACCCGATCCGGGGCGTCGCTCCGGTCGGCTCAGCAGGTTCGTGGCGGGCAGTGGGACGCCGAGCAGTGGAAGCGCGCGGTTGAGCTCGTAGCCGCCTACCAGCGCGAACGAGGTCGGAACCCCAAGCTCGGCGAGTTCCATTCAGAGCTTCGGATGTCCCGCAACGCGGCTAGCCCGCTTCGTAATGCGGTCCTGTCCGCGGTTTCGCGGCACGGTGCTGACGCCGCCAAGTCGCTCACGCCTGGCGCCGGTAACGATCCGGCGCCGGTGTCTGCCGAGGCAGGTACCGAGCCCCGCGTGATCGAGCTGCCAACCGCCGATACCGCAGCCGTCGATACCGCCGAATCCATTGTCGCCAACTGATACCGCGAGAGGAGTACCGCGATGACCGCGACAGCGCGACGTGAGCCGAAGCGGGTCCGCTCGGCTCGTCGACGGGCGGCTCACCACGCGGAGCGGACCCGCAAGGCCGCGACGCCGGCCGAGCGGTACCAGGCAGCCGAGTACGCACTGCGCAGCGCAGTTGCGCACAGCCGCGCGAGTGCTCGGGTTGCCTGGAAGTTGCGTGAAGACCTGGTCGACCACGTTCACCGAGTGCTGGACCGAGCAGGACCGAACGAGAACAGCCGCGCCCTCTACGAGCGGAAGCTCACCGCGGCTGGCTCCGATCTGCAGCGGTTGTCGACCGCGCTGATGTGCCTTCGCGGCGGCATCGGCCAGCTACCGGACACCGAACGTGACCGACTTTTTGACCACTACACCCAGCACTTCACCGCGGAAGCCAACCGCATCAGCGGGGAAGGAGGTGCCCGGTAATGCCAATCCCGGATCCGTGGGCCGAGCTCAACGAAGCCACCGAGGCCGACGATCAGGTCCCCAATTGGGCGCCCGAGCGCGAGCACGAGCGCGAACACCCGCGCGAGCGCGCGCGATCTTACTCGGAGCCCACCCCGGACACGGGGCATGGCGAACTGGTCCCTTTCCCCGGAACCAGCGGGGAAATCACGCCCAGTGACGACAGTCAGCCTTCCTCGCAATGGAAATCGGCGGTGTCGGTGTGGGTCCGGGAGGCAGGGGAGAGCGGTCGCGCGGCCATAGATGGGTCGGTGTGGCGCTCCAGACCCCCGTCATTGCGCGACATCCACGCCCGGGTCGAGCGAGCCGAGTGGGCGGCCGGCCTCCGGTGGCTGGCCGCGCCCGGCATCGCGTTCGGCTACGTCTCGCTCGCGATCACAGCGCTCGGCTACGCGGTCCTGTGGATCGCACGTCGGCCTTCGCGCCTGGTGGTCGCGACAGCAATCACGGTCCTGATCGTCCTTTTCGCTCTCTGATCACCAGGAGGAACCCGGAATGAACTTCGTGATCATGGTTATCTGCTTCGTCCTGCTGTGGGTGCTCCGGAAGCGAACCAAGATCCCGTGGTGGGTGCGCGCCGCGCTGGCCTTCATCGGTGGGTCGTGCCTCGCGAACACCGGTGTCGGCATCTGGCTCGCGGACCGCCTCCGCGAGATTTCCAACTCCCTCGTTGACCAGGGCCCCGTGCTCGTCGGCGGTATCGCGCTGGTCGTCGCTGTGATCGTCGTCTACGACATCGCCGTCGACCGGAAGGCTGACACGCCCGCCAAGGTCGGATTGATCCTGCTTCCCGTCCTGTTCCTGGCCGCGGTTGGCCCTTTGGCCGGCGCTGGTGTCGGGCTCTCCGATGCGATCGCCGACATGGGCACCAACAGCCTCGGCAAGCTGATCGGGGGCTGACATGGGCGCGGACCTGATACTGGCCATGGCCATAGCGGCGCTGATCACGCGGGCCTGGGAACAGTCCAAGCGCCGCTCCAAAGCGAGTTGGCAAGAGACACGGCAGCGTGCTTCCGAGCACTGGCAGCGGCGGGCCGACCGACTTCGCGCTGCCGGTTCGAAGGGGCCGCGCGATCCACTGTGGTGGCCCTACGCGGCGGGTTGGACTGTCGCTGCGGTCGGTACCGCCACCGTGGCCGGCCTCCACGGGCTGGGGGCGGGTGCTCTGGCCGGTGCTCGAACCGGGTACCGGCTCGGGCGGGAGGGCGCCAACCGCGGTTGGGGCTATCGCGATACCTGGAAGCAGTGGCGGTCGCGGCGTGACATCGAGCAGTGCCAAGGCTGCGGCCAGGGCGTCAACTTCGAGCTGATCGTCATCGTGCCGAGCGTTGGCCGCGTGTGCCCTGATTGCCGCTCGAACCGGCACGACGGTCGCCGGCGGGACTCAGAACGCCGCGAGAAGGACGAAGTGGTCCTCCGCCGGTGTGCCTGGTGCTCAGAGGAATTCGACCCGGCTCTGCTTGATGAGGATGGCTGGTGCGCGAACTGTGCCAGGGGAGCGTGCGACGGCAACTGCACCAACAGTGACCAGAGTCCATCGGATGCCGAGCGCGAAGGCCACTGCGGCGACTGCGCGGGCCGGGGTGAGTACGTCTCGAACTTCGGCGGACGCCACCGCCACACGCGGTGTCGAACCTGCAGTGGCAGCGGCGCCTCTTCCCAGAGGAGCAAAGGCCAACCGGGATCCGGCGGAGACGACGTCGACCCCTCACGAATTTACGTCCACGCGGAACGCACGGACGTGAACGAGGAATCCACCAAGGAAATCGGAGGAAACAAGATGGGTGAGCTCATGCCCGCCAACGGCACAGCTCTCGCCGCGACTGGTGAGGGATACGCCGACACGATCGCGTCGCTGTCCACGATGGCGATGCTCCTGGGCAAGGCCTACGAGGAAGCTCAAAGCCTAGGCGAGGCCCTGACCGCGAACAGCCTCGACAACGACACGATCGGCCAGATCAGCGACCTGACCGATCTCTTGGAGACGGCTGCACCTCTGGCTGCGAATCTCTACCGCCACGTCGAGCAGCGACACGCGCCGGTTGCTGATGCCGTCGCGAGTGCCGGCGGCAGCGGCAACGTCGCCGAAAAGTCCTGGTACGACCACTACTGACCTGCCGAGTGCGTGTCCCGCCCCGGCAGAAGTCGGGGCGGGGTGCGGACCCGGACAGCTCGGTGAGCAGGGAGCAACCGCATGAAGCAGATGACTCGAGTCGCCGCTCAGGATGTTGAGACGTCGACCACCGAAGGTCCCAAGCAGTCGACCGAGGCGGCAATCGAACTCGGAAAGGAGGCCCTGCGCCTTGGTAAGCGCTGGCGCCGCCAGGCGCTGCCTCTGACCGGGATCGGTGCAACGCATGCGATCGGCGCCACCGCGTCCGCGTTGTCTGGACCCGCTGCACTTGTGCCTGTAGCGGCCGGGTGGGCGGCGAGCGCCGGCGCGTACGGCTACGTGCACCAGCGAGCCTCGCGCTGGAACCGTGTCTACGCCGGTACAGCAGCCGTGAGCTCAGCAGGCTGGCAGGCTGCCTTGGCGCTCGATGGCTCCGCAGGAATCGCCGCCAGTCTGCTGTGGGCCAGCGGAGCGGCGCTCTCGATTCCGTGGTGGGTGCGGCACACCGAACCGGAACCCGACATCACCGCGGAGAAGACCAGCCCGGCAGCTCACATGGCACTCCCCGCTGTGACAAGCGGACCCGATCCGCGAATCGAGCGCTGGGACACCTATATCGGAGCCACCGGCAAAGCGCTCCCTGGCTCGAATCTCAAGCAGGTCTCCGAGCTGCCGTTCGGCTGGCGCGGCGTTGTCGAGCTGAACATCGGTGAGCACTGGCACTCGATCATGAAGGCCCAGCAGACCATCCTGTCGGTCTACGACTTGCCCGACGGCCGAGTGTTCGTAGAGGCCATTCCTGGAGCCTCAGTTCGCACGGCGCAGATCACCGTCCTAACCCGCGACCCTCTTCAGGCGGTGGTGCGCTGGGAGAAGCCACAGTTGGATCCCGCCACCGGCACTTTCCCGCTGATGACCACGGCGGACGGGGAGATGCTGCACTACCGGTTCTGGTGGCCAGGTGGGGGAGCGACGCACGGCCTGGTATCCGGGGTCAACGGATCCGGCAAGACCAAGGTGCTCGACCTGATCCTCACCGAGGCAGCCGCGTCGGACCGCGTGTATCCGCTCATCGTCGACGGCGGCGAAGGCGCTTCGTTGCCGCACTGGCGTGACCGGGTCAAGCTCTTCGCGGAAACGCCGCAGGATGCTCGGAAGCTGCTGCGGTACGCATTGCGGTTGATGGACCGTCGGCGGAAGGTCGTCAAGCGGCAGGGCGGTGGGTCCGTCGAGCCCAGCCCGGACATGCCGCTGATCGCCATCGTCATGGACGAAGCGCACAAGCTGCTGATGAACGACGAGGACACGGGTACCGACAACGGCGACGTGCGGCGCATGTGCGAGAAGCTCGCGCAGGAAGGCCGGAAGTACGGCATCGCGCTCGTGCTCGCGACTCAGGTGCCGTCGGCCAAGCAGCTCGGCGGCTCAACGGTGCTGCGTGACCAGCTCAAGGGCGGCACGGTGGTCGGACTTCGAGTCACCGAACGCACCAGCGGCAACATGATCAGTTCGGGCGCACCGATGCCCGAAGGTCTGCACGAGCTCCCGGCAGTCTTCCCGGACGGCAAACCCACTCGCGGACTCGGCTACATGCTGACCGAACGCATGATGCGCGCCCGTTCGCTCCTCATCGAGAACCCTGAGCGGCAGTCCATCACGGCCACCCGGCTCGACACGGATTGCGCTTCCGAGGCGGTCCCAACGATGACCGGTGACTCGGAGGACCTGTTCGTCGACGAACAGGTGTCGCCGCGGGAAGCAGAGAGTTCCTCCGACGACGCGAGTGAGCAGCTGATCGAGGAGGCCATCGAGGCCGGCACGCACGCCGACCCGCTGTCACTCATGCAGGCAACCGGCCTCAGCCTCTCCCAGGTCCGCCGAGCACTTGCAAAGCACGGCAAGTGAGGCTCTCGTGCTAGGAGACCTTCCGGTACAGCTCCTCGGCGAGGCGCGCGACGCCCGATGCGTCCTGCTCGGAACTACCGAGTGCGGAACGCCCGTCGGTGACGGCGAGCAGGACGTAGCGGCGAACCAGGCGGTCCGCTGCACTTACCGAGCCGTCGAGCCAGCGTGTGAACTCGTCGACGTAGGGACGGACATCCTGCGACGTCGCCGGCGGACCGGTCACCTGGCAGGCAGCACGCAGGGCGATCAAGTTGTCCATCTTCCGGTCTTCAAGCCCCGGCAGGTTCGTCACCGCGTTCGCATCGATCACCATGCCCGCACCTTAGCGCCGCACGGCGGTTCTCCTGCGGTTCTTGCGCGCCCGCCTCCGCCGAGCCTCGCACCGTCCAGCACCTGGTTCGCCTCGAAGCCGCCAAGCACCCGGCGTCCCCAGGTGATCCACCCACAACCGAGGAGACACCACCATGCAGAACCGAATCGAGGGGGCGCGATGAAGATCCGCCTCAATGGAACGCACGCCCAGATCGGTTTCGCCCTCACAGCGGCAGGCTGGGCCTACACCCACCTCCGCGTGGCGGCGCTTCGGCGCCGGCTCCGCACCGACGCGCTGACCGGGCTCGCCAACCGCCTGGCGCTCGAACAAGCGGCTCGAAAGAACACCGGTGACTCCGCCGCGCTGTTCATGCTCGACCTCAACGAGTTCAAGGCGATCAACGACACCTTCGGGCACCGCTACGGCGACCAGGTGCTGGCCACGGTCGCTCGACGGCTACGGCGGTTGCAAGGGCCGCGTCAGTTGGCGGTGCGGCTCTCCGGTGACGAGTTCGCCTTCTGGTGTGGCAAGCCGCGGAGCACGGGGGAGCTCTGCCAGTTGAGGCAACAGCTGCACGCGGCGGTGGCTAGGCCGATGACCATCGATGGCTACACGATCACGGTCACCGCCAGTATCGGGTCCGCTGTGAGTGCTGGACCGGCCGCGATCGAGGAGCTGCTCGGCCGAGCTGACGCCGACATGTACAGCGACAAGCGAGGAACAGCTTCGGGCCGACCTCGACGGCAAAAGGCAACGGCGTAGGGCACACCGCCGACCGGTCGACGATGCGTCGCCTGGCTCTCGTCAGGCGATGCGTCGGGTCCGTTCGGACCGCTGCAGGCCCGGCCGAGGCGCTTCACCTTCCGCAGATCACCGCCTCGGCCGGGTTCCACCACCCGAAGGAAGTGGAGATTCCATTGTCGTTGAACAAGCAGCTGTTGCCTGTTGAGCCCACCCAAAGGCAGGCGGATGAAGGCGGCCTGTCGGTCGACGAGCGGCGGGAAGTCGCGGATCGGCTGTCAGCGTTCGTGTCTGAAGCTCGTGACTACATCGAGGCATTCACCCCTGTAGACGACAGCGATGAAGTGGACCCGGACACTGGCTTGTCCCGTACACAGCTGCTCTCTCTGCTGGTCGGCTTCGTTGGTTGTGACGCGAGGGAGTCGCTTGGCAGCCGTACCTACACGCTGATCTACACCGACCCCGAAACCAGCAAGTCGAACTACCAGACGATCTGCATTCCGGACTACCGCAGTGCCTCGCCAATCGTCTTCACCCGAGACGGACGGAGCGCTCGGTTGACCCTGCGAGCCACCGGTGAGGTCCTGGCAGAGGTCGGAGTTCACGCCCAGATCCTCGGCGCGAGCAATCACTACTACAGCAGGGTTTCGCCGGACTTCGTGCCGCTGCCGACCGCGGCAATCATCTCGCCCTACTCGACCTGCGCCGGCGGCTGCCTCGGGTGCAGCAGGGGAGCGGTGAAGAGTTTCACCCCGCCGCCCAAGGACTACGTCGGTCGCCACGTGCAGGCACTGGCAGAAGACTTCGACCGCCGTGGCTGGGACCGCTCCGAGCTCGTCTCGGTGAACATCACCACCGGATGCCAGCCAGACGAAGAACGTGAGCTCACGATGATGCTGCAGCTCATCGACGAGTACCGACGGCACGGTTTCGACAACGCGGGCTTCTTCCCCTTCACCTACGCGATCGACTCAACCGCGGCCATGGAACAACTTCGGGAGGCCGGCTGCCTCGGCTTCATCGGCACTGTTGAGTGCTTCAACGACGGTGAACGCATTCGCCAGTGGGGGCGGAAGAAGGGGTCGATCACCTTCGACCAGCACGTCGAGAAGTACCTCCGAGCCAAGCGGGCAGGGTTCGAGATCGTCGAGACTGATTACGTCCTCGGAGCTGACGCCTACAACGAGATGCTCAACGGAATCCGTGCACTCGATTCCATCGGCGTTGCTGTTGTCCCGAACATCAAGCGCAACTACACGCTTGAGCAGCTCGACAGCAACCACCCGGACATCTGGGGCCTTGGCATGAGCTACATCGCTGACGGGTTCCACGCGGCCCTCGCGACCTACCGCAACGGCACGATCAAGCGTCGCGCTGCCCGGTATTCCGTTGACCACCTCAAGCGGCAGGGCTGGACCGGGATCAGCCTGCGCGACCTACCGATCCGTCACACGTGATTCGCCACTGGCTGCGCTGGGCCGCCCGCCTGTTCTGGCGGGCGGCCACGACGGAACAGATCGACCCCACCGAGTCTTGGAAAACGCTCTACAGAACAGAGACCCACGCATGAGATGCATCTTCTGCTCGATTGTCGCAGGCCAGGCGCGCGCGACCTTCGTTCGGAGCTGGCCGGACGTCATCGCCATTCGACCGCTGAACCCGGTCACCGCTGGCCACCTGCTCGTGATCCCGCACCGCCACGTCGCGGACGTCGGCGAAGCGCCGGACGTCTCCGGCTACACGATGGCCGCCGCCGCTGAACTCGCAGCCGAGCTACCAGCCGCGAACATCATCACCAACAAGGGAGCAGCGGCCACGCAAACCCAGTACCACCTGCATCTACACGTGGTTCCACGGAACGAAGACGATGCCTTGCCGCTACCTTGGACACCGCAGCAGGTTGGCACTGGCCGCTAAGCGGGTTCTACCGGGCCAGATGGGCCGCGCCCAGAACGGGCGCGGCCCTTCTCTGTCTTTTACCGAAGCGGGAGCAGTTCGAGAGCTCCAGCAACGACGCCGGCCACGCCGATGAACCTCACGACGCATGCAGCGTTAAAGCGGAGGTTCCGAAGGGATTCATCGCGGCGGCGCTTGCTTGAACTTGTCAGCGCCTGCACGGCCGGCGTCACGATCAGTGACGAAGCAGCCAAACCCCATCCAAGCAGGAAAAACAAAGACATCTAATCCCTTCCGTAGCTCTGAAAGTGGCTGGAAGGGGGAGAACGGTTACGATCCGCTGCGCATAACTACACCACACCGAAGGTTCCCTGTCCTCAAGCATGCCAGAAGGCGTCATCCGGACGATCTTGACCCGGTGTGAGGGGGCGCTGTGATGGGTTTAGTAGCTGTCGATCTCATGTTTCGTATTGATGCACTGCACAGCGCTACTGCAGTTGACGCCAGCAGCCAGCCTCCACCGGTGAGCAACACGGCGGCGCCGCCAATCTCAGTTGCTACCGGCCCGGCTACAGCGAGTGAAGCGGGTAGGAGAACGAGGTTGCCCAGTTGAGACCAGGCGGACACCCGCGAACGTGATTCGCTCGGTATTTGACTTTGGAGCAGAGTTGACTGCACTGCCATGAAGAATGCTCCCTGCGCTCCTACTGCGATCGCACTCGCGATGACCAGCCACAACGGCGCTCCACAAGCGAAGAGCAGGAGGTATGGAAGCATCAGCAGACTTAGGCCAAACGCTGCGCGCAGCGGTCTTCTGGGCTGCCAGCGGTAGGCGACCATTCCGCCGGCGATTGATCCGATTGCTTGAACGACACCGATCGCGGCCCACGCGCCGGCGCCTCCGAGTCTCTCGTTGGCAAGCAGAGGACCAGCCACCATGTGCGGCCCGATAACGAGAGCCTGCAGAAGCGCCGAGTAGACGACCAATGTCCGCAACCAGGGCGTCCTGATGACCAGTTGCGCTCCGGCCCGCACGTCGTGCCAGAGACTGGGGCGGTGAGCTTCGCGCGCCTGTTTAGGCAGCTTCAGCGCCAGAAGCGAAGCTGCGGATGCCGCGAATGTCCCGGCATCGAGGAGTAGCGCGACACCCGGTCCGACCGTCGCCACCAGGACGCCAGCGACGCTAATGGACAGCACCTTGTTGGTGTTCGCTGCCAGTCCTAGGAGCGCGTTCGCTCTCTGCAGTCGCTCAGCTGGCACCAACGCCGGGACCAGTCCGTTCGCAGCCGGCACGAACGCTGCAGTACCCACGCCGGCCAATGCCTGGAGGAGGATTAGATGCCAAGTTTCGGCTGTGCCAAAGACCAGGAGCAGGCCCGTAGCCGATTGCGAAACGCATCTCAAAATGTCGGCGCCGACCATCACCCATCGGCGGTCCCACCGATCACCCAATATCCCGCCGAACAGCACCAACAGCGCGATCGGAATGCGATTGGCTGCCAGTACAAGTCCGAGGGCGCCGGCCCCGCCCACCTGCAAAGAGGCGAATGCGATGGTCAGCGGGATGAGGCTGTCGCCGAAGGTCGATAGTGCCTGACCGATGAAGTACCGGCGGAAGCCGCGGGTGGAAGCCACTGGGTCATGAAACCGGGGTCAGACGACGGATGGAAGAGTCTGGCCGTCATCTGCGATCGGTGGCCACAGCTTTCAGGAAGCAACGTCATCGACGTCTTCGGCGATCCCGTGCCGCTCCTGCCCGGTCGTGTCGTCCCCGAGGGACCGGCACACAATCGACCACTTCACTGGGCCATAGCCGTGCGCCTCTGCCTCACGCAGCAGGTCGTCCAGGCGGTCCTCGGCGTCTTCAAGTGAGACGTGCGTCGAGACATGTTGACGCTGTCTATTCAACCCAGGAACGCGTGTGCCGACACCGTCTGTGATCAGAACCCAGACTGACGCCGCGGCCCGGTCCAGCGCCATACGAGTTCGAATGTCGATCGTTCCACCTGGTGTTACGCCGAGGCGGTCAACAACCTCCTGCATCGATTGTGCAAGTCCATGGCGGCACAGGTGCTGTGCCGCCATGACCTCGGAGATGCCAAACTCCTCCGCGATATTTGGGAGAGGCTCCCTGGCCTCCCATTTCTCGCGCAGCAATGTTGTGTCTGCGGTGCTCCAGAAGTGCTCCCGGCGCGCGCTGTAGTTTTCCCGCAGGGTGGCGAGCCAGTCATAGGTTTCGTCTGCATTGAGGGCCTCACGAACCCAGAGCTCGCGTTCAGACGGCTTCAAGGTGGCTTGAAGCTCCAGAGGAACCAGCCGCAGGAGACGCCCCCTGACCGACTTGACGGTTCGTTGCAGCACTTCCGCAATGTCCTCCATGGGGCGACCGTTTCGTAGTTCTTCAACGAAACGCTGGTAATCCTGTTCTTTCCAAGGATCTCCTGCTCGGATGGACATGGGCTCGTTCGGCATGGCACGTACGCTACCCAGAAGCACCGACAGCGCGCTGAAGATTGGCGGCTCGGAGTATCGCGTGCGGGTCAGCTTCACATCGAGCAGCGTCGATCGTTGGCCTGCCTCGTTTTGGCTGAACTGACTGGAGAAAGCGCCCGACGGGTCCTTGGGTCTCGTACAGTCGATGGCGTGACGACCTCGTCGAGCGAACCGCCGGCAGCCGTGCCCACGACCTGGAGCCCGCCTCAGCCGAATAAGCTACCTGGCCTGCGCGAATCGCTAGCTGACTCGATGCGAAACCCGTTTCAGCACCAGGTTCTTGTCCGCAATCTTGCTGGTCAGCGGGGTACGATGAGGTCGCTTACGGGCGACTTCAACAAGGACGCAGCCGACCTTCTGAAGCAGGAACGTGATCGGCTCTTTGCGGCCGAGCTGTTCTACATCAGCGCGGATATGACTCGTCTGGCGCTTGCATCGGTAGAAACTCTGCCTGTGCACAACCTCCACCCCGAGGATGTGCCCAGCGAGTATGGCTTCATGGTGTTTGCCGAACCAATCGGTGCTTACCTGCCGGAACCAGATCCGAGGTTTCCCGCCGCAGCGAATGACGTTGTGACGATCGTTGCTGCTTCGTGGGGGCCGCTCGCCGGTGTCGTACCCGGTGACCCGGGTGTTTGGATTACCTTCTGGTCGGCCACGGACCTGTCAGTTGAAGTTCCACTGGTCATGAAGCACCGCGGCATGGACCAGGAAGAAGCCGAAGCATTTATTCGCCGGCGCCGAGCCGAATTGAACTGGGACAACGAGGTCATCACGCGGTTTGGAGCAGTCGGAGTCCAGATTTTTGAACACACGGACAAGGGCACCGTCGTCCACAAGCATGAGTTCGAAGGGTCAAGGGCCGACTGGCAGCAGGTGAAAGCGACGACGATTGCCTGGTCACAGGTTGTGCGGGCAACCTGGCTCCTGATCACGCAGCCAGGGGTGACCTCTGTCGATGAGCACCCTCTGCCGCGCAACATTCGCCGTAGAGCGGCTCGTGAGGGCTACAACCCCAACGCGGTGCGTGTCGTCCGGATCCGAGATCGTGCGGATACCCCCGTCTCCGAAGGCGCGGGGCGTAACTATCAGGTCCGATGGACTGTGCGTGGTCACTGGCGCAATCAGTGGTACGCCTCGCGCGAAGAACACCGCCCAGTCTGGATCAACCCGCATGTCAAGGGGCCAGCGGACGCTCCGCTGCGAAACGGCCAGACCGTCCACTTGGTGGATTCAGAGGACTAGTTTCGGTTCAAAGCTTTCATGTCACGGCTTCGGCTTGATCCCAGTTCAAGATCGTAGCGTTCGCGGGCAGAATTCGCGCTGCCTTTAGGTGAGAGACTGGCCCGGAACGCCTTCGCAGGGGTGTCCGCTACTGCAAGGCCTTCCTTCGAGCAACGAGTCGCTTGAACAGATCAGCGTTATCGCACTTGGCAACGGCCTTCAAGGCTCTGTCTACCTCTGAGATGGCCGCTGCGTCGCCCCCGAACCGCTGCCGCATTCGATCATGGCGTGCCACGTCGGTCACGTAGTCAACTAGGCGCGCTACATCGGCGTACTGGTGGAGCATGCGCGGGTATGTGGACAGCAAGTAGTCAGGTGTGTCTTCGGGCCACTTGCGCACTCGGTAACTATCCGCCCAACTGTGCAGGGCATCGCGGTACTTAGCTATGCGCCTAGGTCCAAGTATCTGTAAGACGGTCTCGTGCATTTGCTCGTGAGCTAGTTGGTAGACGGGGGGCCTATCTCCCTCGCTCCGCTTAGTGAAGCTGCACCCGTTTATGAGGTCCTGAAGAGCCTCGGCAGGTGTGTCCGTAATTTCGGCGAGGTCGGTCACTGTCAAGCCACCGCCGGCGGCGGTGATCAGACCAAGTACCTCTTGGTTGCCAACCGCGCCCAGCAAACTCCTTAATTCTTGCTTCATTTCGGCTAGTAGATATTTCGTACCACCATCCGGGTTAAGCGTAAGTGGGCGAACGATGCCCGGGACACGTAGAGAGTGATGAGCCGGTACGTCCGCGGGGAATGCTGAGTTCGGTCGGTCCGCGACGATGATCCGCAACCCGCGTGGCGGGTGAGTTGGCAGTAGTGCGGCGATGCTGTGGGCGTCGGATCCCGTGTGCCCTCCCCGGTCCTCGTCCAGACCATCGACGAGCAGGACCAAACGCTCACCCCGACTGCGGCAGGCTTGCGCCGCTTCCTCCAGGAGGGCGTGCAGATGTGCCTCGTGAGTCGCCTCGGAAAGGGGGGCAGGCATCGGCTGGCCCAGTATCTCCACTAATTGCTCAATCACGTTTTCGACAAACGCTGAGCGGTCGGACTGCCCGGCCCATCTTGCCGAGACAAAAAAGGACACAACCCGCACCCCTGCTGGCGGGTGTAGTGCGAACCAGGCCAACAGCGCAGTCTTGCCTGACCCCGCTCCGGCCCGCAGCCACAGGTAACTGGGTTCGTCTTCGCTTGTCGTGAAGGCAGCCAGGTCCGCGAGTTCGCGGTCGCGACCGGCGAGCATCTTAGGAGCGATGCGCTGTATTTGGTGCGAGTAGCGGGAGCGGACTGGTGAGATACGCCAGTCCGCGGGGCCGAGCGAAGAGACGTCCACATCGCCGTCGACTTGGGTCTGCAGGTACACCCCGAGCCGGTCGTACAGTGCACGTGCCTGTGCATCGGATACCGCAAGGCTTTCGTTGTGCTCGATCACGCTGCTGGCGTGCGCTGCGAGCAGCGCGCAGCGCGGCCATTGGCTCGGCTCGTGCGAGTGGATGGGGAACAGTCGGTTCACGAGTGTTGCAGCCAACAGCGCCCACTCGCCGGCACTGGCCTCCAGCTGCAGCCGCGTCACCTGCGACACCAACCGGTGCAATCTGATCCGATTCTTGTCCATCCTGGTCACAAGGTTGGCTCGGGCCAACTCACCTACCACGCGTTCGTAGTCAATGGGCGAAGCGGTGGCTACCAGCTCGGGCGGGAGAAGTTCGGGCACGGACAGCAGCAGGTCCAGGTCAATGTCCTCCGGGTCGAGGAAGGCACATAGCCTGAGTAGTTGCAGGGCCGCAGGTTCATCCTCGGCGAGCTGGTCGTAGTGCAGCAGCCAGGTCGTGGCGACGCTGTCCGGGTATCCATCAACTGCCTCGGCAAGCAGGCGGCCAGCAGCGTCTCGGTCCCGGTACAGTTCCAGATACCTCTCGATCGGCAGGTCGCGCCGGTCGAGGTAGCCTGCGGCCTGGACGAGGGCCAGCGGCAAGTCGCCCAACACCTGTGCCAGCTCGTTAGCAGCGGCCGGGTCGTAGCGCTCGACCGTACCGGCCAAATAGGCCAAGGACTCTTCGCGCGTGAATCGGTCGAGGTCGACCTGTACGGCGAGCTTGCTCCAGCCGCGGAACCGGCTGGTGATCAGCGTGGCACCTGAGCCACCAGGGAGCCATGGGCGGACAGCGTCAGGATCGGCAACGTTGTCGAACACGATCAGCCAGTCGTTTCGGTTCCGGAGTGCCGCGCGCACCTCCTTCACGGTTTGGTCTTGGTCGTCCGACACGCTCAGGCCCAAGATGGGAGCGAGCTCCGAGATGTCTTCGACAAGGGTGGATTCGGTCTCCGCATGGATCCACCAGGCGATGGAATATCGCCCGGACTCATGTCCTCGATAGGCGAGTTCTAGGGCGATGGCCGACTTACCCATGCCGCCCAGGCCGTGCATCGCTACCACTGCGACGGGTCCGTCCCGGAGCTCAGCCTCGATGCGTTCGAACACGGCGTCGCGGCCGATGAAAGCCGGATCGCGTGGCGACAGGTTATGGGCGGGGTTAACGCTGTCGAGTTCAGCGGTGCGCGCGGCAGCAGGCCGGGCAGGTTCGGGTGAGGACAGCCGTTGGAGGGCGACACCAACAAGGATGACCAGAGTGGCAAGGACGGTGGTTGTACCCCAGGTCCACGAGGGGTCCTCGGTCCATGGTGTGAACTGCTGAGGAACGGCGTTGGTGGCCAGATTGGTGGCCGCTGCCAACAGGGCTACGAGAAGGGCGCTGAATCCGGTTAGCAAGGTAAGCAGCCCAGTGCGCAATCGGTGACGCCTGCGCTCACTAGCTGCCATGACCGCAGATCATCTCAGAGGCCCGCGTGAGTCCTGGAGTGACCTTGCGAGGTTTGCTCTGGCTGCCGCATCGCGCGCTGTCATCTAGGCCGGTGCCGGTTCAGGCCAGCGAGCTCCGGTTGGTGCTGGCCAACAATTATGCGATCCATCGTGGCATTACTCGTGGCATGAAACGGTGTGAATCAGAGTGATCTGCGCGGGGTAAAGAGGGAGTCTGTGCGGGCAAAGTTGCAGGTAGAGTGCAGCGTCAACGGCGTCGATGTCCCTTACAAGCAGGGGGTCGTTGGTTCGAACCCAACTGCGCCCACCATCTGTGACCTGGTGTTTTGGAGATTCTTTCTCCTCATGTCGCGTCTTCATGGCCCCATTCATGGTGCGAACCGTTTTAAAGACGGTGAGCTCTGCCACTGCGTTGGTCGAACTTCGACGCCGGTGCAGCGGTTCTCCCGCGCGGCTGGGTCGCACACCGCGAAGGATCCGGCTCAACTCCTCACGCCTGGCCCGATTGGCGTCGGTGAACCCGCGCCTTTTCCTGGCGCGTCCAGTACTCCAGCTCGGCTTCGAGGCGGTCCAGCAGCTCATCCCGGGCAGGTGGTTGAGATCGTCCCAGGTGAGGTGGTTGAACTCGGCCCCTTCTCACTGCCGGAATCAATCCTATGCCCGCGTGCCACCGTCCTGTTTTCCAACGAGGATTCGTTTTTCGACACCCGGGCACGCCAGACCCGTGAACCGCAGGTCCCCACTACCGGCTTCGCGCACGTCTGGGCCTCCTGGCGGGCAACCCTGAATTGCTGGACACCAAGCGGGTTTCGTGGCGGCGGGGACCGCACTGCCCCTCGTCGGGCGGGCACTGCCGCCGCAGCCTGTACAACCGCGCAAATCCTGGCGCATCAATGGCGTGCGTGAGCTGCCCGCCTCCAGGTAGGACGGCACGAGGGCCTCGCCGTCCGCGTTCCATGCCTGCACCGGCACGTACCAGAACGATCCGCCTTGACCGCGATGTGCTTGTGAACCCGAAGCCGCTACAGCGGGTGCGTTGTCCGCAGCGTACTGGTTGCCACAACAACCACTCCGCTTCGCTTGTCCACGTGGAGGCATGGAGGGGATCGCGGCCGCTCACTGCCTGTTCGCGCTGCCGAGAAGAGCCGCGAACTGTTCTGGAGCGTCATCGAAGATCCGGGGCAAGTCGCTACCCCCGTGCCGTGGCCCGAGGTCGCCGAGCGCTCGGGTGACCTCTTGCTGGGTAACACGGACGGAGCCCCTGGTCGCTCGGGCCCTGCCAACGGGACCAATCCGGCAAGCGCCGGGGTGAATCTGTGGGTCGTGCCGTTGCATGAGGCGCTTGATCCGACGCGGATCGGTGATCACTCGCCCTTGGAACCGGGTGTGCTCGGTGAACTGGTTCAACCTGGCTGCGGCTTCGGCGGCTGCCGGGTCGGCGAGGGTGTCGTGGTCGTGGGCCGTAGTGGTGGCCGGCAGGTGTTCGCCGCGGGCGAGGGGCTCGTTCGGCCTCGACTTCCGCGCGGAATGCGGAGGCACTGGTGCCGGCGTAGCCCTCGAACGGATCCCTGGTTGGTCGCTGGGTTGAGCGAGTTCTTCGTCGTGCAACACCGGGTACGGCTCGACCTGGGCGAATGCGGTCGCGGCGACCGGTGCCGCCGACACGTTCTGTGTGACCTGCGACAACAGGCGAGCCAGTGCCGACTCGGCCCAGCACCCGCTACGGATCCTGTACCCCGGCCGCTGCTACTGGGGTCCCGATTCGGCGGGGGGCGGCTCATCCCGCGGTGGCAAACGGGAGAAGGGGAGGAGTTCTTCGATCGGGGCGGGTTTGCCGAGGTAGTAGCCCTGGGCTTGGCCGCTGCCGAGGTCGCGGAGGAGGTCGAGTTGGTGGGCTGTTTCGATGCCTTCTGTCACGACGGTGAGCCCGAGCGTGTGGGCCATGGCGATGATGCTGGTGACGAGGACGTCGAGCTCGTCGGAGTCCTCGAGGTCGGTGATGAAGGACCGGTCGATCTTGAGGATGTCGAAGGGGAGTCGCCGCAGCTGGGCCAGCGAGGAGTGCCCGGTGCCGAAGTCGTCGATGGCCAGTGACACTCCCAGCTCGCGGAGGGCGTGGAGCACGGGTGTTGTTGCCGCGGGGTCGTACATGATCGCGTTCTCGGTGAGCTCGAGGCACAGAGCGCGGGCCGGCAGGCCGGAATCCGCGAGCGCTTGCTGGACGGTGGCCTGCAGGCCGGGGTCTTCGAGTTGGCGTGGGGAGAGGTTCGCGTGCAGTCGGAGCTCGAGCCGGTGGCGCTCGCGCATGGCGGCGAGCTCCCGGACGGCCGTGCGCAGCATGTGCGCGCCGAGGGAGTTGATCAGCTCGCTTTCCTCGGCCAGCGGGATGAACTCCCCCGGCGAGACGGTGCCGTGCACCGGGTGCCGCCACCGCAGCAGGCCTTCTACGGCCACCGTGCGCCCGGTGCGCAGGTCGACGACGGGCTGGTAGGCCACCCAGAGCTGGTCTTGTGCCACGGCGTGGTGCAAGTCCTGCTCCAGCACCATGTGCCGCTGCACGCGCTGGCGGAGCTCGACGTCGAAGAACGCGTAGCGCCTGCCCCCTCCTGCCTTGGCCTTGTACATGGCCACGTCGGCATCGCGCAGGAGGTCCTGGCCAGCGCGGGTATCGGCTGGGTGCGAGACCACGATCCCGATGCTGGCGCGGAGGTGCAGTTGCCTGCCCTGCGCGTGGATCGGCTCGGTGAGGGCGGCGAGCAGGCGTCGGCTGAGTTCGCCGAGGGCGTCGCGGGTGTTCTCGTGTTGGGTGAGGACGACGAATTCGTCCCCGCCGAGGCGACCCACCAGCGCCTCGTCCCGGGTGGCCTGCACCAGGCGTTGCCCGACGGTGCGCAGCACCTCGTCGCCCACGACGTGGCCGAGGGAATCGTTGATGCGCTTGAAGTTGTCCAGGTCGAGAAACAGCAGAGCCAGCGGGCGCGTGGGGTGCCGCGAGTGCCCGAGGCGGCGCAGCACCAGCGTGCGGTTGGCCAGCCCGGTCAGCGGGTCGTGCGTGGCCTCGTGCTCCAGGCGCTCCCGGGCGGCGCGCTTCTCGGTGACGTCGGTGAACGAGGTGACCACCGCATGGGGCGGCCGGTCCTGCGGGCCCAGCAGACGGGTGGTGACTGACGTCCACACGCTGCGCCCGTCGGGCCGTTCGAGCCGGAGCACCCGTGCGGTCTGCGACACTCCGCTGCGCTGTGTCGACACCGTAGGGTGGGCCCGAAGCGGCTGCCCGGCCTCGTCGAACACCGACCAGGTCTCGGGCGCCGAGCCGACGATGGCCGAGCGGGGTGCGCCCAGGATCTGCTCGGCGGCGGGGTTGGCCGAGACGATGAGGCCGGTGGGGGCGACCACGAGGATGCCCTCGTTGAGCGCGTCGACGACGGTGGCGAAGTCCTGTTCGGCTCGGTGGCGCGCGGTCTCGTCGGCACACACCAGCACGAACCCGGAGTCCATCTTCGCGACCGAGAGCCGGATCACCAGGGCGGTACCGTCGCTGCGCCGGTGCCGCGCCTCGGTGATCCCACCCGCGGCCAGCAGCGCTTCGGGCTGCAGGGGGGCGCCGACCAGCTCGGTGACGGGCCGGCCCAGCGCCTGATCGGCGGGCACCCCGTAGACGGTTTCGGCGGCGGGGTTCACGCTGGTGACCACGCCCTTGCGGTCGAGGGCGATGATCGCGTTGTTGACGTGATCCACCAGAGCTGCTTGGTAGCGCAGGGTGGCCTCGGCCGCTTGTTCCCTCGTGACGTCGCGCCCGATGACCTGCACCGCCGGATGTCCCTCCCAGGTGATGCGCACCGCCACCAACTCCACCGGAACGGCGGTGCCGTCGAGGCGCTGCAGCTCGGCCCGCGCCCGCGGTGTGGCGGTGCCCGGGGTCGCCAGCGACTTGATCCGGTCGCGCATCGGGGGGATCGAGTCCGGAGCGACGAAGTCGGTCAGCGGGCGCCCGAGGAGCTGCGCGCTGGACTCGGCACCGAGGATGGTGCTCATGGCGGGGTTGGCGTACTGGATGACCTCGTCCTGATGCACGCAGATCGCATCGGGACTGAGCTCGACGAGCAGCCGGTACCGCCCGGCGAGATCGGTCAACGCCTGCCGGTCCTGATGCAGGGCGGTCACCTCGCGGACCAGCCCGACCAGGGCGATGGGGTGTGGGTCACCGACAGGGCGGGCGTGGAAGTGGAGCACCCGCGTCTGCCCCTCCGCGGTGACCACGGGCTGCTCCAGGTCGAGGCCCTGGCCCCTCACGGTCGTCCGCGCGGCCACCGTCCACGGCGTGAGGAGTTCCACCAAGCGAGCCCGTATCTCCTCCTCACCGGCGCCGGGCATGCCGAGGAGCGTCTCCATCCCGGCTGTCCAGGTGAGCTGATCCTCAGCGAAGTCGAACGTCCAGCTGACCGCGCCCTGCGCGGACAACGCCACTTCGAGGAGCTCGCGGTGGAAACCAGAACCGCCTGGGAGCCCGCCGTTCGGGTCAATCTCCATGAGCCATCCAAGGAAGCTTCGCGCCTGCGCTCGCCACCAGGGCCATTCGGCCCGTGGTGGCCCTAGGACCCCACGAACCGGCGCGAGCACTCCTAAGTGTTGTGCCGACGCCGCCCCTCTTCACCACCCCGGGGTCCCCATCAGCGCTGGTCATCAACCGTTCGCGGAGGTAGCGACGACCACCGGGACCGAGCGCGGGAATGACCGATCTTGAACGTGAAGCCAGCAATGGACACGTAATGTAGCGGAGCAGAGCCGATGCTCCGATTGATCTTCATTCAAAAGCGTGACATCGGGGAGAGTGCAAACACAGCAGGGAGCCAATCGTGTTCCTAATCTTCACTCTGGCGTGAGAGACCGGGGTTCTCCCGCAGGAACCACAGCGCTTCGATCCCAGCAACACCACGGCTATGTCGATCGAGCTCAGCGAGCTGCGGCGACCCCGGGCATTGTCCGCCACCCGCAGGGTGCAGCGGTGATCGCGATCCGGGAGAGACGAGCAATGATCGACCAGCACTGCGGAATCAACGGCATCGGAGCGGTGACCGGTTACGGCTGGGGGCGCGAATCCCTGTGGAACGGCTTGGCCACTGGTCAGGTGGCCGCTCACCTGGCCGAGGGGCACGGTCCCGACCGGGACCAAGCGGCGTGGGTGGCGACCGTTCCGGACGGCGGTGACGAGCTGGACGGGCCGAGTCGCTTCGCCAGGGCAATGCGAGCCGCCGGCCGCGAGGCGATCCTCGACGCCGAACGCCGGGGCTGGGAGCCCGGACGGCGGGTGGGGCTGCTGCACGCGGCCGTGCTCGGCGACGTGGAGCTGTGGCGGGACTTCTACGGCACGCGGGACGCGGACGTGTCGGTCCGCGACTACCTGGCGCTGATGCCCTCGACCCCGGTGTCGACGTTCATGCAGGAGTTCGGCTTCCACGGCCCGGCGATGAACATCTCGACAACGTGCGCCTCCGGCAATGCGGGCTTGATCACCGCGAAGGCCTGGCTGGAGGCCGGCGTGGTGGACGACGTGATCCTCCTGGCCACCGACCTGTCCTCCGCGCCCGAGACCGTGCTGCACTTCAACCGGCTCGGGGTGGCGGTCACCGACACCGAGCCGCTGCAGGCGTGCAGACCGTTCCAGGAGGGCAGCCGGGGCTTCATCATGGGCGAGGCGTCGATCGGCATGGTTCTGTCGAACCGGTCGCCGAACCCGTACCTGCGGGTGCTCGGCGGCGCGATGTCGCACGACGCCCACCACGTCACCTCGGTGGATCCGGGTTCGGCCGAGCTGAGGCGGTGCTTCTCCGAAGCGCTGTCCAACGCCGGGGCAGAGCTATCGCAGGTGCGCTACCTCAACGCCCACGGGCCGGGGACCCAGCAGTGCGACCGCGCCGAAGCCACCGTGGCCGACGAGCTACTGCCCCCCGAGGCCGAGCTCTACTCGGTCAAACCCCTCGTGGGCCACTGCATGGCCGCAGCCTCAGCGGTGGAGATCACCGCGACCGCCCTGGGCTACGACCGCGGGCTGATCCCGGCCCCACCGCAGGCCGCCCC
>NZ_SMKV01000045.1 GCF_004348445.1 Saccharopolyspora aridisoli | reverse complement strand
GGGTAGCGAAGAGGGCGCAGCGCGCGGATCCGCGCGCTGCGCCCTCTTCGATCTCGCCGAGATCAGTACAGGTTCACCAGGGCGTCCTTGGTGAACGGGACGAGTTCGTGCTGGCGGTCCTCCAGGACCTTCTGGCCCCACAGCGGGTCGGCCAGCAGCGCGCGGCCGATCGCCACCATGTCGAACTCGTCGCGCTCGAAGCGCTCCAGCAGCCGCTCGATGCTCTCCACGCCGGCGCCCTTGCCCGCCAGCGAGGCGGGGTCGAAGATCGCGTCCAGTCCGACCGAACCCACCGTGATGACGGGCTTGCCGGTGACCTTCTTCGCCCAGCCCGCGACGTTGAGCTCCGAGCCCGATTCCGGGAACTCCGGCTCCCAGTAGCGGCGGCCGGAGGCGTGGAAGGCGTCGACACCGGCGTCGGCCAGCGGCGTGAGGATCGCGGAGAGCTCGTCGGGGTTCTCGGCGAGCTTGGCGTCGTAGTTGTCGGCCTTCCACTGCGAGAAGCGCAGGACGACGGGGAAGTCGGGGGCGACGCGCTCGCGGATCGCCTTGACGATGTCGACCGCGAACCTGGTGCGCTCGACCGGGTCGCCGCCGAAGGCGTCGGTGCGCTTGTTGGTGCGCTCCCACAGGAACTGGTCGATGAGGTAGCCGTGCGCGCCGTGCAACTCGATGCCGTCGAAGCCGATGCGCTCGGCGGCCCACGCGGCCTCCGCGAAGGCGTTGATCAGGTCGTCGATGTCCGACAGCGTCAGCGGGGAACCGGCGCCCGGCTCGCCGTCCAGGCCCACGCCCGACGGGCCGACCACCGGGGCCTCCGGGAACGGGCCCGCGCCCGCCGGGCGCTGGATGCCCACGTGCCACAGCTGCGGCATGATCTTGCCGCCCTCGGCGTGCACGGCCCTGACCACGCGCGACCATCCCGCCAACTGCTCCTCGCCGTGGAAGCGGGGGATGTCACCGCTGAAGCCCGCCGAGGCGTGGTCGACGTAGGTGCCCTCGGTGATGATCAAGCCGGTGCCCGCGGCGGCGCGGCGAGCGTAGTACGCGGCGACGTCCTCGCCGGGGACGCCGCGCGGGGACTTCTGCCGCGTCATCGGTGCCATCACGATGCGGTTGGGCAGCTCGGCGGAACCGAGGGTGAACGGGCGGGCCAGTGCCTGCGAAGCGCGACTGCTCACAGCGTTGCTCTCCTGTCGGTGCGTTCCAGGCGTGAAGTCCCGGAGCTGAAGTGTGCAGGACAAACTTACAGATTCGATCCAGGAAACTGCAACTGTGACAGTCGCAATTATGGGGCCGTTGCTAGACTTCGGTGCGACTCGCGGACGGAGGTGGAATAGATGCTCGACATCCGGTTCTGCCGTGCGCTCCAGGTGATGATGCGGCTGGCCATCGCGGCCGAAGAGGGCTCCGAGGTGCGCAGCTCCACGCAGTTCGCCGAGGAGCTGAGCACCAACCCCAGCCTCGTGCGCAAACTGCTCGTCCCGCTGCACGCCGAGGGTCTCGTGATCTGCACCAAGGGTCGCGGTGGCGGCGCCAGGCTGGGCAGGCCGGCCGAGGAGATCACGCTCGCCGACATCTACCGCTGCGCGGTTGGCGACAAGCCGCTGTGGGCGCGCTCACCCGACGGCGAGCACGTGTGCATGGTCGCCGCGCGCACCGGCGAGTTCTTCGCCAACCTCACCGCCGAAGCCGAGCGAGCCGTGCTGGCCTCCTTGGGCGACCGCACCCTCGCCGACAGCGTTCGCGAGATCCGCGCGCTGGAACCGGCGCACCGATGACTTGCGGTTGACGCGACGTCAACTGGTTGCCTGATCGCCATGAACCCGCTGGAGCACAAGCCGCTGACGATCGGCCAGGTCGCCGAGCTCGCCGACGTCTCACCCCGCACCATTCGCCACTACCACCAGATCGGTCTGCTGGATGAGGCCGAGCGCGACTCCGCAGGCCGGCGGATCTACCGGACCTCGGCGATCGGCCGCCTGCTGCTGATCCGCAAGCTGGTCGACCTCGGCTTGAGCCTGAGGCAGATCGAGGGAGTCGCTGACGGAACCACCGAGCTCGCCGACCTGCTCGACGGCGTCGAGCGCGACCTGGCCGAGCAGGAGCGGCGGATCGCCCGGCAACGCGAGGCGCTGCGCCTGGTGCGCGCAGCCGGCGGCGCCCCGGCGTTGATCGGCGAGGTCGGCAACGAGAGCGAGCAGGTCGCCCGAATGCGGCGCCACGCCGGAGTGCCCGGCGGCCAGCAGCGGGACATGCTGCTGCTCGTGGAGAAGGCGTTCGGCCCGCAGCGCGCGGTGCTGCAAGCCGCCACCGACAACCTCGCCGCCGCCGACGAGCGCCTGCGCGCCTTGGCCGACCGGGTCACCGAGCACTACGACTACCTCGCCACGGCCGACCCCGACGACCCGAGGGTCGAGCAGTGCGCCCAGGACCAGCTCGAACTGGCCGATGCCGTCCGCGAAGCCGAACTCGCGGCGGGCATCGACGGCGACGCCCTCTGGCAGGACCTGGCCGTCGAGGAGGAGCGCGACCCCGAGGTCAAAGCCCTCGCCATCCAGGCGATGACCTCCGAGGTCCCGCAACTCTCACCGGCGCAGCACCACGCCCTCCGCCGCTACCTGCAGGAGGCCGTGGCGGCTCAGACGCGACCCGCGTAGTCCGGGGCCGCTTCGAGGCGCGTGTTGAGGGCCTCGGTGATGCCCTCCGGGAACGGGGAAGTGCGGCCCTGCCCGGAATCCACGTGCAGGGCGACGAGTTCCGTCGTGGCCCGCAGGACGTCGTCCACCACCATCTCGTGGCAGAGGCGCAGCTTCTTGGCGCCCACCTCGACGACCCTGGTGGTGATGAGCATCTCCGAGTCCGGAGGCACCTCGCGGAGGTAGCGGACGTGCGCCTCGACCGTGTAGAGCGAACACCCGGTCCGCTCCAGGTAGCAGGAGTCCATGCCGATCTGGTCCATCAGGGCGTCGGTGGCGAAGCCGAAGACCAGCACGTAGTACGCCTCGCTGAGGTGACCGTTGTAGTCGACCCACTCCGGGCGGACCTGCTGCCGCATCATCATCGCGCCTCCCGCACCTCGTTGACCGCGCGCATCACCGCGATGACGGCCTTGTCCCGGTCGGCCACCAGCTCCGGGATGCTGCGGCCGCCGGCCGCTTCCTCGCACCCGTCGACCATCCGGTCGCGCAGCTCGGAGGTGAGTTCCGGCGCCTCCAGCCGGGTCCACGGCGATTTCAGCGAAGGCCCGAAGTGGTCGAGCATGTGCGCCATGCCGCCCTCGCCGCCCGCGAGGTGGAAGGTCAAGCACGGCCCCAGCAGCGGCCAGCGCAAACCGGGCCCTTCGGTGATGGAGGCGTCGATCTGCTCCACGGTCGCCTCACCGTTGTCGACCATGTGCAGCGCCTCGCGCCAGATCGCCTCCTGCAGGCGGTTGGCGATGAAACCGGGGACCTCGCTGTCCATCTTGATCACGTGCTTGCCCGCGACCTCGAAGAACTCGGCCGCGAAGTCCACCGCCCACTGCTCGGAGGACTCGCCGCCGACGACCTCCACCAGCGGGATCAGGTAGGGCGGGTTGAACGGGTGCCCGACCACGAGGCGGCCCGGGTTCGCGCACCGGGTCTGCATGTCGGTCATCGGGTAACCCGAGGTCGACGAGGAGATCACCACGCCCGCCGGCGTCGCGGCGTCGATCTTGGCGAGCAGGTCCTGCTTGAGCGCGAGGTCCTCCGGCGCGCTCTCCTGCACGAACTCCGCTTCGGCGACGGCTTCTCCGAGGGTGTCGGCGACGGTGAGGTTGTCCCGGGAGGCGTGCTTCGCCAACCCGAGCTCGGTCAGCGCCGGCCAAGCGGCGTCGACGAGTCGCCGGAGCTTCTCGGCCGCATCGGGCGCCGGGTCCCACGCGGTGACCCGGTAACCGCGGGCGAGGAAGTGCGCTGCCCAGCCGCCGCCGATCACGCCCGCGCCGATGCAGGCGACGTGCCGGACCCGCGATGCGCTTTCGTTGTCCACAGTGGATTCCCTTCAGGGGCGGGGCTCGAGGCCGAGCTTGGCGCGGGCCTGGTCCGGAGTGGCGATCTTGGCGCCCATGCCCTCGACGATGGTCACGGCGCGCTCGACCAGCTGCGCGTTGGTGGCCTTCACGCCGCGACTCAGGTAGAGGTTGTCCTCCAGGCCGACGCGGACCTGCCCGCCGAGCAGCGCCGACTGCGCGACCCACGGGAGCTGGTTGCGGCCGATGGCGAAGCTCGCCCAGTTCGCGCCCTCCGGCAGCATGTTCACCATCGCCTGGAGAACGCCGGGATCGACCGGAGCGCCGTAGGGGATCCCCATGCACAGCTGGAACAGCGGTGGGGCGTCGATGAGGCCTTCTTCGATCATCTTCTTGGCGAACCACAGCTGGCCGGTGTCGAAGATCTCCAGCTCGGGCTTCACGCCCAGCTCCTGGATGCGCTTGGCGCCCGCGCGCAGCATGTCCGGGGTGGAGATGTAGAGCTGGCTGCCGTCGCCGAAGTTCAGCGAGCCGCAGTCCAGCGTGCAGATGTCCGGCAGCAGCTCCTCGACGTGCGGCAGCCGCTCCAGGCCGTTGACCAGGTCGGTTCCGTCGACCGGCTTGAGCGGGTCGTCCTGGTCGATGAACAGGTCACCGCCCATGCCCGCGGTCAGGTTGAGCACCACGTCCACACCGGACTCGCGGATCCGCCGCACCGTCTCCCGGTAGACCGACACATCTCGCGTGCCCTGGCCGGTCTCGATGTCGCGCACGTGCACGTGGACCACGGCCGCGCCCGCGTTCGCCGCCTCCACGGCCGCCCGCGCGATCTGCTCCGGGCTGACCGGCACGTGCGGGCTCTTGCCGGCGGTGTCGCCGGCGCCGGTGAGCGCCGCCGTGATGATGACCTCTTCGTTCATCGGTGTTCCTCCGAGCTCGTTGCGGTGCGGACCATCTCGCGTCGGATGGACTCGTGTGCACCCGGCGGCGCAACGGCTCCGCGGAGCGGCCGGGCAAGTGGCTGGATCGTGGGGCTGATGTTCCGCGCGCCTGAGCGACGCGCGCGGCGATCACGTGCCGGCCCGCTTCGTGGAGCTGAGCCGACCCGCTCGACCCACCCGCCGTCCAACACGCACCGGACCGTACCGACACCATGCGCAAATCGCAACATTCAACTGAGGAATCAGTCAATCGCAACCACGGGTCGGGTGCTCGGCTCGCCCTCGCACCCCCGATTGCCGCAGTTCTCCGGTGCCTGAACACGGCGGAGATCGGGGTTGCGAGGTGATTGGTGAGGTTCGGGAGGTCAGGATGAGGTGTGGCGGTAGCCCTCGACGGCGACCCGGGCGGCTCGGGCGGATTTCCGGACCACCAATTCCGTGGTGTAGCCGTGCTTGGTGAAGACGCCGTTGAGCCAGAAGGTGCCGTAGCCGTGGGCCTGGGTGAACAACTGCTCCATCAGCTCCAGGGCGTCGGCCGGGGCGGCCACCGCCATGGTGCGCAGGAGGACCTGGTCGGTGAGGCGGCGGGTCTGGTCGTGCAGCTCGGCGTAGCGGGGGCCCTGCAGGACCTCGGCGTTGATCAGGTCCATCCCGACCCGCTGCCGGATCAGGTATCCGGTGTAGGTGCCCGCGGCGGCGGCGAGTCCCTCGACGGGATCGGTGTGCTCGCCCGCCGCCTGTTCGACCTCATCGGCCAGCTGGTGGGCGACCTCGGTGGCCACGGCGGCGACGAGGCTCTCCCGCTCGGGGAAGTGCCGGTAGGGGGCCCCGGGGCTGACCTTGGCGCGGCGGGCGGCCTCGGCGACGGAGAAGCTCTCGACGCCGCGCTCGGCGATGAGTTCCAGCGAGACTCGCACGAGCTCGGCGCGGAGGTCGCCGTGGTGGTACTTGCCGCCCATGTCCTGGATCACATCTCTCGGTCGGAATATGTAAGAGCCCACTCACGTCGTGATGTAAGAAGGCTCTTACATCGAGAGCTCGTGCACAAGCTGTTCCATGGAGGGTTCATGAGCACGATCACGAACGCTATCGCCGTTCCGTCCCCGGGGGCACCCCTGGAGCAGACGACGATCACGCGACGTGACCTGCGGCCGGACGACGTGCTGATCGACATCGCCTACGCCGGCATCTGCCACAGCGACATCCACCAGGCCCGCGAGGACTGGGGAACCGCGATCTTCCCGATGGTCCCGGGCCACGAGATCGCGGGCACCGTCGCCGCCGTCGGCTCGGCGGTGACCAAGTACCAGGTCGGCGACCGCGTCGGCGTCGGCTGCATGGTCGACTCCTGCGGTGAGTGCGAGTACTGCCAGGCCGGGACCGAGCAGTTCTGCGTCAAGGGCAACGTCCAGACCTACAACGGCGTCGGCTTCGACGGCGAGAACACCTACGGCGGCTACAGCCAGCAGGTCGTGGTCAAGGACGCTTTTGTCTGCGGCATCCCGGAGGGCATCGGCCTCGACGTCGCCGCACCGCTGCTGTGCGCGGGAATCACCACCTACTCGCCGCTGCGCCAGTGGGGTGCCGGCCCCGGCAAGCAGGTCGCCGTGGTCGGCCTGGGCGGTCTCGGCCACATGGCCGTCAAGCTGGCCGCCGCGATGGGCGCCGAGGTGACGGTGCTCAGCCAGAGCCTGAAGAAGCAGGAGGACGGTCTCAAGCTCGGCGCGAAGGACTACCACGCGACCAGCGACGAGTCGACCTTCGAGACCTTGGCGGGCCGCTTCGACCTGGTCCTCAACACGGTCTCGGCCGAGCTGCCCATCGACTCCTACCTGGGCCTGCTGCGCGTCGGCGGCGCCATGGTCAACGTCGGTGCCCCGGGCACGCCGCTGTCCTACAGCGCGTTCTCGCTGATCGGCGGCAACAAGTCGCTGGCCGGTTCGATGATCGGCGGCATCGCCGAGACCCAGGAGATGCTGGACTTCTGCGCCGAGCACGGGATCGGCGCGGAGATCGAGACCATCTCGGCAGACCAGGTCAACGCCGCCTACGAGCGCGTCACCGGCAGTGACGTCCGCTACCGCTTCGTCATCGACACCGCCACCATCGGCGCCTGACGAACGATCGAGGTGGACCGGGGGCGCCGAACACGGGACGCGGCGCCCCCGGGTCCTCCCATTCAGTCCGGCCGGTAGACGTGCAGCGCGCCGTCGCGGGCGGCGAACTCGAAGACGGTTCCCTTGAGGGAGACCTCGCCGTCACGGGCCAGCGCCACGGGCGCGCCCAGCACCTCGACCCGAACCCGGTCGCGCTCCTGCTGAACGTAGGCGCGGTTGTTGAACAGCGCCCCGGTCAGGGCTCCCGCGACGAACCGGGTCCGGGAGAACGGCAGGTCCGCGCGGATGTAGCGGACGTCCAGCACTCCGGTGTCCAGCCTCGGCCGCCAGGTCGGAGCCAGCCCCTTGGGCTGATACCCGTTGCTGCCGGCGAAGAACAGCCAGATCTTGCGATCGATCCCGTTGATCCGCACCGGGATCGGCTCGGCGCTGGCCAGCACCCTCACCAGCGCAGCCGCTCCGGCGGGCCACTTGCCCCAGCGGTGCTCCCACTTCTCGCGCAGCCGCACCATGTCCGGGTAGCCGCCGAGGCTCGCGGTGTTGACGAACCACTGGTGCGGCAGGTCGTCGACCTTGACGGTGCCCAGGTCGACGTCCACCGCCGAACCGGCGCGCAGCGCCCGCACGGAGTCGTAGGTGCTGGTGACGCCGAGGTCGCGCGCGAAGTGGTTGAGGGTCCCGCTCGGCACCACCAGCAGCGGCAGTCCGCGCACCGCCGCCACCGCCGCTGCCGCCGCGACGCTGCCGTCCCCGCCGGCAACGCCGAGCGCCTTCGCGTCCCCGGTGGCGTCGAGGTGCTCTTGCAGCTGTTCGGCCAGATCGGTCCCGGGCAGCGGGTACACGAAGTCGGCGCGCGGCAGGAGTCCGGCGAGCTCGGCGGTGGGGTCCCGGGCGGGATCGCCGGAGGAGGGGTTGACCAGCAGCACCAGCCCGTCGCCCTCCTCCAGCGCGACGGTGCGGGCGCTCGGCCTGGCGATGCTCGGCGTGGAGGGCCGCACCGGCCACCAGCGGCTGGTGGAGGCGGCGATGGCGGTGCCGATCGCGGCGCCGAAGAGCACGTCGGTCGGCCAGTGGACCCCGGTGTGCACCCGCGAGTAGGCGACGGCCCCGGCCAGCGGGAGCAGCGCCAGGCCCAGCTCGGGGGACTCCATCCACACCGCGGTGGTGAACGCGGCCGCGGAGGCCGCGTGACCGGACGGGAACGAGGACGACGACGGCGGTGCGCTGAGCCTGCGGCGCACGGGGAGCAGGTTGGCGGCCGGACGACGGCGGGGGAGGAGGGGCTTGCCGAGGCCGTTGGTCACGGCGCTGGTGAACGCGATGGCGCTGGCTCCGCGCAACGCCGCTCGCCGCAGCCGCCCGCGCCTGGTCGCCAGCACGGCGGCGATGCCCAGCCACAGCTTGCTGTGATCGGCGAGGTGGGTGAGCCGGAGCAACGTCGGGTCGGCGGTGCTGCGCGGCCACGACGCCGAACGGAGCACGAAGTCGTGGTCCGCGGACCTCAGTCGGCGGAGCGTCGCGCGAACCCTCGTGAGCACGTCGAGACCCTAGCCGGTGCGTGTGGAGCTCAGCGACCGTCGGTGTCGCGGAAGATGACCCAGCGCATGACGCTGTACATGTACACCGCTTCGCACAGGCCTGCGATGAGCCGCGACACGTGGTACTGCGTGCCCAGCGCCGCCAGGCCGCTGCCGAGGCCGAGGATGAAGGCCAGGTAGTTGATCAGGATCGCCACCGCGTAGAGCGCGGCCTGCGGTCCGACGGGAGCGTGCGAGCGGAAGTTCAACGCCCGGTTGAGCACGAAGCTCAGCGCGAAGGCGATCAGGTAGGCGACGGTGAACGCCACCGGGACCGGCCAGTGCAGCGCGCTGCGGAACAGGGTGAGCAGCAGCAGGTCGAAGGCGAAGGTGGATCCGTTGATCAGCGCGAAGCCGAGGAGGCTCGGCGCGATGACGTGGGGGAGCCCGAAGGGGAGTCTTCGCGTCACGGCTTCCATCGCGGCGTGGAACCGCTGCCCTCGGTCGGGCTGGGACTGCTGTGCGATCGGCTCGGCCTGCTGCCCGGCGGTCATGACGCAACCATGGCATGCACGCATGAACGCGACCTGCCGAGGGTCGCGTGAGTGGCGATGACGCCTATTGCTTCAGTGGAAAGTGAAAGCGAAGGCGAAAACCCGATGAACTCCGGAGAACCGCAGTGCGATCCACATCGGAATGCGAATGGAATTCGCTGCTTTCAGAAAGCTGGCGACCCCGCCGTGAAGATCGACATCGGATGGCGCATAATTGATCCTCGGCAGCGCGTGCTCTCCTGCCCAATTTTCGCTCGTTACCTACTCTTCGCTGGTGAGAACTGTGTCCAAGCACGCTCAGCCCCGCCCGGAGGCCGGTATTTCCCGGATCGCCGAAGGTGGGCGCACCTGTCCGCTCCCGTCCGACATGATCGCCCTGCACGGTCCGTGGGGCACCCGCCGAGCCAAGCGCCGCCTGGTCTCGACCGGCGTCGTCACCGCAGACGTCGGCGCCCGCGCCTGACCGAACGTCCCCTGCGCTGAGCTGAAGGCCGCGGGGCCCGTTCCCACGCCTCGCGGCGGCGCCACCCGGCCTGCGGACACCCCTCTGGGGTGTGGTCCGCGACCTGGCGACGGGTAGAAAGGACGCCGTCGGTGTCCCCGAACTTCGCAGGAGGCGGACCATTCGCATCGAGCGGCCTGTCACCAAAGCCGCCCTGGTGGTCAACGTGCACTCGCGCACCGGAGGCAAGGCCTACGCCTACGCCCTCGACCGGTTGCGCGAGCTCGGTGTGCCCCTGGGCGCCACCTACCCGCTGCAGGACCCGTCGCGGCTGGTCGAAACCGTCGACGCGGCGGCCAGGAGCGGCCACGACCTGATCATCATCGGCGGCGGAGACGGCAGCGTCAGCTCGGTGGTCGACTGCCTCGCGCACCGCGACGTCCCGCTCGCGCTGCTGCCGTTGGGCACGGCCAACGACTTCGCCCGCACCATGCACATCCCCGATGACCTCGACGAGGCGTGCCAGACCATCCTGGGCAGCCACATCGTCGACGTCGACCTCGGGCTCTGCGGGGACAACTACTACGTCAACCGCGCCTCGGTCGGCATCGGTGCAGAGGTCGCGCAGGCCATGTCGCCCCGGCTGAAGCGCTACGTCGGCCCGCTGGCCTACCCGGTGGCCACCGCCAAGGCGTTCTTCGGGCACCGGCCGTTCGGCGCCGAGCTGAGCTTCCCGGACGGTGATCACGAGGACCGCGAGTACGACAAGCTGCTCCAGGTCTCGGTCGCCAACGGTCGCTACTTCGGCGGCGGGCAGCTGGCCGCGAGTGACTCCGGCATCGACGACAACGCGCTGGACATCACGGTCATCCGGCAGGGCAACCTCCGCCAGCTCGCCGACGTCGTGCGCGGTCTCAAGACCGGCGGGTCCAGCGATCAGGTCGAGCACATCCGGACCCGCGCGGTGCGGATCGACACCGGGGGTGCGCTGCCGATCAACATCGACGGCGAGGTCGTCTCCAGCACTCCGCAGACCTTCGAGGTCGCGCGCAACGCCCTGCACGTGGTCGTGCCGCGCACCTGGACCGACGGTGAAGCGCCGGAGTAGATCAGCTGTAGGGCGATGGGGTCGGCAGGTCACCGCGCAGGGTGTACCGGCCGACCTCGACCCGCTTGTAGGCCACCGGGTCGTGCAGGCTGTGGGTGCGCAGGTTGCGCCAGAAGAGGTCCATGCCCACCGAGTTGGCCGTGGCGCGGGCACCGGTGAGCTCGAAGACCCGGTTGGCGATCTCCAGGCCCACGTCGATCGCCCGCTGCTTGGCGGCTGAGACGAGAACCGCTGCGCGGCCCCGCTGTTCGCGTGTCACCGAATCGCGGTCGGCGTGCAGCAGCTGCGCGAGGTTGGCCCCCGCAGCGTCGGTGAGCGTCTCGGCCGCCCACAGCTTGGATTGCAGGTCGCCGTACCCCTCGAGCACGTAGAACTCCTCGGTCCCGGAGTCCTTGCCCTCGCCGCCGTAGGGCCAGGCGCGGGTGTGGCCCCGGGTGTAGGTGACGCCCGCGCGCAGCGCGGCCTGGGCGATGCCGAGGTAGAGGTTGGCGAACACCAGGTGCAGCGCGGGCACGTGCAGGGTGCTGAAGGCCGACGGGCGGAACTGCTTGTCGACGTACCCGGCGGCGCCGGACCAGGGCACCCGGACGTCGGTGATCTCCACGCTGCCGGAAACGGTGAGTCGCTGGCCGAGGTTGTCCCAGTCGTCGCCGAAGGTGATCCCGTCCTGCTGGGCGGGCACGACCGCGAACACGTTGTTCCCGCTGGATTCCAGCGTTCCCTCCAGCACCAGCAGGTCGGCGACTCGGCTGCCGGTGGAGAAGAACTTCTTGCCGCGGTAGAGCAGGGTCGCGCCCTCATCGGTGACGACGAGGTCGTGGTCGCGCGGGTTGACCACGCCGCCGAAGAAGTGACCACGGGTGGTGTAGAGCTCGTCGACCTCGGCGATCTGCTCGTGCGTGCCGACCAAGCGCATCGCCCAAGCCCACACGTAGTGGTGGCCGAGCAGCTGGCCGATCGATCCGTCCCCTGCGGAGACCTCGCGCACCACGCGGCAGGCGGTGGTCCAGTGCTGCTCCGCGCCACCGTGCTCCGCGGGTCCCAGCAAGGTGACGAGTCCGGAGTCCTTGAGCAGCTGAACTTCTCGCGTCGGCACCGCACCGGCCCGGTCGCGCTCGACGGCGTCGGTGGCGAGAACCCCCGCGACTTCGCGTCCGCGTGCGATCCACCCTTCGGCGGACGATGGCCTGGGCCGTTCGGCCCAACGTGAGATCTCGTCGCTGCTCAAGGCCATCCCTCCGGGCGACGCGGAAACGCCACGACGAGGAGCACAATAGCGCCCGCGTCGTCGGGGTCTTCCCGCACCCGGCAAGGTTCCCGCGTCAGGTGAGAACGGCGTCGCGGGTTTCGGTGCGGTCCGTCGCCGGCGGCGGGGGAGGGGAGAGCTGGGAGATCTCCTCGCGGAGGTCCGGGGTCATGTCGATGTCCAGGGCCGCCAGCGAATCGGCGAGCTGGTCGAGATCGCGACCGCCGATGATGGGGGCGGTGACCGCCGGGGCCGACATCGCCCAGGCAACGGCGAGCGTGGCCGGCGCAACGCCTTGCTGGGCGCAGAAGTCGGTGAACTTCTCGGCGGTGACGTAGTCGGATTCCTGCCCGTAGCGCCGGGCGTAGCGCTCGTTGTCGACCAGACGTCCGGTCTCGGGGCGGCGACTGGTCCCGTACTTGCCGGTGAGCAGACCGCCGCCGAGCGGGCTGTAGGTGATGACGCCGAGCTTCTCGGATTCGGCCAGCGGCATGATCTCCACCTCGGCCTGCCTGCGGACGAGGTTGTACATCGGCTGGATCAGCTCGAAGCGCGCCAGCCGGTCCTTGGCCGAGATCCCCAGCGCCTTGGCGATCTGCCAGGCCGCCCAGTTGCTCACCGCGGGGTAGCGGATCTTGCCCTGCCGCTGCAGGTCGTCGAGCGCGCGCAGGGTTTCCTCGATCGGGGTGCGCACGTCGAAGGCGTGCACGAAGTAGAAGTCGATCCACTCGGTGCCCAGGCGCCGGAGGCTGGCCTCCACCGCGCGCACCAGGTACCGGCGGGAGGAGCCCTGGGCGTTGATGTCAGGTCCGGTGGGGAAGAACGCCTTCGAGGTGAGCACGACCTCGTCGCGGCAGTCGGCGATGAGCCTGCCGAGGATCTCCTCGGAGCGCCCGCCCGCGTAGACGTCGGCGGTGTCGAAGAAGTTGAGGTCGAGCTCGCGGGCCTGCTGGAACATCGCGGCCGAGGTCTGCTCGTCGGCCTCCGCGCCGAACGACATCGTTCCCAGGCACAGCGGCGACACGCGAACGCCGGTGGCCCCGACGGTCCGGTACTCCATCACGTTCCTCCCGTGGTCGGTCGGACCACAGTGTCACGCACCGGTCACGTGCCGTCAGGATTTCCGCACTCGGCGTTCGCTGGCCCAAAAACCGGATGTCGAGGCTCCGGGAAGAGCCGTTCTCCCAGTTCGGAGCCCGGGAAGGTGCCCGGGGGTCCACGGCCGATCACACGTCCGGGTTAGCCTGGGTGGGGTTCTCCCGAGCAGAAGGGCTACGCGTGGCAGAAGTGGGCGCGCTGCTCGCCGACCGGTATCGGCTGGAGCGGCGACTGGGCAGCGGCGGCATGGGCGTGGTGTGGCTGGCCGCTGACGAGCTGCTGGGGCGCCCGGTCGCGGTCAAGCAGCTCAACCCCAGCGCGGGGTCGAACTCCGAGCTCGTCGAAGAGGCCCGGCAGCGGGCGATGCGCGAGGGCCGCATCGCCGCGCGCCTGCACCACCCGAACGCGGTGGCCGTGCACGACGTGATCGAGCAGGACGGCTTCCCCGTGCTGATCATGGAGTACCTGCCCTCGCGCAGCCTCGCCGAGGTCCTGGAGGACGAGGGGCGGATGACGCCCGGTGCGGTGGCGAGCATGGGCGCGCAGACGGCCGCCGCGCTCGACGCGGCCCACGCCGCCGGGATCACCCATCGCGACATGAAGCCGGGCAACATCCTGCTCAGCGACGACGGAACCGCCAAGATCACCGATTTCGGCATCTCGCACGCCGTCGACGACGTCGCGGTCACCCAGACCGGCGTCATCGCGGGCACGCCCGCCTACCTGTCTCCCGAGGTCGCTCGCGGGCACGCGCCCACGCCCGCCTCCGACGTCTACTCGCTGGGGGCGACGCTCTACGCCGCGGTCGAGGGCGTGCCCCCGTTCGGCGAGGACGCGGAGAACTCGATCGCCCTGCTGCACGAGGTCGCGGCGGGGGAGATCCGCCCGCCGCAGCTGGCGGGCGTGCTGGCCCCGGTGCTGACCCGGATGATGCACGCCGACCCGGCCCAGCGGCCCACGCCCGCGCAGGCCAGCGAGGCGTTGCAAGCCGTGGTCTCCGGAGCCCCGTCGCCGCTCCCGCCGATCACCGACCCCGACATCACGCAGCCGGTGGCCCGGCTCCCGGCCGGCTCGCCGAGCCAGGGCACCCGCCTTGACAACGTTCCGGTGCCCGCGCAGCGGCCCGCTCGCTCGCGGCGCTGGATCTACGCGGTCGCCGGGGCCGCCGCGGTGGTGCTGGTCCTGCTGGCCTTCCTGCTGCCCTCGGGCGAGCAGGAGCGGCCGGTGGAGCAGTCCGCCACGGCCGCCGAGCTCGAACGCGTCGTCTCGGACTACTACGCGCTGCTGCCCGAGAACCCCGCCAACGCGTGGACGCGGCTGGGCACCGGGTTGCAGGCGCAGGGCCGCGCGGGCTACGACGGCTTCTGGTCCAGCGTGGCCGACGTGCGCGTCGTCGAGCCGCCGAGGACCAGCGCCCCCAACACCGTCCTGGTCGGAGTCGAACTGCTCATGACCGATGGGGCCCGCATCACCGAGCACCACCAGCTCGGACTGCGCGGCGCCCAGCAGCCGCTGATCGTCTCCGACGCGGTCCTGCACTCCTCGACGCGCGCAGCGCCTCCGCCGCCCGCGCTGACCGGGAGCCCCGAGCCGCCCGGCAAGGAGAAGCAGGAGGAGAAAGAGGGGCGCGAGGACCGCAAGGGCGAAGAGGACAAGAAGGGCGAGGGCAGCTGACCTCGCAACCCCCGGACGGAGGGTCGAGTCGTGCGCACGCTGCTGGTGGACAACCACGACTCCTACACCTACAACCTGTTCCACCTGCTGGCCCGGGTCAACGGCTGCGAACCGCACGTGGTCACCAACGACGCATCCGTCGACCTCGACGACTACGACAACATCGTTCTCTCGCCCGGCCCCGGGACTCCTGAACGTCCGCGCGACTTCGGCATCTGCGCCGACGTCCTGGACAGCGCCACCGTTCCGGTGCTGGGGGTGTGCCTCGGGCACCAGGGCCTGGCGGTGAGCGAGGGCGCGCGCGTGGTGCCCGCCCCGGTCGCGCGGCACGGTCACATCACCCGGGTCGAGCACGAGGGCGACGTGATGTTCGCCGGGATTCCCACCGGTTTCGGGGCCGTGCGCTACCACTCGCTGTGCGTGGCCGAGCCGTTGCCCGAGGAACTGCTGGTCACCGCGCGCGCCGAGGACGGGGTGGTGATGGCGTTGCGGCACAGGCGGTTGCCGCGCTGGGGCGTGCAGTTCCACCCGGAGTCGGTCGAGTCCGAGCACGGCGAGCGGCTGCTCGCCAACTTCCGCGATCTCGCCACCCGCAGCACACCTCGGACCGCGCGACGGGTTCCGCGAAGAGTCCCGCCGCAGCGGAGGTTCCGCGCCAACGTCGTGGAGCTGGACGGCGCGGTCGACACCGAATCGGCGTTCACGCGGCTGTTCTCCGAGTCGTCCAACGCCTTCTGGCTGGACAGCTCCCGGGTCGAAGAGGGGCTGTCGCGCTTCTCCTTCCTCGGCGACGATTCCGGTCCGCTCAGCGACACACTCGTCTACCGCGTCGGTTCCGGTGACGAGCCGGTCCTCGACCGGTTGCAGCGGGAGCTGGCGCGGCGTGAGGTGGAAGCGCCGCCGCTGCCGTTCGACTTCACCGGTGGTTACGTCGGCTACTTCGGATACGAGCTCAAGGCCGACTGCGGTTCGCCCAACCGGCACCGCTCGCCGACCCCGGACGCGGTGTGGATCTTCGCCGATCGCTTCGTCGCGGTCGACCACCAGCAGCAGCGCACCTACCTGGTGGCGCTGAGCGAGGGCGCGGACCGATCCGGTGCGGTCGACTGGCTCGCCGACACCGCCGCGCTGCTGTCGAACCCGGTTCGGCTCGACGAGCCCGGCGACGGTTCCGCCGACGGCGTCGAGTCCGCGTTGGCCCGCGACCGCGCCGAGTACGTGCGCGACGTGCTCCAGTGCAAGCAGCGCCTGCTGGCGGGGGAGAGCTACGAGATCTGCCTGACCAACACGGCGGACCTGCCCGCCTCGGAACCGGCGTTGCGGACCTACCGGCGGCTGCGACGCCGGAATCCCGCGCCGTACTCCGCTTTCCTGCGCGCGGGCGGTGTCGAGGTGGCGTGCTCCTCGCCGGAGCGGTTCCTCAAGATCACCCAGGACCGGGTGGTGGAGGCCAAGCCGATCAAGGGCACCGCTCCGCGCGGCGAGACCCCCGAGGAGGACGCGCGAATCCGGCGGGAGCTGGCGGCCGATCCGAAGACGCGGGCCGAGAACCTGATGATCGTCGACCTGATGCGCAACGACCTCGGCCGGGTGTGCGCGGTGGACACCGTGCACGTGCCCGAGCTGATGGCGGTGGAGACCTACGAGACCGTGCACCAGCTGGTCTCCACGATCCGCGGTGCGCTGCACCCCGGGCGCGACGCGATCGACTGCGTGCGCGCCTGCTTCCCGGGCGGGTCGATGACCGGGGCGCCCAAACCTCGCACGCTGGAGATCATCGGCGAGCTCGAGGACCGGGCGCGCGGCGTGTACTCCGGCGCCATCGGCTACCTGAGCTGTTCGGGCGCGGCCGACCTCAACATCGTCATCCGCACGATGGTGCTCGTCGACGGCCGCTGGCAGGTCGGCGCCGGTGGCGCGATCGTGCTGGCGTCGGATCCGGAGGCCGAGTTCGACGAGATGCTGCTCAAGGCCGCCGCACCGACGCGCGCGCTGCCGCCGTCAGTCGGGAGCTCGCATGGCGGTGGCCAGCAGCGCCGCGGCCGGGCCGGTGAGCTGAAGCCCTGAGCGCCAGACCGCGTGCAGCGGTCGTCGCAGGTCCAGGTCGGCGACCGGGACCTCCACGAGCCGCTCCTCGGCGAGGTCGGTGGCCACCGCGAGCGTGCTGAGCACCGCCGGACCGGCGCCGGCGACGACCGCGTTGCGCACCGCGGTGGTCGAGCGCAGTTCCAGCAGCGGAGCCACCGGCGTCGTGCCGACATCGGCCAGCGCCCGGTGCAGCGTTTCGCGGGTGCCCGAGCCGTGTTCGCGCACGATCACCGGGGTGGCGGCCAGCTCTCCGGGGGTCAGCGGTCGCCGCAGCTTCGCCCAGGGATGTCCGGGTGGGGCGATGACCAGCATGCGGTCGCGGGCGACGTAGCGGACCGACACGCCCTCGGGTGGGTCGGGTGTTTCGATGAAGCCGAGATCGGCCTGGCCGTGCCGAACCGCTTCGGCGACCGCCGCGGAGTTGGTGACGTCGAGCTCCAGGTGGACCTCGGGCAGGGCCTCCCGCAGCAGGCTGATCCAGCGCGGCACGAGGTATTCGGCGACGGTCATGCTCGCCGCTACCCGCAGTTTGGACTCGTGCTGGGCGCGCAGCGCGCGGACGCCGTTCATCAGCCCGTCGACGTGCGCGAGGACGTCGCGCGCCCAACCGCACACCACCTCCCCGGCGGGGGTGGGCGTGCAGCCCTGCCGGGTGCGTTCCAGCAGCGCCAGGCCGAGCTGGCGTTCCAGCCTGTTGAGGCGCTTGCTCGCCGAGGGCTGGCTGATGCGCAGCTCGGCGGCGGCCGCCCCGATGCTGCCGAGCTCGCCCACCAGCACCAGCAGGCGCAGGGATTCCGAATCGGGCGCGGTCATGCCCGAAGGGTAGGTCCTGGGCGGGTGCGATGGGGATCGGGCATTCCATCGGGCTATGACGACCTGCGCCGACGACGGCTACCGGGTCGCCGCGCGGTCGGCGAACGTGACCGTGTGAAGATCCTGACCAGCGCTGACGCCCACCTCGTCCCGGGACTCGTGCTCACCGGCGCGGCCGTGGCGGCGGCGATCCTGGTGTCCTCGCAGGTTCCGGTGCTCAGCGCGCTGACCGTGGCGGTCGCGCTGGGCGTGGTCGTCGGGAACCTCCCACGCCTGCCCGACCGGGTTCGGCCGGGACTCGAGTGGGTGGCGCGCACGCCGCTGCGCGCGGGCGTGGTGCTGCTCGGGTTGCAGCTGAGCATCGCCCAGGTCCTCGGGCTCGGTGCGGGCACGGTGCTGGCCGTGCTGGTCACCGTGGCGGTGACCTTCGCCGGGACGCTGTGGCTCGGCCGGGTGCTGGGAGTCTCGCGAGGTCTGTCGCTGCTGGTGGCGACCGGGTTCTCGATCTGCGGGGCGTCGGCGGTGGCCGCGGTGGAAGGCGTGGTTGACCGCGAGGACGAGGACGTGGCCACCAGCGTGGCGATGGTGACGGTCTTCGGCACCGTCGCGATGATCGCGCTGCCGGTGACCTTCGCGGGCACCGGCGTCGGAGGCGACCTCGCAGGCAGGATCGCCGGTGCCGGCGTGCACGAGGTGGCCCAGGTGGTGGCCACCGCTTCGCCGCTGGGGGCGTCGGCGGTGGCGATCGCGGTCGTGGTCAAGCTCAGCCGCGTCGTGCTGCTGGCACCGCTGGTGACGGTGGTCAGCGTCCTGCGGCGGCGCGAGACCACCAGCCGGCGCCCGCCGATCATGCCGCTGTTCGTCGTCGGATTCCTCGTGGCCGTGGCGTTGCGCAGCAGCGGTCAGCTGCCCGGGTTCGTCGTCGACCTGTCCAAGCCGGTGACCACCCTGCTGCTGACCGCCGCGCTCTTCGCGCTCGGCACCACGGTCCGCGTCGCGGCGCTGATGCGCACCGGGCCGCGCGCCTTCGCGCTGGGCACCTGCTCGACGCTCCTGGTCACCGCGCTGGCCATCACGACGATGACGCTGCTGAGCTGACTCACCGGCGGTCCGAGGAGTCGTCCGCGCAGGGGGACGGTCGATCCGGTCGTTCGCACACCGCGGTGGACCCTGGTCGTGCTCCCCGCGGACCTGCTGACCGAGCGCCGCCACGTCGACCTCGTTCGCGTGGCCGCGCAGGCGTGTCGCGTCCTCTTCCCATTCGGCGCAGCCGCGGCTCCAAGCTGCCGCGCTCCGAGCACGGGCAGTTCGGACCAGAACTGCCCACCGGCGACATTCCTCGCGCAACGCGCTCCTGCGGGTCGGGTCACGGGAACTGCGGCGATGATCCCTCCGACCTCTTGGACGTGGGATCGATCGCGAGGAGCAGTGCTGCGGTGGACGAGATCGGTGTGATCGGGGGCGGTGGCGAAGGGCTGGCCGTGGTCGCCCACCTGTCCTCGACGGGTCACCGGGTGCGGTTGTGCACCCGGAACCCGCAGCGGGTGGCGGGTGTCCGGGCCGGAGGCGAGATCCGGGCGACCGGGGAGCTGGAGGGCAGGTTCCCGGTCGCCCAGGTCACCGCCGACCCCGCGGAGCTGGCGCGGCGCTGCCGAGTGGTGGTGATCGCTGCGATCACCACCGCCTATCCGGAGATCGCCGCGTCGCTGGCCGCGCACCTCACCGCGGACCACCTGATCGTGCTGTTCTCCGGGAAGCTCTGCGGCAGCGCTGAATTCGCCGCTTCGCTGAGCAGCGCCGGAGCTCCGCACGTGGACGTGGTGGAGACCGACGCCCTGTTCGCCGCCCGTCCCGACGGCGACGACGGCGTGCGGGTCCTCGGCACGAAGCGGTGGAACCTCGTCTCCGGCGCAACACCCGGTGCGGTCGAACGCCGGGCGCCGGTGGTCCGGAACTGGTTCCCCTGGCTGGAGAACGCCACCAACCTGGTCCACAGAGGACTCACTGATTTCGGTGCGGTCGCCCACGCGCCGATCGCGCTGGCCAACCTCGGCACCATCGACCGCGGCGAGGAACTGCTGTTCTACCTCGACGGCGTCTCCGACCGCACCGTCGCGTTGCTGCGCGAGGTCGAGCAGGAGTTCCGCGAGGTCGCTGCGGCCTACGGCGCCACCCTGATGCCCATGCCGGAGGTGCTCGACCGCTACTACGGCTGCACCAGCACGAGCCTGCTGGACGCGATGCGCAGCGCAGCGCCCTACAAGACCATCCTCGCGCCCGGATCGCTGGACCACCGGTTCCTGCACGAGGACATCGCCTCGACGCTCGTGCCGGTGGAGGCCCTCGCCGACAAGGCGGGAGTGGCCACGCCGATGGTCGGCTCCATCGTCAACGTGATGTCCACGTTGTCCGGGAAGTCCTTCCGCCGCAGCGGCAGGACCCTCGAACGGCTCGGCTGGGCGGACCTCGACCACGAGGGAATCCGCCGCGCGCTCAACCCCGGGAAAACCGCCGACGTTCGAACTGCGCCGCCAGCGCCGGGTAGCGTCGCGGCAGCAGTCTGACCAGTCGAAGTGCGCACCCACCCACTCGGCGTGAGCCTCCACGGCCTGGCGGTCGCTGACGTCCAGCCGAGCCGAGCGCACCCCGGCGCCGAGGTCGTTCACCCGGTCCGCGGTCTCGGCCAGGCCGGTCTCGTCGACGTCCGAGACCGCCAGCCGCGCACCCCGGCGGGCCAGCTCGAACGCGATCTCGCGCCCGATGCCCGACCCGCACCGGTGACCACTGCGACCTTGCCGCGAACCTCGCTCATCGGGCCGACTCCTCAGCCGCGGTGCTGATGTGCTCGGTGATCATCGCCACCAACCGGTCGATCAGGCCAGGTGCGATGTGGTGACCCATGCCGCCGATCTCGACGTAGCGGGCGCCGGGGATGGCCGCGGCCGTTGCGCGACCGCCGCTGACGTGCACCATGCGGTCGGTGTCGCCGTGGATCGCCAGCGTGGGCGCGGTGATCCGGCGCAGCTCGGCCGTGCGGTCGCCGCTGGCGTGGATCGCGCTGATCTGACGCGGCCTGCCCTCCTTGGCCCGGGCACCGCCACCGCGTTCCCACAGCCCGGCCGCCCACGCGCGTTCGAGGTCGTCGTCCGGCGGGAACGACGCCGAACCGATGTGCCGCAGCATCCACAGGTGCCGCTCCACCGACTCCTCGACCGCGTGCGTCGGGCCCCTGGCCATGCGCACGAGCGTCGACCGCGCGGGCTGGCCGACCCGGCGCGCACCCGTGGTGGAGAAGATCGAGGTCAGCGAGTCGACCCGGTCGGGGTGCCGGGCGGCGACGGTCTGGGCGATCATCCCGCCCATCGACATCCCCAGCAGCTGCACGCGCTCGAGACCCAAGTGGTCGAGCAGGCCGACGGTGTCGGCGGCCATGTCACCCAGGTCGTAGGAGTCCGGCCGGGGCCGGGCGAACAGCTGGCGCAGCCTGCCGGGCGGTGGCGTGCCGATCCGCGACGAGCGGCCGGCGTCGCGGTTGTCCAGCCGCACCACCCGGAGACCGCGCTCGGTGAACCCGTCGATCAGCCGCTGCGGCCACGAGGTCAGGTCCAGGCCCAATCCCGCGATGAGCACCAGGGGAGTCCCGGCGGCCGGGCCGTCGACGCGGTAGCAGATCCGGGGTCCCGCGGGCAGGTCGACGAAGCGGTCCTCACTCAAGGGGCCACCTCCGCGCGGGCTGCGGCGCGGGAGAACCGCAGCTCGGGATCAGTGACGCTGTCCGAGCGCAGCAACTTGACGTCGGAGTGGTAGCTCAGCGAGGTCAGCCACGGCATCCGGCCGCCCTGCTTGGGCAGCTGGTCGACCGCGCGCTGGATGTAGCCGGCGCCGAAGTCCAGGAACGGGCGCTTGGGCATCGCCGGATCGCTGGGGACCGGTCGGCAGATGTCGAGCCCGTAGCTGTCCATGTGGGTCAGCAGGCGGCAGAAGTGCTCGCACAGCAGGCCGATCTTCAGCGTCCACGACGAGTTCGTGTAGCCGATCGCGAACGCCAGGTTGGGTACGCCGGAGAGCATCATGCCCTTGTAGGCGATCGTGTCCGGCAGGTGCACCGGTTCGCCGTCGACCACCAGCGGCACACCGCCGAAGGGCTGCACGTTCAGGCCGGTGGCGGTGATGATGACGTCCGCCTCCAGCTCCGCGCCGGATTCCAGCTCCACGCCCCGCTCGGTGAACGTCTTGATCCGGTCGGTGACCACCGACGCCTCGCCCCGCCGGATCACCTTGAACAGGTCGCCGTCGGGCACCGCGCACAGCCGCTGGTCCCACGGGTCGTAGGGCGGGTTGAAGTGGGTGTCGACCGGATAGCCCGCGGGCAACGCCTTGCTGTTGACGTAGCGGATCAGCTTGCGCGCGGTCTTCGGGAAGCGCTGGCAGAAGCTCCAGATCAAGCGCTGCTGCAGGATGTTCTTGCGCCGCGCGATCGCGTAACCGCGTTCGGGACCGAAGAGCCGACCCGCCATGTTGGCTACGGCGTCCTTCCTGGGCACAGGCATGATGTAGGTCGGCGTGCGCTGCAACATCGTCACGTGCGAGGCCGTGCCCGCCATCGCCGGGACGAGCGTCACCGCTGTCGCGCCGCTGCCGATCACCAGCACCTCCTTGCCGGAGTGGTCCAGGTCCTCCGGCCAGTGCTGCGGGTGGATGATCGGACCGCAGAACCGGTCCCGGCCCTCGAAGTGCGGGGTGAACCCCTCGTCGTAGCGGTAGTAGCCGCCGGCGCTGAACACCCAGCGCGCGCTGAGCTGGTGGCGAGCGCCGGTTCCGGGGTCCTCCACGTCGACGAGCCAGCGCGCCCGCTCCGACGACCACTGGGCGCCCACCACCTCGTGGTGGAAGCGGATGTGGGGCTCGAGGTCGTTCTCGGTGATGGTCTCGCGCAGGTAGTCGAGGATGCGCGGTGCCGAGGCGATCGACTCCTCGTCCCGCCACGGCTTGAACTCGTAGCCGAAGGTGTGCAGGTCGGAGTCCGAGCGGATGCCGGGGTAGCGGAAGAGGTCCCACGTCCCGCCGGAGGCGCCGCGTGCCTCCAAGATCGCGAAGGACTTGCCCGGGTGCGACGTCTTGAGGTAGCGGCCGGCGCCGATGCCGGAGATCCCGGCACCCACGATCAGGACGTCGAGGTGCTCGACCGGTGTTTCGGTGGTGGTCACGTGTGCTGCTCCCCGCGGAACCGACTGCTCTCTCCCCGGGAGCATGCCCGGCACCGGCCGATTTGCGCCACAGCGACATGCACCAGGATCATGCGGCGATGGTGCGGAATGCTGCGTCCGAGTGGCCGAGGGTGTCCCCGCGCGTGCGGGAGCTGTTCCGGCGGGGTGCCGAGATCGCGCTGAACCCGCACGCCGAGTGGGTCGAGGAGCTGCACGCCGCCGCCCTCGGTGGTGCGCGGGTCCGGCTGGTCGCCGAGGACCCGGCGCTGGCCGCCGCGACCCGCCGCGCCAACCTCGCGAACCTGCTGCACTGGGCAGCCGCCAACGTCCAGGACCCGGGACGCAGGGTTCCGGCCAACACGAGCTCCGAACTCCTCGAAGCATCCCGCGACCTGGTGCGGCGAGGTCTGGACGAGACCGCGCTGGACTCCTACCGCACGGCCCAGAACGTCGCGTGGCGGCGCTGGATCGAGATCGCCTTCGATCTCACCGACGACCCCGATGAGCTGCGCGAGCTGCTCGACGTCTCCGCCGTGTCGATCAGCACCTTCATCGACGACACCGTCGCCGCCGTCAGCGAGCGCATGCAGCACGAACGCGACGAGCTCACCCGAGGTGCGCACGCGGAACGCCGCGCGGCGGTGACGCTGCTGCTGGAGGGCGCGCCGATCGGGCGAGCGCGGGCCGAGAGCAGGCTCGGCTACCGGCTCTCCGGCCCGCACACAGCCGCGATCCTCTGGAGCGGAGCGGGGAGCTCCGAGCAGGTCGAGGCCGCCGCGGAGGCGGTGACCCGCGCGGCCGGTGCCGACCACCGCCTCACCGTCATCGCCAGCGCCGCGGCCATGTGGGTCTGGCTGCCCGTGGCCACCGCGCCACCTGTCGTGGGACTGACCACGCTCCTGGCCGACCACCCCGACGTGCGGGTCGCGGTCGGTCGTGCCGGCACCGGCGTCGAGGGCTTCCGCCGCAGCCACCTCGACGCCGCCACCACGCAGCGCATGGTCGCCAGGCTCACCTCACCGCAGCAGGTGGCCCGCTACCAGGACGTGCAGCTGGTGTCGTTGCTGACCAGCGAACCCACCCAGACCGATGAGTTCCTGGCCGACACCTTGGGCGATCTGCAGCACGCCGACGCCGAGACGCGCACCGCAGTGCTGACCTACGTTCGCGAGCTGGGCAGCACGACCCGCACCGCCGAACGCCTCTACACCCACCGCAACACGGTCCTGCGCCGGCTCGCCAAGGCCGACGAGCTGCTCCCGCGCCCTCTCGCCGAGAACGCCCTCGCGGTGGCGGCGGCTCTCGAAGCCCTGCACTGGCGCGGCACCGGTTAGGGCCGCTCGGCGGTGGAAGCGGTCGCGCGCCCGCCTCATCCGTGGTCGCGTAGCGCTCGGCGGCGGGGCTCCCTGGTCGTCGCAGTCGTCGTGCTTGAGGTGGTCGACGCTCGCCACTCGGCAGAGGACCGCGCCTCGGCCGTGTTCGAACGCCCCCGGCACGGCCTCCGCGCAGGTGCGCGTGCCCGCGTTGGTCCAGTGCCGAGTTCGAGGCCGCGTTCGTGCACGCAGTCGGCGATCGACTTGGTGCCGCTGCGTGATTCGGTGGCTTCGAGCTGGCCGGCGGCGTTGCGCTCCGGTCCGGGCAGCAGTAGGCGCTATCAACGCCGACCCCGTGATCACGGTGTCACATCGACGAGCAGGGATGAACAACGCGGACGTCCGGTGAACGCGTGATGGCTGGCCCAGCGCTCAAGGGCGTTGGCCGACGCCCGTGCGGAGCTCCTCGACCCTGCCGCCCGGGAGGGGCGAACGCAGCGGAGGACTGGAATCGCCGGTGGCCGAACGCAAACCGCGCAAGAAGTCGGCGACCGCGGCGGTCGAGCTGCGCCGCGGGCTCCAGCCGAGCTCCTCGCGGGCGCGGCCGGTGTCCATCATCGGCAGCCGCAGGAACGCGTCGAACAGGTCCGGTGATGCGGGCACCAGGTGCAGGTTCCAAGCCGCTGCCAGAACCGCGCGCACCATTGGCGCCGGAACCGCTGCGGGTCGGACCTGCAGCAGATCCGCCAGCGCGCTGAAGTCCACCACTGGATCCGCCGCGACGTTGAACGCTCCCCGGCTGTCGGAGAGGATCGCGAGCCGGTAGGACTCGCCGACGTCGTCGCTGTGCACCGCCTGGAAGCGCAGTCCGGTCGGCAGCGGCAACACCGGGAGGAGTTCCGGGTGGGCGAGCTTGTTGGGCAGGAACGGTCCGATGAACAGGCGTCGCTGCTGTTCGGCGGACTCGGGCTTGAAGCAGAACGCGGTGCGCATCCGGACGACCCGGATGTCGGGGTGCTGCCGTTCGAAGGCGTCGAGGAACCGCTCCAGGTAGGCCTTCTCCCGGCTGTAGGCCGCGGCCGGCCACCCGTGCGTCGGCCAGGTCTCGTCGACCGAACGCCCGGCCGGCCCTGGGGAGTAGGCGCCCACGGACGAGGCGTAGACGAGGTGGCGCACTCCGGCGGCGGCAGCGGCCTCGAACACCCGGATGCTGCCGAGCACGTTGGTGCGCCAGGTCGTCACCGGGTCGTGAGTGGGCTGGAATATCCAGCCCAGGTGGACCACGGTGTCCACCGAGGCGAACTTCCCCACCAGGTCGTCCTGCCGGACGTCGGTGCGCTCCCACCGGACTCCCGGGCCCTGTTCGGGTGGTTCCCGCCTGGACAGCGCGATGATCCCCTCCACCTGGGGGTCGCCGCGCAGCGCCTCCACCACGCTGGTACCGATGTTGCCGGTGGCGCCGACGATCGCGACTCGCCGGGAACTCGCGGACGCTGCCATGAGGACTCCTGCCATCGGTCCGGACGGTCTCCTCACAACGGGTTCCCCTCAGACCGCGGCACAAACGCGCCGCCGAGGCGCGGGTTTGCCGGGGGCTGCCACGGGAAAGGACGTGTGGTGAGCGACTGAGGAGGTGGCCGGTGAAGGCGCTGACATGGCAAGGACCGCGCGACGTGCGCGTCGAGAACGTGCCCGACCCGAAGCTGGAGGCCGACACGGACGCGATCATCCGGGTCACCAGCAGCGGGCTCTGCGGCTCCGATCTGCACCTCTACGAGGTGCTGGCCCCGTTCCTCGAGCCCGGTGACATCCTCGGCCACGAGCCCATGGGCGTGGTGGAGGAAACCGGGTCCGCGGTGACCGACATCGCGCCGGGGGATCGGGTCGTCGTGCCGTTCAACATCTCCTGCGGCCACTGCTGGATGTGCGAACGGCGCCTGTTCGCCCAGTGCGAGACCACCCAGGTGCGCGAGCAGGGCAGTGGCGCCGCGCTGTTCGGCTACACCAAGCTCTACGGCAGCGTTCCCGGTGCCCAGGCCGAGTACCTGCGGGTGCCCCAAGCCCAGTTCGGTCCCATCAAGGTGCCGGAAGGACCGCCGGACGAGCAGTTCGTCTACCTCTCCGACGTGCTGCCCACCGCGTGGCAGGCCGTCGAGTACGCCGACGTTCCCAAGGGCGGCACGGTGGCGGTGTTCGGGCTCGGACCCATCGGGCAGATGGCGGCCCGGATCGCCCTGCACCACGGATTCCGCGCCATCGGCGTCGACCGGGTGCCGGAACGGCTGAACATGGCCGAGCGGCACGGAGTTCGCACCATCGACGCCGCGCAGCAGGACGACGTCGCGGCTGCCGTGCGCGAGCTGACCGACGGTCGCGGGGCGGACTCGGTGATCGACGCAGTCGGCATGGAGGCGCACGGCTCACCCGTCGCCGAACTGGGGCAGAAGGTCGTCGGGGTGCTGCCCGACGCAGTTGCCGAGCCGTTGATGGCCAAGGCCGGGGTCGACCGGCTTGCCGCGTTGTACCAGTGCATCGACAGCGTCCGCCGAGCGGGCACGATCTCGATCAGCGGTGTGTACGGCGGCATGGCCGACCCGATGCCGATGCTCACCCTGTTCGACAAGGGTGTTCGGGTCGCGATGGGGCAGGCCCACGTGAAGCGGTGGATCCCGGACCTGCTGCCTCTGGTCGGCCACGAATCCGACCCGCTCGGCGTGCGCGACCTGACCACCCACCACCTCCCGCTGGACGAGGCCCCGACCGCCTACGACATCTTCCAGCGCAAGGCGGACGGGTCGATCAAGATCCTCCTGGAGCCGTAGACCGCGCGGCGGTTGAGGCCGGAGGGGCGAGCTGAACGCAGCGGTCGACCACTTGCGGTGGTTGAACCCGCCGGGACGCCGGGTACTCGGCGGGCACCGAGCACATCCGAGTCCGACGTGGAGGACGTCATGGAACAGCCGCCCAGCAGCGCGCCGGCTCAGCAGCAGTCCCCGCCCGGCGCGACCGAGCAGATGCGACCTCGCCCGCGCGACGAGATGCGCGACTACGTCGGTTCCGGGAACCTCGCGGGCAAGCGGGCCCTGGTGGTCGGCGGGGACTCCGGGATCGGCCGAGCTGTGTCGGTGGCCTTCGCCAAGGAAGGCGCCGACGTCGCCCTCGCCTACCTCGACACCTCGGAGGACGCCGACGCCGAGCACACCGCCGCGCTGGTGCGCGAACAGGGCCGCGAATGCCACCTGTTCCGCGGCGACGTCGCGGAGGAGAGCTTCTGCACGCGCCTGGTCGACGACGCCGCCGAACGGCTCGGCGGGCTGGACGTGCTGGTCAACCACGCCGGTACGCAAGCAGCGCAGGACGACCTGAGGTCGATCAGCACCGAGCAGTTCAAGCGGACCTTCGAGGTCAACGTCTTCGCGGTGTTCTGGTTGTGCAAGGCGGCGCTGCGGCACCTGCCCGAGGGCGGGGCGATCATCAACACCGGATCGGTGAACGGGTTGCGCGGCAACAAGGGCCTGATGGATTACTCGGCCAGCAAGGGCGCGGTGCACGTGCTGACGCAGTCGATCGCCCAGTCCCTGGCCGACTCCGGCGTCCGCGTCAACTGCGTGGCGCCCGGTCCGGTGTGGACACCGCTGATCCCGGCGACGCTGCCGGAGGACAAGGTGGAGGGCTTCGGCGAGCAGACGCCCATGCAGCGCATGGGCCATCCCGATGAGATCGCGCCGTCCTACGTCTTCTTCGCCTCCGACCGCCTCTCCAGCTACTACACCGGCGAGGTGCTGGCACCGGTCGGCGGCGAAACCCACCCCGGCTGACCGCGCCCCGAGAAATCGATCAGATCCCGGTTGGGCGCGTGGACACCCGGGTAGGCGGGTGGGGACGACGCCGACACGGACGATCGGAGGGTGCGGGATGGCCGACACGGTGGCCGACTACCTGCTGCGACGGCTGCGGACCTGGGGCGTGGAGCACGTCTTCGCCTACCCCGGGGACGGCATCAACGGGATCCTCGCGGCCTGGGGGAGGGCCGACGACGACCCGCGGTTCATCCAGGCGAGGCATGAGGAGCTCGCCGCGTTCGAAGCCGTGGGCTACGCGAAGTTCTCCGGGGAGGTGGGGGTCTGCGCCGCGACCGGCGGACCCGGCGCCATCCACCTGCTCAACGGGCTCTACGACGCCAAGCTCGACCACGTGCCCGTGGTGGCCATCGTCGGGCAGCAGGCCAGCACCTCGCTCGGTGGGGCCTACCAGCAGGAGGTCGACCTCTCCTCGCTGTACAAGGACGTCGCCGAGTACGCGCAGTTCGTCTCAACCCCCCAGCAGCTGCCCAACGCGCTGGACCGCGCCATGCGCACCTCCGTCGCCCGCAGGACCGTCACGGCCCTGATCATCCCGAACGACGTCCAGGAGATGACCTACTCGCCGCCGACGCACGCGTTCAAGATGGTGCCCTCCAGCGTCGGCATCTCCGAGGCGGTCACCACGCCTGCGGAGGCGGACCTGGAACGCGCCGCCGAGGTGCTCAACGCCGGCGAACGCGTGGCCATCATGGTCGGCCAGGGCGCCCGGAAGGCAGCGGGCGAGGTCACCGCCGTCGCCGACGTTCTCGGAGCCGGTGTGTCGAAGGCGTTGCTGGGCAAGGACGTGCTGTCGGACGACCTGCCGTGGGTGACCGGCGCGGCGGGCCTGCTGGGAACGCGGCCGTCCTGGGAGCTGATGCGCGACTGCGACACCCTGCTGATGATCGGCGCGAGCTTCCCCTACAGCCAGTTCCTGCCCGAGTTCGAGCAGGCCCGCGCGGTGCAGATCGACATCGATCCGACCATGATCGGCATGCGGTACCCGTTCGAGGTGAACCTGCTCGGCGATGCGAAGGCGACGCTGTCGGCCCTCCTGCCGCGCCTGCGCCGCAAGCAGGACCGCGCCTGGCGGGAGGAGGTCGAGTCCGGCGTCCGGGACTGGTGGGAGGTGATGGAGCGCCGCGCCGGTGTCGACGCCGAACCGCTCAACCCGGAACGGGTGTTCCACGAGCTGTCACCGCAGTTGCCCGATGACGCCATCATCACCGCCGACTCCGGCTCGGCGGCCAACTGGTACGCCCGGCACCTGCGGGTGCGCGGCCGCATGCGCTGCTCGCTGAGCGGGACGCTGGCCACCATGGGGCCGGGAGCTCCCTACGCCACGGGCGCGAAGTTCGCCCACCCGGACCGGCCGGTGATCGCGCTGGTCGGGGACGGCGCGATGCAGATGAACGGGATCAACGAGCTCATCACCATCGGGCAGCACTGGCGCGAGTGGCAGGACCCGCGGGTGGTCGTGGGCGTGCTCAACAACGGCGATCTCAACCAGGTCACCTGGGAGATGCGCGCGCTCAACGGCGCCCCGCAGTTCCTGCCGTCGCAGCGGCTCCCGGAGTTCGACTACGCGGAGTTCGCGCGCAGCGCCGGTTTCCGGGGGATTCGGGTTGCCGATCCGGGCAGCGTCGCCGATGCGTGGGCCGAAGCGCTGAGCAGCGACCGGCCCTGCCTGATCGACTTCGTCACCGACCCGGCCGTGCCACCGATCCCGCCGCAGGCGGACTGGAGCCAGGTCGAGTCGATGGCCGAGGCCATGCTCAGGGGTGACCCCGACGCGTGGTCGGTGGTCACCGAGGGCGTGAAGTCCAAGGCCCAGGAGTTCCTCCCGCGCCGTCGCTGACCCGGGCAGGAGCTGGCGCCCCCGGGGTTCCCGGGGGCGCCACGATTCTCAGCGGTTCCTGCGCCGCTCCGGTGGGACGCGGGGGCCGGTGTGGAGCAGCGAGTTCGCCCGCCCCGTCCTGCTCGGAGCGCCGTCCTGGGAAGCCGAGGCCTCCCTGCTGGGTTTGATCGGGTTGTGCTGCGCGACTTCGTCGCGAACCCTCCTGGTGAGTTGGCGGATCCGGTCACCGGGCATGCCCACCACGTCCTTCCAGCCGTTGTCGTTGCGCGGTCGGTGAGCGACATTCCCGTCGCACTCGTCGGGTTGTCACCGCGGGGTGGGTGGCAAACACGCTGGCGGAATTGAAGTTCCGGTGGAGGGCGTTCAGCTCGCGGCCGCTTCGCGCAGAGCGGGCAGCAGCTTCTCGCGCGCGAAGCCGAAGAAGCCCGCGGGATCGGCCTCCACGCCCACCTGGACCAGGGCGATGTCGGTGAAACCCGCCTGCCAGTGGGCCTGCACCGTCTTGACGATCGGATCGACGTCGGGGCCGCACGGGATGTTCGCGGTGACGTCGTCGAGCCGCACGTGCTGGGTGGCGGCGGCGAAGCCGGCGGGACCGGGCAGTTCGGCGTTGACCTTCCAACCACCGGCGAACCAGCGCAGCTGCTCCCAGGCGCGGTGGGCAGCGGCGTCCGCGGACGGGTCCCAGCAGATCGGCTGCTGACCGTACTTGCGCTGGTCACCACCGTTCGCGGCGTCCCAGGCCCGGCAGAGCGTGGGTTCGGGCTGGACGGCGATCATCGCGTCGGACAACGGGGCGAAGCGCTGCACCGACTGGTCGCCGGACACGGCGGTGGCCACCGGGACCCGCTGGTCGGGCAGGTCCCACAGCTTCGCCGAATCGACCCGGTAGTGGTCGCCGGTGAAGTTCACGTGGCCGCCGTCGAAGAGCGAGGAGATGATCCGCAGCGCCTCGGTGAGCATCTCGTGCCGCACGTTGACCGGCGGCCAGCCCTGGCCGATGACGTGCTCGTTGAGGTTCTCCCCGGCACCCACGCCGAGCGTGAACCGGTCGTTCGAGAGCAACCCGATCGTCGCGGCCTTCTGAGCGACGACGGCTGGGTGGTAGCGCATGATCGGCGCGGTGACGAAGCTCAGCAGGTCCATCCGCTCGGTCTCCTGCGTGACGGCCCCGAGCACGCTCCACGCGTAGGGGGAATGGCCCTGCTCGTCCAACCACGGCGAGTAGTGGTCGCTCATCACCGCGAAGTCGAATCCCGCGCGCTCGGCCGCGGCCGCCTGCTTGACCAGCTCGCGCGGCCCTGACTGCTCCGTCATCAGCGTGTACCCGAACCGAACCATGTTCCCCGCCCTTCGGTGCTCCGCCAAGTCCCGTCCGCGAGTAACCGCGCAGCGACGCGGTGAAACGTGCGCGCACGGTGCATGGCCGCATCGGCTGATGGGTAGTCAGCGAGTGACGCCCGGGACAATCGAGGTGAGCGAGGAGGATGCGTGCACGAGGTCGACGAGCTGCCCTTCGAGATCAAGCACGAGGAGCAGATCTGGATCCCGATGTCCGACGGAACGCGCTTGGCCGGACGCATCTGGAGGCCGGTCTCCTCCGACACCGAACCCGTGCCGGCGGTGCTGGAGTTCATCCCCTACCGGCAGCGGGACCTCACGTCCTTGCGGGACTCCATCCAGCACCCGTACCTGGCCGGGCACGGCTACGCGTGCGCGCGGGTGGACCTGCGGGGCAGCGGCGACTCAGACGGGATCCTCGCCGACGAGTACCTGGAGCAGGAGCTCGCCGATGCGGAGGAAGTGCTGGGATGGCTGTCAGCACAACCTTGGTGCACCGGGCGCACCGGCATGATGGGCATCTCCTGGGGCGGTTTCAACGCCCTGCAGGTGGCGGCCAGGAGACCGCCGAGCCTGGGGGCGATCGCGGCGCTGTGCTGCGCCGACGACCGCTACGCCGACGACGTGCACTACATGGGCGGGTGCCTGCTCAGCGACAACCTGTCCTGGGCGAGCACGATGTTCGCCTACACCTCCTGCCCTCCTGATCCGGAGGTCGTCGGCGACCGCTGGGAGGCGATGTGGCGCGAACGCATGGAGGAGAGCGGCCTGTGGATCGACAACTGGCTGCGCCACCAGCGTCGCGACGACTACTGGCGGCACGGCTCGATCTGCGAGGACTTCTCCGCGGTCGACTGCCCGGTGCTGGCGGTGAGCGGCTGGGCCGACGGTTACTCGAACGCCGTGTTCCGGCTGATGCAGAACCTCGACGTGCCGCGGCGTGGACTGATCGGGCCGTGGTCGCACAAGTACCCGCACCTGGGACGACCGGGTCCCGCGATCGGCTTCCTGCAGGAGCTGGTGCGCTGGTGGGACCACTGGCTCAAGGACGTCGACAACGGAGCGATGGACGGCCCGATGCTGTGCACCTGGATGCAGGAGAGCATGCCGCCGTCGACCAGCTACGAGGAACGTCTCGGCCGCTGGGTCGGCGAGCCGTCGTGGCCTTCGCCGCACGTGCGCCGCACCCGGTTCCGACTGGGGCAGAACAAGATCGCGTCGCCGGGGGAGGAGCAGGACGCACGATCGCTGTCGATCGCCTCTCCGCTGTCGGTCGGGCAGTACGGCGGCAAGTGGTGCTCCTACAACGCACCCCCGGACCTTCCCTACGACCAGCGCGAGGAGGACGGCGGGTCGCTGGTGTTCGACACCGATCCGCTGCCCGAGCGTTGCGAGATCTTGGGAGGACCGCTGCTGGACGTGCGCGTGGAGGTGGACCGGCCGGTGGCGATGCTGGCCGCACGGATCTCCGACGTCAGCCCGGTCGGGCAGGCCACGCGCGTGACCTACGGTCTGCTCAACCTCACCCACCGCGACGGGCACGGCGAACCGAAACCTCTGGAACCCGGTGTGCGGTACCAGGTTCGGTTGCGGTTGAACGGCGTGGCCCAGGCATTCCCAGCGGGCCACCGGATTCGGCTGGCGCTGTCCACTTCGTACTGGCCGCTGGCGTGGCCACCGCCGGAACCGGTGCGGCTCACCGTGCATCCGGCCGACAGCGAGCTCGAACTGCCGATCCGGCCGGCTGACGATGCCGATGAGCTGCCCACGCCGCTGTTCGGCGAACCCGAGGGAACGCCGCCCGCGCCCGCGAAGCAGATCACCCCGGGGGAGCAGCGGTGGCAGGTCAGCAAGGACCTGGCCGACTACCGCTCGTCGCTGGAGGTGATCAAGGACCTGGGACGGGCCCACTTCGAGAACATCGACCTGGACGTCCACCGGCGTGCCACCGAGCGCTACAGCTGGGTCGGGGAGGACTTCGACTCGGTTCGGGGAGACATCGAGTGGACGATGGGCTTCACCCGCGGCGGCTGGTCGGTGGGCACCAGCACTCGCACGACGCTGACCTCCACGGCCACCGAGTTCAGGCTCCACGCCGAACTCGACGCCTACCTGGACGGAGAGCGCGTGTTCTCCAAGAACTGGGATCGACGCATCCCGCGCGACCACGTGTGAGGACCGGAGAGGAGTTGCCGCGCCGGGTAACCACCCCGGCGCGGCAACGCGGCTCTCACTGGCCGTTCTTCTGCACGTAGCTCCGGACGAAGTCCTGCGGGTTGTCCTCGAGGACGTCGTCGATGTCGTCGAGCAGTTCGTCGGTGTCGTCGTCGAGCTGTTCGCGTCGTTGCTGGCCCGACGCGGTCGGGGCCGGGGCGTCCTCGTCGTCGTCCGGAGTTCTGCGGGTCCTGTCCTGGTGCATGTGGGCCTCCACGGTCGTGCGCTCGCCCGCTGAGCCACACCCGTTGCGGCGGAGGGCGAATCCCGTGCTCAGCCGACCTTCCGCAGCAGGCTGCGGCGTTCCTGCTCGCCGAGACCGCCCCACACGCCGTAGGGTTCGTGGGACCTCAGCGCGTGCTCGCGGCACTGGGCGATGACCGGGCAACGTCGGCAGACGGCCTTGGCCTGTCGCTCCCGCTGGGCTCGGCGCTCGCCGCGTTCGTTGTCCGGGTGGAAGAACCGGCTGGTCCTGAGATCTCGGCACGCGGCGCGCAACTGCCAGTGCCAGGAGTCGCTGTTGGGTTTCGGAAGGCGCTCCGTGGTGGTCATCCTCACCTCCGTGCTGCCGATGATCATTCGGTCGATCACGGAATACCCGATGAGGTTTCGTTTCACACATGGCGGCGTCCGGTTCGGACCCGAGCCGTTCCGGGTAGCCAGCTGGCGATGCAACGGACCACGACCGACCTCGACCGCCCGGACCTGTCCGAAGCCGGCGTCGTGGCATGGCATGTCGAGGGCCCGGGCCCTCCGCTGGTCTGCGTGCACGGCGCCGGGGTTTCCAGCCGAGAACTGCTGCCGTTCGTGTCGGGCCGGGCGGGTGTGCGAGAGACGTGGGCGGTCGACCTGCCCGGCTTCGGGTCCAGCCGTCGTTCTGGCCGCCCGCTCGGACTCCACGACCTGGCGCAGGCCCTGGACGTGTGGCGTCAGCAGGCGGGATTGGCGGAGGTGAACTTGCTCGGCTGCTCGTTCGGGTGCCAGATCGCCGTCGAGGCGGCGCTGCTCGCCCCGGAGCACGTGCGGGGGCTCGTCCTGGTCGGCCCGACCACCGACCCTCGCGGCCGCACCTGGCAGGGCCAGGTGCGGCGGTGGTTGCGCAACGCCCGCTGCGAACCGCGCCGACTCGCACCGCTGATCTTCCGCGACTACCGGGAAGCCGGGCTCCGGCGCGTGGTGACCAGCTTCGCCGAATCGATCCACGACCACGTCGAGGACAAGCTGCCCCACATCGGTGCGCCCGCGCTGGTCGTGCGCGGCGAGCACGACGCGCTGGTGCCGCAGGACTGGGCGCTGCGGGTCACCAGGCTCCTACCCGGAGCGCGCCTGCTGGTCTGGCCAGGCGCCGCGCACATGGTGCCGTTCGCCGCCCCCGACGACCTGGGGCGCGCGGTCGAGGACTTCCTCGCCGCGGTGTGATCAACCAGGGGCGTCTGCGGCGGAGAGGTCGCCGTCGAGGGGTTGCCGCGCGACCTCCCACCGCATCCGCACCCGCGTGCCGTTCTCCCCGGCGGACACGACCGCTTCGTCGGCGAGCCGGTGGATCAAGGGGAGCCCGCGCTTGCGCTCCTGGCCGCTGTCGTGCGGCGAGCGCCACGCACCGTGGTCGGTGACCGTCACCTCGACGCCGTGGTCGAGGAACGCGGCCTCCACGTCGAGCGGTCCAGGGGTGCCGCCGTAGGCGTGTTCCACCGCGTTGGCCATGGCCTCGTACGTCGCCAGCGCCAGCGCGCCGGCGAGGCTGTCTCCGAGCCCGGCGGAGCGGGCCCACTCGTCCAGCTCATCGCGCAGCACCGGCAAGCTGCCGGCGGAGGCGGGGACGCCGTGCCGACGGAGGGTCTCCACGGCCCCGGACTCCGGCCCGCCTGACTGAGCGGGTGCCATAAACGCTTCCTAACGATTCTCGAGCATCCGAGGTTCAGCTCCTAGGTTCGGCGATCCGGACCGGTCACAAACCCCGTGCGCCGGACAGCGCGTCATCGCGATCGGCGAACACGTCGAACTCCTGGTCCAGGCCCATGAGCTGGATCGGGCGCAGCGTGGCGGCGTTGGCGGCGACGACCCGGAACTCGGTGCCCGCCGCATCCGCGTCGCGGTGTGCGCGCACCAGCACGGCCAGTCCTGCCGACGACAGGAACGTGACGTCCATGATGTCGAGCACCAGGACCTCGGGTTCGTCGGCGAGCGCCTGGTTGAGCACCGATTCGAGTTGCGGTGAGTTGACCAGTTCGATCTCGCCGGTCGCGGTGACGAACAGCGTGCGGCCCGACCACTTGGCCACCGCGTTGAAAGGCGTCGTGTTGTCGTTGATGTCGGAAGCCATGGACCCATGATGGGACCGGTGGGCGTAGTTGGCAAAGACCCCCGGCAGCGTGGCGGTTATGCTGAACGCATGCATGCTTCTGCGGGAACTTCCGCCGAGGAGCGTTTGCGGCGCATCGAACTGGTCACGGACACCTCGTTGGCCCACTTGGACGTCAACGAGCTGCTGCGCGAGATCCTTGCCCGGGTCCGCGATGTCCTCGGTGTGGACATGGCGACGGTTCTGCTGCTGGACCCGGGCGGGGAGGAGCTGATCGCCACTGCCTCGGTGGGCGTCGAGGACGAGGTCCGGCAGGGTGTCCGGGTACCGGTGGGCAACGATTTCGCCGCCGCCGTGCTCGATTCCGAGCGAGCCGTCGTGTTCGACCGGGTTGACGACGTCCTCATCAGCACGCCGTTGCAGCAGAAGGGCATCCGATCGCTCGTCGGAGCTCCGATGGTCGCGGGCGGGGACACGCTGGGCGTGCTGTGTGTCGGCGCGTTCGGCGAGCACGGGTTCACCGATGAGGACGCCGGTCTGGTGCGCATCGCCGCCGACCGCATCGCCTCGGTCTCGAAGGTCGGCTCCTCGCGCGCGGAACGCATCGCCGCGACCGTGCTGCAGCACAGCCTGTTGCCCAGCCGCTTGCCCTCCGTCCCCGGTGCCTCGATTGACGGCCGCTACATCGCCGGCGCCGACCACGGCATCGGCGGTGACTGGTACGACGTGTTCGAGCTGCCCTCCGGCCAGATCGGCATCGTGATCGGCGACGTCGTCGGCCACGGGCTGCTGGCGGCCGTGGTCATGGGACGGCTGCGCAGCGCGCTCCGGGCCTACGCGCTCGACGACGAGGACCCTGCCCGCGTGCTGCACAAGCTCGACCGCAAGGTCACCCACTTCGAGCCTGATGCCATGGCCACCGTGTGCTACGCCCTCTACGACCCGGCCGAGGCGCGGCTGGAGTTCTCGCTGGCAGGGCACCTGCCACCGGTGCTCGCGCTGCCCGGTGATTGCGGCGACCTCGTCAAGGCGCCCGTGGACCCGCCGGTCGGGGTGGAGGTCTCCCGGCGCGAGCGGCGCACCACCGCGGTCGAGCTGCCGGAGTCCTCGGTGCTGTGCTTCTACACCGACGGGCTCATCGAGCGCCGCCAGCGGTCCATCGACATCGGGCTGAACTCGCTGTGCGAGGCGATCGAGTGCGCCCCCGCCCAGGAGGTCTGCACCACCATCACCAACCGCCTGGTGACCTCAGCGTCCGGCGGGGACGACGTCACGCTGCTGGTCCTCAGCCGCCACGGCTGGTGCTGTTGAGGGTGCGGCGCGGTCGCTCCGAGAGTGTGGCAGCTCGCACCGCTGTGTCGTCCCACTTCGGGGAGTTCCTCAGCGGTCCTCTGGTGCGGACGCCGCGACGTCGTGCGGTGCCACACTTCGACGTGGCGCCCGGAACCAGCGCCCGCTGAGGTTGCGCTACCGGCACCGCCAAGCGGACTGATCTTCAGCAGCTCCTAACTTCCCAGCGCGACCTCCTCGTTGACCTCCTCCTGGTTCTTGTAGGTGCGGTCGGGGACGATGCGCAGCGCGCGCAGCACCTCGCCGTCCACGCCCTGCTGCTCGGCGATGTCCACCAGTTGCTGCTTGCTCACCGGGTAGTGCACCTCCCGCAGGAACGGCTGCACGCTGTTCGGGTCCGGGGGATGGGTCATGACCGCTCACCTCGTCTTCGGCGTGTCCGGGGCGGGCCTTGCGCGGTGGTTTCCCCGAAACCTGCCCGCTCAATCACCGACCAGCGCCGAAACCCGCTCGGTCGCGTGCCTGGCCTCCGGCAGGGATTGCAGGACCCAGCCGTGGAACATCCCGGGGTACTCCTCGTAGTCGACGTCGGCGCCGGTACCGCGGACCCGATCGCGCAGTCGTCGCGAGTCGGTCAGCAGCACGTCGCGGGTTCCGGTGAACACGCTGATCGGCGCCAACCCCGACAGGTCGCCGAACAGCGGGCTCAGCCGCGGATCGCGCAGGTCGAGGCCGTCGGCGTAGAGCCGGGCGGCCTCCCGCAGCCCCGGCCCGCTGAGGAACGGGTCGTGCGACTCGCGCTCGGCGATGCCCGGATCGGTCGTGGTGAGGTCCAGCCAGGGCGCGAACAGCACCAGGCGTCGTGGCTGCGGCCGGCCGTGGTGCTTGATCCGCTGCGCCACGAACAGGCTCAACCCGCCGCCCGCGGAATCGCCCATGATGATCTGGTCCTTGGCCGGGAGGTCACCGAGGGCCCGCTGGTAGGTCTCCCAGATCATCGCCAGCGTCTCGTCGTAGGAATGCGTGGGTGCCAACGGGTAGATCGGCACGGTGACCACCGAACCGGTCGAGACGATCAGCCGGGCGACGAACCTCCAGTGCGCCTGCTCGACCTGGTGCACGTAGGCGCCTCCGTGCAGGTAGAGGATGTGCTGCGAGTTCTCCGGCTCGTGGGGGTGCAGCGTGTAGCAGCGGTGCCCGAGCACGTCTGACTCCACGACGTCGAAGTGCCGGTGGACCCAGTCGGGCACCTGCACGCTCTCGGCTTGGTGGCTCTCCGCGCTCTCCCGCAACTTCCCGGGGTCGGCGAAGACCTGCTTGCGCCGAGTCACCCAGTACTTCGCGATGACGGCCCGGGCTTGCCAGCTCACCACCGGTGAACCTCCTCTCGTGCTCGACCGACCTCCGCTCCGGGAGTACCCGCTCAACACCGGTCTAACCGGTTTCGGGAGCGGAGGCGGACGAGGTGGTTCCACTTGAGACCGTGGATGTCGTTGGGGGGAGCCGCATTCCACGAGGCCGCAGGGGTCTATCGCTCGCAGGTCGGGTGCGGGTTACGGGCGATGTGCACCAGAGTGGGGGAATCGCGAGGCAGAGTGCCCCTGGATGCGAGGTGTGTGGCTGATCACTCTGGATGCCCTGTCGAGACCTCGGGAGCCGCGATGGGTGTGGGAGTGGCGCGACCGGTCGGTACCGGTCCGCTCAGCGAAACAGGCCGGCTGTTCCTGCACGCCGTGGACGTGGCGAGGGCGGTGTTCGCCCGGCCGTTCCAGTGGCGCGAGTTCGTCCAGCAGTCCTGGTTCGTCGCCAGCGTGACCATTGTGCCCACCGCCCTGGTGTCGATCCCGTTCGGGGCGGTGATCGCGCTGCAGCTCGGCTCGCTGACCAAGCAGATCGGCGCTCAGTCGTTCACCGGCGCCTCCAGCGTGCTGGCGATCATCCAGCAGGCCAGCCCGTTGATCACCGCGCTGCTCATCGCCGGGGCCGGCGGCTCGGCGATCTGCGCCGACCTGGGCGCGCGCACCATTCGCGACGAGATCGCCGCGATGGAAACACTGGGCGTGTCACCGATCCACCGGCTGGTCGTGCCGCGCGTGCTCGCGGCGATGCTCGTCGCCACCCTGCTCAACGGCGTGGTCAGCGTCGTCGGCGTGCTCGGCGGCTACTTCTTCAACGTGATCATGCAAGGAGGCACGCCCGGTGCCTACATGGCCAGCTTCAACGGCCTCGCCCAGCTGCCCGACCTGTGGATCGGTGAGATCAAGGCGGTGATCTTCGGGTTCATCGCCGGGGTGGTCGCCGCGCACCGGGGGCTCAACCCGGCACCGGGTCCGAAAGGCGTTGGGGACGCGGTGAACCAGGCCGTGGTCATCTCGTTCATGCTGCTGTTCCTGGTGAACGTGGTGCTCACCGCGATCTACCTGCAGCTCGTCCCGGCGAAGGGGATGTGAGCCGTGGTCGTGGCGACGGGCCGCGTCCGGCGGCTGCTCAACGGGCCGTTGCGCGTCCTCGACACCTCCGGTGACCAGGCGATGTTCTACCTGCGTGCCATCGCGTGGGCGCCGCGCACGCTGCGTCGCTACTCCAAGGAGGTGCTGCGGCTGCTGGCCGAGGTGACCTTCGGCAGCGGCGCGCTGGCGGTGCTCGGCGGCACGATCGGCGTGATGGTGGGCATGACGCTGTTCACCGGCACGGTGGTCGGGATGCAGGGCTACACCGCGCTCAACCAGCTCGGCACGGCCAGCTTCACCGGGTTCGTCTCGGCCTACTTCAACACCCGCGAGGTCGCGCCGCTGGTGGCGGGCCTGGCGCTGTCGGCGACCGTCGGCTGCGGGTTCACCGCGCAACTGGGTGCGATGCGCATCTCGGAGGAGATCGACGCGCTGGAGGTCATGGCGGTGCGCAGCGTGCCGTTCCTGGTGACCACCCGCGTGCTGGCCGGGATCGGCGCGGTGATCCCGCTGTACGTGATCGGGCTGATGTCGTCCTACCTGGCGTCGAGGGTGATCACGGTCTACTTCTACGGCCAGTCGGCGGGCACCTACGACCACTACTTCCACCTGTTCCTGCCGCCGGAGGACGTGCTGTTCTCCTTCGGCAAGGTGCTGCTGTTCAGCTTGGTGATCATCCTGGTGCACTGCTACTACGGCTTCCGGGCCTCCGGCGGCCCTGCCGGGGTCGGCAGCGCGGTGGGCCGGGCGGTGCGCACCGCGATCATCGCCCTCAACGTGCTGGACTTCTTCCTGAGCCTCGCCATCTGGGGCGCCACCACGACCGTCCGGATCGCCGGATGAGGGCGGGAG
>NZ_SMKV01000044.1 GCF_004348445.1 Saccharopolyspora aridisoli | reverse complement strand
GAAAATCAGGTAAATTTAACATTGTATTTGCAGTCTGCACTCCAAGTAACGTACTGTTTGTAGAATATAATTCCTTCGCAATTCTATGAGTACCTATTAAGATGTTTTTTTTTTTTTGGCGTTCGGCGGGCTAGGTTCGCGGTGGTAGGACCTGTGTTCGAAGCCTGGGAGAGACGAGGCGATGATCTCCACCGACGCGCTGCGGGAGCTGCTGCCCGAGGGCCGCGTGTTCGACGATCCGGACGTGCTGGCCGCGCACAGCCGCGACCGGGCCACGTTCTGCCCGGCCGGGACCCCGGCCGCGCTCGTGCGGGCCTACGACACCGGTGACGTGGCGGCGGTGCTCGAATGGGCGCACGAGAACAGGGTCCCGGTTGTTCCGCAGGGCGCGCGCTCCGGCCTGTCGGGTGCGGCCAACGCCCTGGACGGCTGCGTGCTGCTGTCACTGGAGAAGATGGACGCCATCCTCGACATCGACCCCGACGAGCAGCTGGCCGTGGTGCAGCCCGGAGTCGTCAACGGGGTGCTGGCCGCCGCCGTCGCCGAGAAGGACCTGTTCTACCCGCCGGACCCCGGTTCGCGCAGCATCTCCACCATCGGCGGCAACGTCTCAACCAACGCGGGTGGCATGTGCTGCGTGAAGTACGGCGTGACCGGTGACTTCGTGCGCGGCCTGGAGGTCGTGCTGGCCGACGGCAGGGTGATGCGGACCGGCCGCCGCACCGCCAAGGGCGTCGCCGGGTACGACTTGACCCGCCTGGTGGTCGGTGCCGAAGGAACCCTCGGCGTGGTCACCGAGGTGACCATCGCGCTGCGCCCAGCCAGCGCCCAGCCGCTGACCGCCGTCGCGTTCTTCCCCGAGGTCGCCGGCTCGGCCCGCACCGTCTCGGGCTACCTCGCGGAGGGCTACCAGCCGTCGGTGCTGGAGTTCATGGACGCGTCCTCGGTCAAGGCCGTCCAGCAGATCGCCGACCTGGGCTTTCCCGAGGGCATGGCCGCGATGCTGCTGGTGCAGTCCGACCGCGGAGCCGACGCCCCGGACGATCTCGCGGCCTTCGAGCGGGTGGCGCGCGCGATGGGCGCGGCCGAGGTCGTGGTCTCCGACAGCGCCGCCGAGGGCGAGATGCTGATGCAGGCCCGCCGACTGGTCGGCGACGCGCACGAGAAGTTGGGCAAGGCGCTGCTCGTCGACGACGTCTGCGTGCCCCGCCGTCACCTGGTCGACCTGGTGGAGGGCTTGCAGCGCATCGCGGAGGAGCACCGCGTGCAGGTGCTGTGCTCCGGGCACGCCGGTGACGGCAACATGCACCCGGTGGTCGCCTTCGACCACGGCGACGCCGACGAGACCGCGCGCGCCCAGCATGCCTTCGACGCGATCATGCAGCTCGGCCTGGACCTGGGCGGCACCATCACCGGCGAGCACGGCATCGGTCAGCTCAAGCGCTACTGGCTCGGACGCGAGCTCGACGAGGCCGGTCTGTGGGCGTCGCGCGCGATCAAGGCCGCGCTGGACCCCCACAACGTCCTCAACCCCACCCGGGTCCTGCCATGACGACGACGCCGGGCCCCTGACCAGCAGGGACCCGGCGTCATCGGACCGATCAGCGGTCGTAGTCCTCCTCGACCGGCACCTCTCGGGCCTGCTCGGAGAAATCGGCCGGATCGGCGTCGAGCGGCACTTCCGCCGGCACGGCCCCGTCCTCCTCGGGCAGGTCCTCGGCTCGGCGCGACTGCTCGACGGCGTCGGCCTCGGGCGTCTCGGGATTCATCGAACCTCCAAGATGATGGGCTCGGGCACCTTCGACCGTAGCGCCCATCCGCCCTTCCTGTCGGTCAGTCCCCGGCCGGCTGACCGCTGGGCCGACCCAGGTGCGCGTGCCTGCGGCCGCAGCCGAAGTAGATCACCAGGCCCAGCGCCAGCCGCGGAGGGTGAAAACGCCGGTGCCGATGATGATTCCGATGCCGAACCCGACGAGTTCCTCACCGGTGAGCCGGGCGGACCAGACCGCTGCGCTCGCCCCGGGTGAGGATGTCCTCGACGGCATCGTTCGCAGGATGTTCACGGAGCCGCACGTTAGAAGTTGTCGCCCGTGATGGCTCGGTCGCACTCGCGCCAGTGTGACATTGCTGGCACTCGCGTGACTCTCGGTGCACGGCGGGGGGCCTGCAGGTGATCGTCGCGGACCCCCCGCGAACGGTGCGAAGAGGACTGATCAGGCGGGCATCGAGGCGGTGTCGCGGTCCCACTCCCGGTGCTTGCCCAGGGCGGCGGCGAACTGCTCGACGAACTGGTCCGGCAGCGTGCCGCCAGTGCTGGCAGCCAGCACCACGCCCCGGTCGGCCCCTTCTCCGTCGGTGCTGATGCCTGCTCGCCGCAGCACCTCCAGCCCCTCGTCGCTGGCCGCGACGGGTTTGTGGTGCTTGTAGGCCTCGGCGACGAAGTGCACGGCGTGCCCGTCGGCGGCCAGCGTCCGCGCGCTCTCGCTACCGCCCGGCACGATCACCCCGTCGTAGACCACCGACATCGCGGTGCGCGCCGCCACGTCGATGTCCACGTCGGACCCGTCGGTGCCCCGCGCTCGCCCGTCGTGGCTGGCGCCCAGCACCTCGGCGGTCGCGCCGCGCTCGGACAGGTCACGCCGGATCTGCTCGACCTCGGGGGCGTCGACCCCGTCGGCGACCAGCACCGCGACCTTGCGGGTCGCGATCGAACCGGTGCGGGAGTTGGCCAGGCTCAGCGCCGGGGAGCTCCGGCCGTGGTTCTCGGTCACGCCCGCCGGCGGGTCGACGCCGATGCCGTGCGCGACGGCCACCGCCAGGTCGTGGTCGACGTGGTTGAGCTCGGCCACGACGCGCTCGCGCACGTGCCGGTGTCCGACTTTGCCCAGCTCGAAGCGAAACGCGTCGACGATGTGGTCCTTCTCCCACTCGGCCATGCTGTTCCAGAACAGCGTGGGTTGGCTGTGGTGATCGGTGAAGCTCTCGCTGCGCTTGCGGATCTTGTCGCCGTCCACCCTGGTCTGGTAGTGGCGCAACACCTCCGAATCGGCGATCGCGGGACATCCGCCGCCGAGGCTGTTGGGCGTGTAGCTCGTCCGCGCCCTGTGGATGCGCTGCTGGCCGTAGCCGTCGCGCTGGTTGGTCGAGACCTCCGCGACCGGGCGGTTGACCGGGATCTGGGCGAAGTTCGGCCCGCCCAGCCGGATCAGCTGGGTGTCCAGGTAGGAGAAGTTGCGGGCCTGCAGCAGCGGATCGTTGGTGAAGTCGATGCCGGGCACCACGTTGGCGGTGTGAAAGGCGATCTGCTCGGTCTCGGCGAAGAAGTTGTCCGGGTTGCGGTCGAGCACCATCTTGCCCACCGGCCGCACCGGCACCTGCTCCTCGGGGATGATCTTGGTGGCGTCGAGCAGGTCGAAATCGAAGGCGAACTCGTCTGACTCGTCGACCAGCTGCACGCCCAGCTCCCACTCCGGGTGCTGGCCCGCCTCGATGGCGTCCCACAGGTCGCGCCGGTTGAAGTCGGCGTCCGCCCCGGCGATCTTCTGGCACTCGTCCCACACCAGGGAATGGCTGCCCAGCAACGGCGTCCAGTGGAACTTCACGAACGTGCCCTTGCCCTGGGCGTTGACCAGTCGGAAGGTGTGCACGCCGAAGCCCTGCATCATCCGGTAGCTGCGCGGCAGCGCCCGGTCGGACATCAGCCACATGACCGTGTGCAGCGTTTCCGGCTGCAGCGACACGAAGTCCCAGAACGTGTCGTGCGCCGAGGCCGCCTGCGGGATCTCGTTGTGCGGCTCGGGTTTCACCGCGTGCACGAAGTCCGGGAACTTGATGCCGTCCTGGATGAAGAACACCGGCATGTTGTTGCCGACCAGGTCGTAGTTGCCCTGCTCGGTGTAGAACTTCGTGGCGAAACCGCGCACGTCGCGCACGGTGTCGGCCGAACCGCGCGAGCCCGCGACGGTGGAGAAGCGCACGAACAGGGGAGTCCGCACGCTCGGGTCGGTCAGGAACTTCGCGACCGTGTGCTCGCCCAGCCAGCCGTCGTAGGGCTGGAAGTGCCCGTAGGCACCCGCGCCTCGCGCGTGAACCACTCGTTCGGGAATCCGCTCGTGGTCGAAGTGGGTGACCTTCTCCCGGAAGTGGAAGTTTTCCAGCAGCGTCGGACCGCGCTCACCGGCTTGCAGCGAGTCGTCGGTGTGATCGACTCGTACGCCCTGCTGCGTGGTCAGCTCGGTGTCGGTGAGATCGGCGCGGACCCCGTCCAGCTGCTCGTGCTTGGCATCGCCGTCGGCCATTGAGATCGGCTCCCCTCGTGTGGAAACGCGGAACGATCTGTGGTTTCCCATCGGGCGGTCGAACTATGCACGCACCGCTTCGGGTCAGGAACCCAGCCAGCTCACCAGTTCGGGTGCGCCTGCGACGATGAGGAAGTGGCCGATGCGTCCGACCAAGCTCGCCGCGAGGTAACCGAGCAGGGGTAGTCCGGCGGCGCCGGAGAGCAACGACATGAGGCTGAACGGCGGGATGCCGGGAACGGCGCTGACCGCCAGCACGGTCATGCCCCACCAGGGGTGCTCCTGGGTGCGCTGGTGGAACCGCTCCACCCAGGCCGCCCAGCGCCCGGTGCGCTCCTGCTGGACCCGCTTGCTCAGCCGCTCGCCGAGCGCGAAACCGCCCTTGCCCGCGAGGTAGAACAGGGTCTTCGCGGCGACCTGGCCGATCGCGGCGGCCAGCGCGAAGGCCCACCACGGCACGCTCTGCACGGTGGGGACCACTCCGAGCAGGTAGAGCTCGATGTTCACCAGCGGGAAGACCGCACCCAGGGCAGCGGTGCCAGCCGTGCCCAACAACCACCCGATCACCGAAGCGCTGACCCCCACGAGAGAAACCTGCGGCAGCCTATCGGGTGCAGCGGCGATCAGCCCTCGGGGTCCCAGTCCAGCAGCCGCACCCGGCTGACCGTGCGCAGGTGGCGGGCCATCGCCGAGGCGGCGGCCTTGGCGTCGCCGTTGCGGATGGCATCGGCGATGCGTTCGTGCTGGGCCAGCGATTTGAGGGGTCTGCGCGGCTGCCGCAGCGACTCGTTGCGGCTCTCGGCGATCTCCGCGGCGATGGTGCGCATGAACTCGGCCAGCAGTGCGCTGTGCGCGGCGGCGGTCACCGCGGCGTGGAACCGCCGGTCGCCGTCCTGGCCGATCTCGCCGTCCTCGATCTCGGCGCGCATCGCGGACAGCGCGGCGTCGATCTCGGCCACGTCCTCGTCGGTGCGCCGCTGGGCGGCCAGCTCCGCCAGCTTGGTCTCCATGCCCTCGCGGGCGTCGAGGACGTCGGGCAGCCGCCGCTTGCGGTCGACGAGTTCCTCGACCGGCTCGACCTCCAGCGACTCGCGCAGCAGGTAGGTCCCGCCGCCGTGCCGGACCTCGACAAGGCCCTGCACCTCCAGCACCACGATCGCCTGCTTCACCGACGCCCGGCTCACGCCGAGCTGTTCGGCGAGGGTGCGTTCCGGGGGCAGCCGATCGCCCGTGCGCAGCCCCGAGTCCGCCACGTGCTCGCGCAACCGCTGGACGACCTGCTCGTAGAGGCGCGGGCGGTTCAGCGGGCGGAAGGAATCGGACACCGGCGCGCTCCTGGATCGGAAAGAGGCAAACTGGCTGAGCCAATTCTGCCACATCCTCTTGACTCGTTCCGTCCCAGACGGCAAAAGTTGGATCAGCCAGTGGACCACTGCCCGAGCCGGCTCGCCGGGCGGTGCGGGTCCGCCGGTGAGAAATTGCCCGGTGAGGACCCGGAGGTGGCCATGGCCGACCAGGTGCTGTTCCCGAAGTTGCGCCAACCCGACGACACCGAGGCGCTGCGTTTCGGCGCGCGGGCCCTGACATACCGGGAACTGGCCGGTCTCGCCGGTGCGATCGCCGAGCGCGTCGCCGGGAAGCGCCGCATCGCGGTGTGGGCCACCAATGCGCTGGAGACCGCCGCGGCCGTCATCGGCTGCCTGAGCTCCGGGGTCGCCGTGGTGCCGATCAACCCGAAGGTGGGGGAGCGGGAGCTCGCCCACATCCTCGGCGACAGCGAGCCCGAACTGCTGCTCGCCGAACCCGGCTTCACCCCGCCTGCCGGACTCGGCGACGTCGAGGTCGCCGAGATCGACGTGACCGCGCGTGGCGGCGAGCTGCCCGCCGAAGCTGACGACGACGCGCCCGCGCTGATCGTCTACACCTCCGGCACGACCGGCCCGCCCAAGGGCGTCGTGCTGCCCCGCCGCGCGCTGAGCGCCAACCTCGACGCCCTGTCCGAGGCGTGGGAGTGGACCTCGGACGACGTGCTGGCGCACGCGCTGCCGCTGTTCCACGTGCACGGACTGATCCTGGGAACCCTCGGCCCGGTCCGCCTCGGCGGAGCCGTGCACCACCTGGGCAAGTTCTCCTCGAAGGCGATCGCCGAGGAGCTCTCCGGCCCGGCCACGATGATGTTCGGCGTCCCGACCATGTACCACCGGCTCGCCGAGGACGCCGAGAACGACCCGCAGATCGGTCAGGCCGTCGGCAAGGCCCGCCTGCTGGTGTCGGGCTCGGCGGCGCTGCCCGCGGTGGAGCACGAGCGCATCGAGCGGCTCACCGGCCAGCGCGTCGTCGAGCGCTACGGCATGAGCGAAACGATCATGAACTGCGGTGTCCGCGCCGACGGCGACCGCCGCCCCGGCTACGTGGGCAAGCCCTTCGCGGGCGTCGAGCTCAAGCTCGTCGACGAGCAGGGCGCTGAGATCACCACGAGCGATGACGAGACCGTCGGCGAGATCCTGGTGCGCGGCGCCAACCTGTTCAGCGGCTACCTCAACCGCCCGGACGCCACCGATGCCGCCTTCGCCGACGGCTGGTTCCGCACCGGCGACATGGCCACCCGCGCTCCCGACGGCTACATCCGCATCGTCGGTCGCAAGGCCACCGACATCATCAAGAGCGGCGGTTACAAGATCGGCGCGGGCGAGATCGAGAACTGCCTCCTGGAGCACCCGGCGGTGGCCGAGGTCGCCGTCACCGGGGAGGCCGACGCCGACTTGGGGGAGAGGATCATCGCCTGGGTGGTGCTCGCCCCCGGCCAGCAGGTCGCCGACGCCGAGCTGGTCGACCACGTGGCCCGGCTGCTCACCCCGCACAAGCGCCCGCGCGAGGTCCGCTTCCGCGACGCGCTGCCGCGCAACGAGATGGGCAAGGTCCAGAAGAAGGTCCTGCAGGGGCCGGGAAATGGCTGAGCACAGCGCGGTTCGCGCGCTGGTCGACAGCATCGGCCAGGGCTTCGTGGAGTTCGAGCCGCCGTCGCGGCGCACCAGCGCCGACGGCCCGCTCGACTGGCCCGGGTACGCCGACCAGCGCGCCCGCGCGTCCGGCCGCTCCGACACCGACGAATCGGTGCTGTGCGGCCGGGCTGGGCTCGGTGAGTGGGAGGCCGTGCTGATCGCCTTCGACTTCGCCTTCCTCGGCGGCTCGGTCGGTGAGGACACCGGCGCGCGCATCGTGGCCGCCTTCGAGCACGCCCGCGAGCAGCGGCTCCCGGTGATCTCGCTGATCGCCTCCGGTGGAAGCCGCATGCAGGAGGGCATCCGCGCGCTGCAGCAGCTCCAGGCGATCACCAGCGCGTGCCAGCTGGCCAGGCAGGACCGCATTTCGCACGTCGCCGTGCTGCGCGATCCGACGACCGGCGGCATGTGGGCCGCGATGGGCGCGGCCGCCGACGTCGTGCTGGCCGCCCCGGGTGCTCGCATCTCCTTCGGCGGCGCCCGCGTGCGCTCGGCGGGGGAGGACGGCGAGGACTTCCGCGCCGAGGGCAAGTTCGCCGACGGCCAGGTGGACCGCGTCGTCGAGGAGGCAGACCTGCCGGGGGTGCTCACCGAGCTGGTGTCGCTGCTGCACCCGGCCCGGCTGACCCGCCCGCCCGAACCCGCTCCGCTCCCTGCCGCGCTCGGCGCGGAACGGCTGCCGGGGACGGGCATCCAGGCCGTCGAGCGAGCTCGTGCGGCCGACCGTCCCCGCGCCGGTAGCTACCTGGACGCCTACTTCAGCGCCAGGTTCGAGATCAGCGGTGACCGCGCCGGCGGTCGCGACGAGGGAATGATCTGCGGTTTCGGTGACCACGGCGGGCGCACGGTGGCCTTCGCCGCGCAGTCCGGTGCCCGCAACTCCCCGGCCGGTTTCCGCACGGCCGCACGCCTGATCCGGCTCGCCGACCAGCTCGGCATCGCGGTGCTCACCCTGGTCGACACCCCCGGCGCAGCCAACGACGCCGAGTCCGAGCGGGGAGGTGTCGGCCCGGCCATCGCCGAGGTCTTCGGCGCCGTCGCTGACGCTCGCGTGCCGGTGACCACCCTGGTCATCGGGGAAGGCGGCTCCGGCGGCGCGCTGGCGCTGGCGGCGCCCGAGAACACCTGGGTGACCGCCGACGCCTACTTCGCGGTGATCGCCCCGGAGTCCGCCGCGGCGATCCTCAAGCGCGCGCCCTCCGAGGTTCCCGAACTCGCCGAACACCTCAGGCTCCGTCCGCAGGACCTGCTGGAACTCGGCTTCGCCCGCGGAATCGCCCGCTGACCCACCCGATCGTCCGGTATCCGCTTGTTGCTCCCGTGCGAGCAGCGGATTCGCCCGTTGACCGTGCGTCGTCGGTGATCAATGCCACCTCAATGGCGGGAGATTCGCGTCCGCTTCATGTTCTAAACTCAGGCTCGCCTGACGAAGGTTAGGCTAGCCTCAGTTGAGTGAAGGGCGAGATGAACCGTACGGGGATCAGCGACGAGGTCGCCATCGTGACCGGCGCCGGCCAGGGGATCGGTGCCGCTGTGGCGAGAGCGTTCGCCGAGCTGGGAGCCGAGGTCGCGGCAGTGGATCGCAACGGGGGCACAGCCGCCGAGACGGCCGAGGAGCTCGCCGCCGAAGGGCATCGGGTGCGCGCCTACCGCGCCGACGTGGCCGACCCGGCCGCGGTCACCGAAGTGGTCACACGCGTCGAAGCCGAGCAGGGCCCCATCGACGTGCTCGCCAACGTCGCAGGCGTGCTGCAGGTCGCGACGGTGCAGGAGCTCACCGACGCCGAGTGGCAGCGCACCTTCGCGGTCAACGCCACCGGTGTGTTCAACATGTGCCGGGAGGTGTCCAAGCACATGATCTCGCGGCGCCGGGGATCCATCGTCACCGTCGGATCCAACGCCGCGGGCGTGCCGCGCCACTCGATGGCCGCCTACGCCGCGTCCAAGGCCGCCGCCACGATGTTCACCAAGTCGCTGGGCCTGGAGCTGGCCGAGTACGGCATCCGCTGCAACATCGTCGCGCCCGGCTCCACCGACACCGACATGCAGCGCGGGATGTGGACCGACGGAAACGGCCCGGACCGGGTCATCGCCGGCTCGCTGGAGACCTACAAGGCCGGCATCCCGCTGCGCAAGCTCGCCACCCCGGACGACATCGCCAACGCGGTGGTCTTCCTCGCCTCCGACGAGGCCGGGCACATCACGATGCACGACCTGTACGTCGACGGCGGCGCCACGATGCGCGCCTGACCTCCGCGATCCGCCGAAAGGTTGTCATGACCACGATCGAGACCGACGGGCGCATCGACGCCGCCGCTGACGCCCTCGCCGACGACGCCCTCGCCGACGACGCCGCCGCCCGCCTGCTGGCCGCCTACGAGCACGGGCAGTCCTTCCTGTTCTCCAGTCCGCGCGGGGTGCTGCTGACCCGAGGCGTCGGTGCCACCATGTCCAAGACCCAGTGCGCGCGCTCGGACCTACCCGCCAGGATGCAGGAATTCCTCGACGGCGCGGTCGAATTCGGCCGCCGCAACCCTATGGTGGTCGGAGCGGTGCCCTTCGGCGGCACCTTGCCCGCGCACCTGGTGATGCCCGAGGAGGTCGTGCGCGCCGAACCGCTGAACGCCCTGGTGTCGCAGCGGAAACCGGTCTCCACCGCAGCCTGCTCCGTGCGGCCGGTCCCGGAGCCCGAGGAGTACGAGCGCGGTGTCGCGCGGGCGCTGCGGCGCATGGAGGGCGGTGACCTCACCAAGGCCGTGCTGGCGCGGAGCTTGGAGCTGACCTCGGCGAGGTCGATCGACGTCCGCGAGGTGCTGCGCAACCTCGCGATGGCCGACCCCGCCAGCTACACCTTCGCCGTCGACCTGCCGCGTCGCGGCGAGGACGGAACCCGTGACACCTACGGCCCGCAGCCCCCTCTGGAGCGCACCTTCATGGGCGCCAGCCCCGAGCTGCTGGTGTCCCGGCGCGGTAGGAAGGTCCGCTCCAACCCGATGGCCGGATCCCGGCCGCGCAGCACCGACCCGGACGAGGACCAGCGACGCGCGGCCGAGCTCGCGGCCTCGGAGAAGGACCACCGCGAGCACACCGTGGTGGTGGAAGCCGTGGCCGAGGCGCTGCGTCCGTTCTGCACCGAACTGCACGTGCCGCGGGCGCCGACGGTGGTCAGCACCAACGCGATGTGGCACCTGGCCACCGAGATCACCGGCGAGCTGCGCGACGGCTCCACGACCTCGCTCCACCTGGCCGACGCGCTGCACCCGACCCCGGCGGTGTGCGGGGCCCCGATCGACCGCGCTCGCGAGGTCATCGCCGAGACGGAGCCGTTCGAACGTGGCTACTACGCCGGAATGGTGGGTTGGTGCGACGCCGCCGGCGATGGCGAGTGGGTGGTGGCCATCCGCTGCGCCGAGGTCGAGGACCAGGAGATGCGGCTGTTCGCCGGTGCCGGAATCGTTCCGGGCTCCGACCCGGCCGACGAGCTCGCCGAGACCTCCGCGAAGTTCCGCACCGCGCTCACCGCGATGGGCTTGAGCCAGGCAGTCTGAGGGGAAGAAGCCGATCATGATCGCAAATCTGCCCGGCGTGACGCTCTGGCCGGACGAGTTCGCCGAGCGCTACCGCGCCGCGGGGTACTGGCAGGGCTACACCTTCGGCCAGCTGCTGCGCGTGCGCGCCACCAAGCACCCCGACCGCGTGGCCGTCGTCGAGGGCGAACGCCGGACCACCTACGGCGAGCTGGACCGCCGCGCCGACCGGCTGGCGGCCGGGCTGCGCGAGCGCGGCATCGGCAGGGGCGACCGGGTCGTCGTCCAGCTGCCCAACGTCGCCGAGTTCTTCGAGGTCTGCTTCGGGCTGTTCCGGCTCGGCGCGGTGCCGGTGTTCGCGCTGCCCTCGCACCGGATGACCGAGATCTCCTACTTCTGCGAGTTCAGCGACGCCGCCGCCTACATCACCGTCGACACCGAGGCCGGGTTCGACCACCGGGCGCTGGCCTCCGGCATCGCCGCGAACCAGGAGGGCTTGCAGGTGTTCGTCGTCGGCGACGCCGGCGAGTTCACCGCGCTGTCCGATGTGGACGCCGAACCGGTGGAGCTGGACGAGCCCACGCCGAGCGACATCGCGTTCCTGCAGCTCTCCGGCGGAAGCACAGGTGTGCCCAAGCTGATCCCGCGCACCCACGACGACTACATCTACTCCATCCGCGCCAGCAACGACCTCTGCGGCGTCACCGAGGACGCCGTCTACCTCGTGGCGCTGCCCGCCGCGCACAACTTCCCGATGAGCTCGCCCGGCGCCTTCGGCGTGCTGCACGCCGGCGGCCGGGTCGTGCTCGCGCGGCGGCCCAGCCCCGACGAGGTCTTCCCGCTCGTCGAGCGGGAGCGGGTGACGCTGACCGCCGCGGTGCCGCCGCTGGCGCTGCTGTGGCTCGACGCCGCGGCCGACACCGCGCACGACCTGTCCAGCCTGGAGGTGCTGCAGGTCGGCGGGGCCAAGTGCAGCGAGGAGGTCGCCCGGCGGGTCCGCCCGGTGCTCGGAGCCACCTTGCAGCAGGTGTTCGGCATGGCCGAGGGCCTGGTCAACTACACGCGGCTGGACGACCCCGAGGAGATCATCGTGACCACCCAGGGGCGGCCGATCTCGGCCGATGACGAGGTGTTGGTGGTCGACGACGAGGACAAACCCGTCGCGGCCGGGGACACCGGGCATCTGCTCACCCGCGGCCCCTACACGATCCGCGGCTACTACAAGGCCGATGAGCACAACGCGCGGGCCTTCACCCCCGACGGCTTCTACCGCACCGGCGACGTCGTCCGGTTCACCGCAGAGGGCAACATCGTCGTCGAAGGCCGGGCGAAGGACCAGATCAACCGAGGCGGCGAGAAGGTCGCCGCCGAGGAGGTCGAGAACCACCTCCTGGCCCACCACGCCGTGCACGACGCCGCCGTGGTGTCCATGCCCGACGACTACCTGGGGGAGCGGACCTGCGCGTTCGTCGTCCCGCGCGGTGAGCGGCCGAAGGCGCGCGAGCTGATCAAGTTCGTCCGCGAGCGCGGCCTGGCCGGCTACAAGGTCCCGGACCGCGTGGTGTTCGTCGAGCAGTTCCCGCAGACCGGCGTCGGCAAGGTCTCCAAGCGCGACCTGCGCGAGGCGATCAGTCGCGAGCTGGTGCCCGAACTCGGCCGCTGACAACGACTTCTCACGAGAGAACATCGAAGGGGGAGGCCCGTGGCGCTTCCGAGCATCGCACCCTACACCGTTCCGCAGGACGGCGAGCTGCCGGCGAACAAGGTCTCCTGGCGGCCCGCCCCGGAACGCGCGGTGCTGCTGATCCACGACATGGAGCGGCACTTCGTCAACGCCTTCACCCCCGGCGCCGAGCCGCTGAACCAGGTCGTGCCCAACATCGCGCTGCTGCGCGAACGCGCCCGCGCCGCAGGCGTTCCGGTGGTCTACTGCGCCCAGCCGGGCGGCCAAACCCAGCAACAGCGCGGACTGCAACTGGAGTGGTGGGGCCCGGGGGTCGCCGACCCGGCCATGGAGGCGATCATCGACGAGCTGGCGCCCGGAGCGGATGACGTCCAGCTGACCAAGTGGCGCTACAGCGCTTTCCAGCGCACGGACCTGCGCCGCCGGATGCAGGAGTGGGCCCGCGACCAGCTGATCATCACCGGCATCTACGCGCACATCGGCTGCCTGATGACCGCTGCGGAGGCCTTCCAGCAAGAGGTCCAGGCGTTCTTCGTCGCCGACGCGGTCGCCGACTTCTCGCGCGCCGACCACGACATGGCCGTTTCCTACGCCGCCCGCAACTGCGGCGTCGTCGACACCACCCGCAACCTGTCCCGCGACCTCGTCGCCCACGAGTCCGAAGTCGCCTGAACCCGAACGACCCAGCAGGAGAAATCCGAACCATGCCGGAGAAGCTCACCCTCGAAGCGGTCCGCGAGCAGGTCGCAGAACTGCTCTACGAAGACCCATCGGAACTCGCCGACGACGAGGACCTCATCGACTGGGGCCTGGACTCGGTGCGGATCATGACCCTCGTCGAGCAGTGGCGCCGGCAAGGCGTCCAGATCACCTTCGCCGACCTCGCCGAACGCCCGACCCTCGCGGACTGGTGGAAGGTGCTCGAACCCGCGGTCAACGGATGAGTCGCGCGCGGAACGCCCTTCGGTGCGAAGGACGTTCCGCGCGCTCGACCGCCGGGAAACCCTCATTCCTGCCAGGGGATCTGGGGACTCCGGTAGAAGTCCTGACCCGAGGCCGCCAGGCGCGGTCCGTGGGCGGCCAACCGGTTCTTGAACGACTCCCAGTTCAGCGCGCCCTTCGGGGACCAGCCGAGTTCGGCGATGGCCGGCAGCCGCGGGAACGCCATGAACTCGATGTGCTGCGAGGTCTCCAGCGTTTCGCTGAACATCGGGGCCTCCACGCCGAGCACCGATTCCTCGGGCACGCCCTGCAGGTAGCTGCCCGGGTCCCAGCCGTAGGCGTCGGCGACCTCGATGAACCCGGCCCACTGCAGGCCCAGTGGCGTGTTCTCGTCGTACTTCATGTCCAGGTAGGTCTTGTTCGCCGGCGAGGCCAGGACCTCGTTGCCCCGTGCCACGGCTTCGTTGAGCAGCGGATCGCCGTTCGTGGTGCCCCAGAACTGCAGCACCGCGTCGCCCTTCGGGGCGGCCTTGCCGTACTCGTGCCAGCCGAGCGGTTTCTTGCCGTACTTCTCCACCAGCGGCAGCACCTTCGACATGAAGGCCACGTAGTCCTCATCGGTGGTCGAGTGCGCCTCGTCGCCGCCGATGTGCAGGTACGGGCCGGGGGTCAGCGCCGCCACCTCGCGGATGACGTCCTCGACGAAGGTGTAGGTGATGTCCTTGTTCACGCACAGCGAGCTGAACCCGACGTCGATGCCGGTGTAGGGCGGCGGTGCCACGCCGTCGCAGTTGAGCTCGGCGTAGGACGAGAGCGCGGCGTTGGTGTGCCCCGGCATGTCGATCTCGGGGATGACCGTCATGTGCCGGGACGCGGCGTAGTTGACGATCTCGGTGTAGTCCTGCTGGGTGTAGTACCCGCCCGGCGTGCCGCCGACCTCGGTTTGCGCGCCGAACTCGGTGAGCCGGGGCCAGCTGTTGATCTGCAGCCGCCAGCCCTGGTCATCGGTCAGGTGCAGGTGCAGTTTGTTGATCTTGTACTTGGCGACCTGGTCGATGTAGCGCTTGACCATGTCGACGGTGAAGAAGTGCCGCGCCGGGTCGAGCTGCGCGGACCGGTGCCCGAACCGCGGCTTGTCGGTGATCTCGCCACCGGGCATCGTCCACGGTCCGGGCTGCGCGGTCGGGCTCTCGATGCCCGCGGGCAGCAGCTGGCGCAGCGTCTGCACGCCGTTGAACAGGCCATCGGTGCTGGTCGCGTGCACCCGCACCGCCTCGTCGGCGACCTGAAGGCGGTAGCCCTGCGGGCCCAGCGCGGGATCTCCGTCCAGCGCCAGTGCGATGTCACCGGTCCCGGGCAGCGCGGGGTTGACCGGTACGGGGAAGCCGGTCGAGGGCCGCAGCACGCCCGCCAGGTACTCACCGACACCGGCCGCCTCGCCGGGTGCCAGGATCGCGGTCTGGGCGGTGAGCTCGAAGTCGGCCGCCGGGTTCGGTTTCACCGACTCCGGGGCGGGCACGATGGTGTCCATCGTGGAGGCCGCGCGGTCCGCCGTGGTGGTGGGATCGGCGCCGGCCGGAACCGCGGTTCCGGCGACCAGCAGAGCTCCGGCGACTGCCAGCCCGGCCTTCGCCGCCCTTGATCGGGGTCGTGCGCTCATCGTTGTCGGCTCCATTCTCGGGGGAACGGTGCCAACAAAGGTATAGACCAAAACGTGAGCCGGGAGCCTCCGAACGGTCGTATCGGACTGGTAGATGTCGAGGGTTGCTCCGCTCAGGGGTGCGGGCGGTGGACCCTGAGCGGGGCTGCGGCTCGGCAGCCACTCCTGGTGTGCGGCCAGTGCACGGCGTTGGCAGCGTGCTCGTCACAGCACCGCTGGAGAACGCGGCGTTGCGGCTGGGTGCCCCACCTGGAGCAGCGTTTACGCCGCCTCCTCGAACGTCGCCTAGCCGTCCCCGCGCAGCGAGGGGCGCAGCTGGTCCAGGACCGACGGGTCCTCGATCGTCGAGGGCACGACGGTGTCGCCTCGATCGGCGATCTCGCGCATCGACTTGCGCAGGATCTTCCCCGAGCGGGTCTTGGGCAGACCGTCGACCACCGCGACGTCGCGGAACGCCGCCACCGGGCCGATCTGCTCGCGCACCGCCGTCACCAGCTCCTCGCGCAGCGTCTCGGCCGAGATGTCCACACCGGACTTGAGCACCACGAAGCCGCGCGGCACTTGACCTTTGAGCTCGTCGTGCACGCCGATCACCGCGCACTCGGCCACTGCTGGGTGCGCCGCCAGAACCGCTTCCATCGACCCGGTCGACAACCGGTGACCGGCCACGTTGATCACGTCGTCGGTGCGTCCCATGACGAACACGTAGCCGTCGGCGTCGATGTAGCCGTTGTCGCCGGTGAGGTAGTAGCCCTCGTAGCGCGACAGGTAGGACTCGCGGAACCGCTCGTCGTCGCCCCACAACGTCGGCAGCGTGCCCGGCGGCAGCGGGAGCTTCAGGCAGATCGCCCCGTCGGTCTCCGGCGGCAGCGGTTCACCTGCCTGGTCCAGCACCGCGATCTCGTAACCCGGTACCGGAACCGTCGGCGAACCCGCCTTGACCGCCATCGGCTCCAACCCGCGCAGGTTCGCGCAGATCGGCCATCCCGTCTCGGTCTGCCACCAGTGGTCGATCACCGGCACGCCCAGCTGCGAGGCAGCCCAGTGGTAGGTCTCCGGGTCCAGCCGCTCACCGGCCAGGAACAGCGTTTCCAGGCAGGAGGTGTCGTGCTCGGCGAGCAGCCGGCCGTCCGGGTCGACGCGCTTGATCGCCCGCAGCGCCGTCGGCGCGGTGAACAGCGCCTTGACCCGGTGCTGGGCGATGACCCGCCAGAACGCGCCCGCGTCCGGGGTGCCCACCGGCTTGCCCTCGTAGACCACCGTCGTAGCCCCGGTCAGCAGCGGCGCGTAGACGATGTAGGAGTGGCCGACCACCCAGCCCACGTCCGAGGCCGTCCAGAAGACCTCACCGGGGGAGATGTCGTAGATGTTGGCCATCGACCAGCGCAGCGCCACCGCGTGCCCGCCGTTGTCGCGCACCACGCCCTTGGGCTTGCCCGTCGTGCCCGAGGTGTAGAGGACGTAGAGCGGATCGGTGGCGGCCACCGGCACGCACTCCGCCGGTCCGGCGCCCTCGACCGCCTCCTGCCAGTCGATGTCGCGCGGGCCCAGCTCGGCGCGCGCCTGATCGCGCTGGAGCACGATCACCCTGCCGGGCTGGTGCTCGGTCTGCCGCAGCGCCTCGTCGACGATCGGCTTGTACTCCACGACCCGGTTGGGCTCCAGCCCGCAGGAGGCCGCCACGATCACGCTCGGCCGGGCGTCGTCGACGCGCGCGGCCAGCTCCTTGGACGCGAAGCCGCCGAAGACCACCGAGTGCACCGCGCCGATCCGCGCGCACGCCAGCATCGCGATCGCCGCCTCGGGGATCATCGGCAGGTACAGCACCACCCGATCGCCCTTGGCCACGCCCTGCGCGCGCAGGGCTCCCGCGAAGAGCGCGACCCGGTCGAGCAGCTCGCGGTAGGTCCAGGTCTGCACGACGTCGGTCATCGCCGAGTCCCAGATCAGCGCCGGCTGCTCGCCCCGCCCGTCGCGCACGTGCCGGTCCAGCGCGTTGAAGCAGGTGTTGAGCTCGCCGTCGGGGAACCAGCGGTACATCGGCGCGGCCGAATCGTCCAGCGCCCGGGTCGGCTCGCGGTCCCACTCGATCGCCCGCGCGGCGTCGAGCCAGAAACCCTCGCGGTCGGCCAGGCTCCGCCGGTAGTTCTCCGCGTACTCACCCATCGCTGCGACTGCCTCCCGCGTCCGCTGTGGCACCGCCTGTGTACTACCTCAGATCCGATCTCGGCGCCAGGGCCGCGCGGCCGTTCGGCCGAAAGGCGTTCGTCAGGAGCGAAACATCGGCGATCGGACGAACGGGGGAACGGAATTCGGTCGCGCTCACATCTGATGTGGTTCGGCGACGCCGCCGCGCCGCTGGGCGCTGGGGGTGCGCTTCCGGCGCGACAGTGCGACTCGCAGGCCCCACAATCGGCGACGAGCCGATGGCCGGGCTAACACCGAGGTGTCCCGCGCCGACAAATGAATCGGAGGTGCTACGAACCTATGAGCACGATGGAACCGGCAGAGCCTCCCAGGGCCACAGCGACCGCCGACGAGCCGAACGACCTACCGACCGCGCCGTGCAGCGTGGTCTGGAGCGGCGGCCACTCCTACGTCCGAGAGGGAACCGCGGGCGCCCGCTGGGCGGGCGTGGACGATCGCGGCAGAGCCCGGTTCCTCACCGATGCCGAGTTGCGCCGCCGGGGTTGGAGTCGCACCCGCGGTTGAATCGCGGTGTTCCTCCCGCGCCGCAGGCTGTCCCGCCTCCGGCTGGCCGCCACGTGGGTTGCGCTGGCCATATGAGACCCTGATCGGGTAAGGATGCACAGGTGTGCACCCGTTGCGGGGCGGTGCGCACAACCATTCAGGGGAGGCTCGTGGTGCAGGACGCCGAGCGCACCACGGAGAACACCACGAGCGGGCCGCGGGCCGAAGTGGGACAGGACCACCCGGGGCCGGGCGATCCCGGTCTGGACCGGATCCGCGAGGTCGCCCGCGACGTGTGGGCGGATCCCTGGTGGACGCTGCCCAACCTGCTCAGCGTGATCCGCCTGGCCGGCGTGCCGGTGTTCCTCTGGCTGCTGCTCGGCCCGCAGGCCGATCTGCTCGCGCTGCTGGTCCTGGTGATCAGCGGAGCCACCGACTGGCTCGACGGCAAGCTCGCCCGCTGGCTCAACCAGTACAGCCGCATCGGCGAGCTGCTCGACCCCGCGGCCGACCGCCTCTACATCGTCGCGACCCTGATCGCCTTCGTGCTGCGCGACGTCATCCCGTGGTGGATGGCGGTCGCGCTCGTCGCCCGCGACGTCGTGCTCACCCTGTGCCTGCCGGTGCTGCGCTGGCACGGTTACGAACCACCCGAGGTGCACTACCTGGGCAAGGCCGCCACGTTCTGCCTGATGTACGCGTTCCCGCTGCTCCTGCTGGTGCAGGACGACTTCACCGGATCCGACGTGGTCCGGCCCATCGCCTACGCCTTCACCGCCTGGGGCGGGGCGCTGTACCTGTGGGCGGGCATCCTCTACCTCGGACAGGTCGCCGCCGCCGTGCGCGGGACCAGGGCACGCGCCTGATCCCGGCTGCGCGTCGCCTTGCGGCCCTCGGTGGCCGGTGAATACGCTCGCCGCGCCGATCACTCGGCACGTTGCAACAGCGGATGAAGGGCGGGACCACCGTGGCGGCCCCGGAGATCAAGTACACCGAAGAGCACGAGTGGGTCCAGCGCGTCAGCGAGGACACCGTGCGCATCGGCATCACCGACTACGCCCAGCAGCAGCTGGGCGACGTGGTGTTCGTCCAGCTCCCCGAGGTCGGGCAGCAGGTCGCCGCCGCGGACTCGATGGGCGAGGTGGAGTCGACCAAGAGCGTCTCCGACATCTACGCCCCGGTGGCCGGTGAGATCACCGCCGCGAACGCCGCGCTGCAAGACCATCCGGAGCTGGTCAACGCGGACGCCGCGGGCGAGGGCTGGATGGTGGAGCTCCGGCTCGCCGACCCGGAGCAGCTGGCCGGTCTGCTCGACGCCGAGGGTTACCGGGAGCTGATCGACCAGGCATGATCGTCCCGCCGGATCGAATCCGTGGGACGATGACGGGAGTCGCTCGTTCCGAGGCTGTCCAGGCACGGTACGTTGGGCGCATACTTGGCACGATCTATCCGCGTAGAGGAGAGCTCAGGTGAGCCAAAACAGCGGCTTCGGCGACGTTCCGCCGGAGCAGTCACCGGAGACCACCTCGGTCTTCAAGCCCTTCCTCTCGGAGCCGGAAAGCACCGAGAGCGCGGCCCCGGAACCTGCCTCCGCATCCGGGGTCGATGCGCTGCCGGCGGGTTCCGCCCTGCTGGTGGTCAAGCGTGGCCCCAACGCGGGTTCGCGGTTCTTGCTGGACCGGGAGACGACCAGCGCCGGCCGGCACCCGGACAGCGACATCTTCCTCGATGACGTGACGGTTTCCCGGCGGCACGCCGAGTTCCGCCGCGAGGGCAACGACTTCGTGGTGGTCGACGTGGGCAGCCTCAACGGCACCTACGTGAACCGGGAACCGGTGGACACCTCGGTGCTCGCCAACGGTGACGAGGTCCAGATCGGCAAGTTCCGCCTGGTGTTCCTGACCGGGCCGATCGATGGGGGCCAGGGCGGCCGCTGAGGCCGTCGAACAGGCTTTCAACCCGTCAGCGGGGCGACGCCACACGAGGCGTCGCCCCGCTGACGCATGAGGCAGCTGCGCCGCTCGCGCGCGGACCTCGTCCCCTCCGCCGGGAATTTCCCGGCGCCACAAGCGGTTTTCACAGCGCAGCAGGGCATTCCGGCGGCTTCGGCCGGGCCCTGCTCGGTGTATCGTGCTGGGTACTGCTCAACGACGAGCTCACCAGCGGTCCGGGCCGTGAGCCCCGACAACGACGACCGCGACGGTGGTGGTCCGCCGGGACCGCCGATGGAAGGGCGTGTCCGCCGCAACGCGGGTAGCGTCGGAGGCGTCGGTGCGGGACCCTCGACGAGGATGTCACGCTTCGGCGCGCTGGAGGAGGCGATGTGACGATGAGCAGTGAGATGCGCGTCGTCGGCGTGCGAGTTGAACTACCAGCCAACCAGCCGATCCTGCTGTTGCGCGAGGCTCAGGGTGAGCGCTACCTGCCGATCTGGATCGGGTCGGTCGAAGCGACGGCCATCGCCCTGGAGCAGCAGGGCGTGAGGCCCCAGCGGCCGCTCACGCACGACCTGCTCAAGGACGTCATCGGAGCCCTGGGACGTGACCTCGAGCAGGTGCGGATCACCGACCTGCAGGAGGGCACCTTCTTCGCCGAGCTGGTGTTCGACGGTGATGTGCGGGTGTCCGCGCGGCCGAGCGACTCGGTGGCGCTGGCGCTGCGCATCGGAGTGCCGATCCACGCCGACGAGTCGGTCCTCGACGAGGCCGGGCTGATCATTCCGGACGAGCAGGAGGACGAGGTGGAGAAGTTCCGCGAGTTCCTCGACTCCGTCTCCCCGGAGGACTTCCGCGGCGCCGACACCTGAGGATCGACGCTCCCGGTACTAGTCCGAACAGACCACACCGGCCCCCGGGTTGCAGCAGCAGCCCGGGGGCCGGGTTCTTGCTCCGGTAACGAGAGCGCGCGCGGCCCGCGCGTCGCGTTGACCCGCCTGCTGAGCGGGCATACCTTCGGAGTCACGCGAATTGCCCCGGTGTGATTCAGCCGGTGTACGGCTTCGCGGCCCCGGACCGCCAGAGGTCCGGGTGCTGGTGATCGTCGTCGTCGGCTTCGGGCCGGACGAGGGGAGGCAGGCGTGGTGGAGGAAGCAGCGACCTCGGATGCTGCGGAGCAGGGTGAGCTGTTCCCCGACGCCTCTGCCCCGGACGAACTGGTCGGTTACCGCGGGCCGGCGGCCTGCCAGATCGCGGGCATCACCTACCGGCAGCTCGACTACTGGGCGCGCACGAAGCTGATCGGACCGTCCATCCGCGGTGCTGCCGGGTCGGGTTCGCAGCGGCTTTATTCGTTCAAGGACATCCTGGTGCTCAAGGTCGTCAAGCGCCTGCTGGACACCGGGGTGTCGCTGCACAACATCCGTGTCGCGGTGGAGCACTTGCGCAAGCGCGGCGTTCAGGACCTGGCGAAGTTGACGCTGTTCAGCGACGGCACCACGGTCTACGAGTGCACCTCCGCGGAGGAGGTGGTCGATCTGCTGCAGGGCGGCCAGGGAGTGTTCGGCATCGCGGTCAGCGGTGCGATGCGCGAGATCAGCGGGACCATCCACGAGTTCCCGGCCGAGCGCGCCGACGGTGGCGAGAACATCGAGTCGGCGATCAACGACGAGCTCGCGGCTCGCCGCCGTGACCGACAGGCGGAGACCGGCTGAACGACCGGCGTCCGCCAGCTGTGCGGTAGGCGACATTGATGGTCTGATAGACGGTGTTGATCGGGTAGTCTGAGCGCCATCGCCGACCCCGTGCGGGAGAGTCTGGTCCGACCAGGACCGGCGCCGAAGGAGCAACTCTCCCCGACAACCTCTCAGGCCACCTGGACCGCACGGGCGAGATACCTCTGGAAAGCGGGCACACCTGCAGGGTGAGCCCCGCCGACGGTGCAAGCCCGGTCCGCCGGGTGAAGCTCTCAGGCGTTCGCTTCGCGAACGGGGACAGAGGGGGAGAGCAGCGTCCGCTGCCGCCCTTTGTTCGCCGCGATGATTGAGGTTTTGGCGATGACCGACGCGAACCACGACCGCATCCCTCTGGCCGCGCTGGAGCACGGCAGGCCGTTCGCTGACCGCCACGTCGGGCCGATGCCCGCCGAACTGGCCCGCATGCTCGACGTCATCGGCGTCGGCTCCCTTGAAGAGCTGGGTCACAAGGCCGTCCCGGACACCATCCGCGAGGGCGACCTGCAGCTGTCGCTGCCGGAACCGGCCACCGAGACCGAGGCGCTGGCGGAGCTGCGCGACCTGGCCGGTCGCTGCACCCCGCACACCGAGATGATCGGCCTGGGCTACTACGGCACGGTCACCCCGCCGGTCATCCTGCGCAACGTGCTGGAGAGCCCTGCCTGGTACACCGCCTACACGCCCTACCAGCCGGAGATCTCACAGGGCCGGCTGGAGGCGCTGCTGAACTTCCAGACCGTGGTCGCCGACCTGGCCGGCGTGCCGGTCTCCAACGCCTCGATGCTCGACGAGGCCACCGCTGCGGCCGAGGGCATGACCCTGGTGCGCCGCGCGGGCAAATCCAAGTCGCCGCGCTTCCTGATCGACGCAGACACGCTGCCGCAGACCATCGCGGTCATCGAGACCCGCGCCGAGCCGCTGGGCATCGAGGTCGTGGTGGCCGACCTGACCTCCGGTGAGCTGCCCGAAGGCGAGTTCTTCGGGGCGCTGCTGTCCTACCCGGGTGCCTCCGGCGCGGTGCGCGACCAGGAGGCGTTGATCGCCGCGATCCACGAGCGGGGCGCGAAGGTCGTGGTGGCCACCGATCTGCTGGCGCTGACGTTGCTGCGCGCGCCCGGCGAGATCGGCGCCGACGTGGTCGTGGGCAGCACGCAGCGCTTCGGCGTGCCGATGGGCTTCGGCGGTCCGCACGCCGGGTTCATGGCCGTCGCCAAGGGCTTAGAGCGGCAGCTGCCGGGCCGCCTGGTGGGTGTGAGCGTCGACGTCGAGGGCAACCAGGCGTACCGGCTCGCGCTGCAGACCCGCGAGCAGCACATCCGCCGCGAGAAGGCCACCAGCAACATCTGCACGGCGCAGGTGCTGCTGGCCGTGGTCGCCTCGATGTACGCGGTCTACCACGGTCCGGACGGGCTGAAGGCCATCGCGACCCGCGCGCACCGGATGGCCAGCGTGCTCGCCGAGCAGCTGCGCCGCGGCGGTGTCGAGGTCGTGCACGGTGAGTTCTTCGACACCGTGGTCGCCAAGGTGCCCGGCAAGGCCGACGAGGTGCTGGCGGCCGCGCGCCGCGGCGGGGTGAACCTGCGCCGCGTGGACTCCGACCACGTGGGCATCAGCTGCGACGAGACCACCACCCGCGCCCACCTGGCCGTGGTGTGGGAGGCCTTCGGCGTGACCGCCGGTGACGTCGAACAGCTCGACGTCGAGACCGACGACGCGATGCCGGGCGCGCTGGCCCGCACGTCGGAGTACCTGACGCACCCGGTGTTCCACACCCACCGCTCCGAGACCTCGCTGCTGCGCTACCTGCGGCAGCTGTCGGACAAGGACATCGCGCTGGACCGCAGCATGATCCCGCTGGGCTCGTGCACGATGAAGCTCAACGCGACCGCGGAGATGGAGCCGATCACCTGGTCCGAGTTCTCCTCGCTGCACCCCTTCGCGCCGGCGCAGGACGCCGAAGGTCTGCTCAAGGTGGTCTCCGACCTGCAGGAGTGGCTCGCCGAGGTCACCGGCTACGACGCGGTGAGCCTGCAGCCCAACGCGGGCAGCCAGGGCGAGTTCGCGGGTCTGCTGGCCATCCGCGCCTACCACCACAGCCGTGGTGAGGCCGAGCGCGAGGTGTGCCTGATCCCGGCGAGCGCGCACGGCACCAACGCCGCCAGCGCCGTGATGGCCGGGATGCGCGTGGTCGTGGTCCGCTGCGACGAGCAGGGCAACATCGAGATGGACCACCTGCGCGAGCTCGTCGGCGAGCACGCGCAGGACCTCGCCGCGATCATGATCACCTACCCGTCCACCCACGGCGTCTACGAGGACACCGTGCGCGAGGTCTGCGGGCTGGTGCACGACGCGGGCGGCCAGGTCTACGTCGACGGCGCGAACCTCAACGCGCTGATCGGACTGGCCCGGATGGGCAAGTTCGGCTCCGACGTCTCGCACCTGAACCTGCACAAGACCTTCTGCATCCCGCACGGTGGTGGGGGGCCGGGCGTCGGCCCGATCGGTGTCCGCGAGCACCTGTCGCCGTTCCTGCCCAACCACCCGCTGCAGCCCGCCGCCGGTCCGGCCACCGGTGTCGGCCCGATCAGCGCCGCCCCGTGGGGCAGCGCCTCGATCCTGCCGATCTCCTGGGCCTACGTGCGGATGATGGGGGCCGACGGCCTGCGCCGCGCGACCCTGACCGCGGTTGCCGCCGCCAACTACGTGGCGCGTCGGCTGAGCGAGTACTTCCCGGTGCTCTACACGGGTGCGGGCGGCCTCGTCGCCCACGAGTGCATCCTCGACCTGCGGCAGATCAGCAAGACCAGCGGCATCTCCGTCGACGACGTCTCCAAGCGGCTCGCCGACTACGGCATCCACGCGCCGACGATGTCGTTCCCGGTCGCGGGCACGTTGATGGTCGAGCCGACCGAGAGCGAGAACCTCGCCGAGCTGGACCGCTTCTGCGAGGCGATGATCGCCATCCGCGCCGAGATCGACAAGGTCGTCGCAGGTCAGTGGCCCGCCGACGACAACCCGCTGGTCGGCGCCCCGCACACGGCGGCCAGCCTCGCCAAGGAGTGGGACCACGCCTACTCCCGCGAGGAGGCCGCCTACCCGCTGGGCACGGACGCGATCAAGGTGTTCCCGCCGGTCCGGCGCATCGACGGCGCCAAGGGCGACCGCAACCTGGTCTGCTCCTGCCCGCCGTTGGCGGCGTACCAGGGCTGAGTCGGCGGGTCGGTTTGCGCGTCCGGTCGCGACGATGACACGGTGGTTTCATCAACCGACCGGCTCCGAGAGGAGTTGAGCACCATGCTCACCATCAGTGAGAGCGCCGTTGAGGTCATCAAGCTCGTCCTCGTCGGCGGCGACTCTCCGGCCAGCTCGGGCTTGCGCATCGCGCCGGCCGGACAGGGGCTGCAGGCGTCGATCGCCGAGGAACCCCAGGAGGGCGACGAGGTGATCGAGGAGAACGGCGTCCGGATCTTCCTGGAGAAGGAGGTCTCGGAGCTCTTGGGCGACAAGACCCTGGATGCCGAGAAGGACAGCAACGGCGAACTGGCACTGGCCGTGCGGGACTGACTCGATCAGGACTTGAGCCGTCGACCCGGGTGTTGTGCCCGGGTCGACGGCTTTTTTCGGGTCTGATTGCGACGAGCACCTCTTGCCAGGACCTGGTGATAGCGGGTGATCGGCAACTACCCTTGACCGGCGGTTGTTCCACCGGGGAGCACCGGTTCGCAGGAGGGGAAGTCCAGTGCCGACCACGACGCTCGCCATGCACATGAGCGACGGGCTGCTCGACGCCCGCACGGCGGTCCTGTTCGCCGTCGTGGCGATAGCCGGTCTGGCGGTGGCGCTGGTGCGCGCGAGGGCCGACCTGGACGACCGCACGGCCCCGATGGCCGGTCTGGTCGCGGCGTTCGTCTTCGCCGCGCAGATGATCAACTTCCCGGTGCTGCCTGGCGTGAGCGGGCACCTGCTCGGCGGTGCGCTGGCCGCGATCCTGGCGGGTCCTTGGGTGGGGGCGCTGTGCGTGGCGATCGTGCTGGTCGTCCAGTCACTGCTGTTCGCCGACGGCGGTCTGACGATGATCGGCGCGAACATCACGAACATGGCGTTGATCGGCACCGCAGTCGGCTACCTGGTGGCGCTGGCGCTGAGGAAGGTGGCCACCCGCAGCCGGGCCGGTCTGCTGGTCACCGCGTTCATCGCGGCGTGGGTCAACACCGTGGTCGCCGCCTGCGGGTTCCTCGTCGAGTACGCCATCGGCGGCGCCGCCGGGTTCGGCCTGGCGACGGTCTCGGTGGCGATGATCGGCGTGCACTGCCTGATCGGGCTGGGCGAGGGTCTGATCACCGCTGCCACCGTCGGCGCCGTCGCCTCGGCCCGGCCTGACCTGGTCCACCTGTTGCGCGGTGCCCGGCGCGAGGAGGTCGCCCGATGAAGCGGTTCATGCTGATCTTCGCCCTGGTCGTGCTCGCCGTCGCCGGGGGAGTCGCCTACTTCGCCGACTCCGACCCGGACGGTCTCGACGCCGTCACCCAGCAGGGCTGCTCGGTCGTGCAGACCGAGCGCGGCGAGTCGCTGGAGGGCCACTGCATCGCCCAGCACGCCGGCGACCACGCCCTGGCCGACGGCCCGCTGGCCGACTACGCCATCGGCGGTGACGAGAGGTTCACCGGTGTCGCCGGGGTCATCGGCGCGGTGGTCACCCTCCTCGCGGCGGGCGGGTTGTTCTGGGGACTGCGTCGCCGCTCCGGGTCAGAGGAGGCGTAGGTGGGCACCGGGCACGCCGACGCCCTGCACCTGCCCGGCGACACGGCGGTGCACCGGCTCGACCCGCAGGTGAAGATCACCGCTGCGTTCCTGCTGGTGCTGTGCGTGGTGGCCACGCCGCGCGAGATCTTCTGGGCCTTCGGCGGCCACGCGTTGCTGCTCGCCGCGCTGGCCGCCGTCGCGGGCATCCCGCCACGCTGGCTGGCCGCGCGACTGCTGATCGAGGTGCCCTTCGTGGTGCTGGCGCTGCTGCTGCCGTTCACCGCGGGCGGCCCGAGCACCGAGGTCGCCGGCCTCGCGCTGTCCACCGAGGGGCTGCTGGCAGGGTTCAACATCATGGTCAAGGGCACGCTCGGACTCGGCACCTCGCTGCTGCTGGCGGCCACCACCGCGCCTCGCGAGATCGTGCTCGGCCTGCAACGACTGCGCGCGCCGAAGATCGTGATCACCATCATCACGCTGATGCTGCGCTACGCCGAGGTGATCGTCGCCGAAGCCGGCCGCATGCGGATCGCGCGGATCTCCCGGGGTCACGACCCGAGGTTCCTGTGGCAGGCCGGAGCGACCGCGCGCGGCGTCGGCAGTTTGTTCATCCGCTCCTACGAGCGCGGCGAACGGGTGCACCTGGCGATGCTCTCGCGCGGTTGGGAGGGCGAGATGCCCGAGCTGGAACCGGCTCGCCGCACCTCGTGGAAGACCTGGAGCACGGGCCTGGCCGCGCCCGCCGCAGCGGCCGTCGTACTGGGGGTGTCGTTGTGGACCGCGTGACCGAGCAGCCCGTCGGACTCCGCGAAGCGGTGACCGCACCCGCGCTGGAGATCACCGATCTGGCGCACGCCTACCCCGACGGGCATCGCGCGCTGCACCACGTCGACCTGCGGGTCGAGCCGGGGGAGCGGGTCGCCGTGCTCGGCCCCAACGGCGCGGGCAAGACGACGCTGACCCTGCACCTCAACGGCGTGCTGCGGCCCACGGCGGGCAGCATCACCGTGGGTGGGCTGCCGGTGGAGCCCCGGCACCTCAAGGAGATCCGCCGCCGCGTCGGCCTGCTCTTCCAGGACCCCGACGACCAGCTGTTCATGCCGACGGTCCGGGAGGACGTCGCGTTCGGACCGGCCAACTTCGGGGCGCGCGGCGCCGAGCTCGAACAGCGCGTCCAGGACGCCCTCGATGCGGTCGGGATGAACGAGCACGCCCACCGCTCACCGCTGCACCTGTCCGGCGGCCAGCGCAAGCGCGTGGCTCTGGCCGCGGTGCTGGCGTGCCGCCCGGAACTGCTGGTGCTCGACGAACCCTCGGCGAACCTCGAACCGGTCGCGCGCCGCGAGCTGGCCGAGGTGCTGCTCGCGGTGGGCGGGACGACGCTGATGGTCACCCACGACCTGCCCTACGCGCTGCAGCTGTGCCCTCGCAGCGTGATCATCGACGACGGCCGGGTGGTCGCGGACGGCTCCACCGCCGAACTGCTCGCCGACGAGGAGCTGCTCGCAGCGCACCGGCTGGAACTTCCGTTCGGGTTCCGCGTGCCGTGACCGCTTGACCCCCGCCATCCGGCGAGTGACCGTGATCACGGTCCGCGCGACGGGGAGGTCAAGCGATGTTCGACAGGTCCGGCATCGAACGCGACGAACGGGGCATCGCCCACTACACCGGGCTGGCCGAGTCACTGGTGGACATGCTGCGGGGCACGGTCGAGCGGTTCGGCGACCGCGAAGCGCTGGTGGAGGTCGGCGGTGGCCGGCTGACCTACCGGGAGTTGTGGGACCGCGCCGCGCGGATCGCCGGTGGACTTCGCGCGGACGGTATCTCCCGCGGCGACCGCGTCGCCAACTCGCGTCCCGCCGGGGTCGACTGGGTGCTGGCGTTCCTCGGCACGCAACTGGCCGGCGCGATCGCGGTACCGGTCAACACCCGCTTCGCCAAGCCCGAGGTCGACTACGTGCTGGCCGACTCCGGCGCGGCGTTCACCTTCCACCCCGGCGAACCGCTGCCGGACGGACCCCCCTTCGCCGTCGACGACCTCTCCCGGGAGGAGGTGGCGGCGATCTTCTACACCAGCGGCACCACCGGGCGCCCCAAGGGCGCGATGACCACCCACGAGAACTTCCTGTCCAACGTGGAGAACGTGTGCCGGGTGAAGGGGATTGACGTCGAGAACGGGTGGCGGACGCGGAACCTCGTGTCGGTCCCGCTGTTCCACGTCACCGGGTGCAACACGCAGCTGCTGCTGCAGCTCTCCTACGGCGGATCGACCGTGGTGATGCCGTCCTTCGACGTGCGGCAGTTCCTGCGGATCATCGCCGAGGAGCGGGTCAACCTGTTCACCACGGTGCCCGCGATCTACGCGCTCGCGCTCAAGCAACCGGACTTCGCTGAGTTCGACACGTCCTCGGTCGAGCACGTCTCCTACGGCGGTGCCCCGATGGCGCCCGCGCTGGTCGAGCGCATCAAGGCGGCGTTCCCGCGGGCGCGGGTGGGCAACAGCTTCGGACTGACCGAGACCTCCTCGATCTCCACGTTTCTGCCGCACGAGCACTCGGTCGCCCACGCCGACTCGGTCGGGTTCCCGGCACCCGTGGTCGACGTGGCGGTGGACGAACCCGACCCGGGCACGGGCGTGGGCGAACTGCTGATCCGCGGGCCCAACGTCGTCGCCGGTTACTGGAACAAGCCCGAGGCCACGGCGTCGACGTTCGTCGACGGTTGGCTGCGCACCGGTGATCTCGCCCGCGTCGACGACGCCGGGCTGGTCTACATCGTCGACCGCGCCAAGGACGTGATCAACCGCGGCGGCGAGAACGTCTACTCCGTGGAGGTCGAGAACGCGCTGGCGGCCGCGCCCGGCGTCGTGGAGGCGGCGGTGGTCGGCGTGCCGGACGACGTGATGGGGGAGAAGGTCGGCGCGGTCATCGTCGCCGATGACGGCTTCGACGCACAACGGCTCCTGACTCATCTCGAGGACCACCTGGCGGATTTCAAGATCCCCCAGTTCCTGCACCTCAGCGAGCGGCCGCTGCCGCGCAACCCCGGCGGCAAGCTCCTCAAGCGCGACCTGCGGTCCACCTCCACCTGGCAAGGGCCGCTCTGGGGCCGTTGAGCACGGGCCCCGGGCGGTTCTGGTTCGTACCGTCCACGATCGAAGTCCTCTTCGTCCGGTCTGTTCGGACCAAAACCGCGCCCTGGTGCGATGAACGACTCATCGCGAGGTCGCTCCGCCGCAGGTTACCGTTGAGCCGAACTGATTCGCGGTGCGAACGATCGAGGGTGGATGTCAGAGCAGTCGCGCGGGAAGTACGCGCTGATCCTGGGCGGGATGTCGGCGTTCGGGCCGCTGTCGATGGACATGTACCTCCCCGCGCTCCCAGCGATCTCCGGCGAGCTGAGCGCGGGCGCCTCCCAGGTGCAGCTGTCGTTGATGGCTTGCACGATCGGGCTCGCGCTGGGCCAGCTGGTGATGGGCCCGCTGTCAGACACCTACGGCCGACGCCGCCCCCTGCTCATCGGTGTCGTCGTCTTCGCCCTCGCCTCGCTGGCCTGCGCGCTCGCGCCCTCCGCCTACGCGCTGGCCGCGCTGCGGCTGGTGCAGGGCTTCGGTGGCGCCGCCGGCATCGTGATCGCACGAGCCGTGGTGCGCGACCTGTTCTCCGGTGTCGCCCTGGCGAAGTTCTTCTCCCTGCTGATGCTGGTCAACGGCGTGGTTCCGGTGCTCGCGCCGGTGCTGGGAGGACAGCTGCTGCGAATCACCTCGTGGCGCGGGGTGTTCGTGACGCTGTGCGCGATCGGTGCCGCGCTGCTGGTCGCCGCCCTGGTGGCACTGCCTGAGACCTTGCCGCCGGAGCACCGGCGCCCCGGCAGCCTGCCGCAGACACTGCGCACCTTCGGCGGACTGCTGCGCGACCGGATGTTCACCGGTTTCGCGTTGTCGGCGGCACTGGCCTTCGCCGCCATGTTCGCCTACATCTCCGGTTCGTCGTTCGTGCTGCAGGACGTCCACCACCTTTCGCCGCAGATGTTCAGCGTGGTCTTCGGCGTGAACTCCATCGGCATCGTGGCGATGGGCCAGATCAACGGGCTGCTCGTCGGCAAGGTCGACTCGCGGCGGCTGCTGGCGGTCGGGCTGAGCTGCAACGCCCTCGGCGGCCTCGCCGTGGCGGTCTCGACGGTCCTGGGGCTGGGATTGTTCGCGCTGCTGCCCGCCCTGTTCGTGACCGTGGCCAGCATCGGCCTGGTGTTCCCGAACGCCACCGCCCTCGCCCTGGCCGGGCACCGCGAAACGGCCGGGAGCGCCTCGGCGCTGCTGGGCGTGCTGCAGTTCATGATCGGCGGGCTGATCTCCCCGCTGGTCGGCATCGCCGGTTCGGACACCGCGGTCCCGATGGGCCTGGTGATGGGCGCGCTGTCGGCCTCGGCGGTCGTGGTGTTCGCGGTGCTCACCAGGCGCCGCGCCCAACCCGAACCGCGTTGACGGCTCACGCCGGGGCGCGGGACGTCAGCGGCCGACCCGGAGCACGGGTCCGCACGCGCGTGTCGGGGTGGTGGCGTCGCGGTGGTTGATCTCGTCGATGCGGCGCCCGGCGTCGGCGCGCAGCACCGCTAGCACTCCGGGGTCGGGGACGGCTTCCCGGCGGATCCAGTCCTGGTTGGGGGCCAGGACCTGGTCGGCGTGGACGAGAACGTAGTCGCGGGCCAGTCGCGGATCGCCGAGGACGCCGGTGACCGCGCTCCAGTGCCCGTGCGCGTGGATGATCGTCGGGTGTGCGTGCTCGAAGACGTGGTCGCGCAGTCCGCGCATGTCGCCTCGGTTGTGGTGCCCGGCGATCGCCGGGTCGGTGAGCCCGGCGAGGTCGACGATGCGGAGTCGACTGGTCAACGCCGTGCCACCGACGTCGGGGACGAGCAGGGACCCGCTGCGCAGGCCGAGCAGGTCGGCGTAGCGGTCGGGCACGTGACCGTAGCGCTCGGCGATCGAGCAGAGCGGCACATCGGGAGCGGCGCGGAACGCCGCGGCATCGCGATGCAGCCGAGGCGCGCCGACGAGTCCGGCGAGCACGACGACCAGCACCAGTGCGACGCGCCATCGTCTGCGGTGACCGGCGAGGCCGGCCGTGACGACGAGCGCGGTGGTCAGCGCCGCGAGCGTCCACACCGGGGTGGCGAAGCGTTGCTGGCTCATCCAGTCCTGCGGCAGCAGGGTGTAGGCGATGACCGCGAGGGCCAGCGGGATCAGCATCGCGGGAAGCGCGGTGCGGTGGTCGCGGCGGAGCACCAGCAGGGCCACGCCGAGGAGGAACGCGGCGGTGGCCGGCCACCCGGGGTAGGCGAGGAGTTCGCCCAGCCGGTCCAGCTGAGGTGCGCCGAGCGCGATTCCGCCCTTGACGACAGCGGTGTTGGGCACTAGGAGCCCGAAGTGGACGAAACGCCAGGTGACGAAGAGTCCGAAGGGGACGATGAACGACGCGCAGGAGATCGCGATCGCGCGGATCGCCGCGCTGCGCGCGGACAGCGCGGCGAGCAAGGGGAACGCGGCGGCGAGGACGGCGCCGTCGGGTCGCGTCATCGCGGCCAGCACCGCCAGCGCTCCCGACGCCGCGGCGATGTGCGGGTGCAGCAGGGTTCCGGCCAGTCCGGCTCGGAGCAGCAGCGTGGCCAGCGCCGCGGTGATGAGCGCGTAGAGCGGGTTCTCCAACCCCGAGAAGCTCCAGATCACGAACGACGGCAGCGCCGCGAGCACCGCGCCCGCGACCAGCGGAGCCCACGCCGCCCGGGAGGTCAGCGGCCGAGCGGCGACGTAGGTGCACACGAGCACTCCCGCGCAGCAGACGAGTGCCAACAGCTTCGGGAAGACGACGTAATCGGGAGATCCGAGGAGTGTTCCGGAATCGAAGAGGCCCCATGCCCGGCCGAGGGCCAGCAGCGCCAGCCACGTCGGGTTGGAGTAGCCCTCGACCGACATCGCGCCCGGCTGGAGCACGAGTCCCGCTCCGCTAGCGAGGTTTCGCGCGTAGGCGAACGTGATGGCGGCGTCGTCGATGAGCCAGGAACCGTAGGCGCGCGCGTGCACGGCGATCAACGCGGTGCCGCAGCCGACGGAGAGGATCGCCCCCCAAGCCGATCGGTGCCGCATCGTCGTGCGGAGCGAGCGTTCCGGTGCGGAGCGATCGGCCAGCGTCTCGGCCATCGATACCCTCTTTGTGAGTAGTGAGCGGAAGTTTTTTGCGCGGCGCCTTCGTCGCGACGCTAGTTTCGAAGCGGGGAGCCCGCGAACGCTCGATCACTCTTTGGAGTAGTGAACGGAACTTCCTTGCGCGGCGCCTCCGTCGCGACGCTAGTTTCGGACCGTGGTGCCCGCGAAAGCACGATCACTCGTCCGGGCACCGGTTTTCAGACTGCGATCATGAGTGCTCTGACCTAGCTTGCCCGCGCCGTGTTCAGAGCCGTCATCGATTGCGGTGACGTGCTACGTACGTCGCCGGGAGTCACCCGGCGACGCAGCCAACGCAGGTGGGCCACGGTGGAGAGCTTGTGGGTGCTCGCGGTCGCGACGTTGGTGCTGTTCGCTCCCGGCGCGATCGTGCTGCTGGCGGCCCGGGTGAGGCGGGTGAGCTGGTTCGCCGGGGTGGCGCCGCCGATCTCGTGCGTGATCGCATCGGTGACCGCGATGGGCTGCGCCTTGATCGGCGTGCCGTTCGGACCGGGTCCGCTCGGCCTGGTCGTCGGGCTGGTGGCGCTGATCGGCGTGGTGGTGTGGTGGCGGAGCCCTCGCAGGTCGTCGACCGGGCACCTGCGGCGTCGGCCGGTCGAGGTGGTCGGAGCGGCGTGCGGCGTCGTGCTGGTCGCGGCCGCGATAGCGGCCGGGATGCGGTCGTGGTTGGCGGGCATGGGTTCGCTCCGCACCGTGCCGCAGGAGCACGACATGGTCGTGCACACGATGCTGACGGCGTTCATCGAACGCACGGGTCGGGGCGCGCCCTGGCAGCTGCTTCCGGCTGACCTGCTCACCGGATCACCCGCCCAGCCGTATCCGGCCGGGTTGCACCTGCTTTCGGCAACCGTGGCCCGGTTCGCCGGGGATGCCGTGGTCGGGTTGAACGCGGTGGCCGTCGTGGTCTGCGCCGTGGTGTGGCCGGTCTCGGTGGCGACGCTGACCGTGCTGGCAGCCCGACGCGCGCGAATGGGCTTCGGACTCGCGATGGTCGCCGGGGGGATGGCCGCGGTCGTGGCGATCGGCCTGCAGCAGCCGATGTTCCTGCTCAACCACGTCGGCGGGATGCTGCCGAACGCGACCGCGCTGGCGATGGCGCCGGGCATCCTCACCGTCCTCGTGACGATGCGGCGGGCGGTGGCGCCGGTGCTCGTGGCCGGTCTCGCGTGCGCGGGCGCGGTGGCGGTCCACCCGAGCGCCGGCGTGACCGTGGGGGTGAGCGTGGTGGCCTGGTGCGCGGGCGAGTCGTTCGTCCGGGGCGGAGCGAGTTTCGCTCTGGACCGGGTGCGCGCGGTGGGGGCTGCCGTCGTGGTGGCGGGGGTCCTGTCGCTGCCGGGACTCGCCGCGGTGCTGTCGCAGCGCGCGACCGTGACCACCTTCCCACCGGAGAAGCCGGCCGAGTCGGTGACGCAGGCGGTGGGACGGGTTTTCGCGGTCCCCTACGACGGGTTCCCGGGTGACGCGGTGCCGTTCGGCACCGGGCAGTTCGCGGTGATGCTGCTGTTGCTGGCCGGCCTGGTGGCGATCCTGGTCAGGGGTGCGCCGTGGGGGCTGGTGACGACGTGGGGGGTGTGGGCGGTCGTCGTCGTGGCCATGTACGTCAGTCCCGGTCGCGGCTGGGAAGCCGGGATCACCCGCTACTTCTACAACGCGACGTTCCGGATCTCCAGCCACCTGAACTTGTTCGTACCGGTCATCGCGGCGCTGGGAGTGGTGTTCACGGCGGCGGTGGTGGTGCGTCGGCTGCCCCGGTTGCCGTTGCTGCGCCCCTCGGCGGGGCGGTGGGCAGCGGTCGCGCTGGTGACGGCGCTGGCGGCGGTCTACGCAACGACCGTCCTGCCGGGTTACCTGCGCATCGCCCAGTCCACGGTCGCCAGCCGGTTCAGCAGTCCGACGCCGTACGTGCGGGTGTCGCCGGACGATCTCGCCGCGATCCGGTGGCTCGCTCCTCGCGTGCTCCCCGGCCAGCGCGTGCTGAACTCCGCGAACGACGGGTCGACCTACCTCTACGTCCTCGGCGGGGTGCCGGTGGTGAACGTGCTGACGCTGGGCGCGGCCGCTTGGCCGCCGAGCTACGCGCTGCTGGAGGACTTCAACCGGTATCGGACCGAGCGCGACATCCGGCGCGTTCTGACCGACCTCGAGATCGCCTGGGTCTACGTGGACACCAAGACACCGACGATCAGTTCGGCGGGAGCGCCCGATAACTGGGTTTCCGCGCCGCCGTACGGGCTGGCACCGGGCTTGCTGAACCTGGAGACGCTGCCCGAGGTCCGTCCCGCGTTCCGCAGCGGCACGGTCGCCGTGTACTCGGTGGACCTGAACGCGATCCGCGCCCTCGACGCGGGCCCGCCGGCCGGACGACCTCCCGTCGACGTGAACTCGACGAGGTGAGGATGACCGACGCTTGGTTGCACGCGGCTCCGCTCTGGGCAGCGGCGGTGGTGTGGTTGGTGCCGACGGGCTTGCCGATCGCCTCGGCGATCGGACTGCGGGGATGCGCGGTGTGGGCTGCGGCACCGGCTCTGGCGGTGGCGACGCTGTCGGTGGCTGCGGTCGTCGCCGAGGCCGCGTCGGTGCGGTGGTCGCCGGTCGTGGCGCTGGGTGCGGTCGTGCTCGCGACGCTGCTCGCGCTCGCGGTGAACGGGCTGGTCGGCCGACGCCCCGCACCGGAGCGGAGAACGGTGCGTGCCTGCGCTGCCGGAGGTGTGCTGGCCGCGGCCCTGCTGGGCGGGATCGCGCTCGTGCTGGCGTTGCGGACCCCGGCGGCGTTGTCGCAGAGCTTCGACGCGGTGTTCCACTACACCGCGCTCGCCGCGATCCGGGACTCCGGTGCCGCGTCGTCGCTGACGCTGGGCGCGCTGGGCGTGCCGGGGGCACCGCCCCGGTTCTACCCGGCCGCGTGGCACGACGTCACCGCTCTGGTGCTCGCCACGGTCGGTGGAGCGGTCCCGGCCGGGGCGAACGCGGTCGCCGGGGTGGTCGCCGTCGTGGTGTGGCCGCTGGCGTGCGTCTTCCTGGCGCGCCAGGTGTTCGGTCCGAGACCGGGGACGTTGGCCGTCACGGGGCTCTACTCGGTGGGTTTCACCGCGTTCCCGTGGGGCTTGCTCAAGTGGGGAGTGCTGTGGCCGAACTTGCTGGGGATGAGCCTCGTCCCGGTGGCGCTGGGACTGGTGCTGGCGGTGACGGGCCGCGCGGTCGACGACGCGGTCGGCCGGCCTCGCGCGCTCGTGCTGCTCCCCGTGACGCTCGTGGGGATGGCGCTCGCCCACCCGAACACGGTGGTGTGCCTGGTCGTGCTGGCATCAGTCCTGGTCCTGGTGTCGACCGCGCAGCGGGCGCGCGAGCACGGCGCGCACGGCCGCGTCGTTCGCGCCGGGTGGACCGTGGCCGCTGCGGTGGTCGTGCCGGTGCTGCTGCTGACCGGGTTGCGCGCGACGCCGCTGGGGCGGGAGGTCGCGGCCGTGTGGTGGGCGCCGACCACCACCACGACCGGAGCCGTCGGCGAGGTGCTGCTGCACGCCACGCACGGACGTCCTGCGGAGTGGCTGCTAGCGGCCGTCGTCCTGGTGGGGGTCGCGCGGTCGCTCCGCGACCCGGCGCTGCGGTGGCTGACGGCGGCCCACGCCGTGTCAGCGGCGCTGTTCGTGATGGCCGCGTCGGTCCAGTCGCCGTGGACGATGGTGCTGACCGGCTTCTGGTACAGCGACTCGTGGCGGATCGCGGCGATGCTGCCGATCACCGGTGTGCCGCTGGCGGTGTTGGGCACCGTCGTGATCGCCGAGCGGCTCCGGGAGCGGATCGACCTCCGGGTCGCGGTGCCGGTCGGCGCCACCACGTTGCTGATCGCGCTGGTGCTCGCGGGCGCCACCAAGGGCATGCACCTCGGCCGCACCGCGCTGGTCGTGCACAGCAGCTTCGCGCCCGAGGACGCACCGGCGACCAACCTGGTCAGCCCCGAGGAAGCGGAGTTCTTCGCACGGATCCGCCACCGCATCGAGCCGGACGCCGTGGTCGCCAACAACCCGTGGGACGGCAGCGCGCTGCTGTGGCCGCTGCAGGGCCGTCGCGTCCTGTTCGGACAGCTGGACGGCCGGAAGCAGACCGCCGAGCAGGACTACCTGGCGCAGAACCTCGTCTTCGCCGCATCCGACCCCCGCGCGTGCCAGATCGCGGCGAAGCTGGGAGTGCGCTACCTGCTCGTGGGCGAGGTGCACTTCTGGCCGACCGATCCCAGGGTCGATGACTACCCCGGGGTTCGAGATCCAGGACGACTGCCCGGTTTTCGATTGGTCGAACGGCAGGGTGGACTGGCCTTGTTCGCGCTGTCGTCCTGCTCTGAAAGCTCCAACCTGGATTCGTCGGCGCTGCCGCCCGACGGACGGAGGGGAACGCGATGACTGCACGGGACGACATCTGGGTGATCATCCCGATGTACAACGAGGCGACCGTCATCCACGAGGTGGTCACCGAGCTCAGGAAGACGTTCCCGAACGTGGTGTGCGTCGACGACGGAAGCGCCGACGATTCGGCCGCCCTGGCCCGCGAGTCCGGCGCCGTGGTGGTGCGGCATCCGGTGAACCTCGGGCAGGGTGCCGCGCTGCAGACGGGGGTCGAGTTCGCGCGAACGCGGCCGGGCGCCCGGTGGTTCCTGACCTTCGACGCCGACGGTCAGCACCAGGTGTCCGACGCGGTCCGGTTGCTCGACGAGTTGGCAGCGGGCGACTGGGACATCGTCATCGGCACCCGGTTCGGCGATGGCTCAGCGTCCGTACCGATCCTCAAACGACTGGTCCTGCGCACGGTCGTGCGGTTCAGCCCGAGCCTGCGACGCCTGCGGCTCTCCGACGCGCACAACGGGTTGCGAGCGTTCAACCGATCGGTCGCCGACACGATGGAGATCACCTGCGACGGCATGGGCCACGCCTCCGAGATCATCGGCATGATCCGGCGTCTGGGCTGGCGGGTTGCCGAGAGCCCGGTGACGATTCGGTACACGGCCTATTCCATGGCGAAGGGACAGTCACTGCTCAACGCGGTCAACATCGCGTTCGAGACGGTGGTGCGGACCAAGACGGAGCAATTCAGATGACAATTCAGGTGATACTGGTCGTCGCCGTGACGGCGCTGCTGGTGTTCTTCCTCCGGCACCACGGAACGACGTACGTGACGGCCGCGGTCCGAATCGGCTTCATCATGTTCCTGGCGTTCGGCGTGTTCGCCGTGCTGCGCCCGGACACGCTGACTTTGCTGGCAGCCGCCGTCGGCGTGGGCCGGGGCTCGGACCTGCTGTTGTACGGGTTGGTGACGGCGTTCGCGTTCTTCTCGCTCAACACCTACCTGCGGTTCAAGGAACTACGGGTGCGGTTCTCGCGGCTGGCGCGAGCGGTCGCCCTCGACGAAGAGCGCGATCGGACCTCCTGAAGCGTCGCGCGAGACGTCTTCGGACAGGCGGTGCCGGGGTCCCGGAACCGCGATGTCGCTCTGCGACAGCAGGTGCTCCACGACGCTGCCGACGCCGGTGACGAGGTCGATCTGCGGCTTCCAGCCGAGTTCGCGGCCGATGCGGGACCAGTCGAGCACGGAGGCCCGCACGTCGCCCTGCCGCGCGGGCAGGAACGCCGGTTCGTCGGAAGCACCGGTCGCCTCGGCGACGATGGAGTGAAGTTCGCGGTCGGAGGTCGGCACGCCGGTGCTGACGTTGTAGCGCTTTCCCGAACCCCGCTCTCCCGAGGCGGCGATGAACGCGGGGATGACGTCGTGGACGTGCACGTAGTCGCGGGTGTTGCGGCCGTCGCCGTAGATCGCGGTCGGCGCGCCGTCGAGCATCGCGCCGGCGAACACGGCGACGACTCCCGCCTCGCCGAGCGAGAGCTGTCGGGGTCCGTACACGTTGGCCATCGCCAGGTGCGTGCACTCCACGCCGTGCAACCTCCGGTAGGTGTCGAAGTAAAGCTCGCCAGCGAACTTCGACGCCGCGTACGGTGAGAACGGTTGCACAGGAGCGGATTCGTCGGTCGGAATGGACTTGGCGTGCCCGTAGATGGAGCCGCCGGAGGTCGCGTAGACGACCTTGCGCGCGCCTGATGCCCGAGCCGCCTCGGCGACGTTGACGACGCCGAGGACGTTGGCGCGAGCGTCCGCGATCGGGTCGGCGACGCTGGCGCGGACGTCGATCTGCGCGGCGAGGTGGTAGACGACCTCCGGGCGATGTTCTCGTGCCAGGGAAACGACTTCGGGAGAGCAGACGTCGACGCGGTGCAGGCTGATCCTGCCGGTGTCGAGTGATTCAGCCAGGTTGTCCGCGCTTCCCCGGCTGAGGTCGTCGACCACGCACACCTCATCGCCGTTGCGAACGAGCTGATCCACGAGGTGCGAGCCGATGAAACCGGCCCCGCCTGTCACCAAAGCGCGCACGAGTTGCCTCCGAGAAAAAACGAAACTAATTCCGATACCAGGGTTTTCCGCTCGACCGCTGCCGCCTGGTACTTGCGAGCGTGGGTGGCGCCGAGCGCGAGCCGCAAACCGGGAGGTGGCACACCACCTAAACACGTGATGCTCCCGAACGCCGCGCAGCGACTCGAACGAGGAAGGTGTAAAGCGGTGCGGTCGAGCGGTGAGTCGAGCGGGGGATGCCGGAACCGCGGAAGGCGCGCGAGTTCTGCGGGGACGTGCTTGCGCGCGTAGCGTGCGAACCCGTGACCGGAGGTGAGCAGTCGGGGGCAGTGGCGCTCGCGGTGGGAACCGTTCTGGTCGGAGCGGCGGGCTACGCGTTCGTCGCGTTGGCGGGCCACCTGTTCGTCCCGTCCGAGGCGGCGGCGGTGTCCGCGTTGTACATGGTCGTCAACATCCTCGGTCCGGGTGTCTTCCTCGCCTTGGAGCAAGAGGCCAGCCGCCGCACCGCGCACGCGGTCGCGTTGGGTCGGTCGTTGCGAGAGTCGTTGGTGCGGACGTCGATTCGCGGAACCGGTTTGCTGGCCGCGGGACTGCTCGCACTCGTGGCTTGCGCACCGCTCCTGGTCGAGGACGCGCTGGCGGGCCACAGCGGGCTGCTGGCCGTGGCCGCTGCCAACACCGCGCTCACCGCGATGATGTCGCTGGTGCGCGGCGTGCTGGCAGGCTTGGACGATGCCGGCGGCTACGCGGCCTCATTGGGAGCCGAGGGGATCGGACGTCTCCTGCTCGTGGGTTCCGCGTGGGTCGCGGGCCCGGTTCCGGTGACGTGGTACGCGGCCACCTTCGCGGCCGGGACCGGGTGCAGCGCGCTCATCGGCGGGCTGTTCGTCGTGAGGCGGAGGCGTGCGATGGTGCGCCCTAGCCTGGGAGATGCCGCCGTCAACGCCGGTTCGAGGCCGGAGATGTCCGGTGGGTTGCCTTCGCTGGCGGTGGCGACGCTGCTGTCCTACGTGATCGCCAACCTGTCGGTCGTGATCGTGACGACGCGCTTGCACGACGCCGCGCTGGCGGCGGCCTTCGCCGCCGGACTCCTGTTGACGAGGATGCCGATGTTCGTGTTCTCGCCCGTGCAGGCGTTCCTGCTGACGGCGCTGACCGATGCGCAGGCGCGCGCGGAACGACGTCGCTTCCGGGCGGCGGTGAGAAAGGGCATGGCGGTGGCGCTCGCCTTCGGAGCGGCCGGGCTCCTGGGCGTTCTCGGCCTCGGCGGTTGGGCCTTGCGAGAGCTGTTCGGAACGCGGGTTCCCCTGTCGACGCTGACCCTGGTGTGCCTGGTCGGCAGCACGGTGCTGCTGATGGGAGCGCAGGTGCTGCACGCGGCACTGGTCGCGCGCGGCCGGCATCGGGAGGTCGCGGCGTCCTGGTTGGCGGGAGCGGTGGTCCTGGTGGCGGTGCTGGCATCACCGGCCGAGCCGGTGGCCGCCGCGGTCGCCGCGCAGGCGCTCGCGGGGCTGACGGTGGCCGTCGGCATGGCGTGGGCGCTGAGCCGGTCCTCCACGGCACCCGGAACACGGGAACCCCAGCGGGCGCCGTCGGCACCCTGGCCGCCGAGCACTAGCGACCGGGCCGAAAACCCCAGAGGATCGTTCAAACCGAACTCGGCGCAGCCCAGGTGAGGATGTCGCGGCAGGTGTCGATGAGCCGTTGCCGCAATCCCGCGGCCTCCTCGGCGAACTCGCGCTGCCGCCGGACGTAGTCGGCGCGTCCCTGCGGGGTCTCGATCGGCACGGGCTCGTAGCCGAGCTCCGAGAGGTCGTAGGGGCTCGCGCACATGTCCAGCTCGCGCACCCGCACCGCCAGTGCGAAGCAGTCGGCGATGAGCTCCCCGGGCACGAACGGGTCGAGCTTGTAGGCCCACTTGAACAGGTCCATGTTCGCGTGGAGGCAGCCCGGCTGCTCCAACCTGACCTGGTCGGATCGCGAGGGTTGCAGCTCGTTGAGCGGACGGGCCTGCGGGGTGAAGAACCGGAAGGCGTCGTGGTGGGTGCAGCTGATCGGCATCGACTCCACGACCTCATCGGTGCCCTCGTGCCCCAACCGCAGCGGCCAGCCGCTGTGCCGGACGTCGCCCGGCTCCGTGCGGTAGACCATCGCCCACTCGTGCAGCCCGAAGCAGCCCAGCCGGGCCGGGCGGGACGCGGTCGCGCTGAGCAGGCCGAGGATGAACTCCGCCGAGTCGCGCCGCTTGTCGGTCAGCGCCGCCCGGTCCAGCGCGACACCGCCGGGCGCTTCGGTGAAGCCCTTGCGGGAAAGGAACTGCTGGCCGTTCTCCAGCACCACGCCGACCCCAGGCTGCCAGCGCTCCAGACGGGCCGGGCGGAACGAGTAGTAGGTGAACAGGAAGTCCAACACCGGATGCTTGCGCTGGTGGTGCTGACGTCGGCGGTGCGGCGAGGTCCACCGGGCCACCCGCTCGCGGTGGGCTGTCTGGCGCTCGCGCCACTCCTGCTCGGTCAACACCAACATCGCTGGTCAGGGTATCTGCCCGGGGTTCAGTGGCGGAACTGGACCCAGTCCAGCTGCAGCGCCTCGCCGCCGACCTCCGAGCTGATGACCAGGTAGACCGTGTGCTTTCCCGTCACACCGCGCTCGAGCTCGACGGGCACGGTCTTCCAAGCGCTGTCGCGGCCGAGGTCGGCCACGTTGATTCGGCCGACCTCCTCGCCGTTGGGGCTGACCAGCCGGATCGAGATCGTCGCGTGGGCCGAGGGCGCCACCGCGGTGCGGAACCGCGCGGCGACCTCGGTGGCGGGCAAGGGCCCGAAGTCCACCTGGTCGAACCGCAGCACGTGGCCCGCCATCAGAGGACCGGCGAAGGTGGTGCCCTGGTAGGTGGAGGTGGTGAACGAGCGGTCCGCCCAACCGGCGAGCTCGGCCTGCAGCGCTTGGTAAGCGCTGCCGGCCGAGCGGCCTCGCTGGACGGTCGATCGAGTGTCGTCCCCGTTGCCGACCGCGTAACCGAACACCGCCGCACCTGCGACCAGCACCAGCGTCACCGCACCCGCGATGACCGCAGTCCGACCGACGCGGCGCTTGGACGCGGGCTGCTCCGGCGACGTGTTGGCGGAGCTCGGTGCCTGCCGCCCGTGCCACGAGCCGGACTGCGCGGGCAGGTTCGGCTGCGCGGCTCGCACCTGCTGCGGCGGGATCCACGGCTGCGACCGGGGCTGCGGGGACCCCGCCAGCGGCCGGGGAACCGACGGCGGGGTGGGGGCCACGC
>NZ_SMKV01000043.1 GCF_004348445.1 Saccharopolyspora aridisoli | reverse complement strand
CGCTTGATGCTCCCCGGTTGCGGCCCCGGTCCCCAACCCCCAAGGTTGCACGGGTAGCGGGTACCACGGAACGTGTGGGCGACTCGATGGACACACGTGTCCACAGAGTTGTCCACAGCGTGTGTATGAAGGTACGGCAGCCCGCTCCGGTGTTTCCCCCTGGGGCCCTAGTACCCCTGCGATCCAGGTCAGTTCCCCCTACTGCCGACCGATGCTCCCAACCACCGGCCCGCGACACCGCAGGGAGGCACGCTAACAAGCTGCGGCCTCACCCACAAGGAGATCCCCGGGGCCTCGCGGAGATCGTGATGTGGCAGGCTCTTCGGTGTCGACGAGCGGTGACCCGATCACCAGCGCGGACTCTCCGCCAGCCTCGCGACCCGCTTCGCCGGGCCCGGCCGCCTTCGTTATGGGGCCGATACCGCCATGCCGACCCCGGCTGTGAGCCTGCTGCCGGCTCTGGCGTACTCTCGTGCAGTCCCCCGCTTGTGCAGCGGGCACGTCGGCGCGCCGACGTCACGCCCGGCCTTGCGGCTCTTGGTCCGTAACCTGCGGACCTGCGGGTTGAAGAACCGGGGACACCAAGACCGAACCGTGGTCCGAACTGACCATCGGTGCCTGTAGTAACCGGGAGATCCGACCGTGAGCAAGGGCAAGCGCACTTTCCAGCCGAACAACCGCCGCCGTGCCAGGAAGCACGGGTTCCGGCTGCGCATGCGCACTCGCGCCGGCCGGGCCATCGTGGCCACGCGCCGTCGCCGGGGCCGCGCGCAGCTGTCTGCCTGATCGCGTCCGGCCGTGCTTCCCACGGCAGCCCGGCTGACCAGGAACCAGGACTTCCGCCTGGTGGTCCGTCGTGGTCGTCGGGCCGGACGTCCCCGACTGGTGGTCCACGTCCTGCGCCCGGACCAGACCCGGGCTCGGGTCGGTGGTGAGGCCAAGCCGGAGGCTCAAGCTAATACGGCACCCACCCGGGATTCGTCTGCTTCGACCCGGGTGGGTTTTGTCGTAAGCAAGGCCGTGGGTGTCGCGGTGGTGCGCCACCGGGTCGCCCGCCGTCTGCGGCACTTGATGCGAGACCGCCTCCCGGACCTGCCCGCTGGCACACTGGTGGTGGTTCGGGCGCTGCCACCGGCAGCGGACGCGTCCAGCCGGGAACTCGGCACGGACATCGACGCGGCGCTGAAGAAGCTTCGCGTCCGTCACCCGGATGGCCCGGACAGCAGTTGATGGCGGGGTTGCGGGAGATGGCACCGGATCGGCGGCATGACGAATCGCATGACGAAAGTCGTGCGGGGCGCAAACCCCACCTGTCCGCTTGGCTCATGCTCGGCCCGGTGCACGTCTACCGCAAGGTCATCTCCCCGCTGCTGCCGCCGATGTGCCGGTTCTACCCCAGCTGCAGCGCTTACGCTGTCGAGGCGCTGACCGTGCACGGGTTGTTCCGCGGCGGATGGCTCACCGCCCGCAGGCTCCTGCGCTGCGGACCCTGGCACCCCGGAGGACTGGACCCGGTCCCACCACCCCGTGAGCGGCGAGCCGGCATTCGCCTTTCCGACAAACCCGCCGAGGAGTAGCCCGCGTGCTGGACTTCATCTACTACCCCGTGTCGGCCATCCTCTGGTTCTGGCACAAGGTCTTCGGCTCGGTACTCGATCCGTCGAGCGGGTTCGCTTGGTCGCTCTCGGTCATCTTCCTCGTCTTCACCCTGCGCGCGCTGCTGTTCCAGCCGTTCGTGCACCAGGTCCGATCGATGAAGAAGATGCAGGAGTTCGCTCCCCTGGTGCGGGAGCTGCAGGAGAAGCACGGGGACGACAAGCAGAAGCTCGCCGCGGAGATGCAGAAGCTCCAGACCGAACAGGGCTTCAACCCGCTTTCCGGCTGCTTGCCCATGCTCGTGCAGGTCCCGGTGTTCATCGGTCTCTTCCACGTGCTCAACGGCTTCAAGCCCGGAGCTCCCGGCAACTTCGTGTTCAACGCCGCCGACGTCGCCTCCTTCGTCGAGGCTGACTTGTTCGGCGCGAAGCTGTCCAACACGCTCAGCCAGCCCGCCGAGCTGCTCGCGATCTTCGGCACCGACCGGCTGTCCATGATGACCGTCGCGGTGCCGCTGATGATCGCCGCCGCGATCGCCACGCACTTCACCGCCCGGCACTCGCTGCAGCGGCAGAGCCCCGAGGCCGCCGCCAGCCCGCAGGCGGCGATGACCAACAAACTGATGCTGTGGATCTTCCCGATGTTCGCTATCGTCGGTGGTCCGTTCCTCCCGCTGGCCATTCTGATCTACTGGCTGGCTAACAACTTCTGGACGCTGGGACAGCAACGAGTGGTGTACCGCCGGATCGATCGCGAGGAGGCTGCGTCCGCCGGCGCGCCCGCGGTCGCGAACTCGGCAGGCACCACTTCGGCCACGGTCGATTCGACCACCGCCGAGAAGGCGTCCGATGACCAACCCGGTGAGATCCCCGGGGTGATCGAAGACCGCGCTCGTGACGCGGACAAGCCGGGCGAGACCCGCTGACCCCGTCGCGAACCCCTGGAGAGGAGACACCCAGTGTCTGAAACTGTGCAGGAGAGCCCGGCCGCCGCCGAGGCCACCGACTCCCCCGCCAACGACGAGTCCTCCCCCGAGGTGTCCAACACCGAGGCGCTGCTAGTGCAGGAAGGTGACGTCGCGGGCGACTACCTGGAGCGGTTGCTCGACCTGCTCGACTACGACGGCGACATCGACCTCGACGTGGAGGCCGGCCGTGCGGTGGTGAGCATCGACGGAGGCTCCGATCTCGAGAAGCTCGTCGGTGGCCGCGGCCAGGTGCTCGAAGCCCTTCAGGAGCTGACCAGGCTCGCCGTCCAGCAGGACACCGGCGTGCGCAGCCGGCTCATGCTCGACGTCGCCGGCTGGCGCGCCGGGCGCCGCGAGGAGCTCTCCGACATCGGCCGGTCCACTGCCGAAGAGGTCCTCAAGAGCGGGCAGGAGGCCCGGCTGCGGCCCATGACCCCGTTCGAGCGAAAGATCATCCACGACGCCGTTGCGGCGATCGATGGTGTGTACAGCGAGAGCGAAGGCGAAGAGCCCAACCGCAAGGTCGTCGTCTTCAAGAGCTGACCCACTCCCCTGCTGAACGCCCCCGTCGGACCCCGGTCCAGGCGGGGGCGTTTTGTCGACTTAACACTCACCGGATGGGCACCGGCCGGACTGGACCGTAGTCGTGGTGCAACAGCTCTGAAATTGTGGTCTGGCTGAATGGTCCTCGACCCCGCCGGTACTCGTTCGGCGTGGTTTCACGTGAAACAGCGGGTTGGTGCGCGGCTTCGGATCGCGATCCGGCAGGCTAGAGCGAAGTCTTTGGTTCCACGTGAAACAGCGGGGTGAATGTCTTGACCGGAGGTGCGCCCGAGGCGGCGCGGGTCGTTTTCGGTGAGCGAGTGGAGTTGGCGGAGAGGTTCGCCGAGTTGCTCCAGGAGCACGGAATCCGTCGCGGATTGATCGGTCCACGCGAATTAGACCGGCTCTGGGAAAGACATTTGCTGAACTCTGCTGTGATTGCGGAGTTGCTCCCACCTCAAAGCCGGGTTGTGGACGTAGGCTCTGGGGCGGGGTTGCCGGGCATCCCGTTGGCGATCGCTCGCCCGGATCTCACCCTCACCCTGCTGGAGCCGATGGCTCGGCGGGTGACGTGGTTGCAGGAAGTCATCACCGAGCTGGCACTCACCGTTGAGGTGGTGCGTGGTCGTGCCGAGGAGGGTCCGGTGCGCGAACGACTTGCTGATCAGGACGTCGTGACCGCGCGCGCCGTGGCGCCGATGGAACGGCTCGCGAAGTGGTCTCTCCCGCTGCTGCGTCAGGACGGCCTACTGCTCGCCATGAAGGGCGATAGCGCGGCCGAAGAACTCGAACGGGATGCTGCGGCGATCGCCGCAGCCGGTGGCGGTCGTGGGGCAGTCAAATCATGCGGTGTCGGCGTACTCGATGTGCCGACGACCGTTGTCGTGGTGGAGCGGGTCGCGGCGGCCCGAACCTCGTCCGGTCGGCGTCGTGAGACACGTCGAGCGAGAAAGGAACGTGGACGGTGAATCCGGAGGAAAACGGAGCGGGTCAGGTTTCACGTGAAACAAGGGGGCGCGCGATGGGCGCCATGCGATTCCCCTCCGGCCCGGAGACCAACGCCATGAGTTTCGGCCGGGACGACATCGGCTGGACTCCGATCATGGAGGAGGCGCAGCGCGCCACGCGCGTGCTGCACCCCGACGAGCTGGACCTCCCCCGCCCCAAGAACCGGCGCATCATCACCGTGGCCAACCAGAAGGGCGGCGTCGGCAAGACGACGAGCACGGTGAACCTCGCGGCCGGGTTGGCGCTGCACGGTCTCAAGGTCCTCGTGATCGACCTCGACCCGCAGGGTAACGCGAGCACCGCGCTGGGTGTTGAGCACCGTGGTGGCGTTCCCTCGGTCTACGAGGTGCTCCTGGGCGAGATCAGCGTCGGTGACGCGGCCGCCAAGAGCACCCAGTCGGACAACCTCTTCTGCGTTCCGGCCACGATCGACCTCGCCGGCTCGGAGATCGAGCTCGTCACGATGGTGGCTCGCGAAGGCCGTCTGAAGGAGGCCCTGAACTCCGAATCGGTCGAGGCGTTGGACTTCGACTACGTCTTCGTGGATTGCCCGCCGTCCCTCGGTCTGCTCACGGTGAACGCGTTGGTCGCCGCGCACGAGGTGCTGATCCCGATCCAGTGCGAGTACTACGCGCTGGAGGGTCTGGGACAGCTGCTCCGCAACATCGAGCTGGTGCAATCCCACCTCAACCCGGCGCTGTGGGTCTCCACGATCCTGCTGACGATGTACGACGGGCGAACCAAGCTCGCCGATCAGGTCACCGCCGAGGTGCGCGGTCATTTCGGCGACCTGACCCTGCGGACGGTGATTCCGCGTAGCGTGAAGATTTCTGAGGCTCCGGGCTTCGGTCAGACCGTGTTGACCTACGATCCGGGATCACGAGGCTCGATGAGCTACCTGGACGCGGCGCGAGAGATCGCGGAGCGGGGTGCCGAAAGGAAGACAGCATGACCGAGCGACGAGGTGGTCTGGGCCGCGGTATCGCCGCGCTGATCCCGAGCGCTCCCCCAGCCGGTGCCGATGGCGCCACGTTGGGCGGGGCGACTTCAAGGATGCGTGGTGAACCCGCGTACGGCGGCTCCCAGCCGGAGCCCTCCGTTTCACGTGAAACGGAGGGCGAGGCGCAGGGGTCCGTTGCAGGTGCCGTCTACAAAGAGATCGCCATCGCATCGATCAACCCCAACCCGAAGCAGCCTCGTCAGGTCTTCGACGAGGAAGCGCTCAACGAGTTGGAGCACTCGATCCGCGAGTTCGGGCTCATGCAGCCCATCGTGGTGCGTGAGATCGAGGACGATCAGTACGAGCTGATCATGGGCGAGCGCCGGTGGCGCGCCTCCCAGCTGGCCGGTCTGGAGTACATCCCCGCGATCGTCCGCGAGACCAAGGACGACGCGCTGCTCCGGGACGCGCTGCTGGAGAACATCCACCGCGTGCAGCTCAACCCGCTGGAAGAGGCGGCGGCCTACCAGCAACTGCTGGACGAGTTCGGCGTGACCCACGATGAACTCGCGGACCGGATCGGTCGGAGCCGTCCAGTCATCACCAACACCATCCGGCTGCTACGCCTCCCCCTCGAAGTCCAGCGTCGGGTCGCCGTCGGTGTGCTGTCCGCCGGACACGCCCGCGCGCTGCTGAGCCTCGACGACGTCGGGCACCAGGAGGACCTGGCGAAGCGGATCGTCGCAGAGGGTCTTTCGGTTCGCGCGACCGAGGAGCAGGTGACGCTCAGGAAGTCCGAGGCTCCTGCGAAGGAGAAGTCCTCGGCGAAGAAGCAGATCCAGGCGCCAGGCTTCGACCGGCTGGCGGACCGGCTCGCGAATCACTTCGACACCAAGGTGAAGGTGGCCCGCGGAAGCCGGAAGGGCAAGATCGTCATCGAATACGGGTCGGTCGACGATCTTGAGCGCATCGCGGAATTGATCTTGGGCCGAGAGGCCCGTGGAATCAGCGAGGAATGACACCGGGGCCTTACGTCACGGTGATGATTACCCTTGGTGACAAAATAGGTCGATACCGGTGATGGACGGCGACCAGCGAAAAGGCGGCGGACTCCACGGAGTCCGCCGCCTTTGTTTCACGTGAAACGCGCGAGTCATCCGCCGCGCTTGATCGCCCGCTCGACGAGTCCCGCGTAGGTCTCCCCCAGCGAGCGCCCGGCGGCCTCGACCGCCATCGGCAGCAGCGAGGTCTCGGTCAGTCCGGGTGACACCTTCGCGTCGAGGAAGTGCGGGACGCCGTCGGTGTCGATGATCGCGTCCGTCCGGGAGATGTCGCGCAGCCCGAGCAGCTTGTGCGCGGCGATCGCCAGCTCGCCCGCGGCCGAGGCGGTGTCGGCGGAGATGTCCGCTGGGGAGCGGTAGTTCGTCAGCCCGGCGGTGTAGCGAGCGGTGTAGTCGTAGACGCCATCGGCCGCTTCGATCTCGACAGCCGGCAGCGCCTCCGGACCGTCCGGTCCCTCGACGACGGTGATCGCGACCTCGGTACCTTCGATGAAGCGCTCGACGAGAACCGCGTCGCCGTAGGACAGCGCGCCCACCATCGCCGACGGCAGACCCGCCGCGTCGCGCACCACCTGGGCGCCCAGTCCCGAGCCGCCCTGGTCCGGCTTGAGCATCAAGGGCAGGCCGAGCTTGCTCACGAGCGCATCCAGCACGGCTTGCGCTCCCAGCTCGCGGAAGGTCGCGTGCGGCAGGGCCACCCAGTCCGGCGTCGTCAGCCCGGCACGGGCCACCTCAGCCTTCGCAGTGGGTTTGTCCCAGGTGCGACGGGAAGCGTGCGGACCGGTTCCGACGTAGGGGATGCCGAGCATGTCCAGCACGGCCTGCACCGAGCCGTTCTCCCCTTCCCCGCCGTGCAGGGCTATGACCACCGCGTCCGGCCGCTCCTCGGTGAGGCGGGACAGCAGCCGGGCATCGGCGTCCCACTCCGCGACGGTCATGCCGACCGAGCGCAACGCGGCCGACAACCGGCGGCCGGAACGCAGCGACACATCGCGCTCGTGCGAAAGCCCACCGGCGAGCACAGCAACCCAGCGATCAGACACTCTCTTCAGCACCTCGGAGAAGTTTCGGTCCACTGCACCAAATCAGGTGCAGTGGACCGGTCGTGTGGATGGGAAAAACTCACGCGGTGTCGGGCGACGGCGCCTGCGGTCCCGGCACGCTCCTGGGCGGCACGGTACCGAAGGTGCGAACCAGCTCCGTCTCCTCGGACAGCGTGTTGGCAAGCCTGCGCACACCCTCGCGGATCCGCTCCGGCGTCGGGTAGCAGTAGGACAACCGCATCTGACGGCTGCCGAACCCGTCCCGGTAGAAACCGGTGCCCGAGACGTAGGCGACCCGCTGGGTCACCGCACGCGGCAACATCGCCTTCGTGTCCACGCCCTCCGGCACGGTCAGCCAGACGAAGAAGCCGCCTTCGGGCTTCGTCCACGTGCAACCCGCCGGCATGTGCTGCTCCAGCGCGGACATCATCGCGTCGCGGCGCTCCCGGTACTGCTCCTGGAAGATCTTGATCTGGCCCTGCCAGTCGTGCGTCGACAGGTAGCGGGAGACGATCATCTGGTTCAGCGTGGGCGGGCACAGCGTGGCCGACTCGGCCGTGAGGACCAGCTTCTCCCTGATCGCCAGCGGGGCCAGCACCCAGCCCACTCGCAGGCCCGACGCGAACGTCTTCGAGAACGAACCCAGGTACACCACGTTGTCCGGGTCCATGCTGCGCAGCGCCGGGTACGGCTTTCCGTCGAAGCCCAGGAGCCCGTACGGGTTGTCCTCCACGACGAGGATGTCCGCCTGGCGGCAAATCTCCAGGACCTCCGCCCGCCGGTTCACCGCCAGCGTGATGCCGCCCGGGTTGTGGAAGTTCGGGATCGTGTATAGGAACTTGATCCGCTTGTCCTGCCTGACCAGGTCCGCGATCGCCTGGCGCAGCGCCTCGGGCTGCAGGCCGTCCTCGTCCATCGCGACGTGAACGACCTCGGCCTGGTAGGCGCCGAACGAACCCAGCGCGCCCACGTAGGACGGCCCCTCGGCCAGGATCACATCACCCGGGTCGCAGAAGATGCGGGTCACCATGTCCAGGCCCATCTGGGAGCCGGCGGTCACCACCACGTCGTCCGGGTGGGCGCTGATCCCCTCCAGGGCCATGACCTCGCAGATCTGCTCGCGCAGTTCCGGCACGCCGTGAGCGGAGCCGTACTGCAGCGCGACCTGCCCGTCCTCGGACACCAGCCTGGCCACCTCGGTTGCCAGGGAGTCCAGCGGGAGGGCGGCGAGGTTCGGCATGCCGCCCGCCAGCGAAACCACCTCGGGGCGGCTGGCGACGGCGAAGAGAGCTCGGATCTCGGAGGCGGTCATCCCGGCGGTCCGCTCGGCGTAGCGCGCCCGGTACGCGTCCAGGTTGCGGGCCGCCTTGTCCACGGAGTGGTCAGGCTGGTCCGGTTGGCTTCCTTGATCCGACATATCGCGCTCCCGTTTCGGTTAGGCGCACCAGCGCGTTTGCAGCTCGTACAAACGATCGGGCGATTCTATAGGCCCTATCGTTTCGCGGTATCGCCTGTGTAACAGGTCTCTCCTGAGAGCCCTGCTCGTGCCTGGTGGCGGCGGGCGCCCCGGTGTTGTTCGCGGACGTCTTCGGCCGTTGTTTCACGTGGAACAACAGGTTGGCGCTCGTCGTCGGAGTCCGCCCGTTGGATGTTGGTTCGGTTGTGGTTAGGGATGTCACCCCATCGAGGCGGTGCGGGTGAGCAGCCTGCTAGCCGTCCGGCAGGACGGCGGCTTATTCTGAGCTCAACCCGCCGTGGTCGCGTGCGGGCAATCGCAGCTTGCCAGGAGGTCAGGTGTCGCGACGCGTGGTCGGCATCACGCTGGACAACCTCGACCACCTGCCCCCGCGGTGTCGCCGGTGCGTCTACTGGGAGCTCGCGCCGCACATCAGGGAGCAGGCGGAGGAGTTCGGCGAGACCGAGCTGGAGAAAGAGGCCTGGGTCTCCAGCGTCCTGCTGGAGTGGGGCTCTTGCGGTCGCATCATCTACGTTGACGGCGTCCCGGCCGGGTACGCGATCTACGCGCCGCCGGCCGCCGTCCCGCGTGCGGCGGCCTTCCCCACCGCGCCGGTGAGCGCGGACGCAGTGCTGCTCACGGCGTTGAAGGTGACCACGGAGTTCGAGGAGGGCGGCCTGGGGCGCGTCCTGGTGCAGAACGTCGCCAAGGACCTCACCCGGCGCGGCGTGAAGGCCGTCGAGGCGTTCGGCGACCTGACCGGCGAAGCCGAGGGTTGCGTGATCCCGGCCGGGTTCCTCCAGCAGGTCGGCTTCAAGACCGTCCGCCAGCACCCCAAGTGGCCGCGCATGCGTCTGGAGCTGCGCACCGCCATCAGCTGGAAGGAGGACGTCGAGGCGGCCTTGGAGCGCCTGCTGACGTCGGTGACCATCAAGACGGCGGAACCGGCCGTCGGCGGTGCGTGACCACCCTGCTTCGCGGGAACCCGAGCGCCTCTCCGGCTGTCCTCGTCTGAGAGCCCTTCAGAACCCGCGGCGGTGTGGGTTGCTCGAGGTGGTCACCACCAAGCGATTGAGAGGCGCTCAGGCGCCCTCGGCGCGTGCCAGCTCGTGCCGCAGCAGGTCGTCGAAGGTGAAGGTTCCGGTCGGCTGGTCGTCCTTGCCGAGCAGGTACAGGCGCTTCACCGCGACCAGCAGGCCCTCGGCCACCACGTCGCGGAACGACGGGTCGAGCAGGCGGGTGCGGTCGTGCTCGTTGGTCAGGTAGCCGATCTCCATGCGGACGGCGGGCATCCGGGTCAGGCGGAGCACGTCCCAGGTCTTCGGGTGGGTGCGGCAATCGCGCATGCCGGTGCGGGCGACGATCTCGCGCTGCAGGAATCCGGCCAGCGCCTCCCCCACCGTCGAGGTGGTGCCGTTGCCGGTGCCGAAGTGGAAGCTCGCCACGCCCTCGGCCCCCGGGGACGGGTTGGCGTCAGCGTGCAGCGACAGGAACATGTCGGCGCCCGCCTCGTTGGCGAACGCGGCGCGGTCGGAGTCCGGCGGGCAGGCGTTCGGCCCGCGCGTGATCAGCGCTTCCATGCCGGTGGCCACCATCCGGCCTTCGAGCCGGCGGGCAAGGTCCCAGGTCAGGTCGGCCTCGGAGACGTCCCCGACGGTCACGCCGCGGTCGCCGCCGCCGTGGCCCGGGTCGATCACGATGCGCTTGCCGCGCAGCCGCGGTCCGGCGCGCCGGACCTTCTCCTGCTCGCGCAGGAACACCGGGCGGCCACCGCGGACCTTGGGGGCGAGCTGCTTGAGCGCGCGCAGGGTGCCGGGGCCGCAGATGCCGTCCGGGGTGAGCCCGTAGTCGCGCTGGAAGCTGCGCAGCGCCTGCTCCGTCTCGGCGCTGAAGATGCCGTCAGGGCGGCCCGCGTCGTAGCCCAGCTCCAGCAGGCGCTCCTGCAGGGCGAACACGTCGTCACCGCTGACCGGCTTGGACACCAGGAATGCCAGCGAGCGGTCGCCGAGGCGCCAGCGGGCGTCGGTCAGCGCGCGGTAGGTGGCCGGGCCGACGACTCCGTCGGTGATCAGGCCCCGCTGCTGCTGGAAGCCGCGTACCGCTTGTTCCACCGCTTCGTCGAAGAGCGCGGGCCCTGGCCTGCCGTTTCCCGACAGCAGTCCCAGCGACGCAAGGGTGTTCTTGATCTCGGCAACGGCCGGACCGACGTCACCGCGGTGGAGCAGCTGCATGCACTCCTCGCTCGATTCAGGCGTCGGCGACACCGACGCGGAGGATTGTCGGGATTGTCCCGAGTTCTGCGTTTGCGGAGCGGGCCCGCGGCTGGGCGGACCCGTCGGGTCATTGTGCCTTGTGGGCCGTACCCCGGCGCTGCGGCCTACGAGCACCGGGCCGGACGTGCGACAACGGACCGTACACGAATGATCCCTCACTGCGGCGAGAACGAGCTCCACCGCAGCGGCGTTGCCCGTGAAAGCACGAACCCGCCGTCACTGTCCTATCGACAAGACGGCGGGTTCGCGTTATTCGGTTGCCTCAAAACGAGGCTGACTTCACAGCGAAATCACAGGTAGTCGGACAGGTCCGACAGCAGCGCGGCCTTGGGCTTGGCGCCGACGATCTGCTTGACCGGCTGACCGTTCTGGAAGACCAGCAGGGTCGGGACCGACATGACCTGGTAGTCGCGGGAGATGCCGGGGTTCTGGTCGATGTCGAGCTTGGCGACGGTGATCTTGTCGGCGTGCTCGTCGGCGATCTCCTCCAGCACCGGTGCGACCATCTTGCAAGGGCCGCACCAGGTCGCCCAGAAGTCGACCAGAACGGGCTTGTCGCTGTCCAGGACGGTGCTCTTGAAGGAATCGGCGTCCACGGTCACGGTGTTCCCGGCCATGTTCATCTCCCTGTTCTCTGCTCGGGTTGAAGTGGTCTGGGTGAGCGGGTGCGCAGGGGCTCAGGCCCCGTAGCCGCCGCCGACGAGCTCGGAAGCGATCTCGGCCTGCGGGGTCTCGTTCTCGGCGAGCCAGCGCTCGGCGTCGATCGCGGCGGAGCAGCCGGACCCGGCGGCGGTGATGGCCTGCCGGTAGGTGTGGTCCACCAGGTCACCGCAGGCGAACACGCCGGGCACGCCGGTGTGCGTGCTGGGCTGCTGCACCTGCACGTAGCCCTCGTCGTCGAGACCGACCTGGTCGCGCACCAGCTGGCTGCGCGGGTCGTGACCGATGGCCACGAACATGCCGCTCACGGCCAGCTCGGAAGTCTCACCGGTGACGGTGTCGCGCAGCTTCAGCCCCGCGACCTTGCCCTCGCCCTGGACTTCCTCGACGGCCTTGTTGGTCAGCCACTTGATCTTCTCGTTGGCACGAGCGCGCTCCAGCATGATCTTGGAGGCGCGGAACTCGTCGCGGCGGTGGATGATCGTCACCGACTTCGCGAAGCGGGTCAGGAAGGTGGCCTCCTCCATCGCCGAGTCACCGCCGCCGATCACGGCGATGTCCTGGTCGCGGAAGAAGAACCCGTCGCAGGTGGCGCAGGCGGAAACGCCGCGGCCGAGCAGGGTTTCCTCACCCGGGATGCCGAGGTAGCGCGCGGCTGCACCCATCGCGAGGATGACCGCGCGGGCCTTGTGCTCGACCCCGTTGGCGACGACGGTCTTGACCTCACCGGAGAGGTCGACTCGCTCGACGTCCTCGGTGCGCAGCTCAGCGCCGAAGCGCTCGGCCTGCGACCGCATCTGCTCCATCAGGTCGGGACCCATGATCCCGTCCTTGAACCCGGGGTAGTTCTCCACGTCGGTGGTGGTCATCAGTGCCCCACCGAACTGGGTTCCTTCGAAGATCACCGGCTCCAGCTCTGCCCGTGCCGCGTACACCGCAGCGGTGTAGCCGGCAGGACCGGAACCAACGATGATCACGTTGCGGACGTCGCTGGTCACCGCGCCCCTTCCCTTCGTAGCGTCTCCGCCGCGCAGAGCGCGACCGTATTGGCATCAACGCGATCCTATTCGGCGATGTTCCCGAACCCCGGGCCCCGGTGCGTCACACCACGACGCGCCCGGTGCCTCCCACGATGCGGGAGCCGGGCGCGTGCGTGCGGGGCTGTTCAGCCGCCGAAGGTGCTGTCGGAGACGGTCGAGGGGTTGCCCGGGCCGCAGTCCGTGCCGACCGCTAAGAGGCGGAACTTGCCGAGGCCGCCGCCAGGCAGGACCAGCAGCTGGGCGAGGCGGCCGTTGAGGGTGATCTCGCGAGCGCCCATCGGTTTGCCGCCCCGCACGTCGTTGGCTTGCAGGCAGCCGATCAGCTGCTGCGGGTCGGCGAGCGTGGACACGTACTGGTCCGAGGCCATGACCTGCGAGAACTGCTGTCCGTCGAGGGTGACCTGGTCACCGGCCAGGGCCAGTGGAGCGCTGTGCTCCTCACCAGGCTGGGTGGCGGTCGGGACCGGTGGCTGGGCGGTGTTGTCGTCGTCGCCGGTACCGGGCAGCACCGCGAAGACCACGGCGGCTGCTGCCGCGGCGACGCCGACCAGCCCGGCACCGATGGTCGTCCTGCGGCGTCGGCGCGTCTTGGCCGCGGCGAAGTCCACGACCCGCGCCTCGTTCCCGGCGGGCGCTGACATCGTTGGCACCTGCTGCGCGGGCGCTGATTCGCGGGTCCAGTAGCGGACCTCGTCCTGCAGCGCCGCGTCGATGCGCGCGGAGACGTCGTCAGGAATGGTCAGCGGGGGCAGGTCGGCGAGATCGGTGGCCGTGGCCTCGAGCGCCGCCATGATCTGCCTGGCCTCCGGGTCCGCTTCGACCTGTTGACGCAGTTCGTCGGCGGTCGGTCCGTCAAGCACTCCTGCGTGCAGATCGGCCAGCAGGTCCAGGGACCAAGGTGGTCCCTGCGGCGCCCCCGTGCGCCGGCTCTCCCCACTCATCGTCCCTCCCGTCGACGCATGGCCATCGCGTCATCTGGGACGTTCGCATCTGCACTTGGGTTCCGCAGGTGCCCCAGAAGTTTCGCGAGTCTTGCCCGGCCGCGTGCGCATCGGCTCTTGACGGTGCCGTCGGCGACGCCGAGCATCACCGCGGTTTCGGCCACCGAATACCCCTCCACGTCGACCAGCACGATCGCCGCTCGCTGATCCTCGGGGAGCTGGGACAGCGCTTCCTGCACGACCATGCTGGTGTCCCGATCGGCGATCGCGTCGCGCGGGACCGCTGGTTCGGGACCGGTTTCGGGCAGTGGAACCGTGGGCCGGGCCTGGCGGCGGCGGATCCGGTCCAGGCACGCGTTCACCACGATCCGGTGCAGCCAGGTCGTGACGGCCGATTCGGCGCGGAACGACGCGGCGTTGCGGAAGGCCGAGATCATCGCGTCCTGCAACGCGTCCGCCGCTTCATCGGGGTCGCGCATGGTCCGCAGGGCCACGGCCCACAGCCGGTCCCGATGTCGGCGGAAGAGCTCGGAGAACGCATGTGGATCCCCGTTGGCGTGCGCCGCTATGAGATCGGCGTCTGAGAGGGCAGGGACAGACACGGCTCAAGACAATACTGACCGTGAGTCACGGGCAGGCCCTCGTGCGGAAATGGAATCGAATTCCCCTGTTCAGCCGACGAAAAAGCGGATGTGATCGTGACTGCGATCACATCCGCTCCGCCGTGCTGGCGGTCAGGCCACCGAGCCGGTGACCGTGACCTCGTTGATCTGCGAGGAGAACTCGCCGCCCTTCTGGGACAGCTGGGTGAGCACCACCATGATCTTGCTGCTGGGCGCGACCGCCTCCAGCTTGATCGGGGTGTCGCCCGCGGCGAGGACTCCGCTGCCGAGCAGCTTGGAGTTCATGCTCGGCGAGCCGTCGACCTGGCGGATCTCGACCTTCGATCCTGCGCTCGGCGAGTTGATCACGACCTGCTGCAGCACCGACGGGCGTTCCAGCGTCAGCACGGCACCGGTGGCGGTGTTGATGCCGCCGGGACCGAGCTGCTGGAAGTAGCCGAAGGTCGACCAGTAGGTGCCCGGGTCACCGTCGAAGAGGTTGTTGATCCGCCCCGGCGCGTCCGGCTCGCCCTGCGCGGTGAACGACGTCCCCTCCGTGACCCGCACCGGCACCGCCTGCGACGGCGGTTGCTGGGTGGCGGTTCCGGGGTTGTTGCCCTGGATCACCTGGCCGCTGCCGCTGGACTGGTTCGACTCGGTGAAGATGCCGATCACGCCGACCGCGATCCAGCCGACCACCAGGATCGTCGCGACCGCGAGCACGCCGACGCTGATCGCGAGCTTGCGGCGCTTGGCCTGGTCCGGCTTCGGGTCGTCGCGACGCCACACCTCGTTGGACTCGGCTGGCGGCGCACCGTTGGTCAGCGTGTTCGCCGGCTCGTAGGTCGCGTACTGCTCCAGCACTCGCAGCACGGCGGCGCCGGTCCGGACTCCCCCGGTGGTGCCGGTCGAATCCGGGTTGCCCAGCGCGCGAACCGCGACGGTGGACAGCTCCATCGGCACGGTCGGGCGGAGAGTGCGCGGTGCGACCAGGTTTCCGTCCGGTCCGGTCGGGGCCGACGGCAGGCCCTCGGGCGTGTCGCCGAGCGCCCAGCGCCCGGTCAGCAGCAGGTACAGCGCGGCGCCGAGCCCCCGCACGTCGTCGCTGGAGGAAGCGTGGGAGAGCGGACCCGGGAACGCCATCCGCACTTCGCCTTCGGGCGTGACCCGGATGCGCTGCGGGTGGTCGGCGCCCAGGACCAGACCGGCGTGGTGCGCCGATTCCACCGCGGCGGCCAGCGGTTGCATCAGCCGAGCGGCGGTTCCGGGAGGCAGCGGTCCTTCGGCGACCAGGTCCAAGAGGTCCGTGCCGTGCGTCCATTCGGCGATGACCAGGCCGAGAACGCCGGGCGGATCACCTGCGGACTGCGTGACGACGTCGAGCACCCGCGCGACGCCGACGTGGTTGAAGGTGCTGGCGTGCATCGCGCGTTCCAGGGTGCGTCGCGCGTTGGTGGCGGCCTGAGCGTCGGCGCGATCCCCGATCAGGATCGTCAACGCGACGTCGCGGCCCAGGACTCCGTCCTTGGCACGCCACAATTCGGCGTTGCAGCGCTCGTCCGAGCCGACTTTGGAGAGCAGCCGATACCGGCCGTGGTCCAAGACCCGGCCCGGTGTGAGCTGCTCCGCCGAAGCTTCGGCTTCCGGTTCGTCGCTGTCCGCCGCGATCCGCTGGGTGGGTTTGCTGGTCACCTTCCCTCTCCCGCTCCTCCCGGTCCGCCTACGGGTTGCCCTCACGGAAGGAGACTTCCTTCATGAGGGTACGTGACGCGGATGTCAGCGACGACGCAGCAAACCGGTGAGGCGCCCGATCGCGGGCTGAAGTTCGGCCACTCGAAGCATCGACATCAACCCGAAGATCACCGCGAAGCCCACCACGCTGCCGATCAGCAGCTGCAGCCATCCGGTTCCGGCGCCCGCCGAACCCGGCACGAGCGCGTCGATGCCGACCGCGACACCCCACGCGGCGAGTCCGCCGATCACCGAGGCGAAGAGAGATTTGCTCAGCGTCACCAGGAATCGGCTGCTGCCGAGCGGGCCGAGCCGGTGCCGCAACCACGCCTCGCCGACCAGCCAGCCGACGATGAAGGTGAAGGAGTTGACGAAGGTCAGGCCGAACACGATCTCGTTCGAAGGCAGCATCGCGGCCACCAGTACCGCCAGCAACACCTTCGCGACCGTCATCACGACCATGATCAGCGTCGGGGTGCGGGCGTCGTTGAGCGCGTTGAACGTCCGCATCTGCATCATCGTCAGCGCGTACGGCAGCACGCCGAAGGCCGAAATCGCCAGGGCCAGACCCAGTGTCGTGGCCGATCCGGTCTCGCCGCGCAGCGCGAACAGCGACAGCGCCAGCGGCACGCCGAGCGCGGTCATCACCGCGCTGACCGGCATCAGCGTCACGGTCGACAACCGGTTGCCCAGCGACAGGTCGTCGATGACCTTGGCGTAGTCCTGGTCCGCCGCGGCCGCCGACATGCGCGGCAGGATCGCGGTCATGATCGAGAAGCCGATGACGCCGTAGGGCAGCTGCAGCAGCATCCACACGTAGTTGTAGGTCGACCAGCCGCCCGCGTCGCCGGTGAAGGCGACCCGGCTCAGCGCGACCAGGCCGACTTGGCTGACCGCGACGTAGGCCAGCATCCACAGCGCCAGACCGCTGAACTCCGACAGCCGCGAGTCCCAGCCCCAGCGCCAGCGGAAGGTGAAGCCGGTGGCGCGCAGGGCGGGGATCTGGATGGCGGCCTGGCTGACCACGCCGAGCGTGACGCCCACGCCCAGCACCAGCACGTGCGCGTCGGTCATCGACACCGGGTTCACCGACATCTCGCCCGGCACCAGCATGTAGACGCCGATCGTGACGATCACGACCAGGTTGTTGACCACCGGTGCCCAGGCCGGCGGGCTGAAGATCTGCTTGGACTGCAGGATCGCGCCTGCCAGCGCCGACAGGCCGTAGAAGAAGATCTGCGGCAGCAGCAGGTAGGCCAGGACGTTGACCAGCTCGGTGTTCGAGGTGTCCGACTCGGTGACGAAGATCCAGGTCAGCAGCGGGGCGCAGAGCACGGCGATCAGCGTGCCGATGCCCAGCACCACCACGGCCAACGTCATCATCTGCTGCACGAACCGCTCGCCGCCGTCGGCGTCGGCCTTCTGCGAGCGCACCAGCACCGGCACCACGACGCTGGTGAGCACGCCGCCGATGAGCAGCTCGAAGATGCTGTTGGGCAGCGTGTTGGAGACGTTGAACGAGTCGTTGACGACGCCGAATCCGACCGCGAAGGCCAGCAGCAGCTTCCACAGGAAGCCGGTGATCCGGCTGATCAGCGTCGCGATGGCCATCGAACCGCTGGCCTTGAGCAGCGACGGCTTGCCGGGCGAGACGGGCCGGATGACCTGGGTCTGCTCGGCGGACTGCTCGAACGCCTGGTCCGGTCCTGGCTCGGCTGGGATCGCCGCGATCGGCTGCGTCTCGGCGACGTGCCAGCCCTGCCTGCCGCCCGCGCCCGGCACGGGGGTGCGGTGGATCGGCATGGTCGGGCCGTCCGGCTGCCCGCTCCTCCGCCGTGGATCTTGTCGGTTCACTGCCTCAATCCTTACCCGCCTGCGCCACCCGGGAGCACCGGGACGTTCGCACCAGGATCTCAGAAGCAGTTCGCGAACTTGCTCCGGTTCTCGGCCACCCGGTCAGCCCTGGTCGCGGTTGCCCTCCGGAGCGGACTGGGAGGACGTCACCGTGTGCGCCAGCGGCTGCGTCTCCGCCTCGTCCACCGACTTGCGAGCTGCCAGGGTGCGCTCCCGGCGGGCCTTGGCCTTCTTCACGATCCGCCGCACCGACATCAGCACCAGCACGGCTCCGGCGATGCCGGTGAGCCACGGGATCATCGCGCCGTACTCGGTGGACTCCATCGGCAGCCGCTTGGTGGGGCCCAGCGGGGTGCCCGAGCCGGCGGTCACGCTGATGTCGACCATGAACCGGCCGGCGCGCTTCGCCGACGCCTCCAGCATGAACTGGCGTCGTCCGTTGGCGGGCACGGTGGCCAGGCCGCCGCCGAAGTCGTGCTGCACCTCGACCCCCGGGACGGTGGGGATCTTGAACCGGATGCCGACGGTGAACGGCAGGTCGTTGACGACGGTGACGGGGATCGGGCTGTCCGAGGACAACCGGTTGGTGGTGCCCGGGTACTCCTCGATGCGGACCTTGCGGAGCATGTCGTTGATCGGCCCGGTTGCTCGGCGGACCCAGTCCTCGGCCGCGCCGGAGTTGCCGCGCCAGGCGCTGGAGACGCCGTGCAGCAGTCCGTTGCGCAGCGGTGTGGTGACCCGGCCGGGCGAGACGGTCTGGGCGCGGTCTGACTCGGAGGATCGCGCCAGGTCACCGACCTTGAAGTTCTGCGCGGCCAGCTTGTCGATCACCTCGCGCGGGATCTCCGAGCCACCGGCCTGCACCGGGTAGGTCAGGTCGGCCTCGGCGAGCGTCGCCGGGTTGGGCGACGGCAGCGCGGTGAGCCGGATCAGCCCGTCGGCGTCCATCTTCGACATGCCGGTGAGCAGTCCGCGCAGGTCGTCGGCCCGCATGTTCCAGCGGCGGGGCGGCACCAGCACCGAGGTCGCGTTCGGGACGAATCCGCCGGTCGCCCGGAAGGCCAGTGCGCCGAGCGCGTTCTGCGAGGTCAGCGCGCCGCCGCTGGGCGGTGAGGGTTCGGTGACCTCCTGCTTGGTGTCGCGGTTGGGGTCCAACGCGGACGCCAGCAGCGGGTCGATCGGGATCGCGGTCCGGCCTTGGCCGCGCAGCTTGACCGGGGTCAGCGAGCCGGCCGGGACGTTCACCGCGCGGGTGTCCAGCAACATCGTCGACGGCAGGTCGCCCACGGGCTTCTCGGCCAGGGCGCCTTCGATCGGCCACATCACGTCGCGCGGTTCGACGCCGAGGCCGTCCGGGGCGCTGAGCAGCTGGGCGCCGTCCATCGCGCCGTTGACCAGGTCGCCGAGCCCGGCGCGTCCCAGCGCGACCACGTCAGCGTCGGCGTAGGGCAGCGGGATCACGCAGCGGCCGGTGGTGGCCTGGCGCAGCTTGGTCAGCCACAGGTCGGCGGCGGAGCGGCCGATGCCCTCGACGAGGGCGCCGTTGGGCTGGCGGACCTGGTAGCCGCCCTGCATGGCCTTCGCGGTGATCAGCAGGTCCGGGTCGATGGCGAAGCACAGCGCGTTGCCCAGCGAAGATCCGGCCGGGGCGCTGTCGCTGATGGCTTGCACGAGGTCGTAGAGCCGACCTCCGGGGGCCAGCGAAGTGGACAGCTGGTCGTCGACGAGCACCGCGCGACCGCCCGGCAGCGCTTCGCGCTCCAGCCGCGGCGCGTCGACGATCGGCACGACGAGGGTCGCCGGGGTGGCCTGCGCGGGGCGCATCGGCGGTTGTCCGGGGAGTGAGGTGACCGGCAGCAGGAACTGGGTTTCGGCGACCGTGCTGCGCCCGGCCTGGATGTTGACCACCAGCGGGTAGACGCCGGTCTGGCTCAGCTGCAGCGAATTCGCGCCGACCAGCGGTATGCGGACCTTGACGGGCCGCGACTGGCCGGGTTCGAGCCGGTCGGCGACCGGGGAGGAGGACGCCTCGGTGATGCTGCTGACGCCCTCGCGCATGGCGCGCTGGACGGCGGGTTCGCTGGTCGGCGGGGTGCCGCGCTCGATGCGGGCCTGGACGCCGTTCAAGGCGCGTCCGCTGCGGTTGGTCAGTGTGCCGCTGACGACGACCTCCCCCGGCGAGCCCGCGCCCACCACCGAAGGTGTGACCTTGGTCACGTCGAAGTCGGCTGAACTGCCGCTCTGCGCGGTCGCCGGTGTGACCGGCAGCATCGCGACCATCAGCAGCGCGCACAGCGCGGCCAGCAGAAACCTCACGCCTGCTCCGTCCCGCTCCCTCTCGTCGGTCGTGCCCCGAGGCGCTCGCTTCCAACGAGACCCACACCGCGATCGCCGTCGTCGCGCAGGCTCAGGGCCCGGCGCACCAGCCGGCGTTCGTCGGCGTAGGCCAACACCTCGTCCAGCTCACCGAGCGGCACCCATGCCACCTCGGTGACCTCCACGTCCTCGTCGGACAGCTCTCCGCCCACCGCATCCATCAGGAAGTGGTGCACGGTCTTGTGGATTCGCCGATTTCCCGCGACGAACCAGTAATCGATGGTGCCGATCGCGGTCACAACACGGCCGATGATGCCGGTCTCCTCAGCGACTTCCCGCACCGCGGTGTGCTCCGGCGTCTCACCAGGCTCGATGTGCCCCTTCGGCAGCGACCACAGAAGCCGCCCCCTGCGATCGAGCCTCCCGATGATCGCAGCTAGCCCGTGCACGCCGTCAATCACCAGCCCGCCCGCCGAGGTCTCGTCGACAGTCCGCAACCGACGCCGTCGGCGCCGGTTTCGACGCCCCGGCTGGGAACCGCCGGAGCGGCCGGGCGACGGGGGCATGCCCCTGATGGTAATTGCTCCAGGATCGCGTGGTCGTTCTGCTCAGCGGCGCGGGCGGTGGAACCTGGGCGCACTCCCGGGCGTGCGTCGTGGGCGGTCTCGCGTGGCCGATACCCTGGTTAATCGTGTCTAACGAGCAGCCCATCGGTTCCGGCCCGACGTCCCTGGAGCGGGACGCCCAGCGCAACGCGGTCGTCGAGCTGATCAAGGTCGCACCGGTCGCCGAGGAGCTCGGCAACCGGTTCGCCGCAGCCGGTCACCGGCTGTACCTGGTCGGGGGCAGCGTGCGGGACGCGCTGCTGGGTCGCCTGGGCACGGACCTGGACTTCACCACCGACGCGCGGCCTGAGCAGGTCCGCGAGCTGCTGACCGGGTGGGCGGAGACGATCTGGGACAACGGCATCCAGTTCGGCACGCTCGGTGCCTACCGGCACGGCACCACCGTGGAGATCACGACCTTCCGCGCCGACAGCTACGACCGCGTCGGCCGCAACCCCGAGGTGGCCTTCGGCGACACCATCGAGGGCGACCTGGTGCGCCGCGACTTCACCGTCAACGCGATGGCCATCCAGCTGTCCGAGCGCGCCTTCGTCGACCTGCACGGCGGCATGACCGACCTGGTCGACAAGCGGCTCGACACCCCGGCCGCGCCGGAAGATTCCTTCGCCGACGACCCGCTGCGGATGTTGCGCGCTGCCCGCTTCGTCGCCCAGCTGGGTTTCACCCCCAGCGACCGGGTGGTGACGGCGATGACCGAGATGTCGGCCGAGATCGCCCGGATCACCCCCGAGCGGGTGCAGGTGGAGCTCTCGAAGCTGCTGTGCGGCGAGTTCCCGAGGCGCGGTGTGGAGCTGCTGGTCTCCTCCGGCCTGGCCGATCACGTGCTGCCCGAGGTGCCGGCGATGAAGCTGGAGATCGACGAGCACCACCAGCACAAGGACGTCTACGGCCACTCGCTGACCGTGCTCGACCAGGCCGTCGACCTGGAGAGAGCGGCTGACCCGGACGCCGAACCGGACCTGGTGCTGCGGATGGCCGCGCTGCTCCACGACATCGGCAAGCCGGCGACGCGGCGTTTCGAGTCCGGCGGCGGGGTGAGCTTCCACCACCACGAGGTGGTCGGCGCGAAGATGACCCGCAAGCGGATGCGCGCGCTGCGCTACCCCAAGGACGTCACCAACCAGGTCGCTGATCTGGTGTTCCTGCACCTGCGGTTCCACGGCTACAGCGACGGGCAGTGGACCGACTCGGCGGTGCGCCGCTACGTCAACGACGCGGGTCCGCTGCTGCCCCGGCTGCACAAGCTGGTGCGCGCGGACTGCACGACCCGCAACAAGCGCAAGGCCAACGCGCTGCAGCGCGCCTACGACGACCTCGAGGAGCGGATCGATCGGATCGCCGCTGAGGAGGACCTGGCGAAGGTGCGCCCGGACCTCGACGGCAACGAGATCATGGGTCTGCTCGGTGTGGATCCGGGGCCGATCGTGGGCAAGGCGTGGAAGCACCTCAAGGAGCTCCGGCTGGATCGCGGACCCATGTCCCGCGAGGAGGCCGTCGAGGAACTCCACCGCTGGGCTCGCGAGCAGGGCATCGAAACCCCAGGTCAGTGAGCCTTCAGCGTTTCAGTATTAGTACTGAGTGGTGACCAGTGGTTGCTACTGCTGGCTGGTCATCATTCGTTCGTCACGATTTCCCGTTTTCCGCTCATCTTGTTGCGCGGGGAAGGGGTCAGCTCCGCCCATCCGGTGAGATCATGCGGAGGTGGGATCGGACGCTGAGGTGGAGCCGGGGACGCTGCTGGTCGCTGCTCCGCAGCTGATGGACAAGAACTTCCGGCGAACCGTCGTCTACGTCATCCACCACCGCGCGGAGGGCACCCTCGGCGTCGTGCTGAACCGGCCGAGCGAGGTCGCGGTGCACGACGTGCTCCCGAAGTGGGGCGACCACGCCACGCTCCCCCAGTCGCTGTTCGTGGGCGGACCCGTCGAGCAGCGCACGGCCATCTGCCTGGCGACGCTGCGAGCGGGTGAGGACGTCTCGGCGATCGAGGGCGTGGTGGGTGTGCGGGGCCCGGTGGGGATGGTCGACCTGGACGGGGACCCGGAGGAGCTCGCGCCCAAGGCACGCGGGCTGCGGTTCTTCGCCGGCTACGCGGGCTGGGACGCCGGACAGCTGGCCGGGGAGATCGACAGGGGTGACTGGCTGATCGTTCCCGCGTTGCCCGACGACGTCATCGCCGACCCCGACACCGAGCTGTGGCCGAGGGTGCTGCGCAGGCAGGGGCCGCCCCTGGCATTCCTGGCCACGCATCCCGGCGACGTGAAGCTGAACTAGTTGTCCACAGACCTGTGGACAACTGCCTGTGGACAACTTGGGGAGAAGTGCGTCGGTGCACGTCAAGCTTGCTTTGACCTGTGAGCACCATGTGCAGCCGCGAGCCCTCGTTCTCGCCAGTCGGTCCCGCGCCACCCCTACCGCCGAGGGAAGGGAGTCGCGCGGTTGTCTCGTTCCGGTCAGCCGCCGCAGCAGCCGCCCGCGCAGCCGCCGCAGCCACCGGCCGGAGCGGGGGCGGGCACGGTTTCCGCGGCCCGGTTGCCCACAACTCCGCCGAGGGTCATCAGCACGAACGCGCCGACCAGTCCGAGCACCGCGACCATCGCGACGCTGAACCCGCTCGCCAGCGCCGGCATCGAGGCCCCCGCCAGCGCGGCGATCGCACCGGCGGCCAGCATCGCCGGACCGGCGGCGCGGTTGGCGAGCTCGAACGCCTCCTCGCTGCGCATCGCGGCGGGAGTCCGCACGCCGACGTAGGTGTTGAGGGGCAGCGAACCCCGTAGGCCTCGGAACCCGAGCAGCAGCAGGGCCGCTCCGCCGAGGATCAGAACCGCGCAAAGGACCACCTGAACAGCGAGCACCCCAGCAGCCTAGACCTCCGCTCGCGGCCGATCGGCCGGACATCGGCCTGGGGTGCCCTGCCCCACAAGCCTGCCGCACGGCTGAGCGGCAACCGTTTTGCCTGGTCCGCTACCATGGATCCATGCGCGCGAGGCTGCTTCTTGCGAGGCCGCGTTGAGCCGGTAGGACCGGTCCGACGCGGCGACCCCTCATGCCCGACCTGGGCCTGGGGGGTTTTCCGTTTTCCGGGGGCGGCACACTAGAGCGCACGAACGCGCGCGTTCCGGCGGAGCAGGGAAGGACGCAGAACATGACTGGCCAGCCAGAAGAGGTCAACACAGCGGGGCCGGCCTCTTCTCAAGAAGAGGTGCCGCCGTTCCGCTACACAGCGGGCACAGCGACCGAGATCGAGCAGCGCTGGCAGCGGGAGTGGACCGAGCGCGGCACGTTCCACGCGCCGAACCCGGCGGGTTCGCTCGCTGACGGCGAGGTGCCCGCGGACAAGCTGTTCGTCCAGGACATGTTCCCGTACCCGTCCGGTTCCGGTCTGCACGTCGGTCACCCGCTGGGTTACATCGGCAGCGACGTCTACGCCCGCTTCCACCGGATGCAGGGCCGCAACGTGCTGCACACGATGGGCTTCGACTCCTTCGGCCTGCCCGCTGAGCAGTACGCGGTGCAGACGGGCACGCACCCGCGCGCGACGACCGAGGCCAACATCCAGCGCTTCCTGGGTCAGATCCGCCGGCTGGGCCTGGGGCACGACGAGCGCCGCCGCATCGCCACCACCGACATCGAGTTCTACCGGTGGACGCAGTGGATCTTCCTGCAGATCTTCAACGCCTGGTACGACGCGGACGCCGACGGGGGCAAGGGCCGCGCGCGGCGGATCAGCGAGCTGGAGGCCGAGTTCGCCGCCGGCGACCGCGCCACCCCGGACGGCCGCTCGTGGACGGAGCTGTCCGACGACGAGCGCCGCGAGATCGTCGACTCGCACCGGCTGGCCTACCTGTCCGAGGCGCCGGTCAACTGGGCGCCGGGCCTGGGCACCGTGGTGGCCAACGAGGAGGTGACCGCGGACGGGCTGACCGAGCGCGGCAACTTCCCGGTGTTCCGCCGCAACCTGAAGCAGTGGATGATGCGGATCACCGCCTACGCGGATCGCCTGGTCGACGACCTGGACCGGCTGGACTGGCCGGACAAGGTCAAGACGATGCAGCGGAACTGGATCGGTCGCTCGCAGGGCGCCAACGTGGTGTTCCCGGTCGGCGAGTCCGGTCGTTCCGTCGAGGTCTTCACGACCCGTCCGGACACCCTGTTCGGCGCCACCTACATGGTGCTGGCGCCGGAACACCCGCTGGTCGACGAGCTGACCACGGCTTCCTGGCCGGACGCCACCGATGACCGCTGGACCGGTGGCGCGGCCACCCCGGCGGACGCCGTGTCCGCCTACCGGCGTGCCGCGTCGATGAAGTCGGACCTGGACCGGCAGGAGAACAAGGAGAAGACCGGCGTCTTCACCGGTGCCCACGCGACCAACCCGGTCAACGGCACCCGCATCCCGATCTTCATCGCCGATTACGTGCTGATGGGCTACGGCACCGGCGCGATCATGGCGGTTCCGGGCCAGGACCAGCGCGACTGGGACTTCGCCACGGTGCTGGGGCTGCCGATCATCCGCACGGTGCAGCCGGCCGACGGGTTCGACGGCGACGCCTACACCGGTGACGGACCGGCCATCAACTCCGCGTCGGAGACCACCGGCCTGAGCCTGAACGGCCTGGACATCGCGGACGCGAAGAAGACCGTGATCGCCTGGCTGGAAGAGCACGGCCACGGCCACGGCACCGTGCAGTACAAGCTGCGCGACTGGCTGTTCGCCCGCCAGCGCTACTGGGGCGAGCCGTTCCCGATCGTCTACGGCTCGGACGGCGTGCCGCGCGCGCTGCCGGAGGACCAGCTGCCGGTCGAGCTGCCCGAGGTCGAGGACTACTCGCCGCGCACCTTCGACCCGGAGGACGCCGACTCCCGCCCGGAGCCGCCGCTGGCCAAGGCCGAGGCGTGGCGCCACGTCGAGCTGGACCTGGGCGACGGGCTCAAGCACTACGAGCGCGACACCAACGTCATGCCGCAGTGGGCGGGTTCCTGCTGGTACCAGTTGCGCTACATCGACCCGGACAACTCCGAGCGGTTCGTCGACCCGGTCAACGAGCAGTACTGGATGGGCAAGGACGCGCAGGCGCACGGCGGCAACGACCCGGGCGGCGTGGACCTGTACGTCGGCGGCGTGGAGCACGCGGTGCTGCACCTGCTGTACTCCCGCTTCTGGCACAAGGTGCTGTTCGACCTGGGCCACGTGTCCTCGGAGGAGCCGTACCGGCGGCTGTACAACCAGGGCTACATCCAGGCGTTCGCCTTCACCGACGCGCGCGGCGTCTACGTCCCGGCCGAAGAGGTCGAGGAGGAGGGCGGGAAGTTCTTCCACCAGGGCGAAGAGGTCTTCCGCGAGTACGGGAAGATGGGCAAGAGCCTGAAGAACTCGGTCTCGCCGGACGAGATGGCCGACGCCTACGGCGTGGACACGCTGCGGCTGTACGAGATGTCGATGGGTCCGTTGGAGGCCTCCCGCCCGTGGGTGACCAAGGACGTCGTCGGCTCGCACCGGTTCCTGCAGCGGCTGTGGCGCAACGTCGTCGACGAGAGCACCGGCGAGCTGCGGGTGACCGACGACGAGCCGGACACCTTGATGCTGCGTGCCCTGCACAAGACGATCGCGGGCGTCCGTGAGGACTTCGCCGAGCTGCGGTTCAACACGGCCGTGGCGAAGCTGATCGAGTTCAACAACCGGATCACCAAGACCTACGCGTCGGCCGCGGGCACACCGCGTTCGGTGGTGGAGCCGCTGGTGCTGATGGTGGCGCCGCTGACTCCGCACCTGGCCGAGGAGCTGTGGACCCGTCTGGGACGAACCGAGAGCCTGGCTCACGGACCGTTCCCGGTCGCTGACGAGCAGTACCTGGTCGAGGACTCGATCGAGTACCCGATCCAGGTCAACGGCAAGGTGCGCTCGCGCATCCAGGTCCCGGCCTCGGCCGACCAGGACGCGGTCAAGGCCGCGGCCCTGGCCGACGACAAGATCGCGGCGGCCCTGGACGGCGGGGACCCCCGCAAGGTCATCGTGGTCCCGAACCGCCTGGTCAACATCGTCGCCTGACCTGCCACCGCCACCTGCTCTCGCTTCGGGGCCTTCTGGGCCGGGGACGGGGTGGTGGTGAGCTTTGGTGTGGAGGGGTGTCCCCTGTGGGGGGCGCCCCTTCGTCGTGCTCGCGGCGGGGAGTGGCGGGTGCGGCACTACGCTGCGTGGTGAGCTACGTCGCATAGCGGGGTTACCCGTCGGTAACTACGGTGGGCGGCACCGGGTGGATGAGTGGAGGCCGCGATGATTAACCCCGCATTCGACGCAGGTGAGCTCCGCAGTCTGCTGGACGGGCGGTGGGCGTCCGTGCGCGAGGAGGTCCGCGACTCGCTCAGCGAGAACGACCTCGGCAACGCCGACGACCTCGACACCGAGAGCCACCGGGCGCGGACCCTGGAGCAGCTGCGCCTGCTGGCCAAGTCCGGCGTCCCCGGGCTCGGCTTCCCCGTCGCCCATGGCGGCAGCGGTGATCAGGGCGGTTCGGTGGTCTCGCTGGAAATGCTGTGCGGGAACCTCTCGCTGATGGTCAAGGCCGGCGTGCAGTGGGGCTTGTTCGGCGGTGCGGTCGTGGCGCTGGGAACCGAGCACCACCACGAGCGCTACCTGCGCGACATCATGAGCGCCGAACTGCCGGGCTGCTTCGCGATGACCGAGACCGGCCACGGCTCCGACGTGCAGAGCCTGGGCACCACCGCCACCTACGACCCGGCCACCCGCGAGTTCGTCGTCCACACCCCGCACGAGGCGGCGCGCAAGGAGTACATCGGCAACGCCGCGCGCGACGGGCGCGTGGCGGTGGTGTTCGCCCAGCTCATCACCGCGGGCCAGAGCCACGGCGTGCACGCGCTGCTGGTCCCGATCCGCGACGGGAGCGGACACCCCTGCGAGGGCGTGCGGATCGAGGACTGCGGGCGCAAGGCCGGTCTCAACGGCGTCGACAACGGCCGCATCTACTTCGACCAGGTGCGGGTGCCGCGCGAGAACCTGCTCAACCGCTACGGCGACGTCGCCGAGGACGGCACCTACAGCAGCCCGATCGACAGCCAGGGCAAGCGGTTCTTCACCATGCTCGGCACCCTGGTACGCGGCCGGATCTCGGTGGCCGGAACCTCGGGCGCTGCGGCGAAGCTGGCGCTGGAGATCGCGCTGCGCTACGCCGACGCGCGCCGCCAGTTCGACCGGCCGGGTGCCGGCGAGGAGGTCGTGGTCCTCGACTACCTGGCGCACCAGCGCAGACTCCTCCCGGCGCTGGCGAAGTCCTACGCCCTCCACTTCGCGCAGGAAGAGCTCGTCCAGGCCCTCGACGAGGTCGGGCGCGGCGACGACGAGCGGGCCCAGCGCGAGCTGGAGTCCCGCGCCGCCGGGCTGAAGGCCGTCACCACCTGGCACGCCACCCACACCATCCAGACCTGCCGCGAGGCGTGCGGCGGCGCCGGCTACCTCACCGAGAACCAGCTGGCGGGGCTCAAGGCCGACACCGACGTGTTCACCACGTTCGAGGGCGACAACACGGTCCTGCTGCAGCTGGTGGCGAAGGGGCTGCTGACCGACTACAAGGACCAGTTCCACGGGATCGGCACGTTGGGCTTGGCGAAGTTCGTCGCGGACCAGTTCGTGGGGGCGGTCATCGAGCGCTCCGCCGCGCACTCGATCGTGCAGCGCATCATCGACGCCTCGAACAAGGACGACATCCTCGACCGCGGCTGGCAGCTCAAGCTCTTCGACGACCGCGAGGCGCACGTCCTCGACGGCCTGGGCCGCCGTCTGCGGAGGGCCAGCAAGGACAACGCCTTCGAGGTGTTCAACAATGCGCAGGACCACGTGCTGCGCGCGGCCCGGGTGCACATCGACCGGCTGGTGCTGGAGGCCTTCGTCGCCGCTGTCGACCGCTGCCAGGACCCGCGCAACGCCGAGATCCTCGACAAGCTCTGCGACCTCTACGCGCTGTCGACCATCGAGGAGGACAAGGCGTGGTTCCTGGAGCACGAGCGGATCAGCCCGCGCAGGGCGAAGTCGGTCACCCAGGCCGTCAACGCGCTCTGCGGTGAACTCCGGCCGCACGCACTCGACCTCGTCGAAGCCTTCGGCACACCGCGCCAGTGGCTCACCGCCCCCATCGCCACCGGCGCCGAAACTTCCCGCCAGCACGCCCAATGCGCCCACGACAAGGCGAACCCACTCCCCTGACCAGTGGTTCCGCGATCTCGCGCGAAGTTCGGACTCGAACGTCGCGGATTCGCACCCTGGCCCCGAACGGGGGGTGGTGGGAACCGAAGCGGCTCGGGTGCGTCCCAGTGGGGTAGACATCGATCGCCACTGAGGGAGAAGACGATGAGAGCGCTGGTCCGGAAATCCGTTGTCGCCGCGGTGAGCGGCGCGCTCCTGCTGGGCGTGCCCGCTACCGGCGCTGCCGCTGAGACCGCGGCGATCGCTTGCGATGACGACTCCAGCGGCGAGGCCGCTTCCTTCTACAGCGGGCCGTCGGCGGGCTACACCTACGACGAGAAGTTCAGCGCGGGCCCGAAGATCCCGGGATTGCCCGAACACACCCCGCAAGGCCTGGCCGCGTGGAACGACTGGGACGGCGCGGGCAACGACCTGCTGCTGGTCAGCGCCTACGGCAAGGACGGCGCCAACGCCAAGATTTACGGCGTCGACCCCGCCTCCGGCAAGACCGTCGGCGACGTCGAGATCGCCGAAACCCACGCCAGCGGCATCGCGATCGCCCACGGCTGGGCGTTCGTGACGGGCAGGAACAACGCCGAGGGCCACTACACCATCCGCAAGTACGAGCTCAGCGAGCTAGCCGACGCGCTGAGGGCCGAAGGCAGCCCTTACGTCAAGCAGACCGGCGAGGCCCGCGAGGTCTACGGCGCGTCGTTCCTCTCCGGCGACGGGAACACGCTCTACGCGGGCAAGTACAGCCGCGACGGCCGCGAGAAGATGTACGCCTACAGCGTCGCCGCCAACGGTGAGCTGACCACCGGCAGGTCCTTCGAGATCCCGAAGGGCACGCAGGGCCTGATGGTCACCGGCGACAAGTTCGTCTACAGCACCTCGCTCTCCCGCGACGTGCGCAGCAACCTGTACGTGATTGACAAGGGCGCCACCGACATCGACATCCCGTCGACGCGCTGCTTCCGCTCGCCGAGCATGTCCGAGGGCATCGACGACTTGGGCGGCAACGCCTACGTGCTCTACGAATCCGGTTCCTACCAGTACCCGGACGCCCGCAACGTCATCGAGAACCTGCACAAGGCGCCGGTCGCAAGCCTGTGATCAACCGCCGCGCAGCCACCTGCTGAACGCGGTCCACCGCCCGGCGGGCCGGTTGGGCCCGGGCTCGCGCCGGACGACGGGGGCGGGTGAGCCGAGCCAGGGCCGGATCTGCTGGGGCGGCGGCGGGAACCGCACCGGCAGCGAGGCCAGGGACCGGTGGAACGGTCCGGACTTCCACTCCAGCGCCTCCGCGGGCACTGCGGGTTCGAGGTCCGGTAACCGGTCCAGGACGCGTTCGACGGCCGCGGTGCCCGTCATCCGCGCGATGCGCTGCGCGGGTGACGGGCACGCGTGCCTGCCCGCGCCGAAGGCGAGGTGCGCCCGGTTGCCCACGCGTCCGCCGGCGTCGACAGCCGGATCGGTGTTGGCCCCGGCGAAGCTGATCAGGAGGGGTTGGTCGGCGGGCACCGGGTTGCCGCCGACCTGCACCTCCCGGGTTGGGAAGACCGTGCCGTAGTTGGCGATCGGCGGATCGGACCAGAGCACTTCGTCGAGCGCGTCGGCCACCGGGAGGCTGCCACCGGAGAGGTCACCGGCGAACCGCTCGTCCACCAGCAGCAGTCGCAGCGTGTTGGCGATCAGGTTCTGCAGCGGCTCGCTCCCCGCGCTGCACAGCAGCGCGATCTGCTGCACGGCTTCGTCCTCGGTCAGCCCGGCCTGGTGCGCCAGCAGCCACGACACGACGTCGGGCCCCGGCCGGCTCCGCTTGGCGGCGACGAGCTCGGCGACGGCGGTGTCGAGCCCCCGCCCGTCGTCGACGCCGTCGAACAGCGCCAGCGCACCGGAGACGATCTCCTCCGAGATCACCGGTGGCGCCCCGCAGATGCGGGTGACCACCAGCAGCGGGAGCACCCGCGCGTACTGCTCCATCAGGTCGGCCTTGCCGTCGGGGGCGAACCGGTCGATGAGCGCGTCGCCGGTTTCCTCCAGGTGGGTGCGCAGTTCCCTGGTGTCGACCCGGGCGAGCGCGTCGGTCACGGCTCCGCGCAGCCGGGCGTGGGTGGCGCCGTCGGTGAACAGGCAGTTCGGCCGGTATGCCATCAGCGGCAGCACGGGGCAGCCCTGCGCGACGGTGCGCTGCCAGGTGCGCGGGTCCTTCGGGAAGTTGGCGGGATCGCGCAGCACTTGCAGGGCTTCGGCGTAGCCGAGCACGAGCGTGGCGGGCACGTCGGGCGCGATCTCCACCGGAGCCGTCGGACCCGCCTGGCGCAGCCGCCGGTAGACGGCCTGCGGGTCGGCGGCGAATTCCGGCCCGTGCAGCCGGGTTCGATCGTCGGTCACGAAATCTCTCGCTCTCTACAAGCTGGCACGAAGGCCGTCCAGGACGTCCTGCAGCAGCCCCATGTCCGGTGCCTCCAAGTCGTGCTGGGCGCTGCGGGTGACGATGTGGCCGCTGTCCAGCAGGTCGCCGAGCAGCACTTTCGTGACGCTCAGCGGCAACTCGAGGTGTCCGGCGATCTCAGCGACGGGGGTCGCCCCGTCGCGGCAGAGGCGGAGCACGCGCCGCATCTCGGGGCCGGCCGTGCCTGTCGGGGCTTCGCGCACCGCGTAGACCTGGGTGTCCATCTCGAAGGTGTTGCGCGACGGTCGCGCCCGGCCGCGCGTGACGACGTGCGGCCGGACCAGTGCGCGCTCACCACGCTTCACGCGAACTCACCGACGCGTAGCTCGGCGCTGAGTTCCTTCCCGAGCCGTTGGACGAGTTCCATCAACCGGTGGGTCATGGTCTCCACGTCCACGCCGTGTCCCGCCGACGCGGCGACGTAGGCGCGCGGTCCTGCGGCGACGAGGAAGACGTAGCCGTGGTCGTACTCGGTGATGGTCTGCTGCCAGGACTTCTCGGTCGAGCCGCAGAAAGCGGAATTGGCCCGTGCCAGCGCTTGCAGGCCGGACATGGCGGCGGCGTGCCGCTCGGCGTCGTCGGAGGTGATGTCCGCGGAGTGGGCCATCAGCAGGCCGTCGGAGGACAGCAGGATCGCGTGCCTGGCCTCCGGGATCCGCAGTGCCTCGTCGAGCATCCACCCCAGGTCGTGTTGCCGGTTGCTGTTCATGGCGCGGAGGTTCCCTTTTCGTCGTCCGGTTCGTCCTCGGACCCGCGACCGGTGAGGCTGCCGCGTTGCCACGCGCCCATCACCGATGGCTTGCCCATTCCCCAGTTCCCGTGCTCGGCGGACTGCGCAGGCACGGCGTGGCTGCGGCGCTGCCGCTTCGGCAGGCCCGTGCTGGTCTGCCGATCAGCGGCGGCCGGTTCGTTCATCGCAGGTGCGGGCGCCGGTGTTTCGGCCTTGGCGAGCAGTTCGTTGGGCAGGAACAGCACCGCGCGCATGCCCCCGTAGGGCGAGGAGGCCTCCACGAAGACCTTGAACCCGTAGCGCGCGGCGAGCACGCCTGCGAGCGCGAACCCGATCTGCGGCGGGTCGCCCAGCTTGTTGATGTCGACGACTTCCCGGCCGGTGAGCAGCGCTTTCGCGCGTTCGCGGGCGTCGGGGTTCATGCCGACCCCGGCGTCGTCGACGACGATGGACAGCCCGTTGTGGGCGGGCTGGAAGTGCACCTGGACGTGCGTGGCGGGCTGCGAGTAGCGGGCCGCGTTGTCGAGCAGTTCGGCGAGCGCGAGCACGACGGGTTCCACGGCCCGGCTGGACACCGAGAGCTCGCTCTCTGAGTGCGCTTCGATCCGCAGGTAGTCGCGGATCCGCGAGGTCGCCCCGCGCACGACGTCGAGCACTGGCGCGGCGGATCTCTGCTGGCCGGGCCAGGTCCCGCACAGCACGGCGGTGGCCTGGGCACGCCGCACGAGCTGCGAGTTCGCGTGGTCGATCTTCATCAGGCCGGCGAGCACGGCGGGGTCGTCGTGCTCGTGCTGCATCTCGGTGATGGCGAGCTGCTGCTCGTTGGCGAGGCTCTGCACGCCGCGCATGGTGGAGATCAGCGTGGCCTTGGCGGCGCGGTCGGCGCGCTGCCTGGTTTCGTCGGCGAACCCGGCGAACTGGCCGATGGCGGTTTGCATCTCCTGGTGGAAGGGGGTGTCGCCCAGGTTGGGCCGAAGCGGTCCGGGCACGTCGATGGGCAGCCCCCGTTCGGCGTCCATCAGCGCTGGGAGTCGTCGCGTGACCAAGTGGTGGGCTTCTTCATCGCGCAACCGGATCTGGAACTTGAGGCGCTGCAGGGAAACCAGGAAGGCCAGCAGAATGACCACGATTGCCGCTAGGGCAACCCACAATGCCACGTCCACTTGGGAGTGCTCCGTCGTTAGCGTGCGGGAATGAGATCGAAAGCGCAGGGATCGTCGAAGTTACCACGGTGGCGGTGCGACATTCGGAAGATCTCCAGCTCGCCAACAAGCACTGATCGTGACGGATCACACCGAATGACCAGCGAAGATGCGACCTGAGTAGCGTGCCATTGCGACACTCGCGTGATTCGATGTACCCCGTCTGATCAACATTTAATCGCGCTCAGTGACAACGCGGGGGTGATTGCCTGGCGCTCCGCCGAACGACGGAAATCTGCGAACCGGAGCAACCGAATTCACCACCCACAATCACGAAATCCGTATCGGATTCCCCGATCTGATGAACCTTGAGCAACTGTCCTCGCCCAGTAGTTACAATGTCATGTTTCTGATCAACTCAACCCGCCGAAAATGATCAGCGGGGTCCACTCTTCCCCAGGTGTCCGGGCGTCCTCGTCTTCGGTCGCGGGGCGAGGGTCAGCTTCGGGAACCGCCCATGCTCGAGGCCGGTTCTGCCGGGTCAGTTCGGACCATCCGACCCGGGGGTGCTCCCGCCCGCGAGGCCTGGCGGGATCCGCTGGCGGACTCCGCGGACGGTTCGCCAGCACACCCACATCGGATCGGTGAGAGCGGAGTACCGCAGCAGTTGACGGATTCATGCTCACCTGGACCCGGCGGCCCTCCGACCAGGCCGAGTCAGGATCAGGTCAGGCCGCTCTCCTCCGCCAGCTCGTGCAGGGTGGCGTCGAAGAGCTGATCGGCGTGGAACAGGTCGAACGGGAAGCGGCCGAAGACCTCCAACGCGATGTGCCCGTAGAGGCGCACCCACCAGCGCATCAGGAAGTAGACCGCCTCGGCGTCCATCGCCTCCGGCGGCATGTCGATGCCCTCGTGGGAGAAGGCGTCGGCCAGCGACTTCTGCTGCGCCGACAGGTCCGGCAGGTCGACCGGCGCCTTGACCTTCTCCTCCGCGTTCGGGTTCTCCGACATCATCGGGGCGACGATGCTCAAGAACACGCCCGCGAACCGGTCCGGCTGCCGGGAGCGGTCCTTCGGGGTGGCGAAGACCAGCGCGAACTCCTTCGGGTGCGCCAGCGCCCACGCGCGGAACCGGCGGCAGACCGCGAAGGTGCGGTCCAGGAAATCCTCGCTAGCCGGGTCGAAGGCCGTCGACAGCTCGTCGGAGAGATCGGCGCAGATGTCGTCGCACAGCTGTCGCAGCAGGTCTTCGCGGGAGGCGTAGTAGCGGTAGAGGGCGGGCGCGGTGATGCCCAGTTCGCGCGCGATCGCGCGCAGCGTCACCGCGTCGCTGCCGTGCTCGACGAGCAGCATCCGAGCGTGCCGCCGGATGTCCTGCTCGGTGGCTGCCCGCGCTCGCTCGCGCGGTGACAGCTCCGTCATGTCCCCAACCTCTCGGTCCGCTGATGGCGTCCACCTCGTGGGACGTCGGTCAGACCGTAACGGGCGTCACCACCGGGCTCCAACGTCGGCTGTGCTCGCACACCATGAGCTGCGTCTCGTGCGGATGAAATCGGTGCCGCGGTTGTACAAGCTCGAGAGCAACAGCTGCGCGGGGAACCTGGAGGTCGGATGTCCGCCGAGCAAGTCACCGTCTACAGCAGGCCGGGCTGCCCGTTCTGCATGTCGCTGCGCGCCGGGCTGAGGCGCTCCGGCCTGGAGTTCCACGAGGTCGACATCTGGCAGGACCCGGAAGCGGCGAGCGTCGTGCGCTCCATCGCCGACGGCAACGAGACCGTGCCGACCGTGGTGCTCGGCGACTGGAAGGCGGTCAACCCGTCGACCCGCGAGGTGGTCGCCGCGGTGGCCGAGCACGCCCCGCACTTGCTTCCCGCCTGATGAGGTTTCGAGCTGAGGGCCGACCGCACGGGGGGCGTTGCGGGCGGCCCACAGCAGGTTGCGATCGTCGATGGCGCGAATACCGACGAGCGACAACCTGTTCAGTTTGACGGCAGCTCCCGGGGGAAAGATCCACCTTGGCCACGAAGTTCGCTCGAACGGTGGATCAAAAGCGGAATATTCATTTGTGCCCGAGAGCACACGATTCTCGCGATCCACGGCGTTATCCCTGGTGAGGGCTTCAATCGCGCCTCTCGTCCGATCTTTCGCGGGGTTTGCTCGGATCGCGGTTGTCGGGTGCCCCGGCCGAAGCGACCGGGGACTGGGACGCGCCGTGGTGGCTGGTGTCGACCGGGTCTCCTGGAACGGGATCCACCCGGCCGGGGCCCTCGGCGCGGGGGTCGGTTCCCCGGTCATCATCGGCCGGCTTGGGTTGGGCCGCGAAGAAGCTGGCGAAGGCGGCGAGCTGTTCGGCGAGCCGGTCGACGTCGAGTTTCGGTTCGATGTGCGTCGCGGTGAATGTCATGGCTCTAGCCTGCGATTTCAGGGGTGGGAGCCGGATCCGTACGGCTACTCAGTTGTTACCTATGAGTAATGCCACCCGCTGCTGCATCCGGGTGACGTAGGAACCCACGGTGGGTAGCGGGACTGCACGCTGGCTCACACGATCAAGCCAAACGGGAAGCACGTCCTTACGCTGGTCGTCAGCGGTGCGTTCTCGTGTGTGGTCGTATCCGCGCCGAGCGCTTCTGCTGTGCAACTCGGAAAGGTATGGTCTAGACCATGTCGCGTTTGACTGGTGTCGGAGTCAGCTCCGGCCGCGCCGCCGGACCGATCGTCCGGGTCGCCGAACCGCTGCCCGAGCCCGCCGCCACGCCCTCCCCGGCCGACCAGGTCGCCGAAGCCGCGCGAATCCGTCCCGCCGCCGAGGCGGTGGCCGAAGGGCTGTTCCAGCGCGCCGCCAGGGCCGGAGGTGATGCCAAGGCCGTTCTGGAGACCACCGCCGCCATGGCCATGGACCCGGCTCTGACCACGCAGGCCGAGCAGCTCGTCGCCACCCGGTCGCTGCCCGCTGCCCGCGCCGTCTACGAGGCCGCCAACGGGTTCGCCGACGCGCTGCGCGTCGCCGGCGGCTACATGGCCGAGCGCGCCCGCGACGTCCACGACGTGCGGGACCGGATCATCGCCGAGATCGACGGCGTCACCCCGCCCGGCGTTCCCGAGCTCTCCACCCCGAGCGTGCTGGTGGCGCGCGACCTCGCGCCCGCCGACACCGCCGACCTGGATCCGGAGCTGGTGCTCGCGCTGGTCACCGAAGAGGGCGGGCCCACCAGCCACACCGCGATCCTCGCCCGTGCGCTGGGGATCCCGGCGGTCGTCGCGGTGCGCGGGGTGCTGGAGGCCTCCGGCGCAGGCGCCACCGTCGACGGCGACGAGGGCGACGTAGAGCTCTCCGACACCGAGGTGGCCGTGCAGGTCGCCGAACGACCCAAGCACGCGCACTGGAACGGTGTCGGCCAGACCTCCGACGAGGTGCCGGTCAAGGTGCTCGCCAACGTCGGATCGGCCACCGACTCCACCACCGCGGTCGCGGCCGGGGCGCAGGGAGTCGGCCTGTTCCGCACCGAGTTCTGCTACCTCGGCGCCGACGTCGAACCCGACGTCGCCACTCAGCGCTCCGCCTACGCCGAGGTGCTCGCGCCTTTCGCCGGCAAGCCCGTGATCGTGCGGACCCTCGACGCCGGCGCCGACAAACCGCTGTCGTTCCTCGACATGGGCGCCGAGCCGAACCCGGCGCTGGGCGTGCGCGGCCTGCGCGTGGCGTTCGACCGGCCCGACCTGCTCGACTCCCAGCTCGAAGCGGTCGCCGGTGCCGCGCAGGACTCCGGTGCCGAGGTGTCGGTGATGGCGCCGATGGTCGCCACGGCGGACGAGGCCGCTTGGTTCGCCGAGCGCGCCCGCGCCAACGGAATCGATCGAGTCGGCGTGATGATCGAGGTCCCGGCCGCGGCGCTGTCCGCGGCGGAGATCCTGCAGGCGGTGGACTTCGTCAGCATCGGGACCAACGACCTGGCCCAGTACGTCTTCGCCGCCGACCGCATGGTCGGGGCGCTCGCCGGCCTCAACGACCCGTGGCAGCCTGCGCTGCTGCGGCTCATCGCGATGGTCGGGCGAGCGGGTCGCCAAGTCGACAAACCGGTGGGTGTCTGCGGGGAGGCCGCCTCCGACCCGCACCTGGCCGGTGTCCTCGCGGGCCTGGGAGTCACCAGCGTGTCGATGAACGCCTCGGCCGTCCAGGCCGTCGGCGCCGCGCTCGCCCAGCACCCGCACGCCACGTTCCGCAAGGCGGCCGAAGCCGCGTTGGAAGCACCGAGCGCGGCGGCGGCGAGGCAGACGACCAAGACGACCCTGGCCTAGGGGCTGTTGAGGACTTGGTTCGCAGGGTGCGGGTAGCAGGAATCCACCGAATGGGGAAGCGCAGCGGTTCCGCGGACTCCGTGCGCGACTCCTGATGTGCTCCGCTCCTCCGTGGGGTCCACATCGGCGACCCGGCGCACTCGCCGCGAAACCGCTCAGGACCTGCGGCGGTGCGAGCTGATTCCCACACCTCAACAGCGGCTCAGCCGCGCCTCGAACGGGTCGCAGGGGCCGAGGTCAGTTCTCCCCTTCGGACCCGCCGTCCTGGTCGAGGCCGTGCTCGATGGCGTAGCGGGCCAGCTCCACGCGGTTGTGGAGCTGGAGCTTGCGCAGGGTCGACTGGACGTGGTTCTCGACCGTGCGGTGGGAGATCACCAGCTTGTTCGCGATCTGCCGGGCCGTCATGCCCTTGGCGACCAGCCGCAGCACCTCGGTCTCGCGCTCGGTCAGCTGCGGGGCCTGGTGCTCGGAATCCGGCGTGATCGCCATCCGGCGGTACTCGCCCAGCACCAGCCCCGCCAGACCCGCCGTGAACACCGCGTCGCCGGCGGCGGTGCGGCGGACCGCGTCCACCAGCTCCTCCGCCGAGGCGGACTTGACGAGGTATCCCGAAGCCCCGGCCTTCACGGCCTCCAGCACGTCGGCGTGCTCACCGCTGGCCGACAGCACCAGCACCCGGGTCCCGGGGATCTCCTGGGTGATCTGCAGCGTGGCCTGAACGCCCGAGGTGTCGCCGAGGTTGAGGTCCATCAGCACCACGTCCGGCGTCACCGTCTGCGCGATGCGCAACGCCGACGCGGCATCGCTCGCGGTGGCGCGGACGTCGAAACCGCGCTCGCTCAAATCGCGCGCGACCCCGTCCCGCCACATCGGGTGGTCGTCCACGACCATCACGGTGACCGGCGGTTCGCTCATCGCTGTCCTCCTCGGCGGCGTTTCGGCTCCGGAACGCGCGGGACCCGGACTTCCCACTCGGTGCCCTCGCCCGGCGCGGTGTCGAGACTGATCTTCCCACCCAGGGCCGCGACCCGACCCCGGATCGATTTCGCGATTCCCATCCGCCCTTCGGCGGCTGCTTCGTCCAACCGCCCGTCGGGGATGCCCGGTCCGTCGTCGCGGACGCTGAGCACTACTTCGTCCGGCAGCTCCTCCAGCAGCACCCAAGCCTGGGCCTGAGCGCCCGCGTGCTCGTCGACGTTGGCCAGCGCTTCCCGGACCACCGCCGCGAGGTCGGCGCTGAGCTGCTCGGTCAGCCGAACCGGGTTCCCCGGGACCGACACGTGCACCCGCGCGGTGCGGAACACCTGCAGGCGGGCGGCCAGATCCGTCTCACCGTCCTCTGTGGTCTCCGGCTTCGTGGCGATCAGGGAGCGCAGCTTGATCTCCTGCTCGCCGGCCAGTTCCGCCAGTTCGGCCGCCTCACCGCCGAGCTCCGCGCCGCGCCTGCGGACCCGCGCTAGCACCTGCAGCACGCTGTCGTGGATGGACCGGGCCAGCCGTTCCCGTTCCGCGGTGGCGGCTTCGGCGCGCAGCGCCTGCGCGAGCCGTTCGGTGGAGCGGCGCGCGGTGTCGGAGTTCAGGCCGATCACCAGACCCACCCCGACCAGCAGCAGCGTGTCCAGCGCCATGTCCGATCCGGTGCGGCCTCGGACCAGCAGATTGCCTGCGGCGGCGAGGATTCCGGTGGCGACACCGCCCTTCATCCCCCACTGCACCGCCGCCGCGGTGACCCCGGTGGAGTGCCAGACCGTCACCACCGAGGGGTCCGAGGAATTCATGTGAGCCTCGGTGAGGATGAACTCGTTGAGCAGGAACAGCGCGTTGACCACCACGACGTCGGCTGCCACCAGCCGGTTGGTGCGTCCGGCTCGGGTCCGGTAGCGCCAGACCGTGAAGGCCGTCCACACCGCCATGCAGCTGATGCACATCGCCGCCAGCCACGGCCGCTCGTAGGAGTCGAGGAACATGAAGAACATGAACGTGGCGTAGAGGAACGTCACGACGCGAAAGACGTTGTGCCCTCGCCACAGCGGCGTTCGGCCGTCCGCCACCTGAGGTGGCGTCGGCGATGCTTGCCAACCGGTCAACTCGAACTCCTCCCGAGCGCCCATCCTGCCCCACGCGGACTCCGTTGCGGAATCGCGTGTGCGGGAAAGAGAAATGCGTCGCACTGCTCCGAAGCGCCGATCCGCGACGCCCGGTTGGGGGCGTCCGCTGCGAAACGTCGTTCCCGTTCTCACGTTGTGCTTCGGTGTGCTCATTCGCTGTGCCAGGCTCCCGACGGGAGGTGACTGATGGGCGGTTGGTTGTTGTGGCGTATGCGCCCTGCTGCGATCGGCTACGTCCTGTTGGTCCAAGCGCTGGCACTGGCGTTGGTTGTGCTCGTGTTCGTGACCGGGCAACGACCGGACTCCGACGACCTGCTGGACTTCGCGGTCCTCGCCTCGACCGCCGGCGCGACCATCGTGATCACCTCCGTGTCGATCAACCTCCGGCGGCAGGTCCGGCGCAACCCGTGGACGCTGCACATCGTCTACCTGGCGGCCGGGATCCTGTTGCTACCGACCAACCTCCTGGTCCTGCTGCTGCTCGGGCCCACGCTGCACGGCGTCCTGCGCGACCGGCCGGAAGCGCACCGCTGGCTGTTCACCACCGCGGCCACCACCGTCGCCACGTTCGCCGCGCGGCTGGTCGCTGGGTGGAACGAGCCGGTGTGGACGGCGGTGAACTTCTTCGCCGTCGGCGTGGTGCTGCTGGTGGTGCGCGCCTCGGTGGTCGCGGGCGGGATCCGGTTGCGCACGCCCGGCGCTCCGCGCACCACAGTGCTGGGTGAGCCGATCGACGTGCTGCTGGGCATCGTCGCGGCCAGCCTCGGCGGACTGCTCGCGGTCGCGATGTCGGCGGAGCCGCTGGCCGCGCTGCTCGCCGGGCCCCCGATGGTCCTGCTGGACCTGGCCAGCCAGCTGCCTCAGTGGCGGCGGACCGCCCAGCACGACGGAAAGACCGGTCTGGCCAACTCCTCGCACTGGGAGCGCATCGCGCGCGTCGAGCTGATGCGCGCCCGGCAACGGCAGCAGCCGGTCGCCCTGCTGCTGCTCGACCTGGACCGCTTCAAGCGGGTCAACGACGAGCTCGGCCACCTGGCCGGCGACACGGTGCTGGCCGAGTTCGCGAACATGCTGCAGGACAACGTCCGCAGCGAAGACCTGGTGGGGCGCTTCGGCGGCGAGGAGTTCGTGGTGCTGCTGCCCGGGACCCAGGGGGAGACTGCCTACCGGATCGCGGACCGGATCCGGGTGTCCACGGCCGCTCTGTCGGTGGACACCCGGGACATCCACGGCGACCAGCGGGAGCTCACCGGGCTGACGGTGAGCATCGGCGTGGCGACCACCGGCCGGTTCGACTACGAGCTCACCGATCTCCTGGTGGCCGCCGACGCCGCGATGCTCGGCGCCAAGGCAGCCGGACGCAACGTCGTGACCGTCGCTTGAGCGCGGTCAGGACTCACCTTGCGGCCGGGTGCGGTGGCGAAGATCCCGAACGGGGAAGTGCAGGGGCCTCTGGGAGCGTCTCTTCCGCTTGCCCCGGGTGGGCGTCGGTGTAGCGGCGTCCACCCGGAGAACCGCTGAGGAATCCCCCCGGGGGGCGACACGCGGTGCGAGTTGAGCCCACACCTGCAACAGCGCGGTGCGCCGCATCGCTCAGCCCTCAGCCGCGGGGGGTCTTCAATTTTCCTTCTCGTCGTCCTCCGGGCCTTCGCCCGTGGGCTTCTCCTCGGCGGGCTCGGGGTCGGTGTCGGTGGATGCGGACGGGTCCACGGGGACGCCTGTGGTGTCCGGGAGCTCGTCCTCGACCGAGATCAAAGACCGGACCGCGGCGTTGAGCACCGCGACCAACGGGATCGCCAGCAGCGCGCCGACGATGCCGTTGATGACCACGCCGATGCTGATCGCCAGCACGACGCCCAGCGCGTGGATTCGCACCGCGCGACCGAGGATCAGCGGCTGGAGCACGTTGCCCTCCAGCTGCTGGACCAGCAGCACGATGCCGACCACGATCAGCGCCACGACCCAGCCCTTGGTCACCAGCGCCACCAGCACCGCGACCGCACCCGAGGCGACCGCACCCACGATCGGCACGAACCCGCTGAGGAACACCAGCGCGGCCAGCGGGATCGCCAGCGGAACGCCCAGGATCACCAGCCCCAGGCCGATGCCGAGCGCGTCCACGACAGCGACCAGCGCGGTCGCGCGCACGAAGCCGACCAGCGACGTGAACCCGGCGATTCCCGCGTTGTCCACCCGCCGGCGGACCTGGCGCGGCGCCAGGCGGACGACGAACAGCCACACGCGGCGGCCGTCGTAGAGGAAGTAGATGAGCGTGAACAGCGCCAGCACGATCCCGGTCAGCAGGTTGCCGAAGGTGCTCGCGGTGGACAGCGCGCCGCTGGTCAGGACCGCCTGGTTGGACTGCAACCAGTCACGCGCCTGCTGGATGTAGTTGGCGATCTGGTCGTCGTTGAGGTGCAGCGGCGAGACCGCCAGCCACTGCCGGACCGCTTCGAGGCTGGCCACGACCTGGCGCTGCAGGTCCGGGAAGCCGTTGATGAAGGCGTTGACGACGAAGGTCAGCACACCGCCGACCACCGCGAGACCGCCGACCAGGACCATCGTCGTCGCCAGCGCCCGGGGCACCTTGCGCCGGGCCACCCAGGACACCGTGGGTGCCAGCAGGGCCGCCAGCAGCAGCGCGATCGCCACCGGGATCACGACCACGTAGATCCGCGTGATGATCATGCCCGTCACGTACAAGGCGGCGGCGATCACCAGCAAGCGCCAGCTCACCGCCGCGGAAACCCGCAGAACCCGTGGGATCGCCGTCGAGGCGTCGTCGGGCTCGCTGATCTTCAGGTCGCTCACACCGCCACCGTATCCCCGATCTCGACGCCGCATCCCCACAACCGGCACCCCCACAACCGGCACCCCCACGAGCCTCCGCCCTCGACCGCACCGGGTTGACCTGAACACCGCCGTGTCCGGCCCCCGATCACGGCGGTACTCGGGACCGCCGTGATCGGGTCACCGCGGGGTGGGTGGGGTGC
>NZ_SMKV01000042.1 GCF_004348445.1 Saccharopolyspora aridisoli | reverse complement strand
TCCCCGAACCCCGTCCCCACCGTCTTCCCGGGGTGGCCCGATCACCGCCGCCACCCGCACCCGGCTTTCCGCCGTGATCGGTCACCCTCGTCGACCAGCGGTGGGGCGAGGGTGCGCGAGGTGTGGGGTCGAGCCCTCGGCATGGGGGTGTTGGAGATCTAGGGTGGACGGGTGTTCACGACTCGCCCGGAGCTCGCCGGTACCCATGGGATGGTCGCCTCGACGCACTGGCTCGCCTCGGCAGCGGGGATGGCGGTGCTGGAGGACGACGGGAACGCCTTCGACGCCGCGGTGGCGGCCGGATTCGTGCTCCAGGTCGTCGAACCACATCTCAACGGGCCGGGCGGTGAGGTCCCGGCGCTGTTCGCCACCGCCGCCGACCCGCGACCGCGCGCGCTGTGCGGGCAGGGACCGGCGCCGGCCGCGGCGACGATCGAGCACTACCGCGACGAACTCGGCCTCGACCTGATCCCGGGCACGGGACTGCTGGCCGCCACGGTGCCCGGCGCTTGGGACGGCTGGCTGACGCTGCTGCGCGACCACGGCACGAAGACGCTGCGCGAGGTGCTGACCTACGCGATCGGCTACGCGCGCGGCGGATGTCCGATCGTGCCGCGCATCAGCGACACCATCGGCCTGGTCGCCGACATGTTCCGGCAGCACTGGCCGACCTCGGCGGAGCGCTGGCTCAACGCGGACGGCTCGGTCCCGGAACCGGGGTCTGTGGTGCGCAATCCCGTGCTCGCCGACACCTGGGAGCGGCTGCTGTCCGAGGCCGAGTCGGTGACCGGCCGGGAGGCGCAGATCGAGGCCGCTCGCCGGGCGTGGTCGCAGGGGTTCGTGGCCGAAGCCGTGGAGGACTTCGCGCGGATCAGGCACCGGGACAACTCGGGCCGCGATCACGCGGGCGTGCTCACCGCGCAGGACATGGCGGAGTTCGAGACGACCTACGAGCAGCCGCTGACGGTCGACCTGCCGGGCGGGTGGACGCTGGCGAAGTTCGGCATCTGGTCGCAGGGACCCGCGCTCGCCCAGCAGCTGAAGCTGCTGGAAGGTCTGCCGGTGTCCTACGTGGACGGTGTTCCGCCGGTCGACGTGGTGCACGCGGCGGTGGAGGCCACCAAGCTCGCGTTCGCCGACCGCGAGGCGTGGTACGGCGACTCGGCCGACCCCGGCGTGCTCGCCGACCTCGTCTCCGACGAGTACTCCGCGCAGCGCCGGGGCCTGATCGGCGCGACCGCGTCGCTGGACCTGCGGCCCGGCTCGCCCGGTGGACGCGCGCCCGGGTTGCCGGCGTTCGTCGCCGAGAGCCGCGGTGTGGGCGGGCCGTCGGATCCGAGCGGTGTCGGCATCGGCGAGCCGACCGTGCTGCCCAACGGGGAGAGCCGGGGTGACACGGTGCACATCGACGTCGTGGACCGCTGGGGCAACATGATCTCGGCGACCCCTTCCGGCGGGTGGTTGCAGTCCTCGCCGACGATCCCCGAACTCGGGTTCTGCTTGGGCAGCCGCGCCCAGATGTTCTGGTTGGAAGAGGGACTGCCGAACTCGCTGGTGCCGGGCAAGCGCCCGCGCATCACGTTGAGCCCGTCGCTGGCGCTGCGCGGCGGCGTTGCGGCGCTGGCCTTCGGGACCCCCGGTGGGGATCAGCAGGACCAGTGGCAGTTGTGCTTCTGGCTGGCCCACGTCCACGGCGGGCTCGACCTGCAGGCCGCCATCGACGCACCCGCCTGGCACAGCACCGCGTTCCCTCGCTCGTTCTACCCGCGCGAGTGGGAGCCCGGTGCTGTGGCGGTGGAATCCCGCCTCGGCGCCGACACCATCGCCGCGCTGGGCTCCCGGGGGCACCTGGTGAGGGACAACGGCCCGTGGTCCCTCGGTCGCCTCTCGGCGGTGTCCAGGGATCCGGAGTCGGGCCTGCTCAAGGCCGCCGCCAACCCGCGCGGTGCCCAGGGGTACGCGGCGGGCCGCTGAGCTCACGCGGCCGGGAGGGTGGTTCCGAGCAGCAGCATCCGCAGGGTTCGGGCGGTCGCGTCGGTGATGAGCGCCGGTGCTCGGGTGATGGCGTCGGGCAGCGCCACCGGTCCGGTGAGGATTCCAGTGATGGCGTCGATCCCGTGCTCGTAGCTGGTGTCGGCGCCCGGCCCGATGGTGCCGCACAGCGCGATGACCGGTTTGCCGTGCCGCTTGGCGCGGCGCGCGACCTCGGTGGGGATCTTGCCGAGCGCGGTTGACGCGTCGATGGCGCCCTCGGCGGTGATCACGAGATCGGCGGTGCGCAGCCGCTGCTCAAGGTCGGCGCTGGTCAGGAACATGTCGAAGCGCGATTCCAGGCGCGCTCCGAGGACTCCGGCAAGTCCGGCGGCCAGTCCGCCCGAAGCCCCGGCGCCGGGCAGCTCGGCAAGGTCGGGGTCCAGCAGCCGCGCCCAGTTCGACATCGCCGAGGACAGCAGCTCTACGTCCTGCGCCGAAGCGCCCTTCTGCGGGCCGTAGCGGCGGGCCACCCCGTCCGGACCGCACAGCGCGTTGCGCGGGTTGACCGCGACCGTCATGTCCACTTCGGACAGCCGAGGGTCGAGGACGGAGGCCTCGACGCGGTGGGCGCGCAGCAGCTCAGCGCCACCGGGCCCGATTTCCCGGCCGGCTTCGTCGGTGATCCGCACGCCCAGGGCCTGCAGCGCCCCGGCGCCGCCGTCGCAGGTGCCCGAGTCGCCGCAGCCGACGACGATGCGCCGCGCACCGGTGTCCAGCGCCGCGCGGATCAGCTCGCCGACGCCCCGGCTCGTGGTGCGGCCGGGATCGCGTCCGCTTGGCGGGACCAGCGATAAGCCCGCCGCGGCGGCCATCTCGACGAACGCGGTGTCGTCGTCGAGCAGCGCGAAGTGGGCCGCGACCGGATCGCCGACCGGACCGGTGACGGTCACCGGCACGAGCGTGCCGCCGGTCGCGCGGGCGAGCAGCCGGGCCGAGCCCTCACCGCCGTCGATCAGCGGCACGGTGTCGACCACGCTCCCGGGGATGACCCGCCGGATGCCTGCCTGGATGGCGTCGGCGACCTGCTCGGCGTCCAGGCATTCCTTGAAGCCGCTCGGCGCGACGACGATGCGGAACATTCTTTCCTCCACGGTGGACTAGACGGACAAACCCAGCAGTGGCCAGATGAGCAGGGAGAACAGCAGCACCAGCGCGGCCGTCAGCGGCCCGAGGACGACGGCGAGCCTGCGCAGCTCGGGCGGCTCGTAGTGCTCGGCGAACATCGCGAGTGGTTTCGCCGAGGACGGCAGCGTGTGGCAGAAGCCGGCCGCCGCGGTCGAGGCGAACGCCACCGCCATCGGGTTGGCCCCGACGGCCAGCGCCGCGGGTACCAGCAGCGGGATCAGCACCGCCGACCGCGCCGACCGGGAAGCGATCAGCAGGTGCAGCGCGGTGCTCAGCGCCACGGCGGCCGCCAGCAGCGTGACCGGGCGGTCGCCGACCAGCGCGTGACCGGCGATCCAGCCGGCCGCGCCGGAGTCGGTGAGCGCGGTGCCCAGCGCACCCGTCGCAGCCATGAACAGCAGCAGCGACCAGGGGATCTCGCCGACGGCGGCCTTCATCGGGACGGTTCCGAAGCGGGGGGAGGTGACCAGCAGCGCCGCGCCCAGGGCGATCAGCGCGGGCGGCAGCCCGTGCCAGGACTCGGTGCTCCACAGCAGCACCACGCCTCCCAGCAGCGCTCCGGCCCGGACCTCGGCCGGTCGCAACCGCTCGGGGACGTCCAGCTGGGCGCGCAGCTCGGCCACGTCGACGCGCAGCGGCGTCCGCCCGTTCGCGCCGCCGGTCCACAGCACCAGTTCGGCCGCCAGGTGCGAGCTGACCAGCGCGAACGGCAGTCCCCAGCACAGCCACCAGCCGAACGGGATGCCTTCGCCGGTGGTCGCCGCGAGCACCTGGCTGGTGATCAGGTGCGCTCCGGCACCGGTGAGGGTGGCGATCGCGGACAGCAGGATCACCACCGGCACGAGCAAACCGACCGTCCGGACCAACCGGTCCGGCAGGGCGGACGCCAGCCCCCGGTGCAGCGGAACGGCCATCGCCGCCCGGCCGCTGGTGCTGGGGATCAGCAGCGCGGTGCCGACCAGTCCGAGCGTGAGCAGGTGGCACAGCGACCGGGGCGATCGCGCCCGGCCGGCCAGTCCGAGGGCCAGTCGCGCGGGCAGTCCGGTCCGGTTGATCCCGGCGGCCAGCATGAACGCGGCCACCAGCAGCCAGATCTGGTCCTCGCCGAGCGCGGCGAACAGCCGCTCGGACTCCAGCACTCCGAGCACGGCGAGCACGGCGGCGGCCAGCAGGGCGACGAAGGTGTCGTCGACCTGCGCGCGCGTCCACCCGAGGATGGCCGCGCCGAACACCACCAGCGCCAGCACCGCGTCGCGGCTCAACGACCCGTCGAGCCCTTGGGCCGGGACGGTGAGCACTGCCAGGACCCCGAAGACGCCGACGCCGGCGAGGGTGAACGCCACGGCCCATCCCCACCCGGCGACCGGGTCTGCTCCCACGCTGTTGACCTGCACGAGGAAGACACTCCGGGGCCGGCCTGAGACTTCCGTGAACCTCCGGTGAGAGCGCCTTCATCCCGCGTTTTCCACAGCCCTGTGGATGGAGTTATCCACAGGGCTGTGAACTGCGCTGATGGAGGTGCCCAGGCGTGGTTGTGCACAGTTCTGAACAGACTTATCCACAGCTGTGCACACCGCTCGCGGGCGCTGTTCCACACCCAGTGCCCAACCTCGGTTACCAGCAGGTGCGCCCGGGGTACTAGCCGCCGAGCCGGTAGCCCATGCCGCGCACGGTCCCGATCTGGCCGTTCCCGATCTTGCGCCGCAGCGCGCGGACGTAGACGTCGACGACGTTGGAGCCGGGATCGAAGTCGTAACCCCAGACGTGGGAGAGGATCTGCTCGCGGCTGAGGACCTGGCCGGGATGCCGCAGGAACAGCTCGAGCAGCGAGAACTCGCGGGCCGTCAGGTCCACGGTGCCGGTGGGCACCTGGGCGCGGCGGGTGCGCAGGTCCAGCGACAGCTCGCCGTCGCGCAGCACCGTGATCTCCTCGGCGCGCTCCGCCGAACGGAGCCGCAGCCGGATGCGGGCCAGCAGCTCCTCGAAGCGGAACGGCTTGGTCATGTAGTCGTCCGCGCCGCCCTCCAGGCCGGCGACCGTGTCGTGCACGGTGTCGCGCGCGGTCAGGATCACCACGGGCAGCGTCACCCGCTTCGCGCGCACGTCGCGCAGCACCTCGAACCCGTCGCGGCCGGGAAGTCCCAGGTCCAGCACGGCCAGGTCGTACCCGCCGTCGACCAGGTGGTGCAGCGCGGACTCCCCGTCGGCGACGACGGTGGTGGTGAACCCGTTGGCGCGCAGCCCCTTCTCGATGAACGCTGCGATGCGTTCCTCGTCCTCGACGATCAGGATCTTGCTCATGCCTCGCCTCCCGTGGTCTTCGCGGGCAGTTCCAGCCGGAAGGTCGCTCCCGAACCGGGCGTGGAGCGGACCACGACCCGGCCGTGGTGCGCGTCGGCGATGGCCCGGACGATCGCCAGGCCCAGCCCGGCTCCGCCCTTGCGGCCGCTGCCGTGGCTGAAGCGCTCGAAGATCTTCTCCACCTCCGAGGGATCGACGCCCGGCCCCTCGTCGCTGACCCACAGCCCGACGGTGCCGTCGCGGACGGCGGAGCCGATCCGGATCGCCGACCCGGGGGAGGTGTGCTGCACCGCGTTCTGCGCCAGCTGCACCATCGCCTGGGTGATCCGCTGCCCGTCGAGCGAGAACTCGCCTTCGCCCATCTCCGCCAGCACCCACCGCCGGTCGCCCAGCGAACGCACCTTCGCGTCGATGTCGCTGGTCAGCTCGGCCAGCGACACCTCGGTGGGGGAGACGAAGTCCGGCCGGTCGGCCTTGGCCAGCACCAGCAGGTCGTTGACGATCCGCGTCATCCGGTCCAGCTCGTCGGTGCACAGCCGCACCACCTCGTCGCGCTCGGCGGGATCGACGCCGATGAGTTCCAGGTTGCCGCGGACGATCGTGATCGGGGTGCGCAGCTCGTGGCCGGCGTCGTCGACGAACTGCCGCTGGATGCGGAACGCGTCCTCCAACCGGTCCAGCATCGCGTTGAACTGGTCGGCCAGCGCGGCGATGTCGTCGCGGCCATCCACCGGGATGCGCCGGGTCAGGTCGTGTTCGGTGATCTCGGCGGCGGCCTGCCGCACCGCCCGCACCGGGGCCAGGATCAGCCCTGCCACCACCCAGGAGATCAGCGCGGCCAGCACCACGCCCAGGGCGCTGACCAGAAGCAGCACTCGGACGCTGCGGTCGACCTCCGCGGTCTCGGCGGCGATGTGGTGCTCGACGACGAACCAGGCGCTGCCGCCGCGCGCGGTCTCGGCCCGCACCTTCACCCAGCGCACCGGGCCGGCCGCCGTGTCCAGATCGCCGTGCGCTCGCGGGTCGTCGATGATCCGCCGCAGCACCGTCCGGTCGTGGGCGACGGCCTTGATCGGCTCGGTCTGCTCCTGCGAGACCACGCCGAGACCGCCCACCGCCGGCCACGCGCCGATCAGGGCCTCGTCGATGTCCGGGTACTGGTGACCGAGGTAGTTGTGCAGCAGCGCCCCCGGATCGGCGAGCATCCGGCCGCTGACCGGGTCCTGGCCGCTCTCGGCGAAGGCCACGAACTCCTTCGCCTCCTGCTCCAGCGAGTTGGTGACCCGGCGGTCGACCTCGTCGTGCAGGTACTCGCGGACGATCACTATGACCGTCAGCAGCACCAGGACCAGCACCAGCAGCAGCCAGCCCATGATCTGGGCCCGAGCGGGCACGCGGGTGCCGCGACGACCGGCGAGCCTGGTCAGCGGGCGGGTGGGTGGATCAGTCGTCATGGCGGTCCGTCGCGTCGTCACCGTCGTCGTCATCGTTGGGCGCAGGCGGCGGCAGCTCGGCGGGTGGGGGAGGCACGTCGGGCGGACCGGGAACGACGGGCACCGGCGCGTCCGCGGACGGCTGAGGGCTGGACGAGCTGCCGACGCGCACGCTCTCCGGGATCTCGGGCGAGCGCGCCCCGCCGGTCAGCGCGAAGCTGATGAGCACGGCGACGATGGGCAGAGCGAGGGCCGCGAGCAGCAGGGCTCCCCGGGGGACGGAACGCATGGACCCACTCTGATCTGTCGGGGACACCCGCGGGTGAAACCGGGATGAGAACGTCCTCATGTTCCTCGCCCGAACCGGCCGCAGCAGCCTGCCGATGGGCGATAACCTGCGGGCGGATTGACAACTCGGTGAGGGGCCCATGGACGAGCGGCTGATCGACTGGACCGGGGAGCGCTGCGTGCCCTGGACCGAAGACGTGCAGGTGGTTTACGAGCACTACCACCGGTACGCCCTGGCAGCCCCCTTCGCGCGGGGCAAACGAGTCCTCGACCTCGCCTGCGGCGAGGGCTACGGCGCCGCGCTGCTGGCGGCCGGGGGAGCCGAGGTCGTCGGCGTCGACATCGACGAGCGGACCATCGCGCACGCCCGGCACAACTACGCGGGCCGCGACGTCAGCTTCGAGGTCGGTTCGATCACCGACCCGGACCTGCTCGCCGACGCCAAGCCGTTCGACGTCGTCGTGTGCTTCGAGGCCATCGAGCACGTCGCGGACCACGCGGCGGTGCTGCGGCTGGTCCGGTCGCGGATGAAGCAGGGCGGGCTGTTCCTGTCCAGCACCCCGGACACCGCCGTCTACAGCCACGAGCATGGCAACGACAACCCGTTCCACGTCAAGGAGCTCAGCGCCCGCGAGTACGAGTCGATGCTGGAGGAGTCCTTCCGGCACGTGGCGGTGCTCAAGCAGAACGTCACCGTCGGGTCGCTGGTGGTGCCCGCCGATCACGGCGACCGCGACACCGCGATCGAAGGCGTCCGGCTGCAGACCATCGAGCGCAACGAAGCCGGCGACTGGGCGGTCAGCCAGGGCGTCCCGCACACGTACCTGCTGGGCGTGGCCTCCGACAAGCCCCTGCCGAAGCTCCCCGCGGCGGCGGTGCTCACCGACGCGAAGTTGACCCTGGCCCGCGCGGGCGACTCGGCGGCGCTGATCGGGCAGCGCGACGAGGCGGTCGCCGACGTGGCCAAGCTCAACGAGCTCTACCAGCGCAGTCGCGGTGAGGCCGAGGAGCTCAAGGGCGCCATCGCGCGGTTGGAGGAGCTGCGCAAGTCCGAGGAGCAGCGCGCCGACGTCCACAACCGGGAGCTCGCCGAACTCCGCGAGCAGCTGCGCGAACGCGGTCTGCAGGCGCAGCGCGACGCCGCCCGCGTGGAGTGGCTGCGCGACACCGCCGCCCGCCTCGAAGGCAAGCTCGCCGACGCCGAGAGCCGTGCTGAGCGGCTCACCGCCGAGAACGCCGAGCTGTCCGCGCAGAACTCGGCGCTGGTGCAGCGCGCGGTCGGCAAGTACCGCGAGGTCGTCGAGCGGGTCGCCCCGCGCGGCACCACCCGTCGCGACGCCTACGAGATCGCGCTGGGCCGCAAGCCCGGCGTCCCAGCGGTCGCCGAGCAGGCCGAGAGCGGGCCGCTGCCGGTGCCCCACAGCGATTCGCCGCTGGTCAGCGTGATCGTTCCGGTCCACGGCAAGTGGTCCTACACCCGCCAGTGCCTGCGGTTCCTCGGCGGCCACCTGGTGTCGGTGCCGTTCGAGGTGATCGTGGTCGACGACGCCTCACCGGACGACAGCGCCGAGAAGCTCGCCGCCTGCGAGGGCGTGCGGCTGGTGCGGGCCGAGCGCAACCTCGGCTTCATCGGCGCCTGCAACCTCGGCGCCGAGCACGCGCGCGGCGAGCACCTGTTCTTCCTCAACAACGACGCCGAGGTCACCGAGTCCTGGCTGGACGTCCTGGTCGACACCATCACTTCCGATCCGCGGATCGGACTGGTCGGCGCCAAGCTCGTGTACCCGGACGGGCGGCTGCAGGAGTGCGGCGGGATCGTCTGGGCCGACGGCAACGGCTGGAACTACGGTCGCGGAACCGACGGCAGCGGCGCGGAGTTCAACGTGCTGCGCGACGTCGACTACTGCTCCGGTGCGGCGATCCTGGTGCGCGAGCAGCTGTTCCGCCAGGTCGGCGGCTTCGACACGAGGTTCGCGCCCGCGTACTACGAGGACACGGACCTGGCGTTCGCGATCCGCGCCGCCGGCTACCGCACCGTCGTGCAACCCAAGGCCGTGGTGGTGCACCACGAGGGCGTTTCCCACGGCACCGACATCGGTTCCGGGGTGAAGAAGCACCAGGAGCTCAACCGGCAGGTCTTCGTCGAGAAGTGGGCGGACGTGCTGCGCGCCGAGCACCTCCCGGGGGCGTCTGCGCGCAACCTGTGGCTGGCGCGCCAGCGCGGCGCACGCGGTCACCACGGGCCGATCGTGCTGGTCAAGGACCACCAGGTGCCGCGGCCGGACTTCGACTCGGGTTCGGTGCGCATCTTCCGGGTGCTGGAACAGCTGGTGGAGCTCGGGTACCGGGTGGTGTTCCTGCCCGCCAACCACGCGCCGCTGCAGCCCTACACCGAGAACCTGCAGCAGATCGGCGTGACGGTGCTGCCGCAGCCGCAGCTCCAGCAGGCGTTCCTGCACGAGGCGGGGTCGGAGATCTCCCTCGCGCTGCTATCGCGTCCGCAGGTCGCGTGGAGCCTGGTCGAGGAGCTTCGGACCCGCGCACCGCAGGCCGTCATCGCCTACGACACCGTCGACGTGCACTTCCTGCGGCTTGAGCGGGAGGCCGAGCTCGCCGAGCGGCAGGGCAAGACCGACCACGCGGAGGCGTTGCGCCGCAAGGCGTTCGCGTCGAAGCAGATGGAACTGGGCTTGACGAGGGCATGCGACGTGACGCTGGTCGTCTCCGAGACCGAGCGCACGCTGCTGGGCGAGCTGGTGCCCGAGGCCGATGTGCGGGTGCTGTCCAACGTGCACGAGATCGACCACGCGCCGGTTCGCGTCGAGGGGCGCCGCGACGTGGTGTTCGTCGGCAGCTTCGACCACCCGCCGAACGTGGACGCGGCTCGCTGGGCCGCCCGGGAGATCATGCCGCTGGTCCGCGAGCAGTGCCCGGACGCGGTCCTGCACGTCATCGGCAGCAACCCGACCGACGAGGTCCGGGCCCTGCGGGGCCCGGGTGTCGAGGTGCACGGCTGGGTCGAGTCGCTGGAGCCGCACTACGCGCAGGCCCGGGTCACGATCGCTCCGCTGCGCTTCGGCGCGGGGGTGAAGGGCAAGGTCGGCGAGAGCCTCGCGGTCGGCGTCCCGGTGGTGGGCACGTCGGTCGCGATCGAGGGCATGCACCTCAAGCCGGGTCAGGACGTCCTGGTCGCCGACGACGAGGAGTCCTTCTCCGTCGCGGTGACCCGGCTCCTGACCGAGGACGAGACCTGGTCGGCCCTCGCCGAGTCGGGGCGCACGGCCATCGAGGCCCAGTTCGGCCCGGCGGCGTCGCGAGCGGCTCTCGAGTCCCTCCTCACCAAGCTCACCACCGCTGCCTGACCTGCGACCGCGTCTGAGCGAGTGGAACGGCCGCTCACCTCGGAGTACGAGGCGAGCGGCCGTTCCAAGTGCGGCGGGTCATCCGGTGACCGTCGGCGGCGTCTGGGCGAGCTGCTGGTCGAGGACCGCCTTGAAGGACTGCTGGGCCGCGTCCTCGTGCTCCGGCGGGCCGCTGACGTCGATGATCACCGCGTAGTTGTGCGCCACGTAGGCCGTGCGGAACGTCGCTCCCGTGGAGACCACCGAAACGCCCTGGTAGGAGAGGTCTTCGATCTCGGAGAGGCCCTGCTGAGCGGCCAGGTACTTGTCGACGACGGTCTTGGCGGCGTTGGTGTCGGGCATCGTCAGCGCGAGCAGCGTCGTCTTCGGCTGCGCGCCTTCGGTGCCGTTGAACCAGCCCTCGACCAGCCCGTTCTGGAACGCGGTGTCGAGCACGGTCTTCGGCTGCAGCAGTCCGCCCTTGGCTCCCTGCAGGTTGGGCAGGTCCAGCAGCCCCACCCACGGGTGCGCGGGGCCGTTCGCGGCCACCAGCACCTCCTGCGTCGTCGCCGGCGGCGCCTTGGCGGCGGGCGGTGCCGGCAGCAGTTTGGTGGTCGGCGCGGGCGGCGGCGGAGCGGCTGTCTGGCCTTCGGGCTGGTCGCCGCCGCTGCTGGCGAAGTAGAAGACCACGGCGACGATCACGACGACCAGCAGCACGGCACCGATGGACAGACCGCCGATCAGCTTGCCCTTGCTGGACTTGCCGGCGGACTCGAAGACTTCCGGGCCCTGCCTCATCCAGGACGCCTCGCCGGAGTCGCTGGAGCCGGGAAGGTCATCGCCCCACGGCGTGCCGGTGGTCTCCACCGGACCCCAGCCCTGCGGGCCCTGCTGCTGACCGGCCCACGGCGGCTGCGAGCCCCACTGCTGTTGCTGCTGCGGCGCCTGCGGGACGCTGACGATCTGGGTGCTGTTGGAGTCCGCGGGCGGCTGCTGCGGTTGCTGCTGGTGGTACGGGTGCGGCACGACCTGCGTGGCCTCGTCGCCACCCTGCTGCGGCTGCTGCTTGGCGGCGTCGCCCCAGCTGAACGCGGGCGGGAACGGGCTCGACGGCTGCTGTTGCTGCTGGGCGGGCTGCTGCTGCGGGAAGCCCCCGGACGAGGGATCAGCCTGTTGTGTCTGGTCCTGTTGCGGGAAACCGTCCGGGTTCGACTGCGGTGGACCGGTTTGACCGCCCTGCGCCCTGCCCAGCACCGTGTCCCTGCGCTGTCGGTACTCCTCGGCGGAAATCCGTCCCGCCGCGAGTTCGGCGTCGAGGTTCTGCAACTCGTCTTGCCAGGTCACCGATAGCGCCCTTTCCGGATTTCCATGAACGCCGCTGCTGCGAACGACGCCATTCTGGCACTGTGCGACAGGTTCGCGGTGCACCGGCCGAATAACGATACGGTCTGCGGTCTGGTCCGGACGGGTGTCCGGGTTGTAAGGGGCCCCGAACCGCAGGGGGCCCCGGCTAGGCTACGCAGCGTTGACGTCCGAGTCGGGCGCGAATCGATGGGGTGATCCGGGTTGAGTGTTGCGCGCGTCGTGCACGCTCGCCCTGAGTTGTTCGCCGCCCCGAACCACGGCTTCGCCTGGATCCGCATGATCGGCGCGCTGCTGGTCATCTACGGTCACAGCTCCCCTCTGGTGGGGAGCGGCGAGCTGTTCCCGCCGGAGTGGCCGGTGCAGCCCGACGAGGGCGTGCTGATGGGCTTCTTCGCCCTCAGCGGTTTTCAGATCACCGAGAGCTGGATGCGCGATCCGCACGCGCTGCGCTTCGCGGTCAAGCGGGTGCTGCGGCTGTGGCCGCCGATGCTCACGGTGTCGGTCGGCATGGCCCTGGTCGTCGGCCCGATGATCACCACGCTGCCGCTCGGCGAGTACTTCCGCGCGCACGAGACCTGGGGCTACATCGTCAACAACGCGGGTCTGCTGACGTTGCGGCACGACCTGCCGGGCGTGTTCGAGAACAACCCGTGGCCGGACGCGGTCAACGGCTCGCTGTGGACGCTGCCGATGGAGCTGCTGGCCTACGGCGGCCTCTTCGCGCTGTTGCTGCTGGGCACGGCCAAGAAGGACTTCCGCTGGTTGACGGTGGTCGCGCTGATCGGCCTGATCGCCTGGGACCGGCACCTGGAGCAGACCCCGGGCGCCGAGTCCGCGGGTTCGCTGCTGAGCGTCCCGGTCGAGTCGCTGGTGGCGTTCCTGGTGGCCTTCGCGCTGGGCGTGCTGCTGAACCTCTACCGGATCCCGCTGTCGCCGCTGGCCGCGGGCGCGGGCCTGGTCGTGCTGGTGGTGATGGGCAACAACATCACCGCCTCGGCGTTCATGGCCTTCGCGGTCAGCTACGCGGTGATCGTGGCCGGGCACTTCTGGCCGTCGCGGCTGACGGTTCCGGGCGTGTGGGTCAACGGCAGCTACGGCGTGTACGTCTGGGGTTTCCCGGTGCAGCAGCTGCTGGCGATGGCCGGGATCGGCGACCAGTGGCTCATGCTGCTCTGCGCCGCCCCGACCTGCTACGTCCTGGGCACCCTGTCGTGGAAGTACGTCGAGGACCCCACGATGCGCCTGCGCCACCTCCTGGACACCGCGCCCGAGCAGGAGGTCGAGCGCGAACCGGATCCCGATCCGGCGGACGTTCGGACCGAGAGATCCCTCCCCCTGCCCGAACCGGCGGTGCGAAGGGTCCCGGAGAGGCCCGAGCGTCCTCTACCCGCGCCGCCGCGCCCGCCGGTGGGCGGTGCGCAGCGGTCCGCCGGGCCGCCGCCGGGGCGGGCGTTCCCGCCGGACCGGGCAATCCCGCGTCGCCAGCCGCCGGAGGAGTCGCCGTTGTCACGGCGGTTGTCCGGTGAGATCGACGAGCCGCCGCAGGGCAGGCACGCGCGCCGCCCGATGCCGCCGGAAGCGGGTCGCCGCGGCGATCCCAACCGGCTGGATCGCCGTTGACCACCGCGTACCCTGGAAACATGTTCGGTGCGAAGCTGAAGATGATCGACCCGTCGTCGGCGCTGCCCGGCCGTGACACGGCGATGCCGGTGGACGAGCGGCACGCGGTGTTCCCGGAGCGTCGCATCGTTCCGCCGTTCCCGGAGGGCCTGGCCACCGCGGTGGTCGGCATGGGCTGCTTCTGGGGCGCGGAGCGCGTGTTCTGGCAGACCGAGGGCGTGTGGGCCACGGCGGTCGGCTACGCGGGCGGCTACACGCCGAACCCGACTTACGAAGAGGTCTGCTCCGGGCTGACCGGCCACACCGAAGCGGTCCTGGTGGTCTTCGACCCGGAGGAGATCAGCTACGCGCAGGTCCTCAAGGAGTTCTGGGAGAACCACGACCCCACCCAGGGCATGCGGCAGGGCAACGACCTCGGCACCCAGTACCGCTCGGCCATCTACTGCGTCGACGACCAGCAGAAGGTCGGAGCGGAGGCCAGCCGCGAAGCCTTCCAGCAGGCCCTGACCGCGGCCGGCAAGGGCGAGATCACCACGGAGATCGCCCTGCTCCAGGACTTCTACTACGCCGAGAGCTACCACCAGCAGTACCTCTCGGACGCCAAGAACCCCAACGGCTACTGCGGCCTCGGTGGCACCGGGGTCTCCTGCCCGATCGGCCTCGGCGTCGAGAGCTGACCGGTGGTGCGGCTACCGCTGCTTCCCGCAGTGGTACGAGGTGGCGCAACGCGCGCGCCGGTGCGGAGGAGGCGGAGGTCTGGTCGACGCTGGTGCCAGCACGAGAAGCAGTGGGGCCGAGGTTGATACCTCGGCCCCACTGCTGCGAGCGGATGACGGGACTCGAACCCGCGACCCTCACCTTGGCAAGGTGATGCGCTACCAGCTGCGCTACATCCGCGTGTATTCATCGCCTCCCGGTGGCTTCCGCCCCCGGTGGGCTGTTGGTGAACACTTTAGCCCACGGTTCGGAAGCCGTTCACCGGGGGTCCCCTTCAGCCGACCGCGCGGGTGGGGGTGAGCCGCAGCAGGACCCGGTTCTCCGAGCGCATGGCCTCGCGGTAGGACTCCCAGTTCTCGTGCTCGCCGGAGATCGAGCGGTAGTAGTCCTCCAGCAGCGGCAGGGCCTCGGGCAGTTCGACGATCTCGACGTCGGCGTCGACTTGGAACCAGCGCCCGAAGAACGCGTCCGGCAGCACGCACAGCCAGGCGCGCGGGTCGCGGCGGAGGTTCCGGACCTTGCCCGAACCGGACTTGGTGCTGATCACCACCCGGCCCTGCTCGTCGACGGTCGCCAAGACCGGTGTCATCAGCGGTGTTCGGTCGGTGCGCAGGGTTCCCAGCACCGCGCGGTGCTGGTCGCGGATCAGCCCGCGGGCTTCGTCGACGTCCATCCGGAACCTCCCGAACCTGGTGTGCTCGGAGCGTAGTGGTTCAGCCGGGTTGTTTCCGGCTCGAAGGGTTGGCTCGGGCACCGTGATGATCGACAATGAGCGGGGTGTTGGTGGCCCGTTCCGTGCGTGCCATCACCCTCGGGGCCGATGACATGAGCGGTACCGTGGCACCACGCTCGGTGACAGGTGTGGTCCGAGTGGTGAGTTGGCGTTCGAGTGACCAGCCCGGGTGGGCGGGGAGGCGACGATGAACCGGGTGGTTCGAGGCTCCGACGGCCGGGAGTGGACGATCAGGGCGAACCTGGAGTGGTCCAACCCGATCGTGGTGGACGAGTTCGAGCACGACGTCAACGGCGGTTCGACGCCGGCGATCGTGGTGGGCGCGGCGCTCGCGGCCCTGGTGGTGGTGTTCATCGCCTGGACGCCCGCCGAGGTGATCATCCCGACTTGGCTGATCGCGGTGATCGTGCTCGCGATCCTGTTCTTCCCGATCCGCTGGGTGCTGCACCGCCCGTGGACCCTCACCGCGTCCACCCCGGGCGACGCCGACGAGAACCCACCGGAGACCTGGGTGGGCGTCGTGCGCGGGTTCATCGAGGTGCGAACCGAGGTCTCGCAGGTGGCCCGACACATCGAGCTGTACGCGGAACCGGACATGAACGGCAGGCTCCAGCCGACCGAATGAGCGTCCGCGGTCGTCCTGCTTGGCGGCGCAGGTAGCGGGACCTGACACGCCTCTTGACTCCGAGCGTCGCCGCTTCGCTGACGTTCCTGCGGCACACTGGGGTCGTGCCCGAACTTCCCGAGGTGGAGGCGCTGGCCCAGCACCTCCGCGACCACGCCGTGGGGCTGACGGTGGCGCGCGTCGACGTCGCCTCGATGAGCGTGCTCAAAACCGCGGACCCGCCGTGGACCGCGCTGCGCGGACGCGAGGTCACCGGTGCCGTCAGGCACGGCAAGTACCTCGACCTGGACTGCGGTGGCCTGCACCTCGTCTGCCACCTGGCGCGGGCCGGCTGGCTGCGCTGGTCGGACAAGCTCGCCGCGACCCCGCCGAAACCCGGTCGCGGGCCGATCGCGCTGCGCGTGGACCTCGGCGGCGTGGGCTTCGACCTGACCGAGGCGGGCACCCAGAAGAGCCTCGCCGCCTGGATCGTCGACGACCCGGCCGTGGTCCCCGGGATCGCGAAGCTGGGGCCCGACGCGCTGGAGCTCGACGCCGACGGGCTGGCCGCGCTGCTGGACGGGCGGACCGAGCGGATCAAGACCGTGCTCACCGAGCAGTCCACGATCGCGGGAATCGGCAACGCCTACTCGGACGAGGTCCTGCACGCCGCCAAGCTCTCCCCGTTCGCCACGGCCGGGAAGCTCGACGCCGCGGCCGTGACCCGGCTGCACGCCTGTGCCCAGGACGTCCTCCGCGACGCGGTGGAGCGTTCGCTGAACCAGGACGCCGCGCGGCTCAAGGCCGAGAAGCGGTCGGGGATGCGGGTGCACGGCCGCACCGGTTTGCCGTGCCCTGTGTGCGGTGACACGGTTCGGGAAGTCTCCTTCGCCGACCGGTCGATGCAGTACTGCCCGACGTGCCAGACCGGTGGGAAGAAGCTGGCGGATCGCAGGATGTCCCGGCTGCTCAAATGAGTTGTCCACATGTTGTGGGCAACTGCTGGGGTTGTGCACAGGGCATGCCTGCTGAACGGACGAATGGATTCCGCTGAACGGAACGGGTCCGTACCGTTCACCGATGGAAACCCCGCACTGGCCGTAGCCGCCTTGATTCACAGCGTGCTGCTCGTGCAGATTGATGTTGTGGCGGAGTTGTTGACAGAGCGGACGGTCCTGACCACGCTCGCCGCGCTCGCCGTGCTGGGCATGTTCGTGCTGTTGTGCCGGGCGCGTCGGGTGAACACCTCGGTGGAGGACGCCACGCTGGCGGCTCTGCACCGGGTGACCAGAGCGGCGCCCTACCTGCGCGAGGGCCTGAACCAGGAATCGGCGGACAAGACCGGTCCGCACCTGCGGGAACTGCTGGCCTGCGTCGCCGTCGGCATCGTCGACGGTGACGGAACGCTGCTGACCTGGGACGGCGAGGCCAATCACCACTACGCCGACCTGCGCACCAAGATCGAGCACGTGCTGCGCACCGGCAAGCGCGACTTCCTCGACCACGGCGACGTGGTCTGCGAGCAGCGGCCGTGCCCGATGCGGCACGCGGCCGTGGTGCCGCTGGAGGTCGAGGGCCACGTCCGCGGTGTGCTGACGGTCATCGCCGACGGCGATCGCAAGCGGCTCCTGCGCGCTGCCGCCGAGGTCGCGCACCACGTGTCCACCCAGCTCGAACTCGCCGAGCTGCAGGAGTCCAAGGAGCGCCTGGCCCAGGCCGAGGTGCGCGCGCTGCGGGCGCAGATTTCCCCGCACTTCATCTACAACGCGCTGAACACGATCTCCTCGCTGATCCGCACCGACCCGGAGCACGCGCGCGACCTGCTGCAGGAGTTCGCCGACTTCACCCGCTACTCGTTCCGCAACAGCGGGCTCTACACGACGCTGGCCGACGAGATCCGCAACATCGACCGGTACCTGACGCTGGAGAGCGCGCGGTTCGGTCCGGACCGGCTCAACGTGCAGCTCAAGATCGCCCCCGAGGTGCTTCCGGTCGTGGTGCCCTTCCTGGCGCTGCAACCGCTGGTGGAGAACGCCGTCCGGCACGGCCTGGCCAACAAGCCCGGTGGCGGGACGGTCTCGGTGACCGCCGAGGACAACGGTTCCGAAGCGCTGATCAGCGTCGACGACGACGGCATCGGGATGGATCCGGAGCTGCTGGACGCCGAGCTCGCCAACGCCCACCTCACCGGCGCGCACGTCGGGCTGGGCAACATCAACAACCGGATGCGCGCCACCTTCGGCAACGACTACGGGCTCGTGGTGGAGACCGAGAGGGGCGCCGGCATGAAGGTCATCATGCGAGTTCCGAAGTTCGCCCCCGGTGTCCGGCCGGAGCCGCTGACGCCCGTGGACGAGCCCGGAGTGGGTTTGGCCACCGGACCCGCCGCGGGCCGGTAGCGTCGAGGTATGGACGAGAAGGCACCCCAGAAGTTCGTCGACGCGGTCACGGCCAAGCTGCCCAAGGAGCTGACCGAGAAGTTCAGCGGGAAGCTGCCCGGCATGAACGAGCGCGGCCCGGTCGTGGCGGTGGTCAAGCTGCACGGCGTCATCACGCCGCAGCCGTCGCCGATGGGGCGGCCGTCGATCTCGCTGCAGAACGTGGACTCGGCGCTCAACCGGGCGTTTTCGCACGACCGCCTCAGCGCGGTGGTGCTGTCGATCAACTCGCCGGGTGGTGCGCCCACCCAGTCCGCGCTGGTCGCGGACCGGATCCGCGGCCTGGCGGCGGAGAAGGACGTTCCGGTGATGGCGTACTGCGAGGACGTCGCCGCCTCCGGTGGTTACTGGCTGGCGTGCGCCGCCGACGAGATCTACGCGCACCAGACCTCGCTGGTCGGTTCGGTCGGCGTGGTCAGCGCCAGTTTCGGGATGACGGGCCTGCTGGACAAGCTGGGCGTCGAACGCCGGGTCTACACCGCCGGTGAGAACAAGGTGCGGCTCGACCCGTTCCGACCGGAGAAGGCCGAGGACGTGCAGTGGCTGCGCGGCCTGCAGGACGAGCTGCACGGGCAGTTCCGGGACTGGGTGCGCGAGCGCCGCGACGGCAAGCTGTCCGGCAGCGAGGAGGAGCTGTTCTCCGGTGAGGTCTGGACCGGCGCGAAGGCCGCTGAGCTCGGGCTGATCGACGGTGTCGGCACGCTGCGCGAGATCATCGAGCGCAAGTACCCGGAGGCCCACGTGCAGACCGTGGAGGGCCGCAAACCGCTGCTGGCGCGCCTCGGGATGTCCTCGGGCGTGTCCAGGAACCCCGTGGCGAACCTGGTTTCCGGGCTCGATGCGCTCGAACACCGCGCCATGTGGGATCGTTTCGGCCTGTAGGGGCTTGTGCTTCGGGTCCCTGCCGGGAAGGCTCGGCGGGGACCCGTTTCGCGTGGTGTTGCGGACAGGGCTGATCTGGTCCGGGTACGGGACCATCGCTCGATCAGCCTCACGCGTTGATCCATTCGGGCGAAAATAGCCTTCTCAGGGCAGTTTCTTGCCGCTGGCCCCTCGTGGAGCACCCTCGTGCTGCGCTAACAACTAGGGTTCTGCGGCCGCATTCGCGGGATCGGCGGGGAGGCCGGATGGGACATCGGGACATGAACAGTGCGCCGAAGGCGCGGCACGAGATGGCGCTGCATTGAGTACACGAGAGAACTCGGCCGGGCTGGTCGTCCTCGCCGTCGATGACGAGCGAGCCGGGCTTGACGAGATGAAGTTCCTGCTCGGCAGCAACCCTCGCGTCGGGCGGGTGCTGACGGCCTTCGACGCCGCCGAGGCGCTGCGCCTGCTGCGCAGCGACGATCCGGAGCTGATCGGCCGCCGCGACGATGACAAGTCCATTGTGGACGCCGTGTTCGCGGACGTCTCGATGCCGGGGCTGTCGGGGATGGAACTGGCTCGAGTGCTCACCGCGTTCCGCAACCCGCCCGCGCTGGTGTTCATCACCGGGCACGAGGAGAACGCCCTGGAGGCGTTCGAGGTCGGCGCGCTGGATTACATCATGAAGCCCGCCAACGCCGACCGCGTCGACCGCGCGCTGCGCGGCATCGAGAAGAACAAGCAGCAGTCCGGCAAGAGCGGCTCGCCCCAGCCGCTCGAAGCTCCTGCACCCGAGGACGACGAGGTCATCCCGGTCGAACTCGCCGGCACCACGCGGATGATCCCGCGCAAGGAGGTCCGCTGGGTCGAGGCGCAGGGCGACTACGCGCGGCTGCACACCACCGAGGGCTCCCACCTGGTCCGAATTCCGCTGGCGCAGTTGGAAGAGCGCTGGGGCGAAGCAGGGTTCCTGCGCATCCACCGATCGTTCCTGGTCTCGCTCGCGCTGGTCACCGAACTGCGGATGTCCTCGTCCGGCTACTCGGTGGTGCTCGGCGGCGGGCCTCCCAAGGAACTGCCCGTGTCCCGCCGCCACACCAGGGAGCTCAAGGACCGCCTGGTGAAGGCGCCGCGCGACAACTGGGGCCAGCAGTGAGCGGGAACGGTTGAGTCCGGAGGGCTTCGACGTCCGCGCCCGGCTGAGCGAGTACTCGCCCCGGCCGAGGCGCAAGCGCGTCGTGCTCGCCGACCGCCGCGGACCGCACGTCCCCCGCGTCCGCGTCGAGGTCGACGAGCAGACCGGAGTGCTGGAGGGGTTGGTCAGAGACCTCGTCGAGAAGCAGCTGCGGGCGGCGTTGCTGCTGTCCGGCTTCGTCGGCGCGGTGCTCTTCGGCTTGCCGCTGGCGTTCTGGTTGGTGCCGTCCCTCGGTGACATCGAGGTCTTCGGGTTGCGGCTGCCGTGGTTGGTGCTCGGTGTCCTGGCCTACCCGTTCCTGGTGGTCATCGGGCTGCTGTTCACCCGCAAGGCCGAGCGCAACGAAGAGGACTTCCTCGGAATGCTGGAGGAATAGGTCCCTGATGTGCTCCTCTGCTCAGCGGTGGCAACCTCAGCTCTGGCTCCTGGATCCCGAGATCTGTGCGTGTCCCGTGCACGGCGCTACGGCTGTCCTCCCCGGAGGACGTCTGAGAACCCGCGGCGGTGCGAGCTGCTCGGGTGGGGCGAGGGAGGAGCGACTTCGTCGCTTGCCTGGCGGCTGCTTCGGGCGCGTCCGCTGCTCTGCGTAAGGTGGGTGCGACTCTGAGACGCCAGGTGGCTGGGTGAGATGCTCTCGAATCTGTGGTCCTTGGGCGGCGTCGTACTGATCGTCGTCGCGACGCTGGGCATCGGCCTGTGGGGCTCGCGCTCGGCTCGGACCACCGATTTCTCCGCCGCTCGCAAGCCGGTTCGGGAAGAGCGCAACGCCGCGGCCATCTCCGGCGAGTACCTGTCGGCGGCGTCGTTCCTGGGCGTGGCGGGTCTGGTGCTCAAGGACGGCGTCGACGCGCTCTGGTACCCGATCGGTTTCGCGGCCGGCTACCTGGCGCTGATGCTGTTCGTCGTGGCGCCGATGCGCCGCTCCGGCGCCTACACGATGCCGGACTTCGTCGAGGCGCGGCTGAACTCGCTGAACCTGCGCTCGCTGTCCACGGTGATCGTGGTGGTCATCGGCTGGCTGTACCTGGTGCCGCAGTTGCAGGCGGCCGGGATGACGCTGGCCGCCATCGTCGGTTTCGAATACCACGCGGGGGTTCTCGTGGTGGCGCTGATCGTGCACGTCAGCGTGGTCAGCGACGCGCTGCGCGCGGTGACGCTGGTGCAGGCGTTCCAGTACTGGGTGAAGCTGTTCGCGATCACCCTGCCCGCTTTCGCGCTGCTGATGGTGTTCCTGGTCGGCGGGCAGCAGCAGGCGCTGGACGAGCCGCGCACGCCGTTCTTCCAGCAGGACACCGCGGTCCGCGTCGAGACCGACGTCGTGCTCCAGGTGAGCGAACCGGTCTGGCTCACCGCCACCGAGGACGCGGGGCAGCCGGGCGCGATGTACCTGCAGCCGGGCGAGCACCCGGTGCGGGCGGGCAGCGAACTGCGCTTCCCGGCCGGCGCGGCCGTTCCGGTGGTGACCGGGGCGGCGCCCGACAACGCGAACTGGGTGCGACCCCAGCAGGACGGGCTGACCGGGCTGCTGGAGACCTATTCGGTGCTGATCGCGACGTTCCTGGGCACGATGGGCCTGCCGCACGTGCTCGCCCGCTTCTACGCCAACCCGTCGGGCGCGGGCGCGCGCCGGACCGCGCTCTACGTGCTGGGACTGCTGGGGGCGTTCTACCTGTTCCCGACGATCTTCGGGCTGCTGTCCCGGCTGTACGTGCCGCAGCTGCTGGTCACCGGCCGGACGGATGCGGCGGTGCTGCTGCTGCCGCACGCGATGCTGGGCAACTGGGTTGGTGGGGCGCTGGCCGCGATCACCGCGGCGGGTGCGTTCGCCGCGTTCCTGTCCACCTCGTCGGGCCTGGTCATGAGCCTTGCCGGGGTGTTGTCCGCGCGGGACGTGCTGTGGGGCCGGACGATGCGCTTCCGGTCGGCGGCGGTGCTGTCCTGCGCGGTTCCTGTGGTGTTGGCGCTGGCGGTGGACGACCACGACCTCGCGCGCAGCGTGGGCCTGGCGTTCGCGATGGCCGCCTCGACCTTCTGCCCGGTCCTGGTGCTGGGCATCTGGTGGCGCGGGCTGACCGCGGCCGGCGCGGCGTGCGGCATGGTCACCGGCGGATCGCTGGTGCTGATCTCGGCCTCAGCCTCGCACCTCGCCGGGCACACCGGCTGGTGGGCCCAGCTCGCCTCGCAGCCCGCGCTGTTCACGGTGCCGCTGGCGTTCGCGGTGACCTACCTGGTCAGCCTGGCGACCCGGGCGCGCGTGCCGGGCGGTGTCGCGCGGCTGATGCTGCGGCTGCACGCGCCGGACCGGCTGGGCCTCGTGGACAGCAAGCCGAACTCCGAACCGGTTCCCAAGCACGGCCGCCACGAGCGCTGATGCCGTGGGTATCAATCGCTCCGCCGATGCTCCCCCATGCCGCCAACCGTGTGGGTGATCTAGCAGTTGATTACGTTCCGTCGAGAATTTCGACCGAACGATACTCCGTATGAATGAAAATTTTCCCATTAGGCACATTTCGATGCCTCTTGTTGGAGCGTTAACTTCACTCGATCGTTAGCACGCGTACTCCCAACGGGCCTACCCACCGCTCGGTCGAGTTCCGTAGCGTTCCGGCGTTGAGTGGTTCAGGCTCATGCTTGGCGATAACGCGAAGCTGAGCCTTTCTTTGTGGAAGGAGAGCCGTGAGCGCCACGGACCAAAACGGGTCCGGGTCCGGTATTGACGCCGAAACCTGGGCCGCTGCGCAGAGCAGTCCCGAATTCGCCCAACTGCGCAAGCGACTGCGCAACTTCGTGTTCCCCGTATCGGCGTTGTTCCTGGTCTGGTACCTGGTGTACGTGCTGCTCGCCGACTACGCGCACGGCTTCATGAGCATCAAGCTGGTCGGCAACATCAACGTCGGACTCGTGCTCGGCCTGCTTCAGTTCGTGTCCACCTTCGCGATCACGACCTGGTACGTCCGCTACGCCAACAAGAACCTGGACCCGGTCGCCGAGAAGATCCGGGAAGACGTCGAGGGGGGCGGCAAGTGAGCACGTTCCAAGCTGTTTCCGCCGCCCAGCCGATCGCTCAGGAAGCGACCGGTGGCAACTCGCTGCTGAACATCGGGATCTTCGCGATCTTCGTGGCGGTCACGATGGTGATCGTGTTCCGGGCGAGCCGGAACACCAAGACCGCCTCGGACTACTACGCCGCCGGGCACGCGTTCAGCGGGCCGCAGAACGGGATCGCGATCTCCGGCGACTACCTGTCGGCGGCGTCGTTCCTCGGCATCGCGGGCGCCATCGCGGTCAACGGTTACGACGGGTTCCTCTACTCCATCGGCTTCCTGGTGGCCTGGCTGGTCGCCCTGCTGCTGGTGGCGGAGCTGCTGCGCAACACGGGTCGCTACACGATGGGTGACGTGCTCAGCTTCCGGATGCGGGAGCGCCCGGTGCGCACGGCTGCCTCGCTGTCCACGCTGGTGGTGAGCTTCTTCTACCTGTTGGCCCAGATGGCCGGTGCCGGTGGCCTGATCGCACTGCTGCTGGGCATCACCGACAAGGGCGGGCAGGCCATCGTGATCGCCGTGGTCGGTGCGCTGATGATCCTCTACGTTCTGGTCGGCGGCATGCGCGGCACGACCTGGGTGCAGATCATCAAGGCGGCGCTGCTGATCGCCGGTGCCTTCGTGATGACGATCTGGGTCCTGGCCCTGTACGGGTTCAACCTCTCGTCGCTGCTCGGCCACGCGGCCGAGGTCGCCGGCGAGAAGGTGCTCAACCCGGGAGCGCAGTACGGCAAGACGGAGACCAGCAAGCTGGACTTCATCTCGCTGGGCATCGCCCTGGTGCTGGGCACCGCCGGTCTGCCGCACGTGCTGATGCGCTTCTACACCGTGCCGACCGCCAAGGAGGCGCGTCGTTCGGTGGTCTGGGCGATCTGGCTGATCGGCCTGTTCTACCTGTTCACGCTGGTCCTGGGTTACGGCGCCGGTGCGCTGGTGGGACCGGACGCGATCAAGGACGCCCCGGGCGGGGTGAACTCGGCTGCTCCGCTGCTGGCCTCCTACCTGGGCGGTCCGCTGCTGCTTGGCTTCATCTCCGCGGTCGCCTTCGCGACGATCCTGGCGGTGGTGGCCGGTCTGACGATCACGGCCTCGGCCTCGTTCGCGCACGACATCTACGCGAACGTGATCAAGAAGGGCAAGGTCGACGACAAGCAGCAGGAGGTCCGCGTCGCGCGGATCACCGCGGTGGTCATCGGCATCGTGTCGATCCTGGGCGGCATCGCGGCCAACGGGCAGAACGTGGCCTTCCTGGTCGCGCTGGCCTTCGCCGTCGCCGCCTCGGCCAACCTGCCGACGCTGCTGTACTCGCTGTTCTGGAAGCGGTTCAACACCACCGGTGCGCTGTTCAGCATCTACGGTGGTCTGGCGATCACCATCGTGCTGATCATCTTCTCGCCGGCGGTCTCCGGTGGCGAGGAGGCGATGTTCCCGTCGATGGACTTCGCCATGTTCCCGCTGAAGAACCCGGGCCTGGTGTCCATCCCGCTGTCGTTCCTGCTCGGTTACCTCGGGACCATCCTGAGCAAGGACGAGAACGGCGGAGAGAAGTACGCCGAGATGGAGGTCCGCTCCCTCACGGGTGCGGGCGCGGAGAAGGCGGTCCAGCACTGACCCGATCCACCTCGTGACGAACGCGCCCCGGACCTCCCCAGGTCCGGGGCGCTCCGTTTCGAGGTGGTGGCGGTTCGACCGGGCGAACGCGACATCGATCACGAACGGTCGGCCCAGGACCGACGACACCCTCACACCGAAGCGACGCCCGACGTGGCAGCATCGGGGCGTGACTACTCCACCTCCAAGCCAGGTGCCCGGCGTCGAGCCGGGGGAACTGCCCGAGGAGCTGCCGCAGGGCAGCGTGCTGCTGGACGTCCGCGAGGACGACGAGTGGCAGGCCGGGCACGCCCCCGAGGCCGTGCACATCCCGATGAGCAAGCTCGTCGAGCGCCTCGACGACATCCCGGAGGCCGACCAGCTCTACGTGGTGTGCCGCTCGGGCGGTCGTTCGGCGAAGGTCACCGCGTACCTCAACGCCAACGGCTGGGACGCGGTCAACGTCGAACGCGGCATGAACGGCTGGTCGGCCCTCGGCCGTCCGCTGGTGTCCGATGAGTCCGACGGCGAGCCGTACGTGCTGTGACCCCTCCGCCCCAGCACGACCGGATGGAGTGGGTCGCCACTCCGCCCGGCGGTCCGCGCCGCGCCTGGCAGCGGCGACGGCCGCGCCCGTACACCGGGCCGCCGTCCTATCCGGCGCCTCCGCGCTGGGGTTTCCCGCTGCTGGCCTGGCGCTGGCCGCTGGCGCTGCCCACGAACGGCCGGGTCGACCAGGCCGAACGGGCCGGGACCACCGCCGCCACCGCGATCGCCGCCCTGTGGGTGACGGCGGGCGTCGCGGCGCTGGCGACCTTCGCCGAGGCGTGGCGCTACGCGTTGCTGCTGTTCAGCAGGGATGAGGCGCTGTCGCGGACGGTGCTGGCGATCTCCGACGCACTGGTCGGCACCACGGGCCTGATCCTGGTGCTGATGGGCGTGCTGACCGGAGTGTTCGTGGTGCTGTGGGGTCTGCGCGCGCGGGCCGCGGCGGCCGAGCGGATGGGTGTACGCAGCGCCCGGCCGGACTGGCAGGTCGTGGCCGGCGTCCTGATCCCGGGCGCGAACCTGTTGATCCCGGGTGCGGCGGTGGCCGAGTTGGAGCACTCGCTGCTGGTCGCCGAGGGCGACCGGGAGGAGGACGCGCGCCCCTGGCCGAGCCTGCGGGTCCGGTTCTGGTGGGCGCTGTGGGCGGCGACCGTGGTGGTTGGCCTGCTCACCTTCGGTTGGACGTTCCGCGACGGGGTCCAAGCCCTGGCCGACGGCGTCGTGCTGCACGCGGTCAACAACGCGCTGGTCACGGTGCTGGCGGTGGTGACCGCGCGGCTCATCGACCACTTCATGCGGTTGCTGCTGCCGCCGGACCCGGCTGAGCTGAGCCGGCAGCGGGTCCACGCGGTCCGCGCCGCTCCTCCGCCGCCGCGTGCTGCGCGCCCCGACACGGCCCCCCGCTGAGGTGGGTCACAGGTGACGGCGGTGTTCGCATCCGGTTCGGATACTGGTGGTGTGGCGGAGATTCCTGAGGTCGTCGCGCACCGGGGCGCGTCTGCGCACCGCGCCGAGCACACCCGGTCCGCCTACGAGCTGGCGCTGGAGCAGGGCGCGGACGCCCTGGAGTGCGACGTCCGGGTCACCCGCGACGGCCATCTGGTCTGCGTGCACGACCGCCGCATCGACCGCACCTCCAGCGGACGAGGCGTGGTCAGCGCGCTGACCGTGGCCGCGATGGCGGAGGTGGACTTCGGCCGTTCCGCCGCCGAGTACGGCGTGCTCACCCTGGACGAACTGCTCGGCATGGCGTGCGCGAGCGCGCGCCCGACGAGGTTGTTCGTGGAGACCAAGCACCCGGTCCGCTACGGCGGTCTGGTCGAGCACAAGCTGGTCGCTCTGCTGGCCAGGCACGGACTGGCCGCGCCGGACGACCCGCGCGATTCCCAGGTCTTCATGATGTCCTTCGCGCCCGCAGCGATCCGCCGCTTCAAGGAGGCGGCGCCCCGGGTGCCGACGGTGCTGCTGTTCTCGCGGTACACCGGGGCTCGCCGAGGTGGCGTGCTGCCGCCGTGGGCGGACCTGGCCGGACCGGACGTGCGGCTGCTGCGCGAGGACCCGGGTTTCGTGTCGCGCGCCGCCGCGCTGGGCCGCGACACCTACTGCTGGACGGTCGACGCACACGCCGACATCGATCTGTGCCGGAGCGCGGGCGTGCGGTACCTCGCGACCAACTCGCCCGAGGGGACCCGTCTCCACCTGGCTGATCCCGATTCCGCCCACTTCGGTAGCGTCACGGGGTAGTCACCGCCAGCGATTGGAACAGCCGTGTCGAAGCGAGCCGCGACCAAGCCAGCCCAGCACGAAGGCGCCGTCGGTCCCCGTCAGCCCTGCCCGTGCGGGTCGGGCAAGCGCTACAAGGCCTGCCACGGCAAGGCCGGTGGCTCGGCGGATGTGATCGTGACCCGGCCGTTCGAGGGCCTGGCCGCCGAGTGCGAGCTGGTCGCGCTGCGCGAGTTCGTCCCCTCGGCGATCGCGAAGCTGCCGATGCGCGACGGCTCGGAGATCACCCTGGCGACGGTGCTGCCGATGGCGGCCGCTGCGCTGCACCGCAACGACGGTGTGCGCTTCGTGGGCCTCCAGGTGCAGACGCACTCCGGCGACATCAGCCGCGACCTGGCCTGTGCGATCGAGTGGGTCGAGGAGGCCGAGACCGGCCAGTCCCTGTCGGTCGTGGGTCCGGAAACCACCGAGGCCGGCTCCGTTCCGACCCGGCTGCAAGACCTGATCGACCCCGACGTCGCCCTCGACGTCGAGCTGCACGCCGACTTCGGCTGGTGGCTGCCGGAGGACGTGGACCCGACCGGTGAGGTCGCGCTGTCGCTCGAACGCGCCAACGCCGCGATCATGCCCACCGACCGCCTCAAGGGCGTGACCTCGGCCTACTGGGTCGACGCCGGCGAGAAGGCGCACGTGCGCTGGGTCCGCCCGGAGCCGGAGGAGCAGCTGCTGGCCGCGATGGCCCGGCTGTCGGCCCGCGGAGAGCTGGCCCTGGGCGAGGAGAGCCGTTACGCGGGCTCGTTCCGCGCGCACGGCCTGCTGGTCCCGGTCTGGGACCTCGACCGCGAACTGCACGCCCGCGAGTGGGACGAACCGGCGGTCGCCCTCGGCCAGCGCATCGACGAAGCCCTCGCCTCTCTGGAGGACGAGCCGCTGACCAGCTCGGAACGCCGAGCCCGCGATGGCCTCCGCGGCCGCCAGGTCACCATCCGCTGACCGGCGAGGTCGTTCACCCGCCTTGCTCAGCGGTACGGGTGGGTGGCACCTGATCGGTTCGCGGACTCCCGCACGCCAGTCCTGGTGCACGTCCACATGTCCCATGCGCGGCGTCGCGGCCACGAAGCCGCTCACCACCCCGCGGTGCCGGCTGCCCGGGTGGTGGAGGAGAGCGGCTTCGTCGCTTGCCTGAGCTCGCGTGCTCCTTTCGGGTGATCTCGGTTGCGGGTGGCAACGAAGTGGCGGCTACTCGCGTACCCCTCCACAGTGGTACCCGGCGTCGAGGGGGTGGAGGGGTGACCGCGCACTCGCCTGCCGTGCCGGCCGCTGCCGAGGCGTCCGGAGTACCTGTTGGGCAGGCGCGCCGGGGGGACATGGCTGCGACAGAAGACGACTTCGCGGAATTCGTCCGGGTGGCTCTGCCTGGGCTGATGCGCTACGGCCACGCGCTCACCGGCAATCCGCACGACGCCGCGGACCTGGTGCAAACGGTGCTGGAGAAGGTCGGCGCTCGCTGGAACAAGATCAGCCGCACCACCGACGACCCCACCGCCTACGTGCGCAAGGCGATGGCGAACGCGCACATCAGCCGCTGGCGCCGCACCCGTCGTGAAACCCTGCTCGCCGAGTTCCCCGACGTCCCGGCGATCCCGCAGCAGGACCGCCTGGAGAACGAGCCGGTGTGGCAGGCGCTGCGGGATCTGCCGCCGAGGCAACGCGCGGTGGTCGTGCTGCGTTACTACGAAGGTCTTTCCGAACTGGAGATCGCCGATGCCCTCGGCGTCAGCTGCGGAACCGTGAAGAGCCAGGCGAGCAAGGCGCTCACGTCCTTGCGGAAGCGGCTCGGCGAGACCGTCGAGGGAGGTGACGTGTGATGGATCTGGACGATGAGCTGCAGCGCCTGCTGCGCGACGACCGGCTGGAGGTCCCGGTCCGCACCGGCGCGGAGTGGTCGCTGGTCGCCGCCGCGCGTCGTCGCCGCCAGCGCAACGGGATGCTCGCCGCCACGGCCGCCGCGATCGGATCGGCGCTGCTGGTGGGCGGGGGAGTCGCGCTGGTCAACCACGACGCACCGCTGCAGCCCGCCCGGCCGCCGGTGGTCGAGCAGCCCGGCCCGCAGGTACCCCCACCGCTCACGTCGAGCGGATCCGTCCCCCCGCCGCTCACCGGGCACGTCCCCCCGCCGCCGTCGAAGCCGGAAACCCGGTGGCCGCGGACGAACCCGCAGGAGCCGGACCCGTCGGTCAGCGAGTCGTTCGACCCGTCGATCCTGCGCACCGCGCCCTCCCAGACGGCGGATCCGGAGACCTCCCAGCAGCCAGACCCGGAGATATCACAGCAACCCGCGCCGTCGGAGCAGAGCCCGCCCAGCGAAATGCACATCACCCCGAGCGGCTGAGCCACCCGGGGTGATGGGGATCGGGCATCAGAGCGCGCCACCGGCGGCCTTGGGGGCCGTGGGGTCGGTGCCCTCGTCGCCCACGGATTCGCGGGCGAGGAAGTTCTCGACGTCGAAGAGGTTGCCCTTGGAGCGGTCCACGACGTTGAGCAGCGTGGACATCGACGAGACCTCCTCGACCTGCTCCTTGAGGAACCACTGCATGAACTGCTCGCCGAGGTAGTCGCCCTCGTCGCGGGCGGTCTTGGCCAGCGTTTCGATCTCCCGGGTGACCTCGCGCTCCTGCTCCAGGGCCAGCGCGATCAGCTCACGGGTTTCGGAGAAGTCGTTGCGGACCTGCTCGATGGCCGGAATCTGCGGTTTGATGCTGTTGTCCATCAGGTACTGGACGATCATCATCGCGTGGTTCCGCTCTTCGAGCGCCTGCTTGTAGAAGTACGACGCCAGCCGCGGCAGATCGTTGTCGTCGAACCAGACCGCGACCGCGATGTACTGCTGCGAGGCGGTGAACTCGTTCTTGACCTGTTCCTGCAGCAGGTGTTCGAACTTCGATTCCTTGTGCTGAATCTTCTTCGCGGTGACAGCCATGCCATCAATATAACCTTGAATTGGTCCAGTTACATTCCAGGCGAACCTAATTATGATGTGGCTAGCCTTAGTTCTCCGGCGACTGAAGAAAGGCTTGCCTCAATTAGTAGAGCCAAGCCTGCCTTGCTGTTCTCGCTGGTGAGGGTGCTTCTAGCGGGGAGTGTGCGAGCAGTTGCAGTTTCGTCCCCGAGCGAGCGCATGCGGTTCTCGAACCGGTGTCCGCCCAAGATCTCCGACTTGGTCTCGATCACACCCGAAAGTTCGCCCCATCAGGTGGCCGGGATTCCCTCATCGCCCAGTCGTGCCCTGCTGACCGGACACGACATGCACCGCGGACCGCCTCGACCGGAACCCAGTTCCGACCCGCTGATGCGAAGCACCTCGATGCCGGCCTCCTCCAGCCGCGTGTTCGTCTCGGCGTTGCGCTCGTAGGCCACCACCACACCGGGAGCGACGGCGAGCGTGTTGTTGCCGTCCTCCCACTGCTCGCGCTCCGCGGTGACGGGGTCGAGCCCGGTGTCGATGACCCGCAGCCGATCGATGCCCATCGCCTCGGCCGCCGCGTCCAGGAACGGTTCCGGGCCGGACACGTCCAACTCGCCGTCCTTGGGGCGCAGCGCGTAGGCGCGCAGCGAGTGCTGGATCGCCGGGTACATCACCACGGCGTCCCGGTCGACCATCGTGCAGACGGTGTCCAGGTGCATCGACGCGCGGGTCTGCTCGATCGGCACGGCCAGCACCGTGTGCGCGAGGTCGTCGGCGAACAACGAGCGGGCCAGCGACTCGGCGCCCGCGGGGGTGGTGCGCTCGCCGACGCCGATCGCGACCACGCCGGGGGCCAGCAGCAGCACGTCGCCGCCCTCCACCGGCGCGGAGTGCGCGCCGTACGCGCGGGCCGCGTGCGAGAACCGCGGGTGGTAGGCGTAGATCAGGTCGGTGATCGCCGACTCGCGCCGCCGGGCCGGCATCGCCAGCGCCGCGATCGCCACCCGGTCACCGATCCACACCGACGAGTCACGGGTGAACAGCAGGTTCGGAATCGGTTCGATGGCGAAGTCGTGCGGGCGGTGCATCCGCCGCACGAGCGAGTCGCCCTCGGCGGCGGGCAGCTCCTCGAAGGTCATGCCGCCGATGATCACCTCGGCCAGCGTCGCGTCGGGGACGTCGGCCAGGTGCGACCGCAGCGCGTCGGCCACGTCGCGGCCGAGCCTGAGCCCGTCGACGCCGGCGTGCACGGCAGCGGCGCGCGCGCGGGCGTCGGCGAGGGCCTCGGTGAGCAGGTCGCGCAGCAGCAGCACCTCGACGCCGCGTCCGCGCAGCACCTCGGCGAAGGTGTCGTGCTCCTCCTGCGCCCGGTCGACCCAGGGGATCGCGTCGAACAGCAGCTGGTCGTTGTTGCGCGGCGTGAGGCGCTTGAGCTCGGAACCGGGCCGGTGCAGCACCACCGAGGTCAGCGGTCCGACTTCGCTCTGGACGTGCGGTCGAGTCACATCCCGAAGCCTAGCCCGGACGAACATAATCGTCGCTGATCACGTTCACTTTCGATGGAACATGAACTTTCTTGCCCGCTGAACCATCGATGCGTTGCGTTTGATGCGGGATTCCAAGATCACGGGAGCCAGCTGACGTGGCCGCGCAGCGCCGAGTAGCCGACGAACGCCACGACGTCGATCAGCGCGTGCCCGACGATGAGCGGGACCAGCCGATTGGTGCGCTGCCAGATCCGCCCGTACACCAGGCCCATCACGACGTTGCCCACGAAGCCGCCGAAGCCCTGGTAGAGGTGGTAGCTGCCGCGCAGCAGCGCCGCCAGCCACAGCGACCGGTTCTCGCTCCAACCGAGCTGCCGCAACCGCGTCAGCACGTAGCCGACGACCAGCACCTCCTCGGCGAAGGCGTTGCCGAACGCCGCGAGCGCGAGAACCGGTGCCCGCCACCACGCGTCGGTCAGCGTCGAAGGCTGCACGGTCAGGCTCAGGCCCAGCGCGTGCGCCAGCAGGTACAGCCCGAGGCCTGGAACCCCGATGAGCGCCGCGAGCCCCGCGCCGCGCAGCACGTCCCCGCCCAGCCGGGTGCGGTCCAGCCCGATCCGCCACAGCGCCATGCCGCCGCGCCACAGCAGGAACGCGCCCAGCGCGCCCCACGCCACCAGGCGCAGCACGTTGACCAGTTGCGCCAGCATGTCGAGAAGCCCGAGGTGGGCCTGCGGCTGGTTGATCGCGACCTGCTGCTGCGCCAGCGGAGTCGGCTGCAGGAGCGCGTCCAGCAGCGAGACCAGGCTCTGCAACCCCGACATCCCCAGGGTCACCGCGAACACCACGAGCAGTTCGACACCGATCGCCTTGCGCTCCGCCGGATCGGTGAACTCCTCGGGATCACCGGGGCGTGTGGGGCTCAGCCAGGCGCGCAGGGTGCTCACCGGACGAACCGTACCCGTCGGCGTGCTGTCGCCACCCGGATGTCGCACCTCGTTGCGGAGGGAGGGATTTCGGTTGGAACCGCGGGAGGCCCGCATCCCGTCGTACGAGTGGTCGCCGACGCCGGAGGGTGGGCGTGGACGTTTACGTGTGGGGCACGCAGGAAGCCGAGCCCATGGCCGAGACATTGCCGGCGCTGGCCATGCGCGTGCTGCGGGAGGTCCGGGAGTTCGATTCGATCAACTGCGCGCTGGGCGCGACTGATTTCTTCGGGGTCCGCGACGGTGTGCTCGTGGAGTTCCAGTACGCGGATCCGGGCGGCCTGCAGGTCCGCTTCTCCGACGGCCTCCGCGAAGGCCGGGCGTGGGCCGTGGCGCACGCGTTCCTGTGGTTGATGACGCGCCAGGCCCAGGTCGCCGAAGCCGTCCTCCTCGGCGGGGACGACGGCTCGCTGCGGTTCCGCCACGGGCGGATCACCCGTGCGGCGACGTGGTTCTCGGACGAGACCTCCTGAGCACGGGGCGGTTCTGGTCCGAACCCGATCACGATCGAAGTCCGTCCGGTCGGTTCGGACCAGGTCGTCGAGCTCAGGAACCCTTGCGCTGCTGGGCGAGGAAGGGGCAGCCGACGAGGCGGCGGAGTTCGAAGCCGAGGCGCTCGGTGGTGTCGGCCGGGCGGGAGAAGCCGAGCCGGACGTCGTGATCGCCGTCGGAGGACTCGACGCGCAGCCGCAGGCCGTAGCGGTCCAGGCCGAGCGGGCGGATGTGCCCGCCGCGCAGCTGTTCCGGCAGGTGCCGGGAGAGCAGACCGACGACGTCGCGGTGCGAGAGCTCCAGGTGCCGCAGCCAGTCGTCCTCGAAGGTGCAGAACGGGTCCGGTGTCGCGGCCTGGAAATCGGTGGAGTCCACCGAATCCGTGCCCTCGGCGTCGGCCAGCACGATCGAGGCGGACTCCAACCGCAGCACGCTCGCGCCGTGACCGGCGTCCAGCAGCCGCGGGTCGGGGCGGTCGTCGACGATCGACAGCACCTCGTGTTGGGCCTCTCCGGGGTCCAGCACCCGCAGCCAGCCGGTCAGCCACAGCAGTCCGCGGACCGGTTCCCGCAGGCGCACCGGAGTGGGGTCGGCGACCTCGATGACGGCGGCGAGCTCGCCGCGCGGCGCGTGCCAGCAGGCCGCGATCAGCGGGTGGTCGTCTGCCAGCAGCACGGTCGCGCTGCCGTCCGGGTGCACGTGGTGCAGCAAGGGGGCGACGCGAGCCGAGACCTCGCCGGACGGCAGCAGTGCTGCTTTCCCGCCACGCTTGGCAATGCTCCTGGCTCGTTCCGCGAAACTGGGTCTGGCCGGCTTGCGGATCGTCTTCTCGCCCACCTTGCTCACCTCCTACTTAGGCAAGCCTAACTTAAGTTTGAGCGTGGCGAAAGTCCCCGGTCCGGTGAGCGGATCGCGGATCTCGCGGACTCCCCACGCAATGCAACGCCCTTACTACCAGGTGCGACGACGTGATGGGGAGCCGACCGGAGTAGTGAGTGGAGGGCCGTGCGGGTGGTATCTCGGACCGGACCACCCGGGTGGTGGGTGCATTGACTACGCAGGGGTGCATGATGTCGGCCAAACACGTCCTAGGGAGTCGCGTATGACCCGGTCAGACGTCCGTTTTTCGGGCATCTTTGTTCACTGGCCGCAACGGCACTAGCGTGTCCACCGTGTCAAGCGCTGTTGAGCTTCGCGCGCCAGGTCCGCGCGGCATCCCACCCCTGTTCGCCCGACTGGTCGATGACGCCGCGCTGTTCCCACCCGGCAACCGCAACGAGGCGGCCACTCCGGTGCCGCAGGCGGTCGCCGAGCACCTGGACGCGCGGGCCGGTGAGTTCGCCGGTCTGCTCGGCCCGATGCTGTGCCAGGCGTCGCGGCTCGCCGAGCTGATCACCGAGCTGGCCAAGGTCAAGCCGTCCTCCCCGGTCCCGCTGTCGCTGGTGTGCGACACGGGTCTGGGCGGGGTCCCCAAGGCGCTGTCGATCATCGAAGGACGCCAGGAGCTGCTGGCCCTGCGGATGGTCGAGATGCCCGCGCCGTCGGACGTGGACGACATCTGGCTGGAGCGGGTCTCGGAGTTCGTGCCCGAGGACATCACCCGCGTCGTCGAACCGCGCCGGGGCGGCGAGGGCTGGCTGGACGGCGTTCGCCGCGTCGCCGAGCACGGCTGCTGGCCGAAGCTGCGCACCGGCGGTCAGACCGCCGAAGCCGTCCCCACCGTCGACGAAGTCGCCGAGTTCCTCGCCGTCGTCGGTTCGCTGGACGTGCCGTTCAAGGGGACCACCGGCCTGCACGCCGCCGTCCGGGGCGAGGATCCCGAAACCGGGTTCACCCATCACGGTTTCCTCAACCTGCTCGTCGCGACCGCGCGGTCCCTTTCCGGGAAGGATGTGCGGGCGGCGCTGGAAAGCACCGATGGTGCCGCGCTGGCCGAGGAGGCCCGCTCGCTGTCCGACGACGCGGCCAACGCGGTGCGCGACGTCTTCGCCTCGTACGGCTCGTGCTCGCTGAAGGACCCCGTCGCCGAACTGGAAGGTTGGGGTTTGCTGTGAGCTGGATCGAGGACGCGGAGTTCACCCCGGACAAGCCGTTCGGTCCGCAGACCCTCCCGTACGGGGTGCTGGTCACGGGCAACGGTCCGGTGGTCGCCGTGCGCGTCGGGCGGCACGCCCTGCCGCTGCGCGCCATCGCGGGTGAACTCGGTCCTCGCCTGGCGGAGCTGATCTCCGGTGACTCCCTCGACCCGCTGCTCGCCGCGGGCCGCGACGCCTGGCGCGAGCTCCGGGAACGGCTCACCGGCATCGTGACCGCCGACCGCGCGCCCTCCGGTGCGGAGCTGGTGCGCACCGACTGGCACACGCTGTCGATGCCGTTCACCGTCGGCGACTACGTCGACTTCTTCGCCTCCCGGCACCACGCCGAGAACGCCGGCCGCATCCTGGCGCGCGGTTCGGCGCCGCTGCCGGAGAACTGGACGCATCTGCCGGTCGCCTACCACGGTCGCTCCGGGACGGTCCACGTCTCGGGCACCGACGTCCACCGGCCCAGCGGTCAGCGCAAGGCCGCCGGTGACGCGCACCCGGCGTTCGGCCCGACCCGGCGACTGGACTTCGAGGCCGAGGTCGGGTTCGTCTGCGGCGGCGAGGCCGCCGCGCAGATCCCCACTTCCGAGTTCGCCGATCACGTCTTCGGTGTCGCGCTGGTCAACGACTGGTCGGCGCGCGACGTCCAGGCGTGGGAGTCCAAGCCGCTCGGCCCGTTCCTGGGCAAGTCCTTCGCCACCTCCATCGCCGGCTGGATCACGCCGCTGGAAGCCCTCGAAGCCGCCAGGGTCGCGGTTCCGCCGCCGGAGCAGCCGTTGCAGCAGTACCTGGTGGAGCACGAGCCGTGGGGCCTCGACCTGCGGTTGGAGGTGCGCTGCAACGAGACGTTGCTGGCGCAGCCGAAGTTCGCCGACATGTACTGGTCGCCCGCCCAGCAGCTGGCGCACATGACCGTCGGCGGGGCACCGGCCCGGCCGGGCGACCTGTTCGCCTCCGGGACCGTGTCCGGGCCCGAGCGCGACCAGCGCGGGTGCCTGCTGGAGCTGACCTGGGGAGGATCGGATCCGGTCACGCTCTCCGACGGTGAGCAGCGGACCTTCCTCCAGGACGGCGACCGGGTGACACTGAGCGGCAGTGCGCCGGGTCCCGGCGGTTCGGTCGTCGGGCTCGGCGAGGTGACCGGCACGGTGCTCGCGGCGGCTCGGAGGTGACGCGATGGCCCAACCCGATCCGGCGCACGCCGCTCCGCGCCTGCAGCACGAGGGGCCGACGGGCACCAAGGAGAGCTCGCTGACGCTCGAGCGCGGGCTGAGCCTGCTGCAGGCGGTCGCCGACGCGGAGAGCGAAGCGCCCACGATCAGCGATCTGGCCACCCGCATCGGCGTGAGCCGCGCCGCGGTGTACCGGCTGCTCGGACCGCTGCAGAGCCGTGGCCTGGTGCGTCGTGAAGGATCTCGGGTCCGGCTGGGCTTGGGAGTGCTGTGGCTGGCGGGACGGGTCCTGCCGCAGCTGCGGGTCGCCTGCACGCCCGCGTTGCGCGGGCTGGCGGAGAAGGTGGGAGCCACCGCGCACCTGACCGTCGCAGACGGCAGCGAGGCGCAGGCCGTCGCGGTCGTCGAACCGTCCTGGACCAGCTACCACGTGTCCTACCGGGTGGGCACGCGTCATCCCGTCCAGCGCGGTGCCGCCGGGCAGGCGGTGGACCTGCCGGCGGGCTCTCCGCGGTGGATCTCCAGCGGCGGTGACCTGCAGCAGGGCGCCTTCGGCGTGGCCGCGCCGGTGCGTGGGGTCCCGGGGCTGCGCGCCAGCGTCGGAGTGGTGGCGCTGCAGCCGATCGCGGCCGACGAGATCGGGCCGATGGTCGTCGAGACGGCCGAGTCCGTGGCCGAAGCCCTGCGATGACGGTCCGCGTCGGGCCTTCAACCTGATCGTGTCGGAAGGTCGTTCCGGGCGGGTGGCCGAGGTCGCGCTGCGTGGAGGAGGACCTTGGTCCCGTCGGAACCAGGACGCTCGACCGGCCGATGGGGGGCCCTTGCCTCTGCGCGCGCGGGCGCGCGGAACGGCAGTGTGGTGTTGTGGATCTGCTCGACATCGCGCGCTGGCAGTTCGGGATCACGACCGTCTACCACTTCCTGATGGTGCCGCTGACCATCGGACTGGCGATCCTGGTCGCCGGAATGCAGACGGCCTGGTACCGGACCGGGAACCGCCGATACCTGAAGATGACCAAGTTCTGGGGCAAGTTGATGCTCATCAACTTCGCCATGGGCGTGGTCACCGGCATCGTGCAGGAGTTCCAGTTCGGCATGGCCTGGAGCGCCTACTCCCGCTTCGTCGGTGACGTCTTCGGCGCGCCGCTGGCGATGGAGGGCCTGCTCGCGTTCTTCGTCGAGTCGACCTTCCTCGGCCTGTGGATCTTCGGCTGGGACCGGCTGTCCAAGGGCGTGCACCTGGCGTGCGCGTGGGCGTTCTCGCTGGCCACCGTGCTGTCGGCGTACTTCATCCTGGCCGCCAACTCGTGGATGCAGCACCCGGTCGGCGTGCGCGTGGTCGAGGGCAAGCCGGAGCTGATCTCGATCTGGGCGGTGCTGACCAACTCCACGGTGCTCGCCGCTTTCCCGCACACGATCTTCGGTTGCTTCGCCGTCGCGGGCGGGTTCCTCATCGGCATCGCGGCCTGGCAGATCGTCCGGCAGCGCAAGCAGGCCGACGAGACCGGGGAGCCCGTCGACGAGGAGGACCGGCGGACCTGGCACGGGTCGATGCGGCTCGGCGCCTGGGTGGCGGTCGTCGCCTTCACCGGCCTGGCCATCAGCGGCGACGTCCAGGGCAAGCTGATGTTCGACCAGCAGCCGATGAAGATGGCCTCGGCGGAAGCGCTGTGCCACAGCGAGGCCCCGGCCAGCTTCTCGATCTTCGCGGTGGGCGACGTCAGGAGCCCCGACTGCGAGGACGTCAAGAGCCTGACCGTGCCCTACATCCTCTCCTACCTCGCTGAAGGTGACTTCACCAGCGAGGTCGACGGGGTCAACGAGTTGATCCCCAGGTACCAGGCCGAGTACGGCACGCACTACCCGAACGACCCGAAGCTGGGGCAGTTCGCCGGCCAGCCGATCGACTACCAGCCGCTGCTGCCGGTGACCTACTGGGGTTTCCGGTTCATGATCGGCTTCGGCGGCCTGGCCGCGCTCGGTGGCCTGGTCGTGCTGTGGCTGACCCGCAAGCAGCGCTTCCCCAAGGGCAAGCTGTGGGCGCCGCTGGCGCTGCTGGGCATCGGAGCGCCGTTCGCCGGCAACATCTCGGGCTGGGTGTTCACCGAGATGGGGCGCCAGCCGTTCGTGGTCGCGCCGAACCCGAACCCGTCCGGGGTGGACGGAGTCTTCATGTACACCGCCTCGGCCGTGTCCTCCGGCGTCACGCCCGGCGAGATGCTGACCTCGGTGATCAGCCTGACCGCGCTGTACGGGGTGCTGCTGGTCGTGGAGGTCTTCCTGATGATCCGCTTCGCCCGAGGAGGTTTCGCGGCCGTGATGCCACCGGAGAAGGAACCGGGGGAGTCCGACTCCGACGAAGCCCTGTCCTTCGCGTACTGAGAGGCCGAGATGGACCTGCCCACCTTGTGGTTCCTCGTGATCGCCCTGCTGTGGCTGGGATACCTGTTCCTGGAGGGCTTCGACTTCGGCGTCGGCATGCTGCTGCCGATCTTCGGGCCCCGGCGGAGCGAGCACGGCAACACCGACCGCAGAGTCATGATCAACACCATCGGCCCGGTCTGGGATGGCAACGAGGTCTGGCTGATCGTGGCCGGTGGCGCCACCTTCGCCGCCTTCCCCGGTTGGTACGCCTCGCTCTTCTCCACCGCCTACCTGCCGCTGCTGTTGTTGCTGCTCGCGCTCATCGGTCGCGGCGTCGCCTTCGAGTACCGCGGCAAGGTCGACACCGACCGCTGGCGCCGCACCTGGGACACCGTGATCGTGCTGGCGTCCTGGATCGCACCGGCGATGGTGGGTCTGGTCCTGTCCGCCAACGTCTTCGGCCTGCCGTTGGACGCCAACGGTGACCGGGTCGGTGGCTGGTGGACGATCTTCACCCTGCCCAGCGTCGTCGGCGCGATCGCCGTGGTCACCTTCTCGATGCTGCACGGTGCAGTTTTCCTGGCGCTCAAGACCGAGGGCGAGATCCGGCTGCGCGCCCGGCGGTTCGCGTTGCGCGCGGGCGTCCCGCTGCTGCTGCCGGTGGTCGCGCTGGTGCTGCTCGCCCAGTTCCGCGGAGGCTCGGCCTGGACCTGGATCCCGCTGGTCATAGCACTGGTGGCCGGACTGCTCGGCATCGCCAGGGTCGCCGCGGATCGCGAGGGACAGGCGTTCTTCCTGCAGGCCGTCGCGCTGACCGGCGTCGTGGTGACCCTGTTCGGAGCGCTGTGGCCGAACGTCATCCCGTCCACCGTGGACCCGGCGTTCTCGCTGTCGATCGAGGACACCGCCGCCAGCGACTACCCGCTGATGATCATGACGTGGGTCGCCGCGTTCGGAACACCGGCCGTGATGGTCTACCAGGGCTGGACCTACTGGGTGTTCCGCAAGCGCATCGGCACCGGGCACATCCCGCCGGTGCACGCGCCGTGACCGGGCCGCTCGGCGCGCTGCCCCGGCTGTCCGGCGCGACCCGGCGCGCTCTGGTGGTCGCCGGACTGCTCGCCGCGGGCAACGCGATCGCGCTCATCGCGCAGGCGTGGGCGATCTGCAGCGCGCTCGCCGACGTCGTCGTGCGCGGCGTGCCCGCCGCCGAGATCAGCGACCGGCTGGTGGTGCTGGCCGCCGCCGTGATCGCCCGCGCGGTGCTGAGCTGGGCGACCGAATCGGTGTCCGCCCGTGCCGCCGCCGGGGCGAAGGAAGAACTGCGCGCGCTGCTGCTGGACTCCGCCCTTCGGCGTGGGCCCGAGTGGATCGGCCAGCGCGGGCCCGCCGAGCTGACCGCGCTGGCCACCCGCGGTCTGGACGCGCTGGACGCCTACTTCACCAAGTACCTGCCGGCGCTGGTCACCGCCGCGATCGTGCCGCCGCTGGTCGGCGCCTGGATCCTCTGGTCCGATTGGCTGTCGGCGCTGGTCGTGGTCCTGACCGTGCCGCTCATCCCGCTGTTCGCCTGGCTCGTCGGCCGCTACACCGAGCAGCGCATCGCCCGCGCCACCGATTCCGAGCACCGGCTGTCCGCACGCCTGCTGGAACTGATCCGCGCGCTGCCGGTGCTCACCGCGTTCGGCCGCGCTCGGGCGCAGCGCGAGGTCGTGCGCCGGGTCAGCGAGGAGCACCGCCGCAGCACAGTCGCCACGCTGCGGATCGCGTTCCTGTCCGCGTTGGTGCTGGAGCTGTTCTCGTCGTTGTCGGTGGCGATGGTCGCCGTCGGCATCGGACTGCGGCTCGTCGCCGGCGAACTCGACCTGACCACCGGGCTGTTGGTGCTGGTCCTGGCCCCGGAGTGCTACTTGCCGCTGCGCGCGGTCGGTGCCGCGCACCACGCCAGCGAGGACGGTGTGGAGGCCGTCCGCCGAGTGGACGAGATCGTGTCCGAACCCGAGGGAACCGGATTCGCGATCTCCGGCTCGCCGGACGACGAGCCCGGCGTGCTGCGGGTGTCCGGACTGCGCGTGCGCCGCCGCGGCGCCTACGTGCCGGACGGGCTGAGCTTCACCGCGCGGCCCGGATCCGTGGTGCGACTCGCCTTCGGCGACGTCGGCCCCAGCGGCAGCGGGAAATCCACGACCCTGTCGGTGCTCCTCGGCTTCACGCGACCCAACTCCGGCACGGTGACCTGCGGCGGAGCCACCCCCGACGTCGCGGAGTGGCGTCGGCGGATCGCCTGGGTCCCGCAACACCCGACCTTCACCGGCGGAACGGTCCGCGACGAGCTGATGGTGGCCACCGCTGATCAGCCGGACCTGGCGGAGCACGTCGACGGGGCGCTGGCCGAGGCGTCCGCCGGCCACCTGCGGGACCGCCGCATCGACGAGCTGTCGGCCGGCGAGCGGCAGCGCGTCGCCGTCGCCCGCGCGCTGCTGCGGCTGCGCGGTTCGGCGACGTTCCTGCTGCTCGACGAACCGACCGCGCACCTGGACGCGGTCAGCGCGCGGCACGTCGACACCGCGATCGAACGCGCGGCGGCGTCGGGCGCGACCGTCGTCCTGGCCAGTCACCGCCCGACCGGTGAAGGCGCCGAGGTCGAGACCTGCGCTCCGGCCGTCGAAGCGCAGGCCGGGGAAGCGGTGACCGGCCGTGGACGGCTGCGCGACGTGATCAGCTCCCGGATGCTTGCCGGCGCGGGACTCGGAGCGCTGTCGTTGCTGTCCGGTCTCGCGCTCACCGCCGTGTCCGCCTGGCTGATCGCGCGCGCTTCCCAGCAACCTCCGATCCTGACGCTGTCCGTCGCGGTCGTCGGTGTCCGGACCTTCGCGCTCTCGCGTGCCGCGCTGCGCTACCTCGAACGCCTCGTCACCCACGACGCCGCCTTCCGGACCGCCGGTGAACTGCGGGAACGCTTGTGGTCAGGGCTGGTCCGCCTAGGACCGGTCCGCACCTCCGGACTCCGGCGCGGCGAGGGCGTGGCGCGACTCGTTGACGACGTCGACAAGGTCCGCGACCTGATCCCACGCGTCCTGCTGCCACCCCTGATCGCGGTCGCGGTGCTCGTCGCCGCCGTCGTCGTGCAAGCGCTGGTGCTGCCCGAAGCCGGTCTCGTGCTCGCCGCCGCGCTGGCTGCGGCGAGCGTGGCGACCCCCGCCGCGGCGGTGATCGCCGAACGCCGAGCCAGCGACGCGGTCTCCGAAGGCCGTCGCGTCGTGGCCGCGCGGGTGCTGGCCCTGCTCGACGGCGCCGCCGAGCTGCTCGCCTTCGGCGCGCACACCGGCCGCCGAGCCGAACTCGCTGCCGCGGACGCGCGGTTGGCCGCCCGCGCGCGCCATGCCGCGTTCGGGACCGGTGCTGCGACCGCCGTGCACACGCTGCTGATCGGTGCCGCAGTGCTCGGCAGCGCCCACCTCGCGGCCGTCGCGGTCGCCGAAGGGCGCTTGGCTCCCGAACTCGCACCGCTGCTCGGGCTCGTCCCGCTGGCCGCGGCCGAAGCCGTCGCGCTGCTGCCGCCCGCCGCGCAGCAGTGGCGCTCGATGCGCACTGCCCACGACCGAATCGCACCCTTCCTCACCTGCCAGGGAACCGAGGCGTCGTTGAGCCGCACCGAGGGCGAGATCGACCTGGTCGACGTCGACATCGCCTGGCCCGACGGCGAACCGGTGCTCACCGGCGTCGACCTGAACGTGCCCGCGGGATCGCACGTGGCCGTCGTCGGACCTTCCGGAGCGGGCAAGTCGACCCTGCTCGCGCTGCTGCTCGGCTTCCTGCCCGCCGCGCGCGGCCTGGCCCGGGTGCCTGAGCGCGTGGCCTGGTGCCCGCAGGATCCGCAGCTGGTGACCACCACCATCCGCGAGAACCTGCGGCTCGCGGCTCCACGCGCGTCCGACGCCGAACTCGCCGAAGCGCTCGACGCCGCCGCGCTGACCGGCTGGGACCTGGACACACCGGTCGGCAGCGGCGGAACCGAGCTCTCGGGCGGCGAAGCCCAGCGGCTCGCGCTGGCCCGCGCCTTGCTCGCCGACGCAGACCTGGTGCTGCTCGACGAGCCCACCGCACACCTCGACGCCGAGACGGCCGACGCGCTGCTGCACCGGCTGCGCACCGACCTCCGAGGCCGGACCGTCGTGCACGTGACGCACCGGAGCACCGAGACCGCGGGTGCCGACCTCGTGCTGCGGGTGGACGGTGGCACCGTCTCAGCTGTGACCACGGCGGATGTGTCATGAACCGCAGTCGCAACTCCCTTCACCGCGTGTACGGGCGCTATAACCTCGAAAGCGTCATGGATTCCACTCTCGCCAGGCGGATGCTCACCGCGTCCACCGAGATCACCAGGGTGGCGCTGTCCGCGGAAGATCCCGAGGCTGTGCTGCCGCTGGTCGTCCGCCGCGCCGCGGAACTCGCCGAAGCGGACCTCGGCGTGGTCACCGTCCGCTCCGACGACGGCAGGCTCACCGTCGAAGCCGCCTACGGCGCACCGAGCGCGACCGGTCCGCTCGCCGACCCCGTCGGCACCGTGCTGTCCTCCCGTTCCGCGGCCGCCCGCGTCGCGCGCAGCGGCGTTCCGGTGGTCGTCGACGACCTGATCGACGACCCGCTGACCGCGCCGTACGTTCCCGCGTCGCTGCGGGTCTACGGCCCGTTCGCCGTCGCTCCCTTCGGCACTCGCGAACGGCGTCTCGGCGCGCTCGCCGTCTACCGTCGGCGCGGCGCCTCGACGTTCAACCGCGTCGCCGTCGACGTGCTCACCTCCTTCGCCGCTCAGGCCGGACTCGCGCTCGTGCTCGCCGAAGGCTCCACCGCCCGCCAGCGGATCGCCGTCTACCAGGAGCGCGAACGCATCGCCCGCGACCTGCACGACGTGATCGTGCAGCGCCTCTACGCCGCCGGCGTGCAGCTGGACGTGCTGCAACGACGGGTCGCGGGCAGCCTCGACACCGCCGACGCCGACCGGTTGGCCGAGACCGTCGAGCAGATCGACCAGGCCATCGCCGAAGTCCGCGCCACTGCCCGCACGCTGCGCTCGGCCGACCCCGAGACGCCCACCCAGGCACCCGCGCTCGACGACTCGATCCGCTCCGAGGTGCAGATCGCTGGCGAGCTCCTGGGGCGGCCGCCGAAGCTGGAGATCGACGGCGACCTCACCGACGTACCGGTACCCGTGGCCGATCACGCACGAGCCGCGCTGCGCGAGGCGCTGTCCAACGTCGTCCGCCACTCCGGTGCCCGCACCGTCCTGGTCCGGGTCCGCCGGTCCGAGCCGGGACTGCGCTTGCAGGTGGTCGACGACGGCTGCGGCATTCCCCGCGACGTGAGCAAGCGCGGCCTGCGCAACCTCGAAGAACGCGCCGCCGCTGCCGGTGGCCGCTGCACCCTCACCTCCTCCCCGGACAGCGGTACGACGGTCACCTGGGAAGTTCCGCTCGCCTAGATCGCGCTCCGCTCGACCGGGGACAGCCGGGTGCAGACCCAGCGCTCCGCCCGCCGTTCGAGTCGCAGCGCCAGCGCGCGGACCCGGTGAGCGCCCACGACCAAGCACGCCTCCACCGCCGAGTCGCCGATCGCGCAGGCGTGCACCGAGCGCAGTCGGTATTCCGGGTGGTCAGCTCCCCGAAGTCGGAGGCCGAGGAGGTTGCCGAACACCGTCGCGGTCAGGTGTTCGCGCACGCTTCTCGCACCTGATCGCCCGGCCAGCACGTTGAAGACCTGCCTGCCGATCACCGAGGCCACCGACACCGCGGTGCGTTGACGGGGGTCGGGGATGGCGGGCAGCGGTGCATCGGTGCGGCGGAGATGTTCGGTGCTGGGCCGGATTGCGGTCATGAGGCCTCCCACGTCGTTGATTTCGCCTTCGACGTGGAAGAGGCGCGAGGACCCCTGTTTCGGTCACTTTTCAGCCGGTATCACTCGATCGTGTGGCTTACGGTGCTTCACGTGGATCTGCGAGGACTGTTGCTGGACTACGCCGGGGTGCTCGACGAACCGGGGATGGCCTCGGTGGCGAGAGCGGTGCGCGGGGTCGGAGTGCGCACCGCCGTCGTCTCCAACGCCGACCAACTCGCGGACCCGGCATTGCCGGAGGCATTCGACGCGGTCGTCCTGTCCGGAGTCGTCGGATTCGCCAAACCCGACGCCGAGATCTACAGGCTCGCTGCGCGCCGCCTCGGACTCGAACCGGCTGAGTGCGTGTTCGTCGACGACCTCCGCCGCAATGTCGATGGCGCGGTGGATGCGGGAATGGTCGGGATCCACCACTCGGACCTCGAATCCACGGTCATGGAGCTCCAAGCCCTCTTCGACCTCGAACTTGGCGCCTGACCTGCGGTTTCACCCTTAGGAGGGGGGTGGTGTTCACGGCGTTTTTCGGGGTGCGTAAAGTATTCCAAGTCAGAGCGACACGGGCCGGGAAAACCGGGCCGGGCCTGACGGGGCCCCGAGAAC
>NZ_SMKV01000041.1 GCF_004348445.1 Saccharopolyspora aridisoli | reverse complement strand
GAACCCGCCAAGTCGGGCCCTGCCCCCGAAGCGCCCCGCCGCGGCGGCGGTTCGAAGGGCGGAGCCGGAGCGAAACCCGCGGCCAAGGGAGCCAAGGCCAAGAAGGCCGACGCCACCCCCAACGTGGCCGGGGCGTCCCCCGAAGCAGGCCTGCGCACGGCCTCACGGCTCAAGCCCCACCAGGCGCTCAAGGTGATGGGCGGCGTGGACAGCGCCGTCGACCGGACCGTGGGTGACGAGCACCAGAAGCTCTCCTCCGAACCACCGAACACGCAACGCCCGTCCGGTGCGCCGCGAACCCTCGAGGGCAAGCCGAAAACCGATGCACCCGCGGAGTACTCGAACGCGCCCGCGCAGAAGACCAACGCTCCTGAGAAGAAGAACGCCGAGGTCAAGGACCAGAAGAAGCCCGAAGGCAAGATCCCGGCCGAGGAGGTCGAGGAACCCTCCGGCTGGGACACGCTGCTCATGGGCCTCGGGTACGCGATCGGCAAGTTCGCCAGCTTGTTCGACTCCGACGTCAAACCCGAGGACCTCGCGGCCACCTTCGCCGGCATGCCCACGCAGGACGAGGCCCTCAAGGAGGCCAAGGCCGGAACCGCGCCCGGCGTGGAGATGAAGGGCAAGTCCGACGAGAAGACCCGCGACCAGGACAAGAAGGTCGACGGCAAGGGCGAGGAGACCGTCAAGACCGCCCGCGACGACTCGGGCCGTCGCATGGGCGAGGACCAGGTCTATCCCAACGCCCCCAAGGAAGAGCTCAAGGGCAAGGTCCCCGGCCGCGAGCGAAGCAAGGGCGGCGCCAAGCCCGAAGGTGCCGGTACCGGCGCCGTGCCGGAGGACGCCGCCTCCGAAGTCGCCGAGCACGAGCGCGGCAAGCAGTTCAAGTCCTCGTTCAGCAAGGGCGAGCAGGGACTCGCCGATGCCAAGCGCAACAAGGACAAGAACACCCGCGAGTCCAAGCGCAAGCACCAGCAGTCCGTCGACAGCGAGACGACGAAGAACACCGGCAAGCAAAGCTCGCAGCGGCAGAAGACGACCAGCGAGGTGTCCGGCCAGCGGGACAAGTGGCGCACCGATCAGGACGAGGAGCTCAAGAAGCTCGGTTCCAAGAAGTCCGACAAGCGCACCAAGGCCGAGCGGGACGTCGACAAGCAGGAGAAGGACACCGACGACAAGGCCGACAAGCGCAAGAGGGACGACGGCGACAAGATCCGGAAGAAGGGCCAGGACGCCGAGTCCAGCGCCAAGACCAAGCGGACCGAGACCAAGAACGAGTCCGGCAACTGGGTCGAGGAAGCCTTCGAATACATCAAGCAGAAGTTCATCGAACTGCGCGACAAAATCTTGTCGATCCTGCGGGAAGCGCGCAACAAGATCATCGAGTTCGTCGAGAACTTCAAGTTCGACATCGAGAAGATGATCAACGACATCCGCGACGCGATCATCAACCTGATCACGAAGGTCATCGAGGAACTGGTCGAGCTGGCCAAGGCCATGGTCCGCGCGATCGTCGAGCTCGCCAACAAGATCCGCAAGTTCATCACCGATCTCATCGAAGCCGCGATCGCCCTGGTCCAGAAGCTGGCCGAACAGCTCAAGCAAATCATCACCGATCTGCTCAACGCGATCGCCAAGCTGCTCAACGACATCCTCAACCTGCTGAAGAAGGCCTGGGACGCCGCCGTCAAGGCGGTGAAGGACGCGGTCAAAGCCGTCATGGACTTCGCCTCGAAGCTGCTCAGCGGGCTCGGCCAGTTCATGATGATCGCCGCCGACTTCCTCCGCGACCCTGGCGGCTGGCTGTCAGGTCTGAAGGGCTCCGCCGAGGACGGCGCTCAGAACCACCTGTTCAAGCAAGTGGTCGGCGCGGTGAAGAACTGGTTCAACCAGAAGATCGAAGAGATCATCGGCCTGCCGAAGGAGATCTTCAACCGCCTCATCAAGGGCGGAGTGACGCTGGCGTGGATGGCCAAGCAGGTCTGGGACGCGATCGTCCCGCAGCTGCCGTTCATCATCGGCGAGATCGTCATCACCAAGGTCGTCGCCAAGCTCATCCCAGGCGCCGGCTGGGTCCTGGCGGTCATCGACTTCCTGCAAACTGCCATCGGAGCCCTCGGCGAGATCATGCGCGCCTTCGGTGCCGTGCTGACGTGGCTGAAGAACGTCCGCAAGGGCGGAGCAGGCGTCCTGTTCGCCAAGGCAGTGGCCGCAGGCATCGTCGCCGTGCTGGAGCTGGCGTATGAATTCCTCCTCGACGGCATCGGCAAGTACGTCGGCAAAGTCGGCGACCGCCTGAAAGGCATGGCCGAGAAGATCGCCACCAAGGGCCGTCGGAAGAAGAAGCCCGGCCACGGCGCCGAAGGTGAAGACTCTTCCCGCGGCCACCAACGTCCCCGCCAGCGCACGAACAGCTCCGGGCCCGACAACACCCGCCCCGGCGAAGGCCGCCGCGACAGCAGGGGGCGACGTAGCGACGAAGGCGACAACGGGGATCGACGCACTGACGAGCGCCGAAACGACACCGGCCGCCGAGACAACAGCCGCGACGAGAAGGACCGCGAGCGCCAGGACGACCGAACCTCCCCGAGCTCAGCCGCCCGCCAGGCCGCACACAAGCCGGGCGGCAAACCCGGCCCGGACCGAGACACCGCGAAGCCCGAACGCACCCACAACGACCGCGGCAGAAACGAGAACGACCAAGACCGCCGACGCCGCGAGGACAACGACCGAGACCAACGCCCGGACAAGGACAACCCGGACTTCCGAGACCGCAAACCCACCGACCGAGACGACTCCCCAGCAGCCAAGGACAAGGACGGCAACCCCAAGGGCAAGCGCGACGAAGACAAACCCGACACCAAACCCACCCCCAACGCCAAACCGAAGCCCAAGGCCGACAAACCTCAAAAACCGCGGGAGGACACGGGCACCACAAAGGACCGGCAGAAGAACGACAGGAACGAAGACGACACCGGACCGAAGAACGACGATAAGGGCACCACCAACCGCAAGGACGATGACGACCCCGGACACGAGGCCAAGGACAAAGACTCCAACGAGCGCAAAAACGACGACTCAAACGACAAAAGGGAAAGAGACAAGGACGACGACCGACGCGACAAGCGCAAGAACTCCAACAGCAAAGACAACACGAACAAGACAAGACCCCCCAGGAGAGACAACCGAAACAAAGCCAAAGAAGACGATCGAGAAAGGCGCAGGATAAAGGAAGATAGAAGAGGCGAGGAAGAATCGAACGGATTTAAATCCGCCCGACTTGCCCTAATCGTCGCACGCATCCGGCGCGCCCTGCGCCCGCGACTCTCCCAGGGCCTTCCACAGCCACTGCACAAGGGACTTCTTCGAGCATTTCGTCGATGGTATCGACTCACTTCACTCGTACGAGCCGGGTCCACCAGATTCCAGGACGTCGCCACACTCAACCCAAGTCTGCCCGTGACGTCCGGCGAACACTCAGCCACCGACGAGAAGGACTACCTCAAGATTCCAGAAGATCCAGCACTCCCTCCAACAAGGATTCCAGACTTTTCCGACAACAAGCTTGCGCGCAACTTCAAGGCCGAGTACATCAGCAAAAGATTCGTCGGAAGCCACGGCCAGACGGCCGGGAAGGCAAATAAGCAGCTGGAGCCAATCGGGTTTCGACACCTGAACAAGTACGACCTGAACACCGATAGCAGCAATCGCTGGGTTCGAATGCACCTACTAACAGAAAGGCTCGGAGGACCCGCGAAGGGTTCCAACCTTGTTCCAGCCAGAAGCAGAATAAACACGAACTTCAAAAATAGTATAGAAAAATTTCCAGAATCGCACGTGCGCTCCGGCAGCAAGAAGCCCGCGTGGTACAAGATCGACGTCAATTACCACAACGGAAGTGTTCCGGGATTCCCTAGCCATCTTCGAGCCGAATGGGGCGTATACGAACCCGATCCAGATAAGCAAAAGTGGAAAGAAAAACCCGCACCACACCACCGCAGCCACAGCAGGAGCGACCTCGAAAAGCCACCACAGCCAAGCATCGAGAACAGGTGCTACGTCAACCACGACGGAAAGAACCGAATCCGGCGGATGCTTGACGTTCCGGATTCCTTTGCCAAACTAATCGTCGCGGCAGTCAAGAGCAAGAACAGGAACCTTAGAAGCACCACCCAGCTCCTACGTGCCATGGACGACGTCCACAAGAAGCGGAAACGCTCGTTGCCGAACTACACGAACAACAAGCAGAATGTAATCGATGCAGCAGCCAACCGACACTTGATATTCAATAAGAAGCCGTAAGGACGAGCAGCCACAAGGAAGCACAATGCGCGACCTGACCGACACCGAACAGGCGCATCTCGAATCATTCAATGAGATCCGCGAATGCGAATACGTCGTTGTCGATTTCGAACACGAGGGAGTATGGGGAGAAGAATTCGGCGACCTTGCCAGCGTCTTTGAGGACCTCCCGGACTGGGAAGGCACAATACTGGATCCCAGCCTCGCACAGGGGGTGGTCGGAATCTCGGAGCTGTCATCCTGCTGGCATACGGTTGACACGCGACGACACCTCAGCGGAGAATTTTCGATCACGGAGTTCTATGAATGCCTCCTTCGGCGTCCGCCTGACCTCGGATGGGACGGCTCACCTCCAGACGAGATTCGGTTCTTTTCAGAACTCCGAGTAATCGACGACACTCCACGCGCCGCAAACGGGCTGATGGGAGCCGTCCGCATCCAGAAGGACGTCAACCCTCTGGAAATATGGTATTACGACAAGGATTTGAGTCGAACCCCGGGATTCGACCTTGATTACCTGCGCATGGATCTCGACTATCACGGATACCTGGACGCCCTCCTGCTCACCAAAGGGACATTTGGCTGGCAATATCTATTCACTGAAGCACCCCTGCACAACGAACGCTTTCGAGAAATAGCCGCAGACCTGAAGTACATGCTCGAATTGTTCCCCAACATTTTCCCCGATCACGACTACACGGATCTGGCCAAACGTCTGGAGGATCGACTGTGACCCGGTACGCCGACATACCCAAGCCGATCCGATCCGGGATCGTGGTCGTCGATCCTGAGCGGGGGACGCCGCAGCGGGTGATCGTGTTGCAGTTCAACCCCGACTCGCTGGAACGCTCCGTGTCGCCGCAGTCTGCCGGAGGTGAAGGGGATTCCGGCGGTGGGGGCAGTGGGAGCGGGGACAAGAACGAAGCGCTGCGACTGAAGGGGCCTGCTCAGGAGTCTTGGAAGTTCACTGCTGAGTTGGATGCCACCGATCAGCTGGATGTAACTGCTCCCCACGGGATTCATCCTCAGCTGGCCACGTTGGAGATGCTGGTGCAGCCCTCGACCGCTCAGCTTCGGGAGCACAGTCGGTTGGCGAAGAACGGGGCGATCGAGATCAGTCCGATCGAGATGCCGTTGACGTTGTTCACCTGGGGGAGCAAGCGGGTGGTGCCCGTGAAGCTGTCCGAGTTCTCCATCAACGAGTCGGCTTTCGACGTCAACCTGAACCCGATCCGGGCGAGCCTGAGCTTGAGCGTGAAGTTGCTGACGATCAGCGACCTTCCCGCCGGGCACAGGGGTGCCGAGTTGTACATGGCGCACCTGGCGCAGAAGGAGCGGATGGCCGGTGTCGCGGCGCCCGGGTCGTTGGGCGCGTTGGGGCTGAGCACCGCGGACATGGGAAGGTAGGCCGTGATCGAGCCGTTCGAGAGCGCACTCGACGACATTCCCGGGTCGCACCCGTACCCGCGCTCCAGCCGGTATCACGACGCCGAGGTCGCCGTGCACCGCCGGCCCGACGGGACCGAGGTGCGCTACGTGAAGCGCCGGCTCATCCCGAAGAACGACGACAGCACCTCGCCGCACGTGGTCGCTGACGGGGAACGGCCGGATCACTTGGGGCAGCGGTACTTCGGCGATCCCGGCCAGTGGTGGCGGATCGCCGACGCCAACCCCGTGCTCGACCCGCGCGAGCTCACCGACGAACCCGGCAAGGTCATCGGCGTACCGGACGGGTTGGGCCATGTCTGAGATCCCCATCGGGCGCGGACCCGTGCACCTGAACCTGCTGATGGGCCCGAAGCTCGCGCGCCCCGTGCCCGGCGAGGTGATGCAGGCGCTGCTGTCGGCGCAGATCACCAGCACCGCCGGTGAGCGCAGCGGTTTTCAGCTGGCCTTCGACCTCACCAAGAAGGGCCGGATCATCGAGCGGCTGCTGCCGGAGGGGTTCTTCGGCCCGAAGACCCGCATCATCGTGGTCGTCACCATCAAGGGCACGCCGTTCGTGCTGCTGGACGGGCTGATCGTGCGCAACGAGGTCGGGTCCAGCAACCAGCCCGGCCAGTCGACGCTGACCATCACCGGCGAGGACCTCACGCTGCTGCTCGACCTCGAAGAGCGGGCCGAGCGCTACCCGAACCTGGCGCCCTCGCAGCGGGCCGAGCGGATTCTGGGCCGCTACTCCGATTACGGCATCGAGCCGCGCATCGTGCGCGAGCAGGTGCACCAGCCGCCGCGAGAGCAGCTGCGGGTCGACTACCAGTCCAGCACCGACCTGTCCTACATCAACGATCTGGCGCACGCCAACGGCTTCACCTTCTACCTCGAACCCGGCCCCCGACCGGGCCGCTCCACCGCCTACTGGGGGCCGGAGAAGCGGCTCGGGCAGCGGCAGCACGCGCTGAGCGTCAACATGGGTGCCGATTCCACTGTGGACCAGCTGACGTTCGCCTACGACGGGACGGCGCGCGAGCAGCCCGAGGCGCGGGTGCAGGATCCGCGGACCCGGGACGTGACGCTGCTGCCCGACCCCGACATCGGTCCGCTGCGCCCACCGCTGGCGCGCCGCGCCTCCCCCGCGCTGAAGCGAAAGGCGTTGCCCGGCACCGCCAAGATGGATTTCGAGCGCGCCCGCGCGCGGGCGCTCGCGCAAGCCGCGACCTCGGCGGACGCGATCAACGGGTCCGGTCAACTCGACGTCAACCGGCACGGCTACCTGCTGCGGCCCCGTGAACTGGTCGGGGTGCGCGGGGCGGGTGTGACCTACGACGGCGACTACTACGTCAAGTCCGTCACCCACAACATCCGGGTCGGTTCCTACCAGCAGAACTTCACGCTCTCCCGCGAGGGACTCGTCGCCGACAGCGACCGGGTCCGCCCCTAGGAGGACCGCACATGGCCGACGCACCCAACGCCCGCTTCCTCGGCAAGTTCCGGGGTCGCGTGATGGACAACGCCGATCCGCTGGGCATCGGCCGGATCACCGCGCAGGTGCCCGACGTGCTCGGGGACCTGACCTCGACGTGGGCGTTGCCGTGCCTGCCGTTCACCGGGCGCGAGGCCGGGCAGTTCGTGGTTCCCGAGGTCGGCGCCGGGGTCTGGGTGGAGTTCGAGCAGGGCGATCCGAGCTTCCCGATCTGGACCGGCTGCTGGTACGGCGAACGCGCGGAACTGCCTCCGGACGCCCAGAACCAGGACAAACCCGTGGTCCTCCAGACCCCCGGCGATCACAAGCTGCTCATGTCGGACGTGCCCGGCGGCGAGGGAATCCTGCTGCGGGCGCCGGGCGGGGCGTACGTGCAGATCGACGAGAAGGGCGTGACGATCGGCAGCGGTCGCGGCGCGCTCATCGAACTCGTGGGGGACGAGGTCATCATCAACCAGGGCCGGCTGACCGTGCCCAGAAGGCAGTAGGGGGACGCCTTGACCGGGAATCTCATCGACGCCACCACCGGATTGCAGTGCCCGCACGGCGGCCGGATCGTCACCGCCAACTCCTCCTCGACGGTGCTGGTCGACGGCCGGGCGGTGCGCACCGCGTCGGACGCCTTCACCGTGGTCGGCTGCCCGTTGGTGATCGACAGCACCCGCGATCCGTGCCTGACCGTGCGCTGGAACCCGCCGTCGCAGGCGGTTCTCGTCGACGGCGTGCCGGTGCTGCTGGACTCCACCGACGGGCAGTGCTTCGGCGCGAACCTCGTCCCGCGCGGCAGGCCCGTGGCACGCGGCGGATCGGGGGTGAGCTGCCGGTGAACCGCATCGACATCGCCTTCCCCTACCGGCCGGATCGGCGCGGGCGCACCGCGCGGGCCGGCCACGACGAGCACGTGCGCGACCTCATCGAGCAGCTGCTGTTCACCAACCCCGGCGAGCGGGTGATGCGGCCCGACTTCGGCTGCGGCCTGCTCGACGCGGTGTTCGCGCCGAACAGCCCGGAACTGACCGCGACGCTGGAGCTGTCGGTGCACGCCGCCGTGGAGCGCTGGCTCGGTGACCTGGTGGAGGTCGAGTCGCTGGACATCGTGCCGGACGCCGAAACCGTGCGGGTCGGGCTCCGCTACCGGGTGCGGGCCACCGGGACGCGCCGCGACGAGGTCTTCGAAGGGCGGGGTGCGGGATGAGCGGCGCCGACGAACTGCTCTGCCGCGGGGACGGCAGGCGCGAGAAGGTCCGCGAGCGGCACCTCGGCGGCGTGGACGCGGTCGAGGTCGCCGACGACGGGCGCACGCTGGTGGTGACGTTCATCGGCAAGGCGCCGCGCGGTGTGGGCCCGGAGAACGTGCGCATCGACGGCGGCCGCCGCATCACCGGGATCACCGCGGTGCGGGTGTCGGTGCGGCGCGAGGAGGACCCGGAGCTCGACGACCTGATGCACGTCGTGCTCGACCGCACCGGGGACACCACCCGATACCGTCTGTCCATCGTGGACACCGATCCGCACGGGCGTCCGGGAACCGAGCCGTTCCCTGGTTTCGACCAGCGCTACTGCGGCGCCGAGTTCTCCTTCCGACCGGGCGGCCCCACGCCTTTCGACTGCGCCGGGGAACCGCCGTGCGAGCCCGACGTGCCGGCCGCGCCGCTGATCGACTACACCGCGCGGGACTACGACGCGCTGCGCCGCGTGCTGCTGGACCGGCTCGCGCTCACCACCCCGGGCTGGACCGAGCGCCTGGCTCCCGACCTGGGGATGACGCTGGTCGAGCTGCTCGCCTACACCGGTGACCAGCTCGGTTACCAGCAGGACGCGGTCGCCACCGAGGCCTACCTGGACACCGCGCGGCGCCGCATTTCGGTGCGCAGGCACGTGCGGCTGATCGACTACCCGATCCACGACGGCTGCAACGCCCGCGCGTTCGTGGCCGTCGAGACCGCCGAGGACGTGGTGCTGGAGAGCGGAACGTTCCGGTTCGCCGCCATCGACCCGTGTCCGCGCGGACCGCACGACCCGCCCGAGCCCGGCCCGGTGCTCGACGAGGCGGGTCTGGCCGATCTCGACGACCGGGACGCGGTGGAGATCTTCGAAACGGTCGGCGACGATGCGCTGCCGTTGCGCCGGGCGCACAACGAGATCCGCTTCTGGACCTGGGGCGATGAGCTGTGCCGGATCCCCGCGGGCGCGAGGTCGGCGACGTTGCGCGACGAGTGGGCCGACGAGGACCGCGCCGAACGGGCGTTGCGGCTGCGGCCCGGTGACCTGCTCGTGCTCGAAGAGGTCCGGGGCGCGCGCACTGGAACACCGGGCGACGCCGATCCGGCGCACCGGCAGGCCGTGCGGCTGACCTCGGTGACGCCGGTCGTCGACGAGCTGCTGGACCAGCCGGTTCTGGAGGTGGGGTGGGCGCGCGAGGACGCGCTGCGCTTCGCCCTGTGCCTGTCCATCCGAGCCGGTATCAACTGCGAGCCGGTGAGCGACGTGAGCGTGGCGCGCGGCAACGTGGTGCTGGCCGACCACGGGCGCCGCGTCCGCCCGGACACCGTCGTGGTGCCGCCGGAACCGGCGGTGCCTGCGTCCTGCGAGCCCGGGTTCGGCTGCTTCGACCGCACCGACGGCAACGAACCCGCCGAGCTGGTCGCGGCGCTGGTCGACAAGACCCGGCGTCGCACGCTGGTCGCCAAGGACGTCCAGGCGCTGCACGAGATCTTCGGGGAACCGGCGACCACCCGCGCCGGGATCGGGCTGGAGAACGCCGGACGCCGCCGCCAGCGGGTGGTGCCCAGCACCGCGCACGCGCAGGCCGACGCGCTGCGCCGCCTGCTGGCGCAGTCGGTCTACCCAGGCATCCCGCCGCGCTTCCGGGCCGCCCTGACCCGCTCCCCCGTCGTGCAGGCCGCACCGTTCCCCGATCCAGCGCACATCGCGGCCGGGCAAGCCTCGCGCCTGGCGGCCATCCCGGGCCGGGTCCGGCGGCGGCTCGTGGAGTTGTGGCGCAGCGCCCGCGAGAACGGTCTCTCCGACGCCGAGATCGAAGAGATCACGACGCTTTTCGGCGGCCGCTTCGCCGAACCCCTTCGGGAGCACCCGGTTGCGGTGTTGCGTGAGCTGCTGCACCGCGACGACGAGCTGCTGGCCGTCAAGCGGCGCCGGCTGGAGGTGCTGACCGCGCGGGCTCGGGCGGGCACGGTGCTCGGCGCCGACATCGCCTGGGAGATCGCGCACGACTGGGGTCTCGCCCACGCCGAAGGCCTCGAACCGGCCGAGCCGGTGCTGCACGGTCCCGCCGCGGCCGTCACCCAGGACCCGCGGGCCGCACTGCCCGCCGTGCGCGTGCACGACGGTGAGCGGGTGTGGACACCGCGGCGCGACCTGCTCGACTCCGGTCCGCGCGACCGGCACTTCGTCGGCGAGCTCGACGACGACGGCAGGCTGGTGCTGCGCTTCGGCGACGGGCGCTGCGGTGCGGCGCCGAAACCCGGTGCACGACTGGAGATCCACTACCGCCTGGGCGGTGGGGCCGTCGGCAACCTCGGCGCCGAGGCGATCAACCACCTCGTGCTGCGCACCCCGGAAACCGGGCGACTGCCTGCGGCGACGGTCCGCAACCCGCTCCCGGCGGTCGGCGGCACCGAGCCGGAACCGGTCGAGCAGGTCCGCCAGCTCGCACCGCTTGACCTGCGCCGCACCCGGCTGCGCGCGGTCACCGCCGAGGACTACGCCGCGCTGGCCGCCGAGGTTCCCGGGGTGCAGCGGGCGGCGGCCGAACTGCGGTGGACCGGCGCGCGGCAGCAGGTGCACGTCGCCGTCGACGCGCTCGGCAGCGGCGACCCCGGCGCTGACCTGCTCGCCGAGGTGCGCGATCACCTGCAGCGCTCCCGCCGCATCGGGCACCAGCTGATCGTGCGGCCCGCGGTGGAGGTGCCGCTGGACATCGCGCTGCGGGTGTGCGCGGCGCCGGGACATCAGCGCGGGCAGATCATCGCCGACCTCAAGCGCGCCTTCGGGCGCGGCCGGACCGGTTTCTTCCACCCCGACGCGCTCGGGTTCGGCGAACCGGTGCGGCTGAGCAGGATCGTGGCGACCGCGACCGCCGTGCCCGGGGTGATCGACGCGCGCGTCACCCGGCTGCGGCGGCTGTTCCACGCCGACGCCGGGGAGCTCGAGGAAGGCCTGCTGCGCGTGCGCGGCCTGGAGGTCGCCTGCTGCGACAACGACCCCGAACACCCCGAGAACGGTGTGTTCGAGCTGGAAATCGGAGGTGAGCGATGAGCTGCGCCTGCGGCTGCGGCGGTCACGACGAGCGCCGCGCACCGGCCCCGCCGCACAACCCGCCGGGACGCACCGCCCTGCAGCTGCGGGTCGGTGAGCACGGCACGTTCCTGGCCGCGATGCTGGACCGGCTCGCCTCGCCCGCTCACCCGGCGCTGCGGGCGCTGACCGTGCGCACGCCCGACGACCCGTCGATCGGCCTGCTCGACGCCTCGGCCGTCCTCGGCGACCTGCTGACGTTCCACTCCGAGCGCTTCGCCGACGAGGGCTACCTGGGCACCGCCGACGACGAGCGTTCCCTGACGCTGCTGGGCAGGCTCGTCGGGCACCGGCCCCGGCCGGGCGTCGCCGCCGACACCTACCTGGCCTACACCGTCGATCGGGATCCGCGCGGCGACGACCCGCCGGTGCTGATCTCACGGGGCGCGCGCAGCAACAGCGTGCCCAGCGCGACCGAGGGCGATCCGCAGACGTTCGAGACGAGCCGGGACCTCACCGCGCGCTGGTCGTGCAACCGGCTGCGGGTGCGCCGCCGCAGGCCCGGCCTGCTTACCGCGGAGGACCTGCGGACCCGCTCGGAGTTGTACGTGGCCGGCACAGCGAATGCGCTGCGGTCCGGGCAGAAGCTGCTGTTCGACTTCGGTCAGGAGCGGTTGCTGCTGCCGGTCGGCGAGGTGCGGGTGGACCGCGAGGAGGACATCACCGCGATCACGCTGCCGCGGTCGCCGAAGCCGACACTGGCCGAACTCCTCGCCGAACTCGGCCAGTGGCTGGCCCCGGCGACGGGCGAGCCCACGCCCGATCATCCGAACCCGCGCCCGGTCAGCGCGCTGGTCGACGCGGTCGAGGTGCAGTTGCTGGCGCCGCTGCGGTCCGAACTGCCGGGCATCATCTCGCCCGCCCAGCTCGCCCAGCGGCTGGTCGCTCCGCTGGAGCGGCTCACCGAGGCCGAGGTGCTGGCCGACCCGCACCCAAGGGTCGCCGACTGGTTCGCCCGGCTGCGCGCGATGGTCGCCGAACTGCGCGAACGAGCCCTCGACCTGGCACCGGTCGCGCCACCTCCGCCCGGCCCGGACATCCCCGACTCCCCCACCGAGCGCCTGCTGCGGGCGCTTCCCGCCCGCGAAGCCGGGGAAACGGTCTCCCGGACCGCACCCGAACCGCGCCGAGGGGCTGTCCGGCACGCGCCGCCCGGTGTGCTCGGCGAACTGCTGGCGATGCGGGTGACGGCCACGCCGTTCGGGGCGACCGCACCGCTGCAGCCGGTGCAGGACGAGGGCGGCCGGGTGCTGCGCCAGACCGACTGGCCGCTGCCCGGCGCGACCCGCACCGGCGTTCGCATCGCGATGGACGCGGCCGGCAAGGAGCTGGTGCGCGCGGAGTTCCAGCGCACCGAGCCCGCAGGCTCGTGGCAGCACGTCGAATCGCTGCCCGCCGAAGACGTCTCGTTCGACCTCGGCGCCGGGCGGGTGGAGCTCTCCAGCAGGCGGGAGACGATTCTGAGCCGGTTGCGGCCGGGAGGCGGCGAGCAGCGGCCCGGTGTGCTGGTGCGGTTGCTGCCGCAGCTGCCTGCGTGCGCGCTGTTCGTGTCCCGGCCCGACGAGCAGGGGCGGGTGCACGTCAGCGTGCGCAACGGGGCTCCGCTGGAGCTGGACCTGGCGCCGCAGGAGGAGAAGACCACGCCGTTCGGGCCGTACCAGGTGACGGTGCGCTACGGCGCGGGCAGCGAACCCGCCAACGTCGAGATCGCCCTGTCGACCGGCGCCGATGCCGGTGGCCGCACCGCGCTGCCGCTGGACGGGGTGCACGACGAGATCGCCGTGGGCAGCCGGGTGGTCGTGGAACGACCCCGCAAGGGCGCGCCCGGCGGCGTTCCGGGTGACGCGCGGCTGGCGTTCGTCGTCACCCAGGTCGTCGCGGTCGGCACGATGTCCTATGCCCAGTACGGCATCACCGGCCGGGGAACGGTGCTCACCCTCGCCGACCCGTGGCTCGACGAGCACGACACGCAGCTGTCGCACATTCGCGACACCACCGTGCACGCCGGTGGGCAGCCGCTGCGCCCGGCGGACGAGCCGGTCGAGGAGGACCTGCACGGCAACACCGTCGAACTCGCGGACCCGCACGACACCCTCACGCCCGGCAGGCACATCATCGTCGCCGGTGAACGCGCCGACGCACCCGCGCGGGCGGTGGAGGTCGCGGTGATCGCCGAGGTCGAGCACTACTCGGACCCGGCGCTGCCCGGCGACCACCGGCACACCGTGCTCACCCTGACCGAGGACCTCGCGCACCGCTACCGGCGGGATTCGGTGGTGGTGCACGGCAACGTCGTTCCCGCCACGCACGGCGAGAGTCGCGACGAGACCATCGGCGGTGGCGACGCGGCGCGCACGCACCAGAGCTTCACGCTCTGGCAGGCGCCGCTGACCTGGCTGCCCGCCGACAACCCGCTGGGTGCCACGCCGTCGTTGGAGATCCGGGTCGACGGGCTGCTGTGGCACGCCGTGGACAGCCTCGCCGGGCGGGGTCCCGACGAGCGGGTCTACGTCACCGGCAGCACCGCCGACGGCCGCACGACGGTGACCTTCGGCGACGGGGTGCACGGCGCACGGCTGCCCACCGGGCACGAGAACGTGCGCGCCCGCTACCGGTTCGGCACCGGCCGGGCCGCGAACGTGGGCGCCGACCGCATCACCCAGGCCGTGACCCGGCCGCTGGGGGTGACCGGGGTGACCAACCCGCTTCCCGCCACCGGTGGGGCCGACGCCGACGGTCCCGCGCTGACCCGGCGCACGGTGCCGCTCGCGGTCTCGGCCCTGGACCGCCTGGTGTCGGTGCGGGACTACGAGGACTTCGCCCGGTCCCGGGCCGGAGTCGGCCGGGCCTCGGCGCGGAGGGTTTTCGACGGCAGGCGCGAGGTGTTGCACGTGACCGTCGCGGGCGTCGACGACATCCCGATCGGCGAGGACTCCGGTGTGCTGCGCTCGCTGCGGGCGGCGCTGCTGAAGTACGGCGACCCGGAACTGCCGGTGCGGGTCGAGCCGCGCGAGCTGGTGCTGCTGGTGGTGTCGGCGAAGGTCAAACTGCTGCCCGACCACTCGTGGGAGTGGGCGGGTCCGCGCGTGCGCCGGGCGCTGCTGGACGAACTCGGTCATGCCGGAAGGGAACTCGGACAGCCGGCGCACCTCTCGGAGGTGCTGGTCGCGGCCCAGTCGGCGCCCGGTGTGTCCTACGTGGACGTCGACGTGTTCGGCGGCGTGCCTGCCGCCGTCAGCCCGGGGCAGCGGGCGGACTCGCGCCAGGTGCTGGCCGCCCCGGCCACGACGGTGCCCGCCCGACCGGCCGAGCACGTCGAGGAGCGCTACCGGGTCACCGACCCGAACGGCGAGACGCTGACCGCGATCGCCGCGCGCAACGGCATCTCGCTCACCCGGCTGCTGCGGCTCAACCCCGACATCACCGACACCGGCGCACTCCCGCCCGGTCGAACCGTTTTCGTCCACCGCGGCATCCGTCCCGCGCAGCTGGCACTGCTGGCACCGGACATCGCCGACACGCTGATCCTCACGGAGGTGCGATGAGCAGGGATCCGGATGCGCTCGCGCGGCTGCTGCCGGAATGGCACCGGATGCGCGACGCCGACCACGGCGAACCGCTGCGCGAGCTCCTCGACGTCATCGGCGAGCAGCTCGACCGGGTGCGCGAGGGCGTCGAGCAGCAGTACGACGACTGGTTCGTCGAGACCGCCGCCGAGTGGGTGCTGCCCTACCTCGGCGAACTCGTCGGGTACCGCGGGCTTCCCGGCTACGAGCGGGTGTCCAGCGGCGGACTGCGTGACGGCGGCGATCCCGGCCTGGCGCGGCGACGGCTCGCCGCAGCCCTCGCGCCGCGACGCGACGTGGCCGCCACCGTCGGCAACCGGCGTCGCAAGGGCACTTTGGCGCTGCTGGAGGAGTTGGCGGCGGACGTCGCGGGCTGGCCCGCCCGCGCGGTCGAGCTCTCCCAGCTGACCGCCCACCACCAGCCCGTGCGGTTGCTGTCCCCGCACGTCCCGGTGAGCGGAGCGACCGCGGACCTGCGCGACGGTGCCGCCCTCGACCTCGCCGACGGGCCGTTCAGCGCCGTGACGCGCAGCGCCGACGTGCGCCGCGCGGACTCGCGGCACCGCCCCGGCGGGCTCACCCCGGCCGGGGTCGCGCTGTTCGCGTGGCGGCTCGCCCCGCACTCGGTGACCCGCGCCCCGGCGCACTGCATCGACCGCACCCACGGCCACTACACGTTCTCGGTGCTGGGCAACGACACTCCGCTGGTCACCAGACCCGTTCCCGAGCCGTCGACCAGCCACATCGCCACCATCGACAACGTGCCGGCCAGGCTGCGGCGCAGGCAGGTCGCCGACCGGCTCGCCGACTACTACGGGCCGGGCAAGAGCTTCGCGCTGCACCTCGACGGGCGCAAGCGGCCGATCCCGCCGTCGGCGATCGTCATCGCCGACCTCGCCGACTGGCGCTACCGGCCCCGCTACGGGCAGGTCGCGGTGGACCCGGAGCTGGGACGCATCGCGTTCAACGCGCGCGAAGCACCGCACGACGGTGTGTCGGTGACCTACCACCACGCCTTCTCCGACGAGCTGGGCGGCGGCGAGTACCCGCGCGATCCCGGAACCGAGCCGGGCGCAATCGTTCTCCGCGTCGGCCCGGGCCTCGACCACGAGCTGATCGCCGATGCCTACCGCGCCTGGCGGGAACACCCCGGCAAGGCCCCCGGCGTCATCGAGATCGCCCACAGCGGAACCCACCACGAGCAGCTCGACTTCGAGCTGGGCGCCGGTGACCGGCTGGTGCTGCGCGCCGCCGACGGTCACCGCCCGGTCCTGCGGCTACCCGACACCTACAGCAACCGGCCCGACGCGCTCACCGTCCAGGTCTCCGGCAGAGCCGCCAGGAACCGGCCGCGTCTGGAACTCGACGGCCTGCTGATCACCGGCCGCGGGATCCGCGTCACCGGGCCGCTGGGCGAACTGGCGCTGCGGCACTGCACTCTCGTGCCCGGCTGGTCGCTGGAGGCCGGGTGCGAGCCGCAGTGGCCCGCCGAACCGAGCCTGCTGCTGGAGCGCACCACGGCCTGCGTGCGCGTCGAGCGGTGCGTGGTGGGCAGCATCAGCGTCATCGGCGACGAGGTCAGCACCGATCCGCTGCCGATCCACGTGCGCGACAGCGTCATCGACGCCACCGCCCATGAGCTGCCCGCGGTCTCGGCGCCCGATCACCGGCACGCGCACGCCACCCTGCACCTGCACCGCTGCACGGTGTTCGGCGAGGTGCACGCGCACGCCGTGCGCTTGGCCGAGGCCAGCATCGTCACCGGTGTGCTGCGGGTCGCCCGACGCGGCATCGGATGCCTTCGCCACACCTTCGTCCCGCCCGGGTCCCGCACGCCCGAACGGCACCGCTGCCCCGCCGATCTCGCGCAGGTGCGGCCGGTGTTCGCCTCGTGCCGCTACGGGACACCGGAGTACGCGCGGCTGGCCGACGGATGCCCGCCGGAGATCCGGCGCGGCGCCGAGGACGGCTTCGAACTCGGCGTGTTCCACGACCTCTACGAACCGCAGCGGGAGGACAACCTGCGCGCCCGCATCGCCGAACACACTCCCGCCCGCTGCGACGCGGGCCTGATCTTCGTCTCCTGAAAGGACGAGCCATGCACGCAGACCTGTCCCGCATCACCTTCCACCCGGACCGCGGCTACTCGGCGGTGATCGCCCAGCAGGGCCGTGTCCAGCTCGACGCCGACGCCAACGAGCAAATGCTCACCCAGCTCCACCAGCACCGGGTGGCGCTGACCGACCTCATCGGCCAGCACGGCGGGCCGGACGGCTCGGCCGGGTTCAAGATCGCGCGCGTGCCCGGCCGCAACGGGCTCGATGACCTGACCATCGGTCCCGGGCACTACTACGTCGCCGGCGTCCTGTGCGAGGCGACCCGGCCCGAGCCCGGCGTCGCCGTGCCCGACGAGGGCACCCCGCTTCCCCCGGCACCGGAGCAGCCGGACACCTGGACCTACTGGGACCAGCCCGACGCCTTCCGCGACCCCGAGGTTCCCGGCGACCGGCTGCCCGCCGAGACGCCGTACATGGTCTACCTGGAGGTGTGGGAGCGAGTGGTCACCGCCGCCGAGTCGCCCGACCTGCGGGAGGTGGCGCTGGCGGCCGAGACCTCGGCACGCCTCAAGGTGGTCTGGCAGGTGCTGGCCCTGCCGGCCTCCGAGCTGCGGGTCCGCAACGCCGACGCGTCGATGGAGGCGCTGCAGGGCGCCTTCGACGAGTGGGCGACCGGCAGGACCGCCAAGGCCGCGCGGATGGCCGCCCGCGCGCAGCGGCCCGACGACGCCGACGACCCGTGCGTGCTGCGGCCCGACGCGCGCTACCGGGGACCCGAGAACCAGCTGTACCGGGTGGAGATCCACGAAGGAGGTCCGGCCGCGGAGGCCACGTTCAAGTGGTCGCGGGAGAACGGCTCGGTCGTGTTCGCCGTCGACGACGTCGACGGCACCTGGGTGAGCCTGGGGTCGCTGGGCGGCGACACCAAGCTGGATCTCGACGTCGGCGACGTCGTGGAGTTCGTCGACACCGCCTACACCTGCCGCCGCGAACCGGCCGAGCTGCTGCGCGTCGAGGAGCTGGACCTGCCCGAGCGGCGAGTGCGTCTTTCGGCCGAGCCGGCCATCGGGCACCGTCCCGAGCTGCACCCGTTCCTGCGGCGGTGGGACCAGCGGGAGCTCGCGGAGCCCGCCAGGCCGATGCGCGGCGGCGCGCTGCCGGTCGAGGAGGGGCGGTGGATCCCCCTCGAGGACGGTGTGGAGGTGTTCTTCGACCCCACCGACCCGGCCGGTCCCGGCTACCGCCACGGCGACCACTGGCTGGTGCCGGCGCGCACCGCCACCGGCGACGTGGACTGGCCCACCGACCCCGCCGGCCGCCCGCTGCTGCGGCCGCCGCTGGGCGTCGTCGAGCACTACGCCCCGCTCGCCTGGGTGACCGGTCCCGGTCAGGTCGTGGACATGCGGCTGACCTTCGGCATGACCCAGCCCGACGTGCGCCGCCCCGGATGACCGGTCGCCGGATCAGCCGCCGTACTTGGGGGCTCCGACCGAGAAGGGAGCGCCGAAGGGGTCTTCGAGCTCAGCGATGCGGCCGTAGGGCATGTCGAAGGGAGAGGCCGCGGTGCCTCCGGCTTCGGCCGCTCGTGCGGCGGTGGCGTCGGCGTCCTCGACCATGAACAGCGTTCCCCACGAGGACGTGGTGGCTTCGGGATCGCCGAGGACGCCGCCGATCTCGTGGCCGTCCGGGCGGCGCAGGAACGTGAAGTCGCCTTCGCCGAGGTGCCCTTCGCTGTCCAGGCTGAAGCCGAAGACCTTCGTGTAGAACTCTCGGGCCGGTCCCGGGTTCGGGGTGACGAGATCGTTGCGCAGCAACGTGTTCGGCTCGTTGACGAGTCGGGCCCCGATGTGGCGGTTGCCGTGCCAGAGACCGAACTGCCCGCCGACCGGGTCCTCGAGGATCGCCATCCGGCCCTTGTCCATCACGTCCATGGGTGGGGTGATCACTCGGCCGTCGGCCGCCTCCGCCTTGGACACGGTTCCGGCGACGTCATCGGTGGCGAAGTAGACGTTCCACCAGAACTCGGTCGCCCCGGGGTCGTGGTGGGGCATGAGCGCGGCGACTTCCCTGCCCCGGACCAGGCACATCGTGTAGCGGCCCACCTCCTCGGGCCCCACGTCGAACTCCCACCCGAGAACGGCGCCGTAGAACTCCATCGCACGTTCGAGGTCCGGGATCCCCAGATCGATCCACGCGGGCGTCCCGTTGGGCTGCACCGCATCCACTTCCGCCATGACTTCTCCTCATGTGCCGGGCTCTGCCACGACGGTAACCAGCAGCCCCGACACATCGCCCACCGAAGCGCGGGAGTGTCATCCCGGGTACCCGCGGAGGAATTCTCCGTTCTTGATCGGCGACCAGGCCCGCAGCCACGTGTCGGGGTTGCTCAGGTCCGGGGTGGCGGTGGCGTTGCGGACGACGGGCACCCGCATGAGCACCCCGAAGTTGTCCGAGTCGGCGAACCGGTGCCTGAGGCACTCGTGGTTGCGCTCGCGCAGCTCGGGGTCGGTGAGGCAGCGGACCGCGCCGAACCCGCCGCGGGTGAACACCCCGCTGCACAAGGTCAGGCTGCGCCGCACGTTGTAGGGGTTGGGGAAGCGCGCCAGCATGCCCACGTCCTCGATCAACCGGTCGTCGTGCAGCCTCGGCCTGTACTGCCGGGACTCCTCAGCGACCTCGAAGACCTCTCCGTGCCCGAGGTCGTCGACCTCGACCTGGCGCACCGGGAGGCCGAAGCGGACCTGGCGCCGCATCGGGTTCATCGCCGGGCTCCCCAGCAGCACCAGGTGCGCCTGCAGGTCGTGGGGGTCGATGCGGCGCGCGATGTCGAACCGCACGTCAGACGCGGGGTTCAGCGCCCGTACGTGCCCGTAGAGCTCGATCAACGAGTCACCGTCGGCGTAGGAGGACATCCCGATGTAGTTGCGCCGCTCGGGCGAGGCCAGCGGCGAGAGGTTCCGCGCGGGAACGCGCCCGGTGAGGATGCGCACCGGACCACCGTCCGGGAACCTCCAGAAGTCCGAGAGCCCCTGAGCCGACGTGAACTCCTCCGCGTGGGACCGCAGCGCGTCCAGCTCCTCCTTGAGCTTCGCGCGGACCCGGCGCTCCTCCTCGGTGAGCGAGGCCGGTGGGGGGAGCTTCCCGTTCCTCGCCGGGCTCTCGGCCGCGAAGAAGGTCGCGTAGTCGCCGAGCCGGGGCGGTGGCGGCACCTTCACCCCGCCTTCCCACTGCGAGACGCTGGAAACCGCAACGCCGAGCACCCGCGCGAGCTTCCCCTGGGTCAGGCCGTGCCCTCGGCGCAGTGCCCGCAACCGTGCGCCGAGACCGGACCGCTGTGCACCCACCACCGCCGCCTCCTCGCGATCAGGTCTTCGGTCGCCACTCGTAGAGCCGGTTCGCCGGGTTCTGCAGGTCGGGTGTGCCGGTCACGTGCCGCATCACCGGAACCCGCATCAGCACCCCGAAGCGGTCGAGGTCCTCGACGTTGTCGTGGAGGTAGGCGAGGTTGCGGTCCTTGGCCTGCGGATCGGTCAGGCAGCGCACCGCGCCGAACCCACCTCTGGTGAACACACCGCTGCAGAAGGTCAGCGTGCGGCGGATGTTGTTCGGGTTCGGGATGCGGGCCAGCAGTCCGACGTCCTCGACCAGCTGATCACCGCGGAAGCCCGGTTTGAGCCTGCGCTCGCCGTCGATCTCGAAGACGGAACCGTCGGGGACGTCCTCGTCGGGGACCTGCCGGACCGGCCACTCGGCGGTCAGCCACTCCACCCACGGGTTGGCGGCGCCGCTGCCCAGGAACACCAGGTGGGCGCGCAGGTCGTCGTCGCCGAGGTTCTCGAGCCGGATCTCCACCTCCGAACGAGGGTTGGCGGCTCGCACCGTCCCGAAGAGCTCCACCGCGGCGTCGAGGTCGGCGCAGCGGGCCAGCGACAGGAAGTTCGGCTCGCTGGGGGTGCCCAGCGGCGACCAGTGCTCCTCGCTGAGCCCGCCGGTGACGATGAGAACCGGCCCCCCGTCGGGGAAGTGCCAGAAGTCTCGGATCGCTTCGACTCCCACGGGACCGCGCGCCTCGTCCAGCGTCGTCCGCAGGCGATCGAGCTCCCGCTTGAGCCGCAGGCGTTCTTCGCGCTGTTCGCCGGTGAGCTGGTTCTCCGGCGGGACACCGCCGGTGGTGGCGTCGGCGGCGAAGAACGTCGCGTAATCGGCCAACCGGGTGAACGGCGGCAGTTTCGCCCCGCTTTCCCAGGAGGAGATGCTCGACACCGCGACGCCGAGGGACCGCCCCAGTCGAAGTTGCGTCATGCCGCGGGATTCGCGCAGCTCGCGAAGTCGCGAACCGAGCCGTGCGCTTCCGCACTGGTTCCTGGGACGGGCCATCGCGCCGTCTCCTTCACTCCGTTCGGAACATTTCACCGAACTTCACCGAACCACTGAAGACCAGCAAATACTGACACTTGGAGCGCATGACGGCAAGTCGTTGCCCCACAGGGACATTGACGGCCTGTTGAGGTGATCGCATACTGACGTCGTCGCGTTTCACCTGGCGGAGAAGAACTTCGACGAAGAAGTGAAATTTCACCGCGGGAGGGCGCTGGGCGTCTCGGATCACCGGAGACGCGGTCGACGGATCGTCGGCCGGACATGCGAACGCCCCCGGAAATCGTTTGGCCACGACCGGGGGCGCTGCGCGCACTCACGACAACCCTCACAACGGGGAACACCCGTGAAGGGAGCTCGCATGTTCACGATACTCCCGGAGGTGCTGGCGGCAAACGACCCACCGGTCGTCACCCCTGACACCGCTTCCTCCGTCCTGCAAGGAATGCTGTTCGGCATCCTGGTCGCGTTGTTCGCGGCAGCGGTGGTGCTGGCTCGGGCGATGTCCGGGCTGGCGACCATCGCCCGGTCGGTGCTCGGCCCGCCCGCCGCCGTGTTCACCGTGCTGTCGGTCCTCGCCCTCGTCCTCCTGGCGGGGAACGCGGGAGCCGTTCCGTGATCCACCACCCGATCCGCACCTGGCGGGCCCGCCGAACCCGGGTCCGCCTCCGGTGCGATCGAATCACCACCTGCGAGTTCGCCCTGGAAGGCAACTCGTCGGTAACAGATGCGGACCGACCCCTCCCGATTTGTCCGAACCTCATTGCGCAGGTGCGTGACCTCGATTACGTTCCGGCCATGCCTGCCGCGATCTCCTCCGAATTCCGCTCGGTCCCCGACATGCTGCGCGATCGCGTCCAGCGGTCGGGCGACAACGAGGCGTTCCGCTATCCGGAAGGCGAGCAGTGGCGCTCGCTGACCTGGTCGCAGACCTGGGAAAGGGCTCGGGCGATCGCGCTGGGGTTGCACGCGATCGGCCTCGGGTCGCAGCAGCGGTGCGGAATCCTGGCCGGCACGCGGATCGACTGGATCCTCGCCGACATGGGCATCATGTGCGCCGGTGGCGCCACCACGACGATCTACCCCACCACCACGGCCGAGGGCTGCGCCTACATCATCTCCGACTCCGGTTCGACGATCGTCTTCGCCGAGGACGACGAGCAGATCGCCAAGCTGCGCGAACAGCGGGAAGACCTGCCCGAGCTGACCCGCGTCATCACCTTCGACGGCACCGCCGACGGCGACTGGGTGCTGAGCCTGGCCGACTTGGAGGCCCAGGGCCGCGCCAAGCACGAGGCCGAGCCGGAGCTGTTCGACCAGCTGGTCGAGGCGGTCGGCATCGACGACCTGGCGACGCTCATCTACACCTCCGGCACCACCGGCAACCCCAAGGGCGTGCGGCTCGCCCAGTCGAACTGGGTCTACGTGGCCGAGGCGATGCACGCCACCGGCGAGATGACCGCCGAGGACGTGCAGTACCTGTGGCTGCCGCTGTCGCACGTGTTCGGCAAGGTCCTGCAGGTCGGTCAGATCCGCACCGGCTACCTCACCGCTGTGGACGGCCGGATCGACAAGATCGTGGACAACCTCGGCGAGGTGCGGCCGACGTTCGTGGCCGGCGCGCCGCGGATCTTCGAGAAGATCTACAACAAGGTCGTCGTGCAGGCCAAGGAGGGCGGCGAGCTCAAGTACAAGATCTTCCGCTGGGCCTGCGCCGTGGGTCTGGAGATCTCCCGACTCCAGCAGAGCGGGCAGCAGCCGGGTCTGGGGCTGAAGGTGCAGTACGCCATCGCCGACAAGCTCGTGTTCTCCAAGCTGCGCGAGAAGTTCGGCGGCAGGCTGCGCTTCTTCATCTCCGGCAGCGCCGCGCTGGCACCGGACATCGCGCGCTTCTTCCACGCCGCGGGCGTGCTGATCGCCGAGGGCTACGGGCTGACCGAAACCACCGCGGCGAGCTTCGTCAACCGCACCAACGACTTCCGCATCGGCACGGTGGGCCAGCCGCTGCCCGGCACCGAGGTCCGCATCGCCGAGGACGGCGAGGTGCTGCTGCGCGGTGGCGGTGTGATGCGCGGTTACCACAACATGCCGGAGGCGACCGCCGAGGTGCTCACGGCCGAGGGCTGGTTCCACACCGGCGACATCGGCGAGCTCGACGAGCAGGGCCGGCTGCGCATCACCGACCGCAAGAAGGACCTGATCAAGACCTCCGGCGGCAAGTACGTGGCTCCGCAGTCGGTGGAAGGCAAGTTCAAGGCGCTGTGCCCGTACGTGAGCAACGTGGTGGTCTTCGGCGACAAGCGGCCCTACTGCGCCGCGCTGGTCACCCTCGACGAGGAATCGATCGTCGAGTGGGCGCAGGCCAACGACCTCGGCGGGCTGTCCTACGAGGAGCTGGCCGCGCATCCCAAGGCGCACGAGATGGTGGCCGCCGCGGTCGAGGACCTCAACGCGACGCTGAACCGGCACGAGACGATCAAGAAGTTCGCGATCCTGCCGCGCGAGCTGACCATCGAGCACAACGAGGTCACGCCGAGCCTGAAGATCAAGCGGAAGGCGGTGGCCGACAACCACGTCGAGGCCATCGAGCAGCTGTACCCGAACACGGTCGAGACGCTGTAGAGAATCGCTCGAACGGGCCACGCCGATGAGGCCAGTTCCTCCGGCGTGGCCCTTTCGCATGTCGGTGGGCGGGCGCACCATGCAGAGGTGTCGAAGCTTGGCAGCCTGTGGAAGGGCGTGGTGCGCACCTGGGATGTGTGCCGCGAAGCCGAGGAGCGCAGGCAGTTGATGTGCCGACCGTGGGAGGAGACGATCCTGCACTGGTCACGGCAGGAGGACGGCTGGGCGCTGCACGGCGAGTACCTGCCGCCGGACACGCGGCGGCGCTACGGCTCCACCAAGTGGGGCTGGTGCCCCCGAGCCGACGGCTGATCCGCACTCGCGGAACGGGATTCGCGAAAGGGGACCACTACTCCGTCAGCGTGTCATGTGTTGTGCCTACCACGCGACAGCCTTACTGTACAGGAATGAACAGGACTGGACAGGTTCCCTTCGGGAAACGTGACCGGTTGATCGCCGAGCTCACCGAGCAGATCCGCTCGGGGCGCCTCGCGCGCGGCGAGCAGTTGCCGGGCGAGAACCAGATCGCGGAGAAGTACCAGGTCAGTCGCGGCACCGTGCGCAGCGCCCTGTCGGAGTTGCAGCGCCAGGAGCTCATCGCCACCCGCAGCGGCGTCGGCTCCTTCGTCACCTTCGACGGCATCACCCTCGACCAGACGGTCGGCTGGGCCACCGCGTTCGCCGACTCCGGGTTCGACATCAGCACCGAACTGCTGGGCCTCGAACTCACCACCGATGCCGAGCTCACCGAGCGCTTCGAACTCGACGAGTTCATCGCCATACGCCGCTTGCGCCGGGACCCGGCCGTCGGGCCGGTGTCGGTGGAGACCTCTGTGATCCCGGCGATCGGCGAACTGCGCGAGCTGCCCGAGAAGGGGCTGCTCGAAGGCTCCATAACGGCCACCCTGCTCTCGGCCGGGCTGGTCGCCGGCGCCGGCGACCAGCGCATCGGCACCCGCGCCCTGTCCGCCCGGATGGCCGCGCTGCTCGAACGCCCCGAAGGCGAGCTGTTCCTGCAGGCGGTGCGCACCAGCGTCACCGCCGACGGTCAGCTCGTCGAGCAGGTCACCAGCCTGCTCGACCCGAACCGGTTCCAGTTCCACCTGACGTTTGGCCGCCCATGAGCACACGCGACCGCGCGCTCGGCGCTTTCTACGGACTGGCGATCGGCGATGCCCTGGGCATGCCGACGCAATCGATGTCCCGCGAGGACATCGTCACCCACTACGGCTTCATCCGATCGCTGCGCGACGCCGTCGCCGAGCAGCCGATCTCGCCGAACCTGCCCGCGGGCACCATCACCGACGACACCGAGCAGGCGGTGCTGGTCGCCGACCTGCTCATCGGCGGCTCCGGCACGATCGACCCGATGGTCTTCGGAAAGGCGCTGCTGGACTGGGAAGCCGGGATGGTCGCGCGGGGACTGGCGGACCTGCTCGGGCCGTCCACCAAGCGCGCGCTGAAGCTGCTCGAATCCGGGACCGATCCGGAGGAGGCCGGTCGCGGCGGCACCACCAACGGCGCGGCCATGCGCATCACCCCGGTCGCCATCGCCACTCACCCCGAGCTCGACGGGCTGGTGGAGGCGGTCGCGGCGGCGAGCAAGCTCACGCACAACACCAACGTCGGCATCGCGGGTGCTTCCGCCGTGGCCGCCGCCGTGTCGGCGGGCATCGACGGCGCCGACCTGTCCACCGCGCTCGATCAGGGCGAACACGCCGCCGCGCTCGGCGCCCGCAAGGGCTGGTGGTGCGCGGGCGGCGACATCGCCTGCCGAATCCGGTGGGCCCGTCGCTGGGTTCGGGGCATGGACCGAACCACCCTGTCCTACGCTGTTTCCAAGGTCATCGGAACGTCCGTCGCCGTCCAGGAATCCGTGGTCGCCGCCTTCGCCATCGCCGAGGCGCTGGGTGACACACCGGTCGAAGCACTGACCACGGCCGCGGGTCTCGGCGGTGACACCGACACCATCGCCGCCGTGCTCGGGGCGATGCTCGGTGCGCAGCACGGGCTTTCCGGTTTCCCCGTGGACCTGCTCACCAAGGTGCGCGAGGTCAACGCGCTCGACCTGGAACCGGTCGTGGACGGTCTGCTCGAACTGAGGAGTCAGTTCAGCGTGCGGGCGTAGCCCCTGCCCTGAGGTGTGGGACTCAGCTCGCACCGACGCGTGTTCTCAGCGGTTCTGTGGTGAGGACGTTACAAGGAATTCGGCAGCTGGAGGAGATCGCATGGTCCGCGAGGCCACGACCGAGAACGCGGGAAGCGCCCTGGAGACGCGCGGGATCGAGCCGGTCCCGGAGGAGGAGCGCACCGGCCATCCGATGCAGCTGTTCTGGGTCTGGTTCGCCGCCAACATCTCGATCCTGGGCTTACCCCTGGGCGCGACCCTCGTCGCCGAGGGGCTGGCATTCTGGCAGGCGGCGATCGTCGCGGTCATCGGTTCGGTCGGGTCGTTCGCGATCGTCGGCGTGGTCTCGATCGCCGGACGCCGCGGCGGCGCACCGGGTTTGACGCTCTCCCGCGCGGTCTTCGGCGTGCACGGCAACGCCGGACCGACCGTGGTGTCACTGATCTCCCGCCTGGGCTGGGAAACCGTCAACACCACCACGGCCGCGTTCGCGCTGCTGTCGCTGTGCGCGATCCTGTTCGGCACCGCAGGTGACGCCAAGGCGACACCGGTGCTGACCATCGTCTGCATCGCGGTTTTCGAGCTGCTGACCATGGTGGTCTCCGGCCTCGGCCACAAGGTCCTGGTGGCCGTGCAGCGCTGGGCCACCTGGGTTTTCGGCGCGCTGAACATCGTGGTCGCGATCAGCCTGGTCGCCACCATCGACTGGCACGCGGTCGGCGCGGCCTCCCCAGCCCCGATCGGCGTGGTGATCGCGGGCATCGGCACGATCGCCGCCGGTACCGGCATCGGCTGGGCGAACGCCTCGGCGGACATGTCGCGGTACCAGTCGCCCGCCGTCAAGGCCGGTTCGCTGGTCGCCTCGGCCGCCGTGGGCGCGGGCATCCCGCTGATCCTGCTGATCTCGCTGGGTTCTCTGCTCTCCGCGGGTGATCCGGCGCTGGCCGAGGCCGGCGACCCGGTGGCGGCGATCCGCGCGATGCTGCCCGCTTGGATGGCCGTTCCCTACCTGATCGCCGCGGTCGGCGGACTGCTCCTGTCCAACCACCTGTCGGTGTACTCGGCGGGGCTGTCGACGCTAACCATGGGCATCAACATCAAGCGGGTCTACGCGGTCGCCGTGGACGTGGTCGTGACGTTCCTCGGCTCGATCTACTTCATGCTCGTGGCCGACAGCTTCTACGACCCGTTCGTCACCTTCATCAGCCTGCTGGCCATCCCGATCACCGCGTGGCTGGGCGTGTTCCTGACCGACATGCTGCACCGCAAGACCTACGACCCGGCCGGGTTGATGGACATGCGCAGCACCAGCTCCTACTGGTACCGGGGCGGGGTCGAGCCGCGCGCGCTCTTCGCGTGGGCGCTGGCCATCGTGGTCGGATACCTGTTCAGCAGCAACGACTTCTTCACCGGTCTGCTCGCCGAGACCTGGCTGGGTGAGAACGGGCTGGGCTGGGTGATCACCTTCATGATCTCCGCCGGCGTCTACGCGCTGCTGGGCGGCAGCCGCAAGGTCGCGACATGACCGGCCGCCTGGTGCACACCGGCCAGGTCGTGCTGGACTTGGTGATGCGGGTGCCGTCGCTGCCGCCGACGGGCGGTGACGTGCTCGCCGAGAGCACCGAACTGCTGCCGGGCGGCGGGTTCAACGTGATGGCCGCCGCCGCGCGATCGGGCGCGGAGGTTGTCTACGCGGGCGCGCACGGCACCGGGCGCTTCGCCGATCAGGCGCGAGAAGCGCTGCGCGCCGAGGGGATCGAGGCCGCGCAGCCGCAGCAGCCCGACTCGGACAACGGGATCTGCGTGGCCCTGGTGGAGCTCGGTGGTGAGCGCACGTTCGTCACCGGCGTCGGCGCGGAGGGCCGGCTGCTGCCGGAGCAGCTGGCGCAGGTGCGCACCGAAGCGGCCGACATCGTCTACCTCAGCGGCTACAGCCTGCTGCACCCCTCCAACCGCGAAGCGCTGCTGGCCTGGCTGCCGGGGGTTCGTTCGCGGGTGCTGCTCGATCCGTGCCCGCTGGTCGCCGACATCCCCGCCGACGTGCTCGACGCGGTCCTGCCGAGGGTGGACGTGCTCAGCTGCAACGCCGAGGAGGCCCGCGTCCTCGCGGGCGGGCCCGACTCCGAGGGCGCGGCCGGGAAGTTGGCCGGTCGGCTGGGCGGTTCGGCCGCGGTCGTCCTGCGCGACGGCCCGTCGGGCTGCCTGCTCACCGTCGGCGGTGCGACGCAACGCATCCCAGGCTTCCCGGTCACCCCGGTGGACACCAACGGGGCCGGCGACACCCACTGCGGTGTCCTCGCCGCGATGCTCCTGGAAGGCGCGGACCTGCCGACCGCCGCGCTGCGCGCCAACGCGGCCGCGGCGCTGTCGGTCCAGCACCGAGGCCCGGCCACCTCACCGCAGCGGGGAGAGCTGGACGAGTTCCTCACCGGCCGCGCCTGATCGCGAGCAGGACCGCTGCCACGATGCACCCGGCGCCGACACCGACCAGCGAGCCGGATTCGGTGAGCACAGCACCGAAACCGCCCACGCCCCAGAACGCTCCTGCGCGACCAACTCCCCGAAGCCCAACACTTCCCCGGCCCGACGCACCACGTCACCCCGGATTCCCGCGGAAACCCGGCGCTCCGGTTCGGGAACTGCGAAGCTTGGTGCGGGAGGTGTTGTGATGATCCGCTTGGCCAGGGAGGACGACCTTCCGCTGCTGCGGGAGGTGGAGCGGGACGCGGGCAGGCAGTTCGCCGACGTCGGGATGGACTTGGTGGCCTCCGACGGACCTCCGCCGCTGGCTGTGCTGCGGGAGTTCCAGGAGGCCGGGCGGGCGTGGGTCGCGGTCGTCGAGGACGTGCCGGTGGCGTACCTGATCGCCGCGGCCGTCGACGGGTGCGCGCACGTCGAGCAGGTCTCCGTGCACCCGGACCACGCCGGTCGGCGAATCGGGTTCAGGCTCATCGAAACCCTCGCCGCGTGGGCGCGGGATCGAGGCCTGCCGGCGCTGACGCTGACCACCTTCACCGAGGTCGCCTGGAACGGGCCCTACTACCTGCGCTGCGGGTTCCGGTACCTGACCGACGACGAGCTCACTCCAGGACTGCGGGATATCCGGGCGGCCGAGGCGGTCGCCGGGCTGGACGCGTGGCCGAGGGCCTGCATGCGACGCGAACTGTAGGCGGACCTTGCGGGTGCCGGTCCGGGATTGCAGACTTCGTCCTCATGTCGAATCCCATGCGTTTTGCCCTCGTGTCGGCGTTGATCACCGTGGTGACAGCGCTCGGGCTCGTCGCTCCGGCGGGCGCGGCGCGCGAGATCGACCCGCGGCCGAGCACCGAGGAACTGGCCCGGCAGCTGCTCGACCTGCAGGTCCGCAGCCGCGGTGAGGTCCGGGTGACGCCGATCGGCGCCAGCAACCAGCAGCGGCCGGTGTGGAGCGCGCGGGTCGGGCACGGTCCGCAGCGCATCCTCTACGTCACCCAGCAGCACGGCGACGAACCGCTGGGAACGCCTGCGGCCCTTGAATTCCTGCGCGAGGTCGGCGTCGGGAACGACCAGCACCAGCGCTGGCTGCGCGAGCAGGTGACCGTCGACGTGGTGGTGCGGGCCAACCCCGACGGCCACGAGCACAACTGGCGCTACAACTACGACCCGGACGCCGATCCGGAGTTCGGCGAAGCGGGCAAGGGCTACGACATCAACTGCTACCACGACCCCGCGGTGGCACCGGAGGACAACCCGGCGACCGAGGCCGGTCTGATCCGGCGGCACCACGCCGAATTCGAGCCGCACATCTCGGTCGACTACCACATGCAGGGCCGCTACGTCGGCGGCGACGGACGTGAGATCACCGGATCGCTGATGTGGCCGACAGCCCCGGGAGTCGCCGAAGAACCGCTGAACCTGGCCAAGCAGGTCTCGGTGGTCGCGCGGTCGGCGATGGAGGCCGGTGGCGCCAACGTCTCCCAGTACCCGGGCGGCGACTACCAGGGAATCGCCCGCAACGCCTACGGCCTGCTGGGCAGCGGCAGCGTGCTCATCGAGCTCAGCGACATGGGTCCGGAGCACGAGCAGTTCCAGATCAGCTCGGCGCTGGCCTCCATGCACGCCATCGCCGAGGCCACGGCCGACGGCTCGGTCACCGCGGTCGACCCTGCCGAGGCCGACGCCATCCCGCCCCGCGGCGAGCCCATCCCGGGAGCCACCGCCCGAGCCGGCGATTGAGCGGAGGGCGTTCGGACTTCGCGGGAAATCGGGGAACTCTCGCCAGATTCGGATCCACTCGCCCGGCGAGGGAGACGACCGTTGTGGTGCCGTCTTGGAGCACTCGGTCGTCGCAGCGCCAGGTGACCGCGCGGGAGAGCACTTGGCGTTCGACGTCGGTACCTGCGTCCGAGGTCGGGCCGAGTCGCGGTGGGTCCATTGAAGTCCGGTTCCCGGTACCAACGGAAATCGGGGTTCTGACTTCCATTGAAGACCCTGATGACGTCCTGCTCGATGATGGGTCCTTGATCGAGCTGCTCGGTGACGTGGTGGGCGGTTGCGCCGCAGGCACAGCACCTGGACGCCGACGGCAACGCGGTGGGCCTGTCGCTGTTCACCGGCCTCAGCGCCGACGAACGCACCGGGCTGTCGCTGTTCACGGTCGCACCCGCCGTTCCGCTGGGCGCGGAGGTCCGGGTGGTGTGGGGCGAGCCGGACGGTGGCACCCGCAAGGCCACCGTTCAGCCCCACGAGCAGTTCTCGGTCCGCGCCGTCGTCAGCCCGACGCCCTACTCGAAGGTCGTCCGGAGAGCTACCACCCGGGCTGGCGGTCGGCTGCGGTGCGAGCCCGTGGGCAGTTCTGGCCCGTGATCGATACCCGATGTGTCCGGTCGGTTCGGCCCAGGACCGACCGCGTGTGGCGGGAGCTTCTCACCCGTTGACGATCCGCCGCAGCCAGGCGGTCCGGGCTTGGGCGGCGGACTTGCTCAGCCGTGCACCGGGGAACATCCGGAAACCGTGGAAACCGCCGGGCCAGACGTGCAGTTCGGCGACCCCACCGGCCTGCCAGATCCGGGTGGCGAAGGCGACGTCCTCATCGCGGAAGGTCTCCGCGGACCCGACGTCGATGAACGTCGGCGGCAGCCCGGACAGGTCCTCGGCGCGCGCGGGAGCCGCGTAGGGCGAGACCTCGTCGCCGCCGCGGGAATCGCCGAGCAGCGCGGTCCAACCGACCTCGTTGGCCTGCTGGTCCCAGATGCCCAGCCCGCGCATCTGGTGCGCCGACGTGGTGTCGTTGCGGTCGTCGAGCATCGGGGCCTGCAACAGCAGCCCGATGGTCTTCGGCCCGTCGAGGTCCCGGCTCATCAGCGCCACTGCGGCGGCCAGTCCGCCGCCCGCGCTGCCGCCGGTCATGACGATCCGCTCGGTGTCGAAGCCGTGATCCGCGCCGTGCTCAGCGATCCAGCTCAGCCCGGCGTAGCAGTCCTGCACGGGCGCGGGGTGCGGGTTCTCCGGCGCTACCCGGTAGTCCACCGACACGATCGCGCACCCCAGCTCGCGGCCCCACTCGGTGGCCATGACGTCGAGGGCCTGCCGGTGATCACCCATGATCATGCCGCCGCCGTGGATCGAGTAGACGACCGGCAGCGGACCGGTCGCCTCGGACGGGCGCACGATCACCACCGGCACCTCGGGAGCGCCCTGCGGCCCGGGAACCGCGCGGTGTTCGACGGTGAACCCGTCCGCCTGGAGCTGCTCATCGGCGGTGAACTGCCGCGACATCTCCCGCAGCTTCGGAACGTCCTCCAACCTGAAACCCGCGCCGGTGTCGGGCATGGCCTCCAGGAAGACCTCCAGCTCCGGGTCGAACGGGACCGGCGGCGCGGCCTCACTCATCACGCATTCCTCACAGCTCTCGACGCGGCCGGTCGCACCGCGCTCCTCGAACGATTCAACCACCGCCCGCAAGCGGTTTCAGCACGCCGCACGCGCGGGGACCAGAGCGGCCTCGAGGGACTCGTCCTCGCCGGGAAGGAACGCCGCGATGCTCAGCGCGGCCAGGGCGGCGAGGCAGCCGATGCCCATGATCACCTGGAAGCCGGCCTGCGAGGGCACGGTGATCGGTCCGAAGTCGGTGGTCATCTGCGCGAGCACTGCCCCGGCCACCGCGCTGGACACCGAGGTCCCGATGGAGCGCATCAGGGTGTTGAGGCTGTTGGCCGCCGCGGTTTCCGACACCGGCACGGCACCCATGATCAGCGCGGGCATCGCTCCGTAGGCCAGGCCGATCCCGGCGCCGATGACGCTGGAGACGACGATCAGCTGCCACAGCTGCGACATGAGCACCACGCCCAAGCCGTACCCGACGGCGACGACCACCGCACCGATCATCAGCGTCACCTTCGGCCCGCGGGCCTTCGAGGTGCGGGCCGAGACCGGCGACATCGCCATCATCACCAGACCGGAGGGCGCCATCACGATGCCGACGGCGAGCATGGTCTGCCCCAGGCCGTAGCCGGTGCCGGTGGGCAGTTGCAGGACCTGCGGGAGCACCAGCGACATCGCGAACATGGCGAAGCCGAAGACCGCCGAGGCGATGTTGGTCAGCAGCACCTGGCGGCGGGTGATGGTGCGCAGGTCCACCAGCGGCGCGGCGACGCGCAGCTCCCACCATCCCCACGCGCCGAACACCACGACGCCCGCCGCGGCGAGTACGAGCGTGGTCGCGCTCCCCCAGCCCCAGCTCGCGCCCTTGGACACGACCAGCAGCAGGCAGATCAGCCCGGCCGAGAGCCCGAGCGCGCCGAGCGGGTCGAACCGCCCACCGGAGCGCACCGGCGACTCCGGCACGAAGGTCACCACGAGCGCGGTGGCCAGCGCGCCGAGCGCGGCCGAGGTCCAGAACAGCACGTGCCAGTCGGTGCGCTCGGCGAGGAACGCGGCCGCGGGCAGGCCGAGCGCACCGCCGACGCCCAGGGAGGCGCTCATCAGCGAGGTCGCCGAGCCGAGCCGCTCGGCGGGCAGCTCGTCGCGCATGATGCTGATGCCCAGCGCGATCACGCCGGAGGACAGTCCCTGCATGACGCGGCCCATCACGATCATCGGCAGCGATTCGCTCATACCGCAGATCGCCGAGCCGAGGATGAGCATCGCGAGGCTGATCAGCAGCATCCGCCTCTTGCCGTGCATGTCGCCGAGGCGTCCGACGACCGGGGTGGCCACGGCTCCGGCGAGCAGCGTCGCGGTGACCGCCCAGGCGGTGTCGGCCGCGGAGGCGTGCAGCAGGCCGGGGAGCATCGGCACCAGCGGGATCACCGTGGTCTGGGTCATCGCGACCGAGATGCCGGCGAATGCCAGCACCAGGACCACGCGGTTCGATCGATCTTCCCCTGGAGCAGCGGATTCCTCCGCTTCGCCGGGAATTGCTCGCATGCTCGGGGAACCTCTCGTTCGCACTGCCCGGTGTCGTCTCATGGACAGCCTAAGTCAGTCAGTTGACTTAATCCAATCGACCCCGCTACTTTCAGGTCAGCAAGACCACGATCACGAGGAAGGTCGGCATGACCTACACGCTGCACCAGGCCGACGAGGCGGAGATCCCCGAATACCCGATGACCCGCGCTTCGGGTTGCCCCTTCGATCCGCCGCCGCGGCTCAAGGCCCTGCAGGAAGAGGGACCGGTCCACCGGGTGCGGCTCGCCGACGGCACCACACCGTGGCTGGTGACCCGGTACGCCGACCAGCGCGCGGTGCTCGCCGACCCGCGCGTCAGCTCCGACGCCGACCTGCCCGGCTACCCGCGCGGCATGCCCGCGCAGCCCGGCGGCTCGAAGATCAGCTTCATCCTGATGGACGACCCGGAGCACGCGCGGCAGCGCCGGATGGTGACCGCGCCGTTCACCGTCAAGCGCATCGAAGCGATGCGACCCGCGGTGCAGAAGATCGTCGACGACCAGATCGACGCCATGCTCACCGGGCCGAAACCGGTGGACCTCGTCGAGGCGTTCGCGTTGCCGGTGCCGTCGCTGGTGATCTGCGAACTGCTCGGCGTCCCCTACACCGACCACGACTTCTTCCAGGACAACAGCAAGGTCGTCATCCGCCGGGATGCCACGCCCGAGCAGCGCGCCGAGGCGATGGGCAGACTCACCGGCTACCTGGACGACCTCGTCGGCCGCAAGCTCGAAAACCCCGGCGACGACCTGCTTTCCGGGCTGTGCGAACGGGTGGAGGCCGGTGATCTCGAGCGCTCGGACGTCGCGCAGATGGGCGTGCTGCTGCTCATCGCCGGGCACGAGACGACCGCGAACATGATCGCCCTGGGCACCCTGGCGCTGCTGGAGCACCCGGAGCAGCTGGCGCTGCTGCGCGAGACCGAGGACCCCGGGGTCGTGGCCGGCGCGGTCGAGGAGATGCTGCGCTACCTGCACATCACGCACAACGGGCGCCGCCGGGTCGCGCTGGAGGACATCGAGGTCGGCGGGCAGCTGATCCGCGCGGGCGAGGGCGTCATCATGCCCAACGACATCGGCAACCGGGACCCGGAGGTCTTCGACGACCCCGACCGCCTCGACCTCACCCGCGACGCCCGCAGGCACGTCGCGTTCGGCTTCGGCGTCCACCAGTGCCTGGGCCAGCCGCTGGCCAGGATGGAGCTGCAGGTCGTCCACAGCACGCTGCACAAGCGGGTTCCGACGCTGCGAGCTGTTCCCGGGCTCGACGAGATCCCGTTCAAGCACAACGGCGCCGTCTACGGCGTCTACGAGCTGCCCGTCACCTGGTGAACCCGAAAACACCGATGCGAAACGGAAAACCGCCCATGAAGGTCATCCTCGACCAGGACAGGTGCGTCGCCTCCGGCCAGTGCGTCATGGCCGCCGAGGACGTCTTCGACCAGCGCGACGAGGACGGCATCGCGGTTGTGCTCACCGACTCCCCCAGCGCCGAACTCGCCGACGACGTCCACCACGCGGCTGCGGTCTGCCCGGCCCTGGCCATCACCGTCGAGGGCTGAGCCCCCCGACGTCGAGAGCCGCGGCGCTCCTCAGCCCCAGACCTCGGCGGCCTCCACCTGAGCCGGAGCTTGGCGATCTGGTCCTCGTAGGCGAGGGCATGTCCCTCCACTTGGACGCGAAAACCCGCACTGCGGGGTCGGCAGAGCTGGTCGAGCTCGATGTGCTCGGTGGATCCGGCGCTTGCGGTCGTCCTCGCTCTCCAGCTCACCGCGCTCGGTGGTGACCAACCCCAGCACGACGCGCTCGTTGCTGGGGACGTAGCGCAGCGGCTCGAACCGCCCGAGCGGTGGTCGTCCAACTCCAGGAAGGAGCCGTCGACGTCGAGTTCGCCGAACAGCGCCTCGGCGACGAAGTCGTATCCACCCTCCGCCACCCACGACGACCGGTAGTTCCCCCGGCACAGGTGAGTCGTGATGGCCATGCCCTCCGGTCGGTCGGTCAGCGCGGCGTTGATCTGCTCGATGTAGCGCAGGTGCTGGTGCTCGGCGTCCTCGCCGCACTCGGCGATGACCGCTCGCTGCTTCTCGTCGTTGAGGTAGGCCAGGCTGGTGTCGTCGAGCTGCAGGATGAAGTCCTGGTGCCAGCAGGCGCGGCGGAAATCGCCGGTCGGTGGGCGATTCCAGGCCGACCTCGCGCTGCGCCTGCACGACCTCGCGGATCGCTCCGACCTCGATGCCGCGCAGCTCGGGGGCGTCGATGCGGCCGTCGGCGTGGTCCTGCCTGGCCTGGTGCAGCCGCTGAGGGCGCAACAGGTCGGTGCGATGACCCACCACCGCCTCGGCGGATGTCCCGACGACACCACGACGAACGTCCCGAACCTGAGCGCGCGCACGCGGGGGTGACGTTGTCGCAGTTCCGTCAGCACCGGGCAGTTCCGGCCCGAACCGTCCATGAACCGCCGGGTCAGTTCGGACCAGACCTGTCCCCGGCCCAGCACCGCGAACCGGAGCGGGTGGGGTCAGGAGCGGTGGAAGCCCGCGTAGTCGTGGGCGGCCGCTTCGTCGCAGAGGGCCGCGTAGTGGGCGAGACCGCCGGCGTAGGGCATGAAGACCCGGGGTTTGCCAGGGACGTTGGCGCCGAGGTACCAGGAGCTCTTCGCCTGCGGGAGCAGCGTCCGGTTCGCCGCGGCCTGGACCTCCTCGCCCCAGGCCCGCTCGGCCTCCTCGGTGGCCTCGATGCGCTCGAACCCGTCGTCACGCAGATCTCCCAGGCAGCGCGCGATCCAGTCGACGTGCTGCTCGATCGAGGTCGGCATGTTGGTCAGCACCGACGGGCTGCCCGGCCCGGTGATGATGAACAGGTTCGGGAACCCGGCCACCTGGAGGCCCAGGTAGCTACGCGGACCGTCCCGCCACTTCTCCGCGAGGGTGCCGTTCGTGCCGCGGACGTCGATGCCGAGCATCGGCCCCGTCATCGCGTCGAAGCCGGTGGCGAACACCAGCGCGTCCAGCGGGTGTTCGACCTCCGTGGTGCGCAGCCCGCGCCTGGTGACCTCGACGATCGGCGTCTCGCGGACGTCGACGAGCGTGACGTCGTCGCGGTTGTAGGTCTCGAAGTACCCGGTGTCGATGGGTGGGCGCTTGGCGGCGAACGGGTGGTCGTGCGGCAGCAGCCGCTCCGCGACCTCCGGATCGCGCACGATCTCCCGGATCTTCTCCCGGATGAACTCCGCAGCCGTGTCGTTGGCGTCCTCGCTGCTCAGCAGGTCGTTGAAGGCCGCGCGGAAGCGCAGGCCACCGCGCCGCCAGGCCGCCTCGTAGACCTCCCGCCGCTGGTCCGGCGGGGTGTCCACGGCGTTGCGCGACGAGATGCGGAACGGGTGTCCGTTGCTGGTCTCCCGTTGCAGCGCGCGGATCTCGGCGTACTCAGCGCGCACCGCGGCCTGGAACCTCTCGTCCAACGGCGCGTTCCGCGCAGGGACGCTGAAGTTCGGCGTCCGCTGGAACACCGTCAGGTGCGCGGCCTGCTCGGCGATGACCGGGATCGCCTGGATGCCGGTCGACCCGGTGCCGATGACACCGACCCGCTTGCCGGTGAAGTCCACCTCCTCGTGCGGCCACCGACCCGTGTGGTACCGATCTCCGGAGAAGGCGTCGAGGCCGGGGAGTTCTGGCACGTTCGCCGACGACAGGCACCCGACCGCGCCGATCAGGAACCGCGCCGAAAGCTCGTCCCCCCGCTCGGTGCGCACCGTCCAGCCGTCGTCGAAGGACGCCGCGGTGACCCGGGTGCCCAACCGGATGTCGCGGCGCAGGTCGAAGCGGTCGGCGACGTGGTCGAGGTAGGCCAGGATCTCCGGCTGGCGCGGGTACCGCTCGCTCCAGCGCCACTCCTGCTGCAGGTCGTCGTCGAAGGAGAAGGGCTGCGCAGGGCGTTTCGGTGAGCCGTTCACCACGCTAACCGCCCGAACCGGGCATGGCCATGGTGAAGCAGACCGCCGTTCCCTCCAGCACGGTCGTGCCGTCGTCGCGGTTGACGGTGGTGGTCAGCTTCGTGATGGGCTTGTCGTCGCGGACCTCGTCGACCTGCACGCGGCCGGTGATGGTGTCGCCCGGCCGGACCGGCGCGGTGAAGTTCCAATTCACGTTGAGGAACACCGTTCCCGGTCCGGGCAGCTTCTCGGCCACAACGGCGTTGAGCACCGCGCTGGTCACCCCGCCCTGCACCACGATCTCGCCGAACTGCGAGGACTCGGCCGCCTCGACGTCGTAGTGCAGCGGGTTGCGGTCGCCGCTGATCTGGGTGAACAAGCGGATGTCGGTCGGTCCGATGGTGCGGGACAGCTCGGCGGTCTCGCCGACCTGGGGTTTGCCGTTGGGCCACACGTCGCTCATCACGCCTCCGTAGATCTGCCGGACTACCCCGTGATTACCAGCGCGAGCGGCGCGGTTCCACTCACCGCGCCCGGCGCGAGCCCAGCCTGCCCATCGCGATCGCCCCGATGAACGGTCCCGGCGCCAGCATCAGGAACGCGAACCGCCAGCCCACGGCGTCGGCCAGCAGGGGGACCAGCTGGATGCTGACCACGGTCAGGGCGAATCCGATCGCGGTCTGCGCGGTCAGCGCGGTGCCCACGAAGCGCGGGTCGGCGGCCTCGCTCAGCGACGTGGAGAACACGCCCGAGTCGGCGATCACCGCTGCGCCCCACACCACGCAGAACGCCACCAGCACGGCAGGCCCGGCGTCGAAGGCCAGCGGCGAGAGGACGCAGCACGCACCGCTGATCACCAGCGCGGCCACCGCCGCCGGGGAACGCCCGTAGCGGTCGGCTCCCCAACCGCCGAGCAGGCAGCCGATGGCACCGGCGATGCCGATGGTGACGAACACCGTGATCCCGGTCGAGGAAGGCAGGTCCCTGCCCGCCTCGCTGGCCAGCAGGAACGTCGGGATCCACGTCCACAGCGCGTAGAGCTCCCACATGTGCCCGAAGTAGCCGAGGTTGGCCAGCCGGGGTCCGCGCTCGGTGAACATCGTCAGCGCGTAGCGAGGGTTGTGCACCGCCGCCGAGGCCGCGAGGTGCGGTCCGGGCCGCACGGCGGTCACCGCCACCAGCGCCCCGAGCAGCCCGGTGCAGGCGGCGGCGACCAGCACCGCGCGCCACGGCAGCGACCCGAGGCCGCCGATGAGGTGCGGCAGCGACGAGCCGGTGGTCAGCGCCGCGATCAGCAGTCCCATCGCCAGCCCACGTCCCCGGCTCGGCGCCCAGGATGCCATCAGCTTCATCCCGACCGGGTACACCCCGGCCAGGCACATGCCGGTCAGGAACCGCAGCGGGATCGCCGCGGCCATGCCGTCGACCAGGCCCGCGAGCAGCAACGTCCACCCGGCGGCGAGCGCCGCGCTGACGGCCAGCAACAGGTGCGGGCGGATCCGGTCGGCGAGGTTCAGCAGCGACGACCCGACGGCACCTGCGACGAACCCGAGCTGCACCGATCCGGTCAGCCACACCGCTGCCGCGGCGCTGATCCCCCACTCCTGGCGGAGCGTGGGAACCACGGCGGACACGGAGAACCACACGGCCAGCCCGAAGACCTGGACCACGGCGATCGCTCCGCGCTGCACACCCGAACGCATGCCCCGGAGTCTGCCTCACCGAACCCGGTTGACCCCACGGGCGCGGGGTGCTTGTGTCGGAGCGTGCTGGACAAGGAACGGATCGTGGAAGCGCTCGCCGCCGAGTGGGACGCGCTGGACCGGGTGCTGACCGGGCTAGACGACGCGCAGTGGGAGAAGGACACGCCCCTGCCGGGCTGGCGGGTGCGGGACGTCGCCGCGCACCTCATCGGCACCGAGCTGATGCTCAGCGGGGAGCCGACCCCGGACGTCGGCGGGGACGTCGAGTCGTTGCCGCACGTGCACAACGACATCGGTGCCCGCAACGAGCGCTACGTGGCGCACTTCCGGTCGCAGCCCCACGAGGCCGTGCTGGCGAAGTTCCGGGAGGTCACCGCCGCGCGGCTGGCGTCGCTGCGAGCGATGCCGGACGAGGAGTTCCACGCACCGGCAAGGACTCCCGCCGGTGAGTCCACCTACGCGCGGTTCATGCGGATCCGGGTGTTCGACTGCTGGATGCACGAGCAGGACATCCGCGACGCCGTCGGCCTGCCCGGTGGCGAGCAGGGCGCGTGCGCGGAGCTGTCGATCGACGAGATCACCACGGCCTTGGGCTTCGTCGTCGGCAAGCGCGGTGGCGCACCGGACGGCTCCAGCGTCACCTTCGACCTCGGCTCCCGCGCCCTGCACGTCGTGGTGGACGGCCGGGCGGAGGTCGTCGAGTCGCTGCCCGGGGAGGCCGCGGTCCGCATCACGCTGCCGCTGGGCGTGTTCACCCGGCTCTGCGGCGGCCGCGTCGATCCCGAGGAGGCCAGGCCCTCGGTCTCCTTCGACGGAGACGAGGTGCTCGGCGAGCAACTCGTCAAGCACCTCGCGTTCACCATCTAGTCGAGGTGGAAGACCTCTTCGATGGGCCGCATCGCCTCGTCGGGCGCGATGGTCCCGTCGAAGAGGTCGCCCATCTGCGCCTGCCAGCGGGTGTTGACGCCCTTCTCCGCCATGGCCGCGCGGGACGCCTCGAAGTCCTCGCACTCCAGGTAGCCGATGAGGGTTCCGTCGGGCCGCAGGAACAGCGAGTAGTTGCGCCAGCCGGTGTCGTGCAGCGCCTGGCGCATCTCCGGCCACACCGCGCGGTGCCGTTGCCGGTACTCGCCGACGCGGTCGGGTTTGACGTGCAGGACGAAGCAGATGCGCTGCATCACTTGGCCCATCCCTGCTCCTGCTCGATCTCCTCCAGCGTCAGCCCTTCGGTCTTCGGGCCCCAGATGACGCCGATGACACCGCTGATCACGATGAACGCGGTCAGGATGTAGGCCAGCGTCTGGAACCCGGTAGCCGTGATGATCGGGACGAAGAAGCTCCAGAACCCGAGACCGATGCGCACGACGGCGAACATCAGGCCCTGCGCGGTGCTGCGCAGCTTGGTCGGGAAGAGCTCACCGGACCAGATCTGGAAGAAGTGCTGGGCCCCGAAACCGCCGCCGATGCCGATCGCCACGATGTAGCCGAGCGCGGTGCCGAAGTTCAGCGGCAGCACGGCCAGCAGCAGCATGCCGCCCGCCTGGATCACGGTGGACAGCGCCAGCATCAACCGCCTGTTGAACCGGTCGTTGAACGGCATGAACACCAGCACGGTGAACACCGCGACCAGCAGGAAGTACAGGCACTGGAGGCCGACGCTGGCGGCGTCGCTCTGGCTGCCGAACGCCTTGAGCAGGTACGGGGTGTAGAAGCCGTTGGTGCCGGCGAAGAGGTTCCAGATGCCGTACATGCCGATGAGCATCAGCGACAGCCGCAGGCCCTTGCCGGTGAGCAGCGGACGCAGCGCGGCACTCCACTTCACCGGGCCGGTGTCGGTGGTTTCCTGCTCCCAGCGCGCGGATTCGCCGATGCCGTGGCGCATCCACCAGGTGATCAGCGCGGCGACGAACAGGCTCGCGAAGAGGAGGCGCATGCCGAGCATTCCGAGCGGTTGCAGCGCGAGTCCCAGCGCCAGGGTCACGATCGGCCCCAACGACCACAGGACTTGCGACAGACCGCCGAGCTTGCCGCGCTTGCGGGCCGGGGAGAACTCGGTGATCAAGCTCCACGAGGCCGGGATGTCAGCGCCGACGGCGAGACCGACCAGGATGTACCCGACGAACAGCATCCAGGTGTCGACGGCGAAGATCAGCCAGAGCGTGCCGAACATGTACAGCAGCAGGTCGTAGGCGTAGATCTTCTTGCGCCCGTACCGGTCGCAGATGTAGCCACCGACGAGCGCGCCCACGCCTGCCGAGATGGCGTTGGAGCTCAGCGCGCCGAGCAGGCCGACGGTGCTGTCGGTGAGCCCGTACGCCTGAACCCACACGCTCAGCGCGACGGAGCCGGCGACGATGGAGCCCGCGTCGATGTAGCTGGCCATCGCCGCTACGAACGACCATTTCCAGTGCTGTCCTGACGAGGCGTGCTCGCTCTGCTGGACGCCTGCGGATGAAGTCATCGTTGTCCTTCATGCAGCTCATCGACGTCGTCCGCACCCGGGTCGCGGACGGCGTTGAAACGTTTTATGTTGCGAGCACACTAGAGAGCGCCCCCACACCCGTCAAGCGTCCGAACGGACGAGTGCAGCTCGCGCAAAACTTCTTCGAGAGATTTGACGTCCGCCAGGTGCGCGGCATACCGTGAATACTGATTAAAACGTTTCAAGCATGGCTGATGCGCACTGGAGCGACGATGGCCGACCGCAAGACCGTCAAGGCGGCGCTGACCGAGCAGCGGATCGAAACCCCCTCCTGGGCCTACGGGAACTCCGGGACGCGGTTCAAGACCTTCTCGCAGGAGGGCATTCCGCGCGACCCGTTCGAGAAGCTCGACGACGCCGCCCAGGTGCACGCCTTCACCGGCATCGCCCCCAGCGTCGCGCTGCACATCCCCTGGGACCGGGTCGACGACTACGCCGCGCTGGGCGCGCACGCCGAATCCCTGGGGTTGACGCTGGGCGCGATCAACCCGAACACCTTCCAGGAGGACGAGTACAAGCTCGGCAGCATCTGCAACCCCGACCCGGCGGTTCGCCGGAAGGCGCAGGCACATCTGCTGGAGTGCGTCGACATCATGGACGCCACGGGTTCCGACGCGCTGAGCCTGTGGTTCGCCGACGGGCTCAACTACCCCGGGCAGGACTCCCTCGCTGAGCGCCAGCAGCGCCTGTCGGAGGCCCTGCGCGTGGCCTACGACCGGTTGGGGCAGGACCAGCGGATGCTGCTGGAGTACAAGTTCTTCGAGCCCGCGTTCTACGCCACCGACCTCCCTGACTGGGGAACCTCCTACGCCCACTGCCTGGACCTGGGCGAGCGCGCGCAGGTGCTGGTCGACACCGGGCATCACGCGCCCGGCACCAACATCGAGTTCATCGTGGCGTTCCTGCTCGGGCGCGGGCGGCTGGGCGGATTCCACTTCAACAGCCGCTTCTACGCCGACGACGACCTGATGGTCGGTGCCGCGGACCCGTTCCAGCTGTTCCGGATCATGCACGAGATCGTGCGCGCCGGTGCCCTGGAGGAATCGGCGAACGTCGCGTTCATGCTCGACCAGTGCCACAACCTGGAGCCGAAGATCCCCGCGCTGATCCGCTCGGTGCTCAACGTCCAGGAGGCCACCGCGAAGGCCCTGCTGGTGGACGGCGACGCCCTGGCCGGGGCGCAGCGCGAGGGCGACGTCCTCGGCGCCAACGCGGTGCTGATGGACGCCTACAACACCGACGTCCGCCCGCTGCTGGCCGAAGTCCGCGCGGACATGGGCATCGACCCCGACCCGATCGCCGCCTACCACCGCTCCGGCTACGCGGAGAAGATCGTCGCCGGTCGCAAGGACGGCACCCCCGCGGGTTGGGGTGCCTGAGAGGTTCCCGTTCCGCAGAGCACGGAGAGGTTTGACATGAGCTCGACGCATCCCGAAGTGGCTGCGCTGCTTGCGCGTTCGCACGAACTGGGCGCGGACCCCCGCAACACCAACTACGCCGGGGGCAACGCCTCGGCCAAGGACGAGGAGACGGACCCGGTGACCGGCAGGCCGGTTCCGCTGATGTGGGTCAAGGGTTCCGGTGGTGATCTGGGGACGCTGACCGAGTCGGGGCTGGCGGTGTTGCGGTTGGACCGGCTGCGGGCGCTGGTCGACGTCTACCCGGGCGTGGACCGCGAGGACGAGGTGGTCGGCGCCTTCGACCACTGCCTGCACGGAAAGGGCGGCGCGGTACCGTCGATCGACACCGCCATGCACGGATTGGTCGAGGCAGCCCACATCGACCACCTGCACCCCGACGCCGGCATCGCGCTGGCCACCGCAACCGATGGGCAGGCGCTGACCGCGGAGTGCTTCGGCGACCTGGTCGCGTGGGTTCCCTGGCGGCGACCCGGTTTCCAGCTCGGCTTGGACATCGCCGCGATCAAGGAGGCGAACCCGCGTGCCATCGGCGTGGTGCTGGGCGGTCACGGGATCACCGCGTGGGGCGCGACCAGCGAGGAGTGCGCGCGCAACTCGCTGCACATCATCCGCACCGCGGAGAGGTTCATCGCCGAACGCGGCAAACCGGAGCCGTTCGGGCCGGTGATCGAGGGCTTCGAGCCGCTGCCGGAGGAGCAGCGCAGGCGGCGCGCGTCCGAGCTGGCGCCGGTGATCCGCGGTCTGGCCTCCACCGACCACCCGCAGGTCGGGCACTTCGACGACGCGCCGGAGGTGCTGGAGTTCTTGGCGCGCGAGAACCACCCGCGCCTGGCGGCGCTGGGCACCTCCTGCCCGGACCACTTCCTGCGCACCAAGGTCCGCCCGCTGGTGCTCGACCTGGGGCCCGACGCCGAGTTCGACGAGGTGGTGGCCCGGCTGGCGGAGCTCCACGAGACCTACCGGGAGGACTACCGCGCCTACTACGACCGGTTCGCCGAACCCGACTCTCCTGCGATGCGCGGTGCGGACCCGGCGATCGTGCTGGTGCCGGGGATCGGCATGTTCTCCTTCGGCAAGGACGCGCAGACCGCGCGCGTGGCCGCCGAGTTCTACCGCAACGCGATCAACGTGATGCGCGGCGCGGAGTCGATCTCCACCTACCAGCCGATCGACGAGGCGGAGAAGTTCCGCATCGAGTACTGGGCGCTGGAGGAGGCCAAGCTCGCCCGGATGCCCCGGCCCAAGCCGTTGGCGACCCGCGTCGCGCTGGTCACCGGGGCGGGCTCGGGGATCGGGAAGGCCACCGCGCAACGGCTCTCGGCCGAGGGCGCGTGCGTGGTGCTGGCCGATCTCGACCTCGACAACGCCCAGGCGCTGGCCGACGAGCTCGGCGGACCGGACAAGGCCGTCGCGGTGCGCGTCGACGTCACCGACGAGGAGCAGATCGCGGCGGCTTTCCGGGCCGCGGCGCTGGCCTTCGGCGGCGTGGACCTGGTGGTCAACAACGCGGGACTGTCGATCTCGAAGCCGCTTCTGGACACCACGGTCGCCGACTGGGACCTGCAGCACGACGTGATGGCGCGCGGCTCGTTCCTGGCCTCGCGGGAGGCGGCGCGCGTGATGATCGCGCAGGGCATGGGCGGCGACATCGTCTACATCGCCAGCAAGAACTCGGTGTTCGCGGGCCCGAACAACGTCGCCTACGGCGCGACGAAGGCCGATCAGGCGCACCAGGTGCGGCTGCTGGCCGCGGAGCTGGGTGAGCACGGAATCCGCGTCAACGGCGTCAACCCCGACGGCGTGGTGCGCGGGTCGGGCATCTTCGCCGGTGGTTGGGGCGCGCAGCGGGCGAAGGTCTACGGCGTGGAGGAGGACGAGCTCGGCGAGTTCTACGCGCAGCGCACCATCCTCAAGCGCGAGGTGCTGCCCGAGCACGTGGCGGCTGCGGTGTTCGCGCTGGTGGGCGGGGATCTCACGCACACCACGGGACTGCACGTGCCGGTCGACGCGGGTGTCGCCGCGGCGTTCCTGCGCTGAGGGAGTGCGCGGATGACGATGGGGTCGCCGACCTTCGCGGCGGTGGATCTGGGCGCTTCCAGCGGGCGGGTCGTCCTCGGGCGGCTCACCGCCGGGCGGCTGGAGACCACGGAGCTGCACCGGTTCGCCAACGGCCCGGTACCGCTGCCGGACGGGTTGCACTGGGACGCGGTCGGGTTGTTCCGCGAAGTGCTCGCCGGTCTGCGCAAGGCCGGTGGGCCGGTGTCGGTCGGGGTGGATTCCTGGGCGGTCGACTACGGGCTGCTGGACTCCTCGGGTGCGCTGCTGGGCGAGCCGTTCCACTACCGGGACTCGCGGACCGATTCGGTCGCGGAGTCCTTCGTGGACTCGGTCGGCGCTCCGGAGTTGTTCGCCCGCAACGGTTTGCAGTTCCTCCCGTTCAACACGATCTTCCAGCTCGCCGCGTCGAAGGGCGCGGCGCTGGAGGTGGCGGAAGTGCTGCTGCTGATCCCGGACCTGATCGGGTACTGGCTGACCGGGCAGGTGGGAGCGGAGTTGACCAACGCCTCCACCACCGGTCTGCTGGACGCGCGGACGCACGAGTGGTCACCGGAGCTGGCGCGGGCCGCGGGCATCGACCCGTCGCTTCTGCCCGCGCTGCGCAGACCGGGCGACGTCGTCGGCGAGCTGCTGCCGTCGGTGGCCGGGGAAACGGGTTCGACCGGCACGTCGGTGGTGGCGGTCGGTTCGCACGACACCGCCTCGGCGGTGGTCGGGGTCCCCGCCCGGTCCCCGAACTTCGCCTACGTGTGCACCGGCACCTGGTCGCTGACCGGACTGGAGCTGCCCGCCCCGGTTCTCACCGACCAGGCCCGCCGTGCGAACTTCACCAACGAGCTCGGCATCGACGGCACGGTCCGCTTCCTGCGCAACATCATGGGCCTGTGGCTGCTCCAGGAGAGCCTCCGCACCTGGGGGCTGACGTCGGAAGACCTGCCCGGCCTGCTCGCCGATGCGGCGCGCGCGGAACCGCTGACCGCGGTCGTCGACGCCGAGGACACCCGTTTCCTGGCGCCCGGCGACATGCCGGCCCGCATCGCCGAGTCCTGCCGCGAGACCGATCAGCCGGTTCCGGGAACGCGAGGCGCCTTGGTCCGCTGCATCCTCGAAAGCCTCGCGCTGGCCCACCGCCGCGCCATCCGCGAGGCCGCCGAGCTCTCCGGCCGTGACGTCGACGTCGTCCACCTGGTCGGCGGCGGCGCCCGCAACGAACTGCTCTGCCAGTTCACAGCCGATGCCCTGGGAATCCCGGTCGTGGCAGGCCCGGTCGAAGCCACGGCAACCGGGAACCTCCTCACCCAGGCCAGAGCGGCCGGCCAAGTCGCGGACCTCCCCGAGATCCGCCACCTCGTCGCACGCTCCCACCCCCTCCGCCACCACACCC
>NZ_SMKV01000040.1 GCF_004348445.1 Saccharopolyspora aridisoli | reverse complement strand
GGTGGGCAGGATGTTGTCCACCAGGTTGGGCTCGTTGATGGTGCGCCAGAGGTGGTCGGCCTCGGCGCGCGCCTCGGAGTCGGTCAGTTCGGCGAAGTGGTGGAAGTGCGACTTCGGGTCGGCGAAGGCCGTGCTGCGCAGCGCCAGGAACCGGTCGGTGTACCAGCGGGCGATGTGCTCGGTGCGGGCGTCGACGTAGATCGAGAAGTCGAACAGGTCCGAGACGGTGAGGCTGGGACCCGGTTGCAGGACGTTGAGCCCCTCGACGATGAGGATGTCGGGTTGGCGCACCACGTGCCGCTCATCGGGCAGGATGTCGTAGGCGACGTGCGAGTACACCGGGGCGGAGACCTCGGGAGCCCCGGACTTGACCTCGGTGACGAAGCGCAGCAGCGCCCGCCGGTCGTAGCTCTCCGGGAAGCCCTTGCGGTGCATCAGCCCTCGCCGGACCAGCTCGGTCTTCGAGTGCAGGAACCCGTCGGTGGTCACCAGGTCCACGCGCGGGTGGTCGGGCCAGCGGGCGAGCAGGGTGCGCAGGATGCGGGCGGTGGTGGACTTGCCGACCGCGACGCTGCCCGCCAGGCCGATGACGAAGGGCACCTTGGTGCCGTGGGTGTCCTCGCCGAGGAACGTCGTGGTGCTCTCGTGCAGCCGCTGCCGGGCAGCGACCTGCAGGCTGATCAGGCGGGACAGCGGCAGGTAGACGTCGGCGACCTCGTCGAGGTCGACCGGTTCGCCGAGGCCGCGCAGCGCGACCAGTTCGTCTTCGCTCAGCGGGAGGGGGAGCGAATCGCGCAGCTCCCGCCATTGCGCGCGGTGCAGCTCCACGTACGGGCTCAGTTCGCGAACGCGCGTCACAAAGCACCCCTCAGCATCGAGGCCCGGTCGTACTGCTGGCAGCACCGTGAAAAACCCCGGTGGCGCCAGCGAAAACCCTAGGCATACGGCACCCGATAACGCTGTGATCCAGTGCACGCTGAGACGCAGCAGACATGAGCTCAACCGATCAACACCGGGCCGGCGCAACGCGCGCCGGCCCGGTGCTCGCGATCAGGCGTTCATCTTCGACTTCCGGTAGCCGTAGGCGAAGTAGATGACCAGGCCGATGGCGAACCAGCCTGCGAACCGCAGCCAGGTCTCCCACGCCAGGAACGTCACCAGCCAGATCGAGAAGGCGATGCCGATGGCAGGAACCACCGGCATGCCCGGTGTCTTGAACTCGCGGGGCAGGTCGGGGCGCTTGTGGCGGAGCACGATCACCGCGGCGCACACGATCACGAACGCCAGCAGGATGCCGATGTTGGTCAGCTCCGCGGCCTCACCGATGGGCAGCAGACCGGCGATGACCGCCGAGGCGATGCCGATCAGCCAGGTGAACCGGGTGGGCACCTTGCGCACCGGGTGGGTCTTGCTGAACCACGCGGGCAGCAAGCCGTCGCGGCTCATGGAGTAGCCGACGCGCGTCACGCCGAGCATGAAGGTGAACATCACGGTGAGGATGCCCAGGATCGCGCCCACGCCGATGATCGCGCCGAGCATCGGCAGGCCGACGTCGGTGAAGGCGGAGGCGAACGCGCTCTCGCCCTTGATCTGCTCGAACGGGATCATCCCGGTCAGCACCAGGCAGGCCAGCACGTACAGCACCATCGAGATGCCCAGCGAGTACAGGATCGCCTTGGGCATGTGCTTCCGGGCCTCTTCGGACTCCTCGGCAGCGGTGCTCATGGCGTCGTAGCCGAAAACAGCGAAGAACACCGTCGCGGCACCGGTGATGGCCCCGCTCGCGCCGAAGGGGAAGAACGGCGTGTAGTTGCCGGTGTTGACGTAGAAGGCGCCGACGCCGATGACCAGCAGCACCACGGCGACCTTCAGGTACACCAGGAAGGTCTCGAACCGCGCGGCGCTCTTCATGCCCAGGTTCAGCATGAAGGCGATGAACAGGCACAGCAGCACGGCGAAGAGGTTGATCTTGTAGCTGCCGGGCGCGACGCCCTCCTCCTCGGTGCCCGGTGCTCCGAGCATCCACACAGGGAGGTCGATGCCGAGGTAGCCGACCACTTCGTTGAAGTACCCGGAGATGCTGATGGCCACCACTGCCACGATCGCGGTGTACTCCAGCAGCAGGTCCCAGCCGATCAGCCAGCCGACGACCTCACCGAGCACGGCGTAGCCGTAGGTGTAGGCCGAGCCCGCCTTGGGGATCATGCCCGCGAACTCGGCGTAGGAGAACGCTGCGGCGGCGCTGGCGATGCCGGCGATCAGGAACGAGATCAGCACGGCGGGCCCGGCCTTCTCGTTGGCGACCGCGCCGGCCAGCGAGAAGATCCCGGCGCCGATGATGCCGCCGACGCCGATGGCCGTGAGCTGCCACAAGCCCAGGGACTTGCTCAGACCTGTTTCCTCGGCGTCCGAGGTGATGGTCTCGATGGGCTTGCGGCGAAATATTCCCCGCCCGGGTTGCAGGCTAGGTGCTGGCACGTCGACTCCATTGTTCGAACCACAGGTTGCGGCGAAACGTACGCCGCTTGATCGAGTTGTCGCGCTGTGCTGTTGGACGACAGTTCCGGGAGACGGTTGTCGAACGGCACAACAGGCCTGGTCGGTCACCATGGCGTGGGGCACTGGTGGAGGGCTCCGCGCACGGGCCGTGACTGCGGCCGTCCTCGATCGTTAGTGTTCTCACCCGGAGCGTCGAAATGCCGGCCCCAAAGGAAGTGGGAGAGCGATGTCCAGTTATCGCACCGTCGTCGTGGGAACGGACGGCTCCGCGCCTTCGCTGCGCGCGGTCGGCCGGGCCGCCGAGGTCGCCAGCGCCTCGTCGGCACGGCTGGTGATCGTCTGCGCCTACTACCCGACCGACCCGAAGGAGCTGGAACGGGCCGCCGATCAGCTCGGCGACGAGGCGTTCCAGGTCATGGGTTCGGCTCCGGCCCACGACACGGTGCAGACGGCATCGGACACCGCCCGCAAGGCCGGTGCGACCGATGTCGAGACCGTCGCCACCGTCGGCGAGCCGGTCTCGGTGCTGCTGGGCGCGGCCGACAAGCACGGAGCCGACCTGCTGGTCGTGGGTAGCCGAGGGCTCAACACCCTCAAGGGGCGCATACTCGGTTCGGTCCCGTCCGAGGTGTCCCGACGAGCTGATTGCGACGTGCTCGTTGTCCGAACGTCGCGATGACCGGATTCGGCGAATCGAGGAGATCCTCCTCGGTTCGCCGCCCCAGTACACCAAGGGCGAGATCGCCGAGGTGTCCGGCGTTCCCCTGGAACGCGCCGAACAGCTGTGGCAGGCGATGGGCTTCGCGCACGTCGACTCGGACGAGGTGATCTTCACCGACGCTGACGTCGCGGCGCTGCGCGCTCTGGTGTCGCTGGTGTCGGCGGACGTGATCCCCGACGAGCTCGAATCCGCGGTGGCGCGTTCGCTCGCGCAAACCATGTCGCGGCTGGCCGAGTGGCAGACGGGGCTGTTCAAGTCGCTGCTGGGGCAGAGCTTCGCCACCGATGTGGACACCACCACCGAGGTGGCGGCGGCGATCGTGCCGGTCATGGAGAAGATGCAGGACTACGTGTGGCGGCGGCACCTGGCCGCCACCGTGGCCCGCGAGCTCGACGAGCGCGATCCCGGCATCGACGAGCGCGTGCAGGTCGTGGGGTTCGCCGACCTGGTCGGCTACACGCGGTTGATCCGCGACTTCACCGAGCTGGAGCTGACCCGCCTGATCGACGGTTTCGAGTCGCTGGCGGGCGGTGTGGTCGCCCAGAACCACGGCCGCGTCATCAAGACCGTCGGCGACGAGGTCCTGTTCGTGGCCGACAGCCCGCAGGAGGGCGCGGAGATCGCGCTGACCCTCAACGAGGAGATCGCCGAGAACGACCTGCTGCCGCCGCTGCGGATCGCCCTTGCGCGGGGACCGGTGCTGGCGCGCTTCGGCGACGTCTACGGCTCGACGGTGAACATCGCCAGCCGCTTGACCTCGGTCGCCCGTCCCGCCTCGGTGCTCATCGACCGCGAGATGGCCGCCGCGCTGCGCGGCCACGAGGGCTACAAGCTCATCTCGGTGGGGCCCACGAAGGTGCAGAGCTTCCGGGGCTTGCGCGCGTGGGCCCTCAAGCGCCGCTAGGCGCTGTGCTGTTGCCGAGCTCATCCTGCTCGGCGGTGCGGGCGGAAACACCCGAACGGGAGAGCGCAGCTGTCCTCTGGGCCTGGCGCCACTGGTGATGCCTGGCGCTTGCCCGGGGTGGACTCGGCGTCGCGGCGTCCACCCCGAAGGGCAGAGGAGCACGGAGGAACGACACAGTGAGTTCCACACCTGGGGCAGCGGCTGCGCCACATTCCTGAGCAGGCCGCATCCCTGAACGGGCTGAGGCGACCACTCCTGCGGCTCGGCTGTGCGGGTGGGTATCGCCCGCTCGCAGCAATGGGCCTCCGCCGCGCGGTGGAGCCTCAGGCCGCACGACTTCCGAGCGCAGCGGATGTGATCGAGATATCGCTGAACTTGCATGTATCACGCAAGTGTGTGGGGCGACGCCCCGCTCGTAGCTCCAACCTGCGCTTTTGGGGACACCGAAGATCGCGGAACCGCCCTTCGCGAGCGGGTTTTGGGCTGTTCGTCGGCTTGCGGGAGGGTGCGGAGCCCTGTTTGAAGGGTGCTTGAGACCGGATCCGGCATTACGGTCGTGGTATGGCGGATCGGGTAACGCCGATGAGCGGCGAGCATTCCGACGACGTGGCCGAGCTGGTCGCGCAATACGCACAACTGCCGACCGGTGCACCGGTCCGGCTCGCCAAACCCACCTCGAACCTCTTCCGGTTCCGCGCTCCCTCTGACTCCCAGGGGCTCGACGTCGGCCGGTTCACCAAGGTCTTCGACGTCGATGCCGAAGCCGGAACCGCGCAGGTCCAGGGCATGGCGACCTACGAGCAGGTCGTGGACGCGCTGCTGCCCACCGGGCACATCCCGAAGGTGGTGCCGCAGCTCAAGACCATCACGCTGGGCGGCGCGGTTGCCGGGCTGGGAATCGAGTCGACCTCCTACCGCAACGGGTTGCCGCACGAGTCGGTGCGCGAGGTGGAAATCCTCACCGGAGACGGTTCGGTGGTGGTGGCGCGACCGGACAACGAGCACGCGGATCTGTTCCGGGGATTTCCCAACTCCTACGGCACGCTGGGCTACGCGCTGCGGTTGGAGATCGAGCTGGAGGAGGTCAAGCCCTACGTCAAGCTCCGCCACATCCCGTTCGCCTCCGCCGCCGAGTGCACCGAGGCGATCACCAGGATCTGCGCGAACGGTGAATTCGACGGCGAGCGAGTCGATTTCGTCGACGGGACCGTGTTCACGCCGACCGAGCACTACCTCACCCTCGGGTCCTACGTGGACTCCGCGCCGTTCACCAGCGACTACACCGGTGAGCAGATCTACTACCGGTCGGTGCAGCAACGCCGCACCGACCACCTGAGCATCCACGACTACCTGTGGCGCTGGGACACCGACTGGTTCTGGTGCTCGCGGGCGATCGGCGTGCAGCACCCGCTGGTCCGCCGCTTCTGGCCGGCGAAGTACAAGCGCTCCGACGTCTACCGGCGGATCGTCGCCTGGGACCGGCGGCACTCGGTGACCGACCGGCTCGCCGTGCTGCAGGGCAAGGGCCTCAACGAACCCGTGATCCAGGACGTCGAGATCCCGGTCCAGCGGTTGCCGGAGTTCCTGGAGTTCTTCCACCGCGACATCGGCATCTCGCCGATCTGGCTGTGCCCTGTGCGGCTGCGCGACCGCGAGGGTTGGTCGCTGTACCCGATGGACCCCGACACCCTCTACGTCAACGTCGGGTTCTGGGCGACGGTGCCGCTGCGCCCCGGCGAGGCGCCGGGCAGGCACAACCGCGCGATCGAGCGGAAGGTGACCGAGCTCGACGGGCACAAGTCGCTGTACTCCGACTCCTACTTCGAGGAGGACGAGTTCTGGCGGCTCTACAACCGACCGGCCTACCAGCGGCTGAAGGACACCTACGACCCGAAGGACCGATTGCCGGGGCTGTACGAGAAGTGCGTTCGCGAGCGCTGACTCGCGGCAGACGACACATCAAATTGGAGAGGAGACCCTCTGATGGGATGGGCAGGGGTGTTCGAGCGGATTCTCGGCGGCGACCTGTCGGTGGAGATCCGAGCCTTCGACGGCAGCCGAGCCGGGGCCGCCGGGGCCGATGTGTGCGTGGAAGTCCGCTCGCCGCTGGCGCTCTCGCACCTGGCCAACGCGCCCGGTGAACTGGGACTCGCCCGCGCCTACGTCAGCGGCGCGCTGGAAGTGCACGGCGACATGTACGGCGCGCTGGCGGCGTTCCCGTCGGTGACGCTCAACGACGTGCCCGCGGACCTGCGCCGTGAACTGTTCTTCAAGCTGGCCGGGTACCGGTTCTGGTGGCCGGTCCGGGTGCCGGAGGTCGAGCACCGCTCGCGCGGCTGGCGGCACTCCAAGCACCGCGACAGCCAGTCGATCTCGTACCACTACGACGTCTCCAACCGGTTCTACGAGCACGTCCTCGGCCCGTCGATGACCTACACCTGCGCGGTCTACCCCGAGCAGGACGCCACCCTGGAGCAGGCGCAGTTCACCAAGCACGACCTGGTGGCCCGCAAGCTCGACCTGTCCGAAGGCCAGCGGCTGCTCGACGTGGGCTGCGGCTGGGGCGGCATGGTCATGCACGCCGCCGAGCACTACGGGGTGCGCGGGCTGGGAGTCACGCTGTCGCGGCAGCAGGCGCAGTGGGCGCAGAAGGCCATCGCCGAACGTGGCCTGGCCGACCTCGCCGAGGTCCGCTACATGGACTACCGGGACGTGCCGGAAACCGGGTTCGACGCCGTGAGCTCCATCGGCCTGACCGAGCACATCGGTCTCAAGCAGCTGCCGCACTACTTCTCGTTCCTGCAGAACAAGCTGGTGCCGGGTGGCCGGTTGCTCAACCACTGCATCACCCGTCCGCACGGTCAGCAGAGGGCGCGGACGGGCAAGTTCATCGGCCGCTACGTGTTCCCCGACGGCGAGCTCGAACCGGTCGGCACCCTGGTGTCGGCGATGAACGACAACGGCTTCGAGGTGCGCCACGAGGAGAACCTGCGCGAGCACTACGCGCTGACGCTGGCCCACTGGTGCGAGAACCTCGACCGCAACTGGTCGGCCGCGGTGGCCGAGGCCGGTCACGCGCGGGCGCGTGTGTGGCGGCTGTACATGGCCGCCTGCCGGCTCGGTTTTGAGCGCAACAACATCCAGTTGCACCAGGTGCTGGGCGTCAAGCTCGACGGCACCGACGCGCGCATGCCGTTGCGCCCGGCGTTCTGACCGATTAGTCCTGGCGCTCGTCCGGGTCTACCCCTTCACACCGGTTCTCTTCGCGAAGGGACAGACCCATGTACGAGTTCACCCAGAAGATCACGCCCAACCTGTGGTTCGACAGCGAGGCGGAGGACGCCGCCAAGTTCTACTGCTCGGTGTTCCCGGACTCGCGCATCGTGCACGTGCTGCACAACGGCGAAGCCGGGCCGGGAGAGCAGGGCGGCGTGCTGGTGGTCCAGTTCGAACTGGCCGGGCTGAAGTTGGTGGCGATCAACGGCGGCCCGGTCTTCAAGCTCTCCGAGGCGTTCTCGCTGGAGGTCACCTGCGAATCGCAGGAGGAGATCGACCGGCTCTGGGAGGTGCTGGGGGAGGGCGGCGAGTACCAGCCGTGCGGCTGGCTCAAGGACCGCTTCGGCCTGTCCTGGCAGATCACCCCTCGGCGCCTGATGGAGCTGATCACCTCATCGGATCCCGCGGTCGCCGAGCGCGCCATGAAGAAGATGTTCGAGATGCGCAAGTTCGACATCGCCGAGCTCGAAGCCGCCGCCTTGGGGTGAGGGGCGGTTCAGTCCGAACGTTCGTCGAGGTCGTCGAGGGACAGAGGCGGGACCAGGTCTGAGGACCTGGTCCTGTTCCAGTGGTGCCCGGTCTCCCGGCGATCCTCGCGGCTGGTGAAGCGGTAGCGGTAGAGGTCGGCCTTGACCAGCTTCGGCGGTTCGTCCGGGAACGGGTTGTGGCGGAGCAGCGCCAGCACCGGGGCTTCACCGCGGAGCAGAGCCGCCATGAACCGGGGCAACCAGGCGCGTCCGTAGGACGGGTTGATGGCCACGAACCACATCAGCCAGTCCAGGCGCAGGTGGTACGGCGCGACCTGCGGAGGTCTGCGCGCTGGGTCGCCGGGCTTGCCCTTGAACCCGTACTCCCACCACGGCCCCGCCGAGCTGCTCGCACCGAGCACCACGACCTCGTAGCGCACCCTGGTGATGCTGCCGAACGCGCCGTAGGTGTTGCCCAGGTGCAGCCGGTTGAAGCTGCGGTTCATGACCTGACCGCGCCCCAGCATGTTTCGCACCGGCCAGTACGCCAGCACCGCGAACAGCGCCGTCACCGCCAGCACGAGCACCGCGAACCAGCCAGGCAGGTCGGGGAGCGCGCCCGGTGGCCCGCCGACGGCGGCGAACGCCAGGGTGATGGTCAGGAAGTTCAGCCAGGCGAAGTTGCCGCTCACCATCAGCCACAGCTGCGTGACGACGATGGTCGCCGCCGCGACGGTGGCCACCGGTTGCGGGGCGAACAGCAGGAACGGCACGACCAGCTGGGTCCCGTGGTTGGCCAGCACCTCCACCTCGTGCAGCGGGCGCGGCAGCAGGTGGAACCAGCGGCTCAGCGGACCGGGCATCGGTTGGGTCTCGTGGTGGTAGTGCAGCGCCGTGAGGTCGCGCCAGCAGGAGTCGCCGCGCAGCTTGATCAGCCCGGCGCCGAACTCGACGCGGAACAGCAGCCAGCACAGCAGCCACAGCACCGGCGCCGGCGGGGCGACGTGCGCCGGGCCCAGGAAGACCGCCAGGAAACCGGCTTCGAGCAGCAGCGATTCCCAGCCGAAGCCGTACCAGACCTGGCCGACGTTGACGATCGACGAGTACAGCACCCACAGCAGTGCCCACACGAGCATCCAGCCCCACACCGGAGCGAAGTCGGCGAACTGGGCGAGCAGGCTCGCGGCGATGCCGGTCCAGGCCACCCCCGCCAGCCAGCGATCGGAGCTGCGGAAGTGGAACACGCTCGGTGCCCGGCGGAACGGCACGCGGTCGACGAACCGGGCGACCGGCGTCAGCCCGCGCTCGCCGAGCAGACCGCGGAACTGCCGCAGGAAGCAGACGAAACCGATCAGGTAGATCAGGGCGAGCAGGTGGGTGACGGCGAACCTCGCCGCCTGGTACTCGGGTGCGCTCAGCCAGTGCCACATCGCCGCGCCTCCTTCCGCACTGCTCGTCGAGTCCTGACATGCACGGAGTCGCTCGGGTTCCGCGACCCGCACCGCCAAGCAGGTCCTCAGCAGGTCCTAGAATCGCGCATCTGCGAAGTGTGTGGAGGCTGGGCTGTGCTGGACGAGGTGGTGGAGGTGCTGGCCTGCCCGCACTGCGGACTCGACCTGGAGCGCAGCGGGAACTCGCTGCGGTGCTCGTCGAACCACGTGTTCGACTTCGCGCGGCAGGGCTACGTCAGCCTGCTCTCGGGCCGCAGCAAGGTCGTCGGTGACACCGCGGAGATGGTCGCCGCCCGTGCCGAGTTCCTGGGCGCCGGGCACTACGACCCGATCGCCGAGGCGGTGGCGTCAGCGGTCACCGGTGACGGTCCGGTGGTCGACATCGGGGCCGGCACGGGCTTCTACCTGGCCCGCGCCCTCGGCGACCGGATCGGCGTGGCCCTGGACGCCTCCAAGTACGCGTGCCGCCGGGCGGCCAAGGCGCACCTGCGCATGGGCGCGGCGGTGGCCGACGCCTGGCAGCCGCTGCCGATCCGCACCGGTGCGGCGGGTGTCGTCCTCAACGTCTTCGCTCCGCGCAACGCGTCGGAGATGCGCCGGATCCTGCGCCCCGGCGGTGAGCTCGTCGTCGTGATCCCCAACCCCGGTCACCTGACCGGCCTGGTCGACCGCCTGGACCTGCTCAACGTCGACGAGTCCAAGCCGGAACGCCTCGCCGACCAGCTCCGAGGTCACTTCACCCCGCTGGAGCGGCGCACGGTCGAGTTCCGGCTCGAACTGACCCACGCCGAGGCCCTGGCAGCCGTGGCCATGGGGCCCAGCGCATGGCACACCACGCCCGAAGCCCTCGAAGCCAAGATCGCAGCCCTGCCCTCACCCGTGACGCCGACGGCCGCGGTCGCGGTCGCCCGCTACCGCCGAAGCCCCTGAGCGCCGAAGCACGGGACGCCCGGTGGTGGCGCGCCCCGTGCGGCGTGGTTCTCAGTCCCTCGCGTGGACCTCCTGCGGGATGTTCCACGGGTTCTGGTCTTGGAGGGGCTGGGGGAGCAGGGCCGGCGGGACGTCCTGGTAGGTCACCGGGCGGAGGAAGCGGTCGATGGCCGCCGTGCCGACCGAGGTGAAGCGGGCGTCCGTGGTGGCCGGGTAGGGGCCGCCGTGATGCATGGCGTGGGAGACGGCGACGCCGGTCGGCCAGCCGTTGAACAGCAGGCGCCCGGCGCGTTCCCGCAGGCGCGGTAGGAGCGTGGCGACGAAGTCGGTGTCGGAGTCCTCCGCGTGGACCGTCGCGGTGAGGTTGCCCTCGAACGCCTCGGCCGCGCGGCGGGCCTCGTCCTCCGAGGCGTAGGCGACCACGATGGACAGCGGGCCGAAGACCTCCTCCAGCAGCGCGTCCCGGTTGGCCAGCAGGGTGTCCACGTCAGTGGCCAGCAGCGTCGGCGCTGCCCCGTCCTCTGCCGAGTTGCTCGCGCCGTCGGTCAGCACGCGCACTCCCGGGACGTCGGTGACCACCGAGCGCCGACCGCAGTAGCCCTCGTGCAGCCGCTCGTTGAGCAGCCGGTGGGCCGCCACGCCCGCCGACTCCTCGGCGAGCGCGCCTTCCAGGCCGTGGTCGGCGGGCAGGAACAGCAGGCCGGGCTTGGTGCACAGCTGACCGGCGTTGCCGGAGTAGGAGGTCACGTAGCCCTTGGCGATGTCGGTTCCGCGCGCGGCGACGGCACCCGGGGCGACGAACACCGGGTTGAGGCTGCCGAGCTCACCGAAGAACGGGATCGGCTTCGGCCGCGAGTTGGCGATGTCGAACAGCGCGCGCCCGGCCGGCACCGAACCGGTGAACGCGGCCGCCTTGATCCGCTCGTCTCGCAGCGCGTCCGCGCCGGTGTCGAAGCCGAGCACGACGCTGAACGCGCCTTCCGGCGCGCCTGCCGAGCGCAGCGCCTCGGCGACGATCTCACCGGTCCGCAACGACAGCTCCGGGTGACCGGGGTGGCCCTTGAGGACCACCGGGCAGCCGGCCGCGAGCGCTGCGGCGGTGTCACCACCGGCGACGGAGAACGCGAAGGGGAAGTTGCTGGCGGCGAACACCAGCACCGGGCCCACCGGCAGCATCATCCGCCGCAGGTCCGGCTTGGGGCCCAGCGCGAAGTCCGGGTCGGCTCGGTCGAAGGTGACCCGCAGGTGGTCGCCGGGCTCGACGGTGTCGGCGAACAGGCGCAGCTGGAAGGTGGTCCGCTTGAGCTCACCGGTCAGTCGGGCCTCGGACAGGTGAGACTCGTCGAGGGCCAGCGGGATCAGTTCACCGGCCGCCGCGTCCAGGGCGTCGGCGACGGCCCGCAGCTGGCGGGCGCGCTCGGCCGGGGCCTGCTCGCCGAAGGGCTCGGCGGCGTCGGCGGCCCGCTGCAGCGCGGCGTCGAGTTCAGCTCGGGTGGTGTCCGGGATCTGCGTCGCGGTCAACGTCCCATCCTTTGCGCGATCGGGAGAGGTCCACATCCACCGTAGTACGCCGGACAACCGGTGAACCGCACGGTGTTCGACATTGCGCATGGGTCCGGGATCACGCACTCGGGTCGCAGGCGCGCGCCACGGTGAACAGGGCCGCTTGTTCAGGACGGGTGAGATCGCAGCCGGTGAGCTCGTCTATGCGTCGTAGCCGGTTGAGCACGGTGTTGCGGTGGCAGTACAGGTCACCGGCCACCGCACCGGCCGATCCGGTGCGCAGGTAGGCCCCTGCGGTTTCCAGCAGCCGGGAGCGCTCGCCCGCGCCGATGCCGCGCATCCGGCCGAACACCTCGGTGGCCAGCGCGTCGCCCAGCTCGCCCAGCCTCCCCGCCACCACCGACGACCAGACGTCTGGCAGCGCGCGCGGGCCCGCCTCGGCCGCGCCGGTTCCGGCCAGCTCGGCGGCGATGCGCACTGCGCGAGGCACGCCCGCCAGCGTGCGCGCCACGGGCGCGAGACCGCACGGGACCTCCTGCAGCCAGCGCTGCGGCACCGCGGTGACACCGGCGGGCAGCTCAGCGATGAGCACCGGCCGCCGGTCGACGTCCTGCAGGTGCACCGAGATCCCCCGCGCCGACAGCTCGTCGGCCGCATCGCGCAGCGGCCGGGTGGCGGGCTGCGGGGCGGCGGCCACCGCGAAGTCCGCGTCGGCGGAGACGTCGAGCGCCGTGGCGACCTGCGCGACCACCTGCGGATCGCGGGCGTCGGTGACCAGCAGCCGCGCCACCAGCTGGGCGCGCTCGTGCTCCTGCTCGCGGGCCAGCACCGCGGCTTCCGACAGGTAGGCCAGGTGGATGCGGGTGGTGTGGTGGTCGACGGCGGCCCACACCCGCGAGGCGCTGCGCACCAGCGAGGGCAGCTCGTCCTCGGACACCCGGCGCGCGAAGGCGTCCCAGAGCACCCGGAAGTCGACGCGCACCGCGTGCAGCAGCACCTCCAGCGGGACGCCCGTCTGCGCGCGGCTGCGCCCGATGCGCTCGCACAGGTCGGCCAGCCGGTCGGGCACCGCCAGTCCTCCGGCCAGCCGCAGCAGCAGCTCCATGCTCCCCTCGGCGTGCTCGCGCAGCTCCGCCCACGGCACGGCGTCGCTGGCGTAGGGCTCCATCGAGCGCAGCTCCGCCAGGAACACCGCGACCAGCTCGTCGAGATCGTCCAGGCAGGAGTGCACCAGCCTGCGCAACGGCCCGTCGGGTGTGACCGGCTCGTAAGGCGAAGTGTGCATCCGCCCAACCTAGAGCGATCAGATGGCGTGGATCCATCATTGTGCTGGGCCGGTGACCAGAGGACTGTGCTCTCATGCACTTGACGCCCCGCGAGCAGGAGCGGCTGAACCTGTTCACCGCCGCGGAGCTGGCCCGCCGCAGGCTGGCGCGCGGCGCGCTGCTCGGCGCACCCGATGCCGTGGCCTACGTGTGCGACGTGGTCTGCGAACTCGCCTGGGACGGCGTGGACATCGACGAGGTCGTGCGGCGCGCGGGCGCGCTGCTGACCGCCGACCAGGTCCGTCCGGGGGTTCCCGCCGCCGTCCCGGTGATCCAGGTCGAGGCGCTGTTCCCGCACGGCAGTTCGCTGGTGCACGTGCCGCAGCCGTTCGGCCCGCCCGGTCCGGACGCGCCGGGTGCGGTGCGTGCCGCCGACGGCGAGGTCGAGTTGGCCGCCGGCCGCGAGCGGCGGACGGCGTGGCTGCACAACACCGGTGAGCGCCCGGTGTGGATCTCCTCCCACTTCCCGCTCGACCAGCTCAACCCGGCGGTGCGCAGCGACGCCGAGCTCGCCGGTTTCCGGCTGGCGGTGCCCGCGGGTACGGCGGTCCGCCTGGATGCGGGGGAGCGCAAGGAACTCGTCCTCGTGGCGATGGGAGGCCGACGATGACCAGCCTGTCCCGGGAGCGCTACGCGGCGCTGTACGGACCGACCACGGGTGACCTGGTGCGGCTGGCCGACACCGACCTGTGGGTGCGCGTCGAGGACGACGACACCGAGCCCGGCGAGGAGATGCTGGGCGGCTGCGCCAAGACCGCCCGCGACGGGCTGCTCGTCGCGCCGAAGGCCGGCCGGGACAGCGCGCTGGACATGGTGGTCCTCGGAGTGCTGCTGCTGGACCCGGTGCTGGGCGTGCGCAAGACCAACATCGGGATCAAGGGAGGACGCGTCGTCGGCGTCGGCCGCGCGGGCAACCCGGAGGCCGGGGACGGCGTGGAGCTGGTCGTCGACTCGCACACCGCGATGATCACCGGTGACGGCTTGATCGCCACGCCCGGTGTGGTCGACTCGCACGTGCACCTGTCCAGCCCCGAGGTGGTGCCCGCCGCGCTGGCGGCCGGGGTGACCTCGCTGGTGGGCATGGGCATGGGCGGGGTGTGGGACGTCGGCGCGAACCCGGCCCACAACCTGCACTCGATGATCGAGGCGTGGCGGGACGTGCCGATCAACGTCGCGTTCCTGGCGCGCGGATCGTCGTCGTCGAACGACCTGCTGGAACGGGCGGTCCTGTCCGGCGCAGGCGGGTTCAAGATCCACGAGGACTGGGGCGCCACCCCGCACATCGTGGACACCTGCCTGGGCGTGGCCGATCAGGCGGACCTGCCGGTCGCGCTGCACACCGACACGCTCAACGAGTCCGGGTTCCTCGCCGACACCCTCGACGCCACGCGAGGTCGCACGGTGCACGCCTACCACGTCGAGGGCGGCGGCGGGCACCCCGACCTGCTGGAGGTCGTGAGCAGCCCGCACGTGCTGACCTCCTCGACCACCCCGACGCTGCCGCTGACCCGGGCGACGGTCGCCGAGCTGTTCCCGATGACCATGACAGTCCACAAGGGACACTCCATGGTGGACAGCGACAAGAGCATCGCGGGAAGCAGGGTTCGCGAGCACGGCATCGCCGCCGAGAACGCGCTGCACGACTCCGGGGCGATCAGCATCGTCAACTCCGACTCGATGGGCATGGGTCGCATCGCCGAAACCGCCCGCCGCACCTGGCAGCTCGCGCACGTGCAGGCCGCCCTCGCTGGCGAGGCCGGGCCCGAGCACGCCGACAACGAGCGGGTGCTGCGCTACCTCGCCAAGATCACCCTCAACCCGGCGATCGCCCACGGCATGGCGCACGAGGTCGGATCGCTGCTGCCGGGCAGGCTCGCCGACATCGTGCTGTGGCAGCCGGCCTGGTTCGGCGCCGAGCCCGACCTGGTAATCAAGTCCGGGTTCGTCGCATGGGGTGCCAGCGGCTCGGGCTCCGGATCCACCCGGCTCACCCAACCGAGGGTCATGCGCCCCTTCTTCGGCGGACTCGGCGCCGCCCCCCGCAGGCTGTCCACGGTGTTCGTCGCCGACGCCGCCGACCGCGCGCTCCTGCCCAGCGGCCCGAACTACGCCTCCGTGCGCGACAGCAGGGGGCTGACCAGGGCGGACATGGTGCGCAACACCGCGACCCCGCGCGTGGAAGTCCCGCGCGAACCGGGTCCGGTGTCGGTCGACGGTGCGGAGATCGACGTGCACCGCGCGGCAACGCTGCCGCTGACCCGCACGCACCACCTGGGCTGAGGAGAGGAACGAAGTGCTGGACCTGCTGCTGCGCGACGTCCGCGCGCTGACCATGAACCCGCACCACCCCACCGCGCACACCATCGGAGTGCTCGGCGGGCGGATCGTCGGGGTGGACGAGGAGATCGCAGACCTGCCCGCGCGGCAGGTGATCGACGGCGGCGGCGCGGTCGTGACGCCCGGTTTCGCCGACTCGCACAACCACATGGTCTGGTACGGGCTCTCGCTCGCCGAACTCGACCTCTCCGGATGCCGCTCAGCCGAGGAGCTCTACGACCTGGTCGCCGCCGAGGCCGCCGAACTGCCCTCCGACGGTTGGGTGATCGGGTCCGGTTACGACGACTACGCCATCGGCGGGCACCCGGACCGCGCCGCGCTCGACAGGGCGGGCGGCGGCAGGCCGGTGTGGCTCAAGCACCGCTCGGCCCACATGTGCGTGGCCAGCACCGAAATCCTGGCCAAGGCAGGGGTTCTGGACGGCTCGGTCCGCGTCCCCGAGGGCGGCGTGGTCGAGCACGACGCGGAGGGAGCGCCGACCGGTCTGCTCGCCGAGCAGGCGCAGCAACTGGTCGACGCGCTGGTCAAGCCCTACCCGGTCGAGGAGCTGGTGGCGGCGATCGGCCGCGCCGCGAAGCGCTACGCGGCCGAAGGGCTCACGCACGTCACCGAAGCGGGCATCGGCGGCGGCTGGATCGGGCACAGCCCGGCTGAGGCCGCCGCGTACCAGCTGGCGCGGCAGCGGGGGGAGCTGCCGCTGCGCGTGGAGCTGATGCCCGCCAACGAGGTGCTGCATGAGGTCGGTCCGGACGCCTTCGGCCTGGACCTGGGCCTGCGCAGCGGTTTCGGTGACGACTTCCTGCGCATCGGGCCGATGAAGATCTTCACCGACGGCGCGCTGTCCAGCCGCACCGCCGCGGTCACCGACCCCTTCCACGGCCACGGCGGCCACGGCGTGCTCGGCGACGACCCGGACGTGCTGCGCGAGCGGATCCGCACCGCGCACCGGGGAGGTTGGCGGGTCGCCGCGCACGCCATCGGCGATCGCGCCATCGACCTGACGCTGGAGGCGTTCGAGCAGGCGCAGCGCGAGGTTCCGCGACCGGACGCGCGGCACCGCATCGAGCACTCGGCGATGGTGCGCCCCGACCAGCTCTCCCGGATGGCCGCGCTGGGTGTCATCCCGGTGCCGCAGTCGCGGTTCCTCTACGAGATCGGCGACACCATGATCGGAGCGGTGGGCGAGGAGCGCGAGTCCTGGCTCTACCGGCACCGGTCCTTCCTGGACGCCGGCCTGGTGGTGCCCGGGAGCTCGGACCGTCCGTGCGTGTCCAGCGGAGCGCCGCTGCTGGGGATGCGCGCGATGGTCGACCGCACCACCAAGGCCGGGCGCGTGCTCGCCCCCGACGAGCGGGTCGACGCCGTCGAGGCGCTGCGCGCCTACACCACCCACGCGGCGTGGGCGGCCGGTCAGGAGCAGCAGCGCGGCCAGATCGCCGCGGGCATGTTCGCCGACCTCGTGCTGCTCGACGCCGACCCGACCACCGTGCCCGTCTCGGAGATCGGCGACATCGACGTGCGCGCCACGTTCGTCGCCGGCCGCGCGGTGCACGGAGTGGACGAGTTCGCAGAAGTCCCCACCTGATCCGGCACACCGGGAGGCCCCGTGACCGAAACAGCGAGCACGCCACGCACCGACCCCGCGGAGGCGCGCAAGGTCGCGTTCGCCGCTTTCGTCGGCACCGCCCTGGAGTGGTACGACTACTTCCTCTACGGCACGGCCGCGTCGATCGTGTTCGACCGGCTGTACTTCGCGACCGAGGACCCGGCGGTGGCCACGCTGGCCGCCTTCGCCTCGTTCGCGATCGGTTTCCTCGCGCGGCCGCTCGGCGCGGTGGTGTTCGGCCACCTCGGCGACCGCATCGGGCGCAGGCGCAGCCTGCTCATCACGGTCACGCTGATCAGCGTGGTCACCGGGGCCATCGGTCTGCTGCCGGACTTCATGGCCATCGGTCTGGCCGCACCGCTGCTGCTGACCGCGCTGCGGGTGCTGCAGGGCATCGCGGTCGGCGGTGAGTGGGGCGGCGCCGTCACGCTCGCCGTGGAGCACGCGCCGCCGGAGCAGCGCGGGCGGTTCGCGGCGCTGCCGCAGATCGGTTCGCCGATCGGCACGCTGCTGTCCTCGGGCGGGTTCTACCTGGTGGCGATGCTGCCCGACGAGTCGTTCGACTCGTGGGGCTGGCGGCTGCCGTTCCTGGCGGCCTTCCCGCTGCTCGGCGTCGCGCTGTACCTGCGGCGTCGGGTCGGGGAGTCGCCGCTGTTCGAGCAGGTGCTCGCCGAGCACGATCAAGCCTCGGTGCCCGCGGTGGAGCTGTTCCGCACCGCCTGGCGGCAGGTGCTGATCGGCATCGCGGCGTCGCTGATCGGCATCGGCGGCTTCTACCTGCTGACCACGTTCGTGATCAGCTACGGCTCCGGGCAGCTGGGACTGCCGAAGTCGCTGATGCTGGGTGCGACCTTGTTCGCCGCGGCGGCCGAGGTCGTGACGCTGATCTTCGGCGGCAGGCTGGCCGACCGGTTCAGCCCCGGCAAGGTCTGCCTGTGGGGCGGGGTCCTGTCCGCGCTGGTGGCGTTCCCGGTGTTCTGGATGATCGACACGCGCGACCCGGTGCTGGTGATCCTCGCGGTGACGCTGGGCATCAACTGCCTGTCGATCCCGTACGCGGTGTCGGGTTCGCTGCTGGCCGGGCTGTTCCCGGTGCACCTGCGCTACAGCGGCGTCGCGATCTCCTCCAACCTCAGCGGCCTGATCAGCGGCTTCGTCCCGCTGGCCGCCAGCGCCCTGCTCATCGCCAGCGGCCAGCAATCCTGGTCGGCAGCAGCCCTGCTGCTCCTGCTGGCCCTCATCACCGCAGCTGGAGGCCTCCTCGGCCACCGAGCCACCCGGACCCAAACACGAACCTGACCCGCCCCCCACCGACCACCACCCCGAACACCGCCGCGATCAGCCCTCGATCGCGGCGGTGTCCAGTGAAGAACCCGGATTGCCGCCGCAATCAGGAACGCCCCCGCGCTCGGGTGGCGCAGGGGCGTTCCTGGTGCTGTGCGGGAGGTGGTCAGTCCGCTCGGGAGATCTTGACCATCTCGTCCCGGGCGACGACCTTGATGCGCTCGCGGCCGTGGGGTTCGCCGAGGGACTTCTCGTGGGCGTCCAGGCGGGTCCAGCCGTCCCAGGTCGTGTACTCGATGCCGCGCTCCTCCAGCACGTTGATGATGCTGTCGGAGTCGGGCTGCTCGGCCTTGGGGATCTGGTCGAGGTCGGCGAGCAGGTTGTTGATCGTCTCCAGGGCGTCGCCCTTGGTGTGGCCGATCAGGCCCACGGGGCCGCGCTTGATCCATCCGGTCGTGTAGACGCCGGGGATGTGCTCACCGTCGAGGTCCAGCACGCGACCTCCCTCGTTGGGCACCGTGCCCTTCTTGGTGTCGAAGGGCAGGTCGGCGACCGGCGAGCTGAGGTAGCCGACGGCGCGGTAGACCTGCTGGGCCGGGTAGGTCTCGTACTCGCCGGTGCCGCGCACGTTGCCATCGCCGGTGAGCTCCATGACCTCGACCTTGAAGCCCTCCACGCGGTCGGTGCCGGTCACCTCGACCGGGGCGCGCAGGAAGTGCAGGTGCAGGCGGCGCTTGGTGTCGTTCTTCGGATCGCGCAGCGCCCAGTCCTGCAGGGTCTTGACGATGGTCTTGACCTGGTTGTTGGTCCGGATCTGCTCTTCGCTGGCCTCGTCGAGCTCGAAGCCCTCCGGGTGCACGATGATCTCGACCTCGTCCTGGTGGTCGAGCTCGCGCAGTTCCAGCGGGGTGAACTTGGCCTGAGCCGGGCCGCGGCGCGCGAACAGGTGCACGTCGGTGACCGTCGACTTGGCCAGGCCCTGGTAGACGTTGTCCGGGATCTCGGTGCTGAGCAGGTCGTCTGCCTGCTTGGCCAGCACCCTTGCCACGTCCAGCGCGACGTTGCCCGCGCCGATGACCGCGACCTGCTCGCCGTCGAGCGTCCAGTCGCGCGGCGCCTCGGGGTAGCCGTCGTACCAGTAGACGAACTCGGCGGCGCCGTAGCTGTGCGGCAGGTCGATGCCCGGGATGTCCAGCGGGCGGTCCTGGTCGGCGCCGGTCGAGAAGATCACCGCGTCGTAGTAGCGCTGCAGGTCTTCGAGCTTGACGTCCACGCCGTACTCGACGTGGCCGAGGAAGCGGATCTCGGGCTTCTCCATCACGCGCTGAAGCGCGTTGATGATGCCCTTGATGCGCGGGTGGTCGGGCGCCACGCCGTAGCGGATCAGCCCATAGGGTGCCGGCATCCGGTCCAGCAGGTCGATCTCGACCGGGGTCTCGGACTTGGTCAGGATGTCGGCGGCGTAAACGCCGGCCGGGCCGGCCCCGACGATGGCGACTCGCAACGGGCGGGTCATGCACTCTCCTCCTGGGTGCGCCTGGCTCGGCGCGCTCGACTGCGAAGCCGCGTGGCAGCGGACCCGAAGTGGACCGGGCCTGGGCCATGCGCGGAATCCCTACCAGCTTAGGAAGCCCTTACCCCCGATCCCGCGATGCGGGCTGGTGACAATGCTCATAACTGATCTCGCCCACCACCTCCGCGAACCCGGCCGGTCAAGATCATTTCGGCGACCCCGGCCGCGCAGAAGGGGCAGTGCGGGCTCGAATGTTCAGCGGTGAGTACGTGACCGGACGCGGTGCGTGACAGTAGGATCGGCCCCTGATCAACCGCGTCGGTGTTCTACCTGCAGGGCCGGTTACACGCGGTGTCCAAAATGTCGAGACAGGGTGGGCGAGTGCGTCGAACGCCGCACCGGAGCGCCGACGGAGTCGAACCGTGATCACCAGGGTGGAACGCCACGAGCTCATCCAGCGGTGGAAGCGCGAGATCGCGCCCAACAGCTACGCGCCGCTGCGCCGCGGTGACGTCGAGGACCTGCTGAGCACCTGCCTGGAGCACCTGCTCGGCGAACTGGCCTGCCCGGACCGAGCGGGCGAGGCGGCCAACGCGGGCGCGGCGTTGCTGCCGCTGCACGCTGACAACCCCATGGTCCTGCCCGGCACCCTGAAGCTGCTGGCCGCCGAGCTGCCCGGGCTGCTGCCCCAGGTTCCGGCGGACCGGATGGTGGCGGCGCTCGGTCACCTCGCCGCGGGCTTCGCCGAGGAGCTCCGCGCCGGCAGTGGCTCGGTCGAGCCAGCGAGCCGAGACCTCCCCGCGCGCTCGCGTGCGCTGTTCCACACCTCCACGATGGGAGTCGCCGCGGTCAGCACCACGGGTGTGATCGAGGAGACCAACGAAGCCCTGCGCCGCATGTTCGGCCTCACCGAGGACGAGCTGACCGGTTCCTCGGTGCTGGCGCTGGTCGACGACCGGTGGCGGCCCGAGCTCACCGGTGCGCTCGCAGGCCTCGCGGACGGTGCGAGCGAGCGGGTGAACCTCGATGCCCGCTCCACCACCACCGACGGCGCCCAGGTGTGGACCCGGATGACTGCCTCGCTGGTCCGGAACGACCGGGGCGAGCCCGACCACCTGGTGGTGTTCTACGAGGACATCACCGATCGGCACATGCTCCAGGAGCAGTTCCGCCGCCAGGCCGTCCAGGACCCGCTGACCGGGTTGGCCAACCGCGCCCAGCTCGAATCCTGCGTCGACGCCGCGCTCACCCCGGTCTACCCAGGCCGCCGCGTCGCCCTGTGCCTGTTCGACCTGGACGGCTTCAAGGCCGTCAACGACAGCCTCGGCCACGCCATCGGCGACCGGGTGCTGCGTGAGGTCGCCCGCCGGCTGCAATCCCTGGCCGCGCAGGAGAGCGCCGTGGTCGCGCGCATCGGCGGCGACGAGTTCGCCATGGTCATCCCCGACTCCTACGACGCCGCCCGGGTGACCGAACTGGTCGAGCGGTTGCTGCGCGAGGTCACCAAGCCGATGTGGATCGGCGCGCACGAGCTCGCCGCCTCGGCCAGCGCCGGGATCGTCGAGCGCGAGGTGGTCGGCACCGACACCGGTTCGCTGCTGCGCGACGCCGACATCACGCTGTTCCGGGCCAAGCGCGACGGCCGCGCGCTGTGGGTGCTCTTCGACGCCGAGCGAAACGCGGTGGCGCACGAGAACTTCCGGCTGTCGGCGGCACTGCCCTCGGCCCTGGAGAAGAACGAGCTGTTCGTGGAGTACGACCCGGTCGCCGACGCGGAGACCGGCGACGTCCTCGCCGTGATGGCCAACGTGCGCTGGGACCACGACGAGTTCGGCGAACTGGGGTCGAACCGCTTCTTCGGCCTCGCCGAGGAAACCGGCCTGATCACCCGGCTGGGCGGCTGGACCCTGGAGCAGGCCGGCAGGCACGCGGCGCGGTGGGTGCGCGAGCTCGGGGAGCACGCGCCGCTGCTGGCGGTGACGCTGTCGGCCCGGCACTGCCGCGATCCAGAGCTGGTCCGCGATCTGCGGGAGGCGTTGGATACCACCGGGCTTCCCGCGGAGTCGCTGGTGCTGTGCCTGCCGGAGTCGGCGCTGTTCGACTACCAGGGCGATGCGGTGGACACCGTCGAGATCTTCGCGGAGATGGGAATCCGGTTGTTCGTGCACGAGTTCGGCTCGGACTACACCCGGGTGGACCGGCTCAAGGACCTGCCGCTGGCCGGGGTGCTCATCGACGGGCCGCACATCCGGGGGTTGGCCGATCCCGACGGCCCGGAGCCGCTGAGCGAGTACCTGGTGCGCAGCGCGGTCGGCGCGGCGCGGTTGATGGACCTGCCGGTGCTGGCCACCGGTGTGACGAGTGCGGAGCAGGCCCACCGGTTGGGGGAGATCGGTGTTGCTCTGATCCAGGGGCCGCATGTCAGCGATCGGGTTTCGGCGACGGAGGTCGTCGAGCTCGTGGGCGGCGCGTAGTGGGCCGATGAGGCTGGAAAACGCGAATTCCTCGGCGGATCCTTCGGAAAAGCTGAGCACGGGAGCGATGTGGAGGACCATGCTCCGGGTGCTTGGTCGAGCGCGAGGCGTGACACCTACGATGGCCTTCTCGATCTTCGTTTCGGGTGCCGGAACGACCAAACCGAGTGCAGGAGGCTGAATTCTATGGAGCAGCGACCCGATTGGCTGGCCGAGGGCGTCGACCTGGACAAGCCCAGTGCTGCCCGCTGCTACGACTTCTACTTGGGCGGCGCCCACAACTTCGCCGTGGACCGCGAACTCGGGAACAAGGTCTTGGAAGCGATGCCCAATGTCAAGGAGGTCGCGCTGAACAACCGCGCGTTCCTGCGCCGCGCGGTGCGCTACTGCCTCGACCGGGGCATCCGGCAGTTCCTCGACATCGGATCGGGAATCCCGACCGCAGGCAACGTGCACGAGATCGTGCAAGCCGTGGACCCGCAGGCCCGCGTGGTCTACGTGGACAACGAGCCGGTCGCGGTCGCGCACAGCCGCTCGATCCTCGAGGGCAACGACAACGCCACGATCGTGCAGGCCGACCTGCTCGACGTCGAGGGTGTCCTGGAGTCCCCGGAAACCCAACGGCTGCTGGACTTCTCGCAACCGGTCGCGGTGATGATGGTGGCGCTGGTGCACTTCGTGCCCGAGAGCGCCAAGCCGCGCGAGATCATCGGCCAGTACTACGACAAGCTCGCCCCCGGGAGCTACCTGGGTTTCTCGCACGTCACCGGGGAGGAATTCCCGGAAGGTGTGCAGGGCCTGGTCAAGCTCTACGAGAACAGCACCAACCCGGTCACCCTGCGGACCCGCGCCGAGGTCGCCGAGCTGGTCTCCGACTTCGAACTCGTCGATCCCGGAGTGGTCTACGTTTCCGAGTGGCACCCGGACTCGCCCGAGGACGTCGGCGACCACCCGGAGGAGACCATCGTCTACGGCCTGGTGGGCCGCAAGGTCTGAGCGCCCGTCGTCGTGCGAGGTCGTGGTGGGATCGCCGAACTGATCACCGACTTCACCCCGTCCGGACCAGGACATGGGTGCGATGCGACCGGCGACGCCGGGCAGGAGGTGTGGGCAATGCGTGAATCCGAGGGAGCCTCCGACGCGGAGGTCGAACGTCGTCACGTGGTCGCGCAGTGGACGCGCGAGATCATCCACACCAGCTACGTGGCGATGGGTCGTCCCGAGATCGAGGCGTTCCTGGCGAAGTGCTTCGAGGACGTGCTCGCCGCCTGCGACGGCCCTCTGGAGCCCGCGCGCCAGGTCGGTGTGCGCCTCGTCGACGTGCACTTCACCAACCCTGTCGTCGTGCACAGGACGCTCAACCACCTGGCTTCCGCGCTCCCGGCCCACCGCGAGGTGGATCAGGCCCGGCTGGTCGACGTCCTCGGCGCGGTCGGATCGGGCTTCGCCGGGGCGCTGCGCAAGCGGACCCTCGACGAGCAGGAGATCATCAAGCAGTCCGTGCTCGAGGCCCGGGACGCCGCCGAGGAGGCGCTGCGGGCGTCCGAGGCGCGGTCGCGGGCGGTGTTGCTCTCTTCCGCCCTCGGCATCGCGATCGTCACCCTCGACGGCGTCATCGACCAGATCAACCCCTCCATGAACAGGATCTTCCGGCTCGGCTCCGAGTCGCTGGTGGGCCGGACGATCTTCGACCTGGCCGACACGTCGTGGATCGGCGAGCTCTCGGCCGCCAACGCCGACCTGGTTCGCGGCGAGGTCGACCGCTACCAGCTGGAGATCCGCTTCACCGAGCAGCACGGCTCGCACATCTGGACCCAGCTGTCGGCGTCGCTGGTGCGCGACGCCAACGAGGCGCCCGACTACCTGGTGATGCTCTACGAGGACATCACCGATCGGCACATGCTCCAGGAGCAGTTCCGCCGCCAGGCCGTGCACGACCCGCTGACCGGGCTGCCCAACCGCACCCAGCTGCAGACCAGCATGGAATACGCGCTGGAACCGTCCGCGCCAGGTCGTCGGGTCGGGCTGTGCTTCTTCGACCTCGATGGCTTCAAGGCCGTCAACGACAGCCTCGGGCACCCGGTCGGCGACCAGCTGCTGCGCGCGGTCGCGCAGCGCTTGCAAGCCCTGACAGCCGAGTTCGGCGCGCTGGCCGCGCGGATGGGCGGTGACGAGTTCGTGGTGCTGGTGCCCGACACCGACGGCGCCGCCGGACTGATCGGGCAGGTGGAGAAGATGCTCGCCGAGGTCACCCGGCCGGTCCGCATCGGCGCGCACGAGCTGTCGGCGTCGGCCAGCGTCGGCGTCGTCGAACGCCCGGTGGTCGGCACCGATGCCGAGTCGCTGCTGCGCGACGCCGACATCACCCTCTACCGGGCCAAGCAGGACGGCCGCGCCCAGTGGGTGCTCTTCGACGCCGCGCTCAACGCGGAGGCCCGCGACCGCTTCAGGCTCTCCGCGGCCCTCCCCGCCGCCCTGGAGCAGGGGGAGCTGTTCATCGAGTACGAGCCGACGAGGCTGCTGCACGACGGCTCGCTGTTCGCCGCGGCGGCGGACATCCGCTGGGACCACCCGGAGTTCGGCGAGCTGGGGCAGGAGTCGTTCCTGGACCTGGCCGAGGAGACCGGGCTGATCACCCGGCTCGGCAGCTGGGCGTTGGGGGAGGTGTGCAGGCACGCGGCTCGCTGGACGGAGCGCTTCGGCGAGCGCGCCCCGGTCGCGGCGATGAACCTCTCCCACCGGCACTGCCGCGACCCCGAGCTGGTCAACGACGTGCAGCGCATCCTGCGAGAGACTGGCCTGCCCGCGCAGTCGCTGGCGCTGGGCATGCCGGAGTCGGCGTTGTTCGACCACCAGGGCGACCCGGTGGACACCGTGGAGATCTTCGCCGAGATGGGCATCCGGCTGGTCGTCTACCAGTTCGGCGACGACTACACGCGCGTGGCCCGGCTGCGCGGCCTGCCGCTGTTCGCAGTGCGCATCGACGGTCCGCACCTGGACGGGTTCGCCGACCCCGAAGGACCCGATCCGCTGGACGAGTACCTGCTCGGCGCGGCGGCCGGAGCGGCCAAGCTGATGGACCTGCCGGTGGTCGCCGGCGGTGTCCACGACGAGCTGCAGGCCGAGCGGCTGCAAGCCCTGGGCGTGTGCTCGGCGATCGGGGCGTTCGCTGGTGAGCGGGTGTCCGCCCTGGAGCTGGAGGAGCTCATCGCCGAGCCGGGGTGAGCGGAGCGGCGTGGCCGCGAGCCGCGAAGACCACCCGTGCAGCCGGCACCGCTGTGCCGTCGCGTTCACCGTGATCTCTCAGCGGTTCTCTGGTGAGCAAAGCCGCAACGCCGTGCGTGGGCACGCACGAGTTGCGGCTCACGGAGCCGGCGGGCCGCTGCGCCCCGTGCGGGGGTTTCCGCCACCCGCGCAGCCGAGCGAGGTGACCACCGGAACCCTCATCAAGGGCGTGGGCTGGGCGTTAATGGATTGGTGGCCCCCGATAGCATCGGGTGGCGAAGCGTGTCCGCGCCGGTGAACCGGCCCAGTCTAGGAGTGATCGTGTCCGTACAGCCTTCCCACGCCCAGCACGCACCCCGGGTGAAGGTTCCGGCGGGCACTACCGCGGGTGCGGCCGTCGTCGAGGCGGGGCTGCCGTCGAAGGGCCCGGACGCGGTCGTGGTGGTCCGCGACGCCGAGGGCGCGCTGCGCGACCTGGACTGGGCGCCGGAGTCCGACGTCGAGGTCGAGGCGGTCGCCGCTGAGACCGAGGACGGTCGCAGCGTCATCCGCCACTCCGCTGCGCACGTGCTCGCGCAGGCGGTGCAGAACCTGTTCCCGGACGCCAAGCTGGGCATCGGCCCGCCGGTCAAGGACGGCTTCTACTACGACTTCGACGTCGACAAGCCGTTCACCCCGGAGGACCTGCAGGCGCTGGAGAAGCGCATGAAGCAGATCCTCAAGTCCGGCCAGAAGTTCTCCCGCCGCCGCCTGGACTCCGTCGAGGCCGCCGAGGAAGAGCTGGCGAACGAGCCGTACAAGCTGGAACTGGTCGACATCAAGTCTGATGTGGACACTTCCGAGATCATGGAGGTCGGCGGCGGTGAGCTGACCGTCTACGACAACATCGACCGGCACGGCGAGCGCGTCTGGGGCGACCTGTGCCGCGGCCCGCACGTGCCGCACACCCGGTTCATCCCGGCGTTCAAGCTGATGCGGGTGGCCGCCGCCTACTGGCGCGGCGATCAGAGCAAGCAGCAGCTCCAGCGCGTCTACGGCACCGCGTGGGAGTCCAAGGAGAAGCTCGACGAGCACCTGGAGTGGATCGCCGAGGCCGAGCGCCGCGACCACCGCCGCCTCGGCGCCGAGCTGGACCTGTTCTCCTTCCCGGACGAGATCGGCTCCGGCCTGCCGGTGTTCCACCCCAAGGGCGGCATCATCCGCCGCGAGCTGGAGGACTACTCCCGCAAGCGGCACGAGGAGGCGGACTACGAGTTCGTCAACACCCCGCACATCACCAAGGAGACGCTGTTCAAGACCTCCGGTCACCTCGACTGGTACAAGGACGGCATGTTCCCGGCCATGCACCTCGACGAGGAGCGCGACGCCAACGGTGAGCTGCGCAAACCCGGGGTGGACTACTACCTCAAGCCGATGAACTGCCCGTTCCACAACCTGATCTTCCGCTCGCGCGGTCGTTCCTACCGCGAGCTGCCGCTGCGGCTGTTCGAGTTCGGGTCGGTCTACCGCTACGAGAAGTCCGGCGTGGTGCACGGTCTGACCCGGGTGCGCGGGATGACCCAGGACGACGCGCACATCTACTGCATGCCCGACCAGCTGCAGGACGAGCTCAAGTCGCTGCTGGGCTTCGTGCTGGACTTGCTGCGCGACTACGGCCTCGACGACTTCTACCTCGAGCTGTCCACGCGCAACGAGGAGAAGTACGTCGGCGACGACGAGAGCTGGGAGGTCGCCACCGAAGCGCTGCGCGAGGCGGCCGAGTCCTCCGGGCTGGAGCTCGTCCCCGACCCGGGCGGCGCGGCCTTCTACGGCCCGAAGATCTCCGTTCAGGCCAAGGACGCGCTGGGCCGCAGCTGGCAGATGTCGACCATCCAGGTCGACTACCACCTGCCCGAGCTGTTCAACTTGGAGTACACCGGCCCGGACGGCGGCAAGCAGCGGCCGATCAAGATCCACCGCGCGCTGTTCGGCTCCATCGAGCGCTTCTTCGGCGTGCTCACCGAGCACTACGCGGGCGCGTTCCCGGCGTGGCTGTCGCCGGTGCAGGCGGTGGGCATCCCGATCGCCGACGAGCACGTCGAGCACCTGCAGGAGGTGCGCGCGGCGCTGCGCGCCAGGGGAATCCGGGTCGACATCGACACCAGTGACGACCGGATGCAGAAGAAGATCCGCAACCACACCACGATGAAGGTCCCGTTCCTGCTGCTGGCCGGTGGCAAGGACGTCGAGGCAGACGCGGTGTCGTTCCGGTTCCGGGACGGCTCGCAGATCAACGGCGTCCCGGTCGACGACGCGGTCACCGCGCTGGTCGACTGGGTGCAGCGGCGCGAGAACGCGTCGCCGAACGCGGAGAACTTCCGGGCAGGTCTGGTGTGAGCGGTCCCGAGGGCGTCGAGCTGGCGCGGCAGGAGGGTGCGGGGGTCGACGACGCGCTGCAGCGGCTGTGGACACCGCACCGGATGGCCTACATCCAGGGCGAGAACAAGCCGGACGGCGATGACAGCGATGGCTGCCCGTTCTGCCGGCTGCTGGATTCCGGTCAGCCCGACTCGGAGTCGCTGATCGTGGCGCGCGGCGAGCTGGTGTTCGCGATCCTGAACCTGTACCCGTACAACCCGGGGCACCTGATGGTCCTGCCGTACCGGCACGTCGCGGACTACACCGAGCTCACCGTCGACGAGACGGTCGCGGTCGCCGAGTACACGCAGCGCGCGATGCGGGTGATCCGCAAGATCTCCGCACCGCACGGCTTCAACATCGGTCTCAACCAGGGCCCGGTGGCCGGTGCAGGCATCGCCGCGCACCTGCACCAGCACGTGGTGCCGCGCTGGGGCGGCGACTCCAACTTCATGCCGGTCATCGGCCACACCAAGGTGCTGCCGCAGCTGCTAGGAGACACCTGGAAGTTGCTGGCCGACGCTTGGGCGGAGTAGGGGATCCACTCGTTTGCTCACCGGTGCGGGTGGCGGAACCTGATACGCCTCCTGGCTCCGAATTCCGCGACTTGAGTATGTCGAATAGCGGCGCTGCGGCTGTCCTCCCCAGAAGACGTGTCAGAACCCGTTGCGGTTCTCGGGTGGTGGAAGAGGAAGCGACTTCGTCGCTTGCCAGAACGCGAAGAGCAGGACCGGCGTGGTGCCGGTCCTGCTCTTCTTCCTGAGGGGGATCAGGCGCGGAGCTGGGCTTCGAGGTCCAGCGTGATGGTGATCTTCTCGCCGACGACGGCGCCACCGGCCTGGCCGACACCGAAGTCGGTGCGGTTGATGGTGGTGGTGGCCGAGATGCCCAGCAGGTTCTCGGAGAAGCCGTTGAGCTCGGCGGTGAGGGTGACCGGCTTGGTGACGCCCTTGAGCGTGAAGTCACCGTCGATCAAGTAGTCCTCGCCGTCCTGGCGGATGCCGGTGGAGCGGAAGGTCGCGGTGGGGTGCTGCTCGGCGTCGAAGAAGTCGGCGCTGCGCACGTGGGCGTCGCGATCGGCGTTGCGGGTGTCGATCGACGAGACGTCGATGGTCGCCGTGACCGACGACTGCAGCAGGTCCTCGGCGGTGACGATTTCGGCGGAGAAGGCGCCGAAGCGACCCCGGGACTTGCCGACGCCCATGTGGCGCACCGAGAACAGGATGTCCGAGTGCACCGGGTCGATGTCCCAGGTGCCGGTGGTGTAGCCGGGGATTTGCGCGGTGGCCGTCATGGTCGCGTGCCTCCAAAGGGGGTTGTTGTCGGTGTTGCTCTCACCTTGGCCCAACTAGGTTGAAGCTTCAACCATTCCTAGGTGTGTCAGGCGTCACCTCCGGTCCCCGGTGATCGTCACACCTGCGGCCGGAGCCGATCCAGATCCGGTTAATCTGCAACAACGCGCATCCTGCGCGGACGTCACTGCACACCACCGCTGGCACCTGAAGGCACATGCTCAACATCTTCGCGCGGGCGTCCCTGTCCCGGCTGACCAACCCGATCGGTCTCGGCCTGGTCCGCATCGGCCTGACGCCGAACGCGGTGACGGTCATCGGAACCGTCGCCTCCGTGCTGTCGGCGCTGTGGTTCTTCCCGCGCGGTGAGCTGTTCGTCGGCACCGTGGTGACCGCGATCTTCTTGCTCTTCGACGTCCTCGACGGCGCGATGGCCCGCGTCGGCGGCCGCGTCACCCGCTTCGGAGGAGTGCTGGACGCCAGCTGCGACCGGATCGTCGACGGCGTCCTGTTCGGATCGCTGGTCTGGTGGGCGCTGGTCGTCGACGTCGATGGGGATCGAGGCCTGGGTCTGCTGATCTGCCTGGCGGGTGCCCAGGTGATCTCCTACATCAAGGCCAGGGCCGAAGCCAACGGCCTCCACGCCGACGGCGGCCTCGCCGAGCGGGCCGAGCGCTTCCTGATCATCCTCACCGGCGCGGGCCTGCACGGGCTCAGCGTCCCCCACGTGCTGGACGTCGCCATCTGGCTCCTCGCGGCGCTGACCCTGATCACCATCGCCCAACGCCTCCACGCGGTCCACGCCTCATCGAAGGCGTGACCGGTTCCGGCCGCGGAGCGTTGTCATCGGCGGTTGCCGATGGGCGGTTCCGGTTCGAACCGTCCATGATCGACGTTCCGTTCCCGTCTGCGAACCGGAACCGCCCTCACTTGGGCACGAGACCGTCCGGCACCGGTTCGTAGCTCTCGAAGTGCCTCGTGAAGGTCGCGCTGCCCGAGGTCAGGGAGCGGACGTTGACCGTGTAGCGGATCAGCTCGCTGGCCGGGACGTGCGCGCGCACGACCGTCCACCCGCCGTCCTCCGGCTCGGTGCCCACGACCTTGCCCCGGCGGCTCGACAGGTCCCCGAGGATCGCGCCCAGGTGCTCGTCGGGGATGCGCACGGCGACCTCGTCGACGGGTTCGAGCGTGGTCAGGCCCGCCTGCTCGGCCGCCGCCTTCACCCCCAGCGCGCCGGCGGCCTGGAACGCCGCGTCGGAGGAGTCGACGCTGTGCGCCTTGCCGTCGACCAGCGTGACCCGGACGTCGACGATCGGGCAGCCCTCCGTGATGCCCTTCTCCAGCTGAGCTCGCACCCCCTTCTCGACGCTGGGGATGAACTGGCGCGGCACCGCACCGCCCACCACCTCCTCGGCGAACTCCACGCCGGAACCCGCGGGCAGCGGCTCGATCTCCAGGTCGCACACCGCGTACTGGCCGTGCCCACCGGACTGCTTGACGTGCCGCCCGTGGCCCTTGGCCGGCTTGGTGAAGGTCTGCCGCAGCGCGACCCGCACCGGAACCGTGTCCACCTCGGCGCCGCCTTCGCGCAGCCGCTGCAGGACGACGCCGGCGTGCGCCTCGCCCATGCACCACAGGACCAGCTGGTGGGTCTCGCTGTCGCGTTCCAGGCGCAGGCTCGGGTCGGCGGCGATGAGCCGGTTGAGGTTGCGGGCCAGGGCGTCCTCGTCGCTGCGGTTGTGGGCGGTGACCGCGATCGGCAGCAGCGGTTCGGGCATCGGCCACGGGGTGAGCAGCATCGGGTCGGACGGGTCGGAGAGCGTGTCGCCGGTCTCGGCCGAGCCGATCTTGGTCAGCGCGCACAGGTCACCCGCCACGCATTGCGGCACTTCCCGCAGGGTCGCTCCCAGCGGTGAGTACAGGTGGGCGACGCGCTCGTCCTCGTCGTGGTCGGGGTGGCCGCGCTCGGCCATGCCGTGCCCGGAGACGTGCACCGGCCGTTCGGGGCGCATCGTGCCGGAGAAGACCCTGGCCAGCGAGACGCGTCCGACGTAGGAGTCGACGGAGGTGTGCACGACCTCGGCGGCCAGCGGGCCGTCCGGATCGGGCGTGAGCAGGCGCGGGTTGCCGCCATGCGGGTCGGTGAACTCGGGCAGCTGGTGCTCCAGCGGCGACGGGAAGCCGCGCCGGATGCCGTCGAGGACCTCGGGGATGCCGAGGCCGGTCAGCGCCGACACCGGCAGCACGGGGTGCAGGCCGCCGCGCGCCACCGCCGTCTCCAGGTCGCCGATCAGCGTGTCCTCATCGATCTGCTCGCCCGCGAGGTAGCGGTCCATGAGGGATTCGTCCTCGCTCTCGGCGATGATCGCTTCGATCAGCTCGCCACGCGGCTGCTCCACTTCCGCGCGCAGTGCCTCGTCGGCGGGACGGACCTGGCCGTCCTGGTAGATGCTCTCGGTGACCAGCCCGAGCAGGCCGGTCGGCTCGCCGCCCTCCACGTGCGGCAGGTACAGCGGAAGGACGCCTCCTCCGAAGGCGTCCTGGCAGGTCAGCAGCGCGGTGTCGAAGTCGGCCCGCGGCTGGTCGAGCCGCGAGATGACCACCGCGCGCGGCATCCCCACCGCCGCGCACTCGTGCCAGATGGCGCGGGTCGCCGCGTCGACGCCCTCGGTCGCGGCCACCACGAACAGCGCCGCGTCGGCTGCGCGCAGGCCCGCGCGCAGCTCACCGACGAAATCGGCGTAGCCGGGCGTGTCGATCAGGTTGATCTTGGTCTCCCCGTGCTGGACCGGGGCGATGGACAGCGCGATGGAACGCTGCTGGTCGATCGAGGCCGGTTCGTGGTCGCACACGGTGGTGCCCTCGGTGACCGCGCCGGGGCGCGGGATGGCGGAGGTGGCCTCCAGCAGTGCCTCGACGAGCGTGGTCTTGCCGGCCGCGGAAGGGCCGACCAGGACGACGTTGCGGATCTGAGCGGGATCTGAGGGGGCCGGGACACCCGGCCCAGCCGCTGTGCCGGCTTGTTTGCTTCCCATGGCGAGCTCCTGCGCTACCCGGACGGCCAGAGATGTGTCTCCGATCACACACCCGGTGGTGTGCTCGTGCAAGGCCGCGCCTGGGCGACCCGAGCGTGAAGTGGACTACTGAAATCGGGACTGAGTGGACCGTTGCGGTGGTCCAGTTCGCGTCTAGGTTGGTGACGGGAACACCTCCGGAATGTGAAGGAAGATCAAAGTTGACTAGCGCAGCGGACACAGCTCCCACCGGCACGGACGGCGTGAAGCGGGGCATGGCCGAGATGCTCAAGGGCGGCGTGATCATGGATGTGGTCACCCCCGAGCAGGCCAAGATCGCCGAGCAGGCCGGAGCGGTCGCGGTCATGGCGCTCGAACGCGTGCCCGCCGACATCCGCGTGCAGGGCGGCGTGGCCCGGATGTCGGATCCGGACATGATCGAGGGCATCGTCAACTCGGTGTCCATCCCGGTGATGGCCAAGGCCCGCATCGGCCACTTCGTCGAGGCCCAGGTGCTGCAGTCGCTCGGAGTCGACTACATCGACGAGTCCGAGGTGCTGACCCCCGCTGATGAGACCAACCACATCGACAAGTGGGCCTTCACGGTGCCGTTCGTCTGCGGTGCGACCAACCTCGGTGAGGCGCTGCGCCGGATCTCCGAAGGCGCGTCGATGATCCGCTCCAAGGGAGAAGCCGGCACCGGCAACGTCGTCGAGGCCACCCGGCACATGCGCCAGATCCGCGCCGACATGCGCCGGCTGTCCACCCTGGAAGCCGACGAGCTGTACGTGGCGGCCAAGGAGCTGCGCGCGCCGGTGGAGCTGGTCCGCGAGGTCGCGCGCACCGGCGAGCTGCCGGTCGTGCTGTTCACCGCGGGCGGCATCGCCACCCCCGCCGACGCAGCGATGATGCGCCAGCTCGGCGCCGAGGGCGTGTTCGTCGGCTCGGGCATCTTCAAGTCCGGCGACCCGGCCAAGCGCGCCGAGGCCATCGTCAAGGCCACCACCTTCTACGACGACCCGGACGTCCTCGCGAAGGTCTCGCGCGGTCTCGGCGAGGCCATGGTCGGCATCAACATCGACGGCCTCTCCGACGAGGACCGCCTCGCCGGTCGCGGCTGGTGAGCTTCTCTCGCGGTCATCTTCGCTCGGCGGTGCGGGTAGCAGCCCCTGAGGCGTCGTCCGGAATCCGAGGCGCCGGCGCACGGTGTCCTCTCCGGACGACGGCTCAGAACCCGCGGCCGCGCCGTTCGCACCTGTTCCTGGGGTTTCGAGGGTAGGAGGGGCAACGATGGGTCAACCCGTCATCGGTGTGCTGGCGTTGCAAGGGGGAGTGGACGAGCACCTGGCCGCGCTGCAGCGCTGCGGCGCGCGGGCGATCCCGGTCCGGCGGGTCGAGGAGCTCGACGCCGTGGACGGCATCGTGCTGCCCGGCGGTGAGTCGACCACCATGACCCGGTTGCTGGACATCTTCGAGCTCTACGAACCGCTGCGCGCGCGGCTGGCCGACGGACTGCCCGCCTACGGTTCCTGCGCCGGAATGATCATGCTGGCCACCAGCGTTGACGACGACAGGACCGCAGCGGTCCGCCCGCTGGGTGCGCTGGACGTCGTCGTGCGCCGGAACGCCTTCGGCAGGCAGGTCGACTCCTTCGAGACCGACCTCGACTTCCAGGGGATCTCCGACCCCGTCCACGCGGTGTTCATCCGCGCGCCGTGGGTCGAGAAGATCGGCGCCGGTGTGTCGGTCCTGGCCACGGTGCCCGAGGGGGTGGACGACGCGACCACCCCCGACACCACCGAGCGCGAAGGCCTCGCCGGTAGGATCGTCGCGGTTCAGCAGGGAGCGGTGCTCGCCACGGCCTTCCACCCAGAACTGGTCGAGGGGGACGATCGGGTGCACCGCTGTTTCGTACGGATCGTCCGCGGGCGGTGACATCCCGTCGCGGGCGTGGAAAGACGGAGGAGAGATGAGCGGCCACTCCAAGTGGGCCACCACAAAGCACAAGAAGGCCGCCGTCGATGCCAAGCGCGGCAAGCTCTTCGCGAAGCTGATCAAGAACATCGAGGTCGCGGCCCGCACCGGCGGCGGTGACCCGGAGGGCAACCCGACCCTCTTCGACGCGATCCAGAAGGCCAAGAAGAGCTCGGTCCCGATGGACAACGTCGAGCGCGCGCGCAAGCGCGGAGCTGGCGAAGAGGCCGGCGGCGCCGACTGGCAGACGATCATGTACGAGGGCTACGGCCCCAACGGCGTCGCCGTGCTGGTGGAGTGCCTGACCGACAACCGCAACCGCGCGGCGGGCGAGGTCCGCACCGCCATGACCCGCAACGGCGGCTCGATGGCCGACGCGGGCTCGGTCGCGTACCTGTTCACCCGTCGCGGCGTGGTGCTGCTGCCGAAGAACGGCCTCAGCGAGGACGACGTGCTCGCGGCCGTCCTGGAGGCGGGCGCCGAGGAGATCAACGACCTCGGCGAGAGCTACGAGATCCTGTCCGACGCCTCGGACGTCGTCGACGTCCGCAAGGCGCTGCAAGCCGAAGGCATCGAGTACGACTCGGCGGAGACCAACTTCCTGGCCTCGGTCAACGTCGAGCTCGACGCCGAGGGCGCGCGCAAGATCTTCAAGCTGATCGACGCCCTCGAGGACTGCGACGACGTCCAGAACGTCTACGCCGCCTTCGACGTCAGCGACTCGGTCATGGCCGAGGTCAACGCCTGAGCTCGTCCTGCGTGGCGGTGCGGTCGACGCGCCGTCTGGATGCCGTCGCCACTCCTCGAGCATGTCGACGGGGCGTACTCGCCAGACGACGTGTCAGGGCCCGTGGCGGTGGGTGGCCCTCACGCCTGGCGGCCGCGCCGCTCGCACCCGGATCACCAAGTGCACGAACAGCTCCCCCGGCGTCCGCGGATCGGGACGTCGGGGGAGCGGTGCTTGCGTTGACGTGCAGAATGGCGCCGTGGTCGACACCGATGAATCACTGCGCAAGTGGATGGTCAACACCGCGGAGCAGCACGGCGCCGCGGTCATGCACGTCGCCGGGGACGACAGCGGCCCGGCCTACGCCTTCTCGGTCGGCGCGTGGCGCCGGTTCGGCAAGCCCGAGGTCGTGGTGATCGGGCTTCCGCAGGAGGTCGCGCACTCGGTGGTCAACACCTACGTGCAGCGGGCGGGCCAGGGCGAGCGCTTCCAGCCCGGTCAGCTCTACGAGGGCTTCCTGCACGGCTGCCCGGTGACCTTCGAGAAGATCGCGCTCCAGCACTACCCGGAGTACCTCGGCTCGGCGTTCCTGGTCTACAACGGACCGGACTTCCCGGCGGTGCAGCTCATCGCGTCGAGCCCGGAGGAAGCCAAGTTCCCGTGGCAGCCCGACGCTCCTGGCGGCTTCCGGGAGTACCAGCCGATCCTCACCGACTCCGGCCTCCCCGAATCCTGGACACCGGGCGTCGACGGCCCCTGACCCGGCCCGGCGGACCGCGTTCGCCTGCAGGGCCGCACCCACCGGATCTCCGCGTGAAGCTCAGGATCCCACTCGGCTGAGTGATGGGGAGGGCGTGTCGGGTGTGGTGCGTGAGCCTGCGTTGGTTAGGGTTCGAACGAGTGTTCTTCCGGGCTTGGTGGGTGGCGTCGTGCGCGTGTTGGGAATCGACCCGGGGTTGACCCGTTGCGGGCTCGGTGTGGTCGACGGCGGCAAGGGGCGCTCGGTCGCGTGCGTTGCCGTCGGCGTGGCGCGCAGTCCGCAGGAGGACGAGCTCGCCTCGCGGCTGATGACCGTCGCCACCGAGGTCGAGCGGTGGATGGACCTCCACGAACCACAGGTCGTGGCGATCGAGCGGGTGTTCAGCCAGCACAACGTGCGAACCGTGATGGGAACAGCGCAGGTCTCGGGCGTGGTGGCGCTAGCCGCAGCGCGCCGCGGCCTGACGGTCGCCTTCCACACGCCGAGCGAGGTCAAAGCGGCCATCAGCGGTTCCGGCCGGGCCGACAAGAAGCAGGTCACCACGATGATCACCAAGATCCTCGGGCTGGCCGAGGCGCCGAAACCGGCCGACGCGGCCGACGCGCTGGCCCTGGCCGTCTGCCACCTGTGGCGGGCGCCGATGATGGACCGGCTGGCGCAGGCGGAGGCGCGAGCCGCCGAGATGGCGCGCAACCACCGCGCGAAGCTCAAGGCGGCGCAGGAGAAGCGAGCGAGCCAGCGAGAGCAGGCCGCTCCCAACACAGGAGGCAAGACCCGATGATCTCCACGGTGCGCGGACCGGTGCTGTCGATCGGCCTCGACCACGCCGTGGTCGAGGTCGGTGGCGTCGGCATGGCGGTGCACGCCACCCCCTCAACCCTCGCCGGCCTGCGGCGCGACGAGGAAACCCGGCTGTGGACCTCGCTGATCGTGCGCGAGGACTCGCTGACCCTCTACGGCTTCGCCGACGCCGAGGCGCGTGACCTGTTCGGGCTGCTGCAGACGGCCTCGGGCGTCGGCCCCCGGCTCGCCCTGGCCACCCTCGCGGTGCTCTCGCCGGAGCAGCTGTGCACGGCCCTTGCTGACGGCAACCTCACGGTGCTCACCCAGGTCCCGGGCATCGGCAAGAAGAGCGCCGAGCGGCTGGTCCTCGAACTGCGCGACAAGGTCGGCGTCGTCGCGGGCACCACGGTCGAACCGACGGCCACCGTCGATCGCGGCCGGGTCCGCAGCGAGGTCTCCGATGCGCTTGTGGGGCTGGGCTTCTCCGCGAAGCAGGCCGATCAGACCGTGGAAGCCGTGCTGTCCAACGGCGGCGGCGACCTGGACACCTCCGCGGTGCTGCGCAAGGCGCTGGCCACCCTCGGGCCCAAGTGAGGTAGCCGATGTTCGAGGAAGAGGACTGGTCGGTGCCCGAGGACGCGGTCTCGCTGGCCCCGCACGAGGACGACGGCGAGGGCGACGTCGAGATGACGCTGCGCCCGCGCAAGCTCAGCGAGTTCGTCGGGCAGGCGCGCGTGCGCGAGCAGCTCGAACTGGTCCTGCACGGCGCGCTGCGGCGCGGCGACCAGCCCGACCACGTGCTGTTCTCCGGACCGCCCGGGCTGGGCAAGACGAGCCTGTCGATGATCATCGCCGCCGAACTGGGGTCGGCCATCCGCGTCACCTCCGGCCCCGCGCTGGAGAAGCCCGGTGATCTCGCGGCGATGCTGTCCAACCTCTCCCAGGGGGACGTGCTGTTCATCGACGAGATCCACCGGATCGCCCGCCCCGCCGAGGAGATGCTCTACCTGGCGATGGAGGACTTCCGCGTTGACATCGTCGTCGGCAAGGGGCCGGGCGCGACCAGCATCCCGCTCGAACTCGCGCCGTTCACGCTGGTCGGGGCCACCACCCGCTCGGGAGCGCTGACGGGTCCGCTGCGGGACCGGTTCGGCTTCACCGCGCACATGGAGTTCTACACCTCCGGCGAACTCGATCAGGTGGTTCGCCGCTCGGCGGGCATCCTGGGCGTGGACCTGCGCGACGACGGTGCCGCGGAGATCGCCGGCCGCTCCCGGGGCACGCCGCGCATCGCCAACCGGCTGCTGCGCCGCGTCCGCGACTACGCCGAGGTCCGCGCCGACGGTGCGGTGACCCGCGAGGTCGCGCGCGCCGCGCTGGAGGTCTACGACGTCGACGAGATGGGTCTGGACCGCCTGGACCGGGCGGTGCTGCGGGCGTTGATCAAGTCCTTCCACGGCGGGCCGGTGGGCATCTCCACGCTAGCGGTCGCGGTTGGCGAGGAGCCCACCACGGTGGAGGAGGTGTGCGAGCCTTACCTGGTCAGAGCGGGAATGCTGGCCCGCACCCCGCGAGGTCGGGTGGCCACCGCCGCCGCCTGGTTCCACCTGGGCATGACCCCTCCGGCGAACGCTCCCGGAGAGGGTCCGCCCTCCCTCTTCGCGGAGTGACCGAATGGTGACAATCCGCCGTTACGGTGGCGGCGGACCAGCTGAATGCCACGCGTCAACCTGGCACTTCCGTTGACCTGGCAGACTGGGGCTAGAACATCCGAACAAACCGGGCGCGGACTCGTTGGTTGGTCCTGTCGTGCGCCCGCTGAACGGAGCATGATGCAACTCGAATCCCTGATCCTGCCGCTGTTGATCGTCCTGCTGGCGGTGCCGCTGTTCCTGCAGGCCCGCAAGCAGAAGCGTGCGATGGCCGAGCAGCAGAAGCTGCAGAACTCGATCACCGCAGGCGACCGGGTGATGACGACCTCCGGCGTCTTCGGCACCGTCGTGTCGACCAGCGATGACACCATCGACATCGAGATCGCTCCGGGCATGACCACCACCTGGGTGCGTCAGGCCGTCCGCGAGAAGGTCGAGACCGAGGCCGCCGAGGAGTCCGCGACCGAGGAGTCCGCGACCGAGGAGACCGCGACCGAGGAGACCAAGGTCGAGGACAAGGCCGAGACCGAGGTCACCGAGTCGGCGGAGAAGCAGAAGACCAGCTGACGCGTTTGGTCGACCCCGGTGACGGGTGCCGCACGCCGGGCGCCCGCCGGGGACAACATGTCGTCATCGCGACGCGGGCACTGGAGCCAACCACTCCGGGCCCGCGTCGCTGCCGTTCGGCCACCCCATGTAGTCGCGGTTCGGTTCGGGCCTGCGAGACTGGATGGCGGTACGCGGTCGGTGGTGGCGAAGATCGCCATGAGATCGCGTCGAACGGCGGCACCCGGTACAACCGGCGGTACGTTGTCGAGGGCGAAACCGCTCGCCGCTCGCGCTCTCGGCCCCGGCCGGGTCGCGCATCCGAACTGACCCTGAACAGGAGACCTACGCACCGTGGCACCTCCGGCCGGGCAGCTGCGCCCAGGGCGTTATCTCGCGATCTTCGCGCTGATCGTGATGGCGCTGTACGCACTGGTGTTCTTCACCGGTGATGGCAAGCCCAATCCGAAACTGGGCATCGACCTGCAGGGAGGAACGCGGGTCACGCTCACCGCGCGAACCCCGGACGGGCAGCCTCCCAGCAAGGAGTCGCTGGACCAGGCGCGCCAGATCATCGAGACCCGCGTCAACGGCATGGGCATCGGCGGCTCCGAGGTCGCCCTCGACGGATCGAACCTGATCATCACCGTGCCCGGTGCGGGCGGTGAACAAGCCAAGCAGCTCGGGCAGACCGCGGAGCTGAACTTCCGCAAGGTCGCCCAGCAGCTCCCCGCCACCCAGTCCCCTGCTCCGACGGCGCCGCAGCAGGCGCAGCCGCCCGGAGACTCGGCTCGGGCGATCGAAGCCGCGAAGGCGACTCGGCAGAGCACCGATCCGAACGTGCTGATGCAGGCCGCGCAAGCGCTGGACTGCAAGGCCGAGGACCCGCTGCGCGGCAACGAGGACCCGAAGCTGCCGCTGGTCGCCTGTGACCGGGAGGGCACGGCCAAGTACATCCTCGAGCCGGTCTTCCTGGAGGGCAAGGAGATCGCTGACTCGATGGCCCAGCCGCCGAACCCGCAGGGCGGCAATCCGGGCTGGTCGGTCAGCCTCAACTTCAAGTCCGGTGGAGCCAAGACTTGGGCGGACTTCACCTCCGCGAACGTCAACCAGCAGGCCGCGTTCGTGCTGGATGGCGAGGTCGTCTCCGCGCCCTCGATCAATGAGCCGCTGCTGGGCGGCAACGCCAGCATCAGCGGCCAGTTCAACCAGCAGTCCGCCACGGACCTGGCCAACATCCTCAAGTACGGCTCGTTGCCGCTGGCCTTCGACCAGTCGGAGGCCGAGACTGTCTCGGCGACGCTGGGCATCGCCTCGCTGGAAGCGGGCCTGATCGCCGGTGGCATAGGCCTGCTGCTGGTGGCTGTGTACTGCCTGGCCTACTACCGGTTGCTGGGCATCCTGACCGTGCTGTCGCTGGTCCTGTCCGGTGGCGTGGTCTACGGGGTGCTGGTGCTGCTCGGGCGGTGGATCGGTTTCACCCTGGACCTGGCCGGAGTCGCCGGGTTCATCGTGGCCATCGGCATCACCGCTGACTCGTTCATCGTGTTCTTCGAGAGGCTCAAGGACGAGATCCGCGAGGGTCGCACCTTCCGCTCCTCGGTGCCCCGGGCATGGGTCCGGGCGCGGCGCACGATCCTGTCCGCCGACGCGGTCAGCTTCCTCGCCGCCGCGGTGCTCTACGTGCTGGCCGTCGGCCAGGTGAAGGGCTTCGCGTTCACCCTGGGCATGTCCACGGTGCTCGACCTCGTGGTGGTCTTCCTGGTCACGCACCCGCTGGTGGCGCTCGCCTCGAGGAACAAGTTCCTGTCCAAGCCGTCGGTCTCCGGGCTGGGCGCCGTGCAGCGCATCGGCAACCGGAACCGCGCCGCGCGCAAGGCCGCCGCGACCACCTCCAAGGAGGCGTGAAGGTGACGACTCCTGAAACCGAAGGGGCCCAGAAGCGCGAGAGCGTCTTCCACCGGCTCTACACCGGTACCGGTGCCTTCGACATCATCGGCAAGCGTTCCCGCTGGTACATCGCGCTCGGTCTGCTGGTGCTGCTGTGCATCGGCGCGATCGGGTTCAAGGGGTTCAACCTCGGCATCGACTTCGAGGGCGGCACCAAGATCTCCGTGCCCGCGGTCGGCGCCCAGGGCCCGATCGAGACGGACGCGGTGCAGTCCGCCTTCAGCGAGGCGATCGGGCACCCGGCCGAGACTGTCCAGGTCGTCGGTGCCGGTGCGAACCAGAGCATCCAGGTCAGGTCCTCGTCGCTGACGGTGGACCAGGTCATGGAGGCCAAGCAGGAGATCTTCAACCAGGTCCAGCCGCTGGACGGGACGGGCAAGCCCAGCCAGCAGGTGCTCAGCGACAGCGCGGTCTCCGGCACCTGGGGCGGGGAGATCACCACCCAGGCGCTGCTCGCGCTCGGCGTGTTCCTGGTGCTGGTGACGATCTTCCTCGCGTTCTACTTCGAGAAGTGGATGGCGGTCGCGGCACTCGCCGCGCTGCTGCACGACGTCGTGGTCACGGCCGGCATCTACTCGCTGGTGGGCTTCGAGGTCACGCCGAGCACCGTGATCGGTCTGCTGACGATCCTCGGGTTCTCGCTGTACGACACCGTGGTGGTCTTCGACAAGGTCAAGGAGAACACCCGGGGCCTGCTGAGCATGACCCGCCGCACCTACCCGGAGGCGGCGAACCTGGCCGTCAACCAGACGCTGATGCGCTCGATCAACACCTCGGTCATCGCTCTGCTGCCGGTGCTCGGCCTGCTCGTGGTCGGTGCCGGACTGCTCGGCGTCGGCGTGCTGCGCGACCTGGCGCTGGTGCAGCTGGTCGGCATGATCACCGGCGTCGTCTCCTCGATCTACCTCGCGACGCCGTTGCTGGTGGACCTGAAGATGAGCGAGTCGAAGTACCGCTCGCACGCCAAGAAGGTCGAGCAGCGCCGGGCCAAGGCCGCCGCCCGCGAGGCGGGCGAGGACGTCCCGGAGGAGCCCAAGCGCCCGGTCCCGGCCGGTGCGACGACGCGGCAGCAGCCCGCGGCGCGCCCGGCGGGCAAGGCCGCGCGGCCCAGCGGAAAGCGACGTCGTTGATGCCTGAGGAAGTCACCGCCGGCGTCGAAGTGGTGGACGGCGACGACGTCGCCCTCAACAGCGCGGTCCGGCTGATCCGGGAGGTCCCCGACTTCCCGGAGCCGGGCGTGCTGTTCCGCGACATCAGCCCGATGCTCGCCGATCCGGCGGCGTTGCGGGCGATCACCGACGCGCTGGGCCGGGGGCTGGAGTTCGACGTCGTCGCCGGCGTCGAGGCCCGCGGCTTCCTGCTCGGCGCCGCCGTCGCCCAGGCGTTCGGCACGGGGGTGATCGGCCTGCGCAAGCCCGGCAAGCTGCCGGAGGTCGCCGACCGCATCTCCTACGAGCTGGAGTACGGCCACGCGACGTTGGAGCTGCCCGCCGACGCCCTGCGTGCAGGACAGCGGGCCCTGGTCGTGGACGACGTGCTGGCCACCGGAGGCACCCTGGGTGCCGCGTGCCGGCTGATCCGCCAGGCGGGTGCCGAGGTCACCGCGGCCACGGTCGTGATGGAGCTCACCGCCTTGGAAGGGCGGGACAAGATCGTCGACGTGCACGTCCGCGCCTTGCTGCGATCCTGATCCGGACGCTGCCCACCAGCAGCGTCACAACGGTCGGTGATCGGTTCGGCTGAATTCCCAAGGTCATCTCGACTGCAGAAGGTGACCGTTGGGCGTATCGACCACCACACCAGGGATGGGTCGTTGACCCGTCGGCGTTATTCTCAGTGTCCGGGTCCCCCGGACCTGGGACTAAGCAACGCCTGAGCCCGGGAGCGTGCGGTGAGCCACCACGTTGATTCTCCTGCCTCGGCAACCGATCCGGTTGCCGAGCCGCGTGCGACCTCGGCCACGCGCCGAGTCCGCGCCAGGCTGGCGAGGAGGATCACCGCTCAGCGCGCCGCCCAGGTCAAGCAGGTCCTGGAACCGCTGGCCGTCGTCCACCGCGAATTGCACCCGCAGGCCGACCTGACGCTTCTGCAACGCGCCTACGACGTCGCCGAGGAGAAGCACCGCAGCCAGAAGCGCAAGTCGGGCGACCCCTACATCACCCACCCGCTGGCCGTGGCCACGATCCTGGCCGAGCTCGGCATGGACACGACCACGCTGGTCGCGGGGCTGCTGCACGACACCGTCGAGGACACCGACTACTCGCTGGAGCGACTCGGGTCCGACTTCGGTGACGAGGTCGCCCACCTGGTCGACGGCGTCACGAAGCTCGACAAGGTCAAGCTGGGCGCGGCGGCCGAGGCCGAGACCATCCGCAAGATGATCATCGCGATGGCCCGGGACCCCCGGGTGCTGGTGATCAAGCTGTCGGACCGGCTGCACAACATGCGCACGATGCGCTTCCTGCCCCCGGAGAAGCAGGCCCGCAAGGCCCGCGAGACCCTCGAAGTGCTCGCGCCGCTGGCGCACCGGCTCGGGATGGCCACGATCAAGTGGGAGCTGGAGGACCTGGCCTTCGCCATCCTGCAGCCCAAGAAGTACGACGAGATCGTGCGCCTGGTCGCCAACCGCGCCCCCTCGCGCGACACCTACCTGCGCACCGTGATCGACGAGCTGTCCACGCAGCTCGACGCCGCCCGGCTGGCCGCCAAGGTCGAGGGCAGGCCCAAGCACTACTACTCGATCCACCAGAAGATGATCGTCCGCGGTCGCGACTTCGACGACATCCACGACCTGGTGGGCGTGCGGATCCTGGTCGACGAGATCCGCGACTGCTACGCGGCGATGGGCGTGGTGCACGCGCTGTGGCAACCCATGCCCGGCCGGTTCAAGGACTACATCGCCCAGCCGCGCTTCGGCGTCTACCAGTCGCTGCACACCACGGTCATCGGCCCGGAGGGCAAGCCCCTCGAAGTGCAGATCCGCACCCGCGAGATGCACCGGACCGCCGAGTACGGCATCGCCGCGCACTGGCGCTACAAGGAGACCAAGGGCCGCAACAGCGGCGGCGGTGTCGAGGTCGACGAGATGGCCTGGATGCGCCAGCTGCTGGACTGGCAGCGCGAGGCCGCAGACCCGGGCGAGTTCCTGGAGTCGCTGCGCTACGACCTGGCCACTCGCGAGATCTTCGTCTTCACGCCCAAGGGCGATGTGATCACGCTGCCGTCCGGCTCGACACCGGTCGACTTCGCCTACGCCGTGCACACCGAGGTCGGGCACCGCTGCATCGGCTCGCGGGTCAACGGCCGGCTCGTGGCGCTGGAGCGCAAGCTGGAGAACGGCGAGGTCGTCGAGATCTTCACCTCCAAGGCGGAGGGGTCCGGCCCGAGCCGCGACTGGCTGTCGTTCGTCGCCTCGCCGCGCGCGAAGGCCAAGATCAAGCAGTGGTTCGCCAAGGAGCGCCGCGAAGAGGCCATCGAGTCCGGCAAGGAGCTGATCACCAAGGAGATCCGGCGTCTCGGACTCCCGGTGCAGCGCCTGGTCTCCGCTGAGGCGCTGGGGGCCGTCGCCCGCGAGCTGCACTACGTCGACGTCACCGCCCTGTACGCGGCGGTGGGGGAGAAGCAGCTCTCCGCGCAGCACCTCGTGCAGCAGCTGGTGCAGCACATCGGCGGACCCGAGCAGGCCGCCGACCAGATCGCCGAGCGCTCAACGCCGTCCACCTTGGAGGGCGGTGGAAAGCGGCGCAGCAGCGGCGATTCCGGCGTGGTGGTCAAGGACGCCGGTGACGTGTGGGCGAAGCTCGCCCGCTGCTGCACCCCGGTTCCCGGCGACGAGATCCTGGGCTTCGTCACCCGCGGCGGCTGGGTCAGCGTGCACCGCACCGACTGCACCAACGCCGACGACCTGCGCAAGACGCCGGAACGCCTGGTGGAGGTGCACTGGGCGCCGTCGTCGTCCTCGGTGTTCCTGGTCGCCATCCAGGTCGAGGCCCTCGACCGCCACCGCCTGCTCTCCGACGTCACCAAGGTCCTCGCCGACGAGCGCGTCAACATCCTCTCGGCCTCGGTCACCACCTCGAAGGACCGGGTGGCGGTCAGCCGCTTCTCCTTCGAGATGGGCGACCCCAAGCACCTCGGCCACGTCCTCAAGGCGGTCCGCAACATCGAAGGCGTCTACGACGTCTACCGAGTCACCTCGGCCACCTGACCCCTGCCCGGACCGGTCCAATGCCGACCACCCGAGTCCACCGGACCTGACCTGACCGAAACCGGGCGTCGTGTCCCGCCAAGCAGCGGTCTCACGTCCCCTACCCGGATTTCAATGGAGATCAGGACCCCGATTCCAATGGAAGTCCGGTTCCCGATTTCCACTGAAGACCGGTCATCGCAGCGGAAGGGGCACCGTTCCGGGTGGAACGGTGCCCCTGTTCGCATCGGGTCCCTGCAGGGTCTCCGGGTCAGGCTTGGACGTTGATCTTGTTGAAGGTGACCTGCTCGTGCGGGTGGCCACCGCCCGCAGAGGAGTCGAAGGCGCCGTCGTGGCCCGCGCGAGCGACGCCGTCGATGACCTCCAGGCCCTCGGGGGAGATCGTGCCGAAGACGGTGTAGTCCGGCGAGAGCTGGGCGTCGCCGAAGACCATGAAGAACTGGCTGCCGTTGGTGTTCGGACCCGAGTTCGCCATCGCCAGGTAGCCGCGGCCGTACTTCAGCTCCGGGAACGTCTCGTCGTCGAAGGCGTAGCCGGGACCGCCGGAGCCCTGCCCGGTCGGGTCACCGCACTGCAGCATCTGCAGACCCTCGGTGCTGATCCGATGGCAGTTGGTGCCTTCGTAGAACGACTGCTTGGCCAGGCTGATGAAGCTGTTCACGGTGCAGGGGGCCAGCGAGCGGTCCAGGGTCAGCGGGATGTTGCCCTGGTTGGTCTCGATGGTGGCCTGCACGGTGCCCTTCGAGGACACCTCGCCGTTGGCCGGCGGCTGCACCGGCTTGCTCGCCTGACCGTCCGGGCGGTAGGTGCACGAGACGGGGTCGGCCAGCGGGGCCGGACGGGTCGGCGGCGGAGCCAGCTCGGTCGGGATGTTGACCTGCGGCTGCGGCGGCTGCTGCTCGGCCGCGGGCGCGCTGCCGCTGCGGCTGAAGTAGAAGACGCCAACCACGATCGCGATGACCACCACGATCGTCGCCCCGATGGTGATCACCCGGCGTCGCTTGGCCTGCTCCTCACGGCGCTGCATCTGGCGTTCGAGCTTCCGTTTGGCCGCCTGACGACGCTGCTCGTTGCTGGGCACTTGCTCCCCTCCCCGCACTCCATGATCTGATGTTGTGCAGCGGAGTTTATGAGGTGCCCCGGGACCGCTTCCTGAGAGCCCATGCCGGTGTGCGCAGGCGGATCGGCGGCGGACGATAATCTAGGGATGCCATTCGGCTGTGCATCCTCGACGAAAGGCCCTTCTGACGTGCTTGTCCTCGGCTTCCCGGTAGGACCGCTGCAGGCGAACTGCTACGTGCTGGCCCGCGGTGAGGGCGAAGCCTGCGTCGTCGTCGACCCCGGGCAGGACGCCGTCGAGCCGTTGAACGAGCAGCTGGCCAAGCACCGGCTCACGCCTGCCGCCGTGCTGCTGACGCACGGGCACTTCGACCACGTGCTCTCGGCCGCGCAGATCTGCGCCGAGCACGACGTCCCCGCCCACATCCACCCCGTCGACCGGTTCATGCTCGCCGACCCGGGTGCGGCGCTGGGGCCCGCGGGCCGCCAGCTCTTCGGCGACGGCATCAGCGGTGACGAGCCCGCCGAGGTCCGCGAGATCGCCGACGGCGACGTGCTGGAGCTGGCGGGGCTGCGCTTCGACGTCACGCACACCCCGGGCCATACCGGCGGGTCGGTGCTGTTCGGCGTCGGTGCAGAGGAGGGCGGGCGGCTGCTGCTGTCCGGCGACACCCTCTTCGCCGGCGCCATCGGGCGCACCGATCTACCCGGTGGCGACCACGGCGAGATGCTCGAGTCGCTGAGCACCCAGGTGCTGCCGTTGGACGACGAGACCGTCGTGCTGCCGGGCCACGGACCGACCACCACCATCGGGCGCGAGCGCGCGGGCAACCCGTTCCTGCAGGAACTGCCCGCATCTGACGCCCACTGACGAGGACGAATCGCGAACCTGATGAGCACGTTCAACGCCCCCAAGGGCATTCCGGAGTACTTCCCGCCGGACTCGGCGGGCTTCCTCGCGGTGCGCGACACCCTGGCCGACGCCGCGCGTCGCGCCGGGTACGGCTACGTCGAGCTGCCGCTGTTCGAGGAGACCTCGCTGTTCGCGCGCGGTGTCGGCGAGTCGACCGACGTGGTCAGCAAGGAGATGTACACCTTCGCCGACCGGGGCGGTCGTTCGGTGACGCTGCGCCCGGAGGGCACGGCCGGCGTGATGCGCTCGGTCATCGAGAACGGCCTCGACCGGGGCCAGCTGCCGGTGAAGCTGTACTACAGCGGCTCTTTCTTCCGCTACGAGCGCCCGCAGGCCGGTCGCTACCGGCAGCTGCAGCAGGTCGGCGTGGAGGCCATCGGTGTGGACGACCCGGCGCTGGACGCCGAGGTCATCGCGATCGCCGACGAGGGCTACCGGCGGCTGGGCCTGACCGGGCACCGCATCGAGCTGACCTCGTTGGGCGACGCCACCTGCCGTCCCACCTACCGCGCCAAGCTGCAGGAGTTCTTGCGTGGCCTGCCGCTGGACGAGGACACGAAGCGTCGCGCCGAGCTCAACCCGCTGCGGGTGCTCGACGACAAGCGTGCCGAGGTTCGCGAGATGGTCGCCGACGCGCCGCTGATGGTCGACCACCTCTCGGCCGAGGCCAAGGATCACTACGAGTCGGTCAAGGCGCACCTGGTGGACCTCGGCGTGGCGTTCGTGGAGAACCCGCGGCTGGTGCGCGGTCTGGACTACTACACCAAGACGACGTTCGAGTTCGTCCACGACGGGCTCGGCGCGCAGTCCGGCATCGGCGGCGGTGGTCGCTACGACGGGCTGATGGCCGAGCTGGGAGGCCAGGAGCTGTCCGGCATCGGCTTCGGCCTCGGCGTGGACCGCACGCTGCTGGCCTGCCAGGCCGAGGGGCTGTCGGTCGGTGACCAGTCGCGGTGCGACGTCTACTGCGTCCCGATGGGCGAGACGGCCAAGCGCAAGCTGGTCGCCGCCACCGGCGGGCTGCGCGCGCACGGCGTGCGGGTCGACATCGCCTACGGCGGCAAGGGCCTCAAGGGCGCGATGAAGGCCGCCGACCGCTCCGGCGCCCGCTTCGCTCTGGTGCTGGGCGAGCGCGACCTGGAATCCGGCAGCGCGCAGCTCAAGGAGCTGGCCACCGGTGAGCAGCGCGCGGTGTCGCTGGAGTCGTTGGTCGACGACGTGCGTGCGGCGGTCGCGGAGGGCCGATGAGCGAAGTCGAGGCGGTGCCGCTGAACCTGCTGGACCGGCGCACCGTGCGGGTCCGGGCCCGCAACGTGGCGATTGCGGCGGTCATCGTGGCCGCAGCGTTCGGCGGCATCGTCAGCGTGTTCGCCGGGCCGGTCGGTTTCGCGACGACGCTGGTGATCGTCGCGGTGCCGCTGTTGCTGCTGGCCTGGACCGAGTCGCGCAAGACCATCACGCTGCGCGGGCACGAGGTCGTGGCCCGCGCCCTGGGCAGCAGGGTGGTCGACGTGCACAAGGCGACGCGGCTGGAGCTGTTCGTCACCGACCTGCGCGGTGCCCGCACCATCAACGTGCTCATCGGTGGTGCCCCCAAGGGCAAGGCGATCAGCGTCTCGCTGGCCATGTACGCCGGGACCGGTGGCCGCGAGCTGGGGATCTACGCGTTGCGCCGCCTCGCCGACGCCCTGGCGGGCAACGAGGACACCCGCGGTCTGGTGCTCTCCCAGCTGGTCGTCGCGCAGCTCCGCGCGGAGGCCAGGGGTGAGGCCCCACCGAACCGGCCCCTCTACCAGCTCGCGTCCCTCGCGCCTCAGGGCCGCATGGCCCAGCGCCTCCAGCCGGAGGCGGTCTCGAAGTTCGTCGCCACCCTCTGACCCTCGTGGGGATGCAGGGTGACGTTCAGGCGCGGTTGAGGGCTGTGATGAGGAGCTGGGCCGTCTGGTCGAGTCGGGCCGTGGTCTTGGTGAGGGCTTCCACGTCCGGTTCGAGGACGCGGAGATCGCAGGCGAGCTGGACGACCTGCTCGTGCAGGAATCGCAGCTGGTCGGCGGTCGGGCCCAGGTCGTTCGTGCCGTCGGCGAGCTCGCGCAGCGCGTCCCGCGTCTCGGCGAGGGTGTCGGACAGCGGTCCGATCCGTTCCAGCGCGACCACCAGGCGCGGCAGGGCGTGGATCGCGGCGAGCACGGCCGTCGCCTCGCGGAGCACCGCTCCGCCGAGGGACGTCAGGCCCCCGAGCAGGCGGCCGGGGACGTCCAGGACGCTGCCGAATGTGGGTAACGGCGTGGGCATGCCCGCCAGTCTGCGGCAGGTCGCCCGCAACGCGCAGCCCTACCTACTACCAGCTCTACCCGGACGTCGCCGCTTCTTCGCCCGTTCGGCACCCGCTTCGCCAGGCTGTTCGGCGGGTTCCTGGACGGCCACCAGCGCTGCGATGGCCGTCGTGATGGGCACCGCCGCGACCAGGCCGACGCTGCCGACGAGGGTGCGCACGACTTCCTGCGCCACGGCCTGCGAGCTGACGACCTCGCCGAAGGTGCGGCCGGAGAGGGTGTAGGCCAGCAGCATCGGCAGCGCCGCGCCCGCGTAGGCCAGCACCAGCGTGTTGACCGCCGAGGACACGTGGTCGCGACCGATGCGCAAACCCGCCCCGTAGAGCTGCCGCCAGGACAACGCCGGGTTGGCCGCTCGCAGCTCCCACACGGCGCTGGTCTGGGTGACGGTCACGTCGTCGAGGACGCCGAGAGCGCCGATGACGATGCCGGCCAGCAGCAGACCGCGCGCGTCGATGGGTGCGCCCAGCGCCCCGATCAGGCTGGAGGTGTTCTCGTCCAGCCCCGTCAGACTGGTGGCGGCCGAGAACGCGGTGCTCAGGACGCCGATGAGCGCCAGGCTCAGCAGCGTGCCGAGCACGGCGGTCGAGGTCCGCGCGGAGAACCCGTGCGTGAGGTACAGCACGATGAACATGATCAGTCCGGCGCCGACGACCGCCACCAGCAGCGGGTCCTCACCGGCGAGGATCGCGGGGAGCACGAATCCGACCAGCATCACCAGGCTCAGGCCCAGACCGACGAGCGCGGCCAATCCCTGCCAGCGGCCGAGCACGAGGACGGCGGCGGCGAACACGAGCGCCAGCAGCGTCAGCGGCATGCCGCGCTGGAAGTCCACGACCTGGAACGACGTCGGGTCGTCGGGGTTCTCCCCTGCGTAGGAGAGCACCACCTGGTCGCCGACGGCGAAGCGCGGGCTGCCCGGGTCGGTGGGCACGACCTGCTCGATGGTCTGGTTCGCCCGCGGCCCGTCCTGCATCTTCACGGCGAGCTGGACGCAGCCCTGACCGGCCTCGCCCTCGCTGCACGAGGTGGCTCCGGCGGAGATGACCTCGCCGTTGACCGGGGACTGCCCGAACCCGAGGTCGGCGCCGGTCTTCTGGTCGTGACCCCACGGGTAGAGCATGAAGATCCCGACGACCGCGGCCAGCGCGAACGGGATCAGCAGGAATGCCAGCAGTCGCTTGACGTGCGTCGAAGCGGGGGCGGCCGGGCCGTGCCCGTGCCCGTGACCGGCGTGTTCTTCGCGCCGCCGGTGGGAGCGCGGTTCCTCCGGCGGCGCGAAGAACACGCC
>NZ_SMKV01000003.1 GCF_004348445.1 Saccharopolyspora aridisoli | reverse complement strand
CTCCCCAGCAGCCACCCCCAAACCGGCCGAACGCCCCCTCTCCCCGGGAGAACGCCCCCCGTACGACACAGACGCCACCTGATCCCCGGTTCACCACCGGAACGCTGGTGACGGGTGGTCAGCGTCCTGCGGCAGCGCAGCACCCCAGTCACCACCCCGGATCACGGCGGTACTCCGTCCACCGCCCACGTGGCGGCCGACGGTGGTGCCGAGCCGCACGCCGCCGGTCTCTCCACCAGGTAGGCGGTCGTGACGGCGGCGAGCCCGGCGGCGGCCGCGCCCTGCACCAGCCGGAGCTCGACCATCAGCGGCAACGAGCACACCCACGGCAGCACGAGTCCGAGGACTCCGGTGATGGCAGCGTCGTGATCATGGTGTGGCGGCGGCCGATCGCCTCGGGCGGCGTGCCCAGCGGGTTCGCCGAGACCGCCAGTCCGAGCGTCGCCGCCGACACCAGCCGCGGCCGCGCCCGGGGTTAGGCCGTGCTCGTCCGCCAGCTGAGGCAGCACCGGCTGCAGCGCGTGGAGCAGGGCGAACAGGGCCAGCGCGCCGAGCAGCAGCGCGAGACGAGCCTCCGCGAACGTCCAGCCGACACCACGGTGTGAACGTTGAGCACCAGCCGATCACCGACGCCCGCGAGCGTGCCGGTCATCATCGGTGGCGCGCGCTCAGGCCAGCGAAGCGGCCAGCTCGGCGAGGGTGCGGGCGGCGAAGCCGGTACCGCCGACGGTCACCTCGGAGTAGTCCTTGTCCGCCCGCGCGGGACCGGCGATGTCCAGGTGCGCCCAGCGGGCACCACTGGTGAACTCGCGCAGGAACAGCGCGGCGGTGATGCCACCGGGACCCGTCGGGGTCTGCTTGACGTCGGAGAGCGAGCCCTCGACGGCGTCGGCGTGGTCCTCCAACAGCGGCATACGCCACCAGGTCTCGCCGACCCGGGCGCCGGCCTCGGTGATCCGCTCGGCCAGCTCGTCATCGGTGGCCAGCAGGCCGCCGGTGCGCAGCCCGAGCGCGACCTTCATCGCCCCGGTCAGCGTCGCGACGTCCACCAGCAGATCGGGCTGGAGCTTGTCGACGGCGTAGGCCATGGCATCGGCCAGCACCATCCGCCCCTCGGCATCGGTGTTGCCGACCTCGGTGGTCTTCCCGCCGTAGTGCCGCACGACGTCGCCGGGCCGGTACGCGGTCCCGGAGACGTGGTTCTCGGCGGAGGGCACCAGGCCGGTCACCTTCACCGGCAGGCCGAGCCGGGCGATCGCCAGCAGCGCGCCGATGACCGCAGCGCCACCCGACATGTCGGTGCGCATCAGGTGCATGCCTTCGGCGGGCTTGAGCGAGATGCCGCCGGTGTCGAAGGTGATGCCCTTGCCGACCAGCACCAGGTGCGGTCCGGTCGCGTCCTGCGGCCGGTAGTCGAGCTGAAGCAGTCGCGGCGGGCGCGACGAACCACCGCCGACCGCGAGGATGCCGCCGAAACCGTTGTCGGCCAGCCACTTCTCGTCCCGCACGGTCGCGGTCAGGTTCGGGACCGGACCCGCGAGCTCAGCGGCCAGCCCGGTGAACCAGGCGGGGTCCTTGACGTTGGAAGGGGCGTTGGCCAGGTCACGGGCCAACGCGGTGGCCGCCGCCAGTTCACGCGCGTGGCGCACCGATTCGCGCAGCGCAGCGACGTCGGCGCCCGCCGGCGCGACCAGCAGGACCTTGCGCAGGCGCGGCGGCGCGGGATCGGCGGTCACCTTGAACCGGTAACCGCCGAGCGCCAGGCCGAGGGTCAGTTCGCCGACCAGTTCGTCGCCGGTGTCGTCGGGCAGCTGGACCTGCAGGTAGTCGGCATCGGACGCCTCACCGAGATCGCCGGGCTCGGCGTCGGCGTCGACAGCGTTGGAGAGGCGGTCGCGCACCGAGCGGGCCAGCGCCGCACCGGCGGTGCGCCACTTCGCCGGCTCGCCGGAACCCACGCCGACGACCCAGCCGGTGCCGCCGGAGCGCAGCGGGAACGCCTTCGCGTCACCGGCCGACGCGGAAGCGCCGATCGCGGTGAGCACCTCGGCGTCCACAGAGAACGGTTCGGCCGCAGCGGCCAGGTCCGGGCCGGACTCGCCGTCGAAGACCGCCGTCGCGCCAGGAACTCCGTCCCGCCACCGCTGCACCACGTCCACTTCGACCAGAGCGGTCGGGATCACGGGCAGCTCGGGCTCCACCCCGCGGGCGGGCTGGGCGGAACGGAACACGGAGGAACCGGGCACGAGAAGACCTTCCTGCACGGGCCGGGCCGTGCGGACTCGAACTGGTGCCGACGAGAGCCCCGGCACCGCGCTCGGCACCGGGGCCCGACAGCGGCGAAGCGTTCTCGCCACTCGTCGACGTGATCATGAGTTGTCGCCTCGGCCGGGAGGCGCCGTGACCGGGTCCGGCCGGCAGCGCGTCCCGAACCGCTTGGCGGCCTCAGCCGGTGGCCGACTCCAGGGCGTCGCCCAGGTTCTTGGCCTCCTCGACCGACATCTCGACGACGAGCCGCCCACCACCCTCAAGCGGAACGCGCATCACAATGCCGCGTCCCTCCTTAGTCACCTCGAGGGGACCGTCACCGGTCCGGGGCTTCATGGCCGCCATAGCGTGCTCCCTCCGTGAAATCTTCCCCCGCTGGTCGCCACAACCAGTTCGGGTCCACGCCCATTCTCCCCCATCCCGAGGCATGGACGAAACCGAACCGATCAACTCGTGTCGCCCGTGCGCTGGTCGAATATCGCCGACGGCTGGCAGACTCACCGTTCGTGTGGGGTGTTTCGACGCCGTTCGGCACATCGCGGGAAGCCGCCGCGATCACCGTGAGGAGTCGTCTCGCTCCGGCGTGTCACCGATCTCGCGGCGGCCATCCCGCCGACCAGCGGGGACACCGTCCACCCGGGACGGCGCGCCGGCCGCGCGGTCCACAGTGGAAGTGCTCGCGCGACCCGCCACAACGGACGTCAAGGCAAGGAGCTTGGAGTGACCGACGTACTGCTGACCGAGGACACCGCGGGTGTGCGGCTGCTCACGTTGAACCGCCCTGAGTCGTTCAACTCGCTCAACATCGAGCTCAAGCAGGCGCTGCTGACGGCCCTGCGCGAGGCCGCGGCGGACGACTCGGTCCGAGCCCTGGTGATCACCGGCTCGGGCAAGGCGTTCTGCGCGGGCCAGGACCTCAAGGAGCACATCGAGCTCCTCTCCACCGGCGACCCGAGCCCGCTGAAGACCGTCGAAGAGCACTACAACCCGATCACCAAGGCGCTGGCGACCATGCCCAAGCCCGTGATCGCCGCCGTGAACGGCACCGCTGCGGGAGCGGGCGCGTCGCTGGCCTACGCCAGCGACCTGCGGATCGCCGCCACCGGCTCGAAGTTCCTGATGGCCTTCGCCAACGTCGGCCTGTCGACCGACTCCGGCGCGTCCTGGACGCTGCCGCGGCTGATCGGCTACGGCCGGGCGATGGAGATGCTGCTGCTGGCGCAACCGGTGCCCGCCGACGAGGCGCTGCGCATCGGCATGGTCAACCAGGTCGTGGACGACGCGCTGACCGTCGCGATGGAGCTGGCGACCCGGATGGCAGCGGGCCCGACCTTCGCCTACGCGCGCATCAAGGAGGCCGTCCAGGCCGCCTCCGCGGAGGCCCTCGACGAAGCCCTGGCCGTCGAGGCGGGCGCCCAGAACGAAGCCGGCCTCACCGCCGACCACAAGGAAGCGGTCGCCGCCTTCGTCGAGAAGCGGACCCCGAACTTCACCGGCCGCTGACCCGCCGTACCCCGGTGGTGACGCTTTTCCACTGAAGTCCGGGACCTGACTCCCATTGAAATCGGGTTCCAGATTTCCATTGATATCGTTTCCCCGACTTCCATTGAAATCGCGTCACCACCGGGGGTCAGGCCCGCCAGCAGTCCCTGAGGTGATCGTCGACCATGCCCGTGGCCTGCATGAGGGCGTAGCAGGTGGTGGGGCCGACGAAGACGAAGCCGCGGCGCTTGAGCTCCTTGGCCATCGACTGGGACTCGTCGGTGATGCCCGGGACGTCGCCGAGCTTGACCGGGCGCTCGGAGTCCGGACGCGGCGGCGGGGCGGACGACCAGAGGAGGTCGTCCAGCGGCCGGTCGAGCTCCAGGACGGCGCGCGCGTTGTGGATGGCAGCGTCGATCTTGGTCCGGTTGCGGACGATGGAGGCGTCGCCCAGCAGCCGCTGCCGATCGTCCTCGCCGAACCGGGCGACGGCGGCCGGGTCGAAGCCCGCGAACGCCTCCCGGAACGCGGGGCGCTTGCGCAGGATCGTCAGCCAGGACAGGCCGGACTGGAACGACTCCAAGGTGATCCGCTCGTAGAGCTCCGGTTCACCGCGCAGCGGGACGCCCCACTCCTGGTCGTGGTAAGCGGCGTAGTCCGGCTGCCCGGCGCCCCACGGGCACCGCGCGCGGCCGTCCTCGCCGACGACCGCCGCGCCGTCACTCATCACCGTCACCGCCGTCGGTCACCGCGTTGCGGGCCTTGTCCAGCTCCTGCCCGGCGGCGTCGAGCTGACGCTCCAGGACCGCGACCCGGCCGTGCAGCTCGTCGAGCTCGCCGGCCAGGCGTTCCAGCACCCAGTCGACCTCGGCGACCTTGTAGCCCCGCAGGACCTGCTGGAACCGGACCGCGCGCACGTCGGAGCCCTCGACGTCGGCTGCGGGCAGTCGGGTGGGCGTGGAGCCGGGCGGCAATGGCGCGAGCTGCTCACCGCGCCCGAAGACCAGCGAAGCCAGCAGGTACACCACGGCCGCGACCGCCAGCACCACGAACAGGTAGATGAGCGCACTAGCCACGAACCAATCGTGGCACGGCCCACCGACCGTCCGTCAGACAGCCGGGAACCGAGCGTCAGGTCTTGGCCGGAGCGGTCAGGACGCCTTCTATGGCGTGGGTGAACTCCCGCCAGGCGCGACGCTCCGCCTGGAGAGTTTGAGATCCCGCCTGGGTGAGCCGGTACGTGCGCCGCTGGCGTCCGCCGACGGTGCTCCAGGAGCTCTGCACGAATCCGGCTCGCTCGAGCCTGCGCAGCGCCGGGTAGACCGTGCCGGTGGGCAGGTCGAGGGCGCCACCACTGCGATCCTGCAAAGCCTCGATGATCGCGTAACCGTGCAACGCCTTGCCGTCGAGGGTGGCCAGGAGCAGGGCGTCCAAGTGGCCGCGGAGCGCATCAGCCTTCACAGGTAGTGACTCTACGGATATTTCGCTGCACTGTCACCGCCTCCACACAAGAGGACCAAGGTCCTTTCGCGATCAGGACCGGCATGATGTGAATCACAACGAAGTGAGTCGGCCGTTCGGGTGGCATGTACCCGAACGGAGGCTCCGAACGGTGGACCCCGAGCACACTCGGAGATCGAGAAACGGAGACCCGCTCTCCCCCGGCCGATCCGATCAGGAGCCGATACCCGTGGCCGACCGCGAAGCCGAACCGACCAACGGCGCCGGCCTGCTCGCCCGGAGTGCCCCGAACGACCAGGACGATTCCGAGCTCGCAGCCCAGCTGTCCGCCCTGGACCAGGTCCGCGTCTACCTGAACTCGCTCGTCGAAGTCCTCGACGAGCACCCCGAGTCGAGCCTGGACCTGGACGAGGCGAAGTGGCGGCTCGCCGAGCTCGTCGACGAGCTGGCCACCGAGCGGCCCAGCGCTCCCCGCGTCCAGTCGTTCTGGATACGGCTCGCGCCGGTGCTCGGCGAGGTCCGCCCGGACATCCCGCTGCCGGCGCTCACCCACCTGATCCGCACGGCGGTCGGCGCGGCCTGAACGCGCTCAGCCGACCAGGGCGTCCAGCGCCTCGTCGACGTCGGCGGTCACGGTCAGCACGTCCAGCGAGCTCTGCGAGGCGAAACCGGTCCGCACCAGCCCGTGGAGCCAGTCCAGCAGGCCCTGGAAGTGCCCGTCGGGGTCCAGCAGCACCACCGGCTTGCTGTGCATGCCCAGGTAGCGAGCTGTCCAGATCTCGAATAGCTCTTCGCAGGTCCCGATGCCGCCGGGCAGCGTCAGGAACGCGTTCGCGTGGGCGTCCATCAGGCCCTTGCGCTCACGCATGGTGTCCACGACCAGCAGCTCGTCGGAGTCGGTGTCCCCGACCTCGAGGTCGACCAAGGCGCGCGGGATGACGCCGATGGTGCGGCCACCGTCGGCGCGGACCGCGCGGGCGACCTCACCCATCATCGAGACCTTGCCGCCACCGGAGACCAGGGTCCAGCCGCGCTTGGCGATCTTCTGGCCGACCTCGGCGGCCAGGTCCAGGTAGTGCTGCGGCACCGGCCCGGACGCGCAGTAGACGCAGACCGAAACGTCGTTGCTCAATGCGCCGCCTCCCACGCCCCGTACGCCTCCTGCACGATCGACACCGCGTCGTCGATGTCATCGGTGACGTGCAGCAGCGACATGTCCTGCTCGCCGATCTTGCCGCCTTCGAGCATCCGGTCGCGGATCCAGTCGTACAGGCCCTGCCAGTAGTCGCTGCCGAACAGCACCACCGGGAACTTCGTGACCTTCTTGGTCTGCACCAGGGTCAGCGCCTCGAACAGCTCGTCCATGGTGCCGAAACCACCTGGCAGGCAGATGAACGCCTGCGCGTACTTCATGAACATCGTCTTGCGGACGAAGAAGTACCGGAAGTTGACACCCAGGTCGACCCACGGGTTCAGGCCCTGCTCGAAGGGCAGCTCGATGCCCAGGCCGATCGACAGGCCACCGGCCTCCGAGGCGCCGCGGTTGACGGCCTCCATCGTGCCGGGTCCGCCGCCGGTGATGGCCGCGCAGCCGATGCCCGCGAGCGCCCGGCCCAGCTCCACGCCGGCGGCGTACTCGGGGTGCTCCCGCGGTGTGCGGGCGGAACCGAAGACGGTGACCGCGCGCGGAACCTCCGACAGCGCGCCGAAGCCCTCGACGAACTCGGCCTGGATGCGCAGAACCCGCCACGGGTCGGTGTGCACCCAGTCGGAAGGACCTCTGGAGTCCAGCAGGCGCTGGTCGGTGGTGGTCGGCTCGCTCAACCTCGAGCGGCGCAGCACCACGGGGCCGCGTTGCTTCTCGTGCGGACGTTCCGCACCGTTGGGTTCACCCCACTGGCCATCGACTGTCATGGCGTCGAGCCTACGCACGCACCGATCGTTCTCCGAACCGCCCCGCCGCTGCACAGCCCGGGTGAAATGCCTGTTCACGGGGGATTCACAGAGCGGTCTCGCGGCGTACGATCGAAAGAAAAGATCTAGCGGCGCCGGCGACGCGAGCCGGGCGCGACACGCAGATCTGCTCCGCGATCTACGCAGGCGTTCGTGCGCCGTCGGGCCGTTCCTCCGCGAGCCCAGGAGCTGGTCATGCTCATCGAACTGCTCATCGCAATCCTCGTGGTCGGTTTGATCGGCGTCGCCTCGAGCGCCAAGGTGGTCAAGCAGTACGAGCGGGGCGTGGTGTTCCGCTTCGGCAGGTTGCAGGAACGCACTCGCGGCCCCGGGATCACCATGATCGTTCCCGGGGTGGACCGGCTGCAGAAGGTCAACCTGCAGATCGTCACGATGCCCGTGCCCGCGCAGGAGGGCATCACGCGCGACAACGTCACGGTCCGGGTGGACGCGGTGGTCTACTTCCGGGTCGAGGACGCGGCGCGCGCCGTGATCAACGTCGAGGACTACCTGTTCGCGGTGGGCCAGGTCGCGCAGACCTCGCTGCGGTCGATCATCGGCAAGAGCGACCTCGACGACCTGCTGTCCAACCGCGAACGGCTCAACCAGGGCCTGGAGCTGATGATCGACAGCCCGGCGCTGGGATGGGGTGTGCACATCGACCGGGTGGAGATCAAGGACGTCTCGCTGCCGGAGTCGATGAAGCGCTCCATCGCTCGTCAGGCCGAAGCCGAGCGCGAGCGCCGCTCGCGGGTGATCTCCGCGGACGGCGAGTACCAGGCCTCCCGCAAGCTCTCCGACGCCGCGCACGTCATGGCCGACACCCCGGCCGCCCTGCAGCTGCGGCTGCTCGAGACGGTCGTGGAGGTGGCGGCCGAGAAGAACTCGACCCTGGTCCTCCCGTTCCCGGTGGAACTCCTGCAGTTCGTCGACCGCCTCCAGCAGCCGACCGGCGAGAAGCACCAAACCCCCACGGAGGAACCAGGAGAGCCCGAAGCTCCCGAACTCACCGAAGCCGAACGCCGAGCCGCCGAACTCCCGCAAGAACCCGCCCCCGCACCGGCCCTCCCCGAGCAACGCGCGACCGAGGAACCAGCCGACACCGAGGTCCTGGGCACCGCCTGATCCCCTCAGTGACCCGAACACCGCGGTAATCCGTCGCCCCAGGTGGGGTTGGGTCAGGAGAGGAAGCGGTGGAGGGTGGTGGCGCAGTGGCGGATCTCGGTGGTGCGGACGTGTTCTCGTCGGGTGTGGGCGAGGGTCGGGTTGCCGGGGCCGAAGTTGACCGCGGGGAGGCCTCGGGCGGCGAAGCGGGCGACGTCGGTCCAGCCGAGCTTGGCGACCGGCTCGGAGTTCGACGCCTCGACCAGCTCCGCGGCGGCCGGGGACGTGAGACCCGGGAGGGCACCCGCTGACAGGTCGGTGACCACGACCTCGTAGCCGGAGAACAGCTCCCGCAGCTCGGCCTCGGCCTGCTCGGCGGACTTGTCGGGAGCGAACCGGTGGTTGACGGTGACCACGCAGGAGTCCGGAACGACGTTGCCCGCGATCCCGCCGGTGATCTTCACGGCCTGCAGCCCCTCGCGGTACTGGAGCCCGTCGATCACCGGGTTGCGCGGCGTGTGGTCCACCAGCCGCTGCAGGATCGGCTGCGCCGCGTGGATGGCGTTCTCCCCCATCCAGGCGCGGGCGGTGTGCGCACGGGTGCCGGTGGTGCGGACCTCGACGCGGATGGTGCCCTGGCAACCCGCCTCGATCGCAGCGTTGGACGGCTCGCACACCACCGCGAGATCGCCGTCGAGCCACTCCGGCAGCTCGCGCTCGATGCGGCCGAGGCCGTTGCGCTCGGCCTCGATCTCCTCGCAGTCGTAGAACACGAAGGTCAGGTCGTGACGCGGTTCGGTGAGCGTGGCCGCGAGGTGCAGCATCACGGCGTCGCCGCTCTTCATGTCGGTGGTACCGCAACCGTGCAGCAGCTCGTCGTCACCGGACCCGGTGCGCCGGGATGGCAGGTTGTCGTTGATCGGCACGGTGTCGAGGTGCCCGGCCAGCACGACGCGGGCATCCCGGTCGAGGTTGGTGCGCGCGAGCACGGCTTCGCCGTTGCGGACCACCTCCAGGTGCGGGGCCTGCGCGCGCAGCGCCTCCTCCACCGCGTCCGCGATGTTCTTCTCCGACCCGGACACGCTGGGGATGTCCACCAGCGCGGCGGTCAGCTCGACGGGGTCCGACGTGAGGTCCAACGAAGCGGTCACGACCGGCAGGCTACCCCGCTGACCTGCGCTGGCCGCATCGGTGGGAACCGGATCGCCGGAACTCCCATCGAACCGATGATCAGCGGGCTAGGCTCCCGCATCGAACTGGTGGGCTAGCGGAGGCTGACATGGGGTTGAGGGCGGAACCGGAAGCGCTGCACCACGCGGGGCGCAGCGCGGACCTCGCCGGTGAGCAGGCGGCGCGGATCGAGCTCGGCGAACCGGCGGCCGACATCGCCGAAGCTCTTCCCGGTGGGAAGAGCGAGGGCGCGGCCACCCGGGTCGCCCAGAGCTGGCAACGCGCGCTCACGACGTGGAGCGACAAGGCGACCGCGCACGGCGAATCGCTCGCCGCGGCCGCGAAGAACTACGAGGACGACGATTCCGACAACGCCCGCGCCATCGACGCGGCAGGGCGGTGAACGGGATGGTCAGCTACGCCGACGTGCGGCGTTGGAACGCCGACCGCCTCGACGCGGTGCACCGCGATCTCGGCAAGCGCCGGGACGACCTGACCAACCTGCAGGACGAGCTCGACGGCGCCCGCAGCCCCGACGGCTGGACCGGCGAGGCCGCCCAGCGCTCCGCCGAGCAGCACAGGCGGCTGCTGGAGGAGATGCGCTTGCTGGTCGCCGAGGTGGCCACGGTCCGGGCGGCGGTCGCCACCGCCGCCGACGACGTCACCGCGCTCAAGCGCCGCGTCGACACCACCGACCACGAGGCCCGGGCCCACGGCTTCCAGATCACCGAGGACGGCGGCGTCCGCGACGTCGCCCCACCCCAGAACGTCCCGGCCGACCAGCTGGAACAGGTCAAGGCCGAACGCACCCGCGTCCGCGACGACCTGGTCGCCGAGATCGAGGAGGTCCTCGACCAGGCCGAAGCCATCGACGCCGAACTCGCCAAGAGCCTCGCCGCCGCGGACGAGGACCGGATCGAACCCGGGAAGGGCACATCACTGGCCGACGCGGCCAAGACCGACGAGCTGGAGGCGCTCGGCGCCTCCGCCGGAAAACCGCCGCACAACACCGCTCAGGCCAACGCCGACTGGTGGAAGTCGCTGTCCGACGAGCAGCGCTCGGCGCTGCGGGAGAACCCGCCCGCGTGGCTGGGCAACCGCGACGGCATCCCGGCGGTCGTGCGCGACGCGGCGAACCGCGCGAACCTCGACGACACCCGGACGCAGCTGCGCAGCCAGCGGAACCGCCTGGCGCAGGGCGGGATCAGCGAGGACGAGCAGGAGGAGGCCGACCGGATCGACGCGAAGCTCAAGGGCCTGGACGCAGTCGAGGACACCATCGCCCGCGATAACCGGCAGCTCCTGGTCCTCGACGCCGGTGGTGAGCGGCTGAAGACCGCCGTTGCCGTGGGCGACGTGGACACCGCCGACCACGTCTCGGTCTTCACCCCCGGGTACACCACCACCGTCGAGGGCAGCCTCAAGGGCGCCGACGCCGAGACCCAGGAACTGGTCGCCGAATCGCAGCGGGAGATGATGCGATCCGGCAAGGAGGGCGAGGTCGCCGGTGTGTTCTGGCTCGGCTACGAGGCCCCGCAGGAGTCCGAGACCACCGACCTGCTGGGCGATTCCGTGGCCAGCTCGAAGTCGGCCGAGGAGGGCGGGGAGGCGCTCAACGAGTTCTACAGGGGCATCAACAGCTCTCGCGAGACCGATCCGCACCTGACCGCGATCGGCCACTCCTACGGCTCCACCACCACCGGCTACGCGCTGCAGAGCGGCGGGCACGGCGTGGACGACGCGATCATCTACGGCTCCCCCGGTGTCGGCACGAACGACATTGAGGACCTGCACGTCCCGGAGGGCCACACCTACCGGCTGGAGGCCGAGGACGACCCGGTCGCCGACTTCGCCCGCTTCGGCGGCGACCCGTCGCACATGGACGGGTTCACCGATCTGTCGACCGAGAAGTCCGACGAGGGCGGGCAGGTCACCGGGCACAGCGATTACCTCGATCCGGACACCACCAGCCAGCACAACATCGCCTCGGTGGTCGGCGGCGTGCCGGAGAACGTGGTGGAGGGGAAGACCAACGGCGTGGGCGACGGGCTGTCCTACGTCCCGCACCAGGTCCAAGAAGGCGCTTCGGCGGTCGAGGACTGGGGCAGCGACCGGGTTTCCGACATCAAGGACCTGTTCTCATGAGGCGATTCGCCACACTGATCCTCAGCGCCGCGCTCCTCTCCGGGTGCGCCGGCGGACCCGACGGGGGAAGCATGGAAGACCAGCTCAACGCACTGCGGCAGCGCCCCAGCATGGAGGAGGTCGCGGCCGACTACGACCAGATGCAGCAGGAGCTGCGGGAACGGCTGGTCGCCGAGATCGGGCTGCCGGAGTTCACCGACGAGGGCAACACCGGTGAGTCGGCGTGCCCGGACTTCGCCGACGTGCGAGGTGCCGAGCAGCGCACCCTGGCCACGTGGATGCAGGAGGGCGGCATCCCGGACGAGCAGTGGGCGCGAGCTCTGCAGATCGCCACCGAGGTGGGTGCTTCTCGCGGGTTCACCGAGCTGCACGTGGTCACCGACCGGCCGGGCGACCACAAGATCGAGCTGCACAACCCCTACGGCGCCCGGTTGCAGCTCGGTGCGGCTGCCAACACGGTCCTGAGCGTGCGGACCGGGTGTCACCTGCTGCAGTCGGCGAAGGGGTGAGGCCGTGAGCGCACCCGGCACGAGCGGCCGCACGGCGGCGGTGGTCTTCGCCGTGCTGGCCACGCTCGCGGCGCTGCCGATCGCGGCCTTCACCGCGTTCATCGGCATCTGGAGCTCGGCCGTGCCCTGCCACCCGGGTGGGCACGGCGGCTGCACGCCCTCCGGGATCGCCACGGCGGTGTCCGTGCTCGTGCTGCTGGCCGGGCCGGCGTTGCTGTGGTTCCGGGTCCGCCGACCGGGCTCGACGGGCACCGCGGTGGTCGTCGGGCTGGTGGGGCTCGTGGCTGGACCGCTGGTCGCGCTGGTGCTGATGACCTTCGTGCTGGACCTGTTCGGCTGAGTGTCGAGCATCACAGGGAGATCACAGGGATGCCGGGTCCGGCCAAGATCGGCGGTCCGGCATCATTCCTCTACGTCCGGATCTACGTCCGACCGTGACGGGGGTACCCGTGCTGGACCCGCGAAGTGCGCTTCAGCAGCGTCCGAGCATCGAGCAGATCAGCGCGCAGTACGAGCAGATGCAGCAGCGCCTGAGAGACCTGCTGGATCGCCTGGTCGGGCCGTTGCGCTGGACGGTGTCGGCTCCTGAGGCGAAGGTGGACTGCTCGGAGTTCGCCGGTGCCGACGCCGAGAGCCGGGTGCTGCAGTCCTGGCGGGCCGCTCAGCCGGTCGCTGACCTGGACTGGCCGAGCGCGGTGTCCATCGTCCGGTCGATCACCGCGGAGTACGGCTTCGGCGAACCGGAGATCATCGTCAACCGCACGGGCGATCACGAGATCACCGGCAACGACTCCTACGGCGCTGTCTACACCTTCGGCACCTCGCGCGCCACGATCCTGGCGGTCACCACCGGATGCCACCTCCCGGGTGTGCTGAAGGACTGAACGCCCCCACCCCGTGCGGGCCGAGCACCGGGTTGCCGATTACCGTTTTGGGCATGAGCGCGAACATCCCCGACCCGCAGACCACGGGTGCCCACGGCGTGGGCCTGGCGACCGTGACCGACGACGGCACGGTTCTCGACACCTGGTTCCCCACCGTCAAGCTGAGCGAGTCGGGCCAGTCCGGCACGACCAAGCTGACCGCGGGCCAGGCCGCCGAGTCCCTCGGCGAGGCCGGTGTCGCGTTGCTCGGGCGGGATGACGCCCGGGGCGTTGATGTCGTCGCGGTCCGCGTCGACATCGCCAAGCTGGCCGACGCTCCGGCCGACGCGCACGACGTCTACCTGCGACTCCACCTCCTCTCGCACCGCCTGGTGCGCCCGCACGGGGTGAGCCTGGACGGCCAGTTCGGCCTGCTCGCCAACGTCGTGTGGACCAACCACGGGCCGTGCCCGGTGGAGGGCTTCGAAGCGACCCGGCTGCGGCTGCGTGCGCGCGGCCCGGTGACGGTCTACAGCATCGACAAGTTCCCGCGCATGGTCGACTACGTGGTCCCCTCCGGCGTGCGCATCGGTGACGCCGACCGCGTCCGGCTGGGCGCGCACCTGGCCAGCGGCACGACCGTGATGCACGAGGGCTTCGTGAACTTCAACGCCGGGACGCTGGGCGCGTCCATGGTGGAGGGCCGCATCTCGGCCGGTGTCGTGGTCGGAGACGGCTCGGACGTCGGCGGCGGCGCGTCGATCATGGGCACGCTGTCCGGCGGCGGCAAGGAGGTCATCTCCATCGGTGAGCGCTGCCTGATCGGCGCCAACGGCGGCATCGGCATCTCGCTGGGCGACGACTGCGTCGTCGAGGCGGGCCTGTACGTCACGGCCGGCACCAAGATCACGCTGCCGGACGGCACGCTTACCAAGGCCTCCGAGGTCTCCGGGAACGACGGCCTGCTGTTCCGCCGCAACTCCACCACCGGCGCGGTCGAGGTCACCACCCGCACCGGGGGCAAGGTGGAGCTCAACGCAGCGCTGCACATCAACGACTGATCGGGTCTTCACTGCCTGCGGTCGTCTCGCTCCGCCGCGCAGGTAGCGGGACCTGAGACGCCTCCTGGCTCCCGGCGCCACCGCGTGCCGGCCGATGCACGGCGTCGCGGTGCCCTCACGAGGCGACGTCCCAGAGCCCGCGGCGGTGCAGGTCGCGAGAGTGGCTTTCGCTCCTCGCGGCTCCGCCGCTCGCGTCGGATCTCGGGAAGGGCCCCTCCCATCGCAGGTGGGAGGGGCCCTTTCCGCTGAGTTTGGTCCGTTCGGAGCAGGCTGTCGGGTGAGTTGTTCGGTCTAGCATGGGGGATGGCTGTTTCCCGGCTCCTCGAGGACGTGCTCTCCGCTGAGCCCGCGGAGGTGGGGCGCGAGGCGTCAATCGCGGCTCACGTCCGCGCCGGGCTGGACGCCCGGTTGCGGGCGCTGCGGGCGCACGACGCCGGGACGCGCGTCGGGGAGGATCCCGAGGAACTGCACCAGATGAGGGTGTCGGTGCGGCGGATGCGCGCGATGCTGCGCTCCGCGCGGCCGTTCCTGGACCGCGACGAGTCCGAACCGCTGCGCGCCGAGCTGGGCTGGCTGGGCAGGGCTCTCGGCCCGGTCCGGGACCTGGACGTCCTGCTGGAACGGCTCCGCTCGGAGTTCACCGGTCTCCCCGAGGCCGAGCGGAGTGCCGCCGAGCAGCTGGTTTCCGGCCTCGACACCGAGTACCTGCGGGCCAGGGACGACATGCTGGCCGCGCTGGACAGCGACCGCTACCAAGACCTGCTGGACCTGCTGGCCCGGGCCACGCGGGAACTTCGCGGCCGGGGCTCCGATGTGGACGCAACGTCGCAGCTCCGCTGCCTCGTGCGGCGTCAGTTCGGCAAGCTGCGCAAGGCCGTCGAACGGCTTCCGGCCGAGCCCGCCGACGCCGAGCTGCACGCGCTGCGCATCGACGGCAAGAAGGTCCGCTACACCGCCGAGCTCGCCGAACCACTGCTCGGTGCCCCGGTGAAGCGGCTGATCAAGGCCATTAAGGGCTTCCAGGACGTCCTCGGCGAGCACCAGGACGCCTGCGTGGCGGAGGAGCGGATCCGGGCGCTGCTGGACGACTTCGGACCACGTCCGGACGCCGGAATCGCCTTCGTCGCGGGACGTCTCGTGGAACGCGAGGAAGTCCGCAGAGCAGAACGCCGCGCCCGGTGGCCGGAGACCTGGAACGCCCTCAGCGGAACCGCAGCCGAGGTGTGAGTCCGCCCGGCGGTTCTGGTCCGAACCGATCGCGCAGAAGAGACGGGATCACGGGGCAGTTCGGGTCAGAACTGCCCGATCAGCGCCCAAGCGCTTCGCCGCGCTGGCGATCCGCTCGTCGGTGGCCGTCATCGCGATGCGGACGTGGCGGGAGCCGTCGGGTCCGTAGAACGTGCCCGGTGCGGCCAGGATCCCTCGCTGCGAGAGCCATTCCACAGTCGCCCAGGCGTCCTCGCCCCGGGTCGACCACAGGTACAGCCCGGCCTCCGAGTGCTCGATGGTGAACCCGGCCGATTCCAGCGCGGGACGCAGCACGGCGCGGCGGGCGGCGTAGAGCTCGCGCTGAACGGCGACGTGCTCGTCATCGCGCAGCGCGGCGGTGACCGCCTCCTGGACCGGGCGCGCAACGATCATCCCGGCGTGCTTGCGCAGCTCCAGCAACCGCGCGACCAGCACCGGATCACCGGTGACGAGCCCAGCTCGGTAGCCGGCCAGGTTCGACGACTTCGACAGCGAGTGCACGGCCAGCAGGCCGTCGCGCGCCGCGCCCACCGAGGGGTGCAGCACGGAGACCGGCTCGGCGTCCCAGCCCAGCGCCAGGTAGCACTCGTCTGAGGCCACCACGGCGCCCATGTCCTGGGCGGCGCGCACCATCCGGCCGAGCTCGTCGGCGGTGAGCACGCGTCCGGTCGGGTTGGACGGCGAGTTCAGCCACAGCAGCCTGGTCCCGGCGGGCGGCAGCTCACCAGGGGCGAGCCGGACGACCTCGGCACCGGCGATCTTCGCGCCGACCTCGTAGGTCGGGTAGGCCAGGTCCGGGATGGCGACGAGGTCGCCGGGCCCCACGCCCAGCAGAGTCGGCAGCCACGCGACCAGCTCCTTGGAGCCGATGGTCGGCAGCACCGCGTCCGGTTCCAGACCGGTGATGCCGTAGCGCCTGCGCAGCGACTCCACGGCCGCCTCGCGCAGGGCCGGTGTGCCGTGCGTGGCCGGGTAGCCCGGCACCTCTGCCACGGCGGCCAGCGCGTCCTGGAGCTTCGCCGGAACCGGGTCGACCGGGGTGCCCACGGACAGATCGACGATGCCGTCCGGGTGGGCGTTGGCGGTCGCCTTGTGCGGTGCCAGCGAGTCCCAGGGGAAGTCAGGGAGCCGTGGCCCGGACGCGGCTGCGCCCGGGCCGGTCACGGAACTCATTCGCCCTGAGGCGGCAGGCTCGTGACGGGCTCGACGTCCTTGTTGACCTTGCCCACCTTCGCAGCGCCACCCGGCGAGCCGAGCTCGTCGAAGAAGTCCACGTTCGCCTTCGTGTAGGCGGCCCACTCGTCCGGCACGTCGTCTTCGTAGTAGATGGCCTCGACCGGGCAGACCGGCTCGCAGGCACCGCAGTCGACGCACTCATCGGGGTGGATGTAGAGCATCCGCCCGCCCTCGTAGATGCAGTCGACAGGGCACTCTTCGATGCATGCCTTGTCGAGCACGTCCACGCAGGGCTCGGCGATCACGTAGGTCACGGTTGCACTCCTGCTCGAAGCGTTGTCCAACGCACGCTCAGGAATCTCCTGGCGCGACTGCTGACAGTATCTCTCGAACCCCCCTGAGCGCGTAACTGGTCCCACAGCTCGGGAGTCCCGACGACTCTACGCCGCGGGCGTTAACGGCGTAAACCATTCTGGAGCAACCACTCCGCCCCCTTCCGGCCGATCCGCTTGAGGGCCGAGCGTTCCCCCAGGTAACCACCGACGACGCCGACCACGGGAAGGTTCCCCAGGAGCTTGTGGTGCACCCGTCCCTGGGGTCTCTTGTCGAGTTCGGAGTCGAACTCCCACACCGCACGTGCCATGCGCCACACCGTGCGCACGACGGCCTTCACGGTCGCTCTGCCGTGCTTGCGCTTCGAGGCGTCGATGTCCTCGGTGAGCTCCTGCGTGCGCGCGTCGTCCGCGGCGGAACCGGCGGCCAGCTCGCGGCTGATCTTCCGCCCAAGCAGCACCTCGGCGATCAGCTGGACCTTGACCGCGGGATCGGTCACCCCGTGCTCGCCCGCGATCGCGCACAGCACCAGGCTCTGCCCGGTGATGCCCAGGGCGTTGCGCATCGGCAGCCGGGACGTGATCGCCCCGCCGAACCGGGGCAGCCCGGCCGCCAGTGCGAGGAACCGGCCGACGCGCAGCGTCCACCAGTGGCAGCGCTCGTCGACGCTCATCGCGTCCCAAGTGGAGCTGCCGGGCAACTGCATCGAGTCGAGCTGCCGCAGCAGCTTGTGGATCGCCCCGTCGCCCAGGGCGTCGATCTCCCGCCCGCGCAGCCGAACCGGGTCGGCCGCGCGCAGCGCGGCGAGCACGGGCGTCGCGGCCCGCACGAACGGCCGCAGCGCGGCGGCGACGCGTTCATCGGTCATCACTTCGGCCATCGGTCCTCCCGGTGCCCATTCTGCCGAACCGAGGCCGACGACCGGGGGCGAGAACGCGGTGTTCGCCCACACGAAGACTGCGGTACTCCCCCGGTGGTGTCGACGAGGCATCCTCGCCCGAGATCACCGCGCGGGTGCGGCGAGGACGATGCCGAGCATCATGGCGCTGGGCAGGGCGCCTCCGGCGATGAGCAGCAGGGTGCGCCAGTCGCTGCCGAGCAGCACCACGTCACCGCCGGGCCCGAACACGCCGAACACCAGCACCACCGCGAACCACAGCACCAGCGGCGCGCCCGCGACGCGGCGGCTGCGGGAGATCCGGCCGGCCTCGGCGACCAGCAGCGGAGTCGTCACGGCAGCCACGGCGGCGGTGATCGGGAACTGCACCGAGCCGATGTAGAGCGGCAGGTACATCAGCTCGAGGATGGCCAGCAGGACCGCGTCGAGCAGCAGGAAGCCGAACAGGGTCATCTCCCGACCCGTCACCGGACCCCCACCGGTTCGGTGCCGCTCACCCCTAGTCCGCCGAACAGGTCCACCTCGCAACCCTCGGACGGGCCGGTGGCCAGCACGTAGTGCTCGGTGGTCAACACCGGGTGCGCCACGCCGTTGGACAGCGCGTAGGAGGCGACGCCGTCGCCGTTGCGCCACTGCTCGACCCAGACCTTGACCTGCGTGCCGTGGGCCCGCAGCGCGCTGATCTTGGCGGGCAGGTGCTCGGCGACGTCGATGACGGTGGTGATCGTCTCGTCGGCGACGCTGGCCAGCTCGTGCGGTTCGGGCAGGTCGAAGGGCAGGTCGTCGGTACGGGCGAGGTCGGCCAGACCCGCGGCCAGCGCATCGCGCGAGGGCACCGCGTAGAACAACCGGTCAACGTCAGGGACGCTCTCGACCGCCGCGCGCGTGATCTCGTGGGCGCGGACGTGGTCCGGGTGCCCGTAGCCGCCGTCCTCGGCGTAGGTGACGACGACCTGCGGCTTGACCTCATCGAGGACCTCCGCCAACGCGGCGACCTGCGGCTCGCGGTCGCCAACGGCGAAGGCGCGCGGATGGGCGTCGGGGCGGGAAGTCGCCTGGCCGGGCTGCTCCCAGAGCATCCCGGAGTCGCGCCACCGGCCGACACCACCCAGGAACCGCTGGTCGGTGACCCGCAGCGCGGCGCAGGCCGAGCGGAGTTCACCGACCCGGTAGCCGCCGAGCTGATCGGCCTGGTCGGACACCAGCCCCTGCAAGCTCTCCGGGATGACCTCGCCTTCCTCGCCGAGGGTGCAGGTCACCACGTGGACCTGCACGCCGCGGGCGGCGTAGCGGGCGATGGTCCCGCCGGTCCACAGGGTCTCGTCGTCTGGATGCGCGTGTACCAGCAGCAACCGCGGTGGGGCCGTCAGCGTCACCGGTCCAGCCTAATCGCCGCAGAACAACAACAACGAAGGCCCCAGCGGCAGGCAAGCACCGGAGGTGCTTCTTCACGAACCCCACCCGAAGCGACCGGCACCGCCGCGGGTTCCGACACGGCCTCTGGGGGGAGGACACCCGCAGCACCGCGTGTCGCATGCTCAAGTCGCGGGATCTCCCGGAGCCAGCAGGCGTGTCAGGTTCCGCTACCCCGCCCGCTGAGCAACACGACCACGGCACTCCCGAGGAGTGCTAATAGCCGTCGTTCTCAGCTGGTGTTCCGAGCCATTGCGCGGCCGTGGAGAACGGCCCGGCGAACCCGTTGCCCGCCTGGACGCCGGTGGCTTCGTTGCTCAGCGCCAGGACCTGGGCCTGCTGGTAGAGCGGCAAGGCGATCGCGTCCCGCCACAGCACCGACTCGACGTTCGCCGACGCCTGCTGGAACGACATCCGGCCGGACAGGGCCGCGTCGATCGTGGGCTGCAGTAGCTCGTCGCAGAAACCGGCCGCGTTGTAGGGCAGCGGCTGCTCGCTGTCCGGGTCCACACCCGGACAGCCGTAGGACGAGGCCATGGTGGCGGCCGGATCGCCGCCGGCCGGGCGCGGCGCCACCGCCATGTCGACGGTGCCCGAGGTGCCCGCCTCGGCGGAGTGCGGATCGGTGGCGAGCATGTCGCGGAAGAGCTGATCACCGGTGGGCGTCACCACGGTGGCCTGGATGCCGTGTGCGCGGAGCTGCTGGGCGGCGGCTTCGGCGATGCTGATGTAGCCCTCGTGCTCGAAGGGCGCGGCGATCACGAGGTTCAGCGGACGTCCGTCGCGGATCCACGAGCCGCCCGTGCGCTGGTACCCGGCCTCGGCCAGCAGCCGCTCGACCTGCGCCGGATCGGGACGCTTCGGCAACGCCCCCGCGGGTTCGGTCGGCGTGTAGCCGTGCTCCGACGGCGCGAGGACCTGCGCGTGCGCCTGCAACTGCTCGCCCGGCCCGCCGCCGGTTCCCGCCTCGATCAGCGCGGGGCGGTCCAGCGCGGCCAGCACGGCCCGCCGGACCTTGACGTCGGCGAGCGCGCGGCTGTCCTGCCGCAGCAGCACCTCCATGGTCGCCGGGCGCGGAACGGTCATCATCTGCACCTGGTCGCCCAGGTCGCGCAGCGTCCGCACCGTCCCGGCGTCGGCGCTGAACAGCGCGAGGTGGCTGTCTCCGCTGCGCAACGCCTCGACCTGGCGGGCCTTGTCGATGGCGCGCAGCACGATCCGGTCGGACTGCGCGGGCGGACCCCAGTAGCGGTCGTTGCGCTCCAGGATGATCTCGCCGCGGTCCAGGTCGATCTGCCGGATCGCGAACGGCCCGCCCGAAGCCGGGTAGCCGTCGTCGAGGACGGTTCCCCAGCCGCGCGGCGCGGCGCGCAGCAGGTGCGCGGGCAGCAGGTTGTTGAACAGCGTCCGCCACCCCGCGAAGGGCTTGCTGAAGGTGACGTCGACGGTCTTGCCGCCCTGCCTGGAGGCGACGTCGTCGATCAGCCGGTAGCCGGCCGGGTCCGCAACCCCGGGCTGCGACCGGAGCTGCTCCCACAGGTAGACGAAGTCCTCGGCGGCGATCGGGGCGCCGTCCGACCAGCTGGCCTGCTGCTTGATCCGGTACCGGACGGTGAACTTCTCCGCGCCCGGGAGGATTTCGGCGGACTCCATCAGGTTGGTGTCCAGCTGCAACGCACCGTCCTGGCCGGGCCGGAACACCGACGGCAGCATCAGGCTGGCGAGCGCCGAGCTCGTCGGCGACACGTCGGCCAGGGTGTGCGGGTTGAACCCGCCTTCGAGCTCGTCGACACCGACGACGACCTCGATCGGCATCGGCTGCGCGGGAGTGCTCGTGCTGGGTGCGCTGGTCGTCGGGCTCGGCGCCACCAGCTGCGGTGGCGGCGCGTCCGTGCAGCCCGCGACCAGGCTGACGACCGTCACCAGCAGGGGAACCGCGCCCAGTGCGCGGCGTCGACCCTGGGTCAAGCCGAACCTCCCCTCACATCGGCCGCCGGAGGATCACCCCGGGCCACGCGCCTCGGGTTCGGACGGCATCATCCGAACGCAGGACGCGCGAGAGCCCTCCATGGTTCCGCAAGCGGTCCGATGATCGTCACCGGGGTCACACCCTCAGACGATCCACAGCAACGACAGGTTCTCCAGTGGTGCTGTGGCGAGCACGCCTCGACGCCGTGCACTGGAGATGCATCAGTCGAGGCGCGCGCGGTCCACATCGCCGCTGGGGGTTCCCCTGCCCGCAACGCCGAGCAAGAGGACCACCGCAGAGGCCAACATCAGGAGTTGTCGCGGGCCTTCTGGCGGGAGCGCTCGCGACCTCGGGTGGTGCTGTCCAAGGTGATCTTCCGGACGCGGATCGCTTCCGGGCCGACCTCGACGCACTCGTCGCCGGAGCAGAACTCCAGGGCCTCTTCAAGCGAGAGGGTGCGCGGCTTGGCCAGCTTCTCCAGCTCATCGGCGGTCGAGGACCGCATGTTGGTGAGCTTCTTCTCCTTGGTGATGTTCACGTCGAGGTCCTCGGCGCGCGGGTTCTCGCCCACGACCATGCCTTCGTAGACCTCGCTGCCGGGCTGCACGAAGAACGAGCCGCGGTCGGCCAGCTGCAGCAGCGCGTAGTTGGTGGCCGGGCCGGAGCGGTCGGCGACCAACGAGCCGCTGTGGCGGGTGCGCAGTTCGCCCACCCACGGGAAGTAGCCCTCGAAGACGTGGTTGGCGATGCCGGTGCCGCGCGTTTCGGTGAGGAACTCGGTGCGGAAACCGATCAGGCCGCGCGAGGGGATCACGTAGATCAGCTTGATGCGGCCGGTGCCGTGCCCGTCCATGGTTTCCATGCGGCCCTTGCGGCCGGCCAGCAGCTGGGTGACGGCGCCGAGGTGCTCCTCGGGGGCGTCGATGGTCAGCCGCTCGAACGGCTCGCACAGCTTGCCGTCGATGGTCTTGGTGACCACCTGCGGCTTGCCGACGGTCAGCTCGAAGCCCTCGCGACGCATGTTCTCGACCAGGATGGCCAGCGCCAGCTCACCGCGGCCCTGGACCTCCCAGGCATCGGGCTTCTCGGTCGGCAGCACCTTCATGCTGACGTTGCCGATCAGCTCGGCGTCCAGGCGGGCCTTGACCTGCCGGGCCGTGATCTTGGACCCACCGTTGCGGCCGGTCAGCGGCGAGGTGTTGACGCCGATGGTCATCGAGATCGCCGGGTCGTCGACGGTGATCCGCGGCAGCGGCTTCGGGTTGTCCGGGTCGGTGAGGGTGTCACCGATGGTGATGTCCGGGACGCCTGCGATGGCCACCAGGTCGCCCGCGGAGGCCTCCTCGGCGGGCACGCGGGTGAGGTTCTCGGTGATCAGCAGCTCGGTGAGGCGGACCTTCTCGACGCTGCCGTCCTCGCGGCACCAGCCGACGGTCTGGCCCTTGCGCATGGTGCCGGAGTGGATCCGGCACAGGCCGATGCGGCCCAGGAACGACGAGGCGTCGAGGTTGGTGACCAGCGCGCTCAGCGGCGAGTCGAAGTCGGCGACGGGCGCGGGCACGTGGTCCAGCAGGACCTTGAACAACGAGTCCAGGTTGTCCTCGGCGGGCAGCTCGCCGTCGACGGGCTGCTCCATCGAGGCGCGGCCGGCGCGGGCGGAGGCGTAGACGACCGGCAGGTCGAGGATGGCCTCCATGTCCAGATCGACCTCGCCGTCGAGCTCGCTGGCGAGCTCCAGCAGGAGGTCGTGGGCCTCTTCGACGACCTCGGCGCAGCGCGCGTCGGGGCGGTCGACCTTGTTGACGACCAAGATCACCGGCAGCTTGGCGGCCAGCGCCTTGCGCAGCACGAAGCGGGTCTGCGGCAGCGGGCCCTCACTGGCGTCCACCAACAGGGTCACGCCATCGACCATCGACAGCGCGCGCTCGACCTCACCACCGAAGTCGGCGTGGCCGGGGGTGTCGACGACGTTGATGGTGACCGGGCCGTCTTCGGTCTGGCGACGGATCGCGGTGTTCTTGGCCAGAATCGTGATGCCCTTCTCACGCTCCAGGTCGTTGGAGTCCATGACGCGGTCGACGAGCTCGGCGCGTTCGGAGAAGGCACCGGACTGGCGCAGCATCGCGTCGACCAGGGTGGTCTTGCCGTGGTCGACGTGCGCGACGATGGCTACGTTGCGCAGATCACTGCGCGTGGGGGCGGCGACGCTGGTGGCGGACACGCGGGTACTCCATGGCTCGGCGCGGAAAGGTCGCGGCGGTTCGTCGATGTGATGCACCGCTGGGCGATGGCACCGGATGCGGATCTCCCCGCATGGCGCCTGCTGACTTCCAGGCACCGGCCGCGGCTCCACTGCGCCGCTGCTGCGGAGCTCATTTCCGGCGGCACCCCGCGGGTTGCGGGGGCGCTACGTCGACACGCGGCCACCTCCAGCGTAGTGCAAGCACATCCGGGACCGACGCGCACGTGCGCAGCGCAACAACCGAGCAGTCGGCGAACATCAAGTTCGCCAGGTCGGGTTAGGTTCACCTACCCTCGGCCTCAACCCCCGTCCCCAGCGCCGGAAAGAAGCACCGTGGGCAAAGGCACCATCAAGGTCAAGAAGAAATGTTGCCATTCGCAACCACCGTGCAAGAGCTGCCCCATCGTGGCTCTGCGCAAACTGCTCAAGGACCAGAAAGCGGCGGAGGTCAAAAAGGCGCAGAAGAAGGCCAAGAAGGACGCGAAGTGACCCGACCGCGGCGCCAGCACCGCGGCTCGGGGGAAGCCGGCCGCTAGCGCTGCGCGACCGTGGTCAGCGGGTCCGCGTAGGCGGCCAGCTCCGGGATCGTGCGCAGGGCCTGGAACTCGACGATCTCGTAGCGGACCAGCTTGTGCAGGGCGAACGGGTCGGTCGCCAGGATGGCCTCCAGCCTGCCGCGGGACATCGCACGAGCGATGATGACCGCTCCGTTGCGCGGGTGCCGGTGACCAGCGGCGATGAAGTCGCCTGCGTCGTAATGCTGGGTGACCCATTCGTAGTGATCTACCAGTTGGGCGTCGATATCCGGTTCTGGCGCGGTGTATTGCAGCAGCACTACAAACATTCTTTCAATGTAACTCCCCCACCTGGCATTTGCCGATCAAATTTGCTCGATAAATCCAGTGAGAACAAGATCGCGATTCAGGAAATCGGACTACCCGACACACACCCCGCGAAACCCCTCACTCACTCAGAGCAACCACTTCACGAAGGTGGGACCCGGGAACGGGTGGAGCCCCTGGAGCCCGTTGTCGAGAGGAGTGCCGCCGTGGCCGCACCCGCATTCGACCCGGAAAGCTGGCTGCCGTCGCTGCGCTGGGTCGAACCGGACTCCTCCGTCCTGCGGCGACCTGCCAGCGGACGCGGTGGGCGAACAAGTGCTGCTCATCGTCGAGTGCCTGTCGAGGTCCAGTCGCCGGACCGACTACATCGACGAGCCTGCTGAGCACGGCAAGGTCGACATCCCGCACTCCACGCGAGTCGACGTCTCCTACGAACGCGCTCGCGTGGAACTGCTGGAACTGGTCGGCGGCGAGTATCGCGACCACCCCAGAGCTCACCGGTCAGCTCTTCCGCGGACCGACCTGCCCTCCCCTGACGCTCGATCCCGCGGAACTCCTCTGAGCTAGCCGAGTAGCTCGCGCAAGGTGTGCAGCAGGACTCGGTCCGTTTCGAGCCAGTCGAGGGCGGGCAGTTCTGCGGCGCTCACCCAGCGGACTTCGCGGTGCTCCACTGCTGTGGGCTGCTGGGCGGGGTCCTTGAGCTCCGCGGTGTGGATGCGGAGCAACATGCCGTTGTCCAGGGGCACATCGGTGCCGAGGCGGCCGGTCGGGCGGACCTCGACGCCGAGCTCTTCGCGGCACTCGCGGACCACGGCCTCGGATTCGTCCTCGCCGGGTTCGACGCGTCCACCCGGCAGCTCCCACTGGCCGGCGTGCGAGGCCGGGTAGCTGCGCTGCTGAGCGAGCAGGCGCCCCTCGTGCACGATCGCGGTCCCCACGACGATCTTCCGCGCCGCCCAGGACTCGGCGAGTTCGCGGACGGCGTGGATGCGGGCGGCCAGCACGTCGAGCACCAACCGGCGACCCACAGCGACGTCGCCGAGCCTGCCCAGCGGGCCGAACGGGCTCGCCCACCGCACCGAATCTGTGAGCAGCGTGCGCGGACCGACCTGGGCCAGGACCGTCTCGTGCCGCAGCCGCGCGAGCGGCCCGGCCACCAGCACCGAGCTCAACCCGTCGGCGTCGGCCCGCACGATGCGGGTGGTCAGCACGAAAGCGAAGAGCCGGAACGCGAGTTCATCGCCGGGCACCAGCAGCGAATCCGGGCTGGTCAGCGACCGGCCGCGAATGCCGAGGGCGGTCAGCCCGGTCTCAGCCGTCCGCGTGTGCCGCAGCGCAGCCCCCACGGTGGCCCGTGGGGCCTCGATCAGACCGGTACTCCGCAGAACCGCCACGCCCAGGGATCTTGCCCGACGTCAGCGCGCGGCCGGCCAGCGGACCTCGATGCGCGCACCGCCCGAGGGTGCCTCGCCGGCGTGCACGGACCCGCCGCGCCTGCGCACCGCCTCGGCCGCCAGCGCCAGCCCGAGCCCGGCACCGCCGGTGCTGCGAGCCCGGTCGGGTTCGACGCGGTAGAACCGGTCGAACACGCGCATCCGGTGCTCAGCCGGGATGCCGGGACCGTCGTCGTCGACCAGCAGCCGCACGCCCATCCCCGGTTCGGCCTGCACCGACACCCGCACCAGCGTCCGGGTGTAACGCAGGGCGTTGCCGATGATGTTCTCCAGCACGGTCGAGACCTCGGCAGGCGAGGCCAGCACGAGCACCGGCCCCTCGGGCACGTCCAGTTCGACGTCGCTGCCGAGCCGCTCGGCCGCCGTGCGCGCGGCCGCAGTCAAGTCCACCGGCCGGGTCGGTTCGACCTCGCGCTCCGCGCGGGCTAGCGCGAGCAGGCTCTCCACCAGCGTGGACAGCCGCTGCGCTTCGAGAGCGATGTCCTGCAGCGTCTCGTGGGCGATGTCCGGGTCGGGGTGCATGACCGCGACCTCGGCCTGGGCGCGGATGGAGGCGACGGGGTTGCGCAGCTCGTGAGCGGCGTCGCCGGTGAACCGGCGCAGCCGTTCGGTGTCGGCGTCGCGGCGGGCGAGCATCGCGTTGAGCTCTTCGGCCAGCGCACGGATCTCGTCGGCGGCCTCGGGCACCGGGAGCCGCTCGCCTTCGGGCAGTCCGGCGGCGGCGCTGCGAATTCGATCGACCGGCCGCAGCGAGCGGTGCACGACAAGCCAGGTCGCGAAGCCGACCAGGGCCGCTGCCAGCACCGATCCGAAGCTGAGCAGCTTCCCGGTGCGCCCGGCGGTGTCGGCGAAGCCGACCAGGCGGGCTTCGGCGGCCACCAACAGGCGCCGGCCGCCGGGGTCGGTGACCGGGACGCCTCGCCAGCGGTGCAGCTCGGCGGGCGCCTCGAAGTCGAGCACGCCACTTCCCGCGCTCAGCTCGGCGATCTGCCACTCGCTCAGGTCCGCGCTGGGCAAGCCGTCGACCGGCTCCCCGTTCTCACCGAGCACGCGCACGTCGGGTCGGCCGACGACGGGCGAACCCGCGGCGACGTGGCTCGCGGTGCCGCCCGCGATGCGCTTCAGGTCCGCGTCGACGGAGTCGATCAGCAGCCAGCTGACGATCCCGGTCCCCGCGTGAGCTACCACTCCGAGACCGATCAACGCGACGGCGGTGGCCACCACGCTGGTGCGGAACTGGATGGTGCGGCGCTGCCACCAGCCGCGCAGCCTCCTTATCATGCTTCGGCGCAGACGCGGTAGCCCTGCCCGCGCACGGTCTGAACCAGTTCGCCGGCACCCACGGCGGTGAGCTTGCGGCGCAGGTAGCCGACGTAGACCTCGACGACGTTGCGGGTGACGAACTGCTCCTCACCCCACACCATGCGCAGCAGGTCGTCCTTGGGCACCACCGATTCGGGGTGGCTGGCGAGCGCGACGAGCAGCCCGAACTCGCGGGGCGAGAGGGTGACCGGTTGGCCGTCCCAGTGCACCTCGCGGTTGCTGCGGTCGATCTCCAGCGCCCCGACCCGCAGGCACGCCTGCTGGCTCGCGTTGTCGCGCCGCCGCAGCAGCGCCCGCACCTGGGCCACGAGCACCAGGAAGGAGAAGGGCTTGACCAAGTAGCCGTCGGCTCCTAGATCGAGCCCGTCGGCCTGGTCGACCTCGCCGCTCTTCGCCGAGATCAACAGCACCGGCGTGGTCACGTCCTGCTCGCGCATCCTCTCCAGCACCCGGTACCCGGACATGCCAGGCAGCATGACGTCGAGCAGCACGACGTCGAAGGCACCGGTCATGGCCAGGCGCAGCGCTTCGGGGCCGTCGGCGGCAACGCTGACCTCCATGCCTTCCGCGGACAGCCCGCGGCGCAGCGCGGTCCGCACTCCCGGCTCGTCGTCGACCACCAGAACCCGAGGCAACATGGTGACAAGCATGCCGACCGCGACCCGCCGCGAGCATCCGGTCTTAGCGCCTTCTCACAGTGATCGGCCGGATTCTCAGCTCGATCTCAGACTGGGCACGCCGCAGGCGGTCGATTAGCTCTGACTCGGGCACCATGAGGGGCATGACCGAACTCCTCACCGACGCGCAGATCTCCGAGGCGCTGGAACACCTGCCGAAGTGGCACCGGGACGGCGACAACATCGTCCGCGTGGTCGACTTCCCCGGGTTCCCGCAGGCCATCCAGGCTGTCATGCGCATCGCCGAGATCGCCGAGAACGAGAACCACCACCCCGACATCGACATCCGCTACAAGACGGTGACGTTCTACCTGTCGACGCACTTCAAGGGCGGCATCACGAGCAACGACACGTCGCTGGCGCAGGAGATCGACAGCGTCGTGGAGCAGTTCGGCTAGGCGTTGTGGAGATGCGGCGGAGCCGCATTCCCCTCGCACCACCTACGCCGCTGGCACTGCAGCGGCTTCGTGGCGAGCACGCCGCGACGCCGTGCATCGGTGGACTTGCACCAGGAGTGGCGCCCGGAGTCCACGAAGCCGCTCAGTTCCCGCCACCCGCACCGCCACGCCCAACGACCCCGCCACCAGGCCCCTAGCCCTCGACGAGGTCGGCGACCTCGAAGGCGCAGCCCCAGGAAAGCCCGACCCCGCTACCGGCGTGGCCGTAGTCGTGGATGATGCGGGCGCCTTCGTAGTGCTCGACGTCGACCCGCACCGAGTCACGGCCCGGCCGCAGCCCGACTGTCTCCTCCAGCACCTCGGCGTCGGCTAGTCGCGGTTCGAGCTGGGCGACGCGGCGACGGATCCGCGCGCTGATCTCGGCACGCGGTGTCCGACGCCAGTCGTGGTCCACGGAGATGCCGCCGAGCACCACGCGATCGCCGTGCGGCATCCACGACGTGAACTCGCCGCCCTCGCTGAGCTCGATGAAGTACTCCTCGATGCCGGGGTTGCGCACCACGACGTGCTGGCCGAGCACCGGGTGCACGCCGGGGTCGCCGACGAGTTCGTGCGCCCCGACGCCGGTGCAGTTGACGACGGTGTCGGATTCGGCGACGGCGTCAGCCAGCGACGGCACGGACGCCAGCAGGATCTCGCCGCCTGCCGCCTGGAACCGGGCGAGGAGGTGGTCGAGGTAGCGGGGCATGTCGATCAGCGGGACCGTTCCCCGGCATCCCCAGACGAAGCCCTCGGGCAGCTCCTGCTCCCCGCACCGATGCAGGTCGGGGATCAGCCTGGTTTCCGGCGGGACGACGTCGCCGAGGTCGAACCGCGCCGCCATCCGGCCGGAGGCCAGGTGCACGCCGGAGTCCTCGTCGCGCGCCAGCGCGGTGAACTCGGCGTGCGAGAGGGTCGCCCAGTACAGGACTCGTTCCGGTGGTTTGAGCCGCGCCGGGCCCCACATCGCCCCGGCGACCGCCGAGGTCGTCTCGCGGGGCCGCTCAGCGGTGCGGATCCGCACTTGCCGACCGGCTTCGGCGAGCACGACCCCGCAGGTCAGGCCGTGCACGCCCGCGCCGATCACGAGTACCGGACTCACCCGTCCGACGCTAGCAGTCCCGTGGTCGGACGGAACCCCGAAAGGTCCCGGGTTCACCCGGCCGCCGGTCAGGCTTCGTAGTCGCGGAGGTGGTCGGCCAGCCGTTCAGCACGTCGGCCAGTCTGCGCCGTTCGCTCCGGGAGACCTCGCCCCTGGGCAGCCGGAAGGCGCGCTCACGGGCTCAGCGGAGGCCGCGTTCGGAGGGGTTCGGTGAGGATCTGGCGAGGGCCTGCAACAGATAGGCGTGGCCGCCTTCCCCGCACCGGCGAGGCATGCGTCGCCTGAGCAGTGTCGTGCGCGCCGGTCTCGCATACTCGTGGGATGGCTCCACGACGGCGAGGACGGTTTTCCCTGCTGGGACGCCTCTACGCGCTCGTCGGAGCACTGATGGTGGTGACCGTGGTGATCACCGGCGGGATGTTCGCCCTCCGTCAGCGGGTCGAGGACTCGACGACGGAACTGATCACCAAGGTCGTGCCCGCGAAGAACGGCACCGCCAACCTGGTCACGACCTACTCCCAGCAGGAGAACCGCGTGCAGGCTTTCCTGCTGACCGATGACCCGGCCTTCCTCCAGGCGTACGCCGCCGACCAGGCCAACGCTGCCCAGTTCCACAGCAGCGTGGCGCGTCGACTCGCCGAAGACCCCGTGGTGCAGGACCTGTTGGGCCAGGTCAGCGCCGCCGCGCAGGAGTGGCGGCAGGACTCCGTCGAGCCGCTGATCGCGCGAAGCCGCAGTCCGGGACCGCTGAACCTCTCGACGCCCGAGAAGCAAGCGGCAGTCGCCCACATCACCGTCGCGCCGCAGCAGAATCTCGATTCAGGTCAGTTAGAAACCCAACCAAGTTCAGTTGCGTATGCCTTTAGCTTCGTCAACACGTACTGGGCAGCCGCAGACCTGTTCGCCGAGACTAAGTACTCGCCCGACCGCCAATGGAATTCAACGCACGAGACGTAGTCATCAGCATTTAGACTGAGGTCAGGTATGAGCGGAATCCCATCCGCCTTGGACTCCACCGTCACCTCACCAAGCGAAGGCTGAGCCTGATTGAGGAAGTCACCAAAGGCCCTGTTGAACTTTTTATCTCGACCGGAACCAAAACCGATACTCTCAGCTAGGAGCCCATAGGCTGCAACCGAGTCAACTGCGGGATTACCACGTGACTCAGCAGTAGCCGAGGCGGTCCCTTGTAACAACTTACCGAAGTCCGACCGCTCAAAGTACGAGGAAATTTCACTAGGCGACTTCTGAGCGTTACCAAGCTCGACCAACAGTTGACGAGCTTCCTCGGGCCCATACCTGTTGACTACCGGAACGACCAGCGACGGTCCCGCGTATACAACGCGTGCATCTAATCTCACGATGGTTTGAATAAGTAGACCCATTCGGCTCAACCACCACTTACCGATGACACTCGCGGGGGTCGCCGCGACAAGCTTGTCGGCGTCGACCAATCCATATCGGTAGCCACTCGTCAGCTGATTAAGAACGCCAGCATTTCCGCTTTCACTGGCGAACACGATCACTAGGCGAACAGGCTTCCGTGTCGACTTCAGCAACTCATCAAGCAAGCTGACAAAATCGGCACTGATCTGGTCCAAGAAATCACCTATAGTGGAAAAGGCTCCTGGGTCATAATTAGCGGGTTGAACCCCGAGGTCCTCTAGGCGATCAATGGAGTTAACAAGCTTTAAGGTTGCGACGGCCAACGAGGGCCAAGCCTCGCGACCCGGCCCCTCCACCCTTACCGGAATTTCGATTGGCGACCGACCGGCGCGCTGCTCATAGTTACTCGCCATTATCTCAGCCATAGATCGTGACGTCTCGGGCCACACAACTAGAGTTCTGGATCCCAGCCCATAAGCACCCTCGCCAGATTCTCGAACGAATGACTTGATCTGCGCGATTTCTTTATCTGTAGGCGGGTCACTTTCGCGATCGTCAACGTTGATCACAAGAATGCGATTGTCATTAACCGGAAGCCCATGCTCCTGCACGGTTGACGCGACGGCTTGTCGCAGCCGATCTGCTGATACCTCGCCTCCAGCTAGACGCGCGGTAGGTCCGTACTGCTCTGGAATCCAGGCTTCCAGATTACTGACCAGTGTCGTCTTTCCCGTGCCCGAATCCGCGAACACCGGCAAAAAGATTCCCCGCGAACGACTTCGGATATGAAGAGCAGCCTTTCGGAAGGCGTCGAGCGTCGCGTCACTAGGCTCGACAAGTAGTTGGGCGATTTTGGTCTCGACCGTCGCGATCAAGGATTCATACCGCGAAGGCAGCCGGAGTTGTCGAAGCAAGTGCGTCGGCGCGTCCTTCAAGACTCCGCGCTGTTGAGCTGCAGCTTCGTTGCTCACTTCTTCTCACTCCCGGCAAACTAGACGTTGAAGCGGAACTCCACGACGTCTCCGTCGGCCATGGTGTAGTCCTTGCCCTCCATGCGGACCTTGCCCGCGGACTTGGCGTCGGCCATGGAGCCCGCGGCGATGAGGTCGTCGTAGGAGACGACCTCGGCCTTGATGAAGCCGCGCTCGAAGTCGGTGTGGATGACGCCTGCGGCCTGCGGGGCGGTCGCGCCCTGCGGGATCGTCCAGGCGCGGGCCTCCTTGGGGCCGGCCGTGAGGTAGGTCTGCAGGCCGAGCGTGTGGAAGCCGGCGCGAGCCAGGGCGTTGAGGCCCGGCTCGTCCTGGCCGATGGACTCCAGCAGCTCCCGCTGCGACTCCTCGTCGAGCTCCATGAGCTCGGCCTCGACCTTGGCGTCCAGGAACACCGCGTCAGCCGGGGCGACCAGCTCGCGCAGCTCCTTCTGCTTGGCCTCGTCGGCCAGCACGCCCTCGTCCGCGTTGAACACGTACAGGAACGGCTTGGTGGTCAGCAGGTTGAGTTCCCGCAGGTCGGGGTCGTCCTTGCCGATGCCGGTGGAGAACAGCGTCTTGCCGTCCTCCAGGATCGTCTGGGCCTTCTTGACGGCTTCCAGCGCAGGACGCTTGTCCTTGTTCGTCCGCGCTTCCTTCTCCATCCGCGGCAGCGCCTTCTCCAGCGTCTGCATGTCGGCGATGATCAGCTCGGTGTTGATCGTCTCGATGTCGCTGGACGGGTCGACGCGGCCGTCGACGTGCACCACGTCGGGGTCGTCGAAGACGCGGATGACCTGGCAGATCGCGTCCGCCTCGCGGATGTTGGCGAGGAACTTGTTGCCCAGGCCCTGCCCCTCCGAGGCACCCTTGACCAGGCCCGCGATGTCGACGAACGACACGGTGGCGGGCACCGTCTTGGCGGAGCCGAACACCTCGGCGAGCTTGTCCAGCCGGGCGTCCGGCAACGGCACCACGCCGACGTTGGGCTCGATGGTGGCGAACGGGTAGTTCGCCGCGAGCGCGTCGTTGCTGGTCAGCGCGTTGAACATGGTGGACTTGCCGACGTTGGGCAGACCGACGATTCCGAGGGTGAGACTCACGTCTTGGGAGTTTAGGCGCTCCGCTCCCGGACCCTCGGGCCCGGTCGTGCCCGCCGTGTCCGATTCCCGCTAGTAACCGCTCCCCCGCGCTGGGAACATCGAGGTCGTGCTGGTGGGAACAGAGGATGCGTTCAGAGCCGTGGCCGCACGTGACGCGCGTTTCGACGGCTGCTTCATCCACGCCGTGCGGTCGACCGGGATCTACTGCCGGCCGTCCTGCCCGGCTCGCACGCCCCAGCGCAGCAACAGCGCGTTCTACCCGACCGCTGCCGCCGCGCAGGCCGCCGGGTACCGGGCGTGCCGCCGCTGCCTGCCCGACGCGGTCCCCGGATCCCCCGAGTGGGATCTGCGGGCTGACCTCGCCGGGCGCGCGATGCGGCTGATCAGCGACGGAGTCGTCGACCGCTGCGGGGTGCAGGGCCTGGCCGACGAGCTCGGCTACTCCGAGCGGCACCTGACCAGGGTGCTCACCTCGGAGCTCGGCGCGGGCCCGCTGGGGCTGGCGCGGGCGAACAGGGCGCATTCCGCGCGGGTGCTGATCGAGACGACCGACATCTCGTTCAGCGACGTGGCGTTCGCGGCCGGCTTCGCGAGCCTGCGGCAGTTCAACGACACCATGCGGGAGATCTTCGGACGCACGCCCACCGAACTGCGCGGGCAGAAGCGCGGTGCGCCCAGCGGGGCGGGGACCGTGCGGCTGCGGCTGCCGTTCCGCGCGCCGTGCGACATCGCAGGTGTGCTGCGGTTCCTGGTCCGCCGGGCGCTGACCGGGATGGAGGAGTCCGGGGACGGCTGCTACTCGCGGTCGCTGCGACTTCCCCACGGCACCGGCATCGCGAAGCTGCGACCTGCGGACAAGCACGTCTCCTGCACGCTGCGGCTGTCCGACCTGCGGGATCTGGGCAGCGCGGTGGCGAGGCTGCGCCGGTTGCTGGACCTCGACGCCGATCCGGTCGCGATCGACGAGGTGCTCGGCTCCGACCCGTTGCTGCGTGAATCCGTCGAGCGCTCCCCCGGGGTTCGCGTGCCGGGGGCGGTGGACGGGCTGGAGATCGTGGTGCGGTCGGTGGTCGGCCAGCAGATCTCGGTCGCCGCCGCGCGCTCGGCCACCGAACGGCTCGTCACGGAGCTCGGTGACGAACTGCCGCACCCCGAAGGCGGGGTGACCAAGCTGTTCCCCACCGCCGAGGTGCTCGCCGAGCACGCGGCCGCAGCGCTGCCCGGACCCCGGCGACGTGCGGAAACGGTGCGGGACGTGGCGGCCGCCGTCGCCGAGGGGCGGCTCGCGCTGCACCCCGGGCGCGACGAGGCGGAGCTGCGCGAAGACCTGGAGCGCATCCGGGGCGTGGGCCCGTGGACGTCGAGCTACGTGGTGATGCGGTTGCTCGGGGCCCCCGATGTGCTCCTTTCCGGTGATCTGGCCTTGAGGCGGGGTGCGGGGCTGCTAGGAATCCCCGGAGAACCCGCCGCTCTGTCCGCGCAGGCCAGGCGGTGGAGCCCGTGGCGCTCCTACGCCGGCGTGCTGTTGTGGGAAGCCGCGAGCAACGGCCGGTGACACGGCAGGAACCCTTCGAACCCTGGGAGAAATCGTGATCAAGTGGTCCACTGTGGAAACACCGGCGGGACCGTTCTGCGCGGTGGTCGACACCGACGGCCTCGTGCTCGCCTCCGGCTGGACGGCCTGGACCGATGACCTGCTGCCGCAGGTCGCGCCGTCGCTGATGTTCGAGGAGCTGGTGCAGGTAGACGACCTCGGCCCCGTGACCAAGGCGATCATCGCCTACCACGAGGGCGATCTGGAGGCCATCGACGACATCCCGGTCAGCCAGCACTCCGGGCCCTACTTGCAGCACGCGTGGAACGTGCTGCGCACCGTCACCCCCGGAAAGCTGTTCAGCTACTCCGAATTCGCCGGTCTCACCGGGAAACCCCGCGCGGTCCGGGCCGCGGCGACGGCGTGCTCGCGCAACGCCGCAGCGCTGTTCGTTCCCTGCCACCGCATCGTCCGCAGCGACGGTTCGGTGGGCGAGTTCCGCTGGGGCTCCGACCGCAAGAAGTGGCTCCTGGAACACGAGCGCCGCAACTCCCAGGAGCTGTCGAAAGGGCAGGCGTAGCCGTTGCTGCAGGTGTGGGACCCAGCTCGCACCGCCGCGGCTTCTCAGCGGTTCTCCGGGGCCGGGCGGGAGTCGCGACGCGTGCATCGGCGCACCTCGGGAGTGGCGCCCGGTTCCAGGCACCGCTGCGGTTCAGCCACCTGGAATTTGGGAGAACGGTGGCCTAACCAGTTCCTGACAGCTCCAGGCTTGATCCGTGGCGGGACTTGCGGACCCTGAGCCGGACGGCGATGCGCTGGCGCATCTCCTCGACGTGGGAGACCAGACCGACGACCCTGCCACCTGCGCGGAGTTCGTCGAGCGTGTCCATGACCAGGTCGAGCGCGTCCGCGTCGAGCGTGCCGAAGCCCTCGTCGATGAACAGCGTGTCCAGCAGCGCGCCACCGGTCTCGGCCGCGACGACGTCAGCCAGGCCCAGCGCCAGTGACAGCGAGGCCAGGAACGATTCGCCGCCGGAGAGCGTCTTGGCCGGACGGACCTTGCCCGAGTAGTCGTCGAGGACGTCCAGGCCCAGGCCGCCGCGCGTGCCGCGAGCACCGGCCGCGTCGGAGTGCACGAACGAGTAGCGGCCGTCGCTCATCCGCTGCAGGCGGCGGGTCGCGGCGACCGCGACCTCCTCCAACCGGGCCGCCAGGACGTAGGCGCGCAGCGACATCTTGCGCGCGTTTTGACCCCGCCCGTTGACGACGTCCGCCAGGGCTTCCAGCTCGGCGTGCTCGGTCATCGCCGGACCCAGCTGCGCCCACGCCGATCGGAGCCGTCCGCCGAGGTCGACGAGCTCGGCGTGCCGCTGCTCGGAGCGGTGGGCCAGCGCCGCCGCGCGCTCAGCGGCCTCGCGGGCCACGGTCGCCGCCTCCGAAGCCCGCTCCAGAGCGACCTCGGTGTCCGTGTCCACGCCGAACAGCTCGGCGCTGGCCAGCGCGTCCCGCGCACCCGCGGCGCGGCGGTCGACCTCGGCCAGCGACTCGTCCAGCTCGGCGAGGCGCTGTTCGTCGCGCTCGGCGGCCAGGGCTTCGTCGACGTTCGCGAAATCCGCCGCGGTGGCGGCTTCGGCGAGCGCGACGCGCGCTTCGGCGAGGCGCTGCTCGGCGTCATCGCGGGCCGTGCGGGCGGCGATGAGCCGTTCCAGCCTGTCGGCGACGTCGAGCAGGTGCGCGCGGCGGCCGGCGATGCTGTCGAAGTCGCCTCGCCCATCTCGCAACCTGGCCTCGCGCTCCTCGATCGCCTTGGCGAGAGCGCTGTTCTCGCTGCGCGATGCGGCGATCCTGGTGCGCAGCGCAGAGATCTGCTCGCCGAGCTCGTCGGTGGCCGACTCCAGCTTGGTCAGCTCGGTTTCCCGCCGGGCGAGGTCGGCGGCGGTCTCGCTCAGCCGGTTCTGCTCGGCGCGCAGCTGCTCCAGCTCGTCGGCCAGTTCGGGCTCGGTGTGCTCACCGAGGCGTTCGCGCAGGTGAGCGATCCGCTGTTCGGCTTGCTGGGCCGCGGTCGTGGCGCGTTCCCGCTCGGTCTGGGCCCGCTGTTCGGTGGTCTGGGCGGCTTCTTCGTCCTCGGCGCGCACCTGGTCGTCGACCGGGCGCTTCGGGGACGGGTGTTCGGCCGAGCCGCAGACCGGGCACGGTTCGCCGTCGGCGAGCCGGGTGGCGAGCTCGGCGGCCATGCCCGCCAGCCGCCGGGAACGCAGGTCCTGCAACCTGTCGCGGGCCTGCTGGTGGGCGTCGACGGCCTGCTGCGCGCGGGTCCTCGCCGACTCCAGTTCCCGCTGCGCGGCGGGGATTTCGCGCGCGGTGGTCAGCAGGGCGGTGACCTCGGTGCCCCGGGCGCGAACGGTTTCCAGACGCACTCCGGCGTGCTTGGCCTCGTCGACGCGCTCGCGGACCTCGGTGATGCGGTCCGGCAGCCCGTCGCGCTGGGCGACGAGTTCGGCCTCGCGCTCCTCGTCCGCCGTGATCGCGGCGGTGAGTTCGGCGAGCGTGCGCTGGTCGGATTCCTGCTGCTGCGCTTCGGGAATCAGCTGCGCCAGGGCACCTGCCCGCTCGCGCTCGGCACCCGCTCGGGTGCGCAGCTCGCCGAGCGGGGTCGCGGGGTCGACCTCGCAGCGGTCGGCCCACGTGGTGACCTCGGCGTGCGCGCGGTCGCGCTCCTGCTCGGCGCGGTCGGCGGCACGGCGCGAGGTGATCACCGGGACCGCGCGGGCGGCGGCGGCGCGCTCGGCCCGCCAGGCGTCGTGCTCGGCCTGCTTGGCGTCGATCTCGGCGAGCGTGGCGTTGGCCTGGCGGACGCGGCGGACCTTCTCCGCGAGTTCGCGGCGCTCGGTCAGCGCCGCTTCGGCCTGGTCGCGTTCGCGGCGGAGCCGGGCGTGCTCGGCGCCGGTGCTCTCCAGGTCGCGCAGCGCCTGCTTCTCGATGTCCTCCAGCCAGTTCTCGTCGCCCACCTCAGAGGTCTGCGGAGCTCCGGACACCTGCGAGATGCGGGCGTTGAGCTCGCGGACCTGCTGCGACTGCGCTTCGACCTCGCGGCGGCGCTCGCGGCGGCGGTCGATGAACCAGCTCTCGACCTGGCCGAACCGCTCGGTGCCGAACAGCCGCTCCAGCAGCTTCTCGCGTTCACCGGTGTCGGCGCGCAGGAACTTCGCGAACTCGCCCTGCGGCAGCATCACGACTTGGAAGAACTGCTCCACGCTCATGCCCAGCAACCGCTGCACCGTCCGGCCGACCTCGTCGATGCGGGTCAGACCCTCCGGCGGCTGCGCGTCCGGCGTCCCGCCGATCCAGGTCAGCGACGCCTTCGCCTGCTGGGTCGTGCAGCCCTCGCCGCGCTTCTTCGGGCGCTGGTACTCCGGGCTGCGTTCCAGCCGCAACCGCTGGCCCTGGATCGTCAGCTCCAGCACGACGCTGGTGCCGACCTCGTCGGCGGCGGTGTCGCAGCGCAGCCGCTTGGCGTCGTTGCGCGCGCCCGGCACGGCGCCGTAGAGGGCGAAGGCGATGGCGTCGAGCAGCGTGGTCTTGCCGGCTCCGGTGTCGCCGTGCAGCAGGAACAGCCCGTCGGCGCCGAGCTGGTCGAAGTCCACGACCTGGTGGTCGCGGTACGGGCCGAAGGCGGTGACCTCCAGGCTGTGCAGCCTCATTCGGCCCCCTCGGCGGTGGTGACCGCGTGCAGCGCCTGGTCGAGCAGCGCGCGCTCGGAATCGTTGGGTTCGGCTCCCCTGCAGTCCTCGACGAACCGGGCGGCCAGCGAGTTGTCGTCGCGGCCCCGGACGATCTCGGCGTAGCGCAGCGGGGCGGTGGCCTTGCCCGCAGCCGGCCGCCACTCCAGGTGCACCGCGTGGGGGAAGCGTTCCTGCAGGCGGCGCATGGCCTCCAGCGGGCGGACCTCGTCGGTCAGCGTCGCGGAGACGTAGCAGTCCTCGACCTCGCTGTGCTCGGGGTCGGCCAGCAGGTCGTCGAGCTCGCCCTCGATGGTGGCCAACCGGCGCGGGACCGGCAGCTCGCGGCGGCGCACCTCGGTGAGCCCGTCGGCGCCGAGGTCGACCAGCCACACCGACTTGTGGTGCCTGGCCTCGGAGAACGAGTAGGCCAGCGGACTTCCCGAGTAGCGCAGGTGCTCGTCGAGGGCCTGCGGCCCGTGCAGGTGGCCGAGCGCGACGTAGTCGACGCCGTCGAACACCGTGCCCGGTACCTGTTCGACGCCGCCGACGGCGATGGTGCGCTCCGACTCGCTGCCCTCGCCTCCGGTGACGAAGGCGTGCGCCAGCACCAGTGACCGAGTCCCTTGTGGACGGTCGGCGAGGTCGGCTCGGATGCGGTTCATCGCCTCGGTGAGAACCGCGGTGTGGCCGCGACCCTCGACCTCGGCGCTCGCGCCGGGCGCGTCGGCGCTGACCTTGAGAGCGTGCTTGGCGGGGTCGGGTTCGAGGTACGGGATGCCGTAGAAGGCGACCGGGCCGTGCTCGTCGTCGATCAGCACCGGCTCGTGCAGCCGGTCGATGCGGGTGCGCAGGTGAAGGCCGCCCGCGGCGGCGAACTCGGCGAACGCGCCGACCCGGGGCGCGGAGTCGTGGTTGCCGGAGGTGATCACCAACTGCGCGCCGGTCTCGCGGATGCGCGAGAGCACGCGCACGCAGGTCTGCACCGCCTCGCCGGAGGGAACCGCCCGGTCGTAGAGATCACCGGCGACCACCACGACGTCGACCTGCTCCTCGGTCACCAGCTCGGCCAGTCCGCCGAGCACGGATTCTTGATCTCCGAGCAGGTCACGGCCGTGGAACGTCCGGCCCACGTGCCAGTCCGAGGTGTGCAGTACCCGCATGGCACCCAAGCTAGCGGCGCCCCGATCAACGCCGCTCGACCCCCCAGGCCACTTCGGCGTGTCGCACACCCCCACCCCGAAGCGTGATCCCGTGATCACCAACCGCACCCGTTCTCGCGGGCAGTTCGAAGTGCCTGCGTGCCGGGGTGATCTTGTCGGCTGCTTGCTGGATGATTGCGGAGTCCGCTCGCTCGGGATGGAGGTCGTGTGGGAACTGGGGTTCTGGTCGGGTTCGTCGTCGTGCTGATCCTGCTGGTCGCGGCGGCGTTGTTGCTGATCTGGCGGCTCTACGGCGACAGCGCGCGCCGCGCCGACGAGGCGATGCGGATGGTCGAGGCCGAGCGGGCCCGCAGCACCGCGCAGCAGGCGGCTCTGCGCCGCTACGAGGTAGCGTTCGCCTCGATCACCGGCCGCGGTGAGCTGGGTGAACAGGTCCTGGTGGAGACGGCGCGGTCGCTGGGACTGCGGGAGGGCATCCACTTCACGCTGCAGACCGACCTGGCAGGCGGCGGCGCGGCACGCCCGGACATGGTGCTCGAAGTCGGCGGTGGACGGCAGGTTCCGGTGGACTCCAAGGCCAGCCTCGCGGTGTGGGCGGAGGCGATGGAGACCGACAACGCCGAGGAGCGCGCCGACGCCCTGCGGGTGCACGTGCGCAACATCCGCTCCCGCGCGAACGAGCTGGCGAGCAAGGGCTATCAGCGCTGGGCTGACGCGATCTACGGCTCGATCATGTTCGTGCCGTCCGACGCCGCCGTCGTCGCGGCGCTGGACACCGACCCGCAGCTGCTGTCGTGGCTGCTGGGCAAGCGGGTCTTCCTGTGCGGCCCCACGGGTTTCGCGGTGCTGGCTGCGGCGGCGATGTTCGCCTCGACCGAACGCACCCTCGCCGAGGACATCGAGCAGGTCCGCAGCCAGGCCGTCCGCTCGCAGCGCGCGGCCTCCAACGCGGTGGACGCGGTCAACCTCTCCAGCACCCACTTGCAGCGCTTCGTCTCAGCCCGGCGGCGGGAGCTCGACGCCCTGGAGACGTTCCGCAACTCGGTCCAGCCCCTCGCCGAGACCGCGGGCTCGGGCGACATCGCGGAGATCCGCCGGGAGGACGACGTGTCCCTCAACGGAGCCGACGTCACCCAGAACTGAGGCCCTCGCCGCTGTGCGGGCAGTTCTGGTCCGAACCGGACATGATCAATACCGCTTCCCACCAAGAACTGCCCGCTGACTACACGTGCGTGCGCACGAAGGCGTCGAGGGTGTCGACGATGAGCGTGGTCTGCGGGCCTTTGCCGAAGCCGTGGTCGAGGCCCTGGTAGGGGTGCATCTCGGCGGTGACGCCACGGCTGCGCAGCGCCGCGGCGAAGTCGAGGCTCTGGTCCAGCGGCACCAGCGAGTCGGCGGTGCCCTGCTGGATCAGGAACGGCGGCTCATCGCCGGAGATGTTGCGGCCGGGGCTGGCCGCGTCGGCGACGTCGGGGCAGTCGACCGGCATGCAGCCGAGCAACCCGGTGATCGCGCGGCGCGCGTAGTCCTGCAGCTGCGGATGCTCGTGCTGCGCCTCGGCGCTGAGATCGCTGGGACCGAACCAGTCGACGACCGCCCGGATCCCGGTGAGCCCACCACCCGGCTCGGCCGGGTCCCCGGCGACCGCCCCGAGCTGCGAGACCAGGTGTCCCCCTGCCGAAGCTCCCCACAGACCCACCCGGTTCCGGTCGAGCCCCCACCGCGAGGAGTTCTCCTGCAACCAGCGCACCGCATCGGCGACGTCGACGAACTGCGCCGGCGACTGCGCGACCCCGGTCAACCGGTAGTCCACCGTGGCCACGGCGTAGCCGCGCTCCAGAAGACGCCGCGCCGCTAGGGATTCCGGAGCGGACGGATCGGTGTCTAGGGCGCGGACGCCCGCGTCCCAGCCGCCGCCGTGCACGTAGACCACAAGCGGCGTCGCGAGGGCCGCGCGCGGCGGGAGGTACAGGTCCAAGCGCAGCGCCCCGGTGTCGCGCTGGGCGTAGACCTGGTGCCGGACCACCTCGTGCGCACCGAGGTCCCGCACCGGCGCAACGGGCGCGAGACCGGCCTCAGGCCGCGAACAGCTGGCAACCACCAGCGCGACCAGCGCCAACCCGGCCGCGAGAACACGCCGTGCCACCGCGACCTCCTACGTCTCACACCCCGTCAACCAGGAGGAGTGAGCTTAACAAGATCGCGCACCCCCCACCCCCAACCGCGAGAACCGCCGCATTCAGAACCCCGGCTACGGCCGCATCCAGGAACCCGATCACGGCGGTGTTCCGGGTCCGCACGCATTCGGAACCGACACCGGGAGCAAGCGGTCGGGACCGAGACCGGCCGGGATCGGGACCGGGGGCCGAGCCGGATTCGGGGCCGGGCCGGGGCGGCTCGGGTTCGGGTCAGGGGGTTTGGTCGGCCGCGTGTTGTTCTGCGGCTAGGAAGTGGGCGATTCGGGTCGTTGAGTCGTAGAGGTCGCGGTAGTGGCGGTAGTAGTTCTCGTAGCGCTCGGTGTTGTCCGGGTTGGGTCGCACGGTGTCCACGACCGGGTTCCAGGCGTCCGGATCCACTGCGGTGCCGGTGCCGACGCCGGCGAGCAGGGCGTTCCCGTAGGCGGCACCGACCGTCTCGGCGGGGATCTGCTGCTCCTTGCCGGTGATGTCGGAGACGATCTGCGTCCACAGCCCGCCCTGCGTGCCACCACCGACCGCGACCAACCGGTGCGCGGAACCACCCGCCTCCCCCATCGCTTCCAGGTTGTGCCGGACGCCGAAGGAGATCCCCTCCAACGCCGCCCGGTACAGCTCGGCACGACCGTGATCCAAGGTCAGCCCGGCGAGCACGCCGCGCGCCGACGGGTCGAAGATCGGCGTGCGCTCACCGGCGAAGTACGGCAGCAGCAACAGCCCCCGCGAGCCCGCCGGGACCGACGCGGCCTCCGAGACGAGTTGCGCGAAGTCGCCGTCGACGAGCCCGCGCAGCCAGTCGGTGACCGCACCGGAGGTCGCCATCCCGGCGGCCAGCGTGTAGGTGTCGGGGAAGGCGCCGCAGGTGCCCCACAGCGCCGGGTGCGGCCTGACCTCGTCGAGGACCTCGACGAAGAACATCGTGGTCCCGTACATCAGCATCACGTCACCTGGAGCGCGCACGCCGACGCTGGTCGCCTCGGCCCACGCGTCGACCGTGCCCGCCGTGACCGGCAGTCCTTCCGGCAGACCGGTTTCGGCCGCTGCCTCCGCCCCGACGCGGCCGACGACCTCGGTCGGCCAGGCCAGCTCCGGCAGAGGCAGGTCCGGCGCGACGCGAGCGGCCCAGTCCGCGGACCAGTCCCGCGCCCGCAGGTCGTAGATCGGGTCGCACTGGCTGGCCGAGTGGTGGTCGAGCACGTACCGCCCCGTCAGCCGGTGCACCAGGTAGGAGCTGCACATCAGCAGCATCTCGGTGCGCCGGTAGACCTCGGGCTCCTGCTTGGCCAGCCACCGGATCTTCGGCCCCACCGCCTGGCTGGACAGCGCCGAACCGCCGCGCCGCAGGACCTCCTCAGCGCCGAGTTCGGCGGTGAGCTCGTCGATCTCGTCGGTGGCGCGGGTGTCGACGCCGTAGAGGATCGCTGGGCGCAGCGGTTCTCCGTTGCCGTCGGCGGGCAGCAGCACCGGTCCGATGCCGCTGACGCCCAACCCCGCGATCTCGCAGCCCTGGGCGGCGGGCAGCAGTTCCCTGGTCAGCTCCAGGAAATCCGCCCACCACACCGATTCCGCGTCGTGCTCCACCCAACCGGGATGCGGGTGCGAGGTCTGGTGCGGTCGGCTCGCACGCGCGATGATCTTGCCCGTGGCGTCGACCAGCACCCCCTTCGAGCTGGAGGTGCCGATGTCGATGCCGAGCAGGACCGCCTGTGAGTGCTGAAGCCGGTCCGCACCGGCTCCAGCACTCACGACCCCGACCCCCGGCTCCACTCGTCCAGGCGGATGTCCAGCTGTTCGGCCACAGCGCGCAGCGCGGCTCGGTGATCACCGGGCACGGCGTGGATGTGGTTCGCCCCGAACTTCGACAGGAACACCTCGCCCGGCGCGTCCAGCCGCGCGAACGCGTGCGGCCACTCCGGTGTGGACTGGTCGACGAGCGCCTTGTTCGTCGCCTCGCCGTAGTCCTCGAACTCGCCGAGCATCAGCTGGAGGCGGTACTCGCCGTCTTCCCTGGTCAGACGGCCGAGGGTCATCTCTCCCGGGGCCGCGATGTGCTGCACCGAGGCTCCACCCGCGGGGAAGAAGAACACCTCCGGGTAGAAGTTGACCTTCGAGAGGTTCTCGGCCGGGTCGTCGCTGCGCGCGGCGTACCAGGTGGCGTGCTGGCCGGAGTTGCACAAGTCCCAGATGTCGCGGTCGGCGTGGTAGTGCCGGACGTCGGCGAACAGCACCGGAGTGCCGGAGATGGCCTTGAACAGCTGCATCGTCAGCGCGCCGTCCATGTCGGCTTCGGTGGCGCACACGTGCGGCTGCTTGGGGCCGTTCCAGTCGTAGGGGTCGTTGAGGAACGCCTCGGTGACGTCCATCGTCGCGAAGTTCTCGGTCAGCTCGGGCTGCGCCTTGATCCCGGAGAAGTCCAGGTTCCGCTCGTCGATGATGTCGCGAATGGCCAGGTAGGAGCGGATCTGTCGTTCGAGGAGCTCAGGGGTCAGCTTGTCACCGTCGTAGTGCACCCCGGCGGCGTGCTGCTCGATCCACTCGCGGGCCTTCTTCGCTTCGGCACCGTCGGCCTGCTCGGCGCGCAGCACCAGCTCGTACTGGTCGATCTCCTCGACGTCGACTCCGAACTTGCGCATCCACTGGTCGGTGTTGGCCACGGCGGTGTTCATGCCCATCGGGCGTCCGCCGAAGCGGCCGAAGGTGGAGCCGTGCAGCGAGCTCACCGCGGCCGACGCCTGCGCGTGCACACCGATCTTGGTTGCCAGGTCGGCGTCGTCAGGGGCTCCCCAGGCACGGGTGTGACTGCGGCCGATCTGGTCCAGCGCGCCACCTGCGGCGAGCATCCCGACCAAGCCGGGCTCGGTGGGGTCGGTGCTGGCCACCAGCACCAGCGGGCTGCGGGTGGCGTCCGCGGCCAGCATCGTGAAGTGCGGGAACGACCAGACCGCGTAGTAGAGGACGGTGACGTCCACGTCGGCCGCCGCGACCTCGCGGGCGACGGAGACGGCCAGGGAGTTGGTGGCGACCAGATCGGCGCCGACGACGACCTCGTGGCCGGCCGCGCGCAGCGAGGCGACCAGAGCGTCCTGTTTGGACTGGATGAACTCGGCGTTGCGGGCGTGCACGTGACCACGCCCGTCCGAGATGCTGACGACACCGATGCGAGCCACAGTTCCTCCAAGTTCGCTTCACAGACGGCGTTGACTGCTGCTGAACCGGCGGTGCGCGGATTCTCGGCCGAATCGCCTGGAAGACCTTGCGAACCAGCGCGAGCAATCGTTTTCTCGGACGCTATTCTGGCGTAATACAGGCTGTCAAGGCGGGTGGCCCACCGTCACTCGCCCAGCGGTGAGGGAGGAAGTCGTGGCGACGATCAGCGACGTGGCGACCCGCGCGGGGGTGTCCACGGCCACCGTCTCCCGGGCGCTCAACGGCAAGGCGACGGTTGATCCGGAACTCGCCGGGAGAGTGCTCGCCGCAGCCGAAGAGCTCGGGTACCGGCCCAACGGCCCCGCCCGCAACCTGCGGAAACAGGAGACCGCAGTGCTCGCGTTGATCATCTCCGACGTGGAGAACCCGTTCTTCACCGCGATCGCACGAGGCGTCGAGGACGTCGCCCACGAGGCCGGGTACTCGCTGGTGCTGTGCAACTCCGACGACGCCCCGGACAAGGAGCGCGAGTACGTCGACGTCGCGCTGCAGGAGCGCGTCGCCGGGGTGCTGCTCTCGCCCACCGGCAGCTCGGGCACGGCCGAGCTGCTGGCCAGGCACAGCACGCCGGTGGTGGCAGTGGACCGGCCGCTTCCGGACCGCGCGAGCGACACGGTGCTGGTCGACAACCGGATGGCGGCCAAGCACGCGACGCTGCACCTGGCCGGGCAGGGCTACAGCCGCATCGGCTGCCTCACCGGTCCCAGCGGGGTGCCCACGGCCGACGACCGGCTGGCCGGCTACCGCGACGGGCTGCGCGCGGTGAAGCTGCCCAGCTCCACCTCGCTGGTGCGGCGGTCGAAGTTCAAGGCCGACGGCGCGCAGCAGGCCGCGCACGCGCTGCTCAGGCAGAACAATCCGCCGGACGCGGTGCTGGTGGGCAACAGCGCGATGGCCGTCGGTGTGCTGGAAGCGTTAGCGGCGCTGAAGCTCAAGCCGGGCCGCGACGTCGGAGTCGTCGCCTTCGACGACGCTCCGTGGACCACGTTGCTCGACCCTCCGCTGTCGGTCGTCGCCCAGCCCGCCTACGACATCGGTGCGCTGGCGGCCCGCCTCCTGCTCGACCGCATCTCGGGCGACCGCGAGGAAACCTCCACCACGACGCTCTCCGCCCACCTGGTCGCGCGCGGCAGCTCCTCCCGCTGACGGCGAACCGACCGGACGAAGAGGACATCGATCACGGGCGGTTGGACCAGGACTGACGTGTTCCAGGAGCGAACGCCGGGCCCGACCGATCCGCCGGTAGCGGAAATCGGTGCCCGGATCTGCGGTGAGATCCGGGCACCGGTTTCGCGAGCGATCAGTTCGAGCTCGGCAGGAGACCGTTGCTCTCACTCGACGGCTCAGTCGTGCCCGAGTCCGGTGGCGTCGAGCCGGTGGACGTCGGTCGGCCCGGCTCCTGCGGCGCCGTCGGAGCCGGTTGTGACGGGGGCTGGGTCGGGGCCGGCGGTGCCGGTGGGAGGGCCGGCGGTACCTCCGGTGGCGGTGGGCCCGCTGGCAGGCTGCGACCGACCGGAGCCCCGTACCAGTAGGCCGTGGAGCTGTAGTCGCCCGGTTCGTCGTTGGCCGGGCCGTGTTCGATGCCCGCGACCAGCCCGTTCCGGAAGGACACCGCGTCGCCCACCATCAGCCGGTAGGCGCCGGTGCAGTCGTACTGGCAGCCGTCCTGGTTCACCTCGTGGCCGGGGTTGCCCGCCTGCGGCATCGAGAACGTCGTGCCGAACCGGAAGTACCAGCCCGACTCGTAGAAGTCCTCGGTCCCGGTCCCGTGCCACGCGGGTTCCTCGGCCCCGTCGACGTAGAACCGCTCGTCGCCCTCCAGGTAGTTGCGCGGGTTGGACGCCGTCTGCCGCGTGGAGTGCGGCAGCACGCTCGCCTTGGTCTCGTTGAGCGGGATCAGGCCGCGCATGGTGTGGGTGACCCCGTAGAACGTTCCCGCCCCGCCGGGGTCGAGGAAGTTCCAGTCCCGACCGGGAACCGTGTTGCCGCGCTTGTGCGTGGCGTGGAAGTGGCCGCTGCCCTCGTCGACGCCGCCGGGCCCGGTGACGACCTCGGCCGTGGCCCCCTCGATCGGGATGCCGCTGCCGTTGACGATCTCCACCTTGGCGCTCTCGTTGAACGGCATCGGCCACCACGCCGTGTACCAGCCGTCCTGTCCGGGATCGACCGAGCTCATCATCGTGCGCACGTCGTACTCGCCGAGCCCGGTGCCGAAGAACTCGCCGATGGGAGCGTCCACAGTGGTCTCGCCGTCGAAGGTGACGCGCAGGCGCGCGGAGGTCAGCACCTCGTCGGAGGCCGCGACCTGCTCGGGCGGGATCGTGTACCTCCCGGACAGCCGGGAGCGCTCGAAGACCGGGTTGTCGATCTGGTAGCCGTGCGCGCTCTCCTCACCCGGGTGCCCGGGGCCGAGGTCGAGCACGTCGGTGCGGACCCACTCGCCGTTGACCAGGCTCTGCACGTCGTAGCGGAACTCGTTGACGTCCAAGGAGGACGAGACGAACCGGTTGTCGACCTCGACCGAGGACTCACCGGCGGTGATGTGGGCGGGCACGTCGATCGACTGCACTCCCCACTGGCCGGGAGCGGCCGCACCGCTGCGCCACTCACCCACCACCTGGCCGTTGACCGCCATGCTCGCGACCTGGTCGGCGACCTGCGGGTCGAACCGCCGGATCACGCGGACGCCCTCGTTGTTCGGGTCCACGCGCATCCGGAACCGGCTGCCGCCGCCCTGACCGAAGGCCATGCCGTCGTCGACGACCTGGGGAGCCGCAACCACCTGCGGCAAGCGCACCCGCAGCTGGTTGATCCGCGCCGGTCCGCTCACCTCGGCGACGGTGTGCACGCCGCCGGGGGCCAGACCGAAGTCGCTGCGCACCGGTGTTCCGCCGGTGGCGTTCTTCGGATCGGCCACGCCGAAGCCCCGCAGCTTCGTCAGCACGTCTGTGGCCGGGTCCGCGGGATCGAAGGTCTCGACACCTTCCGCGTCGGGGAAGGTCCGGTAGTTCACGTGGTAGAAGTCCGGGTTGTTGCGCACGGTGACGCGCATCGATTCGCGGAACGGCATCGGCACCTTGCTGACCACACCGCCTGCGGCGTCGTCGGCGTTGCCCACCAGCGGCCACACGAACGGCGCTCCGACCTTGCCGCTGACCACGTCGGCGAACGGCGCGTCGAGCACCGTGCGGCCGTCGAGCTCGACGACGAGGTTTCCGGTCGCCGTGACGTCGCCCATCGGCTCGCGTGTGCTCCACAGGCCGGAGATCTCACCCGGCCCGGTGTGCTCGGCGATCACGCATCCCCGCGCCGATTCGCGCAGGCAGGAGTAGGTGCCCTCGAATCCGTCGTCGTTGCCGCCGGAGCGGTCGTAGCTGGAGAACTGCAAGGACTGCTCGGCGCCGCGCAGTCGCGGCATCCCGTCGAGGTCTCGGTAGGAGTCCCAGCCGACCTGGCCCTTGCTCGGCGGCGCAGGTTGCTGGGCGTGGGCTCGGACGCTCGCGAACCCGGCGTCGGCGATCACCGCGGCAGCGGCGAGCGAGAAGACACCCAGGTAGGCGGCGAGCCGGCGGTACCGCCGGCGGGCGTCGCTTCGCGACGGTGCGGAGCGTTCTGTCATCGTGCTCGCCCTCCCCTGCGGACAGCGCTGTCCACCGCAGACAGTTCTGCCGCTGATTCCGGTTCCGTGAATCGTGATGCGCTCTAACTCAGTGGTTTCCAACCGACTCGGACCCGGCAAGATCTCAAAGCGCGATCTAGCGCAGCGTAAGAAATGGCCTCCCGGACGGCAACCAAACAACGGGCACGGAATAGTCATCGATACGCGAAATCACTCAATAAGATGGTCTCTGGTGTGTCGTACTCACGACAGCCGCCAACCAGGTGTTTTTAGCTGCCGGGCAGCGGAATTCGGTGTATCGAACCAGTGCTCCGGATTCTCGCGGCACGAAAAGGCCGCAGCACTCGGAACGAGCGCTGCGGCCTGTCCTCGGTCCGGCGCGACGCGGCCCGTTCCGCGCCTCGTTGCTACCCGGAGGAGTTCGCGTCCACTTCGGCTTCTAATCCTGGTTGAGCCGGCCGTACACCTCGGCCGCGTTGTCCTTCGTGATCAGTTCGGTTCCCAGCGTCTGGATCTTGGGCACCTGCTGGCAGTCGACCAGGATCTTCTTGGCCGCCTCGACGGCCTCCGCGCCACCCGTCGGGTAGAGGTTCGTGGCCTGCAGCCGGCCCTCCTCCACCGCCTTGATCCCGCCGGAGGGGATCGGCAGGCCGTCGATGCCCACGAACTTCAGGTCCGGGCGGTTGGCGGCCTGCGCGGCCAGCCAGGCGCCCTCGGCCATCGGATCGTTCTGCGAGTACACGGCCTGGACGTCCGGGTGGGCCTTGAGCAGCGCGTCCATCTTCTGCTGCCCGACCGAGCGCTCCCACTCGCCGTCGGCGGTGGCCACGACCTCGATCTTGGAGCCCGCGATGCCCTGCTTGAAGCCCTCTTCCCGCTCAGCGGCCGGTGTGGAGCCGGAGAGGCCCTTGATCTGCACGATCTTGCCGCCCTGCGGCAGCAGCGCCTTCTTGAAGAACTCGCCCGCCTGCTTGCCGATGGCGACGTTGTCCGCGCCGATGTAGGTCGTGTACGCCTCACCGTCGACCTTGCGGTCCAGCACCACGACGGGGATGCCCTGGTTGTAGGCCTTGCGCACCACATCGGTCAGCGGCGCCGCCTCGTTCGGCGAGATCATCAGCAGGTCGACCTGCTTGGTCATGAAGTTCTCGACGTCGGTGACCTGCTTGGAGTTGTCCTTCGCAGCGTCGGAGAACTGCACCTCCTCGAACTGCGGGACCTTCTGCGCGGCCTTGCGGATGTCGTCGTCCATCCGCACCCGGTACGGCTCGGCGAGGTTCGCCTGGCTCATCCCGATCGTGTACTTGCCGTTGGCGCCCTGGCAGCCCTTCGTCGGGTCCTGGACCTGGACCTGACCGGTGTTCTCGCTGGTCGTCCCGCAACCGGCGGCGGCGAACGCGACCGCGGCGCACGTGATTGCGACCAAGGACTTCGTTGTCTTGCGCATCGTGCTCCCTTCGGTGGATCCGGCTCAGGCCGTGGGGCGCAGGCGCTGCAGCGCCGCCGCCGCGACGATCACCAGACCCTTGATCAGCAGTTGCAGATCGGTGTTGACGCTGTTCAGGCTCAAGATGTTGTTGAGGATGCCGAGCAGCAGCGCACCGGCGATGGTGCCGATCACCGAACCTCGGCCGCCGGCCAGGCTGGTGCCGCCGACGACCACCGCGGCGATCCCGTCGAGTTCGTAGGCGGTTCCGTCGTTGGGGCTGCCCGCGTTGAGCTGACCTGCGTGCACGATGCCGGCCAGCGCAGCGCAGAACCCCGCGATGACGAAAGCGATGATCTTGACCCGGTTCACCGGCACGCCCGAGAGCCGAGCCGCCTTCTCGTTCCCGCCGATCGCGTAGAGGTGCCGGGAGTAGGCGCTGGAGCGCAGGAACAGGATCGCGATCACGGCCACCGCGGCGAAGATCAGCGCCGGTATGGGCACCACGCCGCCGAAGGTCCGCTCCCCCAGCAGCGAGAACAGCATCGGGGCCTGTCCCGGCCCGTCTCCGTAGGAGATCTGCACGGTCTCGCCGCCGGACCACATGCGCGCGAGTCCGCGCGCGATCTGCAATCCGGCCAGGGTGACGATGAACGCCTGCACCCCCAGCAGCGCCACCGCGGCACCCTGCAGGAACCCGAAGGCGATTCCGGCCAGCAGCACGACGACGACCGTGGCCCACACGCCGTACCCGCTGTTGACCAACAGCACGGCGGAACCGACCGCCGCCAGCCCCAGCACCGACCCGACCGACAAGTCGATCCCGCCGATGAGGATCACGAAGGTCAGCCCGATCGCGATGATCCCGATCTCGGAGACCGCGCGCACGATGTTGAACAGGTTGTCGCTGCTCAGGAACAGGATTTCGCCGTCGTTGCGGGGTGAGAAGATCACCGCCGCGATGAACACCGCGACCAGACCGAAGAAACTCTGGAACTTGAACAGGGTCTCGACGGTGTCGGTCCGCTTGGAACGCTGCGCGGGCAGATCTCCGGGCACGGGCCGCTGCTCCGTCTGATTGCTCAATTCGCACCTCCCCCGGTGCTCTGCCCGGTGCCGACCGCCGGCCCCGGTGGATTCCCGTTCCGATCGCCCATCGCGGCTGCCAGCAGGTCGGCCTCCCCCGCATGAGCGGTGTCGAACTCGGCGACGCTGCGCCCGCCACGCAGCACGACCACCCGGTGGCACACCCCCACCAGCTCGGGGAGTTCCGAGGAGGCCAGCAGCACGCCGATGCCACGGCCGGCGATCTCCGAGAGCAACTGGTAGATCTCCGCCTTCGCACCGATGTCCACGCCCCGCGTCGGGTCGTCGAGCAGCAGGAGACGGGGCTCGGTGAGCAGCATGCGCCCGAAGACGACCTTCTGCTGGTTGCCGCCGGAGAGGGTGCCGACCGCGTCGGAGATGCGGTCGAGCTTGACCTTGAGCTGGTCGACGCTGCGCCGGGTCGCACTGAGTTCGGACCTGCGGCGCACCATTCCGGCGACACCCAGCCGGTCCAGCACCGACAGCACGGTGTTGGCGGTCACCGAGTGCCCGAGCACCAGCCCGGAGCTGCGCCGGTCCTCCGGCACGAAGGCGATCCCCGAGCGCAGCGCCTGCCTCGGCCCGGCCGGGCGCACCGGTTTCCCGTCGAGCAAGACCTCCCCTTCCCAGGTCCCGGTCGAGCCCGCGCCGTAGAGCGATTCGAGCAGTTCGGTCCGCCCGGCTCCGAGCAGTCCGCACAGGCCGACGATCTCGCCGCTGCGGACGGTCAGATCGATGCCGTCGGGTTCCCTCCTTCCGACCCGCGCGCGGCGGGGGTGGACGGCGAAGCCCTTGACGCTCAGCAGTTCTCCGCCGATGTCGACGGTCTGCGAGCGGAAGCGGGTCTGCACCGCGTGGCCGACCATCGCCTCGGCGGCTTCCGCGGCGGTCATCGCCTGCGCGTCGAACTCGGCGACCTTGCGGCCGTTGCGCAGCACGGTGGCGCGGTCGGCGACCTGGCCGATCTCATCCATCCGGTGCGAGATGTAGACGATGCCGGTGCCGGTGCGGCGCAGCTCGCCGATGACGCCGAAGAGCCGGTCGACCTCCGTTGTGGACAGTGCCGAGGTCGGCTCGTCCATGATCAGCACCTTGGCTTCCAGCGACAGCGCGCGGGCGATGGTGACGAGCTGCTGCTCACCGACCCGCAGCTCGCCGACAGGGCGGTTCGGGTCGAGTTCGATCCCGGTGCGCCGCAGCAACTCCCGGGTGCGCTCGGACATCGCGCGCCGGTCCACGGTGCCCAACCGGGTGCGCGGTTCGCGTCCCAGGTGGAGGTTCTCGGCGACGCTCAAGGCCGGGACGAGGTCGAGTTCCTGGTGGATCATCGCGACCCCGGCGTGTTGCGCGTCCGCGGGTTTTCCGAACTGGACCGGGTGACCCTCGATGGTGATCCCACCGGCGTGGTCGGTGATGTCGCCGGAGAGGACCTTCATCAAGGTGCTCTTGCCCGCCCCGTTCTCACCGAGCAGAGCGTGCACCTCGCCGCCGCGAACTGCCAGGTCAACCGCGTCGCAGGCGAGCACACCGCCGTAACGCTTGGTGATGCCGGTCATCTCGACCAGCGGTGGCGCCGTGTTCATTCCGACCCCCGTCTCGTCGCTCACGCAGGCGAGAAAACGATTGCTCGGACGCTAAGATGGCCGCACTCCCTGTGTCAAGGCTCACACGTTCGACCGAGCGATACGGCATCCATTCGGCTGCACGATGATCACGTGACGATCACGCCGCGTGGTGTCGAAACCATCACCCGACGTGGGGTGATGCGCCCGTTCCCCTAGAGGGCTCTCGCGGTGGGGTACTGGACCGTTACCGTTGGGATCGTGACCGCGATCCGCGAGAGCCAGAGCGCTTCAACTTCCGGTAATGGCGCGCCCGAATGGGGTGCGCGCTCAGCGTTCAGCACCAACGGGGTGCCGCTGTGGGGCGCCGTGTTGCTGGCTGCCGTCCCGACCGCGATCGGCACCGTGCTGGACACCTTGATCTGGAAACAGCCCGGTTTCATCTTCAAGACCTGCTTCTTCCTCGGTTGTCTGGCTGCGGTGCTGCTGGTGCAGCGGCGAAGTGTGTTCGGTCCGATGGTGCAGCCACCGCTCGTTCTCGGCATCGTGATGCCCCTGCTGGTGCTCATCACCGGATCGGGAAGCGCTTCGGGCGCGGGCTTCATGGGCAAGGCGCTGTCGGTCGCGCGCCCGCTGATCACCAGCTTCCCGATCATGGCCGGAGCCACCGCGGTCGCGCTCGGCATCGGGCTGCTCCGGATGTTCGTCACGCAGAAGGTCGAGACCGACGACGACGACTTCGACCTCGGCGTCGACCCCGACGCCAAGACCAAGAAGGCCAGACCCGTTCCGCCGCCGCGCAGGAAGTCCGCGCGGGACGAGGCACCGCGCAAGCGCCCGGCCTCGGACCGGGAGCGCAAACCCAGCGGCGACCAGCGCAAGCCGCGCGACGACGGCCGCGGTGGCGACCGGCGCGCTGAGCCCCGGGGCACCGGGCCGCGCGAGGCCCAGGGACGCCCGAAGGGCGACTCCCCGCGCCGCGGCGACGTGCCGGGACGTCCTCGCCCCAACGACCCGCGCGCTGGAGGCCCCCGTCCGCCCCGCCAGGGCGGCCCAGGACGGCCTCGCCCGCCGGAACCACCACCGGGGGGCCGCCCCCGGCGTCCCGGCCCGTAGAGAAGCGAAGAAGCCGCCCGGCTCCGAGTCCTGGAGCCGGGCGGCTCTCTCGCGTGAGGTCAGCTCAGCGGACGCTCTTGGGGTTGTCCTTGTTCTCGTCGAGGTCCTTGCGGAGCTCGCGGGGCAGCGCGAAGGTGACCTTCTCGTTGGCGGTCGTGACCTCTTCGACGTCGCCCCAGCCGCGCTCGGCGAGGTGGTCCAGGACCTGCAGCACCAGCACGTCCGGAACCGACGCGCCGCTGGTGACGCCGACCGTGGTCACCCCGTCCAGCCAGGCGTCCTCGATCTGCGAGGCGTAGTCGACCAGGTGCGAGTCCGACGCCCCGGCCTGCAGCGCGACCTCGACCAGCCGCTTGGAGTTCGAGGAGTTCTGCGAACCCACCACGATCACCAGGTCGCACTGCGGGGCCATCACCTTGACCGCCTGCTGGCGGTTCGAGGTGGCGTAGCAGATGTCGTCGCTGGGCGGGGCCTGCAACGTCGGGAACTTCTCGGTGAGCTGGTCCACCCGCTCCATGGTCTCGTCGACGCTGAGGGTGGTCTGCGACAGCCAGACGACCCTGCTCGGGTCGCGGACCTGCACCTTGTCGACGTCCTCGGGCTTGTCCACCAGCTGCACGCGCTCGGGCGCCTCACCGGCGGTGCCCTCGACCTCCTCGTGGCCCTCGTGGCCGATCAGCAGGATGTCGTAGTCGTCGCGCGCGAAGCGGTTGACCTCCTTGTGCACCTTCGTCACCAGCGGGCAGGTGGCGTCGATCGTGCGGAGCTTGCGCTCCTCGGCCTCCTGGTGGACCGCCGGGGACACGCCGTGCGCGGAGAACACCACGAGCGCGCCCTCGGGCACCTCGTCGGTCTCGTCCACGAAGATCACGCCGCGCTCGGTCAGGGTGTCCACGACATGCCGGTTGTGCACGATCTCCTTGCGGACGTAGACCGGCGGGCCGTAGGTCTCCAGCGCCTTCTCGACGGTGATGACTGCGCGGTCGACACCTGCGCAGTACCCGCGGGGCTTGGCCAGCAGGACCCGCTTGGTCCGGCCGGCGTCGTCAACGGGGTCGGGTTCGAGGTCGCGGGCCTCAGGCGTGGTCGTCATGCCGTCAAGGGTACGGATCCGCGCCTGCCCGCTCCGCCTCCGGTCGGTGCGCACCATCACTCCATCGAGGGGTCCACCGCGGTTCCACCCAACGTCGGTCCTCGGTCACATTCCGGCCTTGACCCGATGGTCTGGCGGCCACTTCTGCGGCAGGCTGGGCGCATGTCAGAGTTCCCCCTCCCGGTGCGGGTCGCGGCGGGGCTCGCGGCGACCGCCGTCGAGCAGGCCCGCGCGCTCCCGGCCACCCTCCTCGGCATGCCCGTGACCGTCGCCAGCCAGGCGTTGCAGGCGTCGATGCGGGTGCAGCAGCACATCACAGAACTCGCGATCAAGGGCGATGAGGCGCTGTCGGTCCTGCGCACGCCCGAGGAAGAACCGTCGTGGGCGACCTTCGACGAGGACATCGTCCCGGAACCGGAGGTGGTCACCGAGCACGAGGGCGAGGGGAACGCGCTGCTCGCCGACTACGACGCGTTGAGCCTTCCCCAGCTGCGCGGTCGCCTGCGCTCGTACACCGAAGACGACCTCACCGAACTGCTCGCCCACGAGGAGCGCAACGAACAACGGCCGGAGCACCTGCGGATGCTGAGCAACCGCCTCACCCGCCTGCGCGAGCAGTAGACGAGCGACGAAGTCGCTTCCTCCTCCACCAACTGAGCAGTTGGCACCGTCGGGAGTACTTCGTGCCGAGCACGCCGCGACGCCGCGCATCGACATGCTCATGAGGAGTGCCGCGCGGAGTCCGCGGAGCCGCTCAGGTTCGCCCACCCGCGCCAAGCAGAATGACCAGGAAGCACAAACACCGCGAGAAGAGGAGGAACGCTGAGTTCGCCTACCAGTGCTGAGGAACCGTGGCCGGTGCGGACGGTGGCCCGCAAGATCGCCGACTGGATCAACCGGCTCGGGCAGATCTGGGTCGAAGGGCAGATCACCCAGATCTCGATGCGGTCCGGCGCGCAGACGGCGTTCCTGACGCTCCGCGACCCCTCCGCGGACGTGTCGCTGACCCTGACCTGCTCGTCGTCGCTGCTGCGCAAGATGGACCCGCCGCTGACCGATGGCAGCCGGGTCGTGGTGCACGGCAAGCCGACCTTCTTCGTTGGTCGCGGCACGCTGAGCCTGCGGGTCGACGAGATCCGCGCCGTCGGCATCGGCGAGCTGCTGGCCCGCATCGAACGGCTCCGACAGCTGCTCAAGGCCGAGGGCCTGTTCGACCCGGCGCGCAAGCGGCCGCTGCCGTTCCTGCCCAACCGGGTCGGCCTGATCACCGGCCGCGCCTCGGCCGCCGAGCACGACGTGCTGACCAACGCGCAGCTGCGCTGGCCGGCCGTGCAGTTCGAGGTCCGCAACGTCGCCGTGCAGGGCACCAGCGCGGTGCCCCAGATCCTGCCCGCGCTCGAGGAGCTCGACCGGATGCCCGAGGTCGACGTGATCGTGCTGGCGCGCGGCGGCGGCAGCGTCGAGGACCTGCTGCCGTTCTCCGACGAGACGCTGTGCCGAGCGGTGTCGGCCTGCAAGACCCCGGTGGTCAGCGCGATCGGGCACGAACCGGACTCACCGCTGCTCGACCACGTCGCCGATGTGCGCTGTTCCACACCGACGGGTGCGGGCAAGCGCGTGGTGCCCGACGTGGCCGAGGAGGGCCAGCGCATCCGGCAGCTTCGCGACCGGGCTCGGCGGGCGTTGCACGGATGGGTGGATCGTGAGCGCAGGCTGCTCGACCAGCTGCGCAGCCGGCCCGCGCTGGCCGACCCGCACCGCCCGCTGCAGCAGCGCTCCGAGCAGGTCGCGATGCTGCGCGAACGCTCCCGGCGGGCGATGAGCACGGTGCTCACCACCGAGGGTCACGCGTTGAGCGCTACACGATCACGCTTGACGACCCTGGGCCCTGCGGCCACTCTGGCTCGTGGATACGCGATCGTGCAGCGCATCGAGGAGACCGACGAGGTCGACGGGGTGCTGCGCTCCGTCGATGACGCGCCGCCGGGCACCCGGCTGCGGGTGCGGGTCGCCGACGGCGCGGTCCACGCCGTCGTACCGGACTGACCAAGGAATTCCACGTGCACCCGAAGCAGGAGCCCTCGTTCCTCCCCCTCACCGTGGGCGCGACGCGCAGCGCCGAGCGGGCGGGCGAGGTCCGGCGCTGCGCCGAGGCCGCCGAGGTCACGGCGGAGGGAACCTGGGTTGCGCTCCTAGGCGGGTGCGATTCGGCCGAGCGCAAGGACCTGCCCGGCAGGCTGCGAGCCTTGATCGACGCGACCTCGGAGCACGTGGGCCCCACCTGGTGGGCGGCGTCGGCCCACCGACGTAGGGTCGCGGAGGCCCAGCTGCGCATCAACGACGCGGTGCGCGAAGGTGACGGCGCGGAGTTCGCCGAGGCCTTCGTCGGCTACGACCAGGCGATCGCCACCGCGGTGGTGTCCGTGCGAGCGAATGTGGAGAGCCCCACCCCGTGACCGAGAACCAGCAGGACGAGCACTTCGACCCGGTCGCCGAGCACCCGGAGGTCGCCGAGCTCGGCTACGAGGACGCGCGCGATCAGCTGGCGGAGGTCGTCAAGCAGCTGGAGGCCGGCGGGCTGTCCCTGGAGGACTCGCTGGCCCTCTGGGAGAAGGGCGAAGCGCTGGCGGCGGTCTGCGAACGCCACCTCGCCGGTGCGCGCGAACGCGTCGAACGCGCCCTCGCCGCGGTCGAAGACGACGCCTGACCCGGTTTTGGGCACCCGATGGCCGCGGTTGGTGGCCGTCAGGGCACCGGCGGGGCCGTGAGGGCTGCTTCGGCCAAGGTGCGGAACTCCGCTTCGCGGGCGTTGCCGGTGATCAGCAGGCGGACGCCGTCGCGCTCGGTCACCCACGCCTGCTCGTCGCGAACGCCCTGGTAGCGGACCCACTGGCGACCACCTGCCTCGACGGCTCCGAGCGCCTGCGGGGCTCGCCGCGTCTCACCGGCGACCAGCTCCTCCTCGGCGGCGTTGGACTGGGCCAGGCGCAGGTACTGCGCGTCGCCGGTCAGCCAGCCGACCCGGACGACCTCGGTGTGCGAGGGCAGCGTCGTGCTGTTGCTGGAGTTGGCCCGCCAGCTGCCGGGCAGCTTCGGATCGACCACCGGGAAGTCCACTCCCGCTGCGGCGTCGTGCAGCTCGGCCTGAACGTTCACCGTGGGCACCGATCCGTTGTCGACCGTGGGGCCGGTGGGGGTGAACGAGCACTGCGTGAACAGGCCTGCGACGCCGAACGAGACCAGCACCAACGGCAGGATGGCGAAGAGCATCGCCGACATGGTCCGCGGCGGGCGGGGCGGAGCCGGTTGCTGGTTGCGGGGTTCAGCCACGGCACCCATGCTCTCACCGGCAGCACCGCAGCTCAGCGGGCAGGGGCAGAGGGAGTGGGCTGCCCCACGCGAGTGCTCCCCGCACCCCGATGATCTGGGAAGATCGCAGCCAACAAGCCTGAGCGCGGGGCGTTTTCCCGCCGGCCTCGGGCGGTACCGACGATGCCTCACAACGGGGAGGGCGCGATGACGCAACGACACCCGGAAGCACCCGATCGCAACTTGGCGATGGAACTCGTCCGCGTGACCGAAGCAGCCGCGTTGGCCGGTGGCCGCTGGGTCGGCCGCGGCGACAAGAACGCGGGTGACGGAGCCGCGGTGGACGCCATGCGCAAGCTCATCGGCACCGTGTCGATGCGCGGAACAGTGGTCATCGGCGAGGGCGAGAAGGACGAAGCGCCGATGCTCTACAACGGCGAGGAGGTCGGCAACGGGGAAGGCCCGGAGGTCGACGTCGCCGTGGACCCGATCGACGGTACGACGCTGCTCAGCAAGGGCATGCCGAACGCGCTGGCGGTGCTGGCGGTGTCCGAGCGCGGCACCATGTTCGACCCGTCCGCGGTGTTCTACATGGAGAAGATGGCCGTCGGCCCGGAAGCCGCGGGCGTCATCGACATCAGCGCCCCGATCTCGGAGAACGTCCGCCGGGTCGCCAAGGCCAAGCACGTCGACGTCTCCGACGTGACGGTGTGCGTGCTGGACCGGCCGCGGCACGAGCAGCTGGTCAAGGAGGTCCGCGAGTCCGGGGCTCGCGTGCAGTTCATCTCCGACGGCGACGTGGCGGGCGCGATCGCGGCGGCCCGCCCGAACAGCGGCGTGGACATGCTCCTGGGCATCGGCGGCACTCCGGAGGGCATCATCACCGCGTGCGCGCTGAAGTGCCTCGACGGTGAGATCCAGGGCCGGTTGTGGCCGCGCGACGACGAGGAGCGGGCGAAGCTGCGCGAAGCCGGTCACGACCCGAACCAGGTGCTGACCACTTCGGACTTGGTGCGCGGCGACAACATGTTCTTCGTGGCGACCGGCATCACCGACGGCGCGCTGCTGCGCGGCGTGCACTACCGCGCCGACCGGTGCACCACGCAGTCGATCGTGATGCGGTCGAAGTCCGGGACGACGCGCGTCGTCGACGCCTCGCACAAGCTCGCCAAGCTGCGCGAGTACGCCAACGTGGACCTGGGTGAGAGCGGCGAGTAGTCGCCCTCATCGGGAAACCGGGAAAAACCGGCTGAACCGATCTTGATCAAGGCGGTGGCCTGCGGATTGTCCGCGGGCCACCGCCTTTTCGGTTCGCCCCTACGACCTTCGTCGGTACGCCGGGGTCGGGGGCGCCGTTAGCGTCAGCGGCCAGCCGGCCTTCGGAGCCGGGGTACCCGGAGGATTCGACACACATGCGCATTCGTTCGGCTCTCATCTCCGCGGTCGCCGCGGTCAGCGCAGTGGGCGCGCTGAGCATGCCCGCCGTCGCCGCCGGTGACGACGTCGACCCGATGATCATCGGTGGTCACGACGCGACCGAGACCTACTCGTTCATGGTCTCGCTGCAGCAGCAGGGCAGCCACATCTGCGGGGGCGCGCTGATCAAGCCGGACTGGGTGGTGACGGCCGCGCACTGCGTTCAGGGCGGCGGTGACTTCACGGTCCGCGTGGGCAGCAACGACAACACCACCGGTGGCGAGGAAGCCGCCGTGACCAAGACCCAGGTGCACGACAGCGCCGACCTCGCGGTGCTCCAGCTGGACAAGCAGCTGTCCGCCGCCCCGATCTCGATCGCCGCCGAGTCGGGTGCCGCGGGCACCCCGAGCCGCATCATCGGCTGGGGGCAGACCTGCCCGGAGACCGGCTGCGGTGAAGTTCCATCGAACCTGCAGGAGCTCGACACCAGCGTCGTCGACGACGCCGGCTGCACCGGCATCGACGGCGCGGGCGAGATCTGCACCGACAACCCGGGCGGCAACTCCGGCGCCTGCTACGGCGACTCGGGCGGCCCGCAGATCAAGGGCACCCAGGGCAGCTGGGAGCTGATCGGCGCCACGAGCCGCTCCGGCAACGGAGACTCCACCTGCGCCACCGGCCCGTCGATCTACACCGACGTGACCGCCTTCGCCGACTGGATCAACCAGAACACCGGCAGCTGACCCGTTCAGCACCCCTGACGCGGCACCCGGGACATCGTTCCCGGGTGCCGTTTCCACCCTTGGGCGCTTTCAGGAGGTTCGCGAGCGGCGAAGCCGCGAGCCGTGAGGACCGAACGGCACCGCCGCGGGTTCTGAGACGTCGTCTGGCGAGGACGCCGCGACGCCGTGCCGGGCACGCATCAGGACGCCGTGCCGGGCACGCATCAGGAGTGGCGCCCGGAGTCCAGAGGGCATCTCAGGTTCCGCCGCCCGCACCGCCACGCAGGACGAGCCGAACCCTCAACTGAGGTTCGAGGAGTGGCCGGGGAAGAGGTGGGCGTCGGGGTTGAGCTCGACGGCGATGTTGTTGACCGCCGTGGCGGCTTCGCCGAAGCCGGTGGCGATGAGCTTGACCTTTCCCGGGTAGGCGGCGACATCACCTGCGGCGTAGACGCGGGCGCGGCTGGTGCGCATCGTCGTGTCGACCAGGATCGAGCGCTTCTCCAGGTCCAGTCCCCAGGCTTCGATCGGGCCGAGATCGGCGGTGAAACCCAGCGCCGCGACGACCGTTTGCGCGGGCAGTACGCGTCGTTGCCCGTCGACGTCGATGGCAACCTCGATGAGACCGGCCGCGTCGCCGCGGATTTCGGCGACCTCGGCCGGGACGATCAGCGGAATGCCCAGCTGCTCGACCTTGGCGACCAGGCCCTCGTGGGCGCGGAAGCGGGTCCGCCGGTGCACCAGCGTGACGCTGCGGGCCACCGGTTGCAGCGCCAACGCCCAGTCGAACGCCGAGTCGCCGCCGCCGACGACGACCACGTCGTGCCCGGAGTGCGCGGACAGCTCGGGGATGAAGTGCACGACGCCCTTGCCGATCCACTCACCTCCCGCCGGAAGAGGTCTCGGTGTGAACTCGCCGATGCCGACCGTGACCAGCACCGCCCCGGCCCGGACCTCCTCGCCCTCGCCGACGTCGACCAGCAAGCCGCCGTCCACATCGGACAACGAGACGGCGGGACGCCCGAGCAGGTAGCGCGGGCCGTACTGTTCGGCCTGCTCGACCAGCGCGGCGATCAGGTCGCGTCCCCGGATCTCCGGGAAGCCCGCCACATCGAAGATCATCTTCTCCGGGTACATCGCAGTCACCTGGCCACCCGGCTCCGGCAGCGCGTCGACCAGCGCCACCGACATCCCGCGAAACCCGGCGTAATAGGCGGCGAACAGTCCCGTCGGACCGGCACCCACCACCAGCAGATCGACCTCGTGCGCCATCTCGGCATCCCGTCGCAGGCCCTGTGATACGAATCTCAGGCTAGTCGGCTCCGGCCGATGTGTCCGCCCACCTCCGATTCTGGGCCGATCAGCGCAGATCGCTGCGGCGTGCGGCGGTACCTGGTCCCGCACCCCACCCCTAACTTCCGGGGGAAGGGGATCACGTCGGGGAGGGAATCTCTGTGAAGAAATCATCCGCGCTGCTCAGCGGCGTCGCAGCGCTCGCGCTCGGCGCCGGTTTCGCGCCGGCGGCGCAGGCCATCGACAACCCGGGCGCGCTGATCGTCGGCGGTCACGACGCCACCGAGCCCTACGAATGGATGTCCTCGCTGCAACGTTCGGGTTCGCACAGCTGCGGCGCCTCGCTGATCGACGAGCAGTGGGTGCTCACCGCGGCGCACTGCGTCGCCGACGCGGCACCGGCCGACCTCGACCTGCGGATCGGCAGCCCGACCTGGAGCAGCGGAGGCACCGAAGCAGGTGTTTCCGAGGTCGTCGTGCACCCGGACTACGAGACCAACACCCCCAACGGCGACATCGCGCTGCTCAAGCTCGACCAGGCGGTGTCCGAGACGCCGGTCGACATCGCCGACGCCTCCGGCGCCCGAGGAACCCCGTCGCGCATCATCGGTTGGGGCGTGACCTGCCCTGTGCGCGGCTGCGGCGAACCGCCGGAACAGCTGCAGGAGCTGGAGACCCAGGTCGCCCCCGACTCGCAGTGCACGCTGAGCTCCATCGACGGCCCCACCGAGATCTGCACCGCCAGCCAGGAGCTCCTGGCCAACGCCTGCTTCGGCGACTCCGGCGGCCCGCAGCTGGAGGGCACCCCCGGCGACTGGAAGCTCACCGGCGTGACCAGCCGCCTCGGCAGCCCGGTCCCGGTCTGCGGCACGGCTCCTTCGGTCTACACCGACGCCACCGCCTACAAGGACTGGATCTCCTCCACCATCGGCTGATCCCTTCTGCGAAGCCCGCTCCCGCCCTCCGGGAGCGGGCTGTCAGATCACCCACCTAGATCGTTCCAGATCGGGCCGTTCCCTGGGGCACGCCCCGGCCGGTGGGGCGTGCCACGCTGACCCCGCCGGCCGATCGGCGGGACACTTCGAACATGGCTGAATCCCAGTACCGGATCGAACACGACACGATGGGCGAGGTTCGGGTGCCCGCGGACGCCCTCTACCGGGCGCAGACGCAGCGGGCCGTGGAGAACTTCCCGATTTCCGGCCGTGGCTTGGAGCGCGCGCAGATCCGCGCGCTCGGCCTGCTCAAAGCCGCGACCGCCCGGGTCAACGGCCGGTTGGGGGTGCTCGACGCCGACGTCGCCGAGGCCATCGCCCGCGCCGCCGACGAGGTCGCCGAGGGCACGCACGACGAGCACTTCCCGATCGACGTCTTCCAGACCGGCTCCGGCACGTCGTCGAACATGAACGCCAACGAGGTCATCGCGACGCTGGCCACCCGCGCTCTCGGCCGCGACGTGCACCCGAACGACCACGTCAACGCCTCGCAGTCGTCCAACGACACGTTCCCGACGACCATCCACGTCGCCGCCGTGGAGGCCGTGCTCGAAGACGTCATCCCGGCCCTGGAGCACTTGGCCACGACGATCGAGGGCCGCGCCGCGGGGTGGACCGAGGTCGTCAAGTCCGGCCGTACGCACCTGATGGACGCCGTACCGATCACCCTCGCCCAGGAGGCGGGAGCGTGGGCGGCGCAGGTCCGCTACGGCGTCGAGCGGCTGCGGACCGGCCTGCCCCGGCTGGGTGAGCTGCCCATCGGCGGCACCGCCGTGGGCTCCGGGCTCAACGCGCCGGAGGGCTTCGGCCGTGCCGTCGCCGAGGAGCTCGCCCGGGTGACCGGTCTGCCGCTGACCGAGGCCCGCGACCACTTCGAGGCGCAGGCCGCGCAGGACTCCGTGGTGGAGACCTCCGGTCACCTGCGCACGGTGGCGGTCAGCCTCACCAAGATCGCCAACGACCTGCGCTGGCTGGGTTCGGGCCCTCGAACCGGCCTCGGCGAACTGGCCTTGCCAGACCTGCAACCCGGGTCGTCGATCATGCCGGGCAAGGTCAACCCGGTGATCCCGGAGGCGACGCTCCAGGTCGTCGCCCAGGTCATCGGCAACGACGCGGCCGTGGCCTTCGCCGGGTCGCAGGGCAACTTCCAGCTCAACGTGATGCTGCCGGTCATCGCCCGCAACGTGCTGGAGTCGTCCCGACTGCTGGCGGAGGTGTCGCGGCAGCTGGCCGACAAGGTCTTCGCCGACGTGCAGGTCAACACCGAGCAGGCCCGCGCCTACGCCGAGGGCTCGCCGGCGATCGTCACGCCCCTCAACCGCTACATCGGCTACGAGGAGGCCGCAGCGGTCGCCAAGCAGGCGCTCAAGGAGCGCAAGCCCATCCGCGAGGTCGTCCTCGAACGCGGTCACGTCGAGGCCGGCGAGCTCACGGTCGAGCAGCTCGACGAAGCCCTGGACGTCCTCCGCATGGCCAACGGCGGCTGACTGGCCGCTGGCCCTCCCGCGAATTGTCGGAGTGGTGCGCACCATGGACCCATGGTGCTGCTCTCGGACGTCGTCGCGGCCTCCGCGGAGGTCGCGGCGACGTCCTCGCGCAAGGCGAAGACATCGGCGATCGCCGCGCTGCTGCGGCGGTTGGAACCCGCGGAGGTCGCCGCGGCGACGGCGCTTCTGGCGGGCGAACTCCCCGGCGGACGGGCCGGGGTCGGCTGGTCGACGTTGTCCGCGTTGCAGGTCTCACCAGCGCCCGACCCCCGGTTGACCATCGGCGAGGTCGAAGCGGCGGTCGGCGAAGTGCGGACGATCAGCGGCGCCGGATCAGGGCAACGACGAGCCGACGCGCTGAGCGCGCTGCTCGGGAGGGCCACCGAGGCGGAGCAGTCGTTCCTGCTGCGCCTGCTGGGCGGTGAGCTCCGGCAGGGCGCGTTGGAAGGCGTGATGGTCGAGGCCATCGCCGCGGCGGCCGAGGTGAGCACCGAAGCCGTGCGGCGCGCGTTCATGCTCTCCGGCAGGCTCTCCGAGACCGCCGTGGCCGCGCTCGGCGGCGGCGAGTCCGCGCTCCACGAGTTCCACCTGGAGCTGGGCCGCCCGATCCGCCCGATGCTGGCCTCACCAGCGGGAACACTGGACGCCGCGCTGGCCGAGCTCGGCGGGTGCAGCGTCGAGCACAAGCTGGACGGCGCCCGCATCCAGGTGCACCGCGACGGCGATGAGGTGCACGTCTACACCCGCACGCTGCGCGAGATCACCCGCAACGTCGCCGAGCTGGTGGAGCTGGTGCGGGGCCTGGACTGCCGCTCGGTGGTGCTCGACGGCGAGACGCTGGCCCTCGACGACGCCGGACGTCCCCGCCCGTTCCAGGAGACGATGGCCCGCTTCGGCGCCCAGGAGCAGCGGGCCGAGCTGCTGCACCCGTACTTCTTCGACTGCCTGCACCTGGACGGGACCGACCTGCTCGACCGGCCGCTGGCCGACCGGCTGAAGGCGTTGGAGCAGGTCGCAGGCGCCCACCGGATCCCGGGCGTCCTGTCCCCCACCCCGGAGGACGCCGCCGCGCTGTTCGACGACGCGTTGGCGCACGGCCACGAGGGCGTGGTGGTCAAGGACCTCGACTCGCCGTACGCGGCGGGCCGGCGCGGCAAGGCGTGGCGCAAGGTCAAGCCCGAGCACACCCTCGACCTGGTCGTCCTGGCCGCCGAGTGGGGCCACGGTCGCCGCAGCGATTACCTGTCCAACCTGCACCTGGGCGCCCGCGATCCCGACGGCGGCCCGCCGATCATGGTCGGCAAGACCTTCAAGGGCCTCACCGACGATCTGCTGGCCTGGCAGACCGCCGAGTTCCAGCGCCGGGCCACCGGAGGTGACGACTGGACCGTGCGCGTCGTCCCGGAGCTTGTGGTGGAGATCGAGCTCGACGGGGTGCAGACCAGCAGCCGGTATTCCGGTGGGGTCGCGCTGCGGTTCGCCCGGGTGCTGCGCTACCGGCCGGACAAGGACGCGGCCGAGGCGGACACCATCGAGGCGGTTCGCGGGATGCTCCGCGACGGGTGAGATCCTGGTGGCATGAGCAGCGAGGACTTCGACGCCGTTGGTTCGATCGACATCGGCCCGGGAACCATCGACCCGCGTGATTTCCAGCAGCGCGCGTCATCGGTCGAACGCGACCACTACGTCGCCGTGCTCCTGCTGGAGGCCACCAGCGAGGCGACCGGTCACAAGCCCCTCTACGAGGAGTCGTTCGTCCTGCTCACCGCCGAGTCCGAGGACGAGGCCGCCGAGAAGGCCAAGGAGTGCGGCAAGCAGCAGGAGACCAGCTACCAGAACGAGAACCACGAACTGGTCACCTGGAAGATGAAGCAGGTCGTCGAGGTCAGGCCCCTCGAAGACGCCACCTTCGACGACGGCTCCGAGCTCTACAGCCGCTTCTTCCGCAACTACGACGCCTACAGGTCCCTCGAACCCCTCACCGACGAGGACGCCTGAGGCCATCGGGCAGCCCGGTCTTGAACTGACCCGGCGAAGAGGACGTCGATGCGGGCGGTTCGGCCACTGCCCGGGGCGACCACCGCTTTGAACCTCGAACGTCGCTTGATCAGGTGGTCGGCAGCGGGGCACGGCGGCTGCTCGGGGCACGTATCGTCGTGAGACGTGCAGTTCTTGAACGGGCAACAGCCCTCCACCGACCTGACCTACGACGACGTCTTCCTGGCGCCCCGGCGCTCCGGAGTCGAGTCGCGCTTCGACGTCGACCTGGCGACCTGTGACGGCACCGGCGCGACGTTGCCGATCGTGGTCGCGAACATGACCGCCGTGGCCGGCAGGCGCATGGCCGAGACCGTCGCGCGACGCGGTGGCCTGGTGATCCTCCCGCAGGACGTCGACCCGAGCGCGGTCGCCGAGATCGTGTCCTGGGTCAAGACCAGGCACCCGCTGTGGGACACACCGCTGGCGTTGCACACCGACGACGCGGTCGCCGACGCACTGAACCTGCTGCCCAAGCGCGCGCACGGCGCCCTGGTGGTGGTCGACGACGAGGACAAGCCGCTCGGCGTCGTCGACGAAGCCGCCTGCACCGGCGTGGACCGCTTCGCGCGGGTCGGCGAGGTCGCCGACCCGCACCCCGTGGTGCTGCCGCTGGAGACGGACTCGCGCGAGGTCTTCGAGCAGCTGCACAAGCAGGGCCGCAACGTCGCGATCGCCATCGACGCCGAAGGTCGGCTCGCCGGGATCATGACGAAGAAGGGCGCCCTGCGCGCCGCCATCTACACCCCCGCTCTCGACGTCGATGGCCGCCTGCGCGTGGCCGCCGCGATCGGCGTGAACGGTGACGTCGCCGCCAAGGCGTCAGCGCTGCTGGCGGCTGGGGTGGACACGCTGGTCGTGGACACGGCGCACGGTCACCAGGAGAAGATGATCGCCGCGCTCAGGGCCGTCCGCTCCGCGAGCCCCACCGTTCCGGTCGTCGCCGGCAACGTGGTCACCGCCGAGGGCGTGCGCGACCTGGTCGAGGCCGGTGCCGACGTCATCAAGGTCGGCGTCGGGCCGGGCGCGATGTGCACGACCCGGATGATGACGGGTGTCGGCCGCCCGCAGTTCTCCGCCGTCGCCGAGTGCGCCGCGGAAGCCCGCAGGCTGGGCAAGCACGTGTGGGCCGACGGCGGCGTCCGCCACCCGCGCGACGTGGCGCTGGCGCTGGCCGCCGGAGCCACGTCGGTGATGGTCGGATCGTGGTTCGCCGGGACCTACGAGTCGCCCGGTGACCTGCAGCGCGACGAGCACGGCAGCGCCTACAAGGAGTCCTTCGGCATGGCCTCCAAGCGCGCCGTGTCGGCCCGGACCCGCACCGACAGCCCTTACGACCAGGCTCGCAAGGGCCTGTTCGAGGAGGGCATCTCCAGCTCGCGGATGCGCATCGACCCGCAGAACCCGGGCGTGGAGGACCTCCTGGACCAGATCACCTCGGGTGTCCGCTCGGCCTGCACCTACGCGGGCGCGCACACCCTCGAGGAGTTCCACGAGCGCGCCCTGGTCGGCATCCAGTCGGCCGCCGGCTTCGCCGAGGGCCGGCCGCTGCCGTCGGGCTGGTGACGATCTCGCGCGGAGGATCTGCGGGCTCGGACTCCGCGCGGGGTCCGACCGCGAGACGTGGGGAGGGCGCCCCCGCCGGAGGCGTCCTCCCCACGACCGCGTCAGGGCGTGTGGTCGCCTTCCAGCAGCTCGGTGACCAGAGCGGCGATCGGGCTTCGTTCCGATCGGGTCAGGGTCACGTGGGCGAACAGCGGGTGGCCCTTGAGCTTCTCGATGACCGCCGCGACACCGTCGTGGCGGCCCACCCGCAGGTTGTCCCGCTGCGCGACGTCGTGGGTGAGCACCACCCGCGAGTTCGCGCCGAGCCGCGACAGGACCGTCAGCAGCACGTTGCGCTCCAGCGACTGGGCCTCGTCGACGATGACGAAGGCGTCGTGCAGCGAGCGGCCGCGGATGTGGGTCAGCGGCAGCACCTCGAGCATGCCGCGGTCCATGATCTCTTCCAGCACGTTCTCGCTGGCGTGAGCCCCGAGCGTGTCGAAGACGGCCTGCGCCCAGGGCGCCATCTTCTCGCCCTCGGAGCCCGGCAGGTAACCGAGCTCCTGCCCACCGACGGCGTAGACCGGCCGGAACACCACGACCTTGCGGTGCTGCTGGCGTTCCAGAACCGATTCCAGGCCCGCGCACAGCGCCAACGCGGACTTGCCGGTACCGGCTCGGCCGCCGAGCGAGACGATCCCGATCTCGGGATCCATGAGCAGCTCCAGCGCGATCCGCTGCTCCGCCGAACGACCGTGCAGCCCGAAGACCTCGCGGTCGCCGCGCACCAGCCGGACCTGCTTGTCCGCGGTGATCCGGCCCAGTGCGCTCTGCTGTCCGGCGAGCATCCGCACACCGGTGTTCGGCGGCAGGTCCCGCGCCTCCTCCAGGTCGGCGACGCCGTCCTTGAACAGCGAGTCCACCGAGTCCGAACCGACGTCGATGTCCGCCATGCCGCTCCAGCCCGACGACACCACGTCCTGCGCGCGGTACTCCTCGGCGGCCAGGTTCACCGACGCGGCCTTGACCCGCAATGGCATGTCCTTGGTGACCAGCACGACCTCACGGCCTTCGGCGGCGAGGTTGAGCGAGCAGGCCAGGATGCGGGAGTCGTTGGAGTCCGTGCGGAAACCCGGCGGGAGCACCGACGGGTCGGAGTGGTTCAACTCCACGTGGACGTTGCCGCCCTCAGGGTTGACCAGCACCGGGTGGTCCAATCTGCCGTGCTTGATCCGGAGATCGTCGAGCACGCGCAGCGCCTCGCGGGCGAACCAGCCGAGTTCGGGGTGGTGGCGCTTCCCCTCCAGCTCGGAGATGACCACCACCGGGAGCACCACGTCGTGCTCGGCGAACCGGGCCATCGCCCACGGGTCGGACAGCAGGACCGAAGTGTCCAGGACGTAGGTGCGGACCTCGGAGTCACCGCCAGGTGCGGTGGGCGCGGGCGCGTCGCTGCGGACGGCTTCGTGCGCCTGAGGCTGGGAACGTCGTGCGGTCACGGCTACTCCCTCGCGGACGTGCCGAGCACGCCCGCTCGTCGGTGGGCCGGGCCTGCCCCCGTCGTGCTCCCGCTGGACCGTCCGGTCCACCGACGCCACGCGAGGGCCGGGCACCGACCCCCTCCGCGACCAAGGTGGACGTGTGAACGTCCGCTCCAGCCAACAGCCACGATCAGGGCCTCCCGGACGGGCCGCGTTCGGACGTGCAGAAGAAGAACGGCCCGTCACCAGCGAACGCTACCTTTGAGATCGCTCTTCGGCAGACAGCCACTTAGGTGATTCGAACCATTCCCGCGCTCACCGCGCGCTACCTCCTGTTTTCGCAGGTCACAAGGTGAATAGAAGGTTTCCAGACGATTCGTCAGCAGGTCAGGACGCGTCCCTGGGCCGCGACGAGAACGAACTCAATCCAACACTCCCGGTTAGCCTCGCTGCTCTTTCCGGGTGAAATTCAGGACCGCGCGCGTGCCGCGATCTCAGCGCGGAGGACCTCTGGCACAAGCGCCTCGTCAAGCAATCGGCGGTAACGATCGGTGCTCGATGTGCCGTCCGGGTGGTCCGACAGCCACCGCCGCAGCAGGCGGAACCCTTCTACGTAGGTCGTGGTGTAGGCCCGCCACAGCGGATCGCGCATGAAGCTCACCAGGTGCCGCGCGCGGTCTTCCGGCATCAGCAGCCAGCGGCGCAGGTGATCGACGGCGTCCTGCTCCGACCTCCTCCGGGAGTGCAGCATCAGCATCGCGTCCTGGCGCACCGGCAGCAGGTGGACCAGCACCGCCTCCAGCCGCTCGGCGAGCTCGCCGTCCAGCGCGATGCCCAGGTCGGCGAAGATCTCCGCCGCCCACGAGCCCCAGCCCTCCCCCACCGCCGCGTGCAGGCCGAGGTCTGCGAGACCTTCGGCGAGCACGCACTGCGGCGTGTTGACCAGGAAGATCGCCTGCTCGGGTTGGGTGCGCGCTATCCCGGCGGCCTTGCGGCAGTGCTCGGTGTGGTGACCCGGGTAGGACTCGTGGGCGATCAGCTGCGGCAAGGTCGACGCGCGGTGACCGATGTCGGCGTTGACCGACACCCGCGACCGGAACCCGCCGAGGTACTCGTTGAACCCGCTCCACGGCCGGTCGGTGACGATCCGGTACCGCACCCGCTCCTGCACCGGCAGCCCGAAGCGAGCCCGCACCCGCGAGCGCAGCGCACCGGACACCGCTTCCACGCAGACCTCCAGGCGCTCCGGCGACAGCCGGTCGCGGCGCCGGACCGCGGCGAGCCGGTCGACCAGTGCCCCCGCTCCCGGCAGCAGCGCGTCGAGTTCGCGGTGGGCCTCCCGGTACTCGTCGGGATCGCCGAGCTCAGGGGTGACCTGGAAGCACGCCCGCACTTCCGCCAGGAACGACATCTCCTGACCGGCGATCCGAAGACCGATCGCCTCCAGCGCGGTGAGCTGAGCGTCGAGGAACCACGAGCGGGGTTCGGCCAGCCCGCAACCGCCCAGCTCGTCGCGCAGCTCGCGAGCCCTCGCGACGAGCCGCAGCGGGTCCGGGCGCGGCTCGTGGAGCACCCGGAGCCGCAGCCCCGGGTCGCCCGCGTAGGAGTCGACCAGACCCGGTTCGAGCCGGTCGAACCGCAGCCCGAGCCGCACGTAGTCGGACACCAACCGCGCTGAGTCCACGTCTGAACGGTACGCGGCCGGGCGCACGCCGAATTCACCGAACTCCAATGGCACTGGAAATGCGCGGGGCCTTTTCGGCGAATACTTGCGAGTACGTTAGCCCTGGCGGCGATATTACACACAATGGTGGTATCCGAGTGTCGCGTTCCACAACCCGTCGTTACGTTTCAAGCCAGGTGCTTCACTCGTTCCGGAATTCACTCTTCCCGGGCAGAAGCACGCACTTGCTCGACTCATCTCATCAAGGAGCAAAGCTGTGCTGAAGAAAGCAGTGATTGTCGCCGGTGCCGCCGCCGGTCTGCTGGCCCTGGCCCCCGTCGCCAACGCCGACAGCTCGGACAACGACGGCATCAACGTCCTGAACGACAACAACGTCAGCGTTCTGCCGGTGCAGGCCTGCGGCAACAACGTCGCCGCCCTGGGCGCCGTCGTCCCGGTGGGCTCGCCGAACTCCACCGGGTGCGTCAACGCCCCGATCCTGGACCACCCCAGCGCGGACTGACGCCTTCGCCGACGAAGAAGGAGCGCTGGCTCGTTCCGGCGCTCCTTCTTCGTGCGCGCATTCCGCGTCCACCAGCGATTCATGGACCCGGATTCACACAATGGTGTTACGAATTTGGGCTACGGGCATGTTCGCTGTAGTTTGCGACCGGAACACACCACACTCGGTCTCCCAGCCGGGATTCGGACAGAGTTCGTTGGTGTGATTTCCGAATCCCGCGGAATTCCTAAAGGAGAGTGACTCAAGTGCTGAAGAAGGCAGCGATTGTCGCCGGTGCCGCCGCCGGTCTGCTGGCCCTGGCGCCCGTCGCCAACGCCGACAGCTCGGACAACGACGGCGTGAACGTCCTGAACGACAACAACGTCAGCGTTCTGCCGGTGCAGGCCTGCGGCAACAAGGTCGCCGCGCTGGGTGCGGTCGTGCCGCTGCTGTCCCCGCAGAGCAGCGAGTGCGTCAACGCCCCGGTTGTGGACCACCCGTCCGCCGACTGAGCGATCTCATCGCATTCGGAAAGGCCAGGTCGTCTCCGACCTGGCCTTTCCGCGTGCTCGAGGTCAGCGGCCCAAGCGGCGGTGGCGCACCGCGTAGTCGCGCAGCGCTCGCAGGAAGTCAACCCGGCGGAACTCCGGCCAGTAGGCCTCGGTGAACCAGAACTCCGAGTGCGCCGACTGCCAGAGCATGAAGCCCGACAACCGCTGCTCACCCGAGGTGCGGATGAGCAGGTCCGGGTCCGGCTGGCCGGAAGTGTAGAGGTGTTCGGCGATGTGGTCGACCGTGAGCACCTCGGCGAGCTCCTCGATCGTGGTCCCCGCCTCTGCGTGCTGCTGCAGCAGCTTGCGGACGGCGTCGGCGATCTCCCGTCTGCCTCCGTAGCCGACCGCGACGTTGACCTGCATCCCCGTCCGGCCTTCGGTCCGCAGCGCACCCGCGGTCAGCCTGGCGGCGGTCTCAGTGGGCAACACGTCCAGCGCACCCACGATCCGCACCCGCCACGACTTGCCCGGACCGGTGAGCTCGTCGACCACCCCGGCGATGATCTCCATCAGGGCGTTGAGCTCGGCTTCGCTGCGGTTGAGGTTGTCGGTGGACAGCAGCCACAGGGTGGCCACCTCGACCTGCGCCTCCTCGCACCAACCGAGCATCTCCGCGATCTTGCGCGCGCCCGCTCGGTGTCCGTGCGCTGCGTCCAGACCGGCTTCCTTGGCCCATCTGCGATTGCCGTCCAGGATGACGCCGACGTGCTTGGGGTGCTGCAGGCCATCGAGCTTCCGGCTGAGCCGTCGCTCGTAGACCGAGTACATGAGTTCTTTCAAACGAACCTTGAGCGCCACGCCAGATGAGACTACGCGGATGCGGACGACCATCGGCGCTGAGGCCAAGCGGCGCAGATCTTCCTCCTCCCACCACCCGAGAACCCGCACCGCCGCCGGTTCTGAGACCTCGATCGGGTGCACCGGACGCCGTGCGACGACCCCAGGAGTCCGGTTTGCAACAGACGTCACAGCGGACCAAACCTACGGTCCCGTAACCTTTGTGGCGTGACCAAGGCCGTGTCTTCCCGAGTCCCGCACGCGATCGTCAAGCCGCGCATGCGCGGCTGGATCCACTTCTGGTCGCTGCTGGCGTTCTTCGCCGCCGGCGCGACGCTCGTCTCGCTGGCCGCCTCGACCGTGTCGGCTGAGGCAGCGCTGGGCACCTCGATCTACTCGGCGACCGTGCTCGGCCTGTTCGGTGTGAGCGCGCTCTACCACCGCAAGACCTGGAACTCGGTCGGCGCGCGCACCTGGATGCGACGACTCGACCACTCGATGATCTTCCTGTTCATCGCCGGCACCTACACGCCGCTGGCGATGATCGCGCTGCAACCGACGACCGGCGCCATCGTGCTCGCCGTGGTGTGGGCGGGCGCGCTCGGCGGCGTGATCCTCAAGCTGGCCTGGCCGAACGCGCCGCGCTGGGTCGGCGTCCCGGTCTACATCGCACTGGGCTGGGTGGCCGTGTTCGTGCTGCCGGACCTGCTGGAGAACGCGGGCGCGGCGGTGCTGGTGCTGCTCATCGTCGGCGGTGCGCTCTACACGGTCGGCGCGATCTTCTACGCCACCCGCTGGCCGGACCCGTGGCCGAAGACCTTCGGCTACCACGAGTTCTTCCACTCGACGGTCACCGCGGCGGCCATCTGCCACCACGTCGCCATCTGGCTCGCGCTCTACGCCTGAGCGAGCTTGTCCGCCAGTTCAGCGGAGGTCGTGACGGGGCGGTCGCAGACGTAGCCGTGGCAGACGTAGGCGGCCGCAGCACCGTCGACCAGGGGCCGGTCGGCCAGGAGGGGAACTCCGGCCGCTCCCGGCGTCGAGGCCACCACGACCGCGCCACCCGGCCCTCGGCGGTGGGCCGTCGCGAGGAGCTCGGCGCGCGAGGACTCGTCCGGTCCCACGACGGCGACCTGCATCGGGCCCTGAGCCCGGGCCTCGGCGACCGCCAGCCAGTGGCCCGCGAAGCGCGGCGCGCGCTGGGCCAGCAGTCCCGCACGCGACAGGGCCTGCTCGGCGGCGGTGCGGTAGCGGCTGGTGGACCCCGGCCCGACCAGGGCCGATGCCGTCAGCAACGCCGAGGTCAGCGCCGCGGCACCGGACGGGCTGGCGTTGTCGGTCGGATCCGAGGGCCTGCGCACCAGCGTCTCCGCATCGGCGGCGGTGTCGTGGAACGTGCCGGGGTGATCGGTGTCGGCGAACTGCTCCATCGCGACGTCGAGGAGCTCGCACGCGCGGGTCAGCCAGCGCGGATCAGCGGTGGCCTGGTGCAGCGACAGCAGCCCGTCGGCGAAGCAGCCGTAGTCCTCCAGCACCCCGGCGGCCGTGCCCGCGACGCCGTGCCGGGAGGTGCGCAGCAACGTGCCGTCGACCAGGTGCGTCGACAGCAGCAGCTCGGCGGCACCGGCGGCGGCCTCGATCCAGGACGGTTCCTCCAGGGCGGTCGCGGCCTCCACCAGCGCGGTGATCACCAGGCCGTTCCAAGCGGTGACGACCTTGTCGTCCTCGCCCGGCTGGGGGCGCTGCTCCCTCGCCGCCAGCAGGCTCTGCCGCACCCGCGTCCAGCGGGCCTGGTCATCGGGGTCGTGCGGCAGCTGGAGCGTCGAAGTGCCCTCTTCGAAGGTGCCCTCCGAGGTCACCGCGAACAGCGACGCCGCCCAGTCGCCGTCGGACTCGCCGAGCACCTCGCGCAGCTGCTCCGGCGTCCACACGTAGGTCAGGCCCTCGACGCCCTCGGTGTCGGCGTCCAGCGACGCAGCGAAACCGCCCTCCGGCGTGCGCAGGTCGCGCAGCAGGAAACCGGCGGTCTCCCTGGCCACGCGCGCTGCCAGGTCGTCGCCGAGCCTGCCCAGGTGCGCGTTCGCGCGCAGCAGCAGGGCGTTGTCGTAGAGCATCTTCTCGAAGTGCGGCACCACCCAGGCCGCGTCGACGCTGTAGCGGGCGAATCCGCCAGCCAGCTGGTCGTAGATGCCTCCGCGCGCCATCGCCGCGCAGCAGTCGCGGGCCAGTTCCAGCGCCTGCTCGGACCCGGTGCGCTCGTGGTGGCGCAGCAGGAACTCCAGCACCATCGACGGCGGGAACTTCGGCGCGTCGCCGAAGCCGCCGTGCTCGGGATCGGATTCGGTGCGCAACCGGCCGACGGCGCCGGTCAGCACCTCGTCGTCCAAGATCGACTCCGGCAGCGGTGAGCGCTGCGCGTTGAGCTGCTCGACGATGCGGCTCGCGGCCTGCCGAACCTCCTCGCCGCGCCCTTCCCACGCCTCCGCGACGGCCGAGAGCAGCTGCGGGTACGACGGCATCCCGGGCATCGGCGACGCCGGGTAGTAGGTGCCGCAGTGGAACGGTTCGCCGTCGGGGGTGAGGAAGCAGGTCATCGGCCACCCGCCCTGGCCGGTCATGGCCTGGGTGGCCTCCATGTAGACGGCATCGATGTCGGGACGTTCCTCGCGATCCACCTTGACGTTGACGAAGCGCTCGTTCATCAACCGCGCGATCTCGTCGTCCTCGAACGACTCGTGCGCCATCACGTGGCACCAGTGGCAGGCCGCGTACCCGACCGACAGCAGCACCGGGACGTCCCGGCGGCGGGCCTCGGCGAACGCCTCCGGGCACCACGGCCACCAGTCGACCGGGTTGTCAGCGTGCTGGAGGAGGTACGGACTCGTCGCGTCCGCAAGCCGGTTAGCCATACCCCCACCTTCCCACCTCGATCTTCCGAACGCACTGGTGAGGGCTGGGCTGACCGGAATACCGGCGTAATCACGTCACCGAGTACGGCCGTGATCCGGTCATCCGACTCAGAACGGGGCCACCCGGTTCCCCAGGCGGCCCCGTTCGGAGTCGGGTCCTACTCGTTCCTCTGCGTCTGCGACGTGTTGGAGGGGGTGCCCGTCGGCTCCGGGGGCTCGGTGGCCTCGGACTCATCCGCGCGCTTCGACGCTTCGGCTCGCTTGACGCGGGCCGGGGCCGCGGCGTTGGCCTTCTCCTCGTCGAAGACGACCGGCAGCTTCTTCAAGTGCTTGGTCATCGAGCGGATCAGGAACACCACCGCGATGGCGAACACGATCAGCAGCACCAGGCCGAGCGGCGAGGACTTGCCGAAGTCCTCACCCTGCCCGCCCGGGTCCTGCGGCGGCACCGGCGCCTGGGCCAGCACCAGTGCGACGGTCTCCTGGGCACTCATGCGCACACCTTCTCCTGCACGCCGGCGAACAGGTCGTCCTCCGGCAACGTGGTGTCGACCAGCGAACGCACCAACTCGTAGTCCTCGGTCGGCCACAGCTCGCGCTGCACGTCGCACGAGACCGCGAACCAGCGGCTCGTCGGGTCGATCTGGGTCGCGTGGGCGCGCAACGCGGCGTCCCGCTGCTCGAAGTACTCCCCGCACGGCACGCGCGTGGTGACCCGGTCGTCCGGGTCGGGGCGGCCCTGGGAGTCCCAGCGCTCGAGCCAGTCGGTGTAGGGCGATTCCTTGCCGTCGGCCAGCAGCGACTCGTGGAACAGCTGCATGCGCTTGCGGGAGAAACCGTGCGAGTAGTAGAGCTTCAGCGGCTGCCACGGCTCGCCCTGGCCACCGTGCAGGTCGGGGTCACCGGCGGCGTCGAAGGCCGCGACGGAGACCTCGTGGCACCGGATGTGGTCCGGGTGCGGGTATCCGCCGTTCTCGTCGTAGGTGATCACCACGTGCGGGCGGAACTCACGCATCACCTTCACGAGCGCGCGGGTGGGCTCCTCGATCGGCACCGTGGCGAACACGCCCTCCGGCAGCGCCGGCAGCGGGTCGCCCTCGGGCAGTCCGGAGTCGACGTAGCCGAGCCAGCGGTGCTCGACGCCGAGGATCTCGGCGGCCTTGGCCATTTCCTCCCGGCGCACGTCGGTCAGGTTCTCCACGACCTCGGGCCGCTCCATGGCCGGGTTGAGGATGCTGCCCGCTTCACCTCCCGTGCAGGTGACCACCATCACGTCGTGGCCCTCGGCCACGTAGCGCGCGGTGGTCGCGGCCCCCTTGCTGGACTCGTCGTCCGGGTGCGCGTGCACCGTCATCAGTCGCAGCTTGTCCGCCATCGCCCGCTCGTTCCTCCCGCTAGTAGCAGCATCCGCCCTGTGCACGGCTCCTCCGCGTCGACGGCCCCGCCGTCTCCTCCGCTGGGCGCTCCAGGGATACTCAACGTGGGTGTCGTCCTCCATTGTTCCCGGTGGAGCCGACATCGTGGCCGTCACCCCTCGTGGTCCCCGGCCGCAGATCCACCGCCCGCGTCGGAAAGGCCGCCGTGACGCAGCAGCAGGTCCCGCAGGACCGGTACGGCTCGCGCGCTCGCAGCGCGCGCACCCGGCCGTTCCTCCGATGGTCCCTGCTCGCGGCCGTGCTGCTGGCTCTCGCGGGCGTCGCGCTCATCGGCTACCGCAACCTCGGCTCCGCTCCGATCGAAGGCAAGCAGGTCGCCTTCGAGGTGATCGACGATCACTCCGTTCGGATCACCCTGGAGGTCCAGCGGGACGATCCGCAGCGGCCCGCGGACTGCGTGGTGCGGGGTCGCGCCGAATCCGGCGAGGAGGTCGGAAGACGCGAAGTCCTGATCCACCCGGCGAACGGCGTGAGTCGGCAGGACACTGTGCTTCGTACATCCGCCCGAGCGACCATCGGGGAGGTGTACGGCTGCACTTACAACGTTCCTGAATATTTGTCCACTCACACGCGGCCAACCGGGTGAAGCGCCCCGCCGCACGTCGGGCGCGAGGAGAATCCGGTCCCTTTGCGTGCTGATACGTGCTATCGTCGAGCGCAGCACGGCCCCCGCTGAGGGCCGTGTTTTTCCGTTACTTGGCATTGGCCGAGAAAAGGACGGAATTGCAATTTGGCCCGTTGTGAGTGCGGACCGGAAGTCGACGAGGAGTGGTGACCGTGAGCGAGACCCAGGTGACCTGGCTGACCCAGGATGCTTACGACCGGCTCAAGGGTGAGCTGGACGAGCTCGTGGCCAACCGCCCGGTGATCGCCGCGAAGATCAACGAAGCCCGCGAGGAGGGCGACCTGCGCGAGAACGGCGGGTACCACGCCGCTCGCGAGGAGCAGGGTCAGATCGAGTCTCGCATCCGCCAGCTGCAGGAACTGCTGCGCACCGCCCAGGTCGGCGACGTGCCCACCGAGTCCGGCATCGCCAAGCCCGGTTCGGTCCTGACCGTCCGCTACGACGGCGAGGACGAGACCGAGCAGTTCCTGCTCGCCAACCGCGAAGAGGGCGCCCACGGCGACCTCGAGGTCTACTCCCCCAGTTCCCCGCTGGGCAAGGCTCTGCTGGATGCCAGGGAGGGCGAGAGCCGGGAGTACGAGCTGCCCAACGGCGGCAACATGAAGGTCACGCTCGTCAAGGCTGAGCCCTTCAACGGCTGATCTTTCATTCCGGGCTCCTTTCCTGCGCAGCCGCTGAAGTTGCCGCGCGCCTTTGTTGATCTGGCTTCACCTGACCTATGCGGGTGAAACCGTTGCGACGGTTTCACCGCAATTAAGAATCGATACCGGGCTCGTGCGCTCGGTCCGCGGGCGTTCCGGATTCCGGGACGCCCGCTCGCTTTTCCCCGGATAGTCGGCGAAGCAGCGGACGCACTCTCGGCGGCACGGGCGTGGACAACGCGATGGACGTCGATGTGCGGCGAACACCGGGCACTCCGACGACCTCGTCGATCACGCGCTGCAGGTCGTCGTTGGACCGGGCGACCATGCGCACGAACAGGTCTCCCTGGCCGGTGGTCGCGTGCACCTCGCAGACCTCGTCGATGGCGGCCAGCTGCTCGGCGACGAGCCCGCGATGCCCCTGCGTGATCTCCAGGACCGCGAAGGCCGTCAGCCCGTAGCCCATCGCCGCCAGGTCCAGCTCGGGCGGGAATCCCTGCAGGACGCCGCGCTCGAAGAGCCGGTCGAGCCGGGCTTGGACGGTGCCGCGCGCGACGCCGAGCCGGCGGGAGCACTCCAGCACGCCCAGCCGCGGCTCGTCGGAGAGCAAAAGCAGCAGCCTGGCGTCCAGTTCGTCGGGACCGCTGGTGGCAGCCACGTGAGAACTCCTCTCAGCGGCGGGCGAGGATCGTGTGGCCGACGGCTTCGAGTTGGGCGACGACGTACTCGCGGTGCTCCTGACCTCGGGTTTCCAGCGAGACCTCGACGTCGACCTCGCCGAGCGCGAGCGCACCGGAGATGCGCGAGTGCTCGATGTCGATGACGTTGGCGTTGAGCTCGCCGAGCTTGGCGAGCAGGGCCGCCAGCGATCCGGGCCGGTCGGGCAGCCGGACGCTCAGCGACAGGTAGCGACCCGCCGAGGTCATGCCGTGTTGGATGAGCTGGAGCAGCAGCAGCGGGTCGATGTTGCCGCCGGTGACCACCGCGGCGGTCGGTGAGACTACCTGCTCGGGGTGTTCCAGCAGGGCCGCGACGGCGGCGACCCCAGCGGGTTCGACCACGAGCTTCGCCCGCTCCAGGCACAGCAGCAGCGCGCGCGACAGCGACTCCTCGCTGACCGTGAGGACCCCGTCGACCAGCTCCGACACGTGCGCGAACGGCACCGCGCCCGGTTCGCCCACGGCGATACCGTCGGCCATCGTCTGGGTGTCGGTCAACGGCACGGGCTTGCCCGCGGCCAGCGAGGGCCTCCAGGCGGCGGCTTGCTCGGCCTGCACCGCCAGCACCTTCACGTCGGGGCGCGTCGCCTTCACCGCGGCGGCCACGCCCGCGACCAGCCCTCCCCCGCCGGTGGGCACGAGGATCGTGCGCACTTCGGGCAGCTGCTCCAGGATTTCCAGACCAACAGTGCCCTGACCTGCGATGATGTCCATGTGGTCGAAGGGGTGGATGAACTCGGCGCCGGTCCGCTCGGCGTGCTCCTCGGCCGCCGCGAGTGTTTCGGCGAGCACCGCACCGTGCAGCGTGACCTGGGCGCCGTAGGACTTGGTCGCGGCCAGCTTCGGCAGCGGCGCGCGTTCGGGCATGTAGACGGTGGCGGGAATGCCCAGCAGGTGCGCCGCGAGGGCGACGCCCTGGGCGTGGTTGCCGGCGCTGGCGGCCACCACACCGGCCGCGCGGCGCTCGGCGTTGAGCCCGAGCAGCCGGACGTAGGCGCCCCTGAGCTTGAACGAGCCGGTGCGCTGGAGGTTCTCGCACTTGAGGTGGACTTCGCCGCCGGTGTGCTCGCCGAGCACTCGGGAGTGCTCCATCGGGGTCCGCCGTGCCACCTTGGCGAGCAGGGCGTCCGCTTCGCGGATTCGGTCGAGGTCGACGAGCTGCATGCGCCAATCCTGCCACCGCTGATCCACGGGTACTAGGCGTGCGCCGAAGCGCCCTCACGCAGAGCTGCTCGGGTGGTCACCGGGGGGAAGAAGGCCCTGCGGATCGATAACCGACCCCGGGGCGGCACGTTGGGTACCCTCAGTGGGCAGCACGGTCACCGAGCGCGAGGCGCGCACCGACACACCGCCTGGAGGGCAGCATGGCGCAGCCGAGCAACGGCGTGTTCCCGCTGCTCACCGGCATGATCACGGCGGCGGCGCTGTCCGGTGCGGCAGTCCTGGTGGTGCTCAACTCCGGCTGCGAGGACCCGGGCACCTACCACGAGCACGACGGGGTCGTGGAGCTCATCGGCGGCTGCCTGCGACCCAGCGACCTACCGGTCGCCCCGCGCGAGCCCGCCGATCCCCCGTCCTCGGGCAGCTCGGACCCGTTCGTGGCCAGGTGACGGTCGCGCCCAGGAGCGCATTCCGGGCACGACCGCCCGCGTGATCAGCCGAGTGCGGCGAGCAGATCCTCGACGAGGTCGTCGGCCTCTTCGATGCCCACCGACAGGCGGACCAGGTCCGACGGGACCTGCAGCATCGAACCCGCCGTGCTCGCGTGCGTCATCCGGCCCGGGTGCTCGATCAGCGACTCGACGCCGCCGAGGGACTCGGCGAGGGTGAACAGCCGCGTGCGGGAGCAGACGTCCAGGGCAGCCTGCTCACCGTCGGCGTGCAGGAACGAGACCATGCCGCCGAAGTGCTTCATCTGCTTGGCGGCGACCTCGTGCCCGGGGTGCTCGGGCAGGCCCGGGTAGAGGACCTTGGCAACCTTCGGGTGACCGCTCAGCGCCGCGACGATCCGCTCGGCGTTCTCGCTGTGCCGCTCCATGCGCACCGCGAGCGTCTTGAGGCCGCGCATGGTCAGGAACGCGTCGAACGGGCCGGGCACCGCGCCCGCGCCGTTCTGCAGGAACGCCAGCTGCTCGGCCAGCTCGTCGTCGGAGGTGACCACCGCGCCGCCGACCACGTCGGAGTGCCCGCCGAGGTACTTGGTGGTCGAGTGGACCACCGCGGTCGCGCCGAGCTCCAGCGGCTGCTGCAGGAACGGCGAAGCGAAGGTGTTGTCCACGACGAGCTTCACGCCCGCGTCGGCGGAGACCTGCGCCAGCGCGGCGATGTCGCCGATGTTGAGCAGCGGGTTGGTCGGCGTCTCCAGCCAGACCAGCTTGGTGCTCTCCTGGATCGCCGCGCGCACGGCGTCCACGTCCGACACCGGGGCGGGCGTGTAGGAGATGCCCCAGCCGGAGAGCACCTTGTCGATCAGCCGGAAGGTGCCGCCGTAAGCGTCGTCCGGGATCACCAGGTGGTCGCCCGGGCGCAGCACGGACCGCAGCACCGCGTCTGTGGCCGCCATGCCGGAGGCGTAGGCGCGCGCGTGCCTGCCGTTCTCCAGCTCAGCCAGGCAGCGTTCCAGCGCGGTCCGGGTCGGGTTGCCGGTGCGGGAGTACTCGTAGCCCGAGCGCATCCCTCCGACGCCGTCCTGCGCGTAGGTCGAGGTGGCGTGGATGGGCACGATCACCGAACCGGTCGTCGGGTCTGCCTCCTGGCCCGCGTGAATCGCGCGGGTGGCGAAGCCGTCACTCATGTGGAGCAGCGTACGACCAAGGGCGGAGCGAGCGCACCGGGAGTCCACCCCCGGCTCAACTCGCAGTCCCGGATTCGACGATCGATCACCATTCAACATTGGCTCACGAAGGGGAAATCGACTTGGCCCGAGTGCAGCGACGAGACCCCGCGACCGGAGCCAAGCTTCGTTCCCACAGCATGATCTTGGCTGTCGCGACTGCGGTGCGCGCGGCGCACTGAGCTCGGCGCCACGCGCGGGACCAAGGATTGGGTGGACGAGAGGTTTGGCGTGGGAGTGCTCCGAGCTTGCGAACGACGCCGATCAGTGGCCGCCTGCAACACCATGGCAGTGGTCTGCTCGAAAGCAGTTCTCGGAAGGCGGGGACTCCTCGTCCCTAGCCCCACCGCGCCTTGCCGGGGCGTCGCGAGTCGGAACTCACTCGAGAAGCTAAGTGCCCCCGGAACTGGGCGTTCCAGGGGCACTTCGACGTTGAGCTCAGCTCACCACTGCGGAGGCTGCGGCGGCTGGCCGGGCTGCTGGGGGTAGCCGCCCTGCTGCGGGTAGCCACCGGACTGCGGGTAGCCCTGCGGGGGCTGCTGCTGGCCGAAGCCCTGCTGCGGGGGCTGCTGGCCGTAGCCCTGCTGCGGCTGACCGAACTGCTGCGGCGGTCCAGGCTGGCCGAACTGCTGCGGCGGCTGCTGCTGCCCGAAGCCCTGCTGGCCGTAGCCGCCCTGCGGCTGGCCGTAGCCACCGGCCTGCGGCGCCGGGGCGCCGGCGAGGGCGTTCATCCCCGCCGTGGTGGACGGCAGCCACCACAGCACCAGGATCGCGATCCCGACCAGCAGGCCGAAGATCCCGGCGACCGGGCTGACGAACAGGTTGATCAGACCACCGATGAGGCCCAGCCCGGCGAAGACGGTGACGAGGATCCGCCCCCACTGCTTGCCTTGACCGCCCGAGTAGGCGGCGAAGATCCACACACCGCAGAAGATCAACGCCACGAGGATCGTGGCGATCCCGACGCCCGGGAGGTAGGACATGGTCATGATGCCGCTGATGATCGAGCCGATGAGGCCCAACGCGGCAAGACCGATCGTGACCCACTGCGCGATGGGCAGGGTCGAGGTACCGCCCTGACCCGGCCCGCTCTGCCCCGGGAAGCCGCCGGCCTGCGGGGGCGGGAAACCGCCCTGGGCCTGCGGAGCCGGGAAACCGCTGCCGGGAGTGCCCGGCGGCTGCGCGGGGAATCCGCCGGGCTGGCTCTGCGTGCCGGGCTGCTGGTACATCGGCTGCGGGGGCTGCATCGACGGCGGCACCATGGCCGTCGCATCCGCACCACCCTGCTGCTGACCACCGAGGCCCGGCTGCTGGTACATCGGCTGCGCCGGCTGCATCGACGGCGGCACCACCTGGGTGGAGTCACCGCCCTGCGGCTGGCCTGCGGGCCGGACGACCTGCGTCGCCTCCGACGGAGGCTGCTGCCCCTGCGACTGGACGGGCCGGACGACCTGAGTCGAGTCACCGCCCGCCTGGTTCTCGTCCTGGGGGTCCATCCGGTTCGAGATCGGATCCGAACCCTGCTGACCGCCGTCCGGCGGCTGCGGAGAGCTCATCGGGTACTACTCCCTTGCGGCGTCCAAAGTCCTGGGCATACTTCGGCCCTACGCTATCTGATCAGGCCGAAGCGCAGTGGTGCTTCAGCACCAACTCGTCATCGACCCGCGATGAACCCGAGCACATCCTGGCGGGTCACGACCCCGGCGGGCTTGCCGTCGATGAGCACCATCGCACCGTCCGCCCCGGTCAGCGCAGACATGGCCGAGCTGATCTCCTCACCTGCACCGATGGTCGGGAGCGGCGGCGACATGTGCCGCTCGACGGTGTCGGCGAGTTGGGCGCGGCCCGCGAACAGCGCGTCCAGCAGGTCGCGCTCGTTGACCGCCCCTGCGATCTCGGCAGCCATGATCGGCGGCTCGGCGCGCACGACCGGCATCTGCGAGACGCCGAACTCGCGCAGGATCGCCACGGCCTCCGCGACGGTCTCGTTTGGGTGGGTGTGCACCAGCTCGGGGATGGTGCCGTCCTTGCGGCGCAGCACGTCACCGACTCGGCCACCGCCGACGTCGGGCGAGAGGAAGCCGTAGGAGGCCATCCAGGAGTCGTTGAAGATCTTGCCGAGGTAGCCGCGACCGCCGTCTGGCAGCAGCACCACGATCACGTCGTCCGGGCCCGCGGTCTCGGCGATCTTGAGCGCTGCGGCTACCGCCATGCCGCAGGAACCGCCGACCAGCAGCGCTTCCTCGTTGGCCAGGCGGCGGGTCATCTGGAAGGACTCGGCGTCGGAGATCGGCACGATCTCGTCGCAGATCCCGTTGTCATAGGTGGTAGGCCAGAAGTCCTCACCGACGCCCTCGACCAGGTAGGGACGGCCGTGACCGCCGGAGTACACCGAGCCCTCCGGGTCCGCGCCGATGACCTTGACCTTGCCGCCGGAGATCTTCTTGAGGTACTCGCCGGTGCCCGAGATGGTGCCGCCGGTGCCGATGCCGGCGACGAAGTGCGTCACCTTGCCCTCGGTCTGCTCCCAGACCTCCGGCCCCGTGGAGTGCACGTGGGACTCGGGGTTCTGCGGGTTGGCGTACTGGTTGGGCTTCCAGGCGCCCTCGATCTCCTCGACCAGGCGGTCGGAGACGCTGTAGTAGGAATCCGGGTGCTCTGGCTCCACAGCGGTCGGGCACACCACGACCTCGGCGCCGTAGGCCTTGAGGACGTTGCGCTTGTCCTCGCCGACCTTGTCCGGGCAGACGAACACGCAGCGGTAACCCCTGCGCTGGGCGACCATGGCCAGGCCGACACCGGTGTTTCCCGAGGTCGGCTCCACGATCGTGCCGCCTGGCCTGAGCTCGCCGGAAGCCTCGGCGGCTTCGATCATGCGCAGCGCGATGCGGTCCTTCACGCTGCCGCCGGGATTGAGGTACTCCACCTTCGCCAGCACCGGGGTCTTGCCGGTGGCCACCGCGTTCAGCCGGACCAGCGGAGTGTTGCCCACCAGTTCGGTGACGTGCTCGACGTAGTCCACGCCTCGTCCTCAGTCGTCGGTCGGTCCCGCCCGGGTCTCCGGCGCGGGTGTGATGCCGAGCGTAATCGCCTGTTCAGGCGCTAACCCAAGGGACCTTCCGGACGACACACGGTCAGGAAGTTTTTTCGGCTCGGCGGCGTCTAACCGGTAGTGGGGTGTGGGAGTTCCGCCGAGCGCATCCTTGGTGAGCCGGGCTTGCATTCCCGATCCCCGGGGGTGGTGTGGAGGGAGGGGCGAGATGATCGCGACGAAGGCTTTGCGGCTCGCACTGCTGGCCGCAGGTACCGCGGGTGGCCTGTCCGGAGCGGCCTACGGCTTGCTCAACGGTCAGGCCGGGCACGCGCGGAGGGTCATCGGACCGCCCATCGCCGAACCGCTGCGCGCCGACGGCGTGCACCTGCCGACCGGTGTCGGACCGGTGCCGCGCAGCGAGGTCCCCGAGGGCGTCCGGCCGCTGGAGGTGGCGGTGCTCGGGGATTCCTCCGCAGCGGGGCTGGGAGCGAACTTCCCGAGCGAGCTGCCCGGTGTCCGGGTGGCGCAGGGCTTGGCCGAGGAGCTGGACGGGCCGGTCGCGCTGACCACGCACGCCATCGTCGGCGCGACGACGCGGGAGCTGTCCGCGCAGGTCGACGCGGCCCTTCGGCAACCGCCGGAGGTGGTGCTGATCATCATCGGCGCCAACGACGTGACCTCGAAGTTGCCGATCTCGCGGTGCGCGGAGCTGCTCGCCGAGCAGGTCCGGCGGCTGGTCGAGGCGGACGTGAAGGTCGTCGTGGGCACTTGCCCGGACCTCGGGTCGATCCGGCCGATCCCGCAGCCGCTGCGCTCGGTGGCCAGCCGTTGGAGCATCGCGCTGGCTCGCGCGCAACGCCGTTGCGTGGAGACCGCGGGCGGCTACGCGGTCCCGCTCGCGGACCTGCTCTCACCGGAGTTCCTGACCCGGCCGGCGGAGTTCTTCAGCCCGGACCGGTTCCACCCGTCCGGCGCGGGCTACGAGGCCGCCGCGGACATCCTGCTCCCGGTCATGTGCATGGCCATCGGCGCCTGGCAGGGCGGCCCGCTGCCGCCGGCGCCCACCCGATCGGAAACGGCCGAAGCCCGCCGCCCCACCAGCCGCATCGTCGCCCACCTCAACCGCCGCCTCCACCCCCGAACACCGGGCCGCGGCCTGGATTGACCGGATTTCAGGAGCCTGATTCCCGCAGGTGCTCGACCACATGGGGTACCGACCGGTCGGTACGGGGGTTGTCGGTGAGTGGCGTCACCGCCAAGATGGCCTCAGCGCCCTTAAAGTGACTCGTCAGTAACGAACTTTCGCGCCCCGGCGAACGAAGGAGTTCCCCCATGCCCGAAGCAGTCATCGTCTCCGCCACGCGGTCCCCGATCGGGCGCGCCGGCAAGGGATCGCTGAAGGACATCCGTCCGGACGACCTGACCGCTCAGATCATCAAGGCCGCCCTGGACGAGGTCCCCGAGCTCAACCCCGCCGACATCGACGACCTGATGCTGGGCTGCGGTCTCCCCGGCGGCGAGCAGGGCTTCAACATGGCCCGCGTGGTCGCCGTTGAGCTCGGCTACGACCAGCTGCCCGGCACCACCATCACCCGCTACTGCTCGTCGAGCCTGCAGACCACCCGGATGGCGCTGCACGCCATCAAGGCCGGTGAAGGCGACGTGTTCATCAGCGCCGGTGTCGAAGCGGTGTCGCGCTTCGCCAAGGGCTCCTCCGACTCGCTGCCGGACACCCACAACCCGCTCTTCGCCGACGCCGAGGCCCGCACCCAGCAGACCGCCGAGCAGGGCGCGGAGAGCTGGACCGACCCGCGCGAGCTCGACCTCGTGCCGGACGTCTACATCCCGATGGGTCAGACCGCGGAGAACCTCGCGCGCCTCAAGGGCGTCACCCGCGACGAGATGGACGACTTCGGCGTGCGCTCGCAGAACCTCGCCGAGAAGGCCATCGCCAACGGCTTCTGGTCCCGCGAGATCACCCCGGTCACCACCCCGGACGGCACCGTCGTCTCCGCCGACGACGGCCCGCGCGCAGGCGTGACCAAGGAGGGCGTGGCCGGCCTCAAGCCGGTGTTCCGCCCCGACGGCCGGATCACCGCCGCCAACTGCTGCCCGCTCAACGACGGAGCGGCGGCGCTGGTCATCATGAGCGACACCAAGGCCGAGGAGCTCGGGCTGACCCCGCTGGCTCGCGTCGTGTCGACCGGCGTGTCCGGCCTGTCGCCGGAGATCATGGGCCTGGGCCCGGTGGAGGCGTCCAAGCAGGCCCTCAAGCGCGCGGGCATGAGCATCGACGACATCGACCTGGTGGAGATCAACGAGGCGTTCGCCGCGCAGGTCATCCCGTCCTACAAGGACCTCGGCATCCCGCTGGAGAAGCTGAACGTCAACGGTGGCGCGATCGCCGTCGGCCACCCCTTCGGCATGACCGGCGCGCGCATCACCACGACGCTCATCAACTCCCTCCAGTTCCACGACAAGCAGTTCGGACTGGAGACGATGTGCGTCGGCGGCGGCCAGGGCATGGCCATGGTCCTCGAACGCCTCAGCTGAACTGCGGCCACCCGATACACCCCAGTGATCCGACCACCGATTACGGCAGTTCTCGGGGGATCGGACCACGGCAGTTCTCGGATCACGGTTCACCGCCGCAATCTGGGCCTCCGAAGCGAAGTGGCCGCCACCCGAGGGGTGGCGGCCACTTCGTTCGCATTTCGGGGTTCGCGTCAGTCGCTGCTGGAGAAGTAGGACAGCAGGCGGAGGATCTCGAGGTACAGCCAGACCAGGGTGGTCATCAGGCCGAAGGCGATGTACCAGGCGAACTTGGCGTCCACACCACTGCGGATCGCCTTGTCGGCGGCGTCGAAGTCGAGCAGGAAGCTGAACGCCGCGATGCCGATGCACAGCAGGCTGAAGCCGATGCCAAGCGGGCCAGCTTCGCGCAGGCCGAAGCCGCCCGGCATCAAGAAGCTGGCGACCAGGTTGACCAGCATCAGGATCGCCGCACCCGCGACTGCGCCGATGATCCACTTGGTCAGCTTCGGCGTCACCCGGATCGCGCCGGTCTTGTAGACGACCAGCATCGTGGCGAAGACACCGAGGGTGCCCACGATCGCCTGCATGATGATGCCGGGGCTGAACCACGACGCGAACAAGTAGCTGATGCCGCCGAGGAACACGCCCTCCAGCGCCGAGTAGGTCACGACCAGAGCCGGCCGGACCTTCTTGGTGAAGACGATGACCAGCGAGATCACCAGGGCGACCAGCGCCGCGGGCAGCGCCAGGGCGACCGCGGGCGGACCGGCCAGGAAGGTCAGCGTAGCGGTGATCACCGCCAGCACGAGGGTGATCGCGGTCTTGGTGACCACGTCGTCGATCGTCATCGGTCGCGCGGCCTGCGGGGGAGCAGCCGGCGCCTGGCCGTAGGACGACTGCTGTCCCTGGCCGTAGTTGAAGTTCGCGTAGCCACCGGCCATTTCCGGCAGCTTCCGGAACGCGGGGTTGCTCGTTGTGCGCAACTCATCCTCCTGGGCGTTCTTGCGCCGTCTCCAGATCCAACGACCGGCGGTCCCGATCGGTTCCCGGTTCGGTAAAACCGGACTTTACCGGAAGCGAAAGGCCGGGGGACACGATATCCACCGGCCTTTTCTCACACGTTGCCTAACGCCGCTTCTTGGCTTTGGACGCCTGCTTGCCAGGGCGGTTCTTCGGCTGGGTCTTCTTCCCGCCGGTTTTGCCACCGGGTCGCTGGCCGGGGGCGGGCTTGGCCGGCTTGGCCTCGGTGGCGGTGGCCGTGGCGGCCTCGCCCTCCGAGGAGGTCTCGGCTTTGGCGTCGCGGGCCGGCTTCTGCCCCGGCTTGGGACGAGGCGCGGCCTTCTTCGCCTCGATCTCCTTCTGCCGCTCGCGCTCCTGCTCGGCGTCGATCTTCTTGGTCAGGAAGTGCTGCTGACCCAGCGTCCAGACGTTGTTGGCAAGCCAGTACAGCAGGACGGCGATCGGCAGGAACCAACCGGAGACGATCGCACCGATCGGCGCGATGTACATCATGAACTTGGCCATCATCGCCGACTGCGGGTTGGCCATCGAGGCGTCCGTCTGCTTCTTCACCGACAGCCGCATGGTGAAGTAGGTGGCGACCGAGGCGATCAGCATCAGCGGGATGCCGACGATCATCATCGAGGTCCGGTCGGTGCCGAACAACGCCAGTTCCGTCGCGGGCTGGGTGATCCAGTTCGACAGCTTCGCACCGAAGATGTCGGCCTGGATGAACGAGTCGACGCCCGCCTGGTCGAAGATGAAGTTGCTCTGCGCGCCCGGGTGGAAGTTCCGCAGCACGTGGAACAGGCTCAGGAAGACCGGGATCTGCAGCAGCGCGGGCAGGCAGCCGCCGAGCGGGTTGACCCCGTGCTCGGACTGGAGCTTCTGCATCTCCTGCGCCATGCGCTGGCGGTCGTTCTTGTACTTCTCCCGCAGCTTCTGGATGTGCGGCGCGAACTTGGCCATCTTGCGGCCTGCGCGCATCTGGCTCAGCGCAGGCTTGATGAGGACCACGCGCAGCGTGAAGACCAGGAAGAACACGGCAAGCGCCCAGGCGAAGCCGTTGTCCGGGCCGAGCACGGTGCCGAAGACCTTGTGCCAGAACCACAAGATCGCCGACACCGGGTAGAGGATGAAGGAGAAGAAACTTTCCACTCAGCTACTCCTGGTCATGGGCCGCTGGGGGCGAGCGCCCGACGTCGTTTCCCTCCGGCGCAACCCGGGCCGTACGTGCGCGGCTGAACCCGTCTGGAAACGCAATCCGGCCAGTTCAAGGGTGCCATGCCCGGACACCGGGCGGCTGCCGCCCCTGGCAGTCCACCGCGACCGAGGCCGATCACGAAACGTTTTTCCTGGTCACGCGGTTAGGTGACATGAGCTATACCGGACCCGGCACAGGCCGGATCCGGTTCAACCCAGCGTCACTTCCGCAGAGCTCGGGCGATGATCCGACCGGCGAACAGGTAGATCAGCGCGGCCAGCCCGTAGTTGAGAACCAGACCGATGGTCGCGTCACCCGGGGTGAACACGTCGCCGAGGCCGAGCACGAAGAACTTCGCGGTGCCGTAGGTGAAGGCGACGAAGTCGTTGTCCTGGTTCGCACCGGTGACCGAGAAGATGATGTGCAGCACGAACACAAGCGCGATCAGCGCGCTGACCACCTGGACCGTTCGGCCGATGGCGTCCGCGCTGGGCCCGCGGAACCCGTCCCGGTCGCGCCGGTCGTAGTCGCGATCGCGGCGGTCGTAGTCGTCGCGGTACCGATCGCGCTCGGGCTCGCGGTAGTCGTAGCGGTCGTCGCGGTAGCCGTAGGGGTCGGCGTACGGATCGTCCCGGTAGCCGTCGACGCGCTGGTCGACGCGTGTCTCCGGGTACGGGTTGGTCGCCGGCGGCTGGTAACCGGGCACGCCGCCCGGCGGCGGCTGCTGGGGCGGCATGGGCTGCCCGCCCATCGGCGGCTGAGCCGGCGGACCGGGCTGGTATCCCGGGGGCACCTGCTGCGGGGCCGGTCCGGGCGGCACCTGCCCCGGTGGGACCTGCTGCGGCCCCGGCTGACCGCCGGGCGGTGGTCCCGGCGGGCCGGGCTGCTGAGGACCGCCCTGCGGCGGTCCCGGCTGCTGCGGTCCCTGCTGCCCCGGTCCCGGCCGTCCGGCCCGGGGGTCTCGCTCGTAGGCCATGAGGGCGCATTCTCGCTGTTGACCCGGCCAGGGCGAAACCCCCGCGGGGTAATCGCCACCCCACCGCGTCCTGACCGAGCGTCGAGCGCAGCTGGGTGTTCACCGAACCGAAACCGGAACGCCATCGCATCCAGCACTAAAAGCCTTCACCTGCAAGATGAACTGCGAAGATCACCCGAACGAGGTGCCCGAAATGCACGGATGAAGGAGGTGAGAAAAGAGATGACCCGTTAGTTTGGAAAAGTGCCCCCGGTCGGGTTCGAACCGACACTCTGACGATTTTAAGTCGTCTGCCTCTGCCAATTGGGCTACGGGGGCCAGCCTTGATACCGGCACGTGTGCCGGTCCGCCACTAAGACGCGGCGAAACCGCCTAAGGTTCCCGCGCGCGGGCCGATTCCACACCCTCGTGATCCGGTCACCAGCTGCCCCATTCACCCACCGCCGCCGATTCCACCAGCTCGTCGAACCGCGAGCGGACCCAGTCGTGCACCGCGCCCGAGACGTCCTTGCTGTCGGCGCGCTGCTCGAACCAACGCCAGTCGCAGTTGACGTTGACCTCCAGGAACACCCACTCGTCACCCACCCTCAGCAGGTCGAAGCCTGCCACGTCCAGCTGCCAGCGCTCGCACAGGCGCAGCAACCTTCCGGCCAGGGCGCCGGGCACGCCCACGGGCTCCACCACGACCGATTCGGGGTCGACCCACAGCTGAGCCGGGTCGAGCTTGCTCACCCGGAAGCCGATCGCGCGCTCCCCCACCACGAACACCCGCAGCTCCTCGTCGGCGTCGAGGTACTGCTGGACGAGCACGGGAGCCGGCTCGCGCACCTCACCGCCGGTGCGGCGGATGTCCAACGGCTGCGGGAAGAGCCCGCGCAGCGCGCCGGGTTCGGGTTCAAGCATGTGGTGACCTGCGGCTTTGACGATGCACTGCGCGCCACCGGGGCGGCTGCGTCCGGGCATCGTGGTCACGGAGGTGCGCGGCACGCGCAGGCCGACCGACGCCGCACCCTGTAGCTGCGTCAGCCGGTCGAGCACTCCCCCGTGCGGCCCCGTGTTCACCCGATCCCAATCGTCCCTCGCGGTCAGCCAGTTGCCGACCGCGTACCACTGCTCACGAACATAGGCCCCGTAGACCGTTGCGGGATCAACGGGTACGGCGGTCATGTCGAAGTGTCGCCGCCAGATCAGCACCGGGCGCAAGAGCCAGCGCTGGAATTCGATCAGAGGAGTATCGGCGTGCACCGTCAGTGGCAAGTCCAGGCAGCGGTCCGCGTCGATGCGCACCATGCGGACGTCGTGCTCGGCCAGCGCGAGGGAGAGCTCGTTCATCTCCATGTCGCTGGCGCGGGAGAGCACGAGCACGCAGGGCACCGGGTCGCCGGGTTCCTCCTCGACGAGGCCGGCCTGGTACATGCGTTCCTGGAAGTCCAGCGGAGTGCCGGGCGCGCGCACGAAGTAGTCCTGTCGTTGCAGCAGCACCGGCGTCGGGCGGAGCTCAGGCTCGGCCCATTCCCCCTGGTCAGCGGGCCGGTCCTCGGCCGCGCTCATGATCAGTCGTCCTTCTTCCGGAACACCTTCGACGCTTCGGCGTAGTCTGCTTCGAAGTCCGCGATCGGGCCGTCCTGCGCTTCCCCACTGCGCAAGATCGCCGCCAGTTCTTTGAGCGTCAAGGGATCCACTCCTTCCCCATGTGACGCATCCTTTCAGGTGAAGACCCCACGGGGGTCTTCGATTTCCCGCTACTGATTGTCAAGGATAGCGGGGTGCCTTGTCCACCGCTTGGACGAGGATGTTGAGAACATGGAGGCCGCGCGTCATCGTCGACGCGCGGCCTGAGTGTCATTCGGCTCGGTATGGCGGTCAGCTCGCGGCGGCCCGCTCGAAGGCAGCCCGCGGGTTCTCGATCTGACCCATGGACACGGCTTCCCGCTTGAACAGGAAGGCCAGCGTCCAGTCGATGACGATCCGCAACTTCCGGTTGAACGTGGGCATCCGGCTCACGTGGTAGCTGCGGTGCATGAACCAGGCGACGAAACCCTTGGCCTTGAAGCCGTAGACGTCCGCGACACCCTTGTACAGCCCCAGACCGGCGACCGAGCCGGCGTAGGCGTGCCGGTACTCCTTGGTCGGCTTGCCGCGCAGCGTGGCCAGCACGTTCTTGGCGAGCTGGTCGGCTTGGCGGACCGCGTGCTGCGCCGACGGAGCGCAGGTCGCGGTCGGGTCCTCATCGGCCTTGGACAGGTCCGGCACCGCGGCGACGTCACCGGCGGCCCACACTCCGGGCAGACCCTCGACCTGCATGTGCGCCGAAGCCTTGACACGGCCTCGCTCGTCCAGCGGCAGGTCGCTGCTCTTGACCACCGGGTTGGCCTTCACACCCGCGTTCCACACCAGCGTGTCGGTGTCGAACTCGGTGCCGTCGGACAGGACCGCGTGACCGCCTTCGACCGACTTCAGGAAGGTGTTCAGGTAGACCTTGATGCCGCGCTCTTCGAGGGCCTTGACGACGTAGACGCCCATCTTCTCGCTGACCTCGGGCATCACCCGGCCAGCGGCTTCGACGAGCACCCAGGACATGTCGTCGGGGCTCAAGTTCGGGTAGTCACGGCTCGCGTAACGGGCCATGTCCTCCAGCTCGGCCAGCGCCTCGACGCCCGCGAATCCGCCACCGACGAACGTGAAGGTGAGCAGCCGCTTGCGCAGCTCCTCGTCGTCGGTGTTGGCCGCGGCGTCCATCTTGGCCAGCACGTGGTTGCGCAGGTACGTCGCTTCGCCCACGGTCTTGAGCCCGATGCCTTCCTCGGCGAGGCCGGGGATCGGCAGCAGCCGGGAAACCGAGCCCAGCGCCACGACGAGCACGTCGTAGGCGAGCGTCTCGGTTCCGCTCTGCGGGTTCTCGATCGTGACGAGCTTGTCGTCGTGCTTGATCTCGGTGACAGATGCGGTGATCACATGGCACCGCTTCAACACTCGTCGCAGTGGCGCTACCACGTGGCGGGGTTCAACCGAACCCGCGGCCGCTTCCGGTAGGAAGGGCTGGTAGGTCATGTGCGGCTGAGGATCGACGACCGTCACGGATGCTTCACGACGCCCCAGCTTCTTCTGCAGCTGAAGTGCCGTGTACATGCCGACGTAACCGCCGCCGAGGATGAGAATCCGCGTGGGATCGGATTTACCAGCCATGACTTCATGGTCGCACCACATACCGTGACCGCGCTGCAGCTACCCCCCTTAATGTGACGCCAGTCGCGAGTGGCATCGATCACGATCAACGCGCGGTAGGCGACCATACGCGCTGCGTACGCGCTCTGTAACGAACAAGCGCGGAGGGCGACATCGACCAGACGTCGCCTCTGGTGTCAGGGGGTCTGGTTGCGACTCACCCTACCGAATCTTCGGTAGCAGGCGGCAAGCCGCACCGTTCCTTGATCATGTTTGCCTCGACCAGCGTCGACACGCCAAGAGGCGGCGAATCCCGGCAGAGCTCGCGCGCCGATCAGGCTTCCCGGGCGATCCGTTCCAGCCGGTCGCGGTGATCCCGCCACTGCTGCTGGTCGTCGGTGGTCATGTTGTCGTTGCGCGGTCCGCGCCCGACGGCCCCGTCGATGAGTTCCCGGACGATGTCGAGGTGGCCCGCGTGCCTGCCGGTTTCCTCGATCATGTGCACGAGGATCCGGTGCAGCGTGACGCCCCCGCTCGGCCACCAGGGCACCGATCCCCGCGAGTCGAGGTCCAGGGCGTCGATCGTGGTGTCCGCGTGCGCGCAGGCGCGGCGGTAGAGGTCGAGCACCCAGGCGCTCGACTCGTCCGCAGCGGCCCACAGGTCGGCGTTGAACTCGGCGTCCCGCTCCATCCACGGCGTCGGGATCCCCGACGGACGCCCGAAGACGTCCCCGAAGTAGCCCAGCTCCATCGTCGCCAAGTGCTTGACCACGCCCAGCACGTTGGTACCGGTCGGCGTCATCGGCCGCCGCAGGTCGTACTCGGAGAGCCCCTCCACCTTCCACAGCGCGGCCTCCCGGCCTTCTCGGACGTAGTGCTGCAGAGCCGCCTTCTCATCGGTCATGGCTCCGAAACTCCCACATGCCACCGACGTTCACCGGCCTTCGGAACGCCGCAGCAGCAGGGTGACGAAGCAGCGCACCCCGGTAGCGCGCAACCACCCGTCGCGGTGCCTTCGCGCCGCCTCCACCACCCCGGCCGCGTCCGGTTCACCGCGGTGGTCGAGGGCCCACTCGAGACGCCCACGGCGCAGGCCGTTCGGCCGCTCCTCGGCGGCGTCAGCACCCATCCCCCCGCACCGCACCCGGGATCGAGGACGGACTCGACCCGGGCCCGCCGCACCGACTTCCGCACGTTGACGTCGCTGATCGGGGCGGCGACGGGGTGCTCGGCATGCGCCAGCGCGCTCAGCTCGTGGCGATCCACCGCCGCGGTCGTGGCCACTTCGCTTCGGTCCGCACCCGAATCCCCGCGCTCACCCCGCGGTGCCGGGGTCGCGCCGGTAGGTGGCCGGGGAGGTGCCGACGACCTGGGTGAAGGCGCGGGTCAGGTGGGCCTGGTCGCTGAAGCCGAGCTCAGCGGCGAGTTCGGACCAGTCGACCGGTTCGCCGGAGTGGGCGGCCGCGGTGGCGTCGAGGATGCGGGAGCGCTGGATGACCCACTTCGGGCCGATCCCGACGTGATCGGCGAAGAGGCGCTGGAGGCTGCGCAGGCTCAGCCCAGCGTGCTGGGCGAGCTGCTCGGCGCGCACGATGCCGGACCGCCGTTGAGCCTCGTTGACCAGGTCGGTCGCTTCGCGGCCGGCGGGGTCGGGTTCGGGTTCGCAGGCCAGCAGGTAGGCATCGAGGACCGGAACGATCTCGGCGGTTGCGCTGGTGGACAGGATTCGCTCGGCCGCCGCGCGGTCGTCGTGGCCGAGGACGTCCTCGGCGGTTCGGACGGTTCCCGAGATCGCTCCGACGCTGCCCTTCAGCAGCGCCCGGAACCCGCCGGGGTGGAAGGCCGCGCCGAGCACGTGGCCGACTCCGGTCAGGGTCCGGAAGAACGGTTCGCGGGAGACGCCGTGGACGAAGAGCCTGCCGTCCTCCGCCGCGACGTGGACTCGCGGCTGCGGTACGACCTGCTGCCGGTGCGGGTCGGTGACGGTCCAGCGGACGAGCCAGTAGTAGTCGACGAACTCGGCCAGCGCAGGATCCGGTTCGAGGCGTTCCACCTCGAACGCCCGCGCCCCCGCCTTCGGGCGAACGATGGCCTCGGGCCGCCCGGCTTTCGACATGGGCTCAGCGTAAGCCGTCGCGTTTGTTCAAGACCGGCGCGACGACGCGACCTAGCGTCGTTGGCATGACCTACCAGCACGAAGCCGCAGCCCGCTTCAACGTCACCGCGTGGTCGGAACACCTCGTCGTCGACATCGACGGAGAAGGCACCGAGTCCGGCGACGCCTACTACCCGAACCGGGGCATCACCCGGGCCGAGGTCCAGTACACCTACACCGGGGAGATCGAGGGCGCGAGCACCTTGACCTACCTGATCGCCTACAAGGCCGACGCGGCGCCGATCCTCTGCTTCGAACGCTTCGAAGGCTCCATCGCAGGTCACGAAGGCACCTGCGTCTTCCAGCACACCGGCAGCCAGGACAAGAGCTCGGTCTCGGCCCACCTCCAGGTCGTCCCGGGCATGGGCACCGGCGGCCTCGAAACCCTCCGAGGCGAAGCCGACGTCACCATCGCAGGCCACTCCGACGACGGCTACGACATCAACCTGACCTTCACGCTGTCCTGAGAGCGATCTGGCCTGAACCGACCGCCGCAGCGCTAGTCCTTCCGAGGCGGCCCGATCACCGTTGAGCGGTTCGGTACGGGCGGCGTGCGATGGGAAGCGCTGCTGCCCAGATGCGGCGCCAGATGGGGCCGGGCAGGAAGCGGCTGCGTTCTTCGCGGGCCACTCTGCCGCGCGGGTGTTCTTCGTAGCCGGCGGAGCCGGGCTCGTAGGTGAGCCGGTATTCGAGCGCTACGAGTTGTTTCACGTTCTTGTACCCGTACTGGTCGGCGGAGACCAGGCGCAGCGGTGCACCGTGCTCCGGAGCCAGCCCCTCTCCGTTCAACCGCGTTGCCGCTAGGACGCCGTCCGCGAGTACGTCCTCGAGCGACGAGCAGGATCGGAAGCCGTCCAGTCCGGTCACCATCAGCCACTTCGCGCGCGGATGCGGTTGCACAGCCTCGGCGATACGCGCGGCGAGCTCGCTGAACCGCACCCCCGACCAGCGCAGGTCGAGCGCACTCCAAGTCGTCACGCAGTGCAGGTCAGCACGCTTGTCCTGCCATTGCAGACCATCGATGAGCTTCGCCAGGTCGAACTGCGCCGGGTACCGCACGGCGCCCTGCACGGTCAGGACCGGATGCTCCGGCACCACACCGAAGCGGCGCGCGAACTCGGGCAATCCGAACCGCTCCAGCTCCGCGACGTGCTGACCAGGAGGTAGCTCTCTCACCATCCGCCGAGGCTGCCACGCGAACCGAACCACAGCGCGGGATTCCGCGTGAACTCGTCGGACGTCCTCGACCTCCTTCGGTGGACGTCCACGATCTCAACGCTCCACCAGCTCCTTCGCTCGTTCGAAGACCTCGCGGAGCATGGCTGGTGTCAGCTTTCCGGTGAAGGTGTTCTGCTGGCTGACGTGGTAGCAGCCGAGGAGGTGGAGCGGGGGTCCGCCGTCGGTGGCGGGGAGTTCCGCGTGGGCGAGGTGACCGAACTTGGGGCGGGGGCGCGGGACCTGCCAGACGGCGTCAGCGAGGACCGGCAGGAGTGCTTGCCAGCCGAAGGCGCCCAGGACCACGACGACGCGGAGGGTGGGGCGCAGCAGGTCGAGCTCTCTGACCAGCCAAGGGCGGCACGTGTCGCGTTCGGCCGGAGTGGGCTTGTTCGCCGGCGGGGCGCAGTGGACCGGGGCCGTGATGCGCGTGTTGTGCAGCGTCATGCCGTCGTGCAGCGAGACCGACTCGGGCTGGGAGGCCAGACCGACGTCGTGGAGCGCCTGGAACAGGACGTCGCCCGAGCGGTCTCCGGTGAAGATGCGGCCCGTGCGGTTGCCACCGTGAGCGGCAGGGGCGAGACCGACGATCGCGATCTCCGCTTCGGGCGAGCCGTAGCCGGGAACCGGGCGACCCCAGTAGTCCTCGTCGCGGAACGCGGCGCGCTTGATGCGAGCGACCTCCTCCCGCCACTCGACCAGCCGAGGGCAGGCCGTGCACCGGCTGACCAGGTCGTCCAGTTCGGTCAGGTCGCCTGCTCCGGGGGCCGCGTCGGCGGGCTCCCCGGACGGATCGGTGATCAACTCCGAGGTCGTTTCCACACCGCAAAACTGACAGAAAACGCCTCTCGTGGCACGTAATGTGGGCGGCATGGCAGACGAGAAGGCCGACGAGGCGACGCAGCAGGACACCAGCCCCGCCGAGCCGGTGGACGATCTGGTCAGCACGCATCACGCGATCACCGTGGACGGCACCGAGCTGTCCTACACCGCGACCACGGGACGCGTCGTGCTGCGCGACGAGGTCTACACCGACGGCAAGTTCGACGGGCACAAGGCCAAGGCCGAGGTCTTCCTGACCTCCTACGTCCTCGACGCCGCTCCGGACAGCAACCGCCCGGTGACCTTCGCGTTCAACGGCGGCCCCGGCTCGGCGAGCGTGTGGCTGCACCTGGGGGTGCTGGGTCCGCGGCGAGTCCTGTCCGGCGATGCCGGGGATCTCGCCCCGCCGCCCTACGGGCTCGCCGACAACGCCGAGACGCTGCTCAAGCACAGCGACCTGGTGTTCATCGACCCAGTCTCCACCGGCTACTCGCGGGCGATCGAAGGCGGAAAGCCCGGTGATTTCCACGGTTTCCAGGGCGACATCGAGTCGATCGCCGAGGTCATCCGGCTGTGGACGACCCGCAACAGCCGGTGGATGTCGCCGAAGTACCTCGCGGGCGAGTCCTACGGGACGCTGCGCGCGGCGGCGCTGGCCGACCACCTCCAGTCGCGGCACGGGTGGTACCCGAACGGGCTGCTGCTGATCTCGTCCGTGCTGGACATGGGCACGATCCGGTTCACCGAGGGCAACGACCTGCCGTACTCGCTGTACCTGCCGACCTACGCGGCCATCGCCCACCACCACGGCAAGCACGGCGACCGCCCGCTGCGCGACGTCCTCGACGAGGCCGAGAAGTTCGCCGCCGGGGACTACGCGTGGGCGCTGGCGCGAGGCGCTCGGCTGAACGCCGAGGAGCGGGCCGACGTGGTGCGCAAGGTCGCCGAGCTGTCCGGGCTGTCCGAGGACTACGTGGACCGCGTCAACCTGCGCATCGAGCACATCCGGTTCTTCACCGAGCTGCTGCGCGACGAGCGCAAGACCGTCGGCCGGATGGACGGGCGGTTCACCGGCTGGGAGCCCGACGCCGCGGTGGAGCGCTTCAGCGACGACCCGAGCATCTCCGGCATCCGCGGCGCCTACTCCGCGGCCATCAACCACTACCTGCGCGAAGAGCTCGACTACCGCAGCGACCTGCCCTACGAGACCCTGACCGGGCGGGTGCAGCCCTGGTCGTACAAGGAGTTCGAGGGCGCGGCGGTGTCCGTCGTGGACCGGCTCGGGGCAGCGATGCAGGCCAACCCGCACCTGCGGGTGCACGTCGGCTGCGGCTACACCGACGGCGCCACGCCGTACTTCGCCGCGGAGCACGTCCTGGCGCGGTTGCCGGTTCCGGAGGAGCTGCGGGAGAACATCGACGTCCGCTACTACCCGGCGGGCCACATGATGTACGTCCACGAGCCGTCCCGCATCCAGCAGTCCGAAGACCTCGCCACCTTCATCACCCGTTCCTGACAGCCCCCGGCCGGGTGTGCCTTCGCAGTTCAGGAGCGCGCCCGGCCCGGGGACGGACCTCGCGCGAAGTCGAGGCCCGGGAGCGTCACGCCGAGCCGCTCGAACCGCGGGATCCTCGAGATGTCGGTGCGCCACGGCGGTTGCTTGCGTTTGACACCGCTTGGCGGTGGGCGACACTGAGCGCGTGGTCAAGACGCTGCACCCGCAGAACTACGAGGACGTCTACTACGTGGGCGACTACTACCGCCAGGGCAACGCCGTCCTCATGGACCTCACCGACGTCCGGGGTCCCGAAGCGACCCAGCTCGTCGACTTCGCGGCCGGCCTGGTCGTGGCCCGCGGCGGAGACCTGCAGCGGGTCGCCCCGAAGGTCTTCCTCCTGAGCCACCCCGAGCAGCCCGAACAGCGCTGACCCGGCGCTGCGCGCGAAAGGGCGCCCCCACCTGATTTCGGTGAGGGCGCCCGATCCTCGTTGTGGCATCAGACCACGACGTGCGGGTGTTCTTCCGCGAAGTGGCAGGCCGAGGGGTGCGCGCCCGTGCGGACTTCCAGTTCCGGGGCCTTCTCTGCGCAGATGTCCTGGGCCTTCCAGCAGCGGGTGCGGAAGCGGCAGCCCGAAGGCGGGTTGGCCGGGCTGGGGACGTCGCCGGTGAGGCGGATGACCTCGCGCTTGCCGCGCAGGGTCGGGTCCGGGACCGGGACGGCCGACAGCAGGGCCTGGGTGTACGGGTGCTGCGGGTGCTCGTAGATGTCGTCCTCGGTGCCGACCTCGGCGATCTTGCCGAGGTACATCACCGCGACCCGGTCCGACAGGTGCCGGACCACGCCCAGGTCGTGGGCGATGAACACGTAGGACAGCCCGAACTCGTCCTGCAGATCACCCAGCAGGTTCATCACCTGCGCCTGGATCGACACGTCCAGCGCGGACACCGGCTCGTCGCAGACGATCACCTTCGGCTTGAGCGCCAGCGCGCGGGCGATGCCGATGCGCTGCCGCTGGCCGCCGGAGAACTGGTGCGGGTAGCGGTGGATGTGCTCGGGGTTGAGGCCCACGACGTCCAGCAGCTCCTGGACCTCGCGCCGCCGCTCGCCCTTCGGCGCCACCTCGGGGTGGATCTCGAAGGGCTCGCCGACGATGTCGCCGACGGTGCGCCGCGGGTTCAGCGAGGTGTACGGGTCCTGCAGCACGATCTGCATGTCCCGGCGCAGCTTGCGCAGTTCCGAGCCGCGCATCTTGAAGATGTCGCGCCCCTCGAACAGCGCGGTGCCGCCGGTCGGGTTCTCCAGCCGCATCAGCACCTGTGCCAACGTCGACTTGCCGCAACCCGATTCACCCACGATGCCGAGGGTTTCACCGCGCCGCAGGTCAAAGGACACGCCGTCGACCGCCCGCACGTGCCCGACGGTGCGGCGCGGGATGCCCGCGCGCACCGGGAAGTGCTTGACCAGGTTCTGCACCTGGAGGATCGGCTCAGCCACGGCTCATCATCTCCTCCGCGAAGTGGCAGGCGCTGACGCGGCCCAACCCGAGGTTGTGGTCGGTCGGCACCTCCGTGCGGCACTTGTCCTGGGCCCGCGAGCAGCGCGGGTGGAACGGGCATCCCGGCGGCACCGCCATCAGGTTCGGCGGCAGGCCCTTGATCGTCTCCAGCTCCTGCCCCTTGAGGTCCAGGCGCGGGATCGACCGCATCAGGCCGTCGGTGTAGGGGTGGCCCGGGGCCTTGTACAGCGAGTACGCGTCAGCCGCCTCGACGATGCGGCCCGCGTACATCACCACGATCCGGTCCGCGACCTCGGCGACCACGCCCAGGTCGTGGGTGATGAGGATCAGGCCCATGCCTCGGTCCCGGCGGAGTTCGTCGAGCAGGTCCATGATCTGGGCCTGCACCGTGACGTCCAGTGCCGTGGTCGGTTCGTCGGCGATGAGCAGATCCGGGTCCAGCGCCAGCGACATCGCGATCATCGCGCGCTGCCGCATGCCGCCGGAGAACTGGTGCGGGTACTCCTTCACGCGCTGCTTGGCGTTCGGGATCTTCACCTGGTCCAGCAGTTCCACGGCCCTGCTCGTGGCGTCCTTGCGGGACATGCCGCGTCGCGTCCTGAGCTGCTCGGCGATCTGGAACCCGACCGTGTAGACCGGGTTCAGCGCCGACAGCGCGTCCTGGAAGATCATCGCCATCGCGTCGCCGCGCAGCTCTCGCCTGCGCTCCTCGGTGGCGGTCAGCAGGTCCTCACCGCGGTACCGGATCGCACCTCCGGTGACCGCCCCCGGCGGGATGTCCAGGATGCCCATCACGGTCTGCGCCGTGACGCTCTTGCCGGAACCGGATTCGCCCAGCACGGCGAGGGTTTCACCGGAGTCGACGTGGTAGTTCACACCGTTGAGGACCTTCGCGACGCCGTCCCTGGTGCGGAACTCGACGTGCAGGTCCTCGACCTCCAGCAGACGTCCCGCCGAGGACTCGTGTTCGTTCGCGGACACTGCGGTTCCTCCTACTTCTGCTTCGGGTCGAGCGCGTCGCGGACGGCGTCACCGAGCATCACGAACGCCAGGACCGTGACCACCAGGAAACCGGCTGGGAAGAGCAGCATGTGGGGTGCGGCCTGGATGTAGTTGCGCGACTCGGCGATCATCACTCCCCACGACACGACCGGGTCGCGCAGGCCGATGCCCAGGAACGACAGCGTCGCCTCGGCGCCGATGAAGCCGCCCAGCGCGATCGTCGCGTACACCATGACCGGGGCCAGGCAGTTCGGCAGCATGTGCCGCAGGATGATCCGCGGCGCACCCGCGCCGAGCGCCCGCGCGGCCTTGACGTAGTCCTGCTGCTTGGCTGAGATCGCCGCCGAACGCATGATCCGCATCGCGATCGGCCACGACAGGACAGCGATGGACAGCACCACCTGGGTGATGATCCGCACCGGGCTGGGAATCAGGATCTCCGCGTTGAAAGTCGTCAGGATGACGATCGCGCCGAGCACGAAGGGCAGCCCCAAGAAGATCTCGGAGAACCGGGAGCAGAGGCTGTCGAACCAGCCCCCGACGTACCCGGCCACGATGCCCACGGTGCCACCGATCAGCACGGTCAGGGTCGTCGCCAGCAGACCGACCACGATCGAGGCCCGGGTGCCGTAGACGGTCCTGGCGAACACGTCGCGGCCGAGGTTGTCGTACCCGAACCAGGCCTGCCCGGAGGGTTCCTGCCGAGCCTTCGACAGGACGGCCCAGCTCGGGTCGGCCGACGTCAGCAGGCCGGGGAAAGCTGCGATGAACAGCAGCGCGACGATGATCACCATCGAGATCAGGAACAGCGGCCGTCGGCGCAGGTCGTGCCACGCATCACCCCAGAGCCCCCGCGGCTTCTCCGGCTTGTTCGTCGTTGCGAGCACAGGTTCGTCCGGTCCCGCGGTCGGCCCGGTGGTCAGGCTGGAGGCGGTTTGATCAGTCATATCGGATCCTCGGGTCGAGAACCGCGTAGAGAACGTCCACTAGCAGGTTCATCAGCAGGTAGACCAGTACCAGCAGGGTGACGATGCCGGTCACCGTGGTGCCTTCCTTGGTCAGGATGGCTTTGAAGATCAGGCCACCGATGCCGCGAATGTTGAACACGCCCTCGGTGACGATCGCGCCGCCCATCAGGGCGCCGAGGTCAGTGCCCAGGAAGGTGATGACCGGGATCAGCGAGTTCCGCAGCAGGTGCACGCCCACGACCCGCTTCGGCCCCAGGCCCTTGGCTACCGCGGTGCGCACGAAGTCGGCGCGGCGGTTCTCCATCAAGCTGGTCCGGGTCAGTCGCGCGACGTAGGCCATCGACAAGGAACCGAGCACGAAACCGGGCACGATCAGTTCACCGATCGAGGGTTGCGAGCTGACCGTGGTCTTGATGATGCCGAGCTCGCTGCCCAGCACGATCTGCAGTACGAAACCGGTGACGAACACCGGCAGCGAGATCAGGAACAGCGTCGAGACCAGCACCAGGTTGTCGGCGAAACCACGCCCCCGAAGCCCGGTCAGGATGCCGGCGGCCAGGCCGATGAGGGCCTCGATGATCAGCGCGACTACGGCGAGCTTGATCGTGGTCGGGTACGCCTGCTCGATGAGCTGGCTGACCTGGACCCCGGCGTAGGTCTCCCCGAAATCCCCCGTCAGGAGCTTCCCGAGGTATTTGAAGTACTGGACGATCAGCGGATCGTCCAGGTTGTACTTGTCGTGCATCTCGGCGATGTAGGCCGGCGGGCACCCGCGCTCACCGCATTTCCCGGCGAAGGGATCTCCCGGGATCGCCCAGACGAGCAAGTAGATGATCAGCGTGGTCCCGATGAATACCGGGATCAGTTGCAGCAGTCGCCGCAACACGTAGCGACCCATTCGGGCCTCCTCATCGCAGCCAGCGCGGTGCCCGGCCCACAGGATCTCCGCGGGCCGGGCACCGGCTCCATGTTCACGGGTTCAGCGTCACCGTTGTCAGGTCGAGCCTGCGGTTCGCCAGAACCTCACCGTTGGCGATCTTCTCCGAGAAGCCGTACTGCACCGGCTGCGTCCACAGCGGAATGACCGGCAGGTCCTCGGCCAGCAGCTTCTCCGCGTCGGCGTAGGCAGCCGTGGCCGCCTCCACCGTCGGGGCGGCGTTCGCCTTGTCCAGCGCGGCGTCGAACGCCGGGTTGGAGTACTGGTAGTCGTTCGACGAAGTGCCCGTGCGGTACATCTGGGTCAGGAAGGTCTCGATGTTCGGGTAGTCGGCCTTCCACCCGCTGCGGAACGGACCGTCCATCTGGAACGCGCGACGCTGGTTGAGGAACTCGCTGAACGTCGGTTGCGGAACGAACTGGGCGTCGACGCCGAGGTTCTGCCTGATCTGCGCCGCGACGGCCTGCATCCACTCGCTGTGCCCACCGTCGGAGTTGCTCTGCAGGATCAGCGGACCCTGGAACCCGCCGGCCTGCTGCAGGTACTGCTTGGCCTTCTCCGGGTTGAACGTGCAGGCCTCACCGCACTGGTTCGGGCGGTAGCCCTCGACCGCCGGAGTGGCGAAGCCGTCCATCGGGTCGCGGCTGCCGGCGAACACCTGCTGAGTGACCGTCTTGCGGTCGATGGACATCGAAATCGCCTTGCGCACCAGCGGGTTCTTGAACCGCTCGTCGTACATCGGGAAGCCGATGGTCTGAATCAGCAGGCCCGGCTTCTGGTGGGCGCGCTCGCCGAGGTCCTGCTTCCACTTGTCGCCGACCAGCGCGGAGACCGGCATGGCCTCCAGGAAGTCCAGGTTGCCGGAGATCAGGTCCTGGTAAGCCGCGTCGAGTTCGTTGTAGACCTTGAACTTGGCGCCGTTGATCTGCGGCTTGTCATCGCCCGCGTACTGGTCGTACTTCATGACGTTCAGCTCGACGTTCGGGGACCGGTTCTCGAACCTGAACGGACCGTTGCCGACCGGGTGCGCCTCGAACGCCTTCGGGTCCCTGAAGAAGGAGTCCGGGAGCGGCATGTAAGCGGAATAACCCAGCATCACGGGGAAGATGGTGAGCGGGGTCTTCAGCTTCACCGTGAACGTGTTGTCGTCGACCACGTTGAGGCCGGAGAGCTTGTCAGTCGGCGGCTTCGGCGCTTCGGCTGGACCGTCCTCGTCCGGGTCCTCGCTCTGCAACGCGTCGTAACCGTCGATCTGCTCGAAGAAACTCGCACCCTGCATGCCGTTGGGGCCGTAAGCCGAGTAGTTCCAGGCGTCCACGAAGTTCTTGGCCTTGACCGGGGACCCGTCGTGGAACGTCCAGCCCGGCTTCAGCTTGATCGTGTAGTTCTGGTTGTCGGTGGTCTCGATCGACTGGGCGACCGCGTTCTCCACCGCCATGTCCGTGGCCCGGTACTTCACCAGACCGGTGAACATGGCATCAACGATGAAACTACCCATCTCCTCGGTAGTGTTGGCCGGGACAAGAGGGTTCTCCGGCTCGCTCCAATGCAAGGAGATGATGCCGTCCTCTCCCGAGCCGCTGCCGCCGCCACCGCAGCCGGTGGCGAGCAACGCCACCGCCAGCGGGGCCGCGACCAGTGCGGCCAAACGTCCCTTTCGCATGTAGGTCCTCCCGCTTCCACGCGCGCCCCAGAATTGGTTTTTCCCGGGGTCATCACGCACGACGGTTCTTCACCGTCGCGTCAGACGTGCGTAAAGATAAGTGAGAACCGGGCGGCGACAATGCAGTGTCACAAAGCCGTCACTTTCTGAATCGATTCAACGTTCCCATTCTTCGCCCTTGGGACAGACTGCCCACTTCCTGAGAACTAGCTGATCGACAGGGCAATACCATCGAGTATGTCGTGCTCGCTAGCAGTCATCGACGAAATGCCGCTGCGCTCTGAGAACTCCTGCGCGAGCACCTTGACCACCAGCGCACCGCCCCCGATCACATCCACGCGACCCGGGTGCATCGATCCGATCTGCGAACGCTCCTCATGCGACATGGAAAGAAGTCGTTCGGCGATTTGTTCGACACAATTCTGGGAAATATGGGAAAGGTGGATCGCTTGCGGATCGTATTCCGGCAAATCCTGCGCGATGGCGGAGAGCGTGGTGACGGTTCCGGCGACTCCGACCCAGGTCCGGGCACCGCTGACGTCGACCCGGGCGAATGCCTCGTCGAGGACCTGCCGCGCGACCTTCTCCGCCTCACCGACCTCCTCGTCGGTCGGCGGGTCGTCGCGCAGGCACCGCTCGGTCAGCCGCACGCAGCCGATGTCGGCCGAGTGGGCCGCAATGATGTCGGCGTTCGCGCCGTCCCAGCTGCCCACCACGACCTCGGTGGAACCACCACCGACGTCGGTCACGACGAACGGTCCGTCCAGCGGGTCGAGGTCGCCGACCGCGCCGACGAACGACAGCCGAGCCTCCTCGTCTCCGGTGATCACCTCGGCGTCGACGCCCAGCGTCTCGCGGACCATGGAGAAGAAGTCCTCGCGGTTCTCCGCGTCGCGGGTCGCCGAGGTCGCCACCATCCGGACCCGTTCCACGCCCTTGCGCGCGGCCATCGCGGCGTAGTCGACCAGCGCCGCCCGGGTGCGCTCGATCGCCTCCGGCGCGAGCCGGCCGGTGGCGTCCACGCCCTGGCCGAGCCGGACGATGCGCATCGTGCGGTAGATGTCGCGCAGGTCCTTGCGCCCGTCCTCGTGCACCGTGACGTCCGCGACCAGCAGGCGAATCGAGTTCGTCCCGCAGTCGATCGCCGCAACCCGTGCCATCGCACCCTCCTCGCCCAGCTGCGCACCGGCGCTTCCGGCCGCTCCCCCACGCTATCGGGCCCGAGGCCGGGGCGAGGAGAGCGCCGGGCCGCGCACGTTCCACGAAGAAGCGCGCGCGGCCCGGTGCCGGGGTCCGGCAGTTACTGCGGTCCTGGGGTGTAGCCGTCGGGGACGGTGCAGGGCTTCGTCGCGCCATCGGCGTCGGTGAAGACCTCGAACTCAGGCTGCGCCAGCACCGGCAGCGACTCGCCAGGTCGCACGTCGTGACCCGCAGCCGGTTCGACGAGGGCGAACTCGCCGCGGTCGAGCAAGGTCGTGTCGCAGGTTTCGTCGACCTCGGAGGCCGAGGACGACGGGATCGCCTCCGAGGAACTCGTCGACGGCACGGGTTCCGAGCTATGCGGAACCAGCTCCGAGCTCTGCGGGGCGGGAACCGAGCTCTGCGGCACGGGTTCCGAGCTCGGCGGCACGGGTTCCGAGCTCTGCGGCACGTGTTCCACGTTCGGCGGAGCCGGCTCGGACGACGGGGATGGCGACGGCGCGGGGGTTTCCAACGCGGGCGTGGTCGACGGCTCCTGCGGAACAACCGGTTCGACCGGGGCGACCAGCGGCTCGGGCTCGGGCTCGGGCTCAGGAGCCGGAGCGAGCTGCAGGCCGGGGATTTCCGGGACGACCGGCTGGAACGCTTGCGGCTGCGGATCCGGGATCGGCGGCACGGGCTCGATCTCGGGGATCGTCAGCGGCTCGGGCTCCGGCAGAGCCAGCGCGCTCGGGCTTTCGGTCATCCGCTCACCGGCCTGGACGTCGCCGGTCTCCGGGGCCAGCTCGGCCGGGGTCGGCGTGACACCGCGCCGGTAGGCGTCGGCCCAGACCAGGACCGTGCGGACGTAGCTCTCGGAGTGGTTGTAGCGGAACACGGCCGCCGCCAGGGCGCGCGGATCGGTGAGGTCCTCGCCGCCGCTGCAGAGGTATGTGCCCGCCGCGGCCGCCGCGTCGGGCACGTTGTGCGGGCTCTCGACACCGTCCTGGTTGCCGTCGGAGGCGAACTTCCGCCAGGTCGACGGGATGAACTGCATCGGCCCGACCGCCCGGTCCCACACCGGATCACCGTCGAAGCTGCCGGCGTCGGTGTCCGGGATCGCCGCGACGTCCGGCCCGCCGGACAGCTGGGGGCCGAGGATCGCGTGCACCGTCGTGCCGTTGACGTCGATGTCGCCGTTGCGGGCGTGCCCGGACTCGATGCGCCCGATCGACGCCAGCACCGACCAGTGCAGCCCGCAGGCTTGGACCTGCTCGACTTCGCGCGCGGCCTGCATGTAGGCGGCCAGCACGGGTTCGGGGATGCCGAGCTCACCGGTGGGCAACTCCACGCGGGGCGCGGCCTGCGGCAGGGCGGAGAGCTGCGCCGGGTCGGCCGCGTCTTCCAGCAGCCGAGGGCTGAGCACCGGAGCCTGCGGCAGCTTCCCGCTCACGCCCAGCTCGCGCAGATCGGACGTTTGCGGTCCCGGTCCGGTGGGCAGGGCCGAAGCGCTCAGCAAGGCCGCGGGGAGCGCCAGCACCGGTGCCATCGCGGTGACCGCCAGCCACCTCCGGGCCCGGCGTCGCGCCAGCACACCCGTCGGATCGTTCCGCCGGGCTCTGCGCTTCCTGCGGTCCTCCACTCGTCGAACCCCCGCGCCTGGATCGAGCACTCCACAAACAGCCGAACCCCTGGATACACCACCTCAGGGGCACTCGCCGAGCGACTTCACCCACCCGCGCCGCAGGAGGAGCTCGCCCACCTCGAATCGAGCTGCTTCGGATCGAGGCATTCATCTCGCGACGATTCGTGCCTACGCTCCCGGCATGACGCTCATCGACGAGCCGCGCGTGCACAGCACCCACCAGGTCGTCAACCAGGCTTCACCGCTGTCCGGATTCGATCCGCTGGCCTGCGACCCCGCGCTGGGTTCGGCGCTGACCCGCTATGTCGTCGGCGACCTGACCCCGCTCGCGCTCGAGGCCGGTTCGGCCGAGGCCCGCGAGCACGGCAGGCTCGCCGACGAGAACCCGCCGCAGCTGCGCACCCACGACCGCTACGGCAACCGCATCGACGAGGTCGAGTACCACCCGTCGTGGCACTGGCTGATGGAGCGGGCGATCACGCACGGCCTGCACGCCGCCCCGTGGGGGCAGGGCCCGGGCGCGCACCTGCGCCGGGCTGCCGGGTTCTACCTGTGGTCGCAGGCCGAGGCCGGGCACGGCTGCCCGATCTCGATGACCTACGCCGCAGTTCCCGCGCTGCGCTGGTCACCGGAGCTGGCCGCCGAACACGAGCCGAAGCTGACCGCTCGCCGCTACGAGTTCGGATTGCGCCCGCCGCACGAGAAGTCGGCGCTGCTGGCGGGCATGTCGATGACCGAGAAGCAGGGCGGCTCGGACGTCCGCGCCAACACCACCACCGCCGAACCGCTGGCCGACGGCACGTACCGGCTGATCGGGCACAAGTGGTTCACCTCGGCGCCGATGAACGACCTGTTCTTGACGCTCGCGCAGACCTCGGGCGGGCTGAGCTGCTTCCTGGTCCCGCGCGTGCTGCCCGACGGCAGCCGCAACGAGATCCGCCTGCAGCGGCTGAAGGACAAGCTGGGCAACAAGTCGAACGCCTCCTCCGAGATCGAGTACACCGGCGCGATCGGGCACCTCATCGGCGAGGAGGGGCGCGGGGTCCGCTGCATCATCGAGATGGTGTCGATGACCAGGCTCGACTGCGTGCTCGGCGCGTCGGCGAACATCCGGATCGCGCTGTCGGAGGCCGCCCACCACGTGCAGCAGCGCAGCGCGTTCGGCGCCCGGCTGGCCGACCAGCCGCTGATGCAGCAGGTGGTCGCCGATCTGGCGCTGGAGTCCGAGGCCGCGACGACGCTGGCGATGCGGCTGGCCGCGGCCGTCGAGCAGCAGGAGCACGACCTGCTCCGGCTGGCGCTGCCCGCCACGAAGTTCTACGTCTGCAAGCGCGCCCCGCACGTGGTGGCCGAGGCGCTTGAGTGCCTGGGCGGCAACGGGTACGCAGAGGAATCCGGGATGCCCCGGCTCTACCGCGAAGCGCCGCTGATGTCGATCTGGGAGGGCTCGGGCAACGTCACCGCGCTGGACCTGCTGCGGGCGCTGGCCAAGCAGCCGACGAGCCGGGACGCGATCCTCGCCGAGCTCGACGCCGCCGCCGGCGAGAACGCCGCCTACGACGACGCGCTGCGCCGCGTCCGCGCGGAACTCGCCGATCCCCGGCCGGAGCGGGCGCGGGCCCTGGCGGAGTCGCTGGCGCTGGCGCTGCAGGCGTCGCTGCTCCAGCGCTACGCCCCGGCGTCGGTGTCGGACGCGTTCATCGCGACGCGCCTGGTGGACCCGGGCCGAACCTTCGGCTCAACCCCGGTCACCGGCGCCAAATCGCTCTTCGACCGCATCGCACCTGGTCAGTGAGGGAACTCGGCTTGGTTCGAGCTGGTCCGATGGAGAGGACGACCAAGACAGCCCTCGGCGGAACCCGGGCTCCACACCGCGGGAAGGACCTCAGCGGTTGAGCAGGTAGCGGTGCTCGGGCCAGCGTTCGGCGATGAGGTCGACGGCCTCGTCGCCGAACGGGTTCACCCCTGGCCCCTTCGCCAAGGAGTGCGCGATGTGGACGTGCAGGCACTTCACGCGGTCCGGCATGCCGCCGGCGCTGACGTCTGTGCCCAGCGACTGCAAGGCGTTGCGCTCGGCCAGGTAGGACTCGTGGGCCGCGCGGTAGCGGGCAGCCAAGTCCTCATCGGTCTCCAGCCGCTCGGCCATCTCCTTCATCAGGCCCTCCGCCTCGAACGTCGAGGCGTGGGCCGTCAGGTCCGGCGCCGTCAAGTAGTACAGCGTCGGGAACGGGGTGCCGTCCTCCAGGCGGGGCCAGGTCTGCACGACCGTCGGCTCACCGGAGGCGTCACGTGCCGCGATCGCGTGCAGCCCCCGGGGCGGCCGTCCGAGCTGACTCCGGACGCACTCCCGGTCCGCCTCGCTGACCAGCGACGTATCCACCACCGTCACGATTCCTTCCCCAACACCGAGTTCCACATCTCCTCGTACCACGGCACTCCGTCGTCACCCGGTGCCCGCGGAGGCGGCGGGGCCGGAGCCTGCGGGACCTCCACGATGTAGGGCGTCTCGCCCGGCCGGACGTAGCCGAGCCGCGCCCGCGCCTCCGCCTCGACCTGGGCGGGATCGGAGAGCTCCTGCTTGCGCTGTTCCAGCTCGCGCACCTGGATCTCCAGCTCGACGCGCTGCGTCTCCTGCGCGGCGAGCTCGTCGCGCTGGCTGAGGTAGGTGCGCAGCGGCACCGCGACGCTCAGCGCCATCACGCACACGATCAGCGCCAGCACCGCCGCGCGACGCGTCGAGGAGAGCTTGAACGCGCCCCCGGTGCTGGACTTCGCGCTGCTCGCCGGGCGCCGCTTCGGGGTGCCCCGAACCGAGCTGGTTCCGGTCGCCTTGCGTTGAGCCGAGTCCCGGCGGGCGCGCACCTGCCGGCGCGACGGCGGGACGTCCCGCTCGCCGCGCCCCTGCGGATTCGATGCGCGCCCGGCCGGCATGGCTCAGCTCTCCGCGTTGAACCGCGGGAACGCCAGCTCACCCGCGTAGCGAGCGGCGTCGCCGAGGCCCTCCTCGATGCGCAGCAGCTGGTTGTACTTGGCAACCCGCTCGCTCCGCGCCGGAGCACCGGTCTTGATCTGACCGCAGCCGGTGGCCACCGCCAGGTCGGCGATCGTGGTGTCCTCGGTCTCGCCGGAGCGGTGGCTCATCATGCTCTTGTAGCCGCACGAAGTGGCCAGGCTGACCGCGTCCAGGGTCTCCGAGAGCGTGCCGATCTGGTTGACCTTCACCAGCAGCGCGTTGGCGGCGCCCTTGTTGATGCCGTCCTCCAAGCGCTCCGGGTTGGTGACGAACAGGTCGTCGCCGACCAGCTGCACCTTGTCGCCGACCTGCTTGGTCAGCTTGACCCAGCCGTCCCAGTCGTCCTCGCCCAGCGGGTCCTCGATGGACACCAACGGGTAGGCCGAGACGAGCTCCTGGTAGTACTCCGCCATCTGGTCGGCGGTGCGCTTGGTGCCCTCGAAGTTGTAGGTGCCCTCGGTGAAGAACTCCGTGGCAGCCACGTCGAGGGCCAGCACGATGTCGCGGCCCAGCTTGTAGCCGGCCTTCTCGATCGCCGAGGCGATCAGGTCCAGCGCCTCGCGGTTGTTGGGCAGGTCGGGGGCGAAACCGCCCTCGTCTCCCAGACCGGTGGGCAGGCCCTTGGACTTCAGGACCGACTTCAGCGCGTGGTAGGTCTCCGCGCCCCAGCGCAGCGCGTCGGCGAAGGTGTCCGCACCGATCGGCGCGATCATGAACTCCTGGATGTCCACACCGGTGTCGGCGTGGGCACCACCGTTGAGGATGTTCATCATCGGCACCGGCAGCACGTGCGCGTTCGGGCCGCCGATGTAGCGGAACAGCTCCAGCTCGGACGCCTCCGCGGCGGCCTTGGCCACCGCCAGCGAGACGCCGAGGATCGCGTTGGCCCCCAGTCGCGACTTGTCCGGGGTGCCGTCGAGGTCCACCAGCTTCTGGTCGACCACGCGCTGCTCGGTGGCGTCCAGACCGGTCAGTGCGGGTCCGATCTCGTCCAACACGGCCGAGACGGCGTTCTCCACGCCCTTGCCGCCGTAGCGGCCGGCGTCGCCGTCGCGCAACTCGACGGCCTCGTGTTCGCCGGTCGAGGCGCCCGAGGGGACCGCGGCGCGACTGAGCGTGCCGTCCTCCAATGCCACTTCGACCTCGACGGTGGGATTACCGCGCGAATCGAGGATCTCGCGGGCGCCGACCTGTTCGATGATCGCCACGTGTGCTCCTAACCAGCTTGGACTCATAGGACGGGAGCAACCGACACGACGTTCCCGCACGCCGCGAACCGGCTGTCCGCCCCGACAACCGACTACGAGCCTAACCGGGCGGGCGCAGCGCTCGCCGCAGACTCGCGATGCCGTGATCTGCGCCGCTCGACCTCCACACCCGGTGTTCGTCCGCCGTTCGCCTTCGGCGAGGTCACGGCACCGCGAAGTCGGCTCGACGTGGGACGCTCGACACCTCTGCGTCACCACAAGACCATCCGGTCGGTGGTCTCGGAACAGCCGATCGCGGATTAACGTTGTCCGCGCCATGACGAACGAAGGCACCGTCGAAGCGTTCCGGCGAGCGGAGGAACTGCTCGCGCAGCGCCGCCCGCTGGAAGCCCTCCAAGTCCTCGAACCCGTTGTCGACGTCGCTCCCGACAAGCCCAGCGTGCAGCTGCTCCTGGGGCGGGCGTACTACTTCTCGGCGCAGCTGCGTCGGGCCGAGCGCGCCTTCCTGCGCGTGCTGGAGATCGATCCGTCCGACCACTACGCGCGACTGGTCCTGGGCCGCACGCTGCAACGCCAAGGTCGCCTCAACGAGGCCCGTGCCCAGCTCCGCCTGGCCGCCACCATGTACCCGGACCCGGCCTACCAGGAAGCCCTCGGCGAGATCAACGCCCACATAGCCGTCCGCTCCTCCTGACCGGACCCTTGATCGGGTCCGCACCGTGCGAAGCGAAGTACCCTCCCGCCCCGTGCTGACCGGATTCCAGTGGGAATCAGGCTTCCGAGTTCCACTGGAATTCCGTGCCTGAGTTCCACTGGAACCCCGGTCCTGGGGTCAGCGGCGGGGGTTTCCTGCTGCTGCGTAGTTCTCGGCCAGGCCGAAGACCTTCTGGGCGTACTCGACGGAGTTGTTGTAGGACATGACGCCCTGCCACCAGCCGGAGCCGGTGGACATGTCACGGCCGTTCGCGCAGAGGTAGCGAGCGGCGGAGACCGCCGCGTCGTCGAGGTTCTGCGGGTCGCCGCGGCCGTCACCACTGCCGTCGGTGGCCCACTTGCGCCACGTCGTGGGGATGAACTGCATCGGGCCGACGGCCCGGTCGTGCTCGACGTCGCCGTCCAGCGTTCCCCCGTCGCTGTCCGGGATCAGCCGCACGTTGGGACCGCCGTCGAGCTTGATGCCGATGATCGGCACCGACGGGCGACCGTCCTCGCGCAGCTGCCGGTTGCCGAACCGGCCGTGGTTGGACTCGATGCGGCCGATGCCGGCCAGCGTGGTCCAGGAGATCCGGCAGCTCGGCTGGTGCTGGCGCACAGCCAGGTCCGCGTTGACGTAGGAGACGACCGCGCGAGCCGGGAGGTCGACGACCGCCGAGATCTGGTTCGCCCACTCACGCACGGGGTCGACGCCAGGCTGGGGCTGCGGCGGGGTTTCCACCTGCGGGGCCTCGACCGGTGGCGCGATCGATCCGGGCGCGACCGGCGCGGGCTTGGGGTCCTCGGGTCGCGGCGGCGCGGCCACCGGTGCCTTCGGCGGGGCGCCCAGTACGTTGACCAGGGCGACGCCGACGACCATCGAGGCCAGCAGCGATACGGCCAGCACGAGGCGTCCGAGGGCCGCGAGCACCATTGGCGAGGTCCTGATCACCCGCACAGGCTACTCGCAGGTAGATCCCGGCTCCAGCACTCCCGGGCACCGACCACCCTCCGGAATCACCCCTCAACCGGCAGTGACCGGCTGAGCTTCCCGTAGTGGTCGGCGTAGTCGATGACGTCCTGGCCGTAGCTGCGGGACTGGTTGTAGTCCAGCAACGCCGCCCAGAACCGGTCGCCGCCGCGCAGGTCGTGGCCGACCGCGCACAGGTACCGCCCGGCGGTCAGCGCGGCGTCGTCGAGGTCCTGCGGGTCGGCGACGCCGTCACCGTCGGCGTCGACCTCGTACTTGCGCCAGGTCGACGGGATGAACTGCAGCGGCCCGACCGCCCTGTCCCACACCGGGTCCCCGTCCAGACCCCCACCGTCGGTGTCCCGGATCTCCTTGACCCCGGCGCTGCCGTCCAGCGGCAAACCGATGATGCGGGGTTCGGGCCTGCCGGTCCCGTCGAGCCGGGCACCGCCGTGCCTGCCGTGGCTGGACTCCACCGAGCCGATGCCGGCCAGCACCGTCCAGCTCAACCCGCAGTCGGGGGCGGAGGCGCTCATCATCTGCTGCGCGTAGCCGTAGGCCTGCAGCGCTGCGCGGGGGATGTTGAGCTCGTCGGACATCCGTTCGGACCAGTCGACCAGCTGGGCCTGCGGCCGTTCCGGCGACGACGCCCCTGGGGCGAGCAGCTCGACCGCCGGTGGGACGACACCGGGATCTGGCGGGGCCGACGCCGACGGCGGCTCGGACGTGGGCGCGGGTTGCGGGGAGCAGGCAGCGAGGGCCAGCAGCAGCGGCAGCGCCAACGCACGGCGGTCACGCATCGGAACCGCTGAGGAGTTCGCGCCAGTCGTCGGAGGTGGGGGCGGTGCCGCCCGCCTCGCGGGCGCGGCGTTCGGCCGCGCGGATGCGCTCCGCGAACTGCAGGGCGACCTCGCGCAGCGCGTCCTCGGGATCGATCCCACCCAGCTTGGCCCTGGCGGCCAGCGCGAACAGCGCGGAACCGGTGTCCTCGCCGGAAGGCATCGCGGCCAGCGGGATTCCGGCCCGGTCCGCCCGCTGGGTGAGCTTGGCGGCCAGCGCGACCGCGGGCTGGCCGAGCGCAACACCGTCCACGATGGACTCCCGCTGCTTCTCCTGCTGCTTGAGCTCTTCCCAGCGCGCGTGCTGCGACTCGGTGTCGAGCACGGTGGTGTCGTCGGCGAAGACGTGCGGATGCCTGCTGACGAGCTTGCTGACCAAACCCGCCGCCACGGCGTCGACGTCGAACGGGTCCTCGGAGTCCTCGGCGGCGACCCGGGCGTGGAAGAGCACCTGCAGCAGCACGTCCCCGAGCTCCTCGCGCAGCGCCGAGCGGTCCTTCTCCGCGATCGCGTCGAGCAGCTCGTAGGTCTCCTCGACGAGGTACTGGCGCAAGGAGTCGTGGTCCTGCTCGGCGTCCCACGGGCAGCCGCCCGGCGAGCGCAGCCGGTCCATCACGGTGACCGCGTCCAGCAGCTCCACCCCCGCGGGCGCGGGGGCGGGAACGACGGCGGCGCCCGCCGCGCGCAGCGATTCGGCGACGGCGTCGATCTCACCGGTGATCAGCACGGTCGGCGCGGTCGCCGCCCGCTCGACGACGTCCTGCGGTGCTTCGGGAACGTCGAGCGCTGCCTTGGCCGCCACCGACAGACCGGTTCCCGCGAAGACTGCGGCGGCCTTGCGGACCAGCGGCAACGCGGCCGCGGGCAACGCCTCGCCGAGCCTGTCGTCCACCAGGACGATCGCAGTACCTCCGGCCACCCGCAGCTCGCTCATACGACGATTGTCCCAACCGGGAACGGCCGCGGTTCAGCGACGTGCGCCACACCCGGGACGAGCCGGCCGAGAACCGGCTCAGGCGCCCTCGTGGTGGTGCGGCTCGATGCGGAAGCCAGTCGTCTCGCCCTCGCTCGGCACGGGCTGGAGCCCGATCGGGTCCCACACGCCGTAGCGGGGGCTGAGGGTGACGCCGACGCGGTCGGCGGTGGCGCCCAGCAGGTAGGTGCCGACGCCCTGCAACGTCTGGTCGTCCACGCCACCGGCCGGGGTGGCCGTGGGTGCGGCCTCGCGGTCGCGGATGAGCGCGACCAGCCACTGACCGGACTTGGGTTCCGGTTCGAAGGCCAGGACCGTCCCAGGCTCGGCGCTGAACAGCGGGGTGGAGGCGGCGAGCTTCGGGCTGTCGACCGCGCGCAGCTGCTGACCCGCGGAGGCCGGGAGGCCCGCCTTGGCATCGGCGGCGATCAGGTCGCGGACGGCCGCGTCGCCCCGCGCCATCTGGTGGGCCTTGCGCTCGGCCTCGGCGCGGGTGGTGGCCTGGGTGAAGTCGAAGGTGACCGCCAGGCCGTCGAAGTAGCGGCGGCCCAGCTCGGTCACCAGCGCCTCGGTGCGCGCCATCTCGTGCAGGTTCCCGGGCGTGAAGATCTTGCCCTCGGTGGCCTGCGGACCGCCCGACTGGTTGATCATGTCGGTGACCTGCTGCTCGGAGGCGGTCAGCCCGTTCTCCCGAGCGGCCTGCGCGACGAGCTCCTGCCGCACCAGCTGACCGGCCAGCGTCCGCCCGAGCTCGTCGTACTGGCCCTGCTCCCGCAGCTGCGGTTTGAGCTCCGGCTCCTTCGCCAGCACCTCGGCGAACCAGGACTGCACCTCGGTGACCGGAATCCGCTGGTCACCGACGATCGCGGCGGCACCGACCTGGTTGGGCCCGGAACCGCACCCAGACAACAGCACACCGGCAACGGCGAGAGAAGCGAACAAGCGGCCACGGCGCAGCGAGATCGTCACGCGGGCACCCTCTCACGAAGTAACCCTCAGATGAAGCCACAACACTGTCCGAAGTCGAACTCCCGCCACCCTCAGATGAGCGCTCAACCACCGTCAGACGAGCGCAGAAGGGGCTTCTGCCCACCGAAGCGACCGGCACCGACGCAAGTTCTGACACGTCTTCTGGCAGGAACAGCCGTAGCGCCGCTTCCCCGTTGATGCTCGGACCCCGGAGCCAGAAGGCGTGTCAGGTTCCGCCAAGCACACCAGCCACGGAGTGCCCATCACGCCGGAACAGGGTCAGTGGTGAGGGTTCCCAGGAAGTCGGCGCACCATTCGAGCAGCGCTTCGTCACGCAGCTGCGGTGCTCCCATGCGGCCTCCTGCCGCGCCTTCGGTGGGGCGTGGCAGCGAGACGGTGCGCAGCGCCGGTTTGTAGACGGCCTTCGGGAACAGGCGCTTGAGCCGAACCTGCTTGGAATCCGGCAGTTCCAACGGCGCGAAGCGCAGCGACGTGCCTTGCAACGTCACCTCGCGGACGCCGTGCTCGCGGCACACCTGCCGGAAGCGGGCGACCTTGAGCAGACGCTCGACCGGCTCCGGCAGCGACCCGTAGCGGTCGGTGAGCTCGGCGCGCACGGCCTCGAGGTCGTCCGGACCCGCCGCCGCGGCCAGCTTCCGGTACGCCTCCAGCCGCAGCCGCTCGCCGGGCACGTAGTCGTGCGGGATGTGCGCGTCGATCGGCAGGTCCACCCGCACGTCGGTGAGCTCCTCCTCGCCCTCGGCGGGCTCGGCACCGGCGTGCTTGCGGAAGGCGTCCACGGCCTCCCCCACCAGCCGCACGTAGAGGTCGAAGCCGACACCGGCGATGTGCCCGGACTGCTCGGCGCCGAGGATGTTGCCCGCGCCGCGGATCTCCAGGTCCTTCATCGCCACCGCCATGCCGGCGCCCAGCTCGGAGTTCTGCGCGATCGTCGCCAGCCGGTCGTGCGCGGTGTCGGTCAGCGACTTCTCCGGCGGGTACAGGAAGTACGCGTAGCCCCGTTCCCGCGCCCGGCCGACGCGTCCGCGCAGCTGGTGCAGCTGGGCGAGGCCGAGCATGTCGGAGCGGTCGACGATCAGCGTGTTGGAGTTGGAGATGTCCAGGCCGGTCTCGATGATCGTGGTGCACACCAGCACGTCGTGCTCGCGCTCCCAGAAACCCTGGATGATCTTCTCCAGCCGCTCCTCGTTCATCTGCCCGTGCGCGGTGACGATCCGCGCCTCCGGGACGAGCTCGCGCAGCTGGCGGGCCGCCTTCTCGATGTCGCTGACCCGGTTGTGCACGAAGAACGCCTGGCCGTCGCGCAGCAGCTCGCGGCGGATCGCCGCGCCCACCTGCTTCGGGTCGTAGGCGCCGACGTAGGTCAGCACCGGGTGCCGCTCCTCCGGCGGGGTCAGGATGGTCGACATCTCGCGGATGCCCGCCATGCTCATCTCCAGCGTTCGCGGGATCGGCGTGGCCGACATGGTCAGCACGTCGACGTGCGTGCGCAACGCCTTGATGTGCTCCTTGTGCTCGACGCCGAAGCGCTGCTCCTCGTCGACGATCACCAGACCCAGGTCCTTGTAGCGGACTCCGGTCTGCAGCAGGCGGTGCGTGCCGATGACGATGTCGACCTCGCCGTCGGCGAGGCCCTTGATCGTCTGCTCGGACTCCATCGGGTCGGTGAACCGGGACAGGCCCTTGATGGTCACCGGGAACGAGCGCATCCGGTCGGCGAAGGTGTTGAGGTGCTGCTGCGCCAGCAGCGTCGTGGGCACCAGCACGGCGACCTGCTTGCCGTCCTGCACCGCCTTGAAAGCCGCGCGCACCGCGATCTCGGTCTTGCCGTAGCCGACGTCGCCGCAGATCACCCGGTCCATCGGCACCGAGCGCTCCATGTCGGCCTTGACCTCGTCGATCGCGGCGAGCTGGTCGCCGGTCTCGGTGTAGGGGAAGGCGTCCTCCAGCTCCCGCTGCCACGGGGTGTCGCCGCCGAAAGCGTGGCCGGGCGAGGACTGGCGGGCGGCGTAGAGCTGCACGAGTTCAGCGGCGATCTCCTTGACCGCCTTGCGCGCCTTGGCCTTGGTGTTCTTCCAGTCCGAGCCGCCGAGCTTGTTCAACGCCGGCGTCTCGCCACCGACGTAGCGGGTGATCTCGTCGAGCTGGTCAGTCGGCACGAAGAGCCGGTCGCCGGGCTGGCCGCGCTTGCTGGAGGCGTACTCCAGAACCAGGTACTCGCGGGTGGCGCCACCGACGGTGCGCTGCACCATCTCGACGTACTTGCCGATGCCGTGCTGGTCGTGCACCACGAAGTCACCGGTCTTGAGCGCTAGCGGGTCCACCGCGTTGCGGCGGCGCGAGGGCATCCGGCGCATGTCCTTGGTGGACGTCCCGTGCCTGCCGCCGGTCAGATCGGCTTCGGTGAGCACCACCAGCCCGATCTCCGGCGCTGCGAATCCGTCTTCGAGCCCGCCGCGCACCACTGTGACCACACCGGGCGCGGGTTCGTCAGCGAGCCCGTCCTCGGCCAGCGAGGCGGGGAGTTCGGCTTCGCGCAACTGCTGCACGGCGCGCTGGGCGGTGCCCGCACCGGCCACGACCAGCACCGCCGCGCCACCCGAGGTGGTGTGGGCGCGCAGGTCGGCGTAGGCGCGCTCGATCTCGCCGCGGTAGGCGTCGGGCTGCTTGAGCGTCAGCCGGACGACCTCGTCGTCCTCGCCTTCCTCACTGGTCAGCTGGGTCAGCGGCCACCAGGGCAGGCCGATGGTCCGGGTGTGCTCGGCGACCTCGGCGAGACCTCGGTAGGCCGAGGCGCCCAGGTCGATGGGGGCCTTGCCGCCGTCGGCGGCGACCATCCAGGAAGCTTCGAGGAACTCCTGACCGGTGCGCACCAGGTCGGCGGCGCGGGCGTGGATCTTCTCCGGATCGGCCGGGACGACGTGCGTGCCCGCCGGGACGAGGTCGCTGAGCAGCTGCATCTCGCCCTCGCACAGCGCCGGGATGAGGGCTTCCATGCCTTCCACCGGGGCGCCGCCAGCGATCTTTCCCAGCATCTCCGCGAGGTGCGAGTCGGCCTGGTGCTGCTCGGCGAGCTTGCCCGCGCGCTCGGCGACCTGCTCGGTGATCAGCAGCTCGCGGCAGGCGAACGCGGTCAGGTCGGTGTCGGTGGCCTCGGGCAGGGAGCGCTGGTCGGCGACCGAGAACGGGCGGATCTCGGTGACCTCGTCGCCCCAGAACTCCACCCGCAGCGGGTGCTCCTCGGTGGGCGGGAAGACGTCCACGATGCCGCCGCGCACGGCGAACTCGCCGCGCTTCTCGACCATGTCGACGCGGTCGTAGGCCAGACCCACCAGGCGTTCGACGGTCTCCTGGAAGTCGACCTCGTCGCCCACCGCCAGCCGCACCGGGCGCAGTTCACCGAGACCGGGCGCGACCGGCTGGATGAGGCTGCGGACGGTGGTGACGAGCACGCGCACCTGCCCGCACGGGTGCTCCTCGGGGTGGGCCAGCCTGCGCAGCACGGAGAGCCTGCGGCCGACGGTGTCGGCGCGCGGCGAGAGGCGCTCGTGCGGCAGCGTCTCCCAGGACGGGAAGACCTCGACGCCCTCGGGGCCGAGCAGGTCGGCGGTCGCGGCCGCGGCTTCCTCCGCCTCGCGGCCGGTGGCCGTGACCAGCAGGACCGGGCGGTCTGCCCCTGCGGCGAGCGCGGCGGCGGTCAGCGGACGAGCTGCGGCCGGGCCTTCCACGACCAGCCGCGGGCTGTCCGCAGAGGCCACCAGACGCCGCAGGGCGGGATCGCGCAGCACGTTGTCGAGCAGTCCGCGCAGGGGACCGGCCTGGCTCATGGAGCTACCTCGCAGCGGAGAAAAGCGAATGCGGACACACCTCTGCCCGCGAAAGATGGGCCAGAGGCGGCGGCCACTCCGGGAGTGGGTACCCCAGACTACGACGCTGCTATGACGGAAACACGACGACCCGTTGGCGGAGACGTGATCGGTGACACACTGATCTTCATGTCAGGCATCAGAACCGCAGCACTGGTCCTGTCCCTGGTCGCCGCCGGTTGCGCGACGGCTCCCCCCGACCCCGCAGGCGCCTCGGCACCGCAGCTGAAGGTCGAGACTGTCGCCTCCGGGCTCGAACACGCGTGGGACGTCGGTTTCCTGCCCGACGGCAGCTCCCTGATCAGCCAGCGCCCTGGGAAGTTCGCGCTGGTCAGCGGCGGCCAGACACGCGATGTGCAGGCTGATCTCGCCTCGGTCCACGCCGAGGGCGAGGGCGGGCTGATGGGCCTGCTCGTGCACCCCGACTTCGCGAACAACCGCACCTTCATCACCTGCCAGACGCACCAGGAGGGCGGGAAACCGGTCGACATCAGGCTGGTCACCTGGCGCCTGGCGGAGGACGGTTCCCGCGCGGACCGCGTCGGCGACCTGCTCAACGGCCTGCCGATCAACTCCTCCGGTCGGCACTCCGGCTGCCGCCCGGAACTCGGCGCGGACGGATCTCTGCTGGTCAGCACGGGAGACACGGCTCAGGCGCCGCTCTCGCAGGACCGCTCCTCGCTCGGCGGGAAGGTCCTGCGGATGAACATCGACACCGGTGCGGCGATGCCGGACAACCCCTTCGCCGACTCCTCCGATCCAAACGAGCGGCTGGTCTACACCTACGGCCACCGCAACCCGCAGGGCGTCGCGCTGCACCCCGACGGCCGGGTGTTCGTGGCCGAGCACGGCCCCGACGTCGACGACGAGGTCAACGTCCTGCGACCCGGCGGCAACTACGGCTGGGACCCGTCGCGGGGCGGCACGACCGACGAGTACGACGAGTCGGTGCCGATGACCGATCTGCAGCGCTTCCCCGACGCGGTGCGCGCGGCGTGGTCCTCCGGCTCGTCGACCGAAGCGGTTTGCGCCGCGGAATTCCTCACCGGTCCGCAGTGGGGAGAGCTGGACGGAGCCCTGGTGGTGCCGGCGTTGAAGGGCAGCAAGCTCCTGATCTTCCGGCTCAACCCCGACGGCACCGCGTCCCCGCCGGAGATCCCGGCGGAGCTCGACGACACCCACGGCCGGCTGCGCGCCGCCCGGCAGGCACCGGACGGCAGCCTCTACGTCACCACTTCGAACGGCACCAGCGACGAACTCCTGCGAATCACGCTCTAGACCGCGGTCACGAAGGCACTTCGACGCGAGTGCGCCGCAAGCCGTGCGTTGGAGACATCAGCAGTGGCGCGGGAGATCCACGGAGCCGCTCCCCTGCCACGGGCACCGCCGAGCGTTCGTCACCTGGTCGTCGGTTTGGGCTTGTGCTCCAGGTGGGAGAGGCCGTTCCAGGCGAGGTTGACCAGGTGCGCGGCGACCTCTTCCTTCTTCGGCTTGCGCGCCTCCAGCCACCACTGGCCGGTGAGCGCGACCATGCCGACCAAGGCCTGGCTGTAGAGCGGTGCGAGCTTGGGGTCGTAGCCGCGGGCGCTGAACTGCAGGCCGAGGATGTGCTCGACCTGACTGGCTATGTCGTTGAGCAGGCTGGAGAACGTCCCGCTGCTGCTGGCCACCGGGGAGTCGCGGACCAGGACCCGGAAGCCGTCGGTGTTCTCGTCGATGTAGTCGACCAGCGCGTGCGCGGCCTGCTCCAGCAGAACCCTCGGATGCCCGGCGTCGAGGGCGGAGACGATCAGGTCCAGCAGGTCGCGCATCTCGCGGTCGACGACGACCGCGTACACGCCCTCCTTGCCGCCGAAGTGCTCGTAGACCACCGGCTTGGAAACCCCGGCGCGATGGGCGATCTCCTCGATGGAGGTGCCGTCGAAGCCCTTCTCCGCGAACAGCGCGCGAGCCACGTCCAGCAGTTGCTGCCGTCGTTCTTTGCCCGTCATCCGGGCGCGCGTCCGAGCCGGAGCCCGCGTCGGCGCCGCCGGTTCGGGCGCGTTCCGCCCGCGTCTCCGTCCTGCCACTCGACCCACCCTAGGTGAGGGACCCGCGTTCGAGGTGCAGGCCCGAGACAACGAGGTGCCCGCGCGGTTCTCACCGCACGGGCACCTCCGGTCGTGAGCGATCAGCCCTTGTGGTCGGTGACCGCGATGCGCGCGAGGCGCTTCTCGTTCGGCCAGCGGACCTTCCAGGCCCAGCCGAGCTTCTCGAAGATCCAGATCGTGCGCGCCGAGATGTCCAGCTGCCCGCGCAGCACGCCGTGCCGCGCGCAGGTCGGGTCGGCGTGGTGCGAGTTGTGCCAGGACTCGCCGAAGGACAGGATCGCCAGCGGCCAGAAGTTGGCGGCCTTGTCACGGCTCTTGAACGGCCGCTCACCGATCATGTGGCAGATCGAGTTGACCGACCACGTGATGTGGTGCAGGAACGACACGCGCACGAGCCCGGCCCAGAAGAACCCGGTGAGCGCGCCCCACAGCGACCAGGTGAACAGCCCGCCGAGCAGCGCCGGCAGCACGAGGCTCGCCGCCGTCCACACCGGGAACAGCTTGTTGGCCCAGACGATGTCGCGGTCCTTGAGCAGGTCCGGCGCGAACCGGTCCTCGTTGGTCATCTCGCGGCTGAACATCCAGCCCATGTGGGAGTGCCAGAAGCCCTTGGTCAACGCAACGGCGGAGGTGCCGAACAGCCAAGGCGAGTGCGGATCGCCCTCGCGGTCGGAGTAGGCGTGGTGCCGCCGGTGGTCGGCGACCCAGGTGATCACCGGGCCCTGGACCGACATCATTCCCGCGATGGCCAGAGCGATCTTGACGCCGCGGTTGGCCTTGAAGGCGCCGTGCGTGAAGTACCGGTGGAAACCGACGGTCACGCCCAGTCCGCTGATCAGCCAGAACGCCACCGCCAGGGCGATGTCGACGGGGCCGATGCCCCAACCCCACAGGACCGGGACGGAAGCGACCAGCGCGGTCATCGGGATCAGGAGGAACGCGTACACCAATGACGACCGTCCGGCCGTTTGCGGCCCTGTGGTCAGGGGCTTCGGCCCGGACTCAGCGCCGACGCCCGGAGCGGCGACGCGCTCGGTTGCTGCGGTCATGCTCAATACCTCGAATGGCGTTGGGGAGGTGGTTAAACGGTTGTCAGCACCGGGTGGTCGTGGTCCCGCAACACCTCCACCCTACGGGACCGTAACTTACGCTAGCGTAGGTTGTTTGATGCGAAATCGTCACCCCCCAGAGGAAAAAAGCGGCGTGTCGCTATTTTCCGGGCATGTCGTGACTTATCCGTTCACCCGATCGTCCGCATCGCGCCGTGCAACCGGGGCCCGCCCCGTTCCGTCTCCCCGGTGTGCCTGCCCAGAACCAGCCGTGCGGGCTTCCGAGCCTCAGCCCCCGACTTCCCGCGACACCTCGACCCCAACGGCGGCAGCCGCTCGCCCCGCCCTGCCGCCCGGCACCGCGTCCCCGGCCCCCGCGCAACCACGGTCGGCACTCGGATTCGGCCGGCCACGTGACTATCTCGGCAGGGCGCCACCGGCCGTTGTCATCGACCGGTAAGCTCACGCTGCGGCGCCGGCGCGCAACGCCCGGTTCCAGGGGCCCAATGCGCCCAATCCGCCGTGGTGTAAAGGCAGCACCTCGGATTTTGGTTCCGATGGTCCAGGTTCGAATCCTGGCGGCGGAGCGAGCAGCCCTCCTGGGCCCGACGCGGTACGCGGCGACGCGCACCGCCCGGGTTCCCCGGGAGACAAGGTGAACAGGGGGTGTGCGCCGCTGCGCGACGACACTGCCGCCGTGCGCGAAGATCCGGTCACCACGCTGGGCGAGGTATCCGACGCGTGGTTGGTCGGTCGCGCCCGCGAACTCAACGCAGTCGGCCAGCACAGCGCCCCGGCCGGCCAGTCCAGCACGATCCGCGAAGCCGACAACTTACTCACCGAAGCCCAGCGCCGGGGTGAACCGCGCATCGTCGCCCAACTCCTCCGGCACTGCGCAGCCCTGCGCCTGACCACCGCCGAACTGGTGGACAGCGCCGACGAGCTGCTGGACGAGCTGCTCAGCCACACCAAGCGCCACGGCCTCGAAGTGCTGCAGGCCGACGCCCACGCGCTGCGCGGACGACGCGCGCTGCTCGTGGGCGCCGAGGACAACGCGCTGACCGAGGTCGCGCACGGCCTCGCGATGCTCGACGAGGAACTGGTCCCCGACCGCACGCTCGGCCGCCGCTCCTGGGAGCGCCTGCTGGCGACCTCGCTGATCGACATCGGCCTGGTGCTGACGCAGCTGGGCATCTACGAGATGGCCGACGAGGTGATGGCCCGCGCCCACCAGCGCATCCGCGAGAGCGGCGGGCCGCACGAGATCGCCGTGCACATGATCAACCGCTGCCGCATGCAGCTGGGCTGGGGACTGCGGCTGGAACGCGTCGGACTGCAGGACGAGGCGGCAAGCCAGTTCTCCACCGCCTCCGCGCTCGCCGTCGCCGTCGAGGGCCCGTGGCGGGAGTCGCTGTTCCCGCGCGTGTCCAACCGCACCGCCGCCGAGCAGATGCCTGTGCTGGGCGCCGCGCACGCCCTCGCTTCCCCCTCAGCCGACCACATCACGCGGCTGGAGGAGATGCGTCACCTCGACCGCTCGATGCACCCGCGGGAGCAGATCATCATGGCGATCGCGCTCTCCCGCTGCCTGGTGCGCGGCGACCACCGCGACGACGCGGTGCGGGTGCTGTCGGAGACGCTGACCACCCTCAGCCACGACTCCTCCGAACCGACCCTGCGGATCTCACTGGCCAGGGAGTTCGCACTGCTCACCGAGCTGGCTCCGGACCGCCCGCGGGACGCCCTCCGCGACTACGCGCTGGAGCTGGAGACCGAGCTGTGGGCGATGCGGGAGGCCCGGGTGTCCACATTGGCCACTCGCCTGGAGAACTCGCGGCTGAGCCACAAGCACGACGCGATCACCCGGCAGGCCCGCGAGGACCCGCTGACCGGGCTGTCCAACCGGCGCGCGCTCGACGACCGGCTGGAGACCCTGCTCGGCGCGCCGGAGGTGCAGCCGCTGGCGGTCGCGCTGGTCGACCTGGACGGCTTCAAGGGCGTCAACGACCGCTGTTCGCACGCCGAAGGCGACGACGTGCTGCGCACCGTCGCCCGCAACCTGCGCGACACGCTGCGCACCGACGACTTCGTGGCCCGCTACGGCGGTGACGAGTTCGTGGTCCTGCTGCCCGGCGCGACGCTCAGCGCCGCCGAGGCCGCGCTGCACCGCACGGTGGAGGCCGTCGACGGGCTGGCTCCGGAGCTGTCCCGGGGTGTGACGCTGTCGATCGGCGTGGTCGCGATGCGCCCGCAGGAGTCCGCCGCACAGGTCCTCGCTCGCGCCGACGCCGCGATGTACCAGGCGAAGCGCAACGGCGGGAACCGCGTCACAGCACTCTCCGGAGTCAACGACCGCGCCGAGCCTCACCCGGCCGAGCCGCCGTCCGGGATCGATCAAGCTGTGTGGATCCCGCCGGACGCACGCTGAAGCGACGTGTCAACTGGTCGGGGAAAGATCACGTTGGCCCAGCTAGGGGGCCCTTTCATCCGCCACCGTCCAGCCGAGCGGCGGTACCATCGCAGCTGCTGCCGGAAGGGGCAGGGGCGCCGAAGGTGAAGGACGACCCGTGCGGTTACCCTTCACCCGCTTGGACGCGACAGGCACGTCGGCCGGCGCCGGATCCAGACTCGGCAGGCCGCTTCTAGAGATCAAGGGAGAGCGCTGATGCTCCAGGGCGACAACGCCCAGCCCTCCTCCCAGCGCGCTGCTGCGCACCCGGAACCGGTCAGCACGGTCGTGCTGGCGGCCGGGGAGGGCACCAGGATGCGATCGGCGACACCGAAGGTGCTGCACCGGATCGCCGGCAGGCCCCTCGTCGAACACGCCGTCCGCGCCGCCGCGGGGATCGATCCCGATCAGCTGGTCGTCGTTCTCGGGCACGGCCGCGATGCCGTCGCCGAGCACCTGAACTCGGTGTCGGACTCGCTCGGCCGCCCGATCACCACCGCCGTCCAGGAGGAGCAGCTGGGGACCGGCCACGCCGTGTCCTGCGGCCTGGCCGAGCTCCCCGACGGCCTCGCGGGAACGGTGCTGGTCAGCTACGGCGACGTGCCGCTGCTCGACGCTGACACGCTGCGCGCGATGCTCGACGAGCACGCCGCGTCCGGCAACGCCGTCACGGTGCTGACTTCGGTCGTCGCTGACCCGACCGGCTACGGCCGGATCACCCGCGACGCCTCCGGTCAGGTCACCGGCATCGTCGAGCAGAAGGACGCAACCGCCGAGCAGGCCGCGATCACCGAGATCAACTCCGGGGTCTACGCCTTCGACGCCGAGGTGCTCACCGGCGCGCTCAAGCGGCTGTCCACCGACAACGCCCAGGGCGAGCTCTACCTGACCGACGTGCTGTCCATCGCGCGCGGCGACGGCCGCACCGTCGGCACACTGATCTGCTCGGACACGTGGCTGGTCGAAGGCGTCAACGACCGGGTGCAGCTGTCCCGGCTCGGCGCTGAGCTCAACCGCCGGCTGGTGACGCGCTGGATGCGCGAGGGCGTCACCGTCATCGACCCGGCCACGGTGTGGCTGGACTGCGACGTGACCCTGGCCCGCGACGTGACGCTGGAGCCGGGTGTGCAGCTGCGCGCGGGCACCACCGTCGGCGAGGGCGCCACCGTCGGTCCGGACACCACGCTGACGAACTGCGCGATCCGCCCCGGCGCGTCAGTGGTGCGCAGCCACGGCGAAGGCGCGGAGATCGGCCCGAACGCCAGCGTCGGCCCCTTCGCCTTCCTGCGCCCCGGCACCTCGCTGGGCGCGGACGGCAAGATCGGCACCTTCGTCGAGACCAAGAACGCCGAGATCGGCGAGGGCACCAAGGTGCCGCACCTGAGCTACGTCGGCGACGCGACGATCGGCGAGAAGTCCAACATCGGCGCCGCCACCGTCTTCGTCAACTACGACGGCGTGAACAAGCACCACACCAAGATCGGATCACACTCACGGACCGGCGCGGACAACATGTTCGTCGCACCGGTGGAGATCGGCGACGGCGCGTACACCGCCGCCGGTTCGGTGATCACCCAGGATGTCCCCCCGGGCGCGATGGCGGTCGCCCGCGGGAGGCAACGAAACATCGATGGCTGGGTGGCCAAGCGCCGCCCGGGCACCGCCGCCGACCAGGCCGCACAGCGGGCTTTGGGCAATGAACCGACCGATGACGCAGAGACGTCGAACGGGGAGGGACGATGACCGTGAGTGCCATGTCTGCGACCCCGAAGAAGAGCCTCAAGCTCTTCTCCGGCCGCAGCCACCCGGAACTTGCCGAGGAGGTGGCCAAGCAGCTCGACGTGACGGTCACGCCCCAGGCCGCGTACCAGTTCGCCAACGGCGAGATCTTCGTGCGCTACGACGAGTCCGTTCGTGGCTGCGACGCCTTTGTGATCCAGTCGCACTGCACGCCGCTCAATGACGCGATCATGGAGCAGCTGATCATGGTGGACGCGCTCAAGCGCGCCAGCGCCAAGCGCATCACCGTGGTCATCCCGTTCTACGGCTACGCCCGTCAGGACAAGAAGCACAAGGGCCGCGAGCCGATCTCGGCGCGGCTGATGGCGGACCTGTTCAAGACCGCCGGTGCTGACCGGATCATGGTCGTGGACCTGCACACCGACCAGATCCAGGGCTTCTTCGACGGTCCGGTGGACCACCTGATGGCGCAGAAGCTGCTCGCGAACTACATCAGCGAGACCTACACCGACCAGAACATCACCGTGGTCTCCCCGGACTCCGGTCGCGTTCGCGTCGCCGAGAAGTGGGCCGATGACCTGGGCGGCACGCCGCTGGCGTTCATCCACAAGACGCGCGACCCCAGCAAGCCCAACCAGGTGGTCGCCAACCGCGTCGTCGGTGACGTCGAGGGCCGGCTGTGCGTGCTGGTCGACGACATGATCGACACCGGCGGCACGATCACCAAGGCCACTGAGCAGCTGCTCGCGGCCGGTGCCAGCGACGTCATCATCGCCTCCACCCACGCCGTGCTGTCCGGCCCCGCCGTGGAGCGGCTGTCGAACTGCGGCGCCAAGGAGGTCGTGCTGACCAACACGCTGCCGATCCCGGACGAGCGCCGGTTCCCGAACCTGACGGTCCTGTCGATCGCCCCGCTCGTCGCGGAAGCGATCCACCAGGTCTTCGAGGACGGATCGGTGACGAGCCTGTTCGACGGCCGCGCCTGACGAGCACTTCTCCGCACTCGACCTGCGCAGCGGGGCGAGTTACGGAACCTCCAGCGGCTCTCTGGACTGCGGGTGCCCCTCTGGCGGTTTCCACGATGCACGGCGGAGTGGCCGTCCTCGCCAGGGAGCCGCTCAGGGACCCGCGGCGGTGCGAACCGCTCAGGCGGGTCCACGGCACAGGCCGTTCGAGGATGGGATGACGACGGCCCCGGTCCTTCGCGGACCGGGGCCGTTGTTCTGCCCTCAGAGGGTGGTGACGACCTCGTCGTAGTCGAGTCGGGGGAGGCGGTCGGACCAGGGGTTCTCGCCGGGCTTGCCGATGTTGGCCACGACCAGGGTCTGCTGGTGGCCCTCCGGGAAGAACTCGGCGTTGATGCCCGCGGCGTCCAGCCCGGTCATCGGTCCGACGGCGAGCCCGGCGGCCCGGACCCCGAGGAAGAAGTAGCCGGCCTGCAGCGTGGCGTTCAGCTTCGCGTTCTGCTCCCGGAAGCCCGGGTCGGCGAAGATGTCCTTGGCCTCGGGCTTGTGCGGGAAGACCTTCGGCAGGTTCTCGTGGAACTCGGTGTCGGCCGCCAGGATCGCGACCAGCGGAGCCTGCTCGGTCTTGGCCCGGTTGCCCTCCATCAGGTGCGGCAGCAGGCGCTGCTTGGCCTCGGCCGAGCGCAGCAGCACGATCCGCAGCGGCTGCTGGTTCATCGAGGTCGGGGCCCACTTGACGAGGTCGTAGATCGCCTGGACCTGCTCGTCGGTCACCGGTTCGTCGCTGAAGGAATTCGCGGTGCGGGCCCCGCGGAACAGCAGGTCCTGGGCCTCGGCGTCGAGCGCGAGCTCGGACTGGGAGACGGTCATGGGGTCACTCCTGGCGATCGGGCGGTCTCACCGGCCGGTAGTCGGTTCCCCGGCCACACGTCACCAACATTTTTGAACCGTCAAGAATTCCGGTGAAGGGGCGTGTTAGCAGGGTCACCGCGACGGCCCGTTCGGGCGCCGTGTCCACCCGTGCGAAAACGGCTATGCAAGCACCGTTTAGACTATTCGGGTTGCCTCGGCGAGGTCGGGACGTACGCCCGGCGTGATCGGCGCGGTGGCACGGTGACGGTCGGTCGAAATTTCCTCCGGCGCACTGATGTCGCGCACTCTCCTGGTGCCGTTCCCACCGGCACCGGTCGATCACCCCAGTAGCGCGCCCCACCGCCGCAGGCCAGCGAACAACTCACGTTCCGCCCGACGTCTTCAAGGAGTGCACCACCGTGTCCGAGGTAACCATCGCAGTCGAGCAGCGCAACGAGTTCGGCAAGGGAGCGGCTCGCCGCACCCGTCGCGCCGGCCAGATCCCCGCGGTCCTCTACGGCCACGGCTCCGACCCGAAGCACCTGTCGCTGCCCAACGTCGAGTTCGCCCGCGCCATCCGTGAGAACGGCCACAACGCGGTGCTGACGCTGGAGGTCGCGGGTTCCGGCAAGGAGCTCGCGCTGACCAAGACCATCACCGCCCACCCGATCAAGGGCTACATCGAGCACGTCGACCTGGTGCTGGTCAAGCGCGGTGAGAAGGTCGTCGTCAACGTCCCGATCGTGGTCTCCGGTGACGCCGCCTCCGGCGCCCTGGTCAGCCAGGAGCTCACCGAGGTCGAGGTCGAGGCCGAGGCCATGCACATTCCGGAGCAGATCGAGCTGTCGATCGACGGCGCCGAGATCGGCACCCAGCTGCACGCCTCCGACCTGGAGCTGCCCAAGGGCACGACCCTGGTGTCCGACCCGGAGACCATGGTCGTCAACGTCTCCGAGGCCTCGGCCTCGATGGAGGAGGACTCCGCTTCCGAGGGCGAAGAGCCCGCCGAGGACGAGGTTTCGGAAGAAGCCTGAGCCTGACGACGTCGGGCGCTCCCGCGCCGTCCCCCGCAGGGGTCGGCGCGGGTTCTGCCTCGACGAGGGGAGACACTTACTTCCGTGACCACTGCGGACGCGGTTTCTGTGATCGTCGGACTGGGCAATCCCGGCCCGCGCTATGAGGGCAACCGGCACAACATCGGCTTCCTCGTCGCAGACGAGCTGGCCGCGCGTGTCGGCGGCAAGTTCAAGTCGCACCGCTCCGGTGCGGACGCCGTCGAAGGACGGCTGGGCGGCGCCCGGTCCGTGCTGGTCAAGCCGCGTTCGTTCATGAACCTCTCCGGCGGCCCGGTCGCCGGCGCGGTGAAGTTCTACAAGACAGCACCCGAGTCGCTGATCGTCATCCACGACGAGCTGGACCTGCCCTACGGCACGATCCGGATCAAGCAGGGCGGCGGCGAGAACGGCCACAACGGGCTGCGGTCCATCTCCAAGTCACTGGGCACGCGCGACTACCTGCGGGTCCGCTTCGGCGTCGGACGCCCGCCCGGCCGGATGGACCCCGCCGACTACGTGCTCAAGGACTTCTCCGGGACCGAGCGCAAAGAGCTCGCCTACTTCATCGACCTCTGCGCCGACGCGGTGGAAGCGCTGGTCACGAAGGGCCTGGAAGCGGCCCAGAACGAGTTCCACTGACCGCGGCCTCGACCGACGCCGTTGCGGGATGAGGGCAGTTGTGGCCCGAACCGTCGATCGACGTTGCGCTTCGGGTCAGTTCTGAACAGAACCGCCGATCATCGATGCGGCACGAGGTCGGCCGTGGCCGACCGGCGGAGCTTCCCCGACGGCGTCTTCGGGAGCGTTCCCGGCGGGAGCACGACGACCTCAGCGGGGCGGACGCCGACGGCGTCGACGATGCGGGACACGACCTCCTTGCGCAGCGCCTTCTCCGCGTCCTCCGAACCGGCCTGCTTGGACTCCAGCACCACGGCGAAGCGCTCGCGCCTGCTGCCCGCCTCCAGCCGGACCGCCGCCGCGTTGCCCGGGCGGACGCCCGGGACCTCGCAAGCGGCCCGCTCGATGTCGACCGGGTAGATGTTGCGGCCACCCATGATGATCACGTCCTTGCGACGTCCGCAGATCACCACCTGGCCGTCGGCCAGGTACCCCTCGTCGCCGGTGTCCAGCCAGCCGTCGGCGTCCTGCACCTTCTGCGGGCCGTCCACCGTGAGGTAGCCCGGGGTAACGGCCTCACCGCGGATGCGCAGCCGCCCGACCTGCCGGTCGGCGAGCTCCTCCCCCTCGTCGTCGACGACGTCGACCTCGAGTCCCGGCAGCGGGTGCCCCAGCAGCGCGAACCGGCGCGCGTGCGGCTCCTCGGAATCGGCCGGCTCGGCGACGTGCCGCTTCTCCAAGCCCTCGGCGTCGACCACATCGGTCTGCAGCCCCCGCCGCAACGGGGCGAACGAGACCGCGAGGGTCGCCTCGGCCATGCCGAAGGCGCACACCATGGAGTCCGGGGTGAGGCCGAAGCGCTCCCCGGCATCGGTGAACGTCCGCGCCGCCACGGGATCGATCGGCTCGGACCCGTTGAGCGCGAAGCGCAGGCTCGACAGGTCGAAGTCGTCGTCGGCGCGCGCCAGCCGGCGACCGACGACGGCGTAGGCGAAGTTCGGCGCGGCGGTGACCGTACCGCGGTACTTGCTGATCAGCTGCGGCCACACCAGCGGTCCGGCCAGGAAGTCCGACGGGGTGATCTTGACGGTGGTCATGCCGATCGCCATCGGCACGGTCAGGCAGCCGACCATCCCCATGTCGTGGAACAGCGGCAACCAGGACACCGCGACGTCGCGCTGTGGGTCGAGTTCGGCGGCGGTGACCATCGCGTGCAGGTTGGCGTTGAGGTTGCGGTGGGTGATCCGGACGGCCTTCGGGTCGGCGGTGGAACCGCTCGTCAGCTGCAGCAGCGCGGTCTCGTCCTCGCCGACCTCGACCGGCCCGGCCAGCGGCTCTGCGTCGGTGGCGGCGAGACCGGCGAGGTCGCGGTAGGCGATGCCGTTGTCCTCCAGCACCCCCGCCAGCTGCTCGAACGGCGGGCCGAGCAGCACCAACCGCGCGCCGATCATCTTCAGCACCTTGAGGGTGTCCTCGGCCCAGTGTCCGAGGTCGGTGCGCGATGTCGGCTGGTGCAGCATCGTCACGCTGCCACCGCCGAGCCACACCGCCTGCACGGCGGGACCGATCAGCCCGGGATCGGCGGCCAGGATCGCGACGGCCGTGCCGGGCCGGAGCTGCTCGCCCAGCCCGCCGGCCATCCGCAGCGCCGCGTCGTGCACCTGCGCCCAACTCCGGAACTGGGGCTCCGCGGGTTCTCCTGTGATGAGCCCACGAGCCCCTTCACCGGAGTTCCGCCGAGCCGACGTCACCAAGGTCTCCACGAACCGACTCATGTGACGCAGCTTACGATCTGGAGAACCCGGTGGCACGCCTCAACGCCCGACCGTGCACTACCCGAGCTGGTCGGCCAGCTCCATCCAGCGGGTTTCGAGGTCGTCCTTCTCCTGCTGCAAGGACTGGAGATCCGCGTTGAGCTTGGCCAGCCGGTCGGGCTCGGTGGCCGCCTCGGCGAGCTCCTCGTGCAGGTCGGACTCGCGCTTGGCGAGCTTGTCGAGCTGCCGCTCGAAGCGGGAGAGCTCCTTGCGGGCCGCGTGCTCCTCGGCGCCCGACAGCCCCCGCGACTCCGGCGCGTCGGTGGCCTGCTTGCCGACGCTGCTCTCCGCCGCCAGCAGCGAATGACGCCGCTGCAGGTACTCGTCGATCCCACCGGGCAGGTGGGTGAGCTTCCCGTCGCCGAACAGCGCGTGGACGCTGTCGCAGACACGCTCGACCAGGTACCGGTCGTGCGAGACCACGATCATCGTGCCCGGCCAGGTGTCGAGCAGGTCCTCCAGCTGCTGGAGGGTGTCGATGTCCAGGTCGTTCGTCGGCTCGTCGAGGATCAGCACGTTCGGCTCGTCCATCAGCAGCCGCGCCAGCTGCAACCGGCGGCGCTCACCGCCGGAGAGATCGCCGACCGGCGTCCACTGCCTGCCCTTGCCGAACCCGAACCGCTCCCCCAGCTGCGAGGCCGACAGCTCGTACTTGCCCAGGGTGACCGTCTTGGCGACGTCCTCGATCGCCTCCAGCACCCGCCAGTTGCCCGGCAGGTCGTGCAGCTCCTGCGTCAGGTGCGCCATCCGCACCGTCTTGCCCTCGACGCGCTTTCCCGCGTCCGGTTCGCGTTCCCCCGCCAGCAGCTTGAGCAGCGTCGTCTTGCCGGAACCGTTGACGCCCACCAAACCGATCCGATCGCCGGGCCCGATCCGCCACGTCACGTTCTCCAGCAGCACCCGGTCGGCGATCCGCAGGTCGACGTCCTCCAGCTCCAGCACGGTGCGGCCCAGCCGGCGCTTGGCGAAGGCCAGCAGCTCGACGCTGTCGCGCGGCTCCGGGACGTCGGAGATCAGCGCCTCGGCCGCCTCCACGCGGTAGCGCGGCTTGGAGGTGCGGGCCTTCGCTCCGCGCTGCAGCCAGGCGAGTTCCTTGCGGGCCAGGTTCTGCCGCCGCTCCTCGGTGGCCTGCGCGATGCGGGCGCGTTCGGCGCGGGCGAAGATCCAGTCCGCGTAGCCGCCCTCGTACTGCTCGACCTTGCCGTCCACCACCTCCCAGGTCCGGTTGCAGACGGTGTCGAGGAACCAGCGGTCGTGCGTGACGATCACCAGCGCGCACTTGCGTTCCAGCAGGTGATCGGCCAGCCAGCGCACACCTTCGATGTCGAGGTGGTTGGTGGGCTCGTCGAGCACGAGCAGGTCGAGGTCGCGCACCAGCGCGGCGGCCAGCGCCACGCGGCGGCGTTCCCCGCCCGAGAAGTTCTTGACCGGGGTGTCCAGACCGAGCCGCGTCATGCCCAGACCACCCAGCACCGATCGCACCCGCGGGTCGGCGGCCCACTCGTGCTCGGCGGCGAAGCCGTGCGGGTCGAGGACGGCGTTGCGCACGGTGGCGTCGGCGTCCAGCTCGGTGCGCTGGGTGACCACGGCCATCCGGAGGTCGCGGGACTGCGAGACCCGGCCGTCGTCGGGTTCCGCGAAACCGGCGAGGACTTCCAGCAGCGTCGTCTTGCCGCCACCGTTGAGGCCGACGACGCCGATCCGCTCGCCTTCCGACACGCCCAGCGACACGCCGTCCAGCAACGGGCGCACGCCGTAGGACTTGCTGACCGTTTCCAGGTTGACCAGGTTCACCATCGAGGTCTCGACTACTCCATCACGCGTGGACTTGGGGCGGGGTGGGGCGGTGGGCCGGTTCCTCGGAGACGACCTTGGCCCCCGGCACCGGGCCGTGCGCGACGCGGACGGTACGGCAGACACCCGCGCCGGAGAGCTCCGCGGCGACCCGGACCGCCTCGTCGGAGTCGGTGCACAGGAAAGCGCAGGTCGGGCCGGACCCCGAGACGACGCCGGCCAATGCGCCGGCCTGCACGCCCGCGCGCAGCGTGCGGCGCAGGCCCGGGCGCAGCGAGACCGCTGCGGACTGCAGGTCATTGCCCAGCAGCAGCGCGAGCTGCCGGGGATCTCCGGAGGCCAGTGCCTCCAGCAGGGGTTCCACCTCGCCGATGCGGCCGTTGCCGTTGTCCGCGCGGAGCCGGTCCAGCTCGCCGTAGACGCCGGGGGTGCTCAGACCTTCGCGGTCCAGCGCGATCACCCAGTGGTAGGTGTGCCGGGCCAGGACCGGGACCAGCCGCTCGCCGCGCCCGGTGCCCAGGGCGGTGCCGCCCTGCAGCGAGAACGGCACATCGCTGCCGATCTTGCCGGCGAGCTCGCTGAGCTCGTCGCGGCCCAGTTCCAGCCGCCAGAGCTGGTTGACCGCCTGCAACGTGGCGGCGGCGTCGGCGCTACCACCGGCCATGCCGCCGGCGACCGGGATTCCCTTGTTGATCGAGATCCGCACGCCGGGGTTCTCCGGATCGCGCCCGCAGTGCTCGGCCAGCAGCCGCACCGCCTTCCACGCGAGGTTCTCCGGGCCGGTCGGGACCTCGTCCGCTCCCTCGCCCTTGACCTCGATGGCCGGATCGTCCGCCGCCACCACCGTGACGTCATCCGTCAGCGACAGGGCCTGGAAGACGGTGACCAGTTCGTGGTAGCCGTCCGGACGCGCGTCACCCACCGAGAGGTGGAGGTTCACCTTCGCCGGGACGCGAACGGTGATCGGTGTAGGAACCACGGAGAGCACACCAAGAGCCTACGTGGCCGAAGAACCCCACCGCCCACTTCCCTGCGCACAGCCACACCCCAGCCACAAATCCCCCGGTGACCAGCCGCCTCCGCCCCGCACCGCTTGGGTTCCCGAGCCCGGTGGTCCCCGATCACGGCGGTGTTCGGGCCCCGATCACCGCCGATTCCGGCGCCTGGATGCGGCGTTGATGCGTGGATGCCGGGGTGGTCGAGGGGTCGACCGCCCCGGCATTCATGTCACGCCGTGGGAGTCAGGAGGCCGGGACGACGGCGACTCCGCCCCACTCCTCGTTGATGAAGTCCTTGACCTGCTGGCTGCGCAGCAGCTCGGCGAGCTTGAGCACGCGCGGGTCCTCGGCCAGGGCCGGGCTGGTCACCAGACCGTTGGCGTAGGGGTTGCCCTGCGCGCTCTCCACCAGCAGCGGGTTCGACAGCTTCGCCTTGATCGCGTAGTTGCCGTTGACCACCGCGGCGGCCGCGTCGTCGACCGAACGCGGCAGCTGGTCCGGGGACAGGTCCTTGAGCTGGATGTTCTTCGGGTTCTCCGCGATGGCGGCGTCCAGCCGGGTGCCGACGGCGGCCTCCGGCGCGAGCTTGATCAGCCCGCCCTGCTCCAGCAGCTTCAGGCCGCGGAACTGGTTGGCCGGGTCGTTGGACAGCGTCACCGTGGCGCCTGCGGGCAGCTCGGCCAGCGACTTGGCCTGCTTGGAGTAAACGGCCAGCGGCTCCAGGTGCACCGGCTCGATCCAGGTGAACTCGCCGCCGCGCTCCTTGCGGTACTCCTCCAGGTACGGCACGTGCTGGAAGTAGTTCGCGTCCAGCTCGCCGTTGGCGACGGCCTCGTTCGGCCGGTTGTAGTCGTCGAACTTCTCGATCTCGATGTCGATCCCGGCCTGCTGGGCCAGGTTGTCGTCGACGTACTGCAGGACCTCGCCGTGCGGCGTCGGGCTGACGCCGATCTTCAGCGGCGCGTTGGGGTCTTCGGCGGCGGAACCACCACCGCAGGCGGCCAGCAGAACCCCGGCCGAGGCGAGCAGTGCGGCGAAGCGCAAACGCATGTCGTGCGTCCTTTCAACGAGCCTGTTCTCAGGCAGGCAGAGGCCGCGCACCGTCCTCGTGGGACGGACGCGGGAGGGAAAACGGGTTTGGTTCCCGAGTGTCAGCCGGCGGCGGTGCGCCGGCGATCGACGAGCTTGGCGGTGCGGTCGGTGATCAGCTGCATCGCGAAGGCCAGCATCCCCAGCACCACGACGGATCCGTAGAGGATCCGGTCGTCGTAGCCCTGGTAGCCGTCCTGGATCGCGGTCGTGCCCAGGCCACCGCCGCCGATGGCGCCGGCCATCGCGGCGTAGCCGATCAGCGCCACCGCGGTGACGCCGACGGCTCCGACGAGCGCGGCCCGGGCCTCACCGAGCAGCACCGTCCACACGATCCGCAGCCTGCTGGAACCGGTCGTGATCGCAGCTTCCACGACGGTGAAACCGACCTCGCGCAACGCGTTCTGCGTCAGCCGCGCGAAGAACGGGATCGCACCGATGGTCAACGGCACGATCACCGCGCTGCTGCCGATCGAGGTCCCGATCAGCAGCCGGGTGAACGACGCCAGCACAACCAGGAGCACCACGAAGGGCACCGAGCGCACCACGTCCACGATCACGCCGAGCACCTTGTTCAGAACCGGTTTCGGGTTCAACCCGACCGGAGAGGTCAGGTGCAGCAGCACACCCAGCGGCAACCCGCCGACCACGGCCAGCACGGTCGCCACCAGCACCATGTAGAGCGTTTCGAGCGTTGCCTCGCCCAGTAGTTCGCCGACCTCCGACCAGGGGGTCACATCAGTCACGCAGCAGCAACTCCGTCAACGCTCACCGGGGCGCGCCGGACGTGCGCGTCCCGCTCGATCATCCACTTCAGCGCCGCCTCGGAACGCTCACCGGTCAGGCCGATCTTGAACTTGGCGACCGGGGTGTCACCGAGGCGGGTCAGGCCACCTCCCAGGATCGCCAGGTCGACGGCGAACCGGTTGGAGGCCTCGGGGAGCAGCGCTCCCACTGCGGCGAAGCCGACCAGCACGATCTCGGCGACCACGTCGTGGCGGCCCGAGGTCGGGCGCAGCGACTCGGCCTGGTCGGTCGGGGGCAGCAGGGTGCCGCTGACCTTGCTACCAGGTTCGGCGACTAGGTCCAGGACCTTGCCGTGCTCGACGACCTGGCCGTCTTCCAGCACGGCGACGTCGTCGGCGATCTTGCGCACCACCGCCATGTCGTGGGTGACCACCAGGACGGTGACGCCGAGTTCGGCACGCGCGCGGTCGAGCACGGTCAGCACCGAGTCGGTGGTGGCCGGGTCCAGCGCAGAGGTCGGCTCGTCGGCCAGCAGCACCGACGGCTTGGCCGCCAGCGCGCGGGCGACGGCGATCCGCTGTCGCTGACCACCGGAGAGCTGGTCCGGGTAGACCGACGCCTTGTCGGTCAGGCCGACGAGGTCGAGGAGTTCGCCGACGCGGTTGCGCCGCTGCGGACCGCCGATGCCGGCGGCCTCCAACGGCAGCGCGACGTTGCCCGCGGCGGTGCGCTGCCGGAGCAGCGAATCGCCTTGCGGCACAACCCCGATCTGCCTGCGGGCGGCGCGCAGCGCCTTGCCGTCCAGCGACACCAGGTCAGTGCCATCGACGCGGATGGCACCACCGTCGGGCTTCTCCAGCAGCGCGACGCACCGCGCCAGAGTCGACTTCCCCGCTCCGCTCGGTCCGACCACGCCGCACACCGAACCCGCGTTGACCTCCATCGACACGCCGTCGAGGGCGCGAACGGTGCTGCCGTTGTGCTGGAACGACTTGGTCAGGTTCTCGACTGAGATCACGATCTGCTCCACATCAGCTCGCGATGGACGCGCCCGCGTTCGGGCAGCAGCCATGGGGAACTTCTAAGGGAAAAAGGAAGGGGGAAGGGCCAGGTCACATCTCGAGACGACAGGCGCAGGTCGTGCGCCTTCCGTGGTCGATGAACCGTCGCTGCGTGAGCAGTTCCCTGATGTGGGGTACCTCGAACCGGGCGTTGCCGACTAACCGCGCGTTGGAATCCACAGCTACTCCATCGGTCCTGGCGTTAGCACCTGCCCGCGATGGGTGGTTGCTGCGGCGTCAACAAGCCAGGTCTCTCAGCCGCTCGGGATGGATTTCCTGAACAGTAGACCCCATCGACAGGCCCGGCGCAAGCTGATAGCGGTCACCGACCGGAATCGTTTGTCACGTCACATACCGAGTGGAGCGGGAATTCTTCGGCAGGGGGTGGCGTTTTCATCACCCTCAGTGATGTAGCAGCGCGTGGCCGCAAGCCGCCGGACGAGTGGTTCAGCTGCCCGAACCGGATGACGCGACCTCCGCGATCCGGGCGAAATCGGCGATGCGCAACTGCTCTCCGCGCGTCGTCGGGTCGATTCCGGCCGCGCGCAACAACTCCTCCGCCCGCGCCGCCGAACCGGCCCAACCGGACAGCGCGCCGCGCAGCGTCTTGCGCCGCTGCGCGAAGGCGGCGTCCACCACCCGGAAGACGTCCTGCCGCGAGGCGCTCGACGGCGGGTCGACGCGGTGGAAGGACACCAGCCCGGAATCCACGTTCGGCACCGGCCAGAACACCTTGCGCGGCACCGGGCCCGCGCGGCGCACGTCGGCGTGCCAGGCCGCCTTCGCGCTCGGCACCCCGTAGACGCGGCTGCCGGGCTCGGCGGCCATCCGGTCGGCGACCTCGGACTGGACCATGACCAGTCCCTTGCGCAGGCTCGGCAGCTCGGCCAGCAGGTGCAGCACCACGGGCACCGCGACGTTGTAGGGCAGGTTGGCGACCAACGCCGTCGGCGGCTGCGGGAAGTCGGCGGCCTGGACCCGCAGCGCGTCGGAGGGCAGCACGCTCAACCGGTCGGCCAGCTGGGGCGCGAACTCGCGCGCGGTGCGCGGCAACCGCTCGGCCAGCACCGGATCGATCTCCACGACGGTGACGGCTCCCGCGATCGGCAGCAGCGCGAGCGTCAGCGAGCCCAGACCCGGGCCGACCTCCAGCACGACGTCGTCCGGGCCGACCTCGGCCGCGGAGACGATCCGCCGCACCGTGTTCGGGTCGTGCACGAAGTTCTGACCGAGCTTCTTGGTCGGTCTGATGCCCAGCTCGTCGGCCAGCCGACGCACGTCGGCCGGTCCCAGCAACGCCGCCCCCTGCTCATCCACGCAGATGAACCTACCCGCGCCCGCGTCGACCGGTCTCACCAGGTCGAAGCGGCGATGCCGCTTCCTCCCCACCCGAGCAACTCGCACCGCCGCGGTTCTTCAGCGGCTCCCTGGCGACGACGACCACTCCGCCGTGCATCGTGGAATGCACCAGGAGGGGCACCCGCAGTCCGGAGAGCCGCTGAAGGTTCCGCCACTCGCACCGCTGCGCAGACGAGCAGTGCGCTGTTCTCGTCAGTCCAGGCCCAGCTTCGACGAGCAGGACGGCCATGCGCCGTAGCTGCCTCCGCGGGCGTCGCGGACCTTCTCGGCGACCGCGATCTGCTGCTCGCGGCTCGCCTGGTGCGGGTACGGGGCGTACTGGTCGCCGCCGTAGGCGTCCCAGGTGGACTTGTCGAACTGCAGACCACCGTAGTAACCGTTGCCGCTGTTCATGGCCCAGTTGCCGGTCGCCTCGCACTGGACGAGCTTGTCCCAGACAGCGCTGTTGGGCGCGGCCTTGCCACCAACGCGGACGACCTTCTCGACCGGCTTCTTGGTGACCTTCTCGTCGATGACCTCGCGCTCCGACTCCTCGCCGTTGCGCTTGGAGATGCGGGTGAACTGGATCTTCTCGCCGGCCTCGCCGGGAGACTCGACCCGCTCCTCACCCTTGAACATCGAGTTGTCGACGATCTCGCGGACCGGCGGCGGAACCGGCACGGTCACGCTGATCACGGAGCTCTGCAGCCGGTCGATGCGCACCTCGGCGCCGGTGACCAGCTTGGTGTCGGCGCCAGGGGTGACCTTGTCGTCCGGTCCGAGCTTGAGCTTCCGCTCCTTGACGAGCTCGTCGATGTTGGCGGCGGTGGTGGTCAGCTGCTGCGGCGCACCACTGCCGTCGATGAGCGTGATGTCCTTCTGCGTGCGGACCGACAGCTCCATGCCCTGCTCGGGCACCGGCATGTTGCGGTCCGCGTTGAGCACGGCGCCGTCGGCGTTGACGCCGAGCTGGCGCAGGGCCTGCTCGACGGTCACCGAGCGGACCCACTCCTCGCGGACCTCGCCGTCGATGTTGAGCTTGAGCAGGCGACCGCGGTCGAGGGTGATCGTCTCGCCGTGACCGACCTCGGCTTGCGGGGAGGGGCTCAGCGCGTCGTGCGCGCCGACGTGGATGCCCTGGTCCTCCAGGACCTCGCCCACGGTGTCGTCGTAGGTGTTGACGGTGCGCGTCTGCCCGTCGACCTCGACGGTGACCGACTTGTCCATCGCGGCGGCGGCGCCACCGGTACCGGTCAGGCTCAGCAGCACTCCGGCGACCGCGCCCTTGAGGAAGCGGTGCTTCCAGGCGGTCATCGCCTCGGCGACCTGCTGCGGCGGGAGAGCGCCCGCCTCGCCCTCGGGCATCGCCTCGAGGAAGTCCATCGGCGGCAGGACGGTCGTCTCGGCGTTGATCTGCCGGATGACCTCGTCGACGTCGATCTCGGCGGTCGCGAGCAGGTCCTCGGCGTCGGGGCCGAGCACGTCGTAGACGTCTTGCGGGGTGATCTCGAGACCACCTGGCGGGAAGCTCGGGTGCTCGTCGGACCACGACGGGTCCGGGCGGTCGAGCAGTGCTACCGCGGTGTGCTGCTCGGTCGGCTGGACCGGGGTGAACCAGTCAGTCGCCGCGTCAAAGGAATCGGCCCAGTAGCCGTTGTTCCGCGTGTTCGCGAAACCGGCATGGCTGGGCTCGCCACGTCCGTTCACAGGGTCGTTACCTCCCGAAGGCGCAAAGTCGCGACCGCGACGAACTGAATTTGAGAAGCGTTGGGCGAGTTCATGTTTCTCGCGCAACCCCTCTCGTTCCTCGCGTGCGCACAACCTTCGTGCTTCGTGTCTGTATCCGACTCCCGCAAGCCAATTGCCGCCTAGCCAGCAGCGAGCTCCTCGCGCTCACCGCAGACTTCCCCGACGTACACCGGCGAGACTAACGGGCGTTCCCCATGACTGGTTGTCATCGGTTACGGGGCCGAGACTCTACCGTGATCATGCGAGGCCGCCAAGGACCCGATTTGGACATGTGATACCAGTTACGCTCATTTACCACGCAACCCGTCACGTTCTGTAGTCAAGATCGGTAATAATTAGTCCATTCGGGGGGCACCTACAGGATTCGTTAACGGCTGCCCGAGCCGCTTGCGTGACATATAACACGCAGCCGGTAGGCGTTGTAACCCATGATCAATGGACGTGCGGGCTGCGGGGAACGGCGCCGGACAACGGTCCGGCCCGAGCACGGAGCGCGCTCGGGCCGGATTTCCCCTCCCCACGCACGAGGGAAACGAGTTCCCTCGCGACGATCTTTCGCGTTGTGGCGGCGGTTTCACGTCATCACGGCAGTCCCAGCTTCCGCGAGCACGCCGGCCAGGCGCCGTAACCGCCGCGGGCCTCGTGCACCTCCTGCGCGATCGCGATCTGCTGCTCGCGCGACGCGCGATGCGGGTAGCGGTTGTACCGCTCACCGCCGTGAGCCACCCAGGTGCTGCGGTTGAACTGCAGGCCGCCGTAGTAGCCGTTCCCGGTGTTGGCCGCCCAGTCGCCACCGGACTCGCACCTCGCGAGCCGGTCCCACACCGCAGCTCGATCGTCATTCGGGGCTGCCGCGGCGTTCGGGGTCACCGCGACCAGGGCGCTACCGCTGACGGCGACGGCCACCGCCACGGTCCACTTCGTGAATCTATGCAACTGCACTGCACATCCTCACAACCGACGGTTCCGGTGTGGGAGGACCTCCGCAGGCGAGTTCCCCGCGGAGTTCGGGGTGCCCTCCGCTCCGGCTTCCACTGTGGACGGTAGGAGGCGACGTGCGGACCGCAAGCGGGAGCAGGAGGAGGCCCTCTACCAGAAACCGCAGCGTGAGGAACTACAGGGGTGTGATTACCCCTGTTCGAGGCCGAACACTCGCTCAGCCGTGGCAGTGGTGGCTACCGCTAGCTCATCGACGTTCATGCCACGGAGTTCTGCGAGGTCACGAAGGGTGTAATTGACGCAGTAAGGCTGGTTCGGCCGTCCCCGGAACGGGTGCGGCGTCAAGAACGGTGCGTCGGTCTCCACCAGCATCTGTGCCAGCGGAACCGCTTCCGCCGCCTCGCGAAGGCCTTTCGCGTTGCGGAAGGTCGCCGTGCCGGCGAACGAGAGCACGTACCCCTCGTCCACGCAGGCCTTCGCGAACTCGGCATCACCGGAGAAGCAGTGGAAGACCACGTCCTGCGGTGCTCCCTCCTCGTCGAGGATGCGCAGGATGTCGTCGTGCGCCTCGCGGTCGTGGATCATCAGCGGCTTGCCGGTCCGCTTCGCGAGGTCGATGTGCCAGCGGAACGCCTCCTGCTGCGGCTCCGGCGGCGAGTAGTCCCAGTAGTAGTCGAGGCCCGTCTCACCGATGGCGACCACGCGCGGGTGCGCGGCCAGCTCCTCCAGCGTGGCGCGGTCGTCGTCGCCGAAGTCCTTGGTGCGGGTCGGGTGCAGCGCCACGGCGGCGAAAACCCGATCGTCCCAGGTGGCGGCCTCGACGGCCCAGCGCGCGGAGTCGATGTCGTCGGCGACGGTCACGACGCGGCCGACACCGGCGCTCTGCGCGCGGTCGAGCAACTCGCGAACGTCCTCGGCGGTCTTGGCGCCGCAGGCGTCGAGGTGGGTGTGAGCGTCGACGGCAGCTGCCGCCAGCGCCTCGGGCACCGGCGGCAGTTCCTGCCTCTTGTCCTTCTTGCCCATCAGGACGGCTCGATGGGGGCCCATTCCGGCCCGGTCTCGCCGAGTTCGGCGTCGAGCTTGGCGAACAGCGGCTTCGGCTTGTCCAGCGGACGTCCCACCTCGATGTCGGTGGACTCCCACTTGGCCTGCTCGGCGGCGTACTCACCCATCAGCACCGGGTAGGACATCGACGGCTCGTCGAGGTCGTCGACCTCGCGGATCTCCGGCTGCGCCGCCCACACCCCGGTGCCGCCCAGCAGCTCGTGCACCTTCTGCGCGGAGTGCGGCAGGAACGGCGTGAGCAGCGTGTTGGCGTCGGAGACGACCTGCAGCGCGGTGTGCAGCACCGCGTCCCGGCGGTCCGGGTCCTCCTTGAGCTTCCACGGCTCCTGGTCGGACAGGTACTTGTTGGCCGCCGAGACCACCCGCATCGCCTCCTGCGACGCGAGCTTGAACCGCGAGCTGCGCAGGTGGGCGCCGACGGTGTCGAACGCCGCGCGGGCCTGCGCCTTGAGCTCCTCGTCGGCGGGAGCGGGGGCGGTCGGTGCGGGGACCGCGCCGTTGTTCTTCGCCGCCATCGAGATGGACCGGTTGACCAGGTTGCCCCACTCGTTGGCCAGCTCGAAGTTGGTGCGGCGGACGAACTCGTCCCAGGTGAAGTCGGTGTCCTGGTTCTCCGGACCGGCGACCGAGATGAAGTAGCGCAGGGTGTCCGGGCCGAACTCGCGCAGGAAGTCGCGCACGTAGATCACGGTGCCGCGCGAGGTCGAGAACTTCGAGCCGCTCATGGTGAGGAACTCGCTCGAGACGACCTCACCGGGCAGGTTCAGCTCGCCGAACGGGCCGGTCGTGCCGCCCTTGTCGCCCTGACCGTTGTGACCCATCAGCAGGGTCGGCCAGATCTGGGCGTGGAAGGTGATGTTGTCCTTGCCCATGAAGTAGTAGCCCTGGGCCGCCGGGTCGGTCCACCACTTCTTCCAGGCGTCGGGGTCGCCGGTGCGGCGGGCCCACTCGACGCTGGCCGACAGGTATCCGATGACGGCGTCGAACCACACGTAGAAGCGCTTCATCGGCTGGTCGCGCCAGCCGTCCAGCGGGATCGGCACGCCCCAGTCGAGGTCGCGGCTGATCGCGCGCGGGCGCATGTCCTCGACCAGGTTCTGCGCGAACTTGAGCACGTTCGGCCGCCATCCGTCCCGGGTGGACAGCCACTTGCCCAGCGACTCGGTGAACGAGGGCAGGTCCAGGAACAGGTGCTCGGTCTCGACGAACTCAGGCTTCTCGCCGTTGACCCGGGAAACCGGGTTCTTCAGCTCGGCCGGGTCGAGCTGGTTGCCGCAGTTGTCGCACTGGTCGCCACGCGCGCCGTCGTAACCGCAGATCGGGCAAGTGCCCTCGATGTAGCGGTCGGGCAGCGTGCGGCCGGTGGACGGGCTGATCGCGCCGGTCGTGGTCTTGGGCAGCACGTAGCCGTTGCGGTGCAGCGCGAGGAAGAGGTCCTGCACCACCTTGTAGTGGTTGCCGGTGGTGGTGCGGGTGAACAGGTCGTACGACAGGCCGAGGCCCTGCAGGTCCTCGGTGATCACCCGGTTGTACTTGTCGGCGAGCTGCCGGGTGGTCAGGCCCTCGTTCTCCGCCTGGACCGAGATCGGGGTCCCGTGCTCGTCCGTTCCGGAGACCATGAGCACCTGGTTGCCGGCCATCCGCTGGTACCGGGAGAAGACGTCCGAAGGCACACCGAAGCCGGAAACATGACCGATGTGCCGGGGACCGTTGGCATACGGCCAGGCCACAGCGGTCAACACAGAGGCGCTCATGCCTGCCAGCGTAATCGCCCGCTCGTCCTGCGGGGCGGTGCGGGTAGGGGAACCTGACCGGCTCCGCGGACTCCGCGCGCCACTCCTGATGCGTGCAGGCCCGCCTGACGATCAGGCCTACCTCCGCGAGGCGAGGACCGCGTCGTAGAGCTCCTTCTTGCGGACTCCCGCCAGTTCGGCGACCTCGGCTACCGCGTCCTTCAAGCGGATGCCGTCCGCAGCGCGCTCTTCGACCTGGTCCACGAGCACAGCGGGGTCGGTGGGCGGCGCTTGCTCGGCGCCGCCGAGGACCACCGTGATCTCGCCCCGAACGCCCTCCGCAGCCCATTCGGCGAGGTCACCGAGGCTTCCGCGCTTGATCTCCTCGTAGGTCTTGGTGAGTTCGCGGCACACCGCGGCCGGCCGCTGCTCCCCCAGTACGGAGACGGCGTCGGCGAGGGTGTCGGCCAGCCGGTGCGGGGCCTCGAAGAAGACGCTGGTGCGCTCCTCTGCGACCAGGCGGCCGAAGAACTTGCGCCGGTCCCCCGTCTTGCGCGGCGGGAACCCCTCGAAGCAGAACCGGTCCGAGGGCAGGCCGGACACCGCGAGCGCGGTGGTCACCGCGGACGGACCGGGCAGGCACGTCACCGGCATTCCCTCGGTCACGCACGCCGAGACCAGCCGGTAGCCGGGATCGGACACGCTCGGCATGCCCGCGTCGGTCACCAGCAGCACGGTGCTGCCCTCGCGGAGCGCGTCGAGCAGCATCGGAGCGCGCGCGGTCTCCACTGCCTCGTAGTAGCTGACGACCTTGCCGACCGGGGTGACGCCCAGCGCGCTGGCGAGGTTGCGCACCCGGCGGGTGTCCTCGGCGGCCACCACCTCGGCGGTGCCGAGAGCCTCGATCAGCCGCGCGGACGCGTCGCGGGCATCACCGAGCGGGGTGGCGGCGAGCAGCAGGGTGCCGGAGTCCATGACCGCACAGCGTAGGCCGCCAGGCCCGGGGTGGAGATGCGGCGTAGCCGTTGCTCCGAGCGCGGAGCGCGGCTCCCGCCGCCACCGCCGAGCAAGGCGATTCCTCAACAGCTCCCAGCGGGGCGTCCCCCGGTCGAGGCGTGCCTGACCTTTACGATCGTCGGTGTGAGCGTCCCAGTCCGCAGGTTCGGCGGTGCCGACGAACTCGTCCAGGTAGGCCGCGCACCGGCGGCTCGCCGCCCGGGGGAGACCGACCCGCTGCCACTGCTGGACTCCTCGATGCCCACCGACCGCAGGCACGGCTGGGTGGTCACGCTGGTGATCACCCTGGTCGCCGGTCTGGTCCGCTTCTGGGACCTGGGCCGGGCCACCGACGAGGGCACTCCGGTCTTCGACGAGAAGCACTACGTCCCGCAGGCGTGGCAGATGCTGCGCAACGGCGGCTACGAGGACAACCCCGGCTACGAGCTGGTGGCGCACCCGCCGGTCGGCAAGCAGATGATCGCGATCGGCGAGTGGCTGCTGGGATACACGCCGTGGGGCTGGCGGATCATGGCCGCCCTGTTCGGCACCCTGATGGTGCTGCTGATCGTGCGCATCGCCCGCCGGATGACCCGCTCCACGCTGCTGGGCGCGCTGGCCGGCGTGCTGCTGATCTGCGACGGCCTCAGCCACGTGCAGTCGCGCGTCGGGATGCTCGACATCTTCCAGGCGCTGTTCCTGCTCGCCGCGTTCTCCTGCCTCCTCGTCGACCGCGACCAGGTGCGCGAACGCCTGTGGCAGGTCTGCTCGGACGGACGGCTGGACCCGTCGACCTGGGGCCCGCGACTGGGTTTCCGCTGGTGGCGCTTGGGCGCCGGGCTGATGCTCGGCCTGGCCTGCGGGGTCAAGTGGAACGGCATCTACTACATCATGGCGTTCGGCCTGCTCAGCGTGATCTGGGATGCGCTGGCCAGGCGCGCGGCCGGGGTGCGGAGACCGTGGCGGGCCGCGCTGGTGCGCGACACCGCCCCGGCGCTGTGGGCGCTGGTGGGTCTCCCGCTGCTGGTGTACTTCGCGACCTGGTCGGGCTGGTTCGCCAGCGAGACCGCGACCGACCGGCACGCGGTGCTGCAGGACGACGACATCGGCATGCACGGCCTGCCCGACGCGCTGCGGTCGCTGCTGTACTACCAGCTCAACGTGCTCGACTTCCACACCCACCTGACCACCCCGTCGACACCGCACCCGTGGGAGTCGAAGCCCTGGGCGTGGCCGATGGGCATGCGCCCGATGCTCTACTACTACGAGTCCGGGATGCCGGGCTGCGGCCGCAACAGCTGCGTGCAGGCCACGATGCTGATCGGCACCCCGGCGATGTGGTGGCTGGCGCTGCCGGTCGCGGCGTGGTCGGTGTGGCGCGCGGTGTTCCGGCTGGACTGGCGCTACGCGGCGGTCCTGGTCGGCTACGGCGCCGGATACCTGCCGTGGTTCACGAACCTGTCGCGGCAGATGTACTACTTCTACGCCACGCCGCTGGTCCCGTTCCTGGTGCTGGGGATCGTGCTGGTGCTCGGCCACGTGCTGGGCTCCGTCGACGACCACTACGAGCGGCGCAAGACCGGGCTGCTGGCCGTGTCGCTCTACATCGGATTGGTGGTCGCGAACTTCGTGTGGCTGTGGCCGATCCTCAACGGAGATCCGCTCACCCACGAGCAGTGGCAGGCCGAGCTGTGGCTGCCGTCCTGGCGCTGATCAGCGCGGTTCCCACCGGAACCAGGCCTTGGCCAGCAGGCTGAACAGCACGCTCCAGACCAGCAGCGACGCCGCGGACGAGACCGCGTCGCCCTTGCCCGTCACCGCGTGGAGGATCAGGCCACCGATGCCTCCGCCGGGCAGCAGCAACCACATCGGACCGACGATGGCGACCAGGACACCACCCGTCAAGGCGAGGAACAGCGGCAGCGTGGTGATCTGGGCCTGCTCGGAGGACGAGGTGCGGCCGCTGGTGGCGACGCCGGCCACCAGGCAGAGCCCCATGCCCAGGACCAGGGCGGCCAGCAGCGGCAGCGATCTCGGCACCGGCGCGCCCATGCTGATCGAGATGACCAGCACCAGCGCCGACTGCAGCACTCCGAGCAGCACCACCGGGGCGAGCAGCCCGGCGAGGACCACCGCGTCGGAGGCCTCGCCGCTGCGGAGCCGCTTGAGGTAGAGATCCTCGCGGCGCGAGGCCAGCGCGGCGGTGACGGCGAAGTAGACGGTGAAGCCCAGCACCACCAGCAGCTGGAGGCAGAGCGTGATCGCCCAGGCCTGCGGCGGGGCGTCATCGGGCAGTGTGGAGCCGACCCACGATCCGACCAGGATCGGCATCAGCAGCGAGCTGACCGCCACGGTCTTGTTGCGCAGCAGGAGTTTCAGCTCGGCTCGGGCCAGAGCCAGGACCATCACCACGCCTGGGCCCCCTCTCGGACGGATTGGAAGACCTCTTCCAACGAGGCCGGCTGCGCGCGCAGACCGGAGAGGCCCACGCGCCCGTCTGCCCAGGTCAGCAGGGTGTGCAGGTCCTGCTGCAGGTGCGGGGTGCGGATGTCGACGCGGCTGTCGCGCCGGGTCGCGGTGCCCAGCAGCGGCGGCAGGCCGGCGTCTTCGGCAGCGTTGAAGGTGATGCGCGCGTGGTGGTCGGCGAGGACGTCGACGAGTCGTCCGGCGACCGCGATGCGACCTTCGTGCATGATCGCCAGCCGGTGCGCGAGGCGTTCGGCCTCTTCGAGGTAGTGCGTGGTCAGCAGGACCGTGGTGCCCGCGGAGAGCAGACCGCGCACGAGTTCCCACGTGGTGCGGCGGGATTCGGGGTCCATGCCGGCGGTGGGTTCGTCGAGGAACAGCAGCTCGGGCTCACCGAGCAGGGCCAGCGCGAGGTCGAGGCGCCGGCGTTCACCGCCGGACAGCTGCTTGACGCGGACGTCGCGGCGCGGGTCGAGCCCGAGAGCGGCGAGCCTTCCGTCCACATCGGACTTCGCGGTGCGCATCCGGCGGGCCAGCTCGGCGGTTTCGGCGACGGTGAGATCTCCGGCGAAACCGCTGTCCTGCAGCATGATCCCGGTGCGGCTGCGGATCGAGCGGTCGCGCAACGGGTCGGCGCCGAAGACGCGCACCCGACCCTGCGCCGGGGCCCGGTGGCCCTCGACGGTTTCCAGCACGGTCGTCTTGCCCGCCCCGTTGGTCCCCAGCAGCGCGAACAGCTCACCGGGCGAGACGTCGAAGTCGACGCCTCGCACCGCCTCGAAATCGCCGTAGCGGCAGTGCAAGCCGCTGGATACGATCACTGGTGTCATGCGTCCAGCCTGGTCATCGCCGGTTCGCGCCGGTAGAGCCTTCCGTCAGCGGTGCGCGGGTGCGGTGTCAGCGGATCCGATGACTGATGTCATGACCTCGGCGATCCGGTACCGCCGCAGTGGCGTGTGCACGATGCTGGGGAGGTGAACGAGGACCCGACCGAGTTCGACCCGCGACGGCTCGCGCGGCTGCGCCGCTACACGTGGTGGTCGATCGTGCCGATGATGCCGGTCTACGCGGTGTTCCCGGTCATCGACCTCGCCAGCGGGGCCTACGACGTGCCCGAGGTCCTGGTGCTCGCCCTGGTCGCGCTGCTGGTCACGGCGGACGGGACGCAGTTGTCGACGCTGCTGATGGGCGGTTTCGGGCACGGTTCCCGCTACCCGGTCGCGCGCGGGCTGGTGCTCGCAGCCGGGCTGGCCGCCACGGGCTACGCGATGTCGACGCACCCGTACGGGATGGTCTGGGTGGTCCTGGTCGGTGGCTTGGTGGGCGTGCACGTGGCGCTGGCCGCGCCGCGCTTGCGGTTGCCCATCCAGGGCGTCGCGCTGGTGGTCACCGCCGCGGTGGCGTGGGTGGGCAGCGCGCTCGGCGGCCCGCATCCGATGGTCGGGATGTTCTTCGCCTTCTACGCCATCGTCATCGTGTCGATGCTCTCGGCGTTGACGGTGGGCGTGGTGTGGTTCTGGGACATGGTGCTGGCCCTGGACCGCGCCCGGTCGGTCAGCGGCGAGCTGGCGATCGCCCGCGAACGGCTGCGCTTCGCCGCCGACCTGCACGACGTGCAGGGCCACCACCTGCAGGCCATCGCGCTGAAGGCTGAGCTCGCCGAACGCCTCGTCGGCAACGACGACGACGCGGCCCGCACGCAGGCAGCGGAGGTCGCCGAGTTGGCCCGCACGGCGCTGCGCGACACACGCGCCGTCGTGCAGGGCTACCGGCGCAGCAACCTGACCGGTGAGCTCACCAACGCGCGGGAGATCCTGGAAGCCGCAGGGGTGAAGACCGAGGTGCGCGGGGACGCGACGCTGGTTCCGCCACCGCTGCAGCCGATCTTCGGAGCGCTCGTGCGGGAGGGGACGACGAACGTCCTGCGCCACTCCCGCGCCCGGCACTGCACCCTCGACATCGACGTCGACGGGTCGCGCACCCGCGTGGTCCTGCGCAACGACTCGGCGAAACCGGCTGGTGGAGGGGGAGGTTCGGGAATCGACGGGCTTCGGCACCGCTTCGCCACGCTGAACGGGCAAGTTGACTCCCGCCACGACGGCGAGCACTTCGAACTCACCGGCACGGCCGAGGAACCGGGGGCGGCGCTGTGATCCGCGTGGTGCTTGCCGACGACGAGGACCTGATCAGGGGCGCGCTGGCCGCTCTGCTGGCGCTGGAGCCGGACCTGGAGGTGGTCGCCCAGTGCAGCAACGGCGTCGAAGCGCTGGAGGCGGTTCGCCTGCAGCGCCCGGACATCGCCGTGTTCGACCTGGAGATGCCCGACCTCGACGGGGTCGAGGCGGCAAAGCGGCTCACCGGGGATCTCCCGATCGTGCTGGTCACCCGGCACGCCCGGCCGGGCGTGCTGAAACGGGCGCTGGCGGCGGGAATCCGCGGTTTCGTCCCGAAGACGACGCCGGCGACCAAGCTCGCGGCGATCCTGCGCGACGTCCAGTCCGGTGGGCGCTACATCGACCCCGAGATCGCGGCCACGGCCCTCACCGGAGACGCCTGCCCGCTGACCGATCGCGAGCTGGAACTGCTCCGGCACACCCTCAAGGGCGGCACCATCGCCAGCATCGCCGCCGAGGTCCACCTCGCCCACGGCACGGTGCGCAACTACCTGTCGGCAGCCATGGCGAAGCTCGACGTCACCACCCGCCACGAAGCGGCCCGGAGGGCTTGGCAGGAGGGCTGGATCTGAAGCGCGCGACCGGATTCAGCGGGAACCGGTCACGATTCCCGCTACCAATCCGGTCATCCTCCGGTCAGGCCAGGTACGTGAGGGTCCTCCGGAGGGCTGCGACGGCGTCGAGGATCTCCTCCGGGCGCGCTGAGAGCGGCGGACGGGCGCGCAGCGAGTCCGGTCCGGACGGCAGGAACAGCGTCCGGTGCTGGTCCCGCGCGATCTCCAGGGCTCGGGCGCGGTGGTCCGGGTCGTGGAAGCTGATGGCGCACATCAGCCCCCGGCCGCGCGGCGAGTGGATCAGGAACGGGAACTCGGCGGCGAGGTCCCGCAGCTCGCCGAGCAGGAGCTGTCCCATGGCGCGGCTGTGGGCGAAGAGGTCGTCGGCCTCGATGACCTCCAGGATCCGGGTCGCCCTGACCATGTCGGTCAACGAGCCACCCCAGGTGGAGCTGATCCGGCTGGGCTCGCGGAAGGCGTTGTCGGCGACGTCGAGCACCCGGCGGCCGCCCATGACGCCGCAGACCTGCAGCCGCTTGCCGAAGGCGACGAGGTCGGGTTCCAGGCGCAGCGCCTGGTGCGCCCACGCCTGACCGGTCAGCGCGCCGGTCTGCACCTCGTCGGCGACGGTGAGCACGTCGTGCTCGACGCACAACCGCTGCACCGCCTGCAGGAATTGCGGGCGGAGGTGCCGGTCGCCGCCCTCGCCCTGGATGGGTTCGTAGACGAAGCAAGCGATCTCGGCGCCGTAGCGGCGCAGCGCCGCCTCGGCCGCGCCCAGCGCCTGGACCTCTTCGGGCAGCATTTCGGCGGAGTCCCACCGCTCACCGGGCTCGATGGCGGGGCTGGGGATCCGCGGCCAGTCGAACATCGGGTAGTCGCGGATCTTGGACGGGTCGGTGTTGGTCAGCGACAGGGTGTACCCGCTGCGCCCGTGGAACGCCTTCTCCAGGTGCATCACGCGGCTGCCGCGCACGGCGACACCGCGTCGCGCGTTGACCTTGGTCTTCCAGTCGAATGCGACCTTGAGGGCGTTCTCCACGGCGAGGGTTCCGCCGTCGATGAAGAACAGCAGCGGGAGCTCGGGGATCCCGACGACCCGCTGGAAGGCATCGACGAAGCGCGCCTGCTCCTCGGTGGCGAAGTCGGGGTTGGACGGCTTGACCCGCGAGACGCGCAGCAGGGCGTCCTCGAACTCCGGCGTGCGCAGGCCTGGGTGTCCGTGCCCGAGCGGCGCGGAGCTGAAGAACATCGTCAGGTCGAGGTACTCGGTGCCGTCGCGCACGTCGCGGAGGCGGCAGCCCTCGCCGGCGTCGAGATCCACGACGATGTCCATCAGGTCGCCGGTGACCTGCGCTTTCAGCGCGGCTACGGGGTCGGTTCCGGTCCGCTGGGCGGGGACTGCGGTCGAAACGGTCTCGTGCTGAGCGGTCATGATTCGGCCTCCCGGCTGCGTGTGCGCGGGTCTCACGCACACGACAAGAATTACACAGAAGGCCGTGTTTCGAGCAAGATACTTCAGCCGATCGTCCGCATGTACGAAAGATATTCTTCTGCTCTGGGTGCACTCCTCCCCTGGAGCAGAAGAATCCGCGGCGTCAGCCGATGCGGCCGACGCCTCCGAAGAGGTAGACGGGCTTGGGCTCGCCTGGGGTGTCCGGGCACCACTGCGAGCAGCTGACCACGCCGGGTTCCAGCAGCTCGGTGCCCGCGAACAGGCCCTCGATCTCGGCGGCGGTGCGCGCCCGGATCGGCGTGCCGCCGCGCTCGGTGGTCTCCCGCATCGCGCGCAGCATCGGCTCGCCGTGCACCTCGGCGGATGAGTGCGTGAGCACGAGGAAACTGCCCTCGGGCAGCGCGTCGACCAGCTCGCGCACCACCCGGTACGCTTCCTCGTCGTCCATCAGGTGGTTGACCACGCCGAGCATCATCAGACCGATCGGCCGACTGAAGTCCAGGGTCCGCTTGGCCGCCTCGATGATGTCCCCGGGCTGCCGCATGTCGGCGTCGAGGTAGTCGGTCGCGCCCTCGGGAGTGCTGGTCAGCAGCGCGCGAGCGTGCGCGAGCACGGTCGGGTCGTTGTCGACGTAGACGATGCGGCTCTCGGGATCGAGGCGCTGGGCGACCTCGTGGGTGTTGTTGGCGGTCGGCAGACCGGTTCCGACGTCGAGGAACTGCCGCAAGCCCTCGGTCTCCACGAGCCGACGCACGGCGCGCACGAGGAACGCGCGCTCAGCGCGGGCACCTTCCGGGATGTCCGGGATGTGCGCGATCACAGCGTCCCCGGCCTCGCGATCGACCGCGTAGTGGTCCTTGCCGCCGAGCCAGTAGTTCCAGATCCGCGCCGACTGCGGCGTGTTGATGTCGATCTGCACGCTTCCCGCCCCCTCCACTGTGGTGCCTTGAAGCCTACGCGGGAGAGGTCACGCCGAAGGGTCGTGCCGATATCCTCCGCGACATGGCCAGGAGGTCCGGACACCAGACGCGCGAGGCGATCCGCGACGCCGCGACCCGGCTGTTCACCGCGCACGGCTACGCCGACACCTCGGTCCGCGACATCGCTTCGCTGGCCGCCACCGACCCGGCTCTGGTGATCCGGCACTTCGGCAGCAAGGAGCTGCTGTTCCTGGACACCATGCACCTGAGCATCGACGACGAACCGCTGCTGGACGTGCCGCTGGAGCAGCTGGGTTCGCGGTTCGTCGAGGTGCTGCTCGACTCCGACAGCCGCAGCCGCGCGATCTACCTGGCGATGGTGCAGGGCAGCGGCAACCCGCAGATCGCCGCGCGGCTGCGCGAGATCCACGAGACGTCGTTCGTGCAACCGCTGCGGGTTCGGATGCGCGGCCCGGACGCCGAGGACCGCGCACGCTCGGCCGCAGCCTTGGTGGGCGGCCTGCTCTACGCGCTGTGGGTGGTCGGCGACCAGCGGCTGGCCGCCGACCGCACCGGCTTGGTCGAACGCTACGGAGCGCTGCTGCAGCGACTGCTCACGCCGTGATCACTGCACCGACCACCCGCCGTCGGAGGGCAGGACCGCGCCGTTGAGGTTCACCGCGTCGTCGCTGAGCAGGAAGGTGATCGAGGCGGCCAGCTGCGGCGCCGTCGCGACCGGCGGCATCAGCCCCATGAACCCGCTCGTGCGCTGCCTGCCGAACTCCGACATCTCCCCGATCGACGCGCTGATGCCGGTGGCCACCCCGCCCGGCGCGACCGCGTTGACCCGGATCCCGGACGGCCCGTACATGAAGGCGGTGTTGCGGGTGATGCCGAGAACCGCGTGCTTGGAGGCGGTGTAGGCGACGCCGGCGGCGTTGCCGCGCAGCGAGGCTTCGGAGGCGACGTTGACGATGGAACCGCTGCCCGCCGCCAACATCGACGGCAGAGCGGCACGCGTGAGCTGCATCAGGCCGTCGACGTTGACCCTGAAGGCGCGTTCCCAGACGGCGTCGTCGAGTTCGTGCAGCGGGCTGAAGTCGTCCATGACCCCGGCGACGTTGGCGAGCCCGTCGATCCGCTCGCCTGCGGCGGCGATGATCCGCTCGACGTCGGCGGCCTGCGAGATGTCCCCGGCCACCGTGACCGCGCAGGGCAGATCGGTCTTGAGCTCGTCGAGCGGTCCGGAGTTGATGTCGGCGGCGACGATCCGGCCGCCCTCGCGCGCGATGCGCGAGGCGGTGGCGCGTCCGATGCCGGAGGCGGCACCGGTGACGATGACGGTCTTGCCCTCGAAGCGTCCGGGCACGAGGCGTTCCTGCCAGCCGGACGCGACGCCCTCGACCTCGGGCATGACCCCGCCGTTGACCCGCAGCACCATGTCGACGACGGCCTCGCGGCTGAACGCACCCTGGCTGATCTCGACCAACTGCTCGAGCGGCATCCCGCTCACCGGCGCCAGCGCCTCGGCGTCGCGGCCCGAGTCGGCCAGCACCTCCTCGATCAGCGGCCTCCCCTCGGGGTGGCTGAGCCACTCCGCGATCGAGCTCCTACCGCTCAGCACGTCTCCCACCGAGCACCTCCACGAGCGAAGTCAACACCGTTGACTTGACTCTACCCGGAAGTCGCCCCTGACCCAGCCAACACCGGAAACCGCCGTGATCCGGCGAACCCGGGGAGAGGCGGAGGCGCGGCGGTGCGTCAGATGATGCCGCCGTTGGCGCGCAGGACCTGGCCGTTGAGAGGACCACGCGCACCACGCCTGGACGTTCGCCGTGGACCTGCGCGCCGCGGTCGCCCGCCGCGACCCTGACGATCCGCAAGGCCCGCGAACTCGGGCTTTGACCGCGAGGCGAGGTTGGCCAAAGCGGTGAGCTGCGAAGACTTCAGGAAATGGCTCGGGGTGCAGGTACGCCCATTGATCCGTGGGGTTCGGCCGCCGGGGCGAATAACGTGGGTGACGACCCGGGCGGGACTCCTCGGCCGACAGGGGGTGCCGGGGAGTCCCCCGCGGGGTCACGGTCGGATTCGGATGTCGAAGAAGACGGGACGGAGGTCCTCGGGGAAGTACTGCCGACCGTCCTCGTCGACCATCTTCCACGCGATCTTGCAGCGTCCGGGTTCGTTCCCGGTGAAGACCGGAACAGCGAGCGTGACGGTCTCGCCGGGCGCCACGTCGCCGACCGAGACACGTTGCGGAGCGGTGCACGCCGCGTCGCCCTCGCGGAAGACCTGCGCCAGGTACCGCCCCTCCCACGGTTCCCGGCCGACGTTGCGGACCTCCCAGGTCTTGGCGAAGTTCTGCCGCATCGCGAATTCGGTGCCGTCCGGGACGGTTTCGCTGAGCATCAACGACGCGTCCCCGGGAATCGGGCGCTCCTCCGGCCACCACCACCAGACCGCACCGGCCGCCACGACAACCCCGACGACGCCCGCGACCAGCCACTTCGGCCACCACCGGGATTCCGGTCGGGGAGGTTCGGGATCAGGTTCGGGAACGGTCCGCGCTGACTCCCAGCGCCTCGACCACTCCCGGCGCGCGGTGTTCTCGTCCTGGCCGAGCACCCCGACCGCGAGGCAGCGGACGAACTCCCACGTCGTCTCCCACGACGGCAAGTCCTTGCCGCGCGCCGCCGCCGACAGCGCCGACTTCGACGCCGCGGCACCCAACTCGCTGCGCATCCGGTCGTAAGACGGGTCGCCCGCGGCGTCCTTCAACTCGCACAGCTGCCAGGCGAACTCCGCGACCGGGCTCTCCTGCGGGTCCGGGCGCTGCTGCTTGCGACCGCGCTTGCGCGAAGCGTCATCCCTGATCACAGAACCGTCCACGCCGTTCATTCTTGCGCAACACCCACCGAGCCCCCGAGCCCAGCCGACGAAAACGGCGGCCGACCCACGTCGTGGGTCGGCCGCCGTTGCGCACTGGACTGCGCTGCGCAGCCGCGAGGCGCCTGAACCACCTTCGCAGCTCGCGCCGCCGCGGGTTCTCGGACGCCGTCCGGTGAGGACGCCGTTGGCGCGCATCAGGAGCGGCGCCCGGAGCCGGGGTGACGAGCTCCGCTACCGCACCGCCGAGCGAGCTGATCCTGGGATCAAGCTCGTCAGCGCAGGGCGTTGAGGGTCAGGGTGAACACCTCGGGGTCACCCGCGTTGACCTTGCCGCTGTGGTCCTCGCCGGCGTTGGAGCTCACGTCGTCGTAGGCGAACGCGTAACCCTTGCCGTCGGGCAGGTTCTCGTGCACCACGCGCGCGTAGTGGTTGGTGATGTCGTTCTGGTAGAACGTCGCCGGGTCTTCCTCGTGCGGCTGGTTGGGGTTGATCAGCAGCGTCGTGCGGTTGAACGCCGCCGCCAGCCGCGGCACGATCGCCAGGCGCTCCTGCGAGTCGCTGCCCGGGTTGTTGGCGAACGGACCGCTGTTGCAACCCCAGATGTCCACCGAGGACGGCTTGGCGAAGCGCTCCGCGCCGAACACCAGCTCCTCCCCCTCGACCTTGCCCTCGATGATGCCGAGGTCTTCGCGCTGGGTGTCGACGAACAGCGACTCGCCCGCGTACTTGGCGTAGACCTCGTCGACGTAGGGCTCCATGTAGCCCTCGAAGTCGGCGGCCCGGTGGTTCGGGTTGAGCACCCGCACGACCTTGCCGTTGGTCTCCTGCACCAGCGTGGCCCAGTTGCCGCCCATGCCCCTGAGGCTCTCGGCGACCTTGTCCATGCCACCGGTGGGCATGCCGGGGACGCTCTGCTCACCGCTGCCGGTGGTGGTCAGGTGCAACCCGATCGGGGCGGCGACGAAGTCGACGTAGCTGATGTTGGCGTAGAGCTGCTCGGCGTTGAGGGTGAACTCCGCGAACGTCCAGTCCTTGCCGAAGTTCGGGTCTTCGCTGGAGACGAAGTTCGGGTGCACGACCGAGGTCGTGCCGTCGGCGCCCTGGACGACCTGGAACTCCAGGGTGTCGTTGAGGGAGTAGTACACGCGAGCGCCGTACATGCGGGGCACGGTGACCTCGACGGTGCCGTCGACCGGGATGGCCACGTCGTCGCCGATCGGCGCCGGCTCCGGGCCTCCCGCCTCGGGGAAGTACGGAGTGCCGTCCGCCTTGATGAAAACGGCCTTCTTCTCGGCGTCCGAGAATCCGGCGATGTAGGCGTTGGCCGGACCGCCCGAGTTGTTCTGCAGCACGAACTTCATGCTCTCGGGCGCCGCCGAGGCGAATGGAGCGCTGATCGCCTGGGCCCAGAACGGTGCGGTGAGGGCCGCAGCGGAATAACCGAGAAACCGCCGACGAGAAACCATGTGGGATACCTCCAGAGACAAACGGGACCACCTCTTTGGGCAGCCGATCCTCTCTCGTGATCGATCCCGAAGTCTGCCGTTCTGGACGAGTCTTTCCATACCCCCAAAAGGACCGAAATCATCACACCTGAACATTTATGAAACGCAACCGCACGTTCACCGTTGAATGCGCAAGACGAGGGCAACAATCCGACAGATAAATGTGAACCCGCTCGAATCGGCTTATTGAAATACGTGATTTTCGCGAGTGAACCGCGACCAACCGCTACACGTGCACGGCGTACAGGGATACCGGTTCCGACTTCCCCTTCAGCTCCACGTCCGGCCGTTCGACGAGCCCCGCCGGAGCGCCCGCGACCAACTCGCGGGTGCGCTCCGAGATCAGGATGGTGTCGCCGGTCTGCCGGGTCGCGGCCTCGATCCGCGCGGCGACGTTCACCGGATCACCGATGACGGAGAACTCGAACCGCCCCGCGCCACCGACGTTGCCTGCGACGACGACACCGGTGTTGACCCCGATCCCCACCGACAGACCACCGCCGAACTCCTCGCGCACGGCCGCCGCGATCGCCAAGGCCGCCAGCAGCGCTTGCCTCGGGTGGTCGGCGATGCGCCGGGGCGCGCCGAACACCGCGAGCAACCCGTCCCCGACGAACTTGTCCACGTGACCGCCGTGTTCGCGGATCACCGGTACCGCTCGCTCGAAGAGCCGGTTGATCGTGCCGACGATCTCGGTCGCGGAGATGGTCTCGGAAAGTCCGGTGAAGTCGCGGATGTCGATGAACATGATCGACACCTCCACCTCCTCACCGGCGAGATCGGTGCCCTCCCGAAGGATGTGCTCGGCAATGGCTGGATCGACGTAGGTGCCGAATGCGGATCGAATCTGCTCCCGTTCCGCCAAACCCACGACCATCTCGTTGAACCCGGACTGCAGCCGCCCGATCTCGGTGCCGTCGTAAACGGGAATCCGGATGTCGAAACGTCCCCTCCGCACCTCGGCCAGGGCATCGGCGACCCCGTTGATCGGGTCAGCCGTGGCCCGAGCGGCCAGGTACACGGTGTGCATGCCGACCACCAGCGCCGTGCCGGCCAGCACGACCATGGCCACGGCCAGCTGGGTGTCGGTCACCTGGGAGGGGGCCAAAGTCCGCAGCCCCAGCATGAACAACCCCGCCATCGGCACGCAGCTGCCCAGCGCCCACGCCAGGACGCTGCGCACCGCCACACCACGACCGACTCGCAGGTCGTTCGGATCGACTCCGGTGAGCAGCCGCGCCGCGGCGGGGCGGAGCAACCGCTCGGTCAGCAGGTAGGCGCACGCGGCCGTGGTCACGCCGGTGAGGACCACGATGACACCCACCCACAGGCCGCGTTCGACGTCACGACTCGCCTCGAAGACGGCGAACACGACGGCGCCGCCGATCCACAACCACACCTGCAGCCAGAACACCCGCAACGGCAGCCGCAGGACCGCCGCTCGCAGCTGGGCGGTGCCCGGACCACCGGAGGCGAGCCACCGGTTGAGACCCCGCTGCCCCCGGATCCCCGCGATGACACCGATCAGCGCCGCGAACAGCAGGTACGCGCCCGCGGCCAGGATGTAGAAGCCGTTGGACAGCATCCCGTCCGGCGGCAGCGGGATGACGACGAGGTTGAGCGCGAGGACCGCCACGGTCCCGATCAGGTTCGCCAGCACCACCACCGCGGCGACGACGACTCGCGTCAGGTCCGCGAGCACCCTCCCCTCGACGTCCTCGCACCGCACATCGGCCCTCAGGAACGCAGGGAGGTACCGCATGAGGAGGCGAGGAGGAGTCACGTCAGCCACGGTAATCGAACGCGGCCACGCGATGTCGAGTTCAGCGCGGTCATGAGCTCAGGCGGACCGGATGACTCGCTGGTCAGCGGATTGCTCGATCGCCGGTATTTCGCCGCGACATGCACGGACCACTACGGAGCAACCACGTCCCACACCCCCCGCTGCACGTGAGGGTGGAGCGCACCTGCAGGAACGCGGACAGGACCCTGTTCGTATTGCTGCGAGGCTGGTCCACGACCCGACTCTCTGGTCAATGAACAGGCCAGGGACGACGCCAAAGACGAGGGGCGAAAGAAGAGCGACCACCGAACCGCAGAGGCTTGGGCAAGCCGCTCCCCCAGAAAGATGTGGAACGACGCGAAAAAGAGAACGCCCCGCGTTGAGCAGGGCGTTCTCGATGTTATGTGGAGCTGAGGGGAATCGAACCCCTGACCTTCTCGATGCGAACGAGACGCGCTACCAACTGCGCTACAGCCCCTCACCAGAGGTTCAAGCCCTCCGGCTTCGTTGTGCGGGAAGCTTAGCAAGTCCCGCACCAGGCCCTTGCGGCACCCCCCTCTTCGCGGGGATCACTCGCCCGCTGCCCTCCGGTAGGGCTCCCAGGCGCGCTCGTCGAGCTCGTCGAAGACCGGGTCTTCATCGTCGATCTCGACGCGGACGCCGGGGACGACGGGACGGATGTCGGCTGCGCGGTCCTGGGCGGGGACGGGATCCGGCCTGCGGCCCTCGGCGACCTCGTCCTCGTAGTCCTCGATGAACTCGCCGAGCTCGTCGAACTCCGGGTCACCGGTGTAGTCGTAGTCATCGTCGAGGTCGTCGCGGCGGGAGTCGTCGCGCTCGTCGTAGTCGACCTCGTCCTCTTCGGGCTCCACGTCGTCGCGTTCGCCGTTGATGCGGGCGAGGCGACGGGCCCGGATGCCCTCTTCGATGCGGACCTGCCTGCGCAGGTAGGTGAGGTAGCCGACCAGCGACAGGTCGACGACGGCGTGCCCCCACCACAGGACTGGCCACAGCAGCGCGGCGAGCAGCCCGGTGGTGACCGCGAGCAGCAGCATCGTGAGGACGATGCGCTGCCTGCGGGCGTACTTGGCGCGGGCGACCAGCGCCGCGGCTTCGGGGTCGTAGCCGCCACGGCCAGGACGGTAGCGGCGCCCGGCCCGGACGTCCTCGCTGTTGACGGGGCGCCAGTCCTCGTCGTGCTCCTCGAAGGTCTCGTCCTGCTCGTCCACGTCCAGCCCGGGTTCAGGCATCCCGACCTCCACCCTGTCGGTTGTCGCGGCTTCCGACCTCGCCGGTCGCCGATCGCTGCCGCGTCGCACGACTCGGGCGGCGAGCGCGGAATCGGTGGTCTTGGACACTTCCTGCCGGCGGCGGGCGAACATCGGCACCAGGACGACCAACCAGGCCGCCGCCAGCGCAGCGAAGATCAATGAGCTCGGCATTCGTCGCCACCTCCCCTGGCACCGGCAGTGCACAAGTCTGCGATCGCCACGCTAGTCACATCAGTCACTCGTGTCTCGCAGCCACGCCGCGCATCAGTTGTGCCTTCGACTACAGAACCGCACGAACAGAGCAGTCACGAGCAACACCGACACCGGGCGTGTCGCCTTCCGTACCGCCGAATGCGCTCGTTCGAACGACCATCCGTCCCAACCCCGACCCGGGTTGCCGCAGATCAGTGGTAAGTGTGCGTTCGCTCTCAGAGGTCAGGAGCGGGTGGCGCCGCCGGAGCGGACCAAGCGGGCGACGGCTCCGTCGGGGACTTCCTCGGTGGTCAGGGCGTAGACGTAGTGGTCCCGCCAGGCGCCCGCGACGTCGAGGTACCGCTGGAACAGCCCTTCGCGGCGGAAGCCGGACTTCTCCAGCACCCGGATGCTGCGGTCGTTCTCCGGCCGGACCGTGGCCTCCAGCCGGTGCAGCCCGACCGGACCGAAGCAGTGATCGACGGCCAGCGCCACAGCCGCCGGGGCCACTCCCCCACCGGCCACCCTGCTGGCCACCCAGTACCCGACCCACGCCGAGCGCAGTGCACCGCGAACGACGTTGCCGATGGTCAGCTGCCCTGCGAACTCGCCGTCGACGACGATCGCGAACGGCAACGCCTGGCCTCGGCGGGCCATGCCGCGCAGCGCCGCCCACTGGGCAGGCCAAGCCGAGGGCGAGTTGCGCTCCCGCCAGCCGCCGAGGGCGGTCGGCTCCCACTTCTGCAGGTAGTCGCGGTCCTGCAGGCGGGTCCGGCTCCAGAGCCCGGCATCGCGGAGCCGGAGCGGGCGCAGGGCCACGGTGCCGCGCTCGGTCCGCAGCGGACCGAGCCGCGCGGGCCAGCCGGGGTGGCGCCCGATCGGGAACCCATCAGAGTCGGTGGGCTGCATCCGCGCTCACGAACGCTGCGAGAGGAACCGCACCTGCACGTCCTCGCCCGCCGCGACCTCCGTGATGTCCTCTTCCACGACGATCAAGCAGTTCGCCTCGGCCAGCGACGCCAGCAGGTGCGAACCGGAGGTGCCCAACGGCTGCACCAGGTAGGAGCCGTTCTTGGGGTCGCGCAGCAGCTGTCCCCGCAGGAACCCGCGACGACCCTTGGTCGCGGTGATCGGCGAGAGCAGTTCGGCGGAGACGCTGCGGCGGTTCGGGTTCTCCTTGCCCAGCGCCGAGCGGATCAGCGGCCGGACCAGCACCTCGAAGACCACCAGCGCGCTGACCGGGTTGCCGGGCAGCACGAACGTCGGGATCTCGTCCGGGCCGAGCCGACCGAAGCTCTGCACCGAGCCGGGCTGCATCGCCACCCGGTCGTCGTCGAGGGAGCCGAGGTCGGCCAGCGCCGAGCGCACGTCACCGCCTGCGGCACCGCCGACGCCGCCCGCGATCACCACGATCTCCGACAGCAGCAGCCGTCCTTCGACGACCTCGCGCAACCGGCGCGGGTCGTTGCTGGCGATGCCGACACGGGTGACCTCGGCTCCGGCGTCGCGCGCGGCGGCGGCGAGGGCGTAGGAGTTGACGTCGTAAACCTGACCTTGGCCGGGCGTGCGGTCGACGTCGACGAGCTCGTCCCCCAGGGAGATGATCGAGACCCGGGGACGTGGGTGCACCAGCACCTTGTCGCGGCCCACCGCGGCCAGCAGTCCGACCTGGGCGGAGCCGATGGGCGCCCCACGCCGCACGGCGACGTCCCCGGTCTGCACGTCCTCACCCGTGCGGCGGACGAACGCCGCCGACGGGACCGGCTGCTGCACGGTGATCTTGGCCGGGTGCTCGTCGGTGTGGCCCAGCGGGACGACGGCGTCGGCGAGGGTCGGCAACGGGGCGCCGGTGGCGACCCGCACCGCCTGTCCGGGCTGCAGCCTGCGCGGCTGCCGCGAACCGGCCGGGATCTCCCCGACCACCGGGAGCACGATCGACTCCTCGGCGGCCGTCTGCACGTCGACGCTGCGCACCGCGTAGCCGTCGACCGCGGCCTGGTCGAATCCGGGCAGCGCCCGTTCGGCCACGACCTCTTCGGCGCACAGCAGTCCCTGCGCCTCCGAGATCGCCACCCGAACTGGGGCGGGCCGGACGGCGGCCGTGAGCACGCGCGCCAGCTGCTCGTCCACTGACCTCATGGCTGTCGCCTCTCCCCCGCTCCTCACCGGTGCCGGGGTCGGCCTACCCGGCGCTCGGCATCAGCTTCTGTCGATCCGGTCGGCGAGCCAGTCCCGCAGGTCCGGCCCGTACTCGGGATCCGCTAGCGCGAAGTCCACCGCAGCTTTCAGGAAACCGCCAGGGTTTCCCAAGTCGTGTCGCCCACCGTGATGGACCACGACGTGAACCGGGTGTCCCTCGGAGATCAGCAACGCTACGGCATCGGTGAGCTGGAGTTCGCCACCGGCGCCGGGCTCGATGCGGCGCAGCGCGTCGAAGATGGCCCGGTCCAGCAGGTATCGCCCGGCGGCGGCCAGCGTCGACGGCGCGTCGCCCGGGGCGGGTTTCTCGACCATGCCGTTGACGATCTTGACGTCGTCGGCGTCGGTGTCGGCGACGTCGAAGACGCCGTAGGCGGAGATCTTGTCCCGGGGTACGTCGAAGGCGCACAGCACGCTGCCGCCGTAGCGGGCGCGGACCTCGGCCATCCGCTTCAGCACCCCGGTCGGCAGCACCAGGTCGTCGGGCAGCAGCACGGCGACCGCGTCATCGTCGTCGGCGAGGGCGGACTCGGCGCAACCCACGGCGTGTCCGAGGCCGAGGGCCTTCTCCTGCAGCGCGGTCTCGGCCTCGATCAGCTCCGAGGCGCGGTGCACCTTGGCCAGCAGGTCGTCCTTGCCGCGGGCCTTGAGGGTCTGCTCCAGCTCCGGGCTGGGTTGGAAGTAGTCGGCGACCGCGCCCTTGTCGGGCGACGTGACGATGATCATGCGCCGCGCACCGGCCTCGGCCGCCTCGGCCGCCACCAGCTCGATCCCGGGGGTGTCCACGACCGGGAGCAACTCCTTGGGCACCGCTTTCGTGGTGGGCAGGAACCTGGTTCCCAGTCCTGCCGCTGGCACGATGGCGGTCCGGAACGCGGTCGGCGTGCTTGTCGGGCTGCTCATGACGCCGCAGCTTATCGGTCAAACCTACAGTGAACCCGTGAGCTCACTGGATGAATTTCGTACGTCGAAAGCGCAATGGCGGAGCCGACTCCTGCTCCAACGCGACGAGCTGGACGAACCAGCTCGGAAAGCCGACGACCAGGCACTCCTGTCGAACTTGCTGGGCTGGCTGGCCCAGCGCGAGCTGAGCGTGGTGGCCGCCTACGTGCCCGTCGGCCCGGAGCCGGGAGCGGACCTCCCGTCGGTGCTGCGCGAAGCGGGTCTGCGGGTGCTGCTGCCGATCGTGGCGGGCAGGCAGCCGCTGGAGTGGGCCGAGTACACGGGCCCCGACTCGCTGCGACCGGCTGCTTTCGGACTGCTGGAACCTGCGGGCGAGCGGCTCGGCGCTGCGGCGATCGGCCGGGCGGACGTGATCTTGGTCCCCGCGCTGGGCGTCGACCACCAGGGCGTCCGACTCGGGCGCGGCGCCGGCCACTACGACCGGTCGCTGGTGCTGCGCGACCCGGCGGCGGAGCTGCTGGGCGTGGTGCGGGATTCCGAATTCGTCTCATCGCTGCCCGGTGAGGACCACGACGTGCGGATGACCAGCGTCGTCACGCCCGCGCGCGGGGTCGTGAGGCTGCCGATGTGACGTAGCACTGTTTGCACTGGACACCCGTTGTCTAGCATTATCGGGTTAGCACTCCCGTGGTTTGAGTGCCAAGCCCAGATTTCGGAGGTTCGCGGCCGTGCCCACATATCAGTACGCCTGCACCGAATGTGACCATCAGTTCGAGCAGGTGCAATCGTTCAGCGAGGACTCCCTCACCGAGTGCCCGCAGTGCAACGGCCGACTCCGCAAGCTGTTCAACGCCGTCGGCATCGTGTTCAAGGGCAGCGGCTTCTACCGGACCGACAACCGGTCGTCCTCCTCGAGCACGAGCGGTTCGAGCTCCTCGGACTCCGGTGCGTCCTCCTCGTCGAACTCCTCGGACTCCGGTGCGTCCTCCTCGTCGAGCTCGACCTCGTCGGGATCGTCGGCTTCCAGCTCGTCGTCGAGCAGCAGCACCACCGCCGCGGCTTCCTGATCCCGCACAATTCAACCGCCGGTCACTCGAATGTGGCCGGCGGTTTTGTCATGCGAATGACACTCGCATTCGTTGTGCCTTCCGGGTGAAACGAGTTGTCCACCGGCGCCGAATCCATCCACAGATCCGCGCTTCCCCCTTCCTCGCCACCGGGCACGTCCCTAACTTCGAACGCGTCCGATCTCTCCGAAGGCACGAGGGGGCGACATGCCCGCAAACTCCCGGCTCGATCCCACGCCGCTCGACCGGCTCCGCAACCTGCTGCCGAGCAGGCGCGGCGTGCTGTGGCTGCGCCGGATCACGGCTGCAGTCCTCCTGCTGCTGGCCCTCGTTCTGGCCATCAGCCATCACTCCGTTGTGGACATAGCCGCAGCCGCCACCTGAAACGGCCCAGCGGATGAGCAATCGCTTCGACCCATTCGGCCACCGTTACGCTGCCCTCCAGTGCCCGCGCCCGCGCGGATCCGCGGCGAATGCGGCGCGAACATCGATCCGGGAAACCGGACTCGCATTCTTCCGAGAGGAGTTCCCACGTGCTCAAGGGATTCAAGGACTTCCTGATGCGCGGCAACATCATCGACCTCGCGGTCGCGGTTGTCGTCGGTAGCGCTTTCACCGCCCTGGTCACGGCGTTCACCACCAGCATCATCAAGCCGCTCATCGCGGCCACCGGCGGCGGGAACGTCACAGGCCTGAGCATCGAGATCGTCGCAGGCAACAAGGCCTCGACGATCGACTTCGCCACGGTGATCAACGCCGTGATCACGTTCTTCATCACGGCGGCGGTCGTTTACTTCCTGTTCGTCGTTCCGATGAACAAGATTTCCGAGCGCCGCAAGAAGGGCGAGGAAGAGGGCCAGTCCGAGCCCACCGACGTGGAGCTGCTGCTGGAAATCCGCAACCTGCTGCGCGCCGAGCAGGGCTTGCCGCGGATCGAGGGCCTGGCCACCGACGAGCAGGCCACCACGAGCACCGGCAACGGCCAGGCCGCTTCGCGCAACTGACGTCCTATCGAGCGTCGTGGTGCGGCGGCCGGTTCTCGCGGTACCAGCTCTCGCGGGTGTTCGCCGAGGTCGTCTCGGGACGGTCGTCAGAGGTCGTCTCCGGCAGCACGTCTCCGAAGATCTCGGCGAGCCTGCGACGCTTCTCGCGTTCGGACGTGCCCTGAGGGGATTCGCTGGTCACCTGTCCATCCTGCCTCGCTCGCGGCGGTTCGCGCACGGACCGGTATCACCTCGTGTGATATCGGTTACAGTGAGTGCGTGTCTCGCCGTCGCGGGAGACAGCGACGCAGGGAGGCTGCGATGAGTTTCCTCGACAAGGCCAAGGAACTGGCCGGTCAAGCCAAGGGCAAGGCGGGAGAGCTCGCCGAGAAGGCGGGCCCCAGCGCCGCCAAGGGGCTCGATGCCGCCAAGTCGAACTTGGACAAGGCCACCGGCGGCAAATACCACGACCAGATCGAGTCCGTGAGCGGCAAGGTGGAGGGCGTGCTCAAGCGGAACTCCTCGAACGGGGATTCCGCCGAGGACGACCCCGGCCCCGGCTCCAACGGTTCGCGGGACAAGGGGCCGGACGACCCCGGCGGCCCCAAGCCCCGCTGATCGGCTCGACGAACAACGGTGGCGGCTCCCGCGCGGGAGCCGCCACCGTTGTCGTTCCCGGTCAGGGGGTGTCGAGTCCCGAGAGCTGCTCGATCACGTGGGCCACCAGGGGCGTCAGGGTCGCCATGCCGTCGCGGACCGAGGCCCGCGAACCGGACAGGTTCACCACCAGCGTGCTGCCCGAAACACCGACGAGACCGCGCGACACCCCGGCGTCGACCGCACCCGCGGCCAGTCCGGAGGCCCGAAGTGCCTCGGCGATGCCGGGGATCGGCCGGTCCAGCACCCCGGCGGTCGCGTCCGGGGTGACGTCCCGGGGCGACACCCCGGTGCCGCCGACCGTGATCACCACGTCTACGCCGCCGATCACCGCGGTGTTCAGCGCGTTGCGGATGTCCACCGTCTCACCGGCCACCGCGACGGTTCCGTCGACGATGAATCCGGCTTCTTCCAGCAACTCGGTCACCAGTGGACCGATGTTGTCTTCCTGCTCCCCTTGGGCGACCCGGTCGTCCACCACGACCACGAGAGCCCGCCCCAGCCGCTGCGCGCTGCGTTCCATGCCGGTAACCGTAGTGCCAAGGTCGGGTTCGGTCAGTTCATAGGAGTCGGTGAGGTCCACCAATTTCGGCGCGATGCCGGTCACGGTGTTCGTTCTGTCGGACATGGTCTCCCCAGATGTCGATCGATCGTCAAATCTACCCGCCACTAGCGACGCCGCGGGTCCTCAGACGTCGCCTGGCGAGAACGACCGCAGCGCCGTGCTCAGTCGCGGCCCGGAGCCAGGCGGCGTTCGAGCGTCCGCTCATCGCACCGCCACGCAGCAGGAGTTCTTCAGGCGGTTCGGGACACGTCGGCCGGTCCCGCGACGCAGGAAGGGGGCATGAGTCGCGGGAACTCGGCCGACGTGATCAGGGGGTCAGCCCTTCTGGCCGGTGAGCGTCACGTCGACCGTGCGCTCCCCGCCGGAGCCGCCGATGGTGAACCGGACGCGGTCACCGGGGTTGTGCGAGCGAACCGCCGCGACCAGGGCGTCCGGGTCGAGGATGGCCCGGTCGTCGATCTTGGTGATCACATCGCCCGGCTTGATCCCGGCTGCCTGGGCGGGTCCGTTCGGGACCACGTCGCGGACCTGCGCTCCGGGCTGGTCGGCGTTGGTGATCGTCACGCCGAGCGTGGTCTGAGTGGCGGAGCCCGTCTCCTTGAGCTCGTTGGCGATGCGGCGGGCCTGGTCGATCGGGATCGCGAAGCCCAGACCGACCGAGCCGGCCTGCTCCTGGCCGGTGCCGGGGCTGTAGATCGCGGAGTTGATGCCGACGACCCGACCGTCCATGTCGACCAGCGGGCCACCGGAGTTGCCGGGGTTGATCGCGGCATCGGTCTGCAGCGCGTTGAGCACCGTGTCCTGGCTGCCCGACTCGCCGCCCGCGCGCACCGGGCGGTCCTTGGCGCTGATGATCCCGCTGGTCACCGTGCCGGACAGGCCGAAGGGCGAACCGATGGCCACGACTTGCGAACCGACGGGCAGATCATCGCTGCGGCCGAGCTCGGCCGGGGTCAGCCCGGTGATGTCGGCCTTGACCACCGCCAGGTCGGACTTCGGGTCGGTGCCCACGACGCGCACCGGCGCGGTGCGGCTGTCGTGGAACAGCGCGGTGAGTCGTCCGCTCTGGGCGCCCTCGGCGACGTGGTTGTTGGTGAGGATGAGGCCGTCACTGCTGAGCACGATGCCCGATCCCTCTCCGGAGCCCTGCGCGCTCGCGATCTGGATCTGCACGACGCTCGGGAGGACCTTCTGCGCGACCTGCTGGACGGATCCCTGGGGTGCGGTGCTGGCGCTGCGGGCGGGCTTGGACTCGTCGAGCGCGCTGGCGCCGGTGCTGCTGTCACCGCCGAGCTGGTACCCGACGAACCCGCCGACACCGCCTCCGACCAGCCCGCACACCAGCGCCAGCGCGGCCACGCCTGTCACCAGACCGCGACCGGACTTCCTCTGCTGCGTCGCCTGACCGGAGGCGTACCCGGGCCAGGGGTGCTGCGCGTGCTGCTGGGTCTGCTGCGGCTGCTGGTGCATGCCGTACGGGTATTGCTGGGTCCCGTACGGCCCGACGGGCTGGCCCTGCGGCTGGGCGGGCTGGGTCGGCTGCTGGGACGGGCCGGGCTGGGCGTTCTGTGGCTGGGACGGCACCCCGGATGGAGGGGTGTCGCCCGCGCCGAGGCCTTCTCCGCTCGGCTTCGGCTCTTCCGGCTTGTCACCGGATTCCGGGGTGTGTTCGGTCATGGCTCCCACTGTGCTCCGGGCATCTGAGAAGTGCCTGAGATCTGACTGTGGGCACGCATGATAAGTCCCATGATCGTCCTCACCCACCTCGGCCGAACCGGCCGAAGGGCAGGATGCGGACCGAGGGACGTGACCAGTTCCGGTCAGGACTTGACCCGACGGGATCGACATCGATCACGGGTGGTTCGGATCAGGACCGCGCCCCTGCCCGCAGGCGAACGGCGGCCGGACCCTCATCGGAGGCGAGCGGCGATCTGCTCCGGAGTCGCGTCGTTGATCCAGACCGCCATGCCCGACTCGGAACCGGCGAGGTACTTGAGCTTGTCCGCGCTGCGCAGCACCGAGAACAGCTCCAGGTGCAGCCACGACAGATCGCGCCCGGTGTTCACCGGCGCCTGGTGCCAGGCGGCGATGTAGGGCAGCGGCTTGTCGTAGAGCCGATCGAGGCGGCCGAGCACGTCGAGGTAAGTGGTGGCGAAGTCGTCCCGCTCCTCGTCGGTGAGCTCGGCGATGTCGGGGACCTGGCGGTGCGGCACGATCTGGACCTCGACGGGCCAGCGGGCGGCGGCCGGGACGAACGCCGTCCAGTGCTCGGAGTCGACCAGCACCCGCTCGCCGCTCCGGCGCTCGGCGGCCAGCACGTCGCCCATGACGTGCGTGCCGTGCTCGGCGCGGTACTGCTCCGCGACGCGCAGCATGGTCTCGGTCTTGGGCGTGACGAACGGGTAGCCGTAGATCTGCCCGTGCGGGTGGTGCAGCGTCACGCCGATCTCCTCGCCGCGGTTCTCGAAGCAGAAGACCTGCTCGACACCGGGGGTTTCGTTGAGGGCGGCGGTGCGATCGGCCCAGACGTCGACGACGCTGCGGACCCGCTTCGCGCTCAGCGAGGCGAAGGAGGAGTTGTGGTCGGAGGTGAAGCAGACGACCTCGCAGCGTCCCCGCGCCGACGCGGCGGGCACCATCGGCATGCCGGCAACGGTTGTCGGCTCGCCGGGGATGCCCTGCGCGAACGACGGGAACTGGTTCTCGAAGACGACCACGTCGTAGTCGGGCTCGGGGATTTCGCTGGGACGTCCCGGGGAGCTGGGGCACAGCGGGCACATCGCGGCCGGCGGCTTGTAGGTGCGGGACTGCCGGTGCGCGGCGATGGCCACCCACTCACCGGTCAGCGGATCACGCCGCACCTCCGACGCCGGCGCCTGGGGCGGGAGCTCGCGGGTGTCCTCCGCGGTGCGTTCCCGTCCCGGTTCGTCGTCGAAGTAGATGATCTCCCGACCGTCGGCCAGGCGGCGCGCGGTGCGCTTCACTCTTCCTCCTCCGTTGACCGCTGCTCGGCCAGCAGCAGTTCGACGTGCTCGCCCAGCAGCTCTCGCGCGTCCGGCGGCAGCCCCTCGTCGCTGATCAGCAGGTCGACCTCGTCGAAGTCGACGATCGTGGAGATGCCGACGGTCGACCACTTGGAGCTGTCGGCGACCACCACCAACCGGCCCGCGGCTTCGGCGAAGGCCCGGTTGGTCTCGCTCTCGTTGAGGTTCGGCGTGGTGAAGCCGGCGCGCGCGGCCATCCCGTGCACGCCGAGGAACACGAGGTCCAGGTGCAGCGAGCGCAGCGACTGCACGGCGACGGGTCCGACGAGCGCGTCGGACGGCGTGCGGACACCGCCGGTGAGCACGACGGTCCGGTCGACGCGGCCGCGCTGCTGCAGCGCATCGGCGACGCGGACCGAGTTGGTGACGATGGTCAGGTCCGGGATGTCGTCGAGCTGGCGCGCGAGCGTCCAGGTGGTGGTTCCGGCGGACATGCCGATCGCGGTGCCGGGTTGGATCTCGTCGGCGGCGAGCTTCGCGATGGCTTCCTTCTCGGTGAGCTGCCGGACGGACTTGGCCTCGAAGCCGGGTTCGTCGGTGCTGGTGCCGATCGTGGAGGTCGCGCCGCCGTAGACCTTCTCGACGAGGCCCCGGCGGGCCAGGGCGTCGAGGTCGCGGCGGATCGTCATGTCCGACACGCCGAGTCGTTGCACCAGCTCGCCGACCTGCACGGCTCCGGTGCGCCGCACTTCGTCGAGGATCACTTCCTGGCGTTGTCGTGCGAGCACGTCCACTCCCTGGCCGGGCGTCAGCTATCCGTCATCAAGTCAACAAAAACCAACAATACCTGACGGATTACCGGCTAGGCAGCCGGGGACTTAGGCTTGGAGCTGCGAATGGGTGTTCATTGCTGTTCGTTTTGCTGAGGGCTTCCCGGCAGCGTCATGCGCAGCAGCGCACCACCCTCGGGGGCCTCCGCAGCCAGCACCGACCCGCCGTGGCGCTCGGCGACCTGCTTCACGATCGACAGCCCGAGCCCGGAACCGGGCAACGTCCGCGCGTCCGACGACCGGTAGAAGCGCTCGAAGACGTAGGGCCGGTCGGCTTCGGTGATGCCCGGTCCGCTGTCGGCGACTTCCAGAGCGGTCAGCCCGGTGCTCTCCTCCGGGTACAGGTCGACCCGCACGTGGCCACCGTCGGGACTCCACTTCGCGGCGTTGTCCAGCAGGTTCAGCACCGCCCGCTCCAGCGCCGTCGCATCGCCCATCATCACCCACGGGTTCAGCCGCACGTCGAACTCGGTGCGCGGCGCGCGCCTCCTGGCCCGCCCCAGCGCGCGCTCGACGACGTCGACCAGGTCCACCGATTCGTGCACGGCCTGCGGGGTGTCCTCGCGGGCGAGCTCGACCAGGTCACCGACCAGCGCGGACAGCTCCTCCACCTGGGCTTGGACGTCGGAGAACATCTCCTGCCGGTCCTGCTCGGACAGCGCAGGCGCGTCCGGCCGAGCCGCTGCCAGCAGCAGTTCCAGGTTGGTGCGCAGCGAGGTCAGCGGGGTGCGCAGCTCGTGCCCGGCGTCGGCGACCAGTCGCCGCTGCCGCTCCTGGGATTCGGCCAGGGCGCTGAGCATCCCGTTGAAGCTCGCGGTCAGCCGAGCCAGCTCGTCGTCGCCGCTGACCGGGATCGGACGCAGGTCACCGGTCAGCGCGACGCGTCCGGTGGCGGCGGTCAGCCGCTGCACCGGTCGCAGACCGGCGCGCGCCACCGCGGTCCCAGCGGCCGCGGCCAGCAGGATGCCGGCCCCGCCCATCACAACCAGGACCACGCTGAGCTGCGCCAACGTTCGCTGGGTGGGCTGCAGGGAGGTCGACATGACCAGCGCCGCGTTGCGCCCTGTGGGCACCGCGACCACGCGGCTGTTGCTCGCCTTGTCTGTGCGCAGCGAACGCTGGACCTCGCCCTTGGCCACCGACAGCTCCAGCACGCTCATCGGCGGGCGCTGCTCCGGGCCGAACACCGTGCCGTCGGCGGAAAGCACGTTGATCCTGAAGTTGGTGGCGACGAAGAACGCCACAGGGACCTGCTGCAGGTCGGCGGTGCGCACCAGCGGCCCCTCGGCCGCCTCGACCGCGCGTTCGGTGAGGCTGTCGTCGAGCTGCTGGTAGAGGCTGTCGCGCACCGTCACGAATGCCCCGACCGACACCAGCGCCACCGCCCCGGCCACGCACATCGCGGCCAGCCAGGTGACGCGGTTGCGCAGCGACACCCGCTGCAACCTGCTGGGGGGCGGCGGGTTGTCCAGATCGGGTGGTGGCGGCGCGGGAACGGCCATCGGATTGCCCATCACGGCGGCGTCTCGCGGAGCACGTAGCCGACACCGCGAACGGTGTGGATCAGCCTCGTCTCCCCCTCGGCCTCGGTCTTGCGCCGCAGGTAGCCGATGTAGACCTCCAGGGCGTTGCCCGAGGTCGGGAAGTCGTAGCCCCACACGTCTTCGAGCAGCCTGCTGCGGGTGAGCACCTGCTTGGGGTGGGCCATCAGCAGTTCCAGCAGGGCGAACTCGGTGCGGGTGAGGCTGATCGAGCGCTCGCCGCGGCGGACCTCGCGGGTTCCCGGGTCCAGCTCCAGGTCGGCGAAGCGCAGCGCGGCGGGCTGCGCGTCGGGACCGCCCTCGGGCGGGGTGGCGCGGCGCAGCAGCGCGCGCAGCCGGGCGAGGAGCTCTTCGAGGGCGAAGGGCTTGGGCAGGTAGTCGTCGGCGCCGGCATCGAGCCCGGCGACCCGGTCGGACACGGCGTCGCGGGCGGTGAGCACCAGGATCGGCAGGTCGTCACCGGTGCTGCGCAGCCGCCGCGCCACCTCCAAGCCGTCGAGCCGGGGCATCATCACGTCGAGGACCATGGCGTCCGGGCGGTTGTCGGCCAGGTGGTCCAGTGCTTGTTGACCGTCCGCGGCGAGCTCCACTTGGTACCCGTTGAACTGCAGGGACCTTCGCAGCGACTCCCGCACGGCACGATCGTCGTCGACGACGAGGATGCGCATGCGGACAGTGTTACCCGTTGCCCTGAGAACGAGCTGAGAGCCCCGCCCGACCTCGCGCGCCGGGGTGACAGCCGTCTCGCCCCGGCGCGCGTCGTTCACTCGGCGTGACGACGCGCGCCGGATGCGCTCACTCCTCCTGGAAGTGGCGGATCAACGCGCGCGGCACCATCTTCCGCTCGCCGTCCACCACGATCGGCACCAGCTCGGGCGCCTTCGCCTTCCACTGCGAGCGGCGGTGCCGGGTGTTGGCCCGCGAGGTCTTGCGCTTGGGAACTGCCATGTCAGATCGTCCTCTTCGGAGAGTCGAGTTCAGCGGCGGCGGTCGCCGTAGCGGCGGCGGAACTTCTCGACGCGACCCTGGGTGTCCACGACCCGCTGGTTGCCGGTCCAGAACGGATGCGAGTACGCGGTCACGTCGATCGTGATCAGCGGATAGGTGTTGCCGTCCTCCCACTCGATGCGGGCGTCGGAGGTCGCGGTGGAGCGGGTGAGGAAGCTCTTGCCGGTGGTGCGGTCCTGGAACACCACGTGCTCGTAGTCGGGGTGGATGTCGGGTTTCACTGGTTCCCCCTCAGCTCGGATTCAGCGGGTTCGGCGCACGGTTCGGTGCGCCAGTCGGCGAACGGGTCCGGGTACTGCGCCCACTCCTGCTCGCCCGCGGCGAGTTCGTCGTCGGTGAGCACGGCGTCGCGCAGCGCGCGGACGATCTCGTGCGGGTCGGCTTCGTGGGCGATGACGACGAACTCGTTCATCCGGTCGCCGTAGTAGTCGTCCCAGGTCAGGGCGGCCCTGAACCGCCGGTCGTCGGACAGGCCGTCCCAGTCGTCGACGGTCGCCAGCCACGGTCCGGCGTGGGCGACGGCGAGCCCGCCGCCCGCGGATTCCAACCACAGCGAGTCGTCGGGCTGGCTGGCCACCCAGAACCGGCCACGGGTGCGCACCACGCCGTCCAGCAGCAGGTCGACGGCCTCGTGCAGCCGCTTCGGGTGGAACGGGCGGCGCTCCTCGAACAGCACGGTCGCCACGCCGGCGTCGGTGTCCAGCGACGGCTGGCCGCGCAGCAGTCGGCCGTGCGGTCCGTCGAGCTCGCCGCGCCGGGAATCGTCTGGGATGCGCCTCAGCAGTGCGGAGAGGTCCAGGTCGTCGAGGTGTGCCAGCGGTGCCGACGGGGCGAGCCGGGCGAGCACGGCCTCGGTGCGGACCCGCTGCCAGCGGTCCTCTGCGGTTCCGACCAGCACGATCGCGTCGGCGAACTCCGCCTGCCCGACGGCCACCTGCGCGAGGGTGCGCTCGTCGTCGGCACTGCCGCCCAGTCCGCGTTCGGCGAGCTCCTCCTCGCCGGAGGCGTCGGGCAGCCAGGTCTCGAGGTCGACGGTGGTCAGCACGGCCTCGATGGCGACGTCGGTGAGCAGCGGGCGGCCGTCGACCTCGACGTGGCGCAGTGCCCAGCAGATCGCCTCGGGCTCCAGCGCGGGGTCGAGCCGGATGACGATGCGGTTGATGTCGGACGCGGCGGCGAGCCTGCGCAGCAGCGGCAGCAGGTCTTCGCGCAGCGTGCAGGACACGCAGCCGTGCGCGAGTTCGAGGGCGTGGCTGTCGATGTGGTCGCCGTGCCTGACCTCGCGGCGCACGACCCCTTCGGCGACCGAGCGCAGGTCGGCGTGCACCAGCGCGGTTCCTGACGGGTCGCGGAGGCGCGCGACCTCGGCCGCCTCGGCGACCTGGCTTTCGCGGAGGCCGGCCACCAGCAGCAGCGGCGTCCGATCGGACGGATCGGTGTACATCCCCACCTCAATCGACAACGGTTTTCATCTTCGCTGCGACACGCTACCCTGGTCGTCAGCTAAATGAAAATGGATGTCGTTATCGAGAGGTAGGTCATGTCAGTCCGCTGCCAGGTGACCGGCAAGAAGCCGGGCTACGGCAACCAGGTCTCGCACTCCAACCGCAGAACCCGCCGCCGCTGGCTGCCCAACGTGCAGAACAAGCGCTACTGGCTGCCCGCCGAGAACCGGTGGATCCGGCTGCGGGTGTCGACCAAGGGGATGAAGACGATCGAGAAGCGCGGCATCGACGCAGTCGTCGCCGAGATGCGCGCGCGAGGGGAACGCATCTGATGGCCAAGAGCACCGACACCCGTCCGGTGATCAAGCTCCGCTCCACCGCGGGCACCGGGTTCACGTACGTCACCACCAAGAACCGACGCAACAACCCGGACCGCATGCGACTGCGCAAGTACGACCCGGTGGCCCGCAAGCACGTCGAGTTCCGAGAGGAGCGCTGAACGAACCCACCCACCGCTGACACCCGCGATCGCCTCCCCGATCGCGGCAGCAACCCAATTCCCACCGACCAGCAACCCCCAACCCCCGCGTGGACCCCCGAACACCACCGTTCTCGACCACCGGATCACGGCCGTGCTCGGGAACCCGATCACGGCGGTATTCCGGGTCGGCTGGTCGGGCGGGGGCAGAGCAGAGAGGACATCGTGGCCAAGAAGTCGAAGATCGCTCGGAACGAGCAGCGCAAGGAGGTCGTCGAGCGGTACGCCGAGCGGCGGACCGAGCTGAAGCGAATCATCGCCTCGCCCGAGACCGAGCCGGAGGCCCGTTCCGAAGCCCAGCGCGAGCTGCAGCGGCAGCCCCGGGACGCCAGCCGGGTACGGCTGCGCAACCGGGACACCGTTGACGGGCGTCCGCGCGGCTACTTCCGCAAGTTCGGGCTGTCCCGCGTGCGGCTGCGCGAGATGGCGCACAAGGGCGAGCTGCCCGGCGTGACGAAGTCGAGCTGGTGATCATGCGCCGACCCGTCGAACGTCGCGAGAAGCCGAACCTCCTGCAGCGCGAGGGCGTCGTCCAGGTCGACTGGAAGGACGTGACGCTGCTGCGCAAGTTCGTCTCCGACCGGGGGAAGATCCGCTCCCGCCGGGTCACCGGACTGACCGCGCAGGAGCAGCGCGACGTCGCCAAGGCGATCAAGAACGCCCGGGAGGTGGCGCTGCTCCCGCATCACCACAAATAGGGCGAACCGGTCGAACACCGTGCGATACCGGTCACCCTGGATTCGGGTGGCCGGTATCCCCGGTGCAGCATTGATCGCGATGAAGACCCCTGGACACACCCCCAGCCTGACCGAATCCGCTCCCGCCGCCGAGCTCTACGACGTGATCAACCGCAGGCGGGACGTCCGCCGCGAGTTCTCCGGCGCCGAACTCCCCGAACCGGTGCTGCGCCGCGTGCTCACCGCCGCGCACACCGCGCCGAGCGTCGGGCTCTCCCAGCCGTGGGACTTCATCCTGGTCCGCGACGCGAACACGCGCCGCACGTTCCGCGAGCACGTGCTGGCCGAGCGCAGCGTGTTCGCCAGCAAGCTCGACGGCGAGCGGGCCGACACCTTCAGCAAGATCAAGGTCGAGGGCATCGTGGAGTCCTCGTTGGGCATCGCCGTCACCTACGACCCGCGCCGGGGCACTCCGCAGGTGCTGGGCAGGCACGCCATCGCCAACGCCGGCCTGTACTCGGTGTGCCTGGCGATCCAGAACCTGTGGCTGGCTGCGACCGCCGAAGGCCTCGGCGTGGGTTGGGTCAGCTTCTACCGCGAGGAGTTCCTGCGTCGGCTGCTCGGAGTTCCCTCCGAGGTCAGGCCGGTGGCATGGTTGTGCGTGGGACCGGTTCGCGAGCTCGCCGAAACTCCAGACCTGGAGCGGCACGGCTGGCGCCAGCGGATGCTCCTGGACGAGGTCATCCACTACGAAGCGTACGGGCGCGGTCGCAACCGGTAACCTCGGACGAGTCGCTCACCCGAGCGGCCACGATGACGTGCTCACGACGACGAGGTCGCGGTGCAGCCGGAGGAACAACCACTCGCCGGGCACATCCCGGCGCAAGACCGCAAGGTGAGGCGGCTGCTCGACGCTGGCAGCTTCACCGAGGCCGATGCTGCCTTCGACGAGCTGCTCGCCGGCGGCTCGAACTTCGTCGACGAGCGGTGGGTGCGGTCCACGGTGCTGGTGCACCGCGCCCTGCTGGCCTGGCGGCTCGGCCGCATCCCCCTCGCCTTGGAGCTCATCGCCGAGGGCTGGACCGAGCTCGACACGCAGCCGCCCAGCGGCGCATCGTCCGCGCACACCGTCAGCATGCTGGGATTCCTGCTGGAGGGCATCGGGCGACGCGATCCGGCGATGGACCTCATGTCGCTGGCGGTGCAGATCGCCCGCGACTCGGGTGACCAGCCCGCGCTGGCCCACTGCCAGCTCCGCGAAGGCCTCGCCCGGGTGTTCCGCGCCGCGAACCAACCCGAGCAGTCCGCCCACCATTTCACCGCGGCCCGCGAGCTCTGCGAGGAAGCCCAGTCGCTGGCCAAGCCGGGAGACATCAAGCGCAGCGCCCTGGCCTGCCTGGCCCGGTCGCTGTTCGGCACCGGCGACGTGGAGGCGGCCGAGCGCGTCGCGCGCGAGACGCTCGCCCTCAGCCGCGACGCCTCCGACGGCTACGCGATGGCGCTGGCGAACTGGGTGCTGGCGGTCATCAGACGCTCGCAGGGCGTCCTGACCGAGGCCCGCACCTTCGCCAGCCGTTCGCTCGAGAGCGCCGAGAACATCCGCGAATCGTTCCTGATGATGCTGTCCTCCCGCGAACTCGCCGAGATCTGCAGGGAACTGGGCGACCCGGTGGGCGAGGCAGTGGCCCTGCGCCGCGCGGTGAGCGCAGCCGTGTCGGCCGTGGCCATCCTCAAAGAAGGCCTGGGTCAAGCGCTGGAGCAGCGCAGGGTCGCCACGCAGGCGCAGCGGATGGCGATGGCGGCCCGGGAGGCGGCCTTGCGCGACCCGCTCACCGGCCTCGCCAACCGCCTCGGTCTGGAACGCATGGCCCCGGTCCTGCTGGAACGCAACGCGTCGGCCGGCCGGATCCCATGGCTGGTGCTGCTCGACGTCGACTACTTCAAGGAGGTCAACGACTTCGCCGGGCACACCGCGGGCGACGTCGCCCTGCAAGAGGTCGCCAACCTGCTGCGCCGCGAGTGCCGCGCGGGCGACCTGCTGTGCCGGTGGGCCGGTGACGAGTTCGTGGTCCTGCTCGTCGACGCCGCCGAGGACTCGCGCGACGCCGGCCCGGTCGTCGCCGAACGCATCCGCGCAGCGGTCAACGGCCACGACTGGAGACTGGTCCTGGGCAAGTTGGAGAAGAAACCCACCGTCAGCATCGGCGTGGCCTCAGGCCCCCACGACCTGGACCAGCTGTTCGCAGCCGCCGACATCGGCCTCTACAAGGCCAAACGAGCAGGCCGCAACCGAGTGGAGAACGGCACCGAAGCACTCGAGCCCACCCAGGAACCGGATCACTGAAGCCCGAAACCGTTGCCGAGCAGCCTGTTCCACCGGCAACAGGGACCACTGGAGATCGCCAAGGCACCGCGACTCGAGGAATAGGAGATCGAACCACTCGAGCCGATGAAGGTCTGGCGAGTGTCCGCGAGAGGCACCGTTGCCCCGGTATTGCCCGCGATCCCGCTGATGCGGGTCGGTTCGAGCCTCGCTGTGCCCACCCGGTGAGTCCCGGAGCGGTGCAAGGTCAGGTCTCGATCTGGGTGCCGATCGTGGTCGGGATTCTCGGCATGGTCGGCATGATCAGCGGTCAGCTCGTCAACGCGTGGCGCGAGGTTTTCCCTGGAGAAGCGCCCCCGGCAGGATTCGAACCTGCGACACCGACTTTAGGAGACGGCGCTCCCTGTCCTTCCCGGACGCTTCCCGAAAGACACTGTCACAAGCCGAAATTCCAGATGCGAATGCGGTAGGTCTTTGACGTTTCCCGACGCTTCCCCCGTTGATCTATGGGGGTAAAGTGGGGGCGCTATCGGGGCTTCACAGCAGCTGTCGGCTCGAACGTGGCAAGCGCCCCCGACGCACGTCTGGTGCCAAGCTGGGGAACGGACCGCGGCGCTGGCAGTGCTCACTAAGATCACGCGGCGTGTTCGAAACCACGGAGGAAGAGCAGCGGTTGATCAAAGCGGCAGTTGCCGGTGAGCTGCTGGACGTCCCCGCTGGCCACTGACCGGGAGTAATTACACCGGTCAAGGTTGCTGCCTCGTCCCAGTCCTGACGGATCGACACGTTCGGCATCTTTTTTGAACACGCGGACCGTTGCCGTACGTCCAAGCTCCGGTGCGGGTGAGCGTCGCCTGAAGGTCGCGACTGGTCACGAGGTCGACAGCGGTGAAGCGCTCGCGCGTGGGACCGGGAAGAGCGTACAGCCCGTTTCCTCTCATCGCGGCAGTTCCAAACCTGGCGTCAACCCAATGACGTTGGTGAGGTTGGCATTGCTGAGGTCGGAACCGGTGAGGTCGGCGTAGCTGAGGTCGGAACCGGTGAGGTCGGCGTAGCCGAGCCGGGCGTTGAGGATGGTGGCTCGCCGGAGGAAGGCGTTGGTGAGCTTGGTCTTTTCGAGACCGGCGTTGATGAGGTTGGTCGTTTCGAGTTTGGCGTTGGTGAGGTTGGCCTCGGCGAGGTCGGCGTAGGTGAGGTCGGAACCGGAGAGGACGACGTTGGTGAGGTCGCTGTAGGCGAGGTGGATGTTGCTGAGGTTGGCGTAGCTGAGGTTCGAACCGGTGAGGTTGGCGTAGACGATCAGGGCGCGGATTGCGGTGGCTTGGCGGAGGTTGACGTTGGCGAGGTTGGCTTTGGCGAGGCGGACGTTGGTCAGGTTGGCCTTTTCGAGCCTGGCGTTGGTGAGGTTGGCCTCGGCGAGGTCGGAGTTGGTGAGGTCGGCGTTGGTGAGGTCGGCGTTGGCGAGATTGGCCTCGATGAGATCGGCGTCGGTGAGGCAAGCGTCAGTGAGGTCGAGTCGGCCGCGGTTCCACCCCGGTCGGGGATGGGCGAGCACGGTCATCGCAGCCTGCACGTCGGGCGCGGGAGGCGCGCCAGGACAGCGGTCTTCTGGTGTCCGGAGCCTCTTGGTGTTTTCGCGGACGAAGGTGTTCAGCACGTTCATGACGGTGGGGTGATCACGTTCGGAGTCGCGGGCGATGCGCTCCAGCGCGTAGATGCCGCCAAGCCGAACTTCGAGTTCTCGGTGGTGCCGAGCTGCTCGATGGCTTTACTGAACCGGTCGGTTAGCTGACCTTGCGCGGCAATCTCGGCCTCTTGGCGAGCTAGAGCGGCCTCGTTTCGGGCTTGCTCGGCTTGTGTGTTGGCGGCGATGTAGCTCGGCACAGCGAGGGCCAGGGTGACCAGCACGGCTCCCAGCGTCAACAACTGGGTTAGGTCGAGCTTCCTGTCCACCGGTTTGCGGCGTTGTCGGACTGGGCGGCGCAATCCGAGTCCAGCCGGTCGGGCAGGGCGCCGGTCCCGTCGGTGATGGGCGGAACGGTGGCGAGGTGTTCTCATGGTCAACACCGTGCCAAAGCGTCACCGAAGTTTGGTGCTGTTCGGGGCTGATGCGGTAGGTCAGTCCCTTTCTTGGCGGCGCTCCTCGGCGAGCTTGCGCAACTCGGCAACCACGTCGTCGTAGCGCCAGCGGTATTGGCCGCCAGGGGTGATCAGGGCTGGTGTGATCCAACCCTTCTGGGCGTAGTTCGAGATCGTCCGCCTGGCAAGGCCAAGCTTTTTTGCCAGCTCGGAGCTGGAGATCAGCGGAGTCTCGTCATCGGCCACATGCTCATCGTGTGTGCCCCGATCGGTTGCTGCTGCCTTGCTTGCTCGAACAACTTGGGTGACCTTCGACCAGTTCAGAGCCAGGAGCTCGCCAATCCGGCAGCTGAGCGCAGCCAGCGCATCGATATCGGGTTGTTCTCGAACGCGTCATGCCGCACGAACAACGCCATGATCCCGCCGAGGACTACCTTCGCGTGCTTCGCGCTGCCAGGTCCCGCCTGGTCGTGGATGGAGCGAAGCACTCGCGTCGCGAGCGACACCGTGATCTCACTCCCACGCAGCTCGGCTACCGCAGGAGAAAGGTCCCGATCCCAGCTCTCGCGGTAAGTCCGCTTGGTACGCACGGATTTGCTCGACTCGTCGAGCTCCCGCAACCGCAGATCTGCAGCAAGTTTGATCCGCGTCGAGGCCGTGATCTCGTCGCCCACAACAGCTCGCGACCGATCTCGAAGAGCCTCCTGAAGATTGTTGGCTGCCGAGCTCTTACTCGGCCCCACACGCTCAACCGGACGTACCTTGCCGTCGTAGTCGCGGTAGAGAGTGCGAGCCAGCCACTTCTTCGGTCCACGGCACGCCCTGACGACCGACGACGGCCAGGCCGAGGCCTGGCGTTGAACCGATCGGGAGCAGCCAGATCAAGCACCCCGCAGATGGCGCTCCAATGGTGAAGGTCGACGCCAGCGTCTTCTTGTCAGGCCCGAGCAACGAGCCGGTCTGGCTTGACGCGACTTCTACATCGACGTTCACCCAGTGACCAACGCCGAGTACGCGCTCTTCATCGCAGCAACCGGCCACACCGCGCCAGAGCACTGGAACGACGGGAAGCTCCCTGAAGAGCTCGCCGATCACCCGGTGGTCTTTCGTGACGTGGTCGGACGCGGCTCAGTACGCCGCATGGGCCGGTAAGTCCCTGCCGACTTCACGGCAATGGGAGAAAGCGGCCCGCGGCACACGCGGCAACGCCTACCCGTGGGGCGATCAGCCGACTCCGGCGATGTGCACCGTCCAGATATCGCGGCTGGCACGATCGCGATCGCGGGCACCGTCATCCGTGTGACCGGCGTGGGCCTGTTCGTGCAGGAGCACACCATAAGTCCCGGGGTAGCTCGGCGGCGGCAGCCCTGGCACAAACATGCAGCTCAGAAGCTGATTCAACTATGAGGGAAAAGTGGGGGTAATCTTGGAGGAGATCGGCCCCTGCTTTGTTTTCCCTGGTCAGGCGCCCCCGGCAGGATTCGAACCTGCGACACCGGCTTTAGGAGAGCCGTGCTCTATCCCCTGAGCTACGAGGGCCTGATCAGAGGGTACCTGGCTGGGCGGTCGGGTTCGGCACCTGGTTGTGTCTGTGCGCGCGTTCTCCGCTGATCGCGGTCGCCGGTCGTGGTTGGTGGTCGTCACTGCTGGTGGGCTCGTGAAACCCGGTCTCCGACGCACACCAGTAGGTGGTCCACGTGGGACAGCCTGAGGCCGGTTGGGTGACCTCGCCCTCGTGCGTCGGCTCTTGCCTGCGCTACGAAGCCACCGTGCACGTCGCCACGATCGACATCTGGAAGCGCGCCCTCACTTGAACACTGCCTAGATCATCCTCAGCCCAGGTGGTGCTCGAACGCGAACGCCGCGGCCGCGGTCCGGGACCCCACGTCGAGCTTGGCGAAGATGTTCGACAGGTGCCGGGCGACCGTCTTCTCCGACAGCACCAGCGCCGCCGCAATCTCGGGATTGCTGTTGCCCGCGGCGACGAGCCGCAACACCTCGACCTCGCGCGGACTCAAGCCGCCGGGCGCCCGCGCATCCCCCAGGAGCTTGGCGACGTCGTGCTCGGCCGGTGCGGCACCGAGGCTCGCGAACGCCCGCCGGGCCTCGTCGAGATCGGCCGCCGCCGACTCCGCGTCACCGAGGAGGCGCAGCGCTCGTCCGATCAGCACGCGACACCGGGCCACCTCGTACGGTGCGGACAACCGGGACCAGCCGTCAGCAGCGCTCCGGGCGGCTGCGAGCGCGTCCTCGGCGTCACCGACGGCGACGGCGACCGATGCGGTCGCGTACTCGCCGGCCGCTCGGAGCGCGGTGCAACCGAAGGCCGATCCGAACCCGCGGAGCTCATCGGCCAAGGACGCGGCGTCTTTGATCTCACCCACATCTGCCAGCACGTCGACGGCGGCCGGCAGCACTTGTGAGCGGTGCACCGGATCTCGCACCTCGACCAGCACGCGGTGGATCGCGGCCGACGCCGCGTCGAGCCGGCCGCGAGCCAGCCACAGCAGCGCCCGGCCGGGCTGGGCCGTGTGCCCGTACCCGGCCGCTTCCGCGTAGGCGGCCTCGGCCGCGTCGTGCTCACCGCTGATGCGCAGCGCTTCGCCACACTCGTAATGGGCCTGTCCGACCGCGGGGCTGCCCCCTGCCGCCGCGTACCGTTCAGCCGCATGCTCGAGCTCGCTGATCGCGTCCCGGTAGGCGCCGTGCAGCCGCATCAACTGGCCGCGGTGGACCGCACACTGGCCGGTGAACGCCACCAGCCCGGGCTGGCTCTCGCACCAGTCGGTCAGCGCGTGGGTCCACTCGCTCATCCGGCCGAAGTCGGAGATCTGCTGGCAGGCTTCGACCGACGAGCAGTAGATGTTCCCGGAGAGGATGGGGGAGACCTCCCCGGCCAGAACAGACACCATCGCCTCGTCGAGGAGGCGCAGCCCGGCGGCGACCTGTCCCGAGAGGATGGTCAGCCGGCCCTCGGTGTGCAGGCCGATGGCGGTCAGGTCGGGGTCGCCGAAGCGTCGGCCGTACTCGGTCACGCTCGGCGCGGTGGCAATTGCTTGCGCGAACTCGCCCTCGGCGATGTGCCCGAACGTGGCCCGTTCGAGTAGGTAGCCGCGCTCCACCACATCTTCCTCGACGCTCTCGAGCAGTCGCTCGCCCCGGGCCAGCCAGCCGCTGCCGATGGCGGCCTCCCCGCCCTGCCACAAGGTCAGCGCCAGCCAGTACGCCGCTCGGACGGCTCCCAGGGTGTTGCCGTCCTCGAGCTCGGCCTGGTAGGCGCGCTGCCACGCCTGGACGCAGTCGTTGGGGCGGCCCAGCAGGAACGCGGTGACCGCCAGGGCAGCGAAGTCATCCGCCCGCAAGTGGGTGTCGCCCAGGTCCGACAGCGCGCGGTACGCAGCCACCCACTCGCGGCGCTCGTAGGCTTCTCGTGCCCGGTGCAGATCGTCGACCAAGCCCATCGCACACCACCTCGACTCGAGGTTAGTCGTACGTGCGTGAGGTGCGCAGCCGCGCGGCGCCGATGGCCACGGCCAATGGCAGCAGCGCCACCAATGCCGCCGCCGACTGCACGCACGCCCCGACCGGGACCACCCGGGAGTCCGAACCACCAGGGCGCCGGCGATGACGACCGTGGGAATGCGGGCGACATGCGCCGTGCGAGCGACTGCGATCGCGAACAGGACGGTGCCGAGCGCGAACAGCACCGCACCGGCGACGAGAATGGCACCAACCACGACTCCAGAGCCGTCAGGGTCGCCGCGAGGTCGGCTCCTGTCTCATGCGCCGCGCCACGGCGAACTCCATGCCGGGGAGCACGGCCAACATGACGCTCCCGATCAGCACAAGCCCGAGCCCGACCGCGCCGGTCGGGCCGTCGCCGCTCGAGGAGGTAGCTGCGCACGGCCGCGGAGGCGACGGCGACTGCACCGGAGGCGAGGGCGAGGTGGGGGGCAGGCCCCACCGCGTGATGTCCGCCGACACGGCAGCGGCCACGCCGTGCTGTTGGCCAGCCGGACGGGCAGCGGCGGGTGCCAGAGCAGGGCGGCGTCAGCAGCACCGGGCCGCCGGCGACGACCAGCGCTCTGCCTTTGGCCCAGGGGTGCTCGTTCGTGGTTGGGGGTCGTTGGTGAGTGCGGCAGTTGTCGTCAGCTCCTTCGTACCCAGCAGGCGTTGTCAGGCGGCAACTGAGGCACTGGCCGTCCGGGCCACGATCCGGTCGGCGAGGTACGCCGCGTCGCGGCCCACTCCGTTGACCTCGCCCGAGGCGAAGCAGTACTGGAAGGCCAGGCCGCAGAAGTAGAAGCCAGGCACCGAGTCGACGACGCCGCGGTATTCCACCGGCCAGCCGTCCTCGATCGGCAGAGGGAGGTCGATCCAGCCGTAGGCCTGCCGGAATCCGGTGGCCCAGACGATGCTCGCGACGTCGAACGTGCGCCCGTCATCGAGGCACGGCAATCCCTCGATAACGCCCACGACATGCTCGGTGATCCACTCCGCGCCCCGTGCCGCGAGGTGGTGGCGCTTGACGCGCAGCTGCGGGGCACCGTGGTGGCGGACCTGCCGCATTGCCTTGCGTCCCATCGGCGTACGCCGGGTGAGCACGTGGCGGAAGGCGAACTCGATGGCCGGGAACATCATGCGGAATCGCCGCGAGCCCCACTCGAGCGGGACGTTCCCGCGGGCGGGTCCGACCAGGGTGGTGGAACGCGTCCCGGCCAGTTCGCAGGCGATGTCCAGCCCGCTGTGTGAAGCGCCGACGACCAGCGCCGGCCCGTCGGGCAGCTGGGTGGGCCGGCGGTACTCACTGGAGTGGACCTGCCGGATCCGGGGATCGATCTCGTCGGCGAAGGCCGGGACCTGCGGCGTACGGCCGAAGGATCCGGTGGCCACGACGACGTTTTCGCAGGTGATCTCCTCGGCCCCCAGAGTGGCGGTGAACCCGCCGCCCTCGCGCGCGGTCAGCCGGTCGACCCGGGTCCGCATCCGCACCGGGAGGTCGTGCTCGACGGCGTACAGCTCCAGGTACGCGGCGAACTCGTCCTTACTCGGGAACGCCCACGGGTCGCCCGGGAACGGCATGCCGTCCAGGCTGTTGGCCAGCGCCGGGGTGAACAGTGTGAGGCTGTCGTATAGCCGCCGCCAGTTGTCGCCGATCCGGTCGAGTCCGTCGACGATCAGGCAATCGCGGTCGCGCTGCTTCAAGTGGTAGGCGGTGGACAGGCCGGCCTGTCCGGCGCCGATGATCAAGGTTTCGATGTGCTGTGTGGTCATGCAGTTGACGCTAGGTACGGCGGGCTGCACCCCACATCGGTCAGCACACCCAACCGCTCACCCAGGCCGATGGATGGATCCACCCATCGGCGCGGTTGACTGATCAACACGCCCGGCACCTCGAAAACCATCACCGACGATCTTTGCCTCAGGCACATCTTCACAACGGACCTGCACCGATCTGAGGGGCACCCCCATACTCCGGCATACCTGATGGGCTTCAGCCTCCGAGCGACCTCACGAGCTGATGAGGGCTTCACCAGGTCGAGGGGGTGAGGACAGAGACCCTTCCTAGTGGGTATGGGCCAGACCTCAGCTAGCTTCGGACGCATGTCGCACCGACGCCACCGAGTGATCAACTGGTGCGGCGTGCGAAGACGATGACATTGGCTAGGTAGCGATTGTCTGTGTCGTCGAATTTCCCGCCGCAGGTGATGAGTCGGAGCTCGGAGTTGGGAGTGGAGCCATAGACTGCTTGGGTGGGGAAGGCGTTCTTGGAGTGCCTCTCAAGGCGGTACGTCGTGAACATCACCGTCGTGCGGTCTGCGCGATCGATGAGTACTTGCGCACCAGTTGGTAGATCGGACAGTCGGAAGAAGACCGCAGGACCCCGATCAGAATCGACATGGCCGGCAACCACAGCGGGGCCTCTTTCTCCTGGCTCGGGGCCGTCTTTCCACCATCCTGCGGCATCATTTTTCTCGGGTGGCAGCAGGACTCCGCGTTCGTCTACCTGCAGCGGATTGATCGGGGCATCGACTCCAATTACAGGAATTCTGACCCGAACTGGCACGGGGGCTTGGCCGTCGGTGGCGTAGAGGGTTCCCGCCGAAGGCTTCTGCGACGTCAGTGGCGTCTCGTCGATCACCAGCGGCTCGATCGCCCGTTCGCCGCACCCGGCAAGACCCCACAAGAGAAAAAGGCAGGCGCCGACCAGCAATCGCAGACGAGGCTGGTCGACGACCGTTACCGCTTCCGTCCGCTTCATGTAGTGGCGACTCAGTCCGTACCGCTAACTCGGCGACGCCGCAAGACAACTCCGCCGCTCACGGCAAGCAGTGCGGCTCCAGTAAGACCCCATTGCAGCGCTGAATCGCTGGCGTCCTCCGCCATCCCCCCATGCCCGGTCTCAACCCCACCAGATGGCGTGGCGCCCTGGTCGGATCCACCGCCCTCCTCGGTTGGCCCCGTGGGCGGCGAAGGCGTACCTGAGCCGCTGGGACGATTTTCGCAAGCTATGCCGTCATTGTCTGCATCGAGCCGATGAGGGTCATTGTCTCCCTGGCTCTCGAAGAACGCTTGCGCTTCCGGCTGTGCAGCAAAATTCGCACAGTCGCGATCACCTTGTGCGAACGCGGTACCGGCGAACGGGAGCGCCGCCCCGCAGGCGAGCACGCCAGCGGCAACAGCAACACGAGGACGCATCGAAAACCCCCTTTATTGAATGACTAGTTGCGTCAAAGGACGCTAGAGTCGCCGTTCATTGATCGCCATATGGGTTCGCTCGTCCAGGGATTTACGTGGAAACCGCTTGACATCGACACGCAGCGACACACAGCGACACACAGCGACGAAAGTTCACGAAAGATTGCCATGGGTCGTCGAGTCATGCGTCGCACCCGAGTTCCATCGCTACGAGGTGGCAGTAAGTAAGCATCATGCTTGCGGCACCCTCGTATCAACCGAGGGAACAGCAGGTCAAACATGACGCCACTTGCCACCCTGTTCAGCCTCCGATTACGCCGTTCTCACCGACGAGCTCGCAGTTCCTCATTATGAGAACCTCGTGCGCAGCACGCCGACCGTGCGCACGGTCACTCGCTTATGGAGGCCAATAATCAACATCAAGAAGCAGAGCCACCCCCGACCAAGAACAGTTTGGCCGGGGGCGGCCACGGCGGCGCGGTAACAGTACAGTTCGCCTACAGCAGACCATTAGCACCGTCGCCGTAGGCCTTGATGTTGTGCAGTAGATCGGTCAGCTCTGGTGACACGGCACCGGCCGCCCCTCCCCCACAGCTCGTGCCTTCATACCGCGCCTTTCCCACGCCTGGCCGGTTCCGGTCTGATGCTTGCCGGCATGCCGGTGCGCTTGGCTGACATGGATTTCGCCCCCACCCCAGCTTCGGCATGTTGAGATCTTCTCTGGTCAGAGCTGCGGCTACCTCGGGTCGAAGCGCGGCGAATACATCACTGCGAAGGAGGCTTTCGACCTCAGACCACTACGTTGGGTCTGGCTCACCGCTCGCAGCAACGTCCGCGCCTGCACCGGGTTTGGCACCGTGCGGTGATCGATCGAACGGCCGCCCTTCGGCATGGATTCCCGCTTCGCGCACCGCCAGGGTTCGTCTTCTAGGGCCTTCTCAAAGATGAGGCGCCGATGGAGCGGAGGCACCGGCCTTGCGGACGTCACCGATGCCATGGGCATCACGCGCACCAGCATGCACGCGGCGTTCGCGAACGCGGAGGAGCTGTTCCGCTGCGCGCGCTGGAGCACTACACCGACGCCCGGGTGCCCTCGGGGCATGGTCGAGCGAGAGGGCTGATTCCGAGCTCGGCGCGCACATGGGTGCCGCTGACCTGCGCTGACGTCCACCTGGATTGGCCGTGGACAAAGCCGGGTGGCCGTGAACAACGGCATCCGGTTGCTGGTCTTCTCTCCGCTGGACAGTGTCGAGATCACCGGCGGTCCTCCGGTTTCGCCCGGCCGCCTCAATTCGACCCTTCCACCGGAAAGCGAGTGTGCTCAGATGAGGAAGACCGCTACCGCGTTGATGATGACCGCTCTTCTGTCGGTGCTGTCGGCGAGTTTCTTCGCCGCTCCGGCGTCCGCTGCGATCTGCAAGAGCCGGACGAGCGGGTTCCCCGGCAAGTGGGGACCGGTCTCGAAGGAGTGCTCCTACACCAGTCCGGCCAGCGGCTGGGACGGCAAGCTGCGGATCACCTGGAACGTGCAAGCCAGCACCAACCAGTACGCGTGCGTCGCGGCGCGGATGAGCAAGGCGAAGAACCCGGACAAGTGGCAGTCGCTGGGGTGCGGAACCCTCGGCACGGGCGAGATCAAGTGGCCCAAGAACACCGCTTCGATGGTCGAGGTCCGGGTCCGCAGCGGGAACGCTCACGTGGCCAACGTGGATTACTCGATCTGATGAGCAGTGGCCGGTCGCCGATTCGTTCGGCGACCGGCCCGGCGCCTAATCCCCCTTGGGCCGGCTGTCGAGGACAGCTGCCTCTTCAGGGGTGGGAGCGGTGCCGCCGAGGTGCGCGGGGAGCCACCAGCGCTCGTCGGCGCCAGCGGGCTGCTCGGGGTAACCGGCCTGCAAGCCGTCGAGGATCGCCGACATGCGGTTGCGGAGGTCTTCGGTGAGCGCCTCCGGGTCGTCCTGCGGGCTGGGCCAGAACGGCTCGCCCGCGTGGATGTGGATCGGCACGTGGCGCTTGGTGAGCGTTTTCGGCCTGCCCTTCGTCCACAGCCGGTGCGTGCCCCACAGCGACATCGGCACGACCGGGACACCTGCCTCAGCGGCCATCCGGACCGCGCCGGACTTGATGGGCTTGACGGTGAACGATCGGCTGATGGTCGCCTCCGGGAACACGCCGACGACCTCGCCCGCGCGCAGCCTGCGCACCGCCTCGTCGTAGGAGTCCCGTCCCGCCGCGCGGTCGACCGGGATGTGGTGCATTCCGCGCATCAGCGGCCCGGCGATCTTGTTGTCGAAGACTTCCTTCTTGGCCATGAAGCGCACCAGCCGCTTGGCGGGCTGCGCGCCGAGCCCGCAGAAGATGAAGTCGAGGTAGCTGACGTGGTTGCAGGCGATCACCGCGCCTCCGGTGCGCGGGATGTGCTCGGTGCCTGTCACACGCAGCCGGTTGTCCAGCACGCGGAACATGGCCTTCGCCGCCAGGATGACGGGCGGATAGACGATTTCAGCCATTTGAGCAGGTTACGCACCCGTAGGTTCGCGGGGGGCACCCGTGCGTCCACAGTCACACTTCCCGAGGAAAGGCGTGCCCACGTTGGTGGGCCCCCTCGACCAAGATGCGCCATACGGGTGCGACCGCCGCATTTCGCTTCCACGGCCCGGTGCTTCACGGGACCCTCGCCAGGACTTGATCTTCCTGGGGGTGAAGTTCCCATTCCGGAGGCACACACCATGCATGACAGGACGCAGCCGATCGATCGACCGAGCAGACGGGTTCTCACAAGTCTGGCGATCGCCGCGGGCGGCGGCGTGATCGCGCTGTTCTTCGAGTACTTCGTGCTCCAAGACCTGCTCGCCCCAGAGCCCCACCCGTGGAAGAGCAACGGTTCGCCAACCGCGATTAACGGCGTCTCCGCTCATGGTGAGATCGCGCAAGACCGCGGCATTGTCCGCATCAAGGGGACGCTTTGGGACAAGGCTGATGACAAGAAGGGCGTACTACTCATCATCGCCGTGGACGACGGCAAGAACGTCAGCGAGACTCGCGTGCCCCACGCCCAGGGCGCGCACCGGCCGATGAACTTCGAATACTCCTTCCCCAGTTCGGTCAAGAGCATCACGGTCAGCGAGTGCCTGACCCACCCCACGAAGTCGAACGAGATCAGGGATTGCAGCGACGAACCGCTGGTGATCTGGCCCTACCGCGCGCCGTAGACGGTTTCGCAGGGGATTCCGTCGGAGTCGTCGTCCATGTCCGAGGGTGCGCCGAGCGAGTACCAGTAGCCGGTGACCTCGGCAAAGGTCATGCCCTGAGCCTGCAGCATCGCGCAGTCGTGGGTGCCCGTCTGCTCAGTGGCGGGGGCGTTCTTCTCGCCGTAGATGGTTTCGCACGGGATGCCGTCGGAGTCGTCGTCCATGTCCGACGGTGATCCGAGGCCGTACCAGTAGCCGACGACCTCGGTGAAGTCCATTCCCGAGTTCTGCAGGTCTCCGCAGTCGTGGGTGCTGCGCACCGGCTCTTGCTGCTCGACCACGGCAGGCGCGTTGACCGTCGTCGACGGAACCGGGGCCAGCGGAGGCGGAGGGGGCGGCGAGGAGCCCGGCGGCACGATGTTGATCGTGCACGCGCTCGCGACCGCGATCAGCGCCGCGCAGCAGAGCATTCGGACGGCCCACAGGTTCACGAGATCCAGCATGAGCAGCCGCGCCACCGCTCGTCACGGGCCAAAGTCCCGCCGTCTTCGCAGCTCCCCGATGATCTTGCCCAGCCCGCCGAGGGTGTCCTGCGTCGCACGCGGCGCCCTTCAGCTCGCGACGATCCTTCCGAAGATACCTCTCGACGAAGAAATCCCCTCGATTAGACACGTCCGAGTGAGGCTATTACTGCTGGTGAAAGCCACGCTCACCAAGACAACTCTGAGGGAGCGGGCACGGCGCGGTGGCGCTGCTCGGGTCGCTGGCCGTCTATCAGGCGCCCGCGAGGTAGGCGCGGAACTCCTCGGGCGGGATCGGCCGGGAGAAGTAGTAGCCCTGGTAGGCGTCGACGGAGACCGCGCGCAGCAGCTGGTGCTGCGTGGAGGTCTCCACGCCCTCCGCGATGCACATGCGGCCCAGCGTTCGGGCGAGTTCGGTCATCGCTCGGGCGATGCCCAGGTCGTCGGGGTCGGATCCGACGCCGCGGACGAACATGCGGTCCAGCTTGATGATCTGCGTCGGAAGCTCCTTGAGCACCGCCAGCGACGAGTAGCCGGTCCCGAAGTCGTCGACCGCGAACTGCACGCCATCAGCGACCAGGTCGTTCATCTGTTGACGCTGCTCGGGTTCGAGCTGCGCGAAAACCGTTTCCACCATCTCCAGCACGAGATCGAAGGGCGCAGCACCGGTTTCGCGGATCACCGAGCGCACGACGTCGGCGAAACCGGGCTGCTCGGGGCGAAGTCCGGAAAGGTTCACCGCCACCTTCACCGGGACCTCGTCAGCGCGCTTCCAGGAGACCGCCTCGCGCAGGGCGGCGCGCAGCACGCACGTGTCGAGGTCGGCGAGCATGCCGCCGCGCGAGGCCACCGCGAGCACCACGTCCGGCGTGAGCGGCCCGAGGTCCGGGTGGTGCCAGCGCAGCAGCGCCTCGGCCATCACGACGTTGTCGTCGTTGTCGATGACGGGCTGGTAGTGCAGGTCGAGCTCGTCGCGGTCGATGGCCTCGCGCAGGTGCTGCTCCAGCGTGAGCTGGTCGTGGTCGATCCCCGACCGCGCCTGGCCGCGCACCCGGGCGTCGAGCATCGCCGACTCCGCGGAGCGCAGCAGGGCGACGACGTCGGTACCGCTGTCCTCGACCACCTTCACGCCGATCGACGCCGTGACCTGCACCTGCCTGCGACGCAGCGGAACGGTCATCCGGAACAGCTCCGCGACGTTGTTGACGACCGAGTCCAGGTCGTGGTCGCCGTCGAGGTCGCGCAGCAGGATCACGAACTCGTCGCCGTAGAAGCGGGCCACCTCGCAGCGGGGGGGCAGCCCGGCGAGCAGGCGTTCGGCGACCGCCGACAGGAGTTCGTCGCCGGCTTCGTGGCCGAGGGCGTCGTTGACCCGCTTGAAGTTGTGCAGGTCGCAGAACAGCACCGCGACGCTCCCGGGCTTGTCCGGGGGCAACAGCTCGGCGAGCCGGTCCTGGAAGCCCCGGCGGTTCAGCAGCCCGGTGAGCTCGTCGTGGGTGGCTTGGTAGCGCAGGGTCATGGCGCGGGCGAGCTGCTCGGTGATGTCGTGGAAGGTGACCAGCCAGCTGCGGCCGCCGTCGTCGCGGACCGACGCGGCGGCGTGCACCTGGCAGGGCACGGGAGAGCCGTCGGACCGGGCCAGCACCCGGTGCGGGACCAGCAGTTCGCTTGAGGAGCGGGTGAGACCGCCGACCAGACCGCCGCCGGAGTCGGCGGGGTCGAGGAACTCGACGTCGCGGCGGCCGAGCAACTCGTCGAGCCGGTAACCGAGCAGGTCGCAGAGCGCGCCGTTGGCGTCGACGAAGCGGCCCTCGTCGTCGAGCAGCGCGATGCCCGCGGGAGCGAGCTCGAACAGGTCGGCCATCCTGCGCTTGGTGCGCTCGACGCGAGCGGTGGACTCGCTCTCGTTGCGCACCACCTTGATGAAGCCGTCGAGCGCGCCATCGGGAGTGCGCTGCGCGGCGATCACCACGTGCGCCCAGTACCGGCTGCCGTCCTTCCGGACGCGCCAGCCCCTGTCGATGAAGAACGCGTTCTCCGCGGCCTGTCGCAACTCCCAGTCCGGGTAGCGCGCTTCGACCTGATCAGGTGGGTAGAACAGCGAGAAGTGGCGTCCGATGACCTCGTGCGACTCATAGCCCCCGAGCCGGGCGGCGCCCGGGTTCCAACTGGCCACGTACCCGTCCGGGTCCAGGGCGAAGATCGCGTAATCCCGCATGTCCTCGGCGGCGAGAATCTTCTGCGCACCAACGTGCACCGCCCATGGCTCACGCTTGTCGTGGTCCATAACTGGTCCCGTTCCTCGGCGTGTCCGCAACGTACGGTCCCGAGACCAGTCCTCGCAACCGGTGTGCGCAACTCGTTCTGCTCGGCGGCGCAGGCGCGAGAACCTGAGCGGCTCCGTGGACTCCGCGCGCCGCTCCTGGTGCGTGCGATGTGCACGGCGTTGCGGTGCGCTCGCCACGAAGCGCTCAGGCCCTCCGGAGGCGCGGGTTGCTGGGGTGGGAACCGAAAACAGCATTGGCTCCACCACTTGGACGCAGCCCTACGGCGCTGGTGTCGGGGCCAGGATCGCTGGGGTCACCCAACGGCGCAGGAAAGCACGCAGATCAGCTCCACCTCGCCCGGGCAGCGGGTCGTTGGCGAACGACAGGAGCACGCGCAGCAGGAACTCCAGCAGTTCGGTCAGCTCGTCGCCGGAGAAGCCGAGATCGTCCCAGTCGACGTCGGTGCGGGCGAACGCGAGCCGGCAGGCGTCGAAGGCCCGGACCGACGTGGCGCCGCGCGAGAAGGCTTCCGGACGACCGAGGTCCAAGAAGAGTCCCAGGTAGGGGTCTTTCGGCACTTGTTCGATGGCGTAGGCCATGGCCTCGACCACGACGTCGGCTGGATCGCGGCGTCCGGCCAGGTGGGCGACGAGGCGTTCGAGGAAGCTGTTGAGCGCGGCGAACCCGACCGCGATGAACAGCTCCTCGGTGCTCGGGAAGTAGCGGTAGACGGTCTGGCGGATGACCCCCAGCTCGGCGGCGACGTCCGAGAGGCTCGTCTTGCCCGGTCCGTGCCGGTCGATGCACCGCATCGCCGCGTCGATGATGCGGGCCTTGGCCTCCTCGCCGTCACGCGGCGGCGCACCGTTCCACGCCGGTCGTTTCATGGCTCAAGTATGGCCGAGCGGACCCGCGACGCTGCCCATTGCCTCCTGACAATCATACATTTACGGTATGTCTGTATGACTCGCTTCGGCAAGCCGAACCGCGATCACCCCCGCGATCCGCGAGGAGGCAACGGTGCCTGACCCGACGATCCCGGCAGGACTCGACTTCTCCGATCCAGAGCTGTGGGCCCAACGGACCCCGGTCGAGGAGTTCACCTCGCTGCGCCAGACCGCGCCGGTCTGGTGGAACGCGCAGACCGGCGGCATGGACGCGCCCTACGACGACGGCGGGTTCTGGGTGATCACCAAGCACGCCGACATCCGAGAGATCTCCCGCGACCCCAAGCTCTACTCGTCGGAGGCCAACAACGCGATCATCCGATTCCCCGGCTACACCACGCCGGAAGCGTTCGAGGCGATCCGCACGATGCTGATCAACATGGACCCGCCGAGACACACCCAGATCCGCGGCATCATCAACAAGGGGTTCACCCCGCGAGCTGTGGAGAATCTGCGGGCAGCGCTGACCGAACGCGCCGAGGCCATCGTGCGCGACGCGCGCGAGCAGGGCGGTGGCGACTTCGTCGAGCAGGTCGCCTGCGAACTCCCGCTGCAGGCCATCGCCGAGCTGCTGGGCGTCCCGCAGGAGGACCGCAAGAGCCTCTTCGACTGGTCCAACCAAATGCTCAACTTCGACGACCCCGAGTTCGGCGATCCAGTCTCCGCGGCCGCCGAAGTGCTCGGCTACGCGATGACCATGGCCGAGACCAAGCGCGCCTGCCCGATGGACGACATCGTGTCCAAGCTGGTCACCGCCGACGTCGACGGGCAGTCGCTGAGCTCCGACGAGTTCGGGTTCTTCGTGATCCTGCTGTCGGTCGCCGGCAACGAGACGACACGCAACGCCACCACGCACGGCATGAAGGCCTTCGTCGACAACCCCGACCAGTGGGAGATCTACCGGGAGCAGCGACCGTCCACCGCACCCGACGAGATCGTCCGCTGGGCCACGCCGGTCACCTCCTTCCAGCGCACCGCCACCGAGGACGTCGAGGTCAGCGGCCAGCTGATCGGCCGTGGCGAGAGGGTCGCGCTGTTCTACAGCTCGGCCAACTTCGACGAGGACGTCTTCGACGACCCGTTCCGCTTCGACGTGCTGCGAGACCCCAACCCCCACTTGGGTTTCGGAGGCACCGGAGCGCACTACTGCGTGGGTGCCAACCTCGCCCGCCTGCAACTGGACCTGATCTTCAACGCGATCGCCGACGTGCTGCCGAACCTGCGGCAGGTCGCCGAGCCCGAGCGGCTTCGATCCAGCTTCATCAACGGCATCAAGCACTGGCAAGTCAGCTACGAGTAGAAGGAATCCCCATGGCTATCGTGCAGCCGCAGCCGGCCGCGGAGGACGGGCGGCGTCGCATCCGCCTGGACAGCCCGGTGGACCGCCACCACGTCGGCGACCTGGAGATCAGCACCAAGGCCGAAGTCGACGCAGCCGTCGAACGCGCCCGCAAGGCCCAGCAGGACTGGGCCGCGCGGCCGGTCGCCGAACGCGCCCGCATCCTGCGCAACGCGGTCGACGTGCTGGTCCGGCGGCGCGAGGAGATCGTCGACCAGGTCCGCGCCGAGACGGGCAAACCCCGCGTGGAAGCACTGGCCATCGAGATCGTGCCCGCCTGCGACTTCGTCAACTTCTGGTGCAAGCGCGCCACCAAGGACCTGCGCGACGAGAAGCGCAGGCTGCACGGGTACCTGGCACCGATGAAGAAGCTGCGCATGCGGTACCAGCCGCTCGGCGTGGTCGGGGTGATCACGCCGTGGAACGCGCCGTTCGTGCTGTCGCTGAACCCGGTCGTGCAGGCACTGCTGGCGGGGAACTCGGTGGTGCTCAAACCGTCCGAGGTCACCCCGCGCTCCGGTGAGCTCGCGGTGAAGGTGCTGCACGAGGCGGGCGTGCCCGAAGACGTGGTGCAGGTGGTGCACGGCGACGGCGGAACCGGTGCGGCCCTGGTGGACGGCGACGTCGACAAGATCTCCTTCACGGGCAGCGTCACCACCGGCCGCAGCATCGCCTCGGCCTGCGCGAAGAAGCTCACGCCCTACACCCTGGAGCTCGGCGGCAAGGACGCCATGATCGTCTGCGCCGACGCCGACCTGGAACGCGCGGCGGCCGGTGCGGCGTACCTGTCGATGTTCAACACCGGACAGGTGTGCCTGAGCGTCGAGCGGATCTACGTCGTGGAGTCGGTCGCCGAGGAGTTCATCCGGCTGCTCAAGGAGGAGGTCACCGCCCTGCGCTTCGGCTCAGAGGACGGCGATGTGGGCCCGCTGTTCTTCGACCGGCAGGTCGACGTGGTCAGCAGGCACCTGGAGGACGCGAAGGAGAAGGGCGCCCAGGTGCTGGTCGGCGGCTCCCCCGCCGACGGCGAGGGCCTGTTCTTCCAGCCGACCGTGGTCGTCGATGCCAACCACGAGATGGACCTGATGACCGAGGAGACCTTCGGTCCGGTCGCCACCGTGATGCGGGTGCGCGACGAGGAGGAAGCCGTCCGGATGGCCAACGACTGCCAGTACGGGCTCGGCGGCAGCGTCTTCACCCAGGACAAGGTCAAGGCCGAGCGCATCGCGGGCCGGCTCAACACGGGATCGGTGGTGCACAACGACGCCGCGGTCATCTACGGCGTCCCGGAAGCGCCCTTCGGCGGGCGGAAGAACAGCGGTGTCGGCCAGGTCAACGGCCTGCAGTCGCTGCGCGGGTTCACCCACCCCCAGCCGATCCTGCTCAGCCGCTTCTCCTCGAAGAAGGAGAGCATCTGGTACCCCTACAACGACGCCACCATCCGCAACCTCGACGGCTTGATCCGCTACGGCTTCGGCAACAAGCTCCTCCGCAAACTCCTCTCCTGAACCCGGCTCCCGAGATGATGCGATCACGGCGGTATTCCCGGGTACCGACCCGACTACCGCCGTGACCCGAACACCGAACACTGCGGTGATCCGGGTGCCGACGGGCGTCGGGAGGGTGGGCGGCTCGTTCGCTCCCGCGGCGTCGGCCCTGCGATGGGCGGCATGTCCGGAGCTCAGCACCTGGTCCAGGCGGCGGCGACGCTCAAGCAGGTCGCAGCCGCCGATCTCGCCCTCGCAGTTGTCAGCACCGGCCCCGTGCGCGGTGTTCGACGTGCGGGCGCTGATCGACCACCTGCTGCACTGGGGTCCGCCGTTCGAGGCGGCGGCCCGCGGTGTGCACGTCGCTCCCCCTGCCGAGGCCGTCGACCGCACGGGCGGCGACTGGGCGAAGGCGCTGCTCCCCCAGCTCGACCGCACCTCGCGCGCCTGGGACGTGCCGGAGGCCTGGACCGGCAGGACCCACATGGGCGGCCCGATGACCTACCCGTCGAGCTGGTGGGCCACCTGATCACCATCGAGTTCACGCCTGGAACCTCTCCCGGGTGACGGACACCGAGGTCGCCTGGGAAACCTGACGCCTCAACAGGACCGCGGCCGAGGGCCCGGAGAGGGGCGCCTACGCCGAGGAGGTCCCGGTAGCGGAGGACGCCCTGCTGCTCGACGAGATCGTCGCCAAGACCGGCCGCGACCCCCGCTGGCGCCCCTAGAGCGCACCAACGGGGTCGTGGGCGGTCAGCCTCACCAGGCCGGGCGCGCTCCGGGCGAGGGACGCCGGCGGAACTGGCGTGACGGGACGACGCGAGCCCGGTCCACGGCCAGGGTGAGCACCAGACCTCCGGCCACGAGCCAGGCGACGAGCTGCAGCACCCCGCCGAGGGCACCGCCGCCACCGGTGACGATCGCCGAAAGCGCCTGCACCGCGCCCTGCGTCGGCAGCACCGCGCTGACGTCGCGGAGGAAGCCGGGGACCGTCGACACCACGCCCGTCGCGGCGGCCAGCACCAGCACCGCGATCGAGATGATCCGCCCAGTGCTGCCGAACACCGCCACCAGCGCCTGGTTGACCACCACGAACGCCAGCGCCGCCAGCATCGTCACCCCGGTGAAGGCCAGCCAACCGCCGAACCCGAGTCCCAGGGACGGCGCGAGCACCGTGCTCACCAGCACCGCTCCGATTCCGCCCACCGCAACGCCGGGCACCACCGAACCGAACACCAGCCGCCGGGTCGAGCGGCGCGAGGTCGACGCATCGGCCGGAACCGCGGTGGTCACCGCGTAGACGCCCATCGCCGCGGTCCACAACGCGATGGCCACCAGCAGCGCGATCAGCGACTTGCCGAACCCGGGCAGGCTCGTCTCCAGCGCGGCCGGGCTCGCGGCCACGGTCTTGAGGTGCGCGCGCTCGTCGTCGGAGTAGCTGGGGAGCTTGTCGCCCGCCGGCGCCATCTGGTCGGCGAACTGGCGGTTGCCGTCGGCGACCTGCCTGCTTCCGTCGGCCAGCGCCTGCACACCCGTCCCGAGCTCCTGCGACGCGCCGTTGAACTGGTCGAGCCCGTCGGCGAGCTGCCGCGCTCCCCCGGCGAGCTGCTGCGCGCCGCCGTCGAGCTGCTGCCCGCCTCGGGCGAGCTGGCCGACACCGGCGACGAGTTCATCGGACTTGTCGGCGAGCATCTGGTTGCCCTGCGCGACCTGCTCGGACCCGTGGGCCAGGCCCTGCATGCCGTCGCGCATGTCGCGCGCCGGCTTCTGGATCCGGTCCTTGATGGAATCCAGCGCTCCCTCCTGCTGGCTGAGCCGGTCGACCTCCGCGCGCAACCCGGCGCACAGGTCGACGGTGGTCCCTTCCGGCGGGCACTGGGCGAGTAGCTTCCGCAGGCTGGCGAGAGTGCTGGACTCGGTCGGGATCTGGTCGGTGACGAACAAGATCTGATCGGCCAGCGGCGTGAAGGTGTTGGCCATCTGCCGGTTTCCGGCCGCGACCTGCTTGGCTCCGTCGGCCAGCTGCTGGGTCTGCGCCGGCATCTGCTGGATCTGCTGGTGCAGCTGGGTGAGGCCGCCGGAGAGCTGCGAGACGCCGCCCGCGAGCTGTCCGGTTCCGTCCGCCAGCTGGTTGCCGCCGTCGGCGAGCTGCCCGGTTCCGCCGGTGAGCTGGCCGACCCCGGTGGACAGCTGACCGATGCCGTCGGCGAGCTGCCCGCTGCCGTCGGCGAGCTTGTTCGCGCCGTCGGCGGCCGTGCCGAGCTGGTGGTGCATCTGCGTGAAGCCGCCGTAGAAGCCGTCGAGCAGCTGCTCCAGGATCTGCTTGTTGAACACCGACACGCTCTGCCGGGCCGCGGCCGACACCGCGGCCGCGTCAGCGGGGGCCGCTGCCGGGGAGGTCTTGACCTGGATGCCGGCGCGGGTGGCGTCGAGGGGTTCACCGGTCATGACCGAGGCGGCGTTCTGCGAGAACCGCGGCGGGATGATGACTGCCGCCGAGTAGCGGCCTTCGCTGAGACCTTCGTCGGCGTCGTCGGTGTCGGTCATCTCCCACGAGTAGCCGGACTCGGTGTTGTTGACCAGCTTCGCGGCCATCTCGCGGCCGAGCGGAGCCATCTGCCCGTTGATGGTGGCGGGTTCGTCGTTGTTGACCACCGCGACCTTCGCGGCGCCGTGCTCGGACATCGGCGCCCAGAAGGCCCAGGCCAGCACGCCGACGATGATCACCGGCACGAGGACCAAGCCGGTCCAGGTGCGCCAGCCGACCGAGCCGCCTGCGCGCCTGCTCACGTGCGTGAACGGGTTCAGCATGTCCTCAAACCTCCAGGAGGCGGCCGGCGAACGCGGGGGCGTCCGGCCGCGTGGAAAGCCGCATCGTGCTCAGCCGGTGTTCCGGCAACAGGCCGGAGACCAGGCTCGGGTTCTGGTGGGTGACCACGAAAGCCACCGGCTCACCGTCCGATGTGGACTCATGCGCGAGCAGTCGGGCGATCTCGCGGCGCTGCTCGGTGTCGGCGACGGCGTCGAGCTCGTCGATGAGCACCAACCGCACGCCGTCGGCCAGGGCCGAGGCGATCTCGGCAGCGGGCGCAACGCTCTCGCGGCAGCGCACCAGCGCGGTTGCGGACCGCACGGCGCGGGCGCGCTGCGGCAGCAGGAAACCCATCACGCGCACGTCGCCGCGCACTCCGCTGAGCCGTCCGCCGAGCGCGTGCAGCATCGCCGAGGACAGGTCGTCGTCATCGCCCTGCACCGCCAGCACTCCGCCGGGCCGCAACGCGATCCGCACGTCTTCGAAGATCGGCTCGTCGCGGTCGTCGCGCACGCCGAACCCGCGCGCGCTGACGACCTCGTCGCTGCCGGGCCAGTTGGCGAGCCGGATCTCGTGCTCCAGAGCCTCGCCTTCGACGTCGAGCGCGGGAAGCTTGCGCGACAACCACTTCGGCAGCCACCATGCCCGGTCGCCGAGCAGCGCCATCACGGCGGGCACGAGCGTCATGCGCACGATGAAGGCGTCGACGAACACGCCGACGGCGAGCCCGAAGGCGATGGGCTTGATGTTGGAGTCGCCGTGCGGGACGAACGCGGCGAACACCGAGATCATGATGACCGCGGCGGCGACCACGACCGGCGAGACGTTGGAGAACCCGGCTTCGATGGCGCGCTTGGCGTCGCGGTTGTGCGTGTAGTCCTCGCGCATCCGGGACACGAGGAAGACCTCGTAGTCCATGGCAAGGCCGAACAGGATCGCCATCAGCAGCAGCGGCAGGAAGCTGATGACGCCGCCCACGTGGGTGATGTTGAGCTGTTCGGCGAGGTTGCCCTGGTTGAACACGAACGCCGTGGCGCCGAAGGTCGCACCGACCGACAGCAGGTAGCCCAAGGCCGCCTTGATCGGCACCCACACCGACCGGAACACCATGGCCAGCAGCACCAGCGTCAGGCCGACGACGATGACGCCGAAGGGCAGCAGCGCGTCGCTGAGCTTCTCCGACAGGTCGATGCCGATGGCGGTCATGCCGGTGACGGCGATGCCCGCGCCGTAGGTCTGCTCGAAGTGCGGGCTGAGGTCGCGCAGCCGGTGCACCAGGTCCTCGGTCTCCTGCGACTCACCGCCGGAAGTGGGGATGACCTGGATGATGCCGGTGTCGATGGTCTCGTTCGGAGTCGCCATCGGGATCGCGGCGACACCGGGAAGCGCGCGGATCTCGTCGGCCATGCCGTTGACCTGGCCGAGCGGGTCCTTGGTGCCGATGACGTCGGTGGTGACGATCAGCGGCGCGTTGTAGCCGGGGCCGAACTGCTCGGCGACGGCGTCGTAGGTGTCGCGCGCCGGGGTCCCCACGGCCTGCGCTCCGGCGTCGGGCACCGCGAGCCGCAGGTCAGCGGCGGGGATCGTGCAGATCCCGAGCGCGGCGATGACGATCACGATCGTCAGCAGCGGAGCCTTGGTGACCGCGCGGACCCAGCGCAGGCTGAACGTGGTGCGCGTGCGGGCGCGGGTGGTGCGCTTGGCGCGAGCTCGCTTGGGGCGCAGCCGTTCCCCGGCGAAGCTGAGCAGCGCGGGGATGACAGTCAGCGACGCGGCGACGCCGACGGCGATCGACACGCCGGCGAGGATGCCCATGACGGTCAGGAACGGGATGCCGGGAACGGCCAGCGCCAGCAGCGCGATGATCACGGTGACGCCGGCGAAGATCACCGCGGATCCGGCGGTGGCCACCGAGCGCGCGATCGATTCGGGGACGTCGAGTCCAGCGCCGAGTTGTTCTCGATGGCGCGAGACGATGAACAGCGAGTAGTCGATGCCGACCGCGAGCCCGAGCATCAGACCGAGCATCGGCGCGGCCGAGGACACCGTGACGAACGCGGTCGACAGCAGCACGATCGTCATCGACACGCCGACGCCGACGAGCGCGGTGATCAGCGGCATCACGGCGCCGACCAGCGAGCGCAGCATCAGCAGCAGCACCAGCAGCGCCACGATCACGCCGACCGCTTCGGTGGCGCCGACGGCGGGCATGTTGACGGCGAAGATCGAGCCGCCCGCGTGGACGTCGCTGCCGGGGCCGAGCTGGCGTTCGAGGGTGTCGGCTTCGGCGAGCAGGCCGTTCTTCACCGAGTCCGGCACGGAGGTCGCGGCGTAGCTGAGCTGCACCGTGATCAGCGCGGTGTCGCCGTCGGGCGAGACCTGGTTCTCAACCATGTCCGACAGCGGGTTCATCACGGCCGTCACGCCGTCCTGGCCTTCGACGCGGTGGATCACGGCCTCGAGGGCCTCGCGCCCGTGCGGCGAGTCGATGCGCTGACCGGGCGGTGTGGTGGCGACGAGCTGGGCGCTGGAGCCACTCATCTGGGGGAAGACGTTGTTGAGGTGGTCGAGCGTGTCCTGGGACTCGGAGCCGGGGATCGCGAGTTCGGTCTCCATGCCCTGCTGGAACAGCGCGGCACCGGTTCCCAGCACCGCGAGCAGGGCTAGCCAGGCGACCAGCACCCAGGCTCGACCGCGGACCACTGCCCGCCCCAGCCGGTGAAGCAACGAAGACAAGGGGAACACTCCCGGTATTTCGATACACGGTGTATGCGATGCAGACTGTATATTTCCGAGATCCACCTAGCTCGTGACCGCACTGAACTGTGAGCCGAAACACCGCAGGAGAATGCCCGGCATGACCGAACAACCGCGGCAACGGGAAACACGGCGACGGGCGCAGACTCGTCGGCGTCTGATCGACGCAGCACGCGAGGTGTTCTCCGAGCACAGCATTCGCGACACCCCCGTGGAGCTGATCTGCGAGACAGCCGGCTTCAGCCGCGGCGCCTTCTACTCGAACTTCGACACCAAGGAGGACCTGTTCCTCGCGGTGTACGAGGAGGAGATGAGCCTGCGCATCCAGAAGACGCGCGCGATCGTCGACGACGTGCTCGGCGAGGGCATCGCCGACCGGGAGTCGCTGCACGACGCGATCGTCAAGGTCGGCACGGCCTGCGCCGAATCGCTGATCGCCGACCAGAACTGGTACATGCTGGTCACCGAGTTCCGAGCGCACGCGCTGCGCCACCCGCACCTGCGCGAGCGCGCCGGCGGATCCCTGGAACACCTCACGGACTCGATCGCCGAACTGCTGCACGAGGCCCTGGACCGGCTGAACCTGCGCCTGGTCGTCGACACCCGCGACGCCGTCCGCGCGCTGACCTCGGTCTACGAGGCCCAGCTCGAGCACGCGGCGTTCACCGGCGCCTCGTCGACGTCGAAGCCGCTGTTCACGCAGATCTTCCCCAGGATGGTCCAGGCGTTCATCGAACCCATCGATCCCACGTGACGCGTTGCCGCATCGTTCCTCTTCATGACCTAAGATGAGATCCGATGCGGGAAGATATGTACTCGGTTGAGCAGGTCGCGGCACTCCTCGGCCTGCACGTGCGCACGGTTCGCAGCTACATCCGCTCAGGCAGGCTCAACGCCGTCCGCATCGGCAAGCAGTACCGGATCTCCCGGTCCGACCTCGAACAGCTCACCGGCAGACCGACCGAACCCGCTCACACCGCCGGCGCGGTGGAGGTCTCCAGCATCGTCCAGATCGACGGCGTCGACCGCTCAGCGGCAGACCGCCTCGGCACCCTGGTCCTCGCGGGCGTGGGCGCCGACCGCACCCTGCGCGTGCACACCATCCACGACGAAGACCGCAAACGCCTCAAGATCGTCGTCATCGGAGAGATGGCCGAGACGGCAGAGGTCCTGCAACTCCTCGACTCGGTGCTGAACAGCGAAAGCGGCTTGTTCACCGCGGAGTAGCCGACTGGAACGGACCCGTCGGCTTGGTCAATCAGTCGAGGCAGAACTCGTTGCCCTCGACGTCCTGCATCAGCTGGCAGGACTCGTTGAACCCGTCGGCGACCAGCAGCGCGCCTCGGGTGGCCCCGAGCTCTTCGAGACGTGCGCACTCGGTCTCCAGAGCAGCGAGCCGTTCCTCCCCCACCAGCCCAGTCCCGACCCGCACGTCGAGATGCACCCGGTTCTTCACGACCTTGCCCTCAGGAACCCGCTGGAAGAACAACCGCGGCCCAATTCCAGTGGGATCAACGCAGGCAAAAGCCGCCCCCTGCCGCTCAGCGGGCAAAGACCGATCGAACTCATTCCAGGACTCGAACCCAGGCGGCGGAGGCGGCACGACGTACCCGAGCACCTCGGACCAGAACCGAGCCACCCGCTCCGGGTCCGCACAGTCAAAAGTGATCTGAACCTGCTTGACCGACCCCATCACCCCAGCGTAGCGACACCACGCGCAAGAACGGGCACATTTCCTGGGCGAAACGCTCGCCGTGCTTGGCCACCACCGTCGACGCGCTACGAACAGCTGCCCGTGACGGTGGCCAGACCAGGCACCCGCAGTGTCGCCAGCGCTGTCCGGCTCGGTTTCCTCCCGCGGATGGTGGTGCAAGATCAACGCCGCTTGTGCCAGCCTCGCACTGGAAACTGCCGCTGCCGGAAGAAGGAACCGTGGGAACTCCATCTGGGGGTGCGCACAACAGCGCATCGGAGGCCGCCAACGTCGTCCAGGCGCAGAACGTCCACGGCGATGTGCACGTTCACAGCACGGTGAATGCGACGAACCGGGGAGTAGTGCCACGTCAGCTTCCTGCGACGGTTCGGCACTTCATCAACCGCACTGTCGAACAGGACGCACTGACAACGCTGTTGAACGGTTCAGGTGAAGACCACACCGTGCTGGTGTCGACCATCGACGGTCTCGCGGGGGTGGGGAAGTCAGCGCTGGTCGTTCAGTGGGCTCATCAGTTGCGAGAGCAGTTCTCAGACGGTGAGCTGTACGTCAACCTCCGGGGGTTCGACCCGGTTGCCGAATCGGTGAGACCTGCCGAGGCATTGACCGGATTCCTCATCGCTCTCGGTGTCGCCCCGGAAGCGATCCCGATCGCGGAAGAGGCGAAAGCGGCACAATTCCGCACGCTGGTGCACGGCCGACGCATGCTGCTCGTGCTGGACAACGCCCGCGACACCGAGCAGGTCCTGCCGTTGCTGCCGGGCTCTTCCGGCTGCTTGGTCGTCGTCACGAGCCGCCAACGGCTTGACGGTCTAGTGGCCCGCCACGGAGCTCACCGGCTCGCACTCACCACCCTGACGCGGAGCGAAGGCCGCACACTGCTCAGCAACTACGTCGGGGCTGACCGACTCTCCGACGAGCCAGCAGCGGTCGAGGCGTTGCTGGAACACTGCGCCGGCCTACCGCTGGCGCTCACGTTGGTCGCGGTCCAAGCCGCCGCCGAGCCGGATGTCACCCTGGATGACCTCGCCGCGGACCTGAGCGACGAACGAGATCGACTCGACACCCTCGACGCGGGAGGAAAGACCGGCATCAGAGCGGTGTTCTCCTGGTCCTACCGCACCCTCTCGCCCAACGCCGCCCGGTTGTTCCGCCTGCTCGGACTTCCCAACTCACCTGACATCAGTTCATCCGCTGCTGCGGCGCTCGACGGAACGAATGTGCGCCGCACCCGGCGGGCGCTGGCCGAGCTCTCCCGTGCGCATCTGCTCACTCGGCGCGGTGGGGACCGCTACGTCATCCACGACCTCCTGCGCGCCTACGCACGGGAGCGCGCTCACTCCGACGACACCGAAGACGACCGCGAAGCTGCGCTGGAGCGCCTGCTCGACCACCACCTCTACGCCACGTACACAGCCAGCGAGCGCCTTGCGCCCGACCGCGCACTGCCAGCTCTTGAGTACACGGACACGGCCCTGTGGCGCGATTTCCCCACCTACGAGGAGGCATTGGCCTGGTGGGACAGCGAGTACCCCTGCGTGCTCGCCACCATTCGCCAGGCATCGGCGCTCGGGATGTCACGTGCGGCCTGGCTGGCGCATGTCGCCGCCTACCCGTTCAAACTCCGGGGACTGATCGACGAGTTCCACGCGAGCAGTACCGCCGGCCTACGAGTTGCAGAAGCGCAGGAGGACGATCCCGCCCGAGCACGGCTGCTCTTCCACCTGGGCGAGGCACACCACTTCCTCGGCGAGTTCGACGTGGGAAGCCACTACATGCGGCAAGCCGCCGATCTCTTCTCTGCCCTAGGCGAGAGATGGTGGGAGGCGCTGGCCCACAACGTGCAAGGCGAGACCTTCCTGGAGCAGGAGCTCTACGCAGAGGCGGCTGCGTCGGTACGGCGAGCGCTAGAGCTGGCCGATGATCTCAAAGGCGCCCCTGCCGTGCTCGGCCTGGCCTTGGCCCACCTCGGTGATTTCGATGCAGCGTTCTCCTACCTGCGCTACTCACTCGACACCAGCGGCAGCGACGGCTTCGCGACCGGTTACACGTTGCACGCCTTGGGGATCGCACATCTTCTCGCGGGCGACACGAAGAACGCGGTGGAAAGCCTGCATCGCGCAGTGGAGCACCGTCACCACCTCGGCCAGCGGGTGGGTGAGGCCACGAGTCTCACGGCCCTCGGCAAAGCGCACCAGGCTCGCGATGAATTCGATGACGCCCGCAACGCCTGGCAGGCTGCTCTTACCATCCTCGAGGAACGAGGTCACCACAACGTTGAAGTCGTCCGAGCCCTCCTGGACACCATCGATTCCCACCTCTGAATCATCGACTAGCCAGTATCCGTTTGCGGTCGAGCCAGACCTCGTTCTCTCAAAAACTCGTGCGCGGGTTTAAATCACCTAAAAAGGCCGTCCAAGTGGCTGGACTGACTGCGAGCCATTAGCCGTCAGGGTTCTTCGAATCACGCACAGCGATGGTCCTCACGTCCACCGCGACTTCGCCGCAGTTGGTGGACGGGCCGCTTCGACTGCTCGTGCGCCAGTTGAGGACACGCAGCAGCCTCTTCGTCCTGCGCAGGTCAAAGTCCTTACACAAGCCCCAGAACGCCGTTCAGCGGTTGGATAACCGCGCAAGGAACAAGTCCCACTGCGGTCGGGTGAATTCCAACTGGCCTCCGTACCGGTCCTTGGAGTCGCGCACGCCCACGGCCTCACCGCCGTGCCCCACCTCGACGCAGTTCGACGTCGAGCCGGATCGACTCGACTTCCGCCACTCCACCCGGGTCCAGTCCACAGCAACTACCTCAGCTCACGCATCAGCCCCGAAATCAGTTGCTGAGATTCTCTCGCACTCAGCGCCACGGCGTCGAGGCGCTCGAAGGCTTCCTGGTACGGACCGGTCATCGGCGCTTCGTCAAGAAACACGGCGGTCCGCGCCAGTTCGACGTGCACGACCGGACGCGCAGTCGGAAATTCAAGCAGCATGAACCCTCCGACCATGCCTGGATGCGCAGGCGAATCGCTCGGCACTACGCGAACCGAGACGCTGCGTTCCTTGCTCCGCTCTCGGATGTGCTTCAGCTGCGCGTACATGACGTCGGGCCCCCCGACTCCCGAGCGCAAAGCCGCCTCGCCGATGACACCAAGGAACTCCAAGCCCGCTCGCTTGAGCACTTGCTGCCTCCGCAAGCGCGCCATCAGCCGCATCTCAACCTGATCAAGAGCGATGCCATCACCGAGCATGAACGCACGCGTGTACTCCATCGTTTGCAGGAGCCCAGGCACGAGAAGTGGTTCCCAGCTGATCAGCCGACTTGCCTCCGACTCGTAGCTGGCGAGGGTCGCGGACTCCGATGGCAGCCCGGGCAGACCAACAGCCCACCAACCCGGCTCATCGAGGTTCTTGCTCATCCCGATCAGCCGGTCACGCTCGACACCTTTGACTCCGTAGACCGCAAGCAGTGCAGACACTTCTTCAGGCTCGATGTTGCGGAGCCCGTTCTCCAAGCGGGAAAGCGTTGACTTGGACCACCCCAAAGCGCTTGCGATGTCGGTGACGGTCCGTCCAGTCGTCGAGCGCAGCGCAGCAAGCTCAGCTCCGAGCCCACGAGCCCGGACTCCCGGCTTCTTTCGAGGCACCAGCTATCCCTCCGAGGCTCGTCATCAATCGCTGGATCGTGTTGCACCTACGCGCAGCTGTTGCTGCAACGGCCGATCACACGCTGCAATCAGCATCGCACACGCAGTACTGGATCAAGCTCGGAGGAACCTTTGCTGTGACCCCTGAGGAACGCAAGCTGGCAGTCGTGTTCTGCCAGGCGCAGTGGCTGCTCGAAGACGCCGCCCACGACGTTCCGGCCGACCGCTACACGCGCCACCAATCCGAAACGCTCGCAGCCACGCTCGAAGAGCTCGCCGGCCTCGTGCGCGCACGAGTCTGCCCAGTGCAGAGCGCGATCACCGAACGACCTTCCCGACTGCAAGAGGAGAAATAGCGTTGTCCCGGAACATCTGCCTTCACTGGTATCCAGTGGCCGGAGCCCGTCATGCCTTCCCCGCTGAGCTCGCAGATACCGAGCACGACGAGAAGGTGCAGGCGATCTGCGACGAAGTGGTCTCTTCAACCGAACTGCACGAGCGGAGCGAACTTGCCTGGATCACCGAGCCCACCTGCATCCGCTGCTGGGACCAGCTATTTCCCGATGATCCTGCACTCGCCCCTGCGCACTGAGCCGCTCAGCTAGCGACGGGCTCCTCTTCTTCCTCTTCATCATCGGGAACCGCCTGGGCTCCGCAGCACGCGCGGATGGCGTCAGGCGTGAGCTTGACGCCCTCTGGCGCATGGCGAAGCACGTAGTGGAGCTCAGGGTCCTCGGTGAGCGGCTTGAAGCTCTCCGGGAGCACGTCGAACTGGAAGACCTCGGATCCGTCGCCCAGGGAGTTGAGATTCGCCTCCAGGTACTCGGTCAAGATCGGCCACCGGGTCTGAAGGACCAACCAGAAGGCGAGCATGTCGCTACCGACATCGCTGCCTTCAAGCGTGCGCACGGACCGCAGGACGCCGTAGGTGTTGGTGAAGCGCTTGAGACTGCGCGGATTGCTGTCGAGGAGCGGGCCGAACTTCTGGAGAGTGTGTTCCCGGGTCTCGACCACCTCCGCGGATACCAGGCGCTCCACAACGCGATGCGCGTTGCGCGCCTGGGCTTCGGGCGTAGCGGCCCGGTAAGCCTCCATGATTTCTTCATCGCTCGAGCTGTACGAGAGCTCGCTGCTCAACTGGTCCTCTTGCTCGGTCGCCTGCTCAGCGTTCTCCGCTCGCTTCCCGGGCGGAGCCGGAGCCTTCTCAGCACCCAGCATCTTGTCGAGGAAGATCTGTTTCGTCCCCGCGCTCAGGGTCGGCATTGGGACGGTGAGCTGGAACAGCTTGTTTATGAAGAGGTGGCCCAGTCCGCGCCCGGGCTCGTCGACTGCGCCCTTGAAAGGTTCGTGCGCTGTCTCGTACGCCCGACGCAACCAACTTCCGTGTGCAGCGACGACGAAGTAGGCCGCCCTCCCACCTTCGTTCGGCGAGTCCCTGACCAGGGTCTGAACCGAGTCGAGGAGGTCCACGACGTGGCGATCGTTGCAACGATCGAGATCGTCGAGGAAGAAGACCACGCGCTTCGGTGAGCTCTTGAGCAACCAGGTGAAGTACCAGGTCACTTCGTCCATCGGGTTCTTGTGGACCTGTTCGAGCCGTTTCGCCCCGCGGGCGGACTCCCACCAGACGAACCGACTCACGCCCAGCGCGACAGCAGCAACACCGCCCACCACGCCGAACCAGAGCTTGGCGCTGCTAGCGACAGACGTAGCAGGTTTCGTCGGCTGCAAGTAGGGCCAGGCGATCCACAAAGCAAGCAGCAGGAAACCAACGACGAACGCGGTTGCGATGTAGGGCGTGCTTCCGCGGAGCCCGCGCTTCGTCACCTCTTTAACCCGGAACCAGGCACGTTTCCACCAGGATCCCTGAGCTCGCGAGATCTCCGCTCGCAGCTGCGCGAGCAACGCCCACCACGAAGGAGACACGGACGCGTGTTTCCACGCGTCGAACTCGACCACCAGGTAGTCGTCGGTGATCTTCTTCTTGAGGAGCTCGAGGATGGTGCTCTTGCCCGTCCCCCACGGGCCATCGATGTGAATCAGGAACGACGCGTCGCGCTCGCTCTCGCTCTCGGAGAAGTCCTTGATCCGACGAGCGATCACCTCAGCTAGGCCGTCACGTTTGAGCTCGTCCGTCGTGGCTGGCTTGTCGCTGCTCCACTTGTCGTGTTCGGAACGCGGACTTGCCTTCGGTCCCTCAACGTGAGCAGCTGGTGCTTCCTCAGGATCGACGTCAGAAGTCAACCCGGAAACCTCCGTCGACGAGCCGTCGCCGCGCATCTTGGGGCGAGGCGTCTCCTTGCTAGTGACGGACGGCGGTTCGACGATCGAGGGGTCTTTCGGCTCGAGCCGGAAGACGATGACCTGCCGCAGCCGACCATCGCTACCTTCGGATTCGCCGTAGTACCACGGTTCTTCGTCAGGAAGCCGGAACTCACCCACGTACTGCACGTAGGCCTTCCGACTCCCGTCTATGAAGAGCCGAACCTTCCGAGACGCGTCAGCGAGCGCCTTGTTGCCGCGCACAAAGGTCTGCGGTCCGGTCTGGCCTTCGCCGGTGTAGTGATACGTCCTGTCCGCGTGCCAGCCGTCGTAGGTGTAGCCGTACTGGCCGCCGCTGTCTCCCGTGAAAATCAGGATGTTCCGGGAATTCGCGATGGGCGCGATCCCGCTCTGCCGGTTGCCGCCGTACCGCGCGTGCAGCTCAGTCCGCCGCAGCTCGGTCCCCGGCTCGATGTCCCATCCGTCGTCGTCGATCGCCACAGCGCGGCACCCTATTCGGCGTCCCTCCAAAGCGTGATCAAAACAACCAACGACTTGGCAACATTCTCCGAGCTCACTCGAATGGAGTACACCCGCACGGTCAACGCTACACGGACCTGCAGAACATGGAGGCAAGTCGCGAAACTGCTCCCCTGGAGCGTCGCTGGCCATACGCCGCATCAAGGCACAATCTCCTGCCCGCCTCCTCCGCAAGCCGTGAAAACCGCCTCGCAGACAGCTAGACGACCAACCCTCAGCCATGAGCATCCTGGTTACGGAGGGTTGTTCTCAGACTTCCCCGCTAGGCAAACGCGTGAAAACTTCGGAAGCAACTGCAACCGCACCCAAGGGCCTAGCCGGCCTGCGACGTTGAGGGTCAGGAAGGCGTTGCGGATCTGCTGGTCGAAGCCGATGTTGCCGGCGACCATGGTGATCGCGCGCAGTTCGGCGCGGGGGTCGAGGAGGCCGACGAGCAGGGTGATGCAGTCGTCCTGCGCGGTGTCCGTGTCGATCACCAGAGGACCTGCGGGGTCGTCGTGTCGGCTCCTGTCCGGGTGGATGTCGGTCGCGACCGCAATACTCGCCCCGCGATCAGCCGGCGCGCCAGGGGGAGCCACGCCCACGCAGATGTTCCCGAACGGCGAGGCCGAGGAGGCGATGAACTTCTACGTCAGCCTGTTCGACGACGCCGAGGTGCTCGCCATCAGCCGTTGCGGCGCTGGTGAGCAGGGGGCTTGAGAGTTCGTGCAGCACGCCACGTTCACCTCGTGCGGGCGGCAGCACATGTGCATCGACTCGTGCGTGTCGCACACCTTCGACTTCACGCCGTCGGTGTCGCTGTACGTCGACTGCGTCGACGAGGCCTAGCACGACCGGCTCCACCAGGCGCTTTTCGAAGACGGTGCGGTGATGATGCCGCCGGACGACTACGGGTTCTCGCGGAAGGTCAGCGGGGTACCGGTACGGGGTTTCCTGGCAGCTCAACCTCCCGCACAGCTGGGTGATCTTGCAGCGCTAAGGTCTGCGCATCCGTTCCGATTCGATTGGGAGCCGATGACGACCGTCAGCGATCGCGCAGCAGAAACGCTCACCGTGCTTCGGCCGGACGTCCGGGAAGCCGCCGAGAACGCCGATGCCGCAGTGCTCCGCCCCGAAGACCAGACCCAGCTGGGCCAGGCCGATCGGGCGCGGATCGCGCTGCGCGTCGCGCTGGTCAACGAGTCCCCCTCCTACGCCGACTCGGTGGCCGTCACGCTCGACGACGCCGAGGTCGTGCGGGACGTCGAGCGCTGGGGTGAGCTGCCCGAGCCGACGCAGGCGCTGCTGGCGCACTGCGAGCAGGTCGCGCTCGACCCGGCGGACGTGGGCGCCGACGAGATCGCCGAGCTGCGGGAGCACTTCAGCCCCGCCCAGGTCGTCACCGCCACCCAGGTCGCCGCCTACGCGAGCTTCCGGGTGCGGTTGGAGAGCTGGCTGCGGCTGGTCGCCGGCGCCGGGGACGGTCCCGCGTCCCAGGCCGGGATCACCATCGAAGCCGGTGCGGCGGCCGACGGGTTCGCGCTGTCGACGCCCGACCAGGCGTTCCCGTCGATGCGGTGGGTGTCGCGGGTCGTGTCCGGCGGCGACTTCGCGGAGACCCTCAGGCTCGACGCAGCGGTGCTGTCGGCGCAGACCCTGCTGCGCGAGGCGATCATGACCGGTCACGGCGCGCTGGACAGGGCCGATCGCGAACTCGCCGCGCTGGCGACCTCGCTGATCAACGGGTGCGGCTACTGCACCGCCGTGCACGGCAAGCGGCAGGTGGAGCTCTCCGGTGACCCGCTGACCGCCGTGGTCCTCGCCGAGGCCGGTCCCGCAGCCATCGCCGACGAGCGGCTGCGGGCCGTCGTCGACGTCGCCGGAGCCCTCACGTGCACGCCGGCCGCGCTCACCGCCGCCGACGTCCGACGGCTGCACGCCGCCGGGCTCGACGCCGACGACGTGCACGACCTGGTCGCCGTGTCCTCCATGTTCGCCTGGGACAACCGGTTGATCATGACTCTCGGCAACGCTGTGCGCCCCTAGATCCTCCTGCGGAGCGGCCTCCCCAGGGTGACAGTGGGGCGACCTGCGGCGTGTCGCGGCGGACCCGTCCGGGTAGTCGTTGCGTGCGGAAACCGAGGGAGGCTCCCGATGGTTCAACTCACGACCGAGCCAGTGATGGTCAAGACCCCTGCCGGAACTCTCGAAGGGGACCTCGTGATGCCACCGCCTGCACGGGCGGTGGTTTTGTTCGCGCACGGTTCCGGCAGCTCACGGCGCAGTCCGCGCAACCGCGCTGTCGCCGAGTTCCTGCACAACGCGGGCTTCGGCACCCTGCTGCTGGACATGCTCACGCCCGACGAGGCGTCGACGGACCAGCGCACGCACGAGTACCGGTTCGACATCGACCTGCTGGCCGATCGGCTCACGCCAGCCATCGACGCGCTCGGTTCCTGGCGGGCCACGCGCGGCATGCCGGTCGGCCTGTTCGGCGCGAGCACCGGCGCTGCCGCCGCGATGAAGGCCGCCGCGCGCCGCCCCGACCGGATCGCGGCCGTGGTGTCGCGGGGTGGTCGTCCCGATCTCGGCGGCGAGGGGCTGGCCGAGGTGCAGGCGCCGACGCTGCTGATCGTCGGCGGTGACGACCGCGAAGTCCTCAACCTCAACCGGCAGGCGGCCAAACTGCTCACCTCACTGCCCCTGACCGACGTCACGATCGAGATCGTGCCGCACGCAGGGCACCTCTTCGAGGAACGCGGAGCCCTGGAGAAGGTCTCCGAACTCGCCGACCGGTGGTTCTGCAAGTACCTCGGTGCCGGGCACAGCAAGCAGACCGGCCCCGACGGCGGTCACTTCAAGCCGCCGGAACCCCGACGCCGGCCACCGATGATGTAGTCCTGCACCGCCTGGTAGCCGGGCACGTCCGCCGCCGTGGCACCACCCGCGCGGATCTCCCGCGCGGTGGTGACCGCTGCGTGCAGGGCCGCGCGGTAGAGCAGCGAGCCGGTGCTGACGCGCGCGACGCCCAAGGCGGCCAGCTCCTCGATGCTCCGGCCAGGCTCGTAGAGGACGTTGACCGGGACATCAACGGCTTCGACCAGGGCTCGGACGTCGTCCCCAGCACTGATGCCGGGGACGAAGACGCCGCTCGCTCCCGCTCCGGCGTAGCGGCGGACTCGTTCCAGCGCGTCGGACAGGGACGGGTCGGGGTTGAGCCAGTGGGTATCGGTGCGGGCGTTGAGGAACAGGTCCGGAGCTCGTTCGCGGATCACTGCGATGCGCTGTTCGTGGAGCTCCGGGTCGCAGAGCTCGTCCTCGATGTTGATGCCCGCGACGCCCAGATCCGCCAGTCGTGCGGCGAAATCACCGATCTCGGTCGGGCTGAGGCCGAAACCGGCCTCGATGTCGACGGTCACCGGAACCGGCAGCCCGACGATTTTCTCCGCGAGGTCGAGCGTCTCGTCCTCCGTACCTCCGGTGCCGTCCGGCACGCCGTGGGCCGCCGCGACACCCAGGCTGGTGGTGCCGATCGCGGCGAATCCCGCCTCGGCCAGCGCGGCCGCGGAGGCGAAGTCCCAGGCGTTGGGCAGCAGCAGCGGCTCGACACCCTCGTGCAGCGCGTGGAAGTCCATGCGCCGCACGTTAGGGGCCGGGCCTGACACGCCCGCTCAACCCGCTCGGGTGGGAGGTCAGCGGGGCATGCGGCGCCAGATGGGCTGGGGGACGTAGTGCATGGCGGCGAAGACCCAGCGGAGGATGCCGGGGACCCAGACGACTCGGCGGCCTCGGTGGAGGGCCTTGAAGGTGGCGTCGGCGACCTGGTCCGGCGTCGACGACCACGGGGCCGGGTCCATGCCGGTGGTCATCCGGCCGATGACGAAGCCTGGCCGGACGATCAGCAGCGACACCCCGCTGCCCACCAGGGCGTCGGAGAGACCGTTGGCGAAGCCGTCGAGGCCGGCCTTGGCGGAGCCGTAGACGTAGTTGGCGCGCCGAACCCGGACGCCGGCGACCGAGGAGAACACCACGATCTTGCCGTTGCCCTGCTCGCGCAGCAGGTTCGCCAGGTGGGTGAGGACGTTGACGTGGGCGACGTAGTCGATGTGCACGACGTCGACCGCGTGCGCGGCCTCGGACTCGGCGCGCTCCTGGTCACCGAGGATCCCGAAGGAGATGACCGCGGTGCCGATCGGGCCGTGCTCCTCCGCGAGGTCGCGCAGCAGGGCTTCGTGGGTGTCCAGCCGGGCGGCGTCGAACTCGACCCGCACGACTTCGTCGGCACCCGCTTCGAGCAGCGCCGCTTCCTGGTCGTCGAGGTCCTGCGAACGCCGGGCCGCGAGGATCACCTTGCCGTTCCCGCGCCGCACCAGGCGGTCCGCGACCGCCACGCCGATCTCGCTCCGGCCACCCAGGATCAGTACCGCTCCGCTCATCGCGGCCATCCTGCCACTACCCCGGCAACACCCGGTGCACCCCCGGTGGCTTGCCGGGCAACGATTTCCGGTTCACCGCACGACCGAGGGCTCAGTCGCGCAACTCCCCCAGCACCTCGGCCGAAGGGCTGTTCACCGGCTGAAGCCCCCGGCATACTCTCGTACGAGATCGTTTCCCCCGAAGGCAACCGAGCGGACCCCTCTCATGGCTGACGCCCACCCGCAGATCGACACGACCAAGCCCAGCATCGCGCGCGTGTACGACGCGTTCGTCGGCGGCAAGGACAACTTCGAGGTCGACCGAGAGGTGCTGCGGCAGATCCAGCAGCTCGCCCCGGAAGCCGTCCAGGTCGGCAGGCAGTGCCGCGCTTGGCTGATCCGCGTCGTGCGCTTCATGGCGGGCAACGCCGGTGTCGACCAGTTCCTCGACCTGGGATCGGGCCTGCCGACCGCGGAGAACACCCACCAGGCGGCGCAGCGGCTCAACAACGAGGCGACGGTCATCTACGTCGACAACGACCCCTCGGTCGCGGCGCACGGCCGCGCGCTGCTGGAGGAGAACGAGTTCACCCACTTCGCGGTCGCCGACCTGCGCGAACCCGAGGAAGTGCTCAACCACGAGGCGGTCCGCAAGTACCTGGACCTGGAACGCCCGGTGGGGTTGATCCACAGCAACACGCTGCACCACGTCACCAACGACGAGAACCCAGCAGCGATCACGCGCACCTACCTCGACGCGCTGGCCTCCGGCTCGTACCTGGCGATCTCGCACCTGCACAACCCGGGCGACGGCAGTTCCCGCGCGCAGCTCGCCGAGGAATCGCAGGTCAAGTTCAACTCGATGATGGGCAGCTGCTTCTACCGCAGTCGCGAAGGCATCCAGGAGCTGTTCGCCGATCTGGAGATGATCGAGCCCGGCCTGGTCAACCTCTTCGACTGGTGGCCGGACGGGCCGCGCCTGACCGAGCCCTCGGACGGCGAGTACAACCTGCTCGGCGGCGTCGGCCGCAAGCGCTGAAGCCGTAGATCGGCACGAAGGGCGCCTTCCCGGGGTCGGTGGCAGTTCCTCGGTCCGAAACCGCCACCCGTGACCGCGAAGGCGCCCGGTCGAGCTCACATGGCCTGGCGCGAAGTCCAGTGCCGCATCGCGTGTTCCACGAGCGCGATCAGGGTTCGCTTGGTGGATTCCCGGTCCCGGGCGTCCACCGGTCCGATCGGCACATCAGTCCCGATCGCCATCGCTTCCCGCACCTGTTCGAGCGAGTGCAGCATCTGCCCGTCGAACATGTTCACGCCCACCAGGTAGGGCAGGCCGCGGTCCTCGAAGAAGTCGATCGCCGAGAACGAGTCCGCCAGCCGGCGGGTGTCGACCAGCACGACGGCGCCGATGGCACCGCGGACCAGGTCGTCCCACATGAACCAGAACCGCTGCTGCCCAGGGGTGCCGAACAGGTAGAGGATCAGGTCCGAGGCCAGCGAGATGCGGCCGAAGTCCATGGCCACTGTGGTGGTGGTCTTGTTCGGAGTCGCGTCGAGGTCGTCGACGCCCTTGGAGGCCTCCGTCATGACCGCTTCGGTGGTCAGCGGAACGATTTCCGAGACCGAACCGACGAACGTCGTTTTGCCCACACCGAACCCGCCCGCGACGACGATCTTCGCCGACGTCGAGCTGGTGCCACCCCGGTTGGCAGCTTCCGGCATGGAGCCGAGCTGGGGTGCGCTATAGCCGACGGAGTCCACTCAAAACCCTTTCCATCAACATCATGTGTGGTGCGCTACCGCTTTCGCTCACCGTGTTGTGCACGGTGATCAATCCGAGTTCGGCCATGTCGGCCAGCAGCACGCGGGCGACCCCGATCGGCACCGACAGCAGTGCCCCCACCTCGGCCACCGAACGCGGTTGCTGGCACAGCTCGGCGATCGACTGGTGCTCCAGCCGGACCGGTGCGCCGGGTCGGTAATTCTCGCCGACCGAAACCAGGGTCTCGATGGCCAGTTCGTAGTTCGACTTCGTCCGGCCGCCGGTCCAGGTGTAGGACCGGATGCTGGAGGCAGCGGGTGCTTCGGCAGCGGCGTCGGCAGGGTCATGCGACACCGTCCGAGCTCGATGGTCCAGCTCGTGGGCCTGCGGCGATTCCGGCTCCTCGCGCTCCTTGCGCTTGTCCCGCTTGGGCTTGGCGCCGAACGTGAACGCGTTGACGACATCGGCGAAGCTGTCATCGCCCGAGTTCTGCCGTCTTCGGTCTCGGCGTGGGTATTCCGAGCGTCTGCTCATCGCGTCCTCACACCAGTTGACCCGAAACAGCGCCTGCGCTGTTCTGCAGCTGGGTGCGGATCTCCGGAGTGAGCATCTGGCCGACCCGCTCGACCAGCATGGTCATCTCGTAGGCGATCAGCCCCATGTCGCACTGCGGCGCGGCGAGCACCGTCAGGCACGAACCGTCGCTGATGCCCATCTGCAGCAGGGTGCCCCGGTCCATTTCCACGATCGTCTGCACGACCTGGCCGGCCTCGAAGCACTTCGCCGATCCCTGCGTCAGGCTCAGCAGACCAGAGGCCACAGCGGCGAGCTGATCGGCACGATCCCTGGGCAGCGTCGCCGAAGCGGTCAGCACCAGTCCATCAGCCGAGACCACGATCGCGTGCGCCACACCCTGCACGCGTTCGGTGAAGTCCGTGATCAACCAGCCGAACCTGCGGGAAATAGTTTGTGCGCTCATGCAACCTCCTGTTCGTTGCCGAGATGATCACGTGTCTTCTCGCGTGTGTCCACCACTCAGCCCTCGTCGCTCCGGTGCCGGCCACGGCTGACGCCGCCCTGGAAGTCGGACAGCCTGCTGCGCAACGCGTTCGGGTCGCGCTGGAACCGTCGTGGCTGACTCGGCTGCTCGGACTGGTCGGACACGCTTCCCGGAACCAGGTTCGCCTTCGGTTTGCGCCGGGGCAGCCCGGCGCTGGTGAACGACGTCTCCTGCGGGTTCGCCGCGGCTTCCGCTGCCTCGCGTGCCTTGTCAGCGGCGAAGTCCCAGGCTTGCGCCTCCGGGGTCTGCGGGATCCAGGGCTGGGCTTGGGGCAGTTCGGGAGCCTGCTCCGACGGGTCCGGCGGCCACGGCTGGAACGCCGATTTCGTGTCGGTGTGACCGAACTGGACGCCGTTGTGCGCCAACTGCTTGCTGATGTCCTCAGCGCTGCGGCTCTTCCCGGCTTCCTCGGCGGCGGGCTCGGCTGCCGCCCGGTTGCGCGGCTTGCGCTGCGGCAGACCGGAGGAGGTCAGCTGCGGCTCATCGTCCTCGGCCGGCTTCGCGGAGGTGAACAGCGCGGAGTCGCCGTCCTGGGTCTCCGGCCAGCGGAACTCACCGGTCTCCGAGATCGAGTCCGACGCCGCGGGCATGAACCACTGCCCCGCTAGGTCGTCCCTGGCCGGTTCGTCGGCGGGCTCGTCGGTCTCGTCCCCAGCCGCGGGCTGGTCGTAGTCCAGGGAGGAACCGAAGAAGCTGTTGGTCTGCGAGTCCTCACCTCCGGCCGGGGCGAAGAAGTCGTTGGCCTGGCCGGACCCGGAGTCGAAGAAGCCGCTCCCGTCGAACTGGCCTGAGCGCTCGGCCTGGTCGTTGGGGAAGACCGGCTCGAACAGGCTGGTCGGCGCGTTGGCGTTGTAGTCCTCGTCGCTGTGCGCCCAGCTCGGTTCGTCGTTCTGGGCCCAGGCCGGTTCGTGGGTCTGCCAGCCGTCGTCCTCGGGCCGGTGCTGGTCGGGAACCCGCTGCGGCAGCGGCGATCCCGCACCCGCACCCGGGAACGAACTCTGCAATCCTGGCAGCGAGTGACCGTTGACCTGCGCGGGCGGTGCCGCGGGCGGCATCTGCGACTGGCCGCTCGGCTGGGCGGAGACCACGTGCTCGGCCGGGACCAGCACCGTGGCGCGCACGCCCTCGACGTCGGGACCGCCGTGCAGCTCGACGCTGATGCCGTGCCGCGCGGCCAGACGTCCGGCCACGAACAGGCCCATCCGGCGCGAGGTCGAGATGTCGTCCTCGGCGACGCGGGCGAGCTGCTGGTTGGCGGAGACCAGGTCGTCGTCGCCCATGCCGATGCCGTTGTCGAGGACGTCGAGCACCACCGTGCCGTCGCCGGACTGATAGCTGGAGACGGTCACGACGGTGTCCGGCGCGGAGAAGTTCGCGCCGTTGTCCATCAGCTCGGCGACCAAGCGCACGAGGTCGCTGGCGGTGTTTCCGCGCAGCTTCACCGACGGGGTCGGCTGCACCGCGATCCGCGGGTACTGCTCGATCTCGGAGACCGCCGAGCGCAGCACGTCGGCGAGCTCGGTCGGCTGGGTGAAGCGGCGGGCCAGGTCGCTGCCGGAGAGCACCATGAGGTTCTCGTTGTTCCGGCGCATCCGGGTCGCGAGGTTGTCGAGCTGGAAGAGCCTGGACAGCTGGTCGGGGTCTTCCTCGTCTTGCTCCAGCTCCTCGAACAGGCGCAGCTGGCGTTCCAGCAGCGCCTGGCTGCGGCGGGAGACGCTGACGAACGCGTCGCTGTAGCCGCGGCGCAGGTCGGCCTGCTCGACCGCCAGCCGCAGCGCCTGCCGGTTGACCTTGTCGAAGGCCCGCGCCACCTGGCCGACCTCTTCGGTGGTGTCGATCGGCAGCGGCGGAACCTCGGCATCGGCGCCCTTGCCCTGGCGGACCGCTGTGACCGCCGAGGGCAGGTCGTACTCGGCCGCGTCCAGCGCGCCGATCCGCAGTTCGCGCAGCGAGCCGAGCAGCTGGCGGGTGATCATGATGATCACGCCGGCGGCGGCGATCAGTGAGGCCAGCAGCGTCACCGAGTCCCACCCGGCGCGGTCGCTGGCATCATCGGCCAAGTTCTCCGCGGCGGTGCGGACCTCGGCCGCCAACTCGCCGCGACCACCTTCGATGGTCGCCGCGGAGCCGTCGCTGGCGCTGTTCCACGCCTCTCGCTCGACCGAGAAGCCACCGCTGGACTTGCGGTCGGTGCTCTCCATGACGATCGCGGCGAGCATCTGGTTGCGCTGCACGACCGCCGGGACCTGGAGCTGCTCCGCCAGGCGCTGCTGCCAGTGCTTGGCGACACCGGAGCTCGCATCGTTGATCTTGGACAGCAGCCGTGCGCGGGAACCGGAGAGGTTGTCGAGCGTGGATGCGTCCAGCGAGCCGTCGCGCAGCCCGGACAGCACCAGCGCCTGCTGGAGCCGGACCTCCTCGGTCAGGCTGAGCAGGTCGGTCAGCGCGGTCGCGGTGCTGGAGATCTGCGGGTCGGCGACGCTTGTGGTCAGCGCGCGGTCCAGCGCGAGCGACGCGCGCACGGCCTGGCTGTAGGCGCTGACGGCCTGCATGGCGGTGACCCGCCTGGCCTGAACACCGGCGCGCACCGCGGCCAGTCCGTCCAGCGCCTTGCGGGTCTCGGCGAAGCGCTCGTGAACGACGTCGGTGTAGACGTCGTTCTCGGTGAGGATGCCCCGCAGGTTCTCGGCCGCCTTGTCGGTGGCGCCGACCTGCTCGGTGAAGGCACTGATCTCGCCGTCGCCGACGAGGTTCTCCACGGCGTGGTTGCGCTCCAGCTGCAGACCGCTGGTCAGCGGCTCCACCTGGTCTTCGGCGTCGAGCACCTGCGCGACCCGGCCGTACTGATCGGCCTGGTCGACCTGCCACTGGATCTGGCCGACACCGAGCGTGATCGCGAACAGGACGGGCACCAGCACGACGGCGGCGAACTTCGTGGGCAGCGACCAGTTGCGCCACTGCAGGAAGCCGGCGGACCGCCGGTCCCCGCTCACGAGCGATCTCCCTGTGCGTCTCCGCGCTGGTCAAGCAGGCGTGTCGAACAAAGCGTAGGCGAACGGCGCATGCGTGCGGTCCCGCAATCGTCGTGCTGATGGTCTGGGGTGAAAGGCAGGCATGCCGGGAGGGCGCGGGGTCGGCGAACCAACGCGAGACTCCCTACCTTCACGATCTCAACGATACTCAGCGTCACCAATGACTTCCCCGGCCGGTACATTCCGGACACTGGTATCGAACCGTGACCCTTCCCGTGGCACGACTACCTCTCAGTGCCCAAGCACTATATGCCCCTGCCGCGGGGAAAGCACCGGGGGCTTTTTCGCAATGTGCTACGCCAAACAGGCGAGATCACGCCGAGTGTTCGAGCAGTTCGGGATCGCTCCACGCAATATCACCCGTTCGGGCTAAAACCACCCTGGAACTCTTCCTCGAGAGAGACTGTAACACCTGGTCAGCGGCTTTCGATCTTGAGGAGGTAGGTCTCTGACCTGGCTTTACCCGCAAGTAACCGAGAGTCGTCCACCCGTCGCGGACCCTCGGCTCCGTTCCTGCTCAGACGGGTGAAATGGAAGACCGCAGGTGGTGCGCCCCACAGTGCCGATAGCGGTAGAACAGTGGTAAGAATTGCCCGCCTCCGCCAGCTCGGCGACCCCGGCCGGCACACCCTGAAGCCCCAGGAAGGATGCATGAGCAACGCAACGCAATCCGCGCTGCGCGGTTCCCCCCGCGAGCCCGGAAATCAACGCGCGGCGTTCGGCGGAATCGAGAAGAGCGCGGTTCGCACAACCGCCGACCGGCCCGATTTCACCGCAATCCAGCAGAGCGCCGAATTTCGCGACCTCCGCCGTCGACTCAAATGGTTCGTTTTCCCCGCGACGGCGTTTTTCCTCATCTGGTACTTGGGCTACGTGGTGGCCGCGGCGTACTTCCCGGAGGAGCTGGCGAAGCCCGTCGTGGGCGACGTCAACGTCGGACTGCTGCTGGGAATCGGGCAGTTCGTGACCACCGTCGGGCTGACCACCCTCTACGTCAGGTTCGCCCGCCGCCACATCGACCCGCGCGTCGACGAGATCCGTGAGCAGGCCGGAGAGTCCGACCGATGAACCTTGCCCAACCCCACGTCATCCCCGAAGACAGCGTCGTCATCAACACCAGCGTCTTCGCGGCGTTCGTGCTGATCACGCTGTTCATCGTCTACCGCGTCAGCAACCGCGGCACGGCCAGCGACTACTTCGTCGCCGGCAGCGCCTTCAGCGGTGTGCAGAACGGCATCGCGCTGTCCGGTGACTACCTGTCGGCCGCGTCGTTCCTGGGCATCGCCGGCGCGATCGCCATCTACGGCTACGACGGATTCCTCTACAGCATCGGCTTCCTGGTCGCCTGGCTGGTCAACCTGCTGCTGCTGGCCGAACGCACCCGCAACACCGGCCGTTTCACCATGGGCGACGTGCTCAGCTTCCGGATGCAGCAGCGCCCGGTGCGCGCCGCGGCGGCGACGTCCACACTGGCCATCACGGTCATGTACATGATCGCCCAGATCGCCGGTGCGGGTGGTCTGGTGGCGCTGCTGCTCAACGTGCACGGCAAGTTCGGGCAGGTGCTGGTGATGGTCGGCGTCGGCGCCGTCATGATGGTCTACGTGCTGGTCGGCGGCATGAAAGGCACCACGTGGGTGCAGATCATCAAGGCCGCCATGCTCGTGCTGTGCGCCGCGCTGATCACGGTCTTCCTGCTCGGCAAGTTCGGCTACAGCATGTCCGAGCTGCTGCGCACAGCCGCTGACAACAACCCGCACGGACGCGCGATCTTCGCGCCCGGTGCGCAGTACGGCGAGTCCGACATGACCAAGCTGGACTTCGTCTCGCTGTCGCTGGCGCTGGTGCTCGGCGTCGGTGGCCTGCCGCACGTGCTGATGCGCTTCTACACCGTGCCCAACGCGCGCGAGGCGCGGCGTTCGGTGGTGTGGGCGACCTGGACGATGGCGATCTTCTACCTCTGCACGCTGATCATCGGCTACGGCGCGAGCGCACTGGTCGGCAGCGAAGCGATCCTGGCCGCACCCGGTGCGGAGAACTCGGCGGCACCGCTGCTGGCCTACCAGATCGGCGGCACCGTCCTGCTGGGCATCATCTCGGCCGTCGCCTTCGCCACCATCCTGGCGGTGGTCGCGGGCCTGACGCTGACCGCCTCGGCGTCGTTCGCGCACGACGTGTACGCGAGCGTGGTGCGCGGCGGTGAGGTCGATTCCGACCGCGTGGTGTGGGTGGCACGCATGACGGCGCTGGTCATCGGCGTGGTCTCGATCGGCGGCGGCATCCTGGTGATGGGTCAGAACGTGGCGTTCCTGGTCGGTCTGGCGTTCGCATTCGCCGCCTCGGCCAACCTCTCCACGCTGCTGTACACGCTGTTCTGGAAGCGTTTCAACACCACCGGCACGCTCTGGGGCATCTACAGCGGGCTCATCTCCTGCCTGCTGCTGGTGTTCTTCTCACCGGTCGTGTCGGGCTCACCGGATTCGATCATCGCGAGCGTGGACTTCGCGTTCTTCCCGCTGAAGAACCCGGGCATCGTCTCGATCCCGATCTCGTTCCTGTTCGCCGCCATCGGCACCTTCGTGGGCAAGTCGGAGCCGGATGTCGAACGTCAGGCCGAGATGGAGGTCCGCTCCCTCACGGGAATCGGCTCGCGCACCGGCTGATCTGCGCGGAACACGCGTTCGAAGGGCGCCGGCGGACCGACATCCGCCGGCGCCCTTCGTCGTCGCGTACCGCGTCGATGTTGGTCGCCCGCTCACTCACCCGAGGTGTTGCCGAGCGCCTCCCGACCTCGGCCCGTCACCGGTCTTCGTGCGTGCCCCGCACGAATTCGTCTTACCCGATCGGATACTGCTGGATCCGGGTTCTGGTCAATAAACTGGGAACCGTCCCGACCAACGCAGAACTTCGCCGAAAATCCGGTCGAAAAGCGAACTGGCGGGCCAAGTGGGGGTTGTGATGCGCAAGCTTCGGAATGCCCTGTTAGGCATGGCGGTGGCCGCGATCGTGCCCATCTCCGGGCTCGGAACTCACATCGCTACCATCGTCCTCGAAATGAGAGATGTCCTGGTCCAGGCCGCGCACGCGGTCCCTGAGCAGGACACCACCGACTTCCTCGCCTTCGGAACCCGGATCCGCTCGGAACCCAGCACGACCGGTTCGGTGCGGGGGATCGGGAATCCCGGGGACACCGCGACGATTCACCGCAGGGTGATCGGCGAAACCGTTGTCTGCGAGGACGGCCGGGCCGTTTCGGAATGGCTCGACGTGACTGATGAGCGCAGCCAGGTTTCCGGGTTCGTGAGCGGCTGCTTCATCTGATTCCCTTTTTCAACCCACCGCCGCAGCTGCGGCCCTTCCGGCCTGCCTGCCCGAGAACAGGCAGCCACCGAGGAAGGTGCCTTCCAGGGCTCGGTATCCGTGCACGCCGCCGCCACCGAAGCCGGCGACCTCTCCGGCCGCGTAGAGCCCGTCCAGCGGCGTCTCCCCATCGGTGAGCACCCGGCCGTCCAGGTCGGTCTCCAGGCCGCCGAGGGTCTTGCGGGTCAGCAGGTTGAGCTTCACCGCGATGAGGGGCCCGGCCGCCGGGTCCAGCAGCCGGTGGGGCTCAGCCACCCGGATCAGCCGGTCCACCGCGTAGCGGCGGGCCTCCCGGATCGCGTTGACCTGCTGGTCCTTGCCGAGTCCTGAGGCGACCTGGCGGTCCCGCTCGACGATGGTGCGTTCGAGCTGGGCGGCGTCGATGTGACCGCCGCCCAGCTCGTTCATCCCCTCGGCCAGTGCGGCGACGCTGTTGCGAACGATGAAGTCCTCACCGCGCCGGACGAACTCCATCACCGGACCTGGGGTGGTACCGCCGCCGCGTTGCAGCAGTTGGCGGACGCTGCGGCCGGTGAGGTCGGGGTTCTGCTCGGAGCCTGACAGGGCGAACTCGCGACTGATGATGCGCCGGTTGAGCACGAACCACGTGTGGTCGTGGCCGGTGCCCACGATGTGCTCCAGCGTTCCCAGGGTGTCGAATCCGGGGAACAGCGGCGCGGGCAGCCGGTTGCCGTTCGCGTCCAGCCACAGCGAGGACGGGCCGGGCAGGATGCGGATGCCGTGCCTGGTCCACACCGGGGCGTAGTTGCGGATTCCTTCGGTGTAGTGCCACATCCGGTCCGGGTTGATGATCCGGCCACCCGCCTTGGCCACCACTTCGAGCATTCGCCCGTCGACGTGGTCGGGAACTCCGGCGATCATGTTCTTCGGCGGCTTGCCCAGGCGCTTCGGCCAGTTCTTGCGCACCAGCGGTAGGTTTCCGCCGATGCCGCCGGAGGTGACGACCACCGCCTGCGAGGCGAGTTCGAACTCCGCCTTGGTCTTGCGAGGACTCCGCTGGCCGCGTTCGGCTTCGCTGGGGATGAGCACCTTGCCACGCACACCGGTGACCGCTCCGCCGGTGGTGACCAGTTCGGTGACGCGGTGCCGGAACCGCAGGTCGACGAGGCCCTTGGCCGCGGCCTCGCGGACCCGGCGGAGGAACGGTTCGAGCACGCCGGGGCCTGTGCCCCAGGTGACGTGGAAGCGCGGCACCGAGTTGCCGTGGCCGTAGGCGAGGTAACCGCCGCGCTCGGCCCACTGCACGAGCGGGAAGAACTTCACGCCCTGCGCGGTCAGCCACGCGCGCTTCTCGCCGGAGGCGAAGTCGACGTAGGCCTCGGCCCACCGGCAGGGCCAGTGGTCCTCCTCGCGGTCGAAGGCCGCGGTGCCCATCCAATCTTGGAGGGCGAGGTCGTGCGAGTCGCGCACGCCGAGCCTGCGCTGCTCCGGGGAGTCCACCAGGAACAACCCGCCGAAGGACCAGTGCGCCTGACCTCCCAGGGAAGCCTCCGGTTCCTGGTCGAGGAGCACCACGCGGCGACCGGCATCGGCGAGTTCCGCGGTGGCGACCAGGCCTGCGAGGCCCGCGCCCACCACGATCACATCAGCGTCCAGCGCCATCGCCGACCTCCGCTATTACCGACGGGTAGTGGTGGACTTTATACCTCAATCGTGGTGTATCCGGCAGGGATCGCGAGTCGATCTCCGGGCGTTCCGGAATGTCTCTCCACGCCTGCGGAACCACCCATAGGTGGTGCATCCGGCCAATTCGCTGGAAACGCCCCCCGCAGTACCGCCAATCTTGCTCCAACGCGGTGATCGATGCCGCACCCGAGCGAATTCCCCCACAGCGAAAGGATTATCGCCATGTCCTCCTACGCCCTCCCCCGGTCGACCCACGGCCGACTCCGATCCCGCTGGTCGCTCGCGTTGGGGTTGGTGCTCACGGCGGTGCTGTCGCTGGCCGCTCTGCTGGCCGGCCCACCGGCCGATGCCGAAGTGACCCGGAGCACTTGCCCCGCAGGGGCTTTCTGCGTCTGGCCGGAGACCGGCTTCGGCGGTCAGTCGACCGAGCTCGCCATGCGGGCCACCGGGGTCGAGCAGTGCGTCACCCTCGAAACCGGCTGGGAGGCGAAGTCTTTCGCGAACAACACCGGCCATCCCGTGACCGTCTACCAGGATCCGCACTGCGATGAGGAGGCCGATTTCGACACCCACCCATCAGGCTCGCAGACCCCGCAAGCCGGTTACGTGGCTCGGGCCATCCAGGTCTGGAGTCACTGACCGCGGCTGGTCAGGCCACGCACCAGGTCCAGGAGTCGTTCGGCGGAGTTCTGCCAGGTGAACTTCGCCGCCTGGGTCCGGGCCGCCGCGACCAGGTCAGCGCGGGCGTCGTCGTCCTCCAGCGCCCGCACGGCATCGGCGAACTCCTTCGGCCTCCCCGACTCGAAGAACTTCGCGTGCCCACCGGTGACCTCGTGGAAGATCTCCAGATCGCTGCAGACCACCGGCGTCCCCGCGTTCATCGCCTCGATGACCGGCAACCCGAAACCCTCGTCCCGCGACGCGGTGACCAGCGCGCTCGCCCGAGCCAGCAGCTGCTGGTACTCGTCCTCCCCGATCCCCCGCCAGAACACCACGTCCGCCCCCGGCGGCAGCTGCTCACGCAGTTCGGACTCGCGCCGCGGTGCGATCCGGCTGACCAGGTGCAGCCGATGACCAGGAAGGAAAGCCATGCCCGCCAGCAACGTTTCCACGTCCTTGTACGGCATGAACGAACCCATGTACACCAGCTCGCGCGGCCCTCCACCTGGTTCCGGTGGTGACGTCCGAACCGTCTGCGGCTGAGGTGCGTTGTGCACGACTGTGACCGGCCTGCGCGTCAGCCGGTACCGCTCGATCAACCGGCGGGTGGTGTCGCTGACGGTCACCACGGCGTCGGCGCGGTTGAGCATCACGCGCTGCGGCCAGAACGCCCCGTGGTAGAGCCGCCAGGCGATCTTGACCGGCAACGGCAGGAACCCCGGCGGCTCCGGGTGCCGGTAGTAGATGAGGTCGTGCAGCGTGAGCACGAGCCGGTAGTCGCGCCGGAACCCGCCGATGATCTGCATCGGGCTGAACACCACGTCAGCGCCCAACCGGTTCAGGGTGCGCGAGACCCACAGCTCGCGCGGCGAGAAGGGGCTGTTGATCAACGCGTGCGGGACCCCGTCGGGCAGCAGGTCCAGCTGCCGCTCGTCGTGGATCAGCATCGTCACGGGATGCAGGTGGTGCAGTGCTTCGATGAGGCTCGCGCCGTAACGACTGATGCCGTCGTGCTGATCGGTTCGCGTCCAGCGCGCGTCGACCACGAGGTTCATCGGATCTGCTCCGGGACCGCAACCTTCTCGCGGTGGTCGCTGCGACCCAGGAACCGCACGATCTCGACCGCCGCGGCTTCGGGCGTCTCGTAGTGCACCAGGTGTCCCACATCGGCGATGACCACGAGCTCGGCGTCGGGCAGTCGCGCCGCCAGCGCACGCTGGCCCTCCAACGGCGCGATTTCGTCGTGCTCGCCGGCGACCAGCAGCACCGGCATGGACAGCTGGTCGGCGTAGTCGGTCACGGTGTGGGTCACCGAGGCCTGGAAGCACTCGTTGACCACGGTCGGCGAGTGGAACCGGCTGAAGTGCCGCAGGTGGTTGTCGTCGATGAACCCGCGCAGCTGCTTGTCACGGGTCCGGGTCATCGCTCGGCTGGCCGCCAGCACCACCCACCGGTTGGTCAGCAGCGACCGTCCAGCACGGGAGGGCAACCGCTCCCCGAGCGTGTAGTACGCGGCGGTCAGGCCGGCCAGGGCCGCGTGCGGACCGCGCAACGCGGACTGGGCGATGGGGTTGATCAGCACCAACCTGCGGACCAAGGACGGGTTCATCGCTGCCAGGCGGGAGGCGATGATCGAACCGAACGAATGCCCGATCAGCACGAGCGGACGCCCAGCGCCGTCGAGCCGACCGATCAGCTCGGTGATCACCTCGGCGTAGCCGGCGACGTCGTGCCGCGTGTCCATCGGCCCGGAGTCCCCGAACCCGGGCAGGTCCGGGATCACGACGCGCCTGCCGGTCAGGCCGGCGGCGATGAGCTCCAAGCCGTGGTGCGTGCCGCGCAGCCCGTGCACGATCAGCACCGTCTCGGCGGTGGGCCCGAGCTCCTCGCGGTAGACCCAGTAGTGCAGGTCGGAGCCGTTGATCCGCGCTACACGCTCCGTTGGGTGCAGGTCCGGAACGATCATGGTCAGCTCGCCAGCTCAGTGCTGATCTCGTCGAGTTCCACGGCGCTGTCCGGGTCGATCACGTGGTGGTAGAGCGACTCGAAGCGGCCCAGGACCTGGTCGATGTCGTGCTGGGAGACCAGCCGCTGGCTGGCCTGGCCCATCCGGTCGATGGTGGCGCGGTCGGCGAGCACGTCGCCGATCGCGGCCGCGAGCGCGTGCACGTCGCGCGGCGGGTAGAGCCAGCCGTTCTCGCCCGGGCGGCACAGGTGCGGTAGGGCCATCGCGTTGGCCAGCACCACCGGGGTTCCGGCCGACATGGCCTCCATGGTGGCCAGGCTTTGCAGCTCGGCGATGCTGGGCATGCAGAACAGGTCGGCGCGGGCGTAGGCCTCCAGGAGCTCCTCATCGCTGAGGAAGCCGTGGAACTGCACCCGGTCGGCGATGCCGAGGTCGTCGGCCAGCTGCTCGAACGCCTCCCGGCGAGCGCCGTTGCCGACGATCTCCAGGCGGGTCCGGACCTCGGTGCGCAGCAACGACATGGCACGCAGCAGGTCGTCGATGTGCTTCTCCTCGTCGAGCCTGCCGACGAACAGCACGGTCCGCGTCTCCGGGTCCGGGTTCTGCTCGCGGTAGCGCACGGCCGGACGCCGGTAGCGGTCGACGTCGATACCGCAGGACACCGGCAGCGCGGTGCGGTCAAAACCGTTGTCCTGCAGCAGTTGCACGGCGCGCGGCGTCGGCGCGGTGACCATCTGCGCCTTGCGGTAGTGCTTGATCAGGTTGTGCCAGAGCAGCCGTCCGGCGGCGTTCTGCAGGAACGGAGGGATCTTGAAGTAGCCGAAGATGTTCTCCGGCATGAAGTGGTTGGTGGCCACCACTGCGATGCCGCGCTTGCGAGCCGAGTCGATCAGCCCGCGGCAGATGAAGAAGTGCGACTGCACGTGCACGATGTCGGGCTTGATCTCCTCCAGCATCGCGTCGGCCTGCCGCGCCTGCCACGGCATCAGGCCGCGGATCGACGGGTGGAACGGCGAGCTGTAGGAGCCCACCCGGTGCACCAGAACGCCGTCTTCGACCTCGGTGCGCGGCTCGCGGGTGTCGGAGTGGCACACCACGTGCACCTCGTGCCCGCGTGCGGACAGCCCGGTGGCCAGCCGGTGACCGAAGTTGGCGGCCCCGTTGACGTGAGGCGGGTAGGTGGTCGCACCGACCACGATCCGCAGCGGGCGCCTGCGCGACGGTTGCGAAGTCAAGAGGAACTCCCGTTAGGACGAGGGGACGTGCGGTGTCCGGCGGTACCGGCGGGAACTTCTGCCGGGGACTGGTCGGCGTCCAGCCTGTCCGACGTGCCGTGTTCGGTGTTGTCAGGGTGGTGGCGCGCCAGGGCGAACACCCCTGCGCAGGCCACCACCGCGCACAGCGCCTCAGCGGCGGCCACCCAGCCGCTGACGTGGTCGGCCTCACCGAGCAGGCCGATGCCCAGGCCGACGGCCACCAGGGGGTCGATGACGGTCAGGCAGGCCACGACCAGGTCGGGCGGGCCGCTGACGTAGGCGTGCTGCAGCAGCCAGCCACCCGCGACCATCGCCACGGCGATGCCGAGCACGGACAGGAGGTTGATCGCCAGCAGGTCCCAGGTTCCGACCTGCTGGGCGATGGCGCGAGCCATCAGCGACACGTACCCGTAGGCCACGGCGCACCCGGCGGCGAAGAGCACGCAGCGCACCTTCGAGCGGGTCGCGACCGCGACCCCGCCGAGCAGCAGGACCGCCACCGCGACGATCTGGGTGGCGGTGAACTGGTCGTCGTCGCCGACCGGCGTCGGCGTCGCGCTGCCCGCGGCCAACAGGACGAACACGGCGAGGCCACCGGTCGCGGCCAGCACCGCCAGCACCATGCTCGGGTTGACGTCGCGCCGGCTGCAGCCCTGCTCTCGCAGGTTGAGCAGCACCGTGATGGGCAGCGCGAGCACGCCGATCGGCTGCACGACGCTCAGCGGGGCCAGCCCCAGAGCGCACACGTGCAGCAGCGCCCCGCTGCCGAGCGCGGCGAGTCCGGCCAGCCAGCGGGGGTTGCGGACCAGCAGGGCCTGGTTGCGCAGGCCGAGCCCGCCGCCGTCCATCGTGGCGTGCACGGCCGCGTGCTGCATGCGCGCGCCCAGCGCGTACCCGCAGGCACCCAGCGCCGCCAGCACCACCGCAAGTGCAGTCATCGCGCATCACGCCCTAGCGCGTGTTGCTTGACACTCTGTCCGTTCACACAGCTCAATCTCGCGTCTCGCGAGCCCGGCGCACATCCGGGGCCCGACCCCCAATTTCCCTGAGGCGATCCTCCCTCGCATTGCAGCGACGGCGGCCGGCCGCGAACGGCCGTCGTGCCGAGCTCCCGCTGCCTGGCTGCGGGGACGTGCTTCCGAGCTACCCGGGGAGTTCCCAGGATCACCCCGGCTGAACCCGGAGTGATCCCGCAGTGCCGGTGCCCCGGCGTCACAGCAGACACCAATTGTCTGCCGCCAGTCCGACGTCGAGTGGAATTCGCTGGAACCGATCCGGTGAACACTGCTCGACGGCTCGGCGAATCGCGCACGGGGGTAGCGCACTTCAGGTGCACAAGTGCGCTCGCCGCCGGAATCACGCCGCTGACTCTAGAACAACAACGCTGAGGACTTTGTCAGCAACACATCGCTCAACGGCAGCCGAGAGCCGCAACAGGCCCCGGGCAAAGGGGCGGATTGGAATCATTCCACCGAACACGCCTTTGGAGCAGGAAAAATGAAGATCAACATTTGCGGCGGCGAAACGGTGATCCAAATGACATGGGGAGAACATCACGCCGCCCACCCGCCCTCGCCCTCGCCGTCAGGAACAATTCCGTCACCAGGCGTGGTCTGAAGCGACTCGTGCTCGCCGAGCCACCTTCGAGTGAGATCATGCGGAACGTGGCTGTTCACGAAGCGGTGTCCGGGAGCGAGCAGACCGAGCAGAAGCGCCGGCGCAACGCCAAAGCGCTGGTCGTCGCGGCTCTGCTGGGTGCCGCGCTGCTGACAGCGCTGGCGGCCACGGCCTACACCGACGTCGGCACCATCCCCGGACTCCCCGCGCTGCCTCCCCTGGTCCGCTTCGGCATCCCCGTGATGCGGGCGCTGCTGGACCTGGCGGCGCTGGCCACCGTGGGGCTCTCGATGCTGCCCAAGCTCCTCGGCTTCGACCAGCCGGCGCGCACCGAACCCGTGCTCGCCAAGGCCCGCCCGATCACGGTGATCACCGCGCTGGTGTGGATGCTCAGCGCGCTGTTCTCATTGGTCCTGCAAGCCGTGGAAGCCAGTCCGGGAGCTCCGGCGACCACCTCGCTGGTGATCAATTACGTCAACGACGTGCCTGCCGGCCCCGGCCTGCTGGCCAGTGCGGGGGGCGGGCTGCTGTGCGCGGTCGTGGGCCTGCTCGCGGTGCGCTTCGGCGAGTCCGTCCCCACCGAGCTGCGCACCATCGTCGCGCTGCTCGGGCTGCTGCCGATGCCGCTGACCGGCCACGCCACCGACTGGCAGTACCACGACTTCAGCATGATCTCGATGGAGCTGCACGTGGTCGGCGCGGCCATGTGGGTCGGCGGCCTGGCCGCGGTGGCGCTGTTCGTCGCACCGCAGCGCGGCCTGCTCGCCGAAGCGCTGCCCCGCTTCTCCAAGCTCGCTGGGCTCGCGCTGCTCGTGGTCGGCGCTTCGGGCCTGTTCAACGGCCTGATGGAGCTGGTCATCACGCCGAACGCGGGCCTGGCCGGCCTGGTCACCACCCAGTACGGCCAGATCCTCCTCGGCAAGGCGCTGTGCCTGGTGCTGCTGGCCGTGGTCGGCGCCCAGATGCGGTTCCGGCTCCTGCCGCGCGTCGCACGCCACCGGCGAACCGCCCTCCTGACCTGGGTGACCTTCGAGGTCGCCGTCATGGGCGTGGCCTACGGGCTAGGCGTAGTCCTCTCCCGCGCCCCCGTCATCGTGTGATTCAGCCGCGGACGCGCCAGTCCCGCACCGCGGCCAGGTGCTGCTCGATGCGGCGCACCCCACCGGAGCCCAGGTGCTCGAACAGGCCCCACAACCCGGCCAGCAGCACCACCACGTACAGCGCGGAGGCGAAGTCCGACGGCGGCGCGGCGATGTAGGTGTGCTGCAGCCACAGCGCCGCGTAGGCCGAGGCCGTCACCGCAGCTGCGCCGACCAGCGGCCGCTTCCGCGTCACCAGCTGGCAGGACAGGTCGATGGCCAGCGCCCCGACCAGCAGGAAGAACGGCACGGTGGAGATCGGGAACCCAGCCGCGGCCAGCAGCGCCCAGGCCACGCATCGGAAGAGAAGGTAGCCGACGGTGATCGTGGTGGCAGTCCAACGACGTCCGACGAGCACCCGCGCGAGCAGCAGGGTGCCCAGCCCGGTCAGCACCGCCCAGCTCGGGTACAACCAGTCGGGCGTGGGCAGCGTGAAGTTCTCCACCGCGATGTGGTCCAGCGGCCGGTGCAGCTGATCAGCGGCGAACTGCAGCAGGCTGTCCTCGGCATAGGGCGTTCCCCTCTCCCACGCGGCCAGCCCGAGCACGCCGTACTCCTGGTGCTGGTTGAGGAACATGAAGTTGTCCAGCACGGTGAACCACAGGAAGCAGGTGACCGGGTAGTAGTACCGGTCGGCGCGACCATGGCGGTTCCACCCCACCAGCAGGCCGATGCTCATCAGCCCGGTTCCCAGGTAGAGCAGGGCGTGCGACGGGCTCCACGCGGTGATGTCCAGCCCGTTGACCCGGTGGTTGATCACGTCCAGCGGCGCAGCGACGAGGAAGATCCCCAATCCCCACTGCATCCAGCGCAGCGTGGCCTTGTCGGCGCCGATGCCGGTGTAGCTGTGGAAGACCACCAGCCCGATCACCATCACCGTGCCAACGGTGTTGAGCAGGTGCGGCGGCGCCAGGTCGTCCCGCAGCCAGCGGAAGTGCCAGCAGATGTCCCACGTGGCGCCGAGGATCTTGAGCACCATCGCGACGACCCACCAGCGGTACAACGCCGTGACCAGTTCGCCCGGCGCGTCTCGGCCGGGTGCACCGCGGGTCCAGTGAGCCCGGACCAGCGCAGCGACGTCCGCCATCGCGTTCACCTCCACCTCGGGTGATGTTCACGAAAACCGTAACCCGTGTTGGTCGGAGGAGGACCGGGAACCGGTTATTCCGGGCGAAGCTCTACTCGAGGGGAATGTGCGCCGGACGAAAGGTCTCTCCCGGCACGTGGTTTCGGGATCGCTTTCGATTCAGCCACGTGCGCGCCGTGATGGCCCGGGCGGCGAACCCACCCGGGCCATCACGAGAACGTCGCTCTAGCGCGGAATCCTGAGGACCTGACCGACGTAGATGAGGTCGGGGTCGGCGATTCCGTTGACCCGCGCGATCTCCCGCCAGTCAACGCCGAGCTTGGCACCGATGTCGGACAGGGTGTCGCCGGGCTGCACCACGTAGGTCTCCTGCGGCGGTGCGGGCGGCGGAGGCGGCGGGGCTCCGGCTCCGGTGAGCACCTCCAGCGGCACCAGCGAGACGTTGAGGTCGGTGTCACCGCCGATTCCGGGCACCTGCCCGTCGGAGGCGTGCTGGTGGATCACGACTCGATCGGTCAGGTAGCCGGGCTCGCCGGGGTTGCGCCCGTAGTGCGCGACCCACAGGAACACGCCCGGGTCCACCCAGGCCTCCGGGGCGATCTTGTCCTGGAACCAGGAGCTGGACGCGTAGACGACGATCTCGTTGCGCCCGGTGTGGGCGCGGAGGGCGTCGATGAAGCCCTTGATCCAGCCGCCGAGGTTGGGCGCCTCGGTCTCCACGTCCAGGCACGGCGGGAGGTTGCCGGGACCTGCGGAGTTCGTCCGCGCCAGCTGCGCGGCGAAGTCGGCGGCCTCCTGCTGCGGCGTGTTGGTGTCCGGTCGCGCGAAGTGGTAGAGCCCGGTGACCATCCCGGCCGCGCGCGCCCCGTTGAGCTGGGCGTCGAGCGTGGGACTGACGTATCCGATGCCCTCGGTCGCCTTGATGTAGGTGAAGACGTATCCGGCGCCGCGCACCGCTCCCCAGTTCGGCTCCCCTTGGTATCGCGCCACGTCGATACCGGGAATGCGTTCGGCCATGTTTTTACCCCCTGAACTCCTGGCCTCTGCCGCTGCTCAAACTATCGAAGGTCAACAAACCGCCAGCTCCGCCATTCGGGTTAAGATCGCCGCCCGAAAGCCTTCTAAGATCGGCACGCATACAATCGGTGCGTATTTCCACTCACCTGTTCCAGTGAGCCATTGATCCTAGTCGCGAGTTTTCTTCACGAGATGCACAGTGGGGGCGTCCCGCGAAGCACCGCGCTCTTTCCCGGCGCGGGCAACCATTTCCGCTGAAGGGCGTCTTTCCAACAGCAGAGCAATGAACGAACCAACCCGCTGGGGCGGCGGGAACGGGGTGATGGCCATGAACCGGCACATCGGAGCACGCGTCCTGCGGACGTCCGCAGGACTTCTGGCCGCTGGGGCACTGGCGGGCGCGGGCCTGCCCGCTCACGCGCAGGACGCACCGGACCAGCCGCGTGATCCGCGCTGCCACACCTCGCAGTTGACCGGCAGCATGTCGCCGGTCGAGGCCGGGGCGGGCCAGCGCTACGCGGACGTGTCGCTGACCAACACCAGCGGCCAGTTCTGCACGATCTACGGCTACGGCGGAATGCAGCTGGTCGATGCCGCCGGGAACCCGCTGCCCACGAACGTCGCCCGCACTGCCAACCCCGGGCCCGTGCTCATCGGGCTCTCCCCAGGCCAGTCGGCTGCGGCGACGCTGCACTGGAGCGCCGTCCCGCACGGCGACGAAGGCGACCCGTGCCAGCCCTCCCCGACCGGCCTGCAGATCATCCCGCCGGACGAGACCGATCCGCTCCCGGTCGAGTGGACCGGCGACGTCGTCTGCGGCGCCGGGGCCATCGAGGAAACCGCCTACCACTAGCTCCCCAGGAGCGCGGCAGAACCGCTGTTCCAGGTGCGGGACCCAAGCTTCACCGCTGCAGGTTCTGAGCGGCTCCGTGGCGAGTTGCGCCGCGTCGCCGTCTGATTCGGACGGCACGAGTCGTGGCGCGCGGAGTCCGCGAAGCCGCTCAGTTTCTGCCACCCGCACCGCCGAGCAGAGCGATTCCTCGAGGACCCTTCCCGCAACAGCGGACGCGTCGATCACCCCGGAGGTGGTGGCCGGAACAGCGCGGGTGTGCTGGGGTGGCGACATGATCGAGTCAACGGACCGCGAGGTAGCGGGGAGCTTGGGAACCCTGGCAGTGCGCGAGTGGTCGGCGGACGACCCGAGCTGGATCGCGCTGATCGCGCACGGCTACGGCGAGCACTCCGGCCGCTACCAGTGGGTCGCGGAGCAGTTGGTCCACGCGCGCGCGGTGGTCTGGGCACCGGACCACATCGGCCACGGCCGCTCGCCGGGCGACCGCGTCCACTTCGAGGACGCCGAGGTCCTGGTCGCCGACCTGGAGGTGCTGCGCCGCGAGGTGACCGATCAGCACCCTGACCTGCCGGTGGTGCTGATCGGGCATTCGATGGGCGGGATGCTCGCCGCGCGCTACGCCCAGGAGCACCAGCGCGACCTTGCCGCCGTGGTGCTCTCCGGCCCGGTGCTGGGCACTTGGCACGTGCTCGACCTGCTGGAGCACGACGAGATCCCGGATACCCCGATCGACCCGGCGACGTTGTCCCGCGACCCGGAGGTGGGCGCGGCGTACCTGGCCGACGACCTGGTCTGGCACGGCCCGTTCAAGCGGCCCACGCTGCGCGCGATCGACGACTGCCTGCTGGCGATCAACGAGGGTCCGGCGCTGGAGGTCCCGACCTTGTGGGTGCACGGCGAGGACGACGAGCTGGTGCCGGAGGCCGACACCCGCACGGGCATCGACCGCATCCGAGGCCACGAGTTCCACGAGCACATCTACCCGGGCGGACGCCACGAACTGTTCAACGAGACCAACAAGTCCGAGGTCATGACGGATGTCCGCAACTTCATCGGCCGAGCGCTGAATTCACAGATCGGCTAATAATGCTGACGATCACTACCTGATCGAGTGAGGCGTGTCGCTTGCGCGGTTGCAGGCGTCCGCTCTACCGGGCAGCTTGAAGTCCGACGGAGCGGGGGGCTGCCATGAACGTCGAGCGTGCGCAGGACTTGATCGGGACACCGGTTTTCGACAGCGACGGCAACTGCGTCGGCCGGGTCGGCAACGTCTACGTCGACGACCACACCAACCAGCCCGAATGGGTCACGGTGCGACTCGGCATGCTCGGGATCAGGGAGGCCTTCGTGCCGCTCGACGGTGCGATCAAGGCGGAGAACCGGCTGGAGATCCCGATGTCCCGGGCCGCGGTCCGCAACGCCCCGAGGGTCGAGGCCGAGGGCGGCAGGCTCACCGACACCGAGGGCCGCAGCCTCTACGCCTACTACGGGCTCGCCGACCCCGACGAGAGCGATATCAAGTCGTGAACCGCTCAGAGCTGTGAACCGGCTCTTGATGCGGCGGCTCGGGTCCTTCGGGCCGCTCGCGCTCCGGTCTCAAGGCTGGCCGCGGTGAGAGCGGTCGCTCTCCCACCGCTAGGTGGGTTGGGGCATGTTCACGAGCGCATCCTGTGGCGGTTTCGACTCCGCCTCACTCCAACCGCTTCGAACCCGACACACCGAGATGGCCGTTGCGGATGGCACCGCGCAGGGTGGAGTACGCGTCGGCGACCCGCTCGCGCACATCGCGGCTTGAGCACCAGGCAACGGTCTTCGAGCACCTGCACCACGATCTCCACACCCCCGAGGCCACGGCTCTGCTTGCCGCACGCCCAGCTGCCGGCCGCACCGCAGTTCCCGGTTCCTGCCTTGGGTGTTCGAACTCGGGTGGGGATGCGGAAGAATCTTGCGCGATGGACGCACACAGCGAGCTCGAACTGCTCATCACGGTGGTCGTCGGCGCGCAGGACGAAGCCTCCGCCCGAGCTGCCTGCGATGACCTGGTCAGACGGGTCGGTGGACGGGTCGTCACCGTCGGCGACTGCTCCGACGAGGAGCCCGGCTGCTGGTCGCTGACGATGAGCCGCCGCACCGGGGAAGCCGGCTGGCACGTGGCGGCCCTCTCGCGCGTGGTGCGCAACTTCCTGCGGGAACTGGGACCGGACTACGCCCGCCACCGCGTCGCCTGCGCGCCGCCGACGGCCTGGTCGGTGCTGGACGACCCCGATCTCGTCGGCGAACTCGTCCCGGCCGGCGAACGCCTGCTCATCGAGGCGTGGTCGGAGGAGCCCGAGGACTCCCCGGATCACCAACAATCCACAGTAGACAACTGACTCCAACATGCCTGCCAGGTAAGATCGAACAGTGATCAACGAGGGGTGGCCCGGCCGAGCGCTGATGCAGCTCGGGCACTACCTTGTGAGTCCTTGCAGAGTCGTACCGCCCTGGGAGAGGACCGCAATCCACATGGCAGGCGTCGAAGAAGTTCGCGCAGGCATTTCGCTGGCCAACCAGAAGATGCAGGAAGGCGTCGCAGCCCTCCAGCAGACGGCGCTCGTCCTCGAAGAAGCGCAAGCCGCGCTCTCCGGCGCCATCCAGGGCACTGCGCAGGACGAGATGCAGCACGCCTACGGCATGCTCGCCGAAGTCCTGCAGACGATCGGTGGCGCGCAGGGCACGTTGTCGGCGACGATCTCCTCCACTGAGAGCTACGCCGGGCGGCTGTAGCGGTGTCCTCGCTCGACGAACTCCTCCAGGTCCTGCAGGGCATCGAGCGCCAGCTCGAAGAGGCTGGCGCGCACCTGGGGACCTGCCAGGGAAAGCTCGACGAGGCGCGTCAGGCGCTGGTCCGGCTCGACCCCGAGCACCCGGAGGCCGTCCTTCCACCAGGGCTCCCCCGAACGCATGACCAGGTCGAGCGCGCCCAACGCCTGATCGACCTCGTCCTGAACACGATCCGCGACTTCGCCACCCGTTTGTAGGACGGTCGGCGGAACGCAGGACACCGTCCCACTGCGCGGTATTCGTGCCTGCGCATGGTTAGGCCGGGCTAATTTCGAGGTGGTACCTTGATCACGTTCCGTAACTCGGTCTCCGAGGTGGCGTGTTGTGAAACGCAGTGACCGGCGAAGTCGCATCGAAACGGCCTTCGAGCACCTGCGCCGCAGCATCTCCGCCGCCCTCGGCGCCGCCGAGAACGCGCATCAGGAAGTGCTGAACACCTGCGCCGAGCAGGAGTACGCGCTGCGCATCGCCCAGCTCGGCGCGGCCGAAGCCGAACGCGAACCCGAGAAGATCGCCGACCCGGCCGACCCGCACTTCCAAGCCGCGCTCGCCAGGGCGCTCGCCGAACGCGACGAGATCTTCCAGGACTGGACCGAGCAGGGTCCGCCGTCCCTGGAGAAGCTGGTCGCAGCGAACTCGCCCGGCAGCGCGGCGGACCCGTTCGAGACCTGGCTCGGCGAGTTCGGCGGCGGTGACGTCGCCCACCCGCCCGAGCTGTGGCGCATCGGCACCGCGCACGTCCCGGACTCCCCGCTGTCGCCGTCGTTCCCCGCGGTCGTCCCTGCGCTGGACTTCGCGCACCTGCGCATCACCACCGACGAGGTCCCCGAGACCGCCGAAACCCTGGTGCAGAACCTGCTGCTGCGCATCGTCAGCCACTTCGAGCCCGGCCAGGTGCGCATCCACAGCTGGGACGTCGCGAGACTGACCGGAACGCTGCCCGACCTGCACCCGCTCAGCAGCGCCGGACTGCTCACCGCCCACGACCCGACGCGCCTGGGCGACATGCTCGACGTGCTCTCCGATCACATCAAGCGCATCCACTCCGGCGCGCTGCTCGGCGAGCACACCACGCTGCGCGCGCTGGCCGCCGCCAACGGCAGGCGCGGCGAACCGTGGCGGATCGCGGTGCTGTTCGGCAACGGCCAGCCGCTGCGCGAGGAACAGCAGCAGCAGCTCCAGCGCATCGCCCGCAACGGCCTGCCCTGCGGGATCCAGCTGATCACCGTCGACCTCCCGCTGACCGTCAACAGCTCCGTGGAATCGATCACATTGATCGGCGAGAATCGGGCCCGCACCAGCATGACGGGGCCGGAAGCCGTTGTGGCGCTGGACGAACCGCCCACGCGCGGCAAGGCGTCGAAGGCGTGCGCGGCGATCGCGGCCGAGTTCGAGTCCCGCCGCGCGCGGGTCCGCAACTTCGACGACCTGCTGCCCGACGAGCTCTGGCAGTGCCACTCGCGCTCCGAGCTGCAGGCTCCGGTCGGGTTCGACGAGGGCGAAGAGGTGTGGATGCGGCTCGGTGACGCCAGTCCGCACACGCTGATCGGCGGGCCGAGCGGATCGGGCAAGACCAACTTCCTCTACGGCATGCTCGGTGCGATGGCCGCCAGGTACTCGCCGGACGAGCTGGAGCTGTACCTGCTCGACTTCAAGGAAGGCGTGTCGTTCGCCCAGTTCACGCCGGGGAAGCGCGACCCGAGCTGGCTGCCGCACGCCAACCTGGTGGGTGTCAACGTCAACACCGACCGCGAGTTCGGGCTGGCACTGCTGCGCTTCCTCGCCGACGAGATGCGCCGCCGCGCGGACGAGGCCAAGAAGCACGAGGTCACCAAGCTCGAGGAGCTGCGCGCCGAAGACCCCGAGGGCCGGTGGCCGCGGATCGTGGCGGTGATCGACGAGTTCCAGTACCTGTTCGCCGACCGCGACCCGGTGACCGCGCAGGCCACGAAGCTGCTGGAAGACGTTGCGAGGCGCGGTCGCTCGCAGGGGATCCACCTCGTGCTGGCCAGCCAGGACGTCTCCGGTATCGAGGCGTTCTGGGGCAAGCCTGCGATCTTCGAGCAGTTCATCCTGCGCATCGCGCTGCCCAAGGCCCGGCGCGTGCTCACCGAGCACAACCAGGCCGCGATGGACCTGCCGCGCTGGCACGCGGTGGTCAACCACGAGTCGGGCGTCAAGCACGGCAACGAGATCGCCCGCATCCCCGACGCCACCGCCCGTGACACGTTCCACCAGCTGCAACAGCGGCTGTGGCAGCGACGCGCGGCCGGTTCGCACCCGCCTCGCCTGTTCGACGGTTCCAACCTGCCGAAGCTGTCGGCCCTGGAGGACTTCCGGAAGCTGACCGCGCCGGTGAGCACGCCGCGCGCGCTGCTCGGTCAGGTCATCGACGTCGAGGGGACGGCCGCGGCCGTTCGGTTGTCGCGCTCGCCGGGACGCAACATCGCGGTGATCGGCTCGGTCCGCGAGGACACCACGAGCGCGCTCGGCGCGGCGGCGCTCTCGCTGTCCCGCCAGCACGAACCGGGAAAGATCAAGTTCACCATCGGTGCCCTGCTCGACGAGGTCGACGACGACGCGCGCGCTGTGGCCGAGGAACTTCGAGGGCGCGGCCACGAAGTCGACGTGGTGAGCCTGGACGAGATCTCGGCAACGCTCGACGGCATCGCCCACGAGATCGACGCGGGTGCGTCACCGGTCCGGCACTGCGTGGTCCTCTACGCCGTCGACGCGGCGCAGACGACGCTGGAGCGCAAGGACCCGGTGACGCGCGCGTGCGCGCTGGACTCGCTGCGCAAGGTCCTCAAGCAGGGCCCGGAGTCCCGGGTGCACGTGATCGGCTGGTGGCGCAGCGTGCAGCGGGTGAAGAACACCCTCGGCATGGGGCCGGTGGACGACATCGGCGCGTGGGTCGCTTTCGACGTGCACGGCCAGGAGCTCAGCGCGTTCGCCGCGGGCCAGCCGGTGAACTGGTCGCCGCGCTCACGCCGTGGCCTGTTCTTCGACCGCTCGGTGCATTCGCGCCCCGAAGTGGTCCTGCCGTTCGACCTCGGCGGGGCGCCGCCGGTGCCCGCCCAGCGTTCGACGGAGTCGGACGTCAACGTCCGGGAGGAAGCCGGTGACTGAGACAGCGGCCGAGCGCTACCGCGAGCTGACCGCCCTGGCCACTGCCGCGGGCAAGGAGATGCGCAAGCACGAGCGGGACAGCGCCGAGGAGCTCGGCGAGAAGGTCGCTGCGGGCAAGCAGCGCACGGAGGAGTCGGAGAAGACCCGCGACGAGCTGGTCGTCGAGGTCAAGCAGCGATGGACGGCCGCGATGCAGGTGGTTTGGGACGAGCGCTGGCTGCGCTCCTCCGGTCTCCCGGCAGCTGACCGGAAGGCTCCAGACGCGTCACCGTCGGAGTCCCGCCTCGCCGTTCACGAGGCGTTCGAGAACCTCCGCGACGCCATCACCAAACCCCGCTTGCCCACCGGCTTCCTCTCCCGCCGCAAGAAGTCCTGAGGCCCACCCGAGCAGGAGGAGGAGCCCTACGCTGTCCGTGTGCAGGAACTGAGGAGTGCGGCCGAGGTCGCGGAGGCCACTTCCGACCTGATGGTGCGGTGGGCGGCCCAGGCGTTGGAACCGGGGTACCCGCACGAGCGCGGGGCGGCGTGGCGGTTGCGGAACGCGGTGGTCGTGTTCGCGCCCCGTCTCAACCGCGCCGACCGGGTGGTCCACGCCGGAGACGAGGACGACGTCGTCGCCCTGCTGCGGGAGGTCCTGCCCGCGCTCACCGGCCAGGCGGTGCGGTTGCTGGCAGCCGCTCCGCTGGCCGCCCGGGTCTCCGAGCGGTTGGGCCACGAGGTCCTGGCGACGTTCGGATGGCTGCACCTGGCCGACGACGCACCGCAGCGCCCCACCCCCGACGTCGAGTGGCTGACCGAGGGCGACGTGCCGGCGATCGACGCGCTGCTGCGCGAGGCCAACCCCGGCTCGTACCTGTTCCCCGACGACCCGGGTGCCGTGCGGTGGGCCGGGGTCCGCGACACCGACGGCACCCCGATCTCGATCGCCGGGGACTCCTGGCCGGCCCCGGGACTGCGCTACATCTCCGGCGTCGCCACCCACCCCGGGCACCGGGAACTCGGCCTTTCCACGCAGGTCTGCACGTTCCTGACCAGGGAGCTGGCCGCGCTCGGCGCGGTGACGCTGATGGCCGACGCCGACAACGAACCGGCGCTGGGGGTGTACCGGGGCCTCGGCTTCCGGTACAGCCCCATCTGCGCTAGTCGCCGATGAGCTTGCCCGGGTTGAGGATTCCCGTCGGGTCCACCGCCCGCTTCGACGCGGTCAGGACCGCCGTGCCGACGTCGCCGATCTCCGCCCCCAGCCACGGCCGGTGGTCGACCCCGACCGCGTGGTGGTGGCTGATCGTGCCGCGACCGGCGATGGCGTCGCAGGCCGCGTCCTTCGCGCGCTGCCACTGCGCGAGTGCGTGCTCGGAGTCGCGCGGCGCCAGCACCGTGAAGTACAGCGAGGCCCCGGTCTCGTAGGCGTGCGAGACGTGGCACATCACGATCGGCGGCTTGCTGCCGGTCTGCAGGGTGCGCACCAGGGCCGTGCGCACCGCGGAGCGCAGCTCGCCCAGCCCGCTCCAGTTCGTCGCGGTCTCCAGCGTCTCGACGCACACCCCCCGGTCGAGCAGGGCGTCCCGCTGCCGAGGACCGGAGAACCGGTGCGACTTCCACGACTCCCCTGCTGCCCGGCCCAACCGCACGGTCCGGACGTCGCGCAGCGCGCGCACCGCGGCCGCCCGGCGCTGCCCGAGCTCGGCGCGGGAACCCGCGTCCCAGCCGAGCACCAGCAGGCACGGGTTGCGGACGCCCTTGGCGCGCAGGAGGTTCCCGAGCGCACGCGCCTTGAGCTGACCGGACAGCGCTAGCTGCACCTCGGTCTCGGTCGGGTCCGACAACCTGGTGACGTCGGCGAGCACCCGGTTCTGCGCGAGCGCGCGCACGGCGTCGGTCCCGGCCTGCCAGCCGTCCACCACGAACGCCTCGTAGCGGCTCCGCCTCGGCGCGGGCCGAACCCGGACGGCGACCTCAGTGATGACGCCGAGGACCCCTTCGCTGCCGATGGCGAGCTGACGCAGATCAGGCCCCGCCGCCGACGCCGGGGCGACACCGAGCTTCCACTCACCGGCCGGCGTCGCCAGCCGCACGCCCTCGACCATGTCCTCGAAGCGCCCGTAGCCGGAGGACGCCTGGCCCGCCGAGCGGGTCGCGGCGAATCCTCCGATCGTGGCCCGCTCGAAGGACTGCGGGAAGTGCCCGAGCGTGAATCCGTGCGCGGCCAGCAGCGATTCGGCCTCGGTCGCGCGCATCCCGGCCTGCAGCACGGCGATCCGCGAGTCCGGGTCGAGCGAGATCAGCCGGTCCAGCCGCACCAGGTCGAGGGCGACTACGGCGTTCTTCCCGCCCCGCAGCGCGTCGACCCCGCCCACGACGGAGGTTCCGCCGCCGAAGGGGACCACCGCGATGTCGTGGCGGGCGCAGATCTCCAGCACGCCCTGCACGAGCTCCGGGGCCGAAGGCAGCAGCACGGCGTCCGGGACGGCGAGTTCCGCGCCGTCGCGTCGGCGCACCAGGTCGCTGTAGGACATGCCGCCCGCCCGTCCCAGCCGCGCGGCGGCGTCGACGAGCACGTACCGCTCGCCGAGCAGCGCTTCCAGTTCCGCGCGCGGGGTGTCGGCGAGGGCGCTCCCGGGTACGTCGAGCAGCGACGACGGGACCGCCGGCGTGGTGATCTCGGTGAGTCCGATGCGGTGCCGCAACCAGCGCAGCGCGGCCGGGGACAGTGGCGCGGAAGCGGCTCCTGACGGGGTCCAGCTGCCGCGGAGGGTGTGTTCGATCTCGCCGTTCACAGCTAAAGTGTGACACATGGGGCCAGATTGTCACAGCTTCGGGCGAGCTGATCCGCATCACGCCCGCACCGGCGAGCGGCAGGCGGCCAACCGGGTCGCCGACGCCGACCTGGTGGCCGCGGCGCGCGAGTGCGTGCTGGCCAACGGCGTTCGACGAACCACGCTGTCCGAGGTCGCCCGCACCGCAGGCGTCAGCCGGATGACGCTCTACCGCCGCTTCCCCGACGTCGGCAGCATGGTCACGACCCTCGTCACGGTCGAGTTCGGCGACGTCCTCGCCCAGGCCCGCCGAGCGGCGGTGACCGGCCACTCGCGACAGCGCCTCGTGCGCGGCGTGGTGCGCGGCGTCAGACTGCTGCACGAAGCTCCCCTGCTGCGACGAGTCCTGGAAACCGACGCCGAACTGCTGCTGCCCTACCTGGTCGAGCGACTGAGCAGCACCCAGCTGGCGGCCGACGGGTTCATTCGCGAGTATCTGGCCGCCGGGCACGCCGACGGATCTATCCGCCCCGGCGACGTGGCGGTGCAGGCCCGCTCGCTGCTGTTGCTGACCCAGTCGTTCGTCATCTCGGCAGGCCCGGCGACCGAGGACGTCGGCCTCGACTCGCTGACGGACGAACTCGCCCACCTCCTCGACGGCGCTCTCCAGCCAAGGAGCCCTCTATGATCACCACGCCGCTGCCCGCCGGTTCGCTGCGCGCCACCTCGCTGAACTCCGCCCGACTGCGAACCGACCTGCAAGCGGCGGCGGAGCAGGAAGCCGACCTGCTCGTCGTCGGTGGTGGCGTCACCGGCTCCGGGGTCGCCCTCGACGCAGCGGCGAGGGGACTGTCGGTGGTGCTGGTGGAAGCCGAGGACCTCGCGTGGGGAACTTCTCGATGGTCCAGCAAGCTCGTGCACGGAGGGCTGCGCCACCTCGCGCACGGCGACATCGCGCTGGCGCGGGAGAGCGCGACCGAGCGCAACGTGCTCATGACCCGCACGGCCCCGCACCTGGTCCGCCCGCTGCCACAGCTCATCCCCCTGCGCGAAGGGGTGTCGCGCCGCCAGGAGGTCGTCCTGCACGCGGGCCTGCGGGCCGGCGACGCGCTCCGGCGCGCGGCGCGGACGCCGTCCGACGTCCTGCCGTCGCCCAGGAGGATTCCTTCGGCCGAAGCGCTCGCGCTGGTCCCCGGCCTTCGCCCGGCCGGGCTGCGCGGTGGCCTGCTGAGCTTCGACGGGCAGCTGGTCGACGACGCGCGGCTGGTGGTGGCGCTCGCGCGCACGGCGGCCGGGTTCGGCGCGCGCATACTCACCCGCTGCGCGGTGACGTCCCTCGACGGCGCCGGTGCCGACCTGGTGGACGCGCGCAGCGACGAGTCGCTGCGGATCCGCGCGCGGGCGGTGGTCAACGCCGCGGGCGTGTGGGCCGGTGACCTCGTGCCGGAGGTTCGGCTGAGCCCGTCGCGCGGATCGCACCTGGTGGTCGACGCCGACGCCGCCGGGGTCGCCGGAACAGCCGTCGCCGCGCCGTTGTCAGGCGAACCGGGACGGTTCCTGCGGCTGATCCCGCTGCCCGACGGCCGCGCGATCCTCGGGCTGACCGACGAACCGGCGCCCGGACCGATCCCGGCCGTGCCGGAGGCGCCCAAGTCCGATGTGGACTTCCTGCTGGCCGGGTTCCGCGACGTCCTGGGCGTGCCGTTGACCCGCGACAACGTCTTCGGCTCGTTCGCCGGTCTCCGGCCGCTGCTCCAGCAGGACGGCAAGGACTCCGCCGACCTCTCCCGCCACCACGCGGTGCTCACGTCGGAGGAAGGGGTCGTCACGGTCATCGGCGGCGAGCTCACGACCTACCGGAAGATGGCCGCCGACGCAGTGAACACCGCGGTGGGTTCCCGCGGCCTGTCTGCCGGGCCTTCGCGGACCAGCGAGATCGCGCTGGTCGGCGCGGCCCCTCGACGCCATCTCACCGACATCGAGGCTCCCGCCACCCTCGTCGCCAAGTACGGCACCGAAGCCGCCCGCGTCGCGGCCCTGACCGAGTTCGACCAGGACCTGGCCGAACCGGTGGCGGAGGGCCTCCACCTCACCGCCGCCGAAGTCCTCTGGGCGGTCCGCCACGAAGGCGCCCTCGACGCGGACGACGTCCTCGACCGCCGATCCCGCTTGGGCCTCGACCCCACCCAACGCGCCGCAGCCCTCCCCCAGGTCGAGAACCTCGTCACCAGAGCCCTGGCAGGGATCGAACCCTGACCCACCCCAGCTCTCCCCGACCACCGCCGTGCTCCGTCGCCTGATCACGGCGGTGATCCGGGTTCCTGCAGCGGGTTTGGGGGTGAGGTGCAGAAGGGCCCCGGGGCCGGCCTTGGTGGCCTGGCTCTCCGGGGCCCTTCGCGTGGTCGGAGGCTTGGCCTCCAGACTTGATTTAGGTAACGATTCAGATCAGCGCTGGTCCATCGGCTTGTACGGACGCTCGGTGGCACCGGTGTAGACCTGACGCGGACGGCTGATCTTGCGGGCGGGGTCCTCGATCATCTCGCGCCAGTGCGCGATCCAGCCGGGAAGTCGGCCGAGCGCGAACAGCACGGTGAAGAACTTCGTCGGGAAGCCCATCGCCTTGTAGATCAGGCCGGTGTAGAAGTCCACGTTCGGGTAGAGCTTGCGCGAGACGAAGTAGTCGTCGGACAGCGCCCGCTCCTCCAGCCGCAGCGCGATGTCCAGCAGCGGGTCGTTGGAGCCCAGCTTGGACAGCACCTCGTCGGCGGTCTTCTTGACGATCGCCGCGCGCGGGTCGTAGTTCTTGTAGACCCGGTGACCGAAGCCCATCAGGCGAACGCCGGGCTCCTTGTTCTTCACCCGCTCGACGAACGCGTCGACGTCGCCGCCGTTGTTCTTGATGCCTTCCAGCATCTCCAGCACCGCGCTGTTCGCGCCGCCGTGCAGGGGACCGAACAGGGCGTTGATGCCGGCCGAGACGCTGGCGAACATGTTCGCCTCGGACGAGCCGACCATCCGGACCGTCGAGGTGGAGCAGTTCTGCTCGTGGTCGGCGTGCAGGATGAACAGCAGGTCCAGCGCGCGGGCCAGGGTCGGGTCGACCTCGTAGGGCTCGGCGGGGAAGCCGAAGGTCATCCGGAGGAAGTTCTCCACCAGGCCCAGCGAGTTGTCCGGGTACAGGAACGGCTGGCCGACCGACTTCTTGTAGGCGTAAGCGGCGATCGTGGGCAGCTTCGCCAGCAGGCGGACCGTGGACAGCTCGACCTGGTCCTTGTCGAACGGGTTGAGGCTGTCCTGGTAGAAGGTCGACAGCGCCGAGACCGCGGACGACAGCACGGGCATCGGGTGCGCGTCGCGGGGGAAGCCGTCGAAGAACTGCTTGAGGTCTTCGTGCAGCAGGGTGTGGCGGCGGATGCGCTCGGAGAACTCGTCGTACTCCTGCTGGGTCGGCAGCTCACCGTAGATCAGCAGGTAGCTGACCTCGATGAAGTTCGACTTCGCCGCGAGCTCCTCGATGGGGTAGCCGCGGTACCGGAGGATTCCGGCGTCTCCGTCGATGTAGGTGATGTCGGAGTTGCAGGCTGCGGTGTTGACGAAGCCCGGATCCAACGTCACCAAACCGGTCTGGGCCAGCAACTTGCCGAGGTCGACGCCAGGCGCACCCTCGGTAGGTCGCGTCACCTGCATTTCGTGCTCGCCGGCGTCATAGCGCAGCGCGACGGTACGTTTGGCGGTCACGTCGTCGGGCATTCGGGAACCTCTCGCGCTCGTCAAGGGGTGCGTGATGACGACCGCGATTGCCCAGCCAAGCGGCAGGGCTCGATGTCGCCCGCGCTCCGGTCGGGGTGTCCGAACCGTCGCAGCACCACCCCGTTGGGGTCCTGTCAGTAGTCACGCTAGACCGCTAGAGGGTCCCCGCGCAGCAATCGCGTTTCCTCTTTCTTGCAGGTGGGACCACGATCACATCACACTTGCCGGTAGACGGAGCGCCGATGTCGACGCTCCGCCACCGCTTGACACCACCATCGTGACCACGAGTGAAAGCCGAACGGTCTAATCCGGATTCGGTCTTCCGCAGTCACAGCACTGAGCTCACGGGGCGTGTTCGAATACCACCGGATGGATTCCGATCACGCGTCCAGCTCCGCCGACCACGGCGGTTCGGCTCCCGGACGCGAAACGGTGACCGCCGCCGCCGCGGCGGCGAACGACAGGGCCTGCTCCCACTGCCGCGCGTCCAGAGCGCGGACCTCCGCCGGGGCCAGCGCGCCGTTGCGGTGGAGCCACGCCAGCAGCGCCGCCTGCACGGTGTCGCCGGCGCCGATGGTGTCGGCGACCTCGACCTCCCGGCCGGGCACCGTGACCACGCCGTCGGCGGTGACCGCGGTGAGCCCGTCGGCACCCCTGGTCAGCACCACCGCCGCCGGCCCGCGCGCCTGCCACTCGCGGGCCGCTTCGACCACATCGCGTCCCGGGGCGAGCCACTCCGCGTCGTCGTCGGAGACCTTGAGCAGCCCGACCGAGGGCAACCAGGAGGAGAAACGCGCCCGGTAGGCGTCCGCGTCGGCGATGAGGTCGGCGCGGATGTTGGGATCGAGCGCGATGAACACGCCTCGCTCGGCCTCGCGGAACAGCACCTTCTCGTACGCGGTGGCGCCGGGTTCGAGCACCATGCCCAGCGTGCCCAGGCACAACGCGGTCGTGCCGTCCGGAAGCGGCTGGTCGGCGACGAAACGCGCGGCGGTGCCTTCGGTGTGGAAGCTGTAGCGGGCCGAGCCGTTGGCCTCGAGCCCGACCACGGCGAGCGTCGTGGGCTCCGGACCGCGCTGGACCAGGGATATGTCCACTTCGGACTCGATGAGCCGTTGCAGCATGCGGTCGCCGAACTGGTCGGTGGACAGCTTCGCGTAGAACGCGGCGGGCACGCCGAGCCTGCCCAGCGCGATGGCCACGTTGTAGGGCCCGCCTCCGAGCAGTGGGTGCAGCGGGCCGAGTTCTCCGTCCGGGGTGGACGGATCCGGCACGAGGTCGACCAGGGCCTCACCGCCGATGACGATCAATTTTCCTCCACTGTGTCCGAAGGGGACTTCTCCTGGGCAAGTCCGCCCAGGAGGAACTGCGACAGCGCGGCGAACGCGGCGGCGTCGGACAGCCCGGTGCGCTCGCCGATCTCACCGCGCTGGATGCCGGCGATGGTGCGGCCGACCATCTCGCCGACGAAACCCGCGTGCACCTCGCGGAACACTCCTTGCCGCACGCCTTCGGCGATGAGACCGCGCAACCGCTCCGCGGCAGCGCCCGCGTTGGCCTCGTAGGTGGCGCGGGTCGCGAGGTTGGCACCCATGTCGTTGATGAACTCACGCGACGCCGGTCGCAGCGCTTCGGCGGCGGCGTCGAGGTAGGCGCGCACCTTCTCCCGCGGGTCGTCGGCGACCTCGGCGCGGCGCTCGATGTCCTCGGTGGCGCTCTTGAAGTAGTGCGCCACGACGCGGACCGCGAGCTGCTCCTTGCTCCCGGCCAGCGTGTAGAGGGTCGATTTCGAGCAGTGCAGCCGACTGGCCAGGTCGTCGAGGGTGAAGTGCGCGAACCCCTCGGCCAGGAACAGATCGCGAAGCCGGCCCAGGAGTTCGGCTCGCCTGGGGTTCAGCGCCCGCTCGGCTCGGGAGGTGCTCATCGGGAGAAGCCTGCCACAGGATTCTGAATCCTCCGAGCAGACCTTTTCACAGTACTGCAGTACCGCCTACAGTACTGATTCAGTACGACAGCCCGGTACGCACACTGGACCTCGGGAGCGCGCCATGACCGTTGACCGCCTGCTTCCGACGCAGGAAGCCGCTGATCTGCTCGCGTTGACCCGCGAGATCGCCCGCGACGAGCTCGCCGGCCGCGCCGCCGAGGACGAAGCCGCCGGGAAGTTCCCGCGCGACGCCTTCCGCCTGCTCGGCGACGCCGGGCTGCTCGGTCTGCCCTACCCCGAGGAGCACGGGGGCGGTTCCCAGCCGTACGAGGTGTACCTGCAGGTCCTGGAGGAGATCAGCAGCGCCTGGATGACGGTCGGCGTGAGCCTGTCGGTGCACACCATGAGCTGCTTCCCGCTCGCCCACTTCGGCACCGCCGAGCAGCGGGAGCGGTGGCTCCCGGAGATGATCGGCGGCTCGACGCTGGGCGCCTACGCGCTGTCCGAACCGCACGCCGGCTCCGACGCCGCCGCGCTGAGCACCCGCGCCGAGCGGACCGGCGACGAGTACGCGATCAACGGGCAGAAGGCGTGGATCACCCACGGCAGCGAGGCGGACTTCTACACGCTGATGGCCCGCACCGGCGACGGCGCGCGAGGCATCAGCTGCCTGCTGGTGGACTCCGCGACCTCAGGCCTGACGGCGGGACCACCCGAGCGCAAGATGGGACTCACCGGGTCACCCACGACGCCCCTGCACTTCGAGGACGCCCGCGTCCCGGCCGAGCGGCTGATCGGCGAGGAAGGCGACGGCCTCAAGATCGCGCTGTGCGCGCTCGACTCCGGTCGTCTGGGCATCGCCGCCTGCGCGGTGGGCCTCGCCCAGGCCGCGCTGGACCTCGCGGTCGACTACGCGAAGCAGCGCGAGCAGTTCGGGCAGCCGATCATCGAGTTCCAGGGCATCGAGTTCCTGCTGGCTGACATGTCCGCGGCCGTCCACTCAGCCCGCGCGATGTACCTCGACGGCGCCCGGCGCCGCGACGCGGGATTGCCTTTCGGCGAGCAGGCGTCGGTGGCGAAGCTGGTGGCCACCGACGCCGCCATGAAGGTCACCACCGACGCGGTCCAGGTGCTCGGCGGCGCGGGCTACACCCGCGACTTCCCCGCCGAGCGCTACATGCGTGAGGCCAAGGTCCTGCAGATCTTCGAGGGCACCAACCAGATCCAGCGCGTCGTCCTCGCTCGCCACCTCACCAAGGCCTGACCCACCAACTCGGTCCCACCCAGCACGGAGCCCACCCGCCTGCCCCTGGGCTGGACCCGATTTGGGCGGATCTCGGGGGACCGAATCCAGTGGGAACCAGGGTTTCGTTCTCAGCGGAAATCGGAGGCCGACTTCCCCGGGAATCAGATGCGTGCGCAGGTCAGAGGCGCTTGAGACCCCAGTGGGCCGTCCAGGCCTCGCCCGGTTGGAGGGTGATGAGGTCGGTACCTGAGTTGAGGGCGTCAGGCGGGCACGTCATCGGTTCGATGGCGATGGCACGACCTCGTTCGGGGAAGTCCTCGGCCGTGTAGACCTGGACCCACTTGAAGACCGGATCGGCCCACAGCTGGACACCGTGACCGTCGGGTCCGGTCAGCGAGTGGCGGACGAGACCGGCCGGGTCGTCGGGAGCCGGGGCCGCGCCGCCGAACGCGGTGTCGAGCCAGACGCCGGCGAGACGGCGACCGGTGCGGAAGTCGACCTCATCGCCCTGCAGGGCGCGCGGCGGCCGGGCCGGCAGCAGCCGGTCGGCGTCCACCGGCAGCACCGTGGAGGCGGCCAGGCGCAGCGTGCACTCGTCGGTCTCGACGTTGCCCGCGCGCGGGTACGGGTGCACTCCGATCCCGAAGGGAACCGCGCGCCCACCCAGGTTCTCCACGGTGTGGGTCACGGTGAGGCCGTCGCCGTCGAGGGCGTAGCCGATGGAGGTCAGCAGCGGCACCGGCCAGCCCGGACGCGGCGAGATGGTCGCCTGCAGCACCACGGCGGAGTCGGTGTGCTCGACGATCGCCCACGGCTCGTGCCGCAGCAGTCCGTGGATGGCGTTGCTGCGGTCGGGCTCGGTCAGCGCCAGCTGCTGCGGTTCACCGTCGAGCGCCCAGCGCCCGTCTGCGACCCGGTTCGGCCACGGCACCAGCACGCCGCCGGCGGCCGACGGCGGGATCCGGTCGGCGTCGAAGGTCTCGGTGTGCGGCACACCGTCGACGGTGAAGGCTCGCAGCGCGGCGCCGAACTCGGTGATGACCGCACTCGCGGTCCCCGAGCTGATCTCGAACTGCCGTCCGGTGGCGGGAAGAGGATCATGCACTCCGCCACTGTACGACCACGAGGCGGCCCCGGACACCGCGAACAGCGTCCCGGACCGCCTCGTCGAACGTGCGATTCCTACTTGCTCAGTGACTCCGCTTCGAAGTCCCTCTTGCCCTTCACGAAGTAGTTGATCAACCAGAAGATCGCGCCGATGCCCAGCAGGATCCCGGCGATGATGTACTCCGTGGCGGGCCGGCCGGACAGCGGGCTGGCGAAGAACGCGCAGGTCAGCGCACCTAGCACGGGAACCCAGGTGGGGGCCTTGAAGTGGTCGTGCTCCACCTCGTCCTTGCGCAGCACCAGAACCGCGATGTTGACCACCGCGAACACCACGAGCAGCAGCAGCGACGTGGTGCTGCCCAGGTCGGAGATCTCCAGCGAGTTCACCAGGATGACCGCGATGATGCTGGTGAACAGGATCGACACCCACGGGGTGCGACGACCCTTGTGCACCTTGCCGAACACGCTCGGCACGACGCCCTCGTTGGCCATGCCGTAGACCAACCGGCTGGCCATCAGCATGTTGATCAGCGCCGTGTTGGTGACCGCGAACAGCGCGATCAGCGAGAACAGGATCGGCGGGAACCACGGGGCCGCGGCCTTGACCACCAGCAGCAGCGGGCCATCGGACTCGGCGAGCTCCGCTGTCGGCACCAGCGTCGAGGTGATCACCGCGATGACCAGGTAGATGGTCGCGGTGATGACCATGCCCAGGAGCAGGGCGCGCGGGAAGTTCTTCGACGGCTCCTTGGTCTCCTCCGCCATGTTCACCGAGTCCTCGAAACCGACCATGGCGAAGAACGCCAGCGCGGTGGCCGAGGTGACCGCGAGCAGCGGCGAGGTGTCGGAGTCGAACTGCGTCAGCCGGCTGGGGTCCGGGGCGATGTCGGCGCTGTGGCTTCCACCGAAGATCGCGATCAGGCCGAAGACGATCACGATCGCCAGACCGGACAGCTCCACGCACGTCAGGACGACGTTCATCTTCACCGACTCGCCGACCCCGCGGAAGTTGATCGCGGCGAGCAGCAGCAGGAAGCCGAGCGCCACCATCCACGAGTAGGGCTCGACGCCGTCGCCGAAGATGCCCGTCAGGTAGTCACCGCTGAACGCCTGCGCGGCAGAAGAAGCCGAGGTGATGCCGGAGCACATCACCGCGAAGGCGATCAGGAAGGTCACGAAGTGGATGCCGAACGCCTTGTGCACGTACAGCGGGGCGCCACCGGCGCGGGGGTACTTGCCGACCAGCTCCAGGTAGCTGAACGCGGTCAGGAAGGCGACCACGAAAGCGACCAGGAACGGAACCCACAGGGCCCCGCCGACCTTGCCGGCGACCTTCCCTGTCAACGAGTAGATCGTGGTCCCGAGGATGTCTCCCACCACGAAGAAGAGCAGCAGTTTCGGGCCCATCACCTTCTTGAGGCCAGGCTCGTGCGCACCGGGCGCATTAACGGTCGTTTCGTTGGCCATGGTGGAGAAGTGTGCAGGGTGGCTTCGACGACTGTCTGCCCGCCCCTGGTCGAAACGCACTCCGGCGAGTGGCGCAAGCGTGGCGGAGTGCCCAACGAACACGCTCCGCCCCGGTCAGCTCACGCGTCGTCACCGGTGGGGGCCTTGTACTTCCAGAACGCGGGCAGGGCCACGGCCGACAGCGCGGCGGCGAGCACGACCAGCACTCCCCCGATCACCACCGCTGGTCCGGTACCCAGCGCGGCACCGGTCAGGCCGTGCAGCGTGTCGGCCAGCCTCGGCCCGCCCGCGACCACGACGGTGAACACGCCTTGGATGCGGCCGCGCATCTCGTCGGTGGCCGCCGCCTGCAGGATCGAACTCCGGTAGACCATGCTGACCAGGTCGGCCCCGCCCCCGAGCGCCAGGAACAGCACCGCCAGCCACAGCGAGTCGGCGAAGCCGAAGCCGATGATCGCCACACCCCAGGCCAGCACGGCGACCGTCACGCCGACGCCGTGCCGAGCGATGCGGTGCAGCCAACCGGAGAACACCCCGAAGCAGAAGGCGCCCAACGGGATCGCCGCGTACAGCCAGCCGAGCGCGGCACCGCCGCCGGGCGGGTCGCCGAAGGTGCGCTCGGCCATCTCCGGGAACAACGCGCGCGGCATGCCGAAGACCATCGCGATGATGTCCAGCAGGAACGACGCCAGCAGCACGGCGTGCAGTCCGAGGTAGCGGAAGCCCTCGAGCACCGAGCGCAAGCCGGCCTTCTTCGGCGCACCGTCCCGCGGCGGCAGCGCGGGCAGCCGGAACACCGCCCACAGCGCCAGGCACAGCGCGATGGCGTCCACCAGGTACAGCACGGACAACCCGAGCAGCGGCAGCAGTACTCCCGCCAGCAGCGGCCCGACGATCGAGCCGAGCTGGAAGACGGTGGAGCCCAGGGCTTGCGCGGACGGCAGCAGGTGGGCGGGGATGAGCCGAGCGACGGCGGCGGCCCGCGTCGGCGAGTTGACCGCGAAGAACGTCTGCTGGAGCGCGAAGAGCAACAGCACCAGCCACACCGACGGGATGCCGGCGAAGGCGACCAGGCACAGCAGCACGGAGGTTCCCGCGAGCCCGCCGTTGGTGATGATCATCAGCTTGCGGCGGTCCACGGCATCGGCGATCGCGCCGCCCCACAGGCCGAACACCACCAGCGGGACCAGTCCGAAGATGCCCGCCAACCCGACGTAGAAGGAGGAACCAGTGAGGTCGTAGAGCTGCTTGGGCACGGCCACGGCGGAGAACTGGGCGCCGACGGCGGTGACGATGTTGGAGATCCACAGCCGTCGGTAGGCCGGGTAGTGCAGCGGTCTGGTGTCGATGAAGACCTTGCTGAACGAGGACTTGAAGCTACGCCGGGGAATGGTTCCGCTGCTCTGCCGCACGAAAGACGGAGCGTAGTCCTTCGCGAAGCTAAAGGACCACTGGACGTCCGCCCGTGTGACGGAGCTCTACGCCACTCCCCGGCGACTCACTCAGGGAGCGAGGCGGTCGACCGCCCAGGTGTCATCGGTCCGGCGGAAGCGGAGCCGGTCGTGGAGCCGGTCGGGACGTCCCTGCCAGAACTCGACGAAGTCCGGGCGGATCCGCCAGCCGCCCCAGTGCGGCGGGACCGGGACCTTCTCGGCCTCGCCGAAGCGGCGCTCGATGCCGTTGAGGGAGTTCTCCAGCGCTTCGCGGCCGTTGACCACCCGCGACTGCGGCGACGCCCAAGCGCCCAGCTGCGAACCGCGCGGGCGCTCCGCCCAGTACTCGGCGGTCTCCGAGGAGCTGACCTTCTCGACCGCGCCGCGCACGTTGACCTGGCGCTGCAAGCCCAGCCACGGGAACGTCGCGGCGGCAACGCGAGTCGACTTCAGGTCGTGGCTCTTGTTCGACGTGTAGTTGGTGAAGAACACCACGCCGCGCTCGTCGAAGCCCTTGCACAGCACGGTCCGCGAGGACGGGAAGCCCTCCGGGTCGGCGGTGGCCAGCACCATCGCGTTCGGCTCGACCAGTTCAGCCGCCACGGCCTCGTCGAACCACAGCTGCAGCTGCTCGTGCCAAGTGCCGGCGAGCGAATCCTCGTTCAACGCCCCGGCTTCGTAGGAAACGCGCATGGACGGCAACGCGACGTTGGCCTCCGTCATCCTCTTCCTCCCTGACTCGTCCGACGAACGGCACGACTCGACTTCGACACTCCGGCTCGGCGCCGGACGGTACGGGTTGGACGAGGCCGACGCGCGCGAGGCGCGCATCGGCCATTCGTTACGACGGTAAACGGGATCGGAACGGGAGCCGAATCGACGATAGGTCACGATCGATTCCGCAACCGATGCAGTGATCGTTCCCACAACGGCTCCACGTCACCCGAACAGCCGTTGCGCTGCGTGAAGAGCAGGGGAACCTCTCGCTCATCCCACTCCACCACCGCGGGAGCGTCAAGGTCCTCGACGTCCGGATGGTGAGAGGGTTCGACGAGGTGTTCGCGGCCGTCGGCCACCCGGCGCTCGGCGGGGTTCGAACGGATCGCGCCCTCATGCGCACGTCGTGGTGGTGACAGGAAGCTTCCCGTGCGCGCCGGGCGGGACGATCGACGCCCTCACGTCCACCCCGGAACTCCAGCTTGCGGAACAGCAATTTTTCCGAGATTTTTCACCGTGGTGCAAAATGTTCCATTCACCGCAGGTCAACTCAACCTGGAATTTTTTCCCGTCAAGGCGCCATTGCTACTTCTTCCGCCCGGGGTGCACCGTTGGCTCACACCCCGCCACGTCGCCCAGCCGTGCGCACGAGCGCCCCCTACTACCAGGAGACGAGGCAGCTATGAGCGAATTCCGGCCCGGTTTGGAAGGCGTTGTCGCCTTCCAGACCGAAATCGCCGAACCCGACCGCGACGGTGGCGCGCTGCGCTACCGAGGCGTGGACATCGAGGACCTGGTGGGCACGGTCTCCTTCGGAGATATCTGGACGCTGCTGGTGGACGGCCGGTTCGGCGGCGGACTGCCGCTCGCCGAGGACCTCCCCCTGCCGGTGCGCACCGGTGACGTACGGGCGGACGCGCAGGCCGCGCTGGCCATGACCGCGCCCGAATTCGGCTTCCAGCCGGTGCTCGACATCGAAGGCGAGCAGGTGCGCGAGCAGCTCGCCCGTGCCTGTTCCCTCGGCCTGTCCTACATCGCCCAGTCCGCGCGCGGCGACCAGGCGCCGGTCCCGCACGCGCGCATCGCCGAGGCCACGACCGCCACCGAGCAGTTCCTCACCCGGTGGCGCGGCGAACCGGACCCCGCTCACGTGCAGGCGCTGGACGCCTACTGGGTGTCGGCCGCCGAGCACGGCCTGAACGCCTCGACCTTCACCTCCCGGGTCATCGCCTCCACCGGCGCTGACGTGGGCGCCTGCCTGTCGGGCGCGGTCGGCGCGATGTCCGGCCCGCTGCACGGCGGCGCCCCAGCCCGGGTGCTGCCGATGATCGAGGAGGTCGAGCGCACCGGTGACGCCCGTCGCGTGGTGGCCGACATCCTCGACCGCGGTGACCGGCTGATGGGCTTCGGCCACCGCGTCTACCGCGCCGAGGACCCGCGCGCCCGCGTCCTGCGCAACACCTGCGACCAGTTGAAGGCCCCTCGCTTCGAAGTGGCCCGCGAGCTGGAGCAGGCGGCGCTGGCCGAGCTGCGCGAGAGGCGACCTGACCGCCAGATCGAGACGAACGTCGAGTTCTGGGCCGCCGTGGTCCTGGACTTCGCCGCGGTCCCGCCGGCGATGATGCCCTCGATGTTCACCGCGGCCCGGCTAGCGGGCTGGTCGGCGCACGTCCTGGAGCAGAAGCGGACCGGACGCCTGGTCCGGCCGTCGGCGCAGTACATCGGCCCGGCCCCGCGCTCGCCGCAGGACGTGGCCGGTTGGGACACCGTCACTCAGATCGTCGCCCCGGTGTGAGCCCGTGGTGGGTCGGCCGCGTGGCTGACCCACCGGGGGATACCTTGACGGCGTGACCGATTCGGCGAACCTGCACGTCCAGTACGCCGCGGCCCTCGAAGAGGATGCCGCGGTCAGCGACAACCCGTGCGTCGAACTGGTCCAGGCGGCGGAGCACTGGCACGCAGCGGGCGAGCACGAGCGCGAGCACTCGGCGCTGACCAGGGCGTTCGACCTCGACGAGGACGCCGGGCCGCTCAGCGGGCGCGGCGCCTACACCTCGTACCTGCTCACGCACGGACGCGCCGACGAGGCCGCGCCGCTGCTCGAGGAGCTGCGCCGGAAGCCGAGCAAGGTCGCGATGACCTACATGGACATCCACGTCGGCTACGCCACCACCGGCGACATCCCCGAGGGTCTGCGCTGGCTCAACGCGGGCGCGACCCACATCGTTCCGTCCCTCGACGAGCTCCTGGAGCCGACCGACCAGGGCTTCGACCTCCTCCTGGAGCGCTGGCAGACGCGCAAGGACTCCGGCCTGCCCGCCGATGCGATGGACGAGTTCCTCCAGCGGTGCCTCGATCATGGCGAGGAGGTCCGCGAGGAGAACCAGCCGCTGTCCGGCACCGGAGGCGACCTCGCCGGTCTGGTGGACGAGGAGGGGAACCTCTCGCTCACCCTCTACCCGTTACCGCTGTGGAGCGCCGAGGAGTTCGACCGCTCGGTGCGAGAGCACCCGGAGTGGTGGAACGAGGGCACGAGTCACGAGGACTACCGGCGCGCGGTGCAGCGGGAGCTCGGGGAGATCGCCTCCGGCGCCTGCCTGGTTCCCACCACGGTCGCCACCGTGGAGGAGTTCGCCGCAACGTGCGGAGTCGACCCCCGCGACCCCGAGACCCCGGACGACTTCGTGTTCGAGGAGGCGCACGCCGGCCGGTACCTGCCCTGGCCGCCGGGGCGGAACGACACCTGCTGGTGCGGTTCGGGACGCAAGTACAAGAAGTGCTGCGGAGCGCCCGGGTTCGCCTGATCGTCGCGACCCGAACGGGCCTCGTGGGACACAGTGTGGTTGGCCGCGGCGGCGAACAGCAGTAAGTTGCGGTGCGGCAGCGACCGCTGGACACCGAGCGGTAACCCTGCTGCAACACTGAGCCGAGCCGGCAATGGCGCCGGCGGACCTGGCCACTGGCGCGCGGGGACGGGCTTCTCCCGGTCACCCCGCACAGTCACCACAACAACGCCCGGAGGCGCCGGAATGACGCAGGCCGAGACCGACCCGACCACCTTGAAGCTGCCCCACGAACTCCAGCCCTCCGACGGCCGCTTCGGCTGCGGACCATCCAAGGTCCGCCCGGAGCAGCTGACCCGGCTGGCGGACGAGGGTGCCGCGGTGATGGGCACCTCTCACCGGCAGAAGCCGGTGAAGTCCCTGGTCGGAAGGGTCCGCGAGGGACTGCGGGAGCTGTACTCGCTGCCCGAGGGGTACGAGGTCGTGCTCGGCGTCGGCGGCACCACCGCGTTCTGGGACGCCGCGACCTTCGGCCTGATCCGCGAGCGCTCGCTGCACCTGACCTACGGCGAGTTCTCCTCGAAGTTCGCCAAGGCCGCCAAGACGGCCCCCTTCATCGGCGACCCGATCGTGGTCTCCTCGGACCCGGGTGACGCCCCGGAGCCGGTGTCGGACCCGAGCGTCGACCTGATCGGCTGGGCGCACAACGAGACCTCCACCGGCGTCATGCTGCCGCCGTCCCGCCCGGCGGGCTCGGAGAACGCGCTCATCGCGGTCGACGCGACCTCGGGCGCCGGTGGGTTGGCGTTCAACGCCGCAGACGTGGACGTCTACTACTTCGCGCCGCAGAAGTCCTTCGCCGCCGACGGCGGGCTGTGGCTGGCCGCGATGAGCCCGGCCGCGATCGAGCGGATCAACGAGATCGGCGCCTCGGACCGCTGGGTTCCGGAGTTCCTGTCGCTGCCGACCGCGCTGGACAACTCGCGCAAGGACCAGACCTACAACACGCCCGCTGTGGCCACGCTGTTCATGCTCGCCGACCAGATCGAGTGGATGAACGGCCAGGGCGGTCTGTCCTGGTGCGACTCGCGCACCCGCGAATCCTCGCAGCGCCTCTACAGCTGGGCGGAGTCCTCGGATCTCGCCCAGCCGTTCGTCACCGACCCCGCCAAGCGGTCGCAGGTCGTCGGCACCATCGACTTCGACGACTCGATCGACGCCGCCGCGATCGCCAAGGCGCTGCGCGCCAACGGCATCGTCGACACCGAGCCGTACCGCAAGCTGGGCCGCAACCAGCTGCGGATCGGCATGTTCCCGGCGATCGAGCCGGACGACATCACCCAGCTGACCAAGTCCATCGACTGGGTGATTTCGCAGCTGTCCTGATCGCGCTATGCGGCCGCTGAGGAAATCTCGTGAAATGCGGATTTCCTCGGCGGCCGTTGCCATTCCACGGTCGCGATGCGCGACGAAGTTGATCACGCCGGGTGATGTTCGCTGGAGTTGAGTAGTTCAACTCATTCGCGCGACCCGCCCGCATAGGGCAAGATCGAAGCCGACAGGGCGACCAACGAACGACACGAGTACCCGGCGTGCCTCCCGCGTCAAGGCGGCGCGCCGGGTTACTGTCACAGCTTGGTGACATGTAGGTCGGCGGGAGGCTGGCGTTATGCGAGCGCTGCGAGTGGTCGGGCTCGACGAGGACGGTGAATCCGTCATCTGCGAAGACCCGGAGAACGGTGAGCGGTTCACCGTGCCCGCCGACGAGCGGTTGCGCGCGGCTGCCCGCGGCGACCTCACCCGGCTGGGCCAGGTGCAGATCGAGATGGAACAGCAGATGCGGCCGCGCGAGATCCAGGCCCGCATCCGCTCCGGAGCGTCCGTCGCACAGATCGCGGCCACCTCGGGCCTGCCCGAGCACCGCATCGAGCGCTACGCCTACCCGGTGCTGCTCGAACGCGCCCAGATCGCGGAGATGGCGCAGCGCGCCCACCCGGTCCGGGAGGACGGCCCCGACGTGCAGACCCTGGGCGAGGTCATCGCGCACACCTTCGGGATGCGCGGCCACGACTACGCCGAGGCCAATTGGGACGCCTGGCGCGGCGAGGACAACAAGTGGGTCGTGCAGCTGGCCTGGCAGGCCGGCCGTTCGGAGAACAGCGCGCACTGGGTCTTCCACCCGGGAGCGCACGGCGGCACCGTCGCTTCGCTCGACGAGCACGCCGTGGACCTGCTCGACCCCTCGCCGAACCGTCCGCTGCGCACCGTCCGCCCGGTGACCGAGCTGGCCCGCGAGGCGCTGCAGCTCGACCAGCAGGCGGCTCCCGACCAGGTCGGCCCCGAACCGGAACCGGTGCTGCCCGAGCCGCCGGCGGCACGCGTCGAGCCCACGCTCCAGCGGGTTGAACCGCCGGAACCGGCAGCCGTCGAGCCGACCGCACCGACGCTGGACCTGGAGACCCCGGAACCGATCGAGAACCCGGCCAGGCAGGACTCCGAGTCCGCGGAGGACACCACGACCGACCCGAAGCGCCCCCGCAAGAACCACCCGATCGTCCCCTCGTGGGAAGACGTCCTGCTGGGTGTGCGCTCGCACCGCTGAGCGGTTCCGCCGAGAACGGCCAGGCCTCCGCGGCCTGGCCGTTCTCGCGTCTACGCGCCGAGCAGGCTGAGCAGCCCGGTGATCCAGGAGACGACGAGGCCCGCTGCGGTGCCGAACGCGACCCAGCGCCAGACCGGAACGTTGCGGCCCAGCCAGATCGAGGGCGCGAACCCAGCGGCGATGGCGATGTTGACGAACACCGCGAGTGCTCCGCTGACGTCGGCCAGGCCCTGCGAGACCACCGCGAGCGTGACCGCCACGATCACCGCGACGATCAGGCTGATCGTCAGCCCAGTCCCCCACGGCGTCGGAGGCACCGGCGCGACCGGTCCACCGCGACGACGCACCGCCTGCGCCGAACGCGTCCGCCCGATCTGGACGAGCTCACCGGTGAACGGGTCGACGTAGCCGACGCGACCGCCCGTCTCCGCGGCGAGGCGCACCGCCAGCTGCCGACCGCGACGGGACACGATCTCGCCCGTCTGCGCGGACTTACCGGTCTGCACGAGCTCCGCGACACCCGCCCACTCGTGCAGCGCCGTGACCAGCGCCTCGGGCAGGCGCAGCAGCGCCGGGTCGTGCTCGGTCCCGCCGCCGCGCACCAGCACGGCCCTGCCGGACCGCGCGTGCAGCTCCCAGCCGGTGTCCATCAGGTCCCGCTCAGCGCGTGGAAGGTGATGGCCGCGGCCGTGGCGACGTTGAGCGAATCGACGCCTCCTGCCATCGGGATCCGCACCGCCACGTCGGCGGCCTCGATGGCCTCGTCTGTCAGCCCAGGACCTTCCGAACCCAGCACGACGGCGACCTTCCCCTGGTCGAGTCCGGCGTCGCGGAGAGACTTCGAGCCCCCTCGCGGCGTGAGCGCGGCGATCCGAAAACCGTTGTCGCGCAGCATTTTCAAGTCTCCGGGCCAGGTTTCGAGGTGCGCGAGGGGCACCCGCAGCACGTGTCCCATCGACACCCGCACGCTGCGCCGGTACAGCGGATCCGAACACCCGGCGCCCAGCAGCACCCCGTCCACACCGAGCGCCGCGGCGTTGCGGAACAGCGCGCCGAGGTTCTCGTGGTCGCCGATGCCCTCCAGCACGGCCAGCCGCCGCGACCGCGCGACGAGCTCGGCGGGGTCGACCGCAAGCGTCCGATCGGCCACGGCCAGCACCCCGCGGTTGAGGTGGAAGCCCACGACCCGCGCCATCACGTCCGCGTCGGCCACGTAGGCGGGAACGTCCAGTTCGGCGGTGGCCTCGGCCAGGTCTTCGACCCGGCGGCGAACCCCGAACAGCGCCCGGACCGGGTACGGCGAGGCGAGCAACCGCTCGACCACCACCACGCCCTCGGCGATCACCAAACCGCGCCCGCCAGGCCGGTCCGGCCGGCGGTCCGCGCGAGACAGATCGCGGAAGTCGTCGACCCGCGGATCGTCCACGTCGCTGATCTCGACCATGTGCGCCACGCCCGCCATTGTCCCATCCGCACAGCGAGCGACGGTGGCAGGAAGGTTCCCCCGCTCACCCCCGCAGACCACTGCGAGTGGCAGTGAGGTTCCCCGCTCAGGTCGCGGACCACCGGCAGTGGCAGGAAGGTTCCCGCACTCGCGTCGCAAGCCCGCGGTGGTGGCAGCAAGGTTCCCCCGCTGCCACCTGGCGGAGTTCGAGGAACGACTCGTAATGGGGCGATCTCATTCCACTCCTTGTTCGCTTCAGCGGCGGATGAGGCGGAACGGAGCCGTTGTGCCCCATTTCCGATTTGCGTGGACGATTTGTTCAGGCGGCGAGTGCGCTCAGCGGTGTTAGCGACTCCTCGAACGAATGCGGTGGGATAATTCTCGCCCCAACAGACGAGGGGGCGACGCTGAGTGATGCCGCACCGCTGTTGATCCCGTTGGACTGGTTGACGTCCGCTTGGCTCCGCCATTGCCCCGATTGCCGGTGCGCACAACACCGAACACCGCTCGGCTCTGCTCCCGGCGGCCGATTTCATCGCGCTTCAGCGGAGCCGAAAAGGCTGAATGCCGCTTCGGGGCGAGCGCGCGGATCGAGGTGACCGCTGACACCGCATTGGCCGCTGGCTCACCAGGTGGGGATGTGTCACGGTGGTTTCCCCAGCGCTGGGCGCTGACGTGCTGCCGATGAAGGGGAGACGGCATGGGACGGCACGTGGACGATCGATCCTTCAAACCGATCGATCGTCAACGCTATCGGAACAAGATGCAACGAGGCCTGGACGCACTGGCGCGGATGCTGGCCGATGGCGAATTCTCCTTCCCCCGTCAACAGATGGGGCTGGAGATGGAATTGTGCTTGGTGGACGAGCACATGCAGCCGTCGATGAACAACGCGGTGGTGCTGGGAAAAATCAGCGAAGCGATTTTCACCACCGAGTTGGGGCAGCAGAACATCGAGCTCAACGTCGAACCGCGAGTGCTCGCGGGAGACAGCGCGCTGCGTCTGGAGGAAGGCGTGCGGGCGGCATTGGTGCGCGCCGACGGCGGGGCGCACGACGCGGGAGCGAAGATCGTCATGATCGGCGCTCTACCGACGTTGCAAAGCCTGCACTTCGACCCGTCCACGCTGACGAGCAACCCGCGGTACTCGCTGCTCAACGATCAGATCATCCTGGCTCGCGGTGAGGAGATGCTGCTGGACATGGAAGGTGTTCCGCTGGCCGAAGGCGGCTCGGAACGGCTTCGCTCCTACGCGGACTCGATCGCGCCGGAGTCGGCGTGCACCTCGGTGCAGCTGCACCTGCAGGTCGCGCCGGAGGACTTCGCCGCGCACTGGAACGCGGCGCAGTGCCTGGCCGGGGTGCAGGTCGCGATCGGCGCGAACTCGCCGTTCCTGCTGGGCAAGGCGCTCTGGCACGAGACGCGCATCCCGCTGTTCCTGCAGGCCACCGACACCCGTCCGACGGAACTGCGCAACCAGGGCGTGCGACCCAGGGTGTGGTTCGGCGAGCGGTGGATCACCTCGATCTTCGACCTGTTCGAGGAGAACGTCCGGTACTTCCCCGCGTTGCTGCCGGAACCCGAGGAGGAGGACCCGGTGGCCGCGCTGGACAACGGCCGCGCCCCGAAGCTCAACGAGCTGCGTCTGCACAACGGCACCATCTGGCGCTGGAACCGCCCGGTCTACGACTTGGTGGAGGGCGTCCCTCATCTCAGGATCGAGAACCGCGTCCTGCCCGCGGGCCCGTCGGTGGTCGACGTAGTCGCGAACGCGATGTTCTTCTACGGCGCCCAGCGCGCGTTGACCGAACAGGACCGTCCGCTCTGGACGCAGATGTCGTTCGCCGCTGCGGAGGAGAACTTCTACGCGGGGGCCCGGCACGGTTTCGACGCGCACCTCTACTGGCCGGGATCCGGCTGGGTCACGCCTGACGAACTCGTCCTGCGCCGACTGCTCCCGATGGCTCACGAGGGCCTGCGGGCCTGCGGCGTCTCCGACGAGGCCCGCACCCGCTACCTCGGGGTCATCGAGCAGCGCTCGCTGGCCAGGCGGAACGGCGCCAACTGGCAGAGGGACGTGGTCGCGCACCTGGAGTCCGAGGGCGCCGACCGGCACACCGCGCTGACGACCATGCTCCGCCGCTACATCGAACTCGCCGACAACGGCGAACCAGTCCACACCTGGCCGGTCCGCTGACACTCCCCAGGACGACTGTGGCCACACCTCATCAATTGCCATATGGTGGCAACAGCAAGAAGGTGTCGACTACGGAGGGAGACTTCGGTGCCCGAGTACGTGCTGCCGGAGTTGGACTACGACTACGCGGCGTTGGAGCCGGCGATCTCCGGGGAGATCAACGAGCTGCACCACAGCAAGCACCACGCCACCTACGTCAAGGGCGCGAACGACACGATCACCAAGATCGCCGAGGCCCGCGACAAGAACGACTTCTCCTCGATCGTCGGCTTGGAGACGACGCTGGCGTTCAACCTCGCCGGGCACTCGATGCACCTGGTGTGGTGGAAGATCCTGTCCCCGGACGGCGGCGACAAGCCGACGGGCGAGCTGGCCGCGGCCATCGACCAGGACTTCGGCTCGTTCGACAAGTTCCGAGCCCAGATGGAGGCCGTGTCGACCACGATCCAGGGCAACGGCTGGGGCGTGCTGGCGTGGGACCCGGTCGGTCAGCGGCTGATCACCCAGCAGGTGCGCGACCACCACTCGAACCTGTCGATCGCCACCACTCCCCTGCTGGTGTTCGACATCTGGGAGCACGCCTACTACCTGCAGTACCGCAACGTGAAGGCCGACTACGTCAAGCAGCTGTGGAACGTCGTCAACTGGGACGAGGTCGCCAAGCGCTTCACCGACGCCCGCAACGGCCTCAACGGCCTGCGCCTGCCCGCAGCCTGACCGGAGAGAGCACGCGAGCGGCGCAGCCGTGAGACGCCGAGACGCCGTCGCAAGGCGCACCGCTGAGCGAAGCGACCACCGGACCAACAAGGACTCGGCGGTGGGTGCTCCGACAAGTTCTTGCCGCCGGAAATGATCGAGCCCCGGTCTCCCGAAGGAGGCCGGGGCTCGATCTGTTCCCGAACTGACTACCGCTCCCACCACGAAGCGGACGTGTATTAGGTTAGCCTAACCTCTTGGCTGGATCAACCCCTTCTTGCGCTGCTGCGACAGCGCCACGGCGCCGCCCACGGCGGCGGCGAGCGAGAGCAGGCCGCCGAGCACGAGCGGCCAGCGCGGGCCGAACACCTCCGCCAGCCAGCCCGAGGCCAGGCCGCCGAGCGGCTTGCCACCCATGAACAGCAGCATGTAGAGACCCATCACGCGCCCTCGCATGGTCGGCTCGACCGCCAGCTGCACGGTCGAGTTCGCGCTGGTCGTGAAGGTCATGACCGCGACACCGACCGGGATCAGGCACACGGCGAACAGCCAGTAGGTCGGCATCAGACCAGCCACCGCCTCCAGCGCGCCGAACACGCCCGCGCCGATGAGCATCAGCCGCAGCCGGGAACCGGGCTTGCCGCTGCGGCGGGCGGCCAGCGTCGCGCCGGTCAGCGTCCCCACCGCGAGCATCGTGATGAGGATGCCGTAGCCGTCGGCGTCGCGAGCGAAGACGTTGCGGGCCATCACCGCGAAGGTGTTCTCGAAGTTCATCCCGAACGTGCCGACGCAGAACATCAGCACCATGACCACGACCAGGTCAGGTCGGCCGCGCACGTAGCGCAGGCCGGCCCGGAGCTGGCCGCGTTCCTTGCCCACGGCTCTGGCCCGTTGCAGCAGGGCTGCGTCCATCAGCAGCAGGCCTGCCACCACGGCCACCGAGCTGAGCCCGTTGGCCAGGAACACCCAGCCGGTGCCGACGGCGGTGATGGCCAGACCGGCGATCGCCGGTCCGACGATGCGAGCCAGGTTGAAGGTCATCGAATTCAGCGCGACGGCGTTGGTCAGCTGCGCGGGTCCGACCATCTCCACCACGAAGGACTGCCGCACCGGCGCGTCCACCGCCGAGAAGCAGCCGAGCACGAAGCACAGCACGTAGACGTGCCAGAGGGCGACGATCCCGGTCACGTCGAGCGTCCCCAGCGCGAAGCCGCAGAGCCCCAAGGCGCTTTGCGTGACGATCAAGATCTTGCGCTTGTCGAACCGGTCGGCGAACACTCCCGCCCACAGCGTGAGCGCGAGGGTCGGGAGGAACTGCAGCGCGACCGCCACGCCGAGCGCGGCCGGGCTGCCGCCGGAGAGTTCGAGCACGAGCCAGTCCTGCGCGGCCCGTTGCATCCAGGTCCCCGTCAGCGAGACGACCTGCCCGGACGCGTAGTAGCGGTAGTTGCGCTCGTGCAGTGAGCGGAACATGCCGCCGACGTCCGCGTCCCGGTCCGTCGAGGACCGGGTGCGGCGGTTGACCGGGCCTTCGGAGTCCTCGTCTTGCGCAGACTCTCGAGCTTGGTCAACCACGCTTCCGCGTACCGCCTCTCAGCGCTCCCTCATCGACTGGCCAGCCGGTCGATGATCTCGGCGGCGCGCGACAGCACCGCCAGCTCTTCCGCGTCCAGTTCCGCGAGGTGCTGGTCCAGCCAGCGCTCGCGGATCGTGACCTCTTCCTCGATGCGGTCCTTGCCGGAGTCGGTCACCTGGACGATGGCCTGCCGGCCGTCGGTGGGATGAGCCCGCCGGACCACCAACCCGTTGTCCTCCAGCGCCGCGATGACCCTCGTCATCGATGGTGGCTGGACACCCTCCTTGGCCGCCAGTTCACCCGGCGTCATAGACCCGGCCTTGTGCAGGCAGGACAGCGCTGACAGCTGGGACAGCGTGAGAGCCGAATCGGCTCGCTGCGCGCGCAACCGCCGGTTGAGGCGAACGACCGCGAGCCGCAGCCGGCTCGCCAGGGTGCGTTCCCGTTCCGCGATATCGGACACGTCGTTAGTCTACCAAACTATCTCGGGAATTCGGACAAACTGATCCCTCGACCAGTGGGGGCATACCTTAGCCAGACCGAGCCCCGGCATGGCGTATTTGGGATGAAGGAGACTCGCCCGCGACTGGAGCGATCTCCGCCCCGAGCGCGAGAAGAGGCACCCGCGTCCCAGGGTTCCGGGACGCGGGTGCCTCTTCGAGCGGAGCCGGATCAGGCGCCGAGCAGGCTGCTCAGCGGACCCGAGGCGAAGTAGAGCACGAAAGCAGCGGCCACCACCCACATCAGCGGGTGCACTTCACGGGCCTTGCCGGTGAAGGTGCGCAGCAGCACGTAGGTGACGAACCCGGCACCGATGCCGTTGGCGATCGAATAGGTGAAGGGCATGATCGCGATCGTCAGGAACGCCGGCAGCGCCATGGTGAAGTCCGACAGGTCGATCTGGCGGATCTGCGACAGCATCATCGCGCCCACCACGACCAGCGCCGGCGCTGCGGCCTCGACCGGAACCACCTGGTAGAGCGGGGTCAAGAACATCGCGCCCAGGAACAGCACACCGGTCACCACGTTGGCCAGACCCGTGCGGGCGCCGTCGGCGATGCCGGAGGCCGACTCCACGAACACCGTGTTGGAGCTCGCCGAACCCGCACCACCGGCGACCGCGCCCAGACCCTCGACGGCCAGCGCCTTGCCGATGCCAGGGAGGTTCCCCTCCTTGTCGGTCAGTTCGGCTTCCTTGCCGAGCCCGGTCATCGTGCCCATGGCGTCGAAGAAGTTCGCCAGGACCAACGTGAACACCAGCATCGCCGCGGCCAGCGCGGGCAACCGCGTGAAGGCTCCGAAGGAGATGTCGCCGACCAGCGACAGGTCCGGCAGACCGGCGATCTGGTCCGGCAGCGCCGGGTAGCCCAGGTTCCAGCCGGTCGCACCGGCGTCGCTGGAGGACCCGGCGTGGAAGACCGACTCGACGATGATCGACAGGATCGTGGTGACCACGACGCTGATCAGGATGCCGCCGCGAACCTTGCGTGCCACCAGGATCGAGGTCAGCACCAGGCCGAAGACGAACACCGCGGTCGGCCAGGAGGCGATCGAGCCGTCGATGCCCAGACCCACCGGAACCGTCGTGTCGGCCTCGTCGGGAAGTCGGCGCACGAACCCGGAGTCGACCAGGCCGACGAAGGTGATGAACATACCGATGCCGACCGCGATCGCGGACTTGAGATCGGCGGGCACCGCGTTGAACACGGCGGTGCGGAACCCGGTCGCGACCAGGATCAGGATCACGATGCCGTCGACCACGACCAGGCCCATGGCCTCCGGCCAGGTCACCTGGGGCGCGATCGTCACGGCCACCAGGGTGTTGATGCCCAGGCCGGTGGCGATGGCGAACGGGTAGTTCGCGATGAGTCCGAACAGGATCGTCATGACGCCCGCGACCAGCGCGGTGGCCGCAGCGACCTGCGGGATCGGCAGGATGTTGCCCAACACGTCGTGCTTGGCACCCGCGTCGGTCGGCGAATCGCTACCGAGGATCAACGGGTTGAGCACGATGATGTAGGCGACGGTCACGAAGGTGACCAGTCCACCTCGAACCTCTCGGCCCACGCTGGATCCGCGCTCGCTGATCTTGAAGTAGCGATCCAGCAGCGAAGACTTGCTCTCGGTTCTCTCCACCATTCGAACTTTCCAATCGCGGTGGCCTGTCGCGGGCCGTTACTACCGGGAGTAGCCTGCCTGACGTGGTACAAGACGGCGAAACCGCCCCCTCCGACCCAGCGCACCGATCGGTCCCGTCGCTGCCGCGCAGGCTCGCGGATCCGACGCCGGTGCTGCTGTTCGGCACCGCCCTGTGGTTCGCGGGTGTCGTGCTGTTCGGATGGCGCGACCTCGCAGACGGTTCCGTCGGAGTCGAGTTCTTCACCTGCATCGCCGGCACCACGCTCGGGATCATCGGCTACGGCGTCTTCCGCTGGCAGCGCAACGCCGCCCGCCGCGGCTCCCGAGGCTCCTGGCAGGGCCTGGCCGGTCTCGACACCTGAGCCCGCCTCACCTCTGGGCGGTCCTGGTCCGAACCGACCGGACGATCATGGGCGGTTCGGGACAGAACCGCCACTCGTCCACAACCGTCGACACCGGCACCGCGACGACGACATCAACGGCGACGGCGAGAGGAAGCTCGCGCGCCGCTGCTCCCATCGATGACGTGAATTGTTCGGATAAATCTCAACGGTCGGATTTGAGGATTTTCCAACAAATGGTGCAAGTGGGTTCGAGTATCCAGTCGAGTTCGGTGCAGTCGTGCAGGCGGGCGGCTGCGACCTGCATGCCGCAATAGGATTCCGCCTGGTCATCATGGTTGATCCTGATCGCTGAGGGCGGGAAGGCGTGGCGGCCTCCGGGGATCGGCCGCCAGATGTGGGTGAGGTGGTCGGTCACTGCTCCTCCTTGGTCAGTGAAATGAGACCGTCCCAGGAAAGAATGGGCAATCGTGTTCATTAGATTGTGTAATGGTGACGTCTCAGGGCCTGAAATAAATTGTGCGTATGACAACGGCACGCGCTCGGGGCTTGGGCGTTGAGATCCGGAGGCTCCGCAAGGACGCAGGTCTCCGGCTGGAGGAGCTGGCCGCGGTGTGCGGCTGGTCGCGGGCCACGTTCGGTCGCATCGAGTCGGGGGAGAAGGTCCCGACCGGTATCGAGATCGCCATCATCCTGGGCGCCCTGGGGATCAGGGGCAGCGAGCGGAAGCGCCTCCTGGAACTGGCTCACGACGCGCACCGGACGCACTGGTGGGAGGTCGGCCGTCCGGGGCTGCCGTCGCAGCTCGTCTCACTGCTCGACTTCGAGCAGCGGGCCGCGAAGATCACCGATGTCGCGCTCGGTTTCGTCCCGGGGCTGCTGCAGACCGCCGACTACGCGCGGGCCGTCATGCGCAACGGCGTGCTGGACGAGGAGGTCGTCGAGTCGAGGGTGTCGCTGCGCATGGGCAGGCAGCGCGTGCTGACCAGGGCCAAACCGGTCGTGCTGCACGCGTTCCTGGACGAGTCGATCCTCTGGCGTCCGGTGGGCGGCCCCCGGGTGATGGCCGAGCAGCTGCGCCACGTCGCGAAAGTGGGCGGGCACGACCACATCACCGTGCGGGTCGTTCCCTACAGCGCAGGCGTCCACCACGCCTTGCACGGCAACTCGCTGATCCTGGAATTCGCGAGACAACGTCCCATCGTCCACCTCGAACATCGGCGAGCAGGGCTGTTCCTCGACGATCCCGACGAGATCTTCCCGTTCGTGGAATCCGCCACTAGCGTTGAGAAGAAGGCTTTGAGCCCAGCGGAATCCGCTGAGCTCATCCTGACTCGCGCGGAGGCGATGGAGGAGAGCCATGATCGGTGACTGGCGGAAGTCCAGCCACAGCGGCGAAGAGAGCAACTGCGTGGAGGTCGGCCGGGGCCCCGACCAGGTCGGCGTGCGCGACACCAAGGACCGCGACGGCGCGACCCTGCGGTTCGACACCGGGACCTGGAACCGATTCCTGCGATCCCTCGACGAACGCGACTAGCGCAGCAGGGTCGTCGCCTCCGGGTCCGCCAGCAGGGCCGCCAGGGCGAAGCGGTGCGACCACGACCCGGCGGCCCACGCCAAGGCCCTGGCCAAGCCGTCCGGGGTGCGTTCGGTGTGGACCTTGCCGGTGTGCTCGACCCACCAGTGGACCTGGTGCTCACCCGTCGACGCCTGGACGCGCAGCTTGTCGTGGAGGGTGACCTCGCCGTCCGGGACCCCGATGCCCAGCAGCTCGCAGCTGGAGGTGACCCGGGCGACCTCGGACCAGCGCTGGGTCCGCCCCGGATCGGGCACGCGCAGCGTGTTCTCCTCCGAAGCCAGCGGCAGGTCGAGCAGTTCGGCCAACGCCTCGGCGTCGAACTGATCCGAGCTGCCCCCCGCGACGACCAGCGGAGCATCCAAGACGCTGAGCATCCACGGCTCGTCGAGCACGACCGCGCGACCGGTGCTCACCACCGCGCCCGACACCGACCGCACCATCTCCGGCGGATCCAGCTCGGACGGATCGACCACGCCCGCGGCCACGGCCTCGCTCAGCGCCCGGTGTGCCCGCAACGCCGTTCCCGCGCGGATCGAGCGGTCCGGGTCACCGAGTCGTTCCAGCAGGTCCTCGGCGTCGTCACCGTCGTCGATGCGCAGCTCGGCACGGACACCGGCCAACCGCAGCGCCTCGGCGTCCAGGTCGACGTCGGGCACAGGGTCGTAAACACCGGCGAGCTCGTCGGCGCCGGGCAACCGCCAGTGCCGCGGCGGGTGCCCTTCGATCAGCGCGCAGCGGGCGATCCACCAGGCCGAGTAGCCGTGCGGTTCGCGCAACGCGCGCAGCGTCTCCGGATCCCGGGTGAGCAGGCTGATCGCCTCGGGCCACGCGTCGTCAGCGACCAGGTCCAGGTCGCGGATGCCGACGAAGCGGGCCGGCGGCCACTCCTCGGGCCGGTCGGCCTCCTGCTCGGCCCACCACTGGTGCGAGTCGGGGAACCTCTCGTCCGCTTCCACGGGATCGTCCTCGACGTGCACGCCGAAGCCGTCCAGGACACCGATGGAGGTCAGCAGTTCGGTCGGCCAGCGCTGCGCGACCTCGTCGCCGAGCACCGACAGCGGAGCTCCCTGGCCGAGGTGCTCGGTGTCGATGACCGACAGCAGCGCCGCCTCCGGCAGCAGGAGCTCGTCGGCTCGGCGGAAGTCGCCCTCGTCGTCGGGCAGCGCCAGCGCACCCAGCCAGTCGCGCGACCAGGACTCCTCGACCAGCTTCAGCACGGCCTCGGCCAGCGGACGCACGTCGACTCCGGCCAGCGCGTCGGACGCGCTGCTGCGCACGGCTTCCGCCAGCGGCGGAGCGTCGAGCAGTTCGGCCGGCCCTGCCTGGTGGGCGCCGAGCTTCTCCAGCAGCGGGTGGGTGGCCTCGGGATGCGCGATGCGCAGACCCGAGATGTCCAAGGTGGACAGCAGTGCTGCCGGGTCGAGATCGCTCTCCGGGTGGCTGAGCAGCACGTCGCGCACACCGCGAACGGTGCGGCCGTCGGCCAGCGGGACCGGCAGCGCGGTGAACTCCTCGCGGGCCTGCGGATCGGCTTCCTCGAACGGCGCCAAGGCCTCGTAGAGCCGGTACCACCAGCGCGGTTCGCGCCCCAGCCCGGTGACGGCCTCGACGATCTCAGCGGCACCGAGCCTGCGGACTTCCAGGGCGTGCAACGAACGGCGATGTCGGGGGTCGGAGAGCTGCGGGTCCAGCAGACCCGGCACGACGTCGCCGAGCAGCTCCACCAGCTCGGACGAGACGTACTCCAGCGCGCGGGCTTCCAAGGGCGCGACCGGCTTGTCCCCCGCCCCGGGCAACCAGGCCGAGACCCGCAGCCGGTCGTTGACGCCCTGCCGAAGCTTGTCGTCCACATCGGACAGCGGGAATCCCGGCAGCGGCACCAGCGCGGTCCGGTGCTCCATGGGCAGCTTGTCGACCAGAGCCGGGTAGCACTCGGCGGCGAAGGTCAGCACCTCGTCGGTAGCGGGCGACGCCGCCGCGCGACGTCGGTCCGCCTCGACCGGAACGCTGGCCACCAGCCGCGCGGGCAGCGACAGCCGCTCCTCGGTCGGGGTCGGGCTGTGCAACACGTCCTCGGCCAGTGGGATCGGCACGCCCTCGGAATCCAGCGGCACGGCCCAGGTGACCTGCCACTGCGCGGCAGAACGGCTCTCCGCGCCCAGCCCGGCGAGCACCGACTGGCTCAACGCGCCGGACGCGCGGTGCACCAACCAGCGATCGCTGCGCGCCGGGCCGTGCACCACGACGCGGTCGGTGTCCTCGTCGACGCGGCGCCAGGTCTGGCGACCGATCCGGATCTCGCTCAGCGCGGGCAGCGCCAGCAGCAGCCCGGGGGCCTGGTCGGTGCACGAGTCCAGCAGCGCGGCCGCGTCCACTTCGGAGCGCAGCGGCAGCCGGACCTCGGTGGCGAAACCCTCGGGCGGGGCGCCGTCGACCTCCCACGGCAGCCGCAGCACCGGAACGGCACCTTCGCGGCGGGACAGCTCCTCGGCAGGTCCGGGCAGCTGCGCGGCGGCCTGGCGGGTGCGTTCGGCGGAGAACGCCACGCAACCTGAGGTCGACAGCACGCTGGGCTCCTCGGACACCGCGAGCACTGCGGCGAACCCGACGCCGAAGCGGCCGACCGAGGCACCGTCTCGCTTGGCCGACGCGCGCAGCGAGGCCAGCGCGGCCACGCCTTCGGCGGTCAGCGGCGCACCGGTGTTGGCCACCCGCAGCTCGTCGTCGACGAGCTCGACGCTCAGCACCCCGTCGGAGCCGGCGGCGTCGGCCGCGTTCTGGGCGAGCTCGACCAGGAGGCGTTCGCGGTACCCACCGAAGCGCAGGTCCTCTTCAGCGTTGGCGTCTTCCCGGAACCTCGTGGGCGAGGTCTCCCAGGACTGCAACACCGCGCGCCGCAATCCGACCGCGCCGAAGCGGTCCGGCTCGCTCACCCGCGCTCCGTGCCGCGCGGTTCGAACTCCAGCGTGGCGTCGTCGTAGACGATCTCGGCGACCGGGACGGTGGACGAGACGTCCACGTCGACCTCGGAGTGCGCGCCGCAGCCGAACTCGACGCTGACCACGCGGCCGTCGGCGGGGGCGTACTCGTTGGCGCAGACGCCGAACTCGCCGCCCATCGAACCGGACAGCTTAAGGAAGAAGCCGCAAGTACCGCAGGACGCGGGCGCGAGCTTCGCGGCGTCGGCGCGCGGACCGAAGTCGCCGGAGTACCAGCGCTCGGCCGCTTCCGTGCGGCCTTCGAAGCTGAGCACCCGCTTGCGGCCGAAGCCGACCTCCTTGGCGACGTCGCCGAACTGCTCGTCGTCGGTGGTCAGGTGGCCGGGAGCCAGCCGCGGGTCGTCCGGGGCGGTCGGCAGCAGATCACCGGCACCGAGGTCGCCCGGCTGGACGCGGTCGCGCCACGGCACCCAGGCCGGCGCCGTCAGCGCCGTGGGACCGGGGAGCAGCACGACCTCGCTGACCGTCACCGGCTCTCCCTGACCGACGCTGGCGACCGTCACGGCCCAGCGCCAGCCGACGTAGCCGGGGTAGTTCGACTCGAAGTAGTGCGTGACGGCGTGCGGCCCCTCGGCCTCGACGCCGACGTGCGCGCCCACCGGGGAGGACGTGCTCTCCGCGACGTCGTTCCCCGTGGTGTCCAGCGTCAGGACCGGCGAGCCGATCGGGTCGTTACCAGGGCGGGCCTCGTCCTCCGCAGCAGCTCGGGCGACGTCCTCGGCCGCCGCGAGCTCCGGGTTCAACGGCTCGGCCGCAGGCTGCCCGGCGTCGGCGTAAGGGGCATCCGCGCCTGGGCTGGTCATCGGAGCAGGCATAGGCGTCACATGCTCGATTGTGCCGTACGCGCTCGACGCCGCAGTCGGCTGTGTCGCTGCGGAGGCCGCAGGACCGCTGATCCGGAGCGGAGTAGCACTCGGAGTGATCGGGCGTGTCAAGCTTTCGGGGTGCGACTTGCTCAGACTGGACGTCTCTTGTGCGGCGTGCTGCTCACCATCGGGGTCGGCGTTGCGTGCGCGCCGCAGGTACCAGCGCAGCACGACGGCCAGGACGACCGCGAGCAAACCGATCAGGGCGTAGGGCACGCGGGAAGCCTGCCACACCTTCGAGTCGAGGTGATCAACGTGCTCCCGCACGACCGCTCCTCGTTCACTCAGGGCCTGGAAATCGCTGGTGAGATCCTCTACGAAGGCACCGGCCTGCGCGGCTCCTCGGCCTTGCGCGCGGCCGACCCGCTGAGCGGTTCGGTGCGGCACGAGGTCAGGCTGCCTGCCGAGTTCTTCGGTGAGGGGATCACCGTCACGGGTGACCGTATATGGCAGCTCACCTGGCAGGAAGGGGTTGCTTTCGAGCGAGATCGCGAGAGCCTCCGCGAACTGCGCCGAGTGGAGTACCCGGGCGAGGGCTGGGGGCTGTGCTTCGACGGGCGGCGACTGGTGATGAGCGACGGCAGCGACGAGCTGACCTTCCGCGATCCGACGACGTTCGCGCAGGTCGGCGAGGTTTCGGTGACGCAGGCGGGCTCGCCGGTCGAGGAGCTCAACGAGCTGGAGTGCGCCGACGGCCAGGTGTGGGCCAACGTGTGGGGCAGCGACGAGATCCTGCGGATCGATCCGGCGAACGGGCAGGTCACGGCGGTCGTGGACGCCGAGGGCTTGCTGCCGCCCGAGCAGCGGGCCGGGGCCGACGTGCTCAACGGCATCGCGGCCGTGCCCGGCACCGACGAGTTCCTGATCACCGGCAAGAACTGGCCGTCGATGTTCCGGGTCCGCTTCGTCCCCGAGTGATCGCTAGCTCGAGTGATCTGGACCGCTATTTTGTCGCCTGATCGTGTCCAGCTGTATTTCTGGGGCGGCTTTCCGCCTCCTTGTTCGTGAGGGCGTTGCGGCTCGAACCAGGACGAGCTTCGCCGCAACCCGGTCCGGGCGAGAGGAGGTGGTGCAGGATGGCTGACATGGGGATGCGTGGACGTGACCAGCGCTCGGACGAGCCGCGGGGTCGTCCGGGCTGGGGCGCCGGGCAGCGCGGGAAGCGCGGTTGGTACGCCGACCAGCAGCGGTCCGGACAGCGGTTCGAACCGCCGCCCCAGGACGCCGACGAACGCCGTCATCCCTGGCAGGAGGACCCCGATCACGACCGCTCCCGCGGTGGGACGAGTCCGCTTCCGCCGCTGCCCGAGGACCACCTCGCAGCACCCGACGAGGAAGGGCCCGAACCCGAGCGGTCCAGGGGCGCACCGCCGCCGAGGAAGCTGACCGTCACCCGGGTCGCCGCGTGGCGCAGCCGGGACCTGACCCAGCGGATGGTGCGGCTGTTCTTCTCGTTGGCCCACGCCGACGGCGCCGACCGGTCCGGTCTGGCCAAGTTCACCTATGCGTGGATGGGCAACTACGCGGTCGACGCGGCGATGGCCGTCGCGCTGGCCAACACGCTGTTCTTCTCCGCGGCCACGGCCGAGAGCAAGGACAAGGTCGCGCTCTACCTGTTGATCACGGTCGCGCCGTTCGCGGTGATCGCGCCGGTGATCGGCCCCGCCCTCGACCGGCTGCAGCAGGGCAGGCGGCTGGCGCTGGCCGCGTCCTTCGCGGTGCGCGTCGTGCTGGCCGCCGTGATGGCGCTGAACTTCAACAGCTGGCTGCTCTACCCGGCGGCGCTGGGCTGCATGGTGCTGTCGAAGTCCTTCGGCGTGCTCAAGGCCGCGATGACGCCACGGGTGCTGCCCGGCCAGATCACGCTGACCAAGGCCAACTCGCGGCTCACCGCCTTCGGCCTGGCCGCGGGCGGTCTGTTCGGCGCGGTCGCGTCCGGATTCGCCTGGTTGTGGGGTTCCGAGGGCGCGCTGTGGTTCATGGCCGCGATGGCTGCCGCCGGGGTGTGGCTGTGCCTGCGGATCCCGGGCTGGGTGGAGAGCACCGAAGGCGAGGTGCAGACCTCGCTGGGCGATCCGGGACGTTCCCGCAAGGTGCCGCTGACCGGGCACGTGGTGGTGGCGCTGTGGGGCAACGGCGGTATCCGCGTGCTGACCGGTTTCCTGACCCTGTTCGCCGCGTTCGTGATCAAGCACAACACCCAGCACGAACCGGCCATGCAACTGGTGCTGCTGGGCCTGGTCGGAGGCGCGGCCGGGGTCGGCAGCTTCTTGGGCAACGGCCTGGGTACGCGGATGACCTTCGAGAAACCGGACCGGTTGATCATCAGCTGCCTGGGCGCCGCGCTCGCCGTGGCGACCTGCGCCGCGGTGCTGGCCGGTCTGCCGCTGGCGGTGATCGTCGGACTGATCGGCGCGACCGCCTCCGCGCTGGCCAAGGTCTGCCTGGACGCGGTGGTCCAACGCGACATGCCGGAGGCGTCGCGGGCCTCGGCGTTCGGCCGATCGGAGGCGATCCTGCAGCTGAGCTGGGTCTTCGGCGGGGCGCTCGGCGTGCTGCTGCCACCGGTCTACCGGATCGGGTTCGTGGTGATCGCCGTGCTGCTGGCCCTGGTCTTGGCGCAGACGATCCTGCGCGGGCGCGGCGGCACGCTGATCCCGGCGATCCCGCTGCCACCGCTCTCGCGACGGCGGCGACGTTCGGCTGGCGCACCGGCCACCGCCCGTTCGAGTGCCGGGTCGTAGGCTCTGGCCGTGCATCGTGGACTGAAGCCGCTGCTGGCAGTGGCCGCCGTCGGGCTCGCCGCCGGCTGCTCCTCCCCCAGCCAACCGCAGGTGACCTTCTACTCGCACGGGGACGCGGTGGCGGTTGAGGCCGCCCAGTACTGCGACCCGACCGGCCAGGAGTGCTCGCCCCCGAAGCCGGAGGCTGTCGGTGAGCTGCGCATGGTCGATCGCGACCCGCTGCAGATCTCGGTGCCTGCGGAGGTCGCCGGCGCCCCGTGGCAGGTGGTGTTCCTCTACCGCGGGCTCAACGGCCAGGAGCTCGACGGCCGCAGCCCGGTGTTCACCCCGGACTCGCGCCACTCGTACACGCTGCAACTGCCGCCGGACGGCGCCCGCATCGAGCACGTCGAGGTCCAGCAGTTCTCGGCGGTCCTGAGCCAAGGCGCCGACGGCGGGGTCGACTTCGGCATCGGCGGCAGCTGGGTCCTCAACGTCAAGCGGTGACGACTCGGCGCCGCGGGTTCTGACACGTCTTCTGCGAGGGACAGCCGACGCCGTGCATCGGCTCCCGACCCGGAAGGCGTGTCAGGCTTCCGCTTCCTGCACGTCTGCGATCGGACGACCGCGGGCTGCGTCTCCGCAGAGATCAGTTCCCGCCGGGATCGAGTTCCCGCGCGACCGCTCGGACGACCTCGCCGATGCGCTTGGCGGTCTTGCGGTCGGGGTAGCGGCCCCGCTGCAGGTCCGGCTGAACCTTGAGCTCGAGGAGCTTGATCATGTCCTCGACCATGCCGTGCAACTCATCGGCGGGACGTCGGCGCGCCTCGGTGACCGAGGGCAGCGGGTCCAGTAACTTGACCTTCAACGCCTGCGGGCCGCGTCGGCCCTGCGCCATGTCGAAGTCGACGCGCTGGCCGGTCTTGAGCGCATCCACACCAGATGGCAACGCGGAGGCACGCACGTACACGTCCTCCCCGCCATCCTGGGTCAGGAAGCCGAAGCCCTTGTCCGAGTCGAACCACTTGACCCTGCCGGTCGGCACTGTCCTCACCGTTCCCTGTCGAATGCGCTGACCCGTTGACCGGGTCACGATCTCCCTGCCGTTCTTGCCACCGCGACGCGGCAACAGCCCCGTCACGACGAAAGCGCCCCGTTAACGCCACGCAGGTGCGCGCGCCGGGACGCGTCCCACCAAGCGTACCGCGAAGGTGGAGGAAATCACCCATCCTTATGGGCCAAGGCCAGTTGTCAGGCACGGCCTCGGTGTGAATACGCTGCTCACATGGCGAGCAGCTCACCAAGATCCGCAATCCTCCCGGTCTCGATCGCGATGTTCGGCATCGGGCTGTTGGCCATCGTCGCGATCTTCGCGCTGTTCGCGACCGGCCATCAAGACCTGCCTGCGTGGATCAGCATCGTCGCGCTGCTGTGCCCGGCCGGGTTGATCTTCGGAGTGATCGCGACCGTGGTCCGCGCCCGTCGGCACTAGGCGCGCGGCGGTAGCCGCTGCTCCAGGTGCGGGACTCAGCTCGCACCGCGGTCGTTCTGAGGGTTCTCAACCCGGTTCGCCAGCCAGGCCGGGAACCCGGAGAGGTCGTCCAGCACCGCGTCGGCACCGGCTTCGCTGAGCTCAGCAGCCGAGTAGGGCCCCGTTGCCACGCCCACCGCGATCGCCCCGGCGGTGTGGCCGCCGACGATGTCGCCGAAGTGGTCGCCCACGTAGATGTCGGCACCCTCGGCCAGCAGCACCTCGCCCTTCCCCGCGCCGAACACGCCACCGGCGAGACGATCGACGGTCCAGCCCAGGGCTTTGAGGTGCAGCTCGGCGTTGGGCTCGTACTTGCCGGTGACCACCAGCGTCCGGCCGCCGAGGGCGCGCACGGCCTCCAGCGCTTCGGCCGCCCCGGGCAGCGCGGCCGTCTCGTCGATCACGACGGTCGGGTAGATCGAGCGGAAGTGGGCGGCGAGACGCTTGACCATCGGTTCGTCGAAGCCGTAGCCGCGCAGCACGTCCTCCAGCGGCGGGCCGAGGTGTGCGGCGAAGTGCTGCCCGTCCAGCTCGGTGCCGAACTCCTCGTTGAGGGTGTCGAAGGCGCGAACCATGCCGGGCCGCGGGTCGATCAGGGTCATGTCCAGGTCGAAACCGACCGTGAGTGCGCTGCGCTCGTCCATCACCTTCACCTTACTGACACGATCCGACCGGCCTTGACGCGAAACTGTCCAGTACCGAAACTGGGGCGTAACACACCTCACAAACCGGCGAGCAGGAGTCGTTCAATGACGAGCACGCACACTGCCCAGCGCGAGAGCTTCCACTCCCTGCGAGCCCACGGCCTGAACTGGGAATCGCTCCCGCTGCGACTGTTCGACAAGGGCAACGCCAAGTTCTGGAACCCCGCCGACATCGACTTCAGCCAGGACGCCGAGGACTGGCAACACCTCAACGACGACGAGAAGCGCGGCGTGGCCGGGCTGTGCGCGCAGTTCATCGCCGGCGAGGAAGCCGTCACCCAGGACCTGCAGCCGTTCATGGCCGCGATGGCCGCCGAGGGGCGCTTCGGCGACGAGATGTACCTGACGCAGTTCTGCTTCGAGGAGGCCAAGCACACCCAGGTGTTCCGGCTCTGGATGGACGCCGTCGGGCTCACCGAGGACCTGCACGAGTACGTCGCCGAGAACCCCGGTTACCGGGAGATCTTCTACAAGGCCCTGCCCGAGACGCTGCAGGCGCTGCACACCGACCCCTGTCCCGAGAACCAGGTCCGCGCCTCGGTCACCTACAACCACGTGGTGGAAGGGACCCTCGCGCTCACCGGCTACTACGCGTGGCACAAGATCTGCGTGAGCCGGGGCATCCTGCCCGGCATGCAGCAGGTCATCAAGCGCATCGGTGACGACGAGCGCAGGCACATGGCCTGGGGCACCTTCACCTGCCGCAGGCACGTGGCCGCCGACGAGACCAACTGGTCGGTGGTCGAGGACCAGATGGCCACGCTGCTCCCGCACGCCATCGCGCAGGTCCAGTGGAAACCGGCGGACGCTCCCGAGGAGCTGCCGTTCGCGCTCGACAAGGACGAGCTCACCGCCTACGCCTCCGACCGCGCTACCAGGCGCCTCGGCGCGATCTCCAGCGCCAGGGGCATGCCGCTCGCCCAGATCGACGTCGACGCCGAACCCGAGGCCCTCGAAGAGCGCTTCGGCGCCGAAGACGCCGCGGAGCTGGAAAAACTCCGCGGATGACGTGAGCGGGGTGGTGTCCTCAACCCGAGACCGCCGCCCCGCCGAGGACCACCCGATGGCTCCCGGACCACCGCAGCGATCCCTCACGCGGGTGCGGCGGGCTTCCGGGTCCGCGCCTGCTACAGGTCGAGGAGTCGGCGGGCTTCCTCGCGCATCTCGACCTTGCGGACCTT